>CAKVOU010000015.1 GCA_934796165.1 uncultured Eubacteriales bacterium | reverse complement strand
CCGACGGCACAACCGCGCCGCGGCAAGAACTTGTAGGTTTGCGAAGCAAATCCTACGTTTTGCGCATCAGCGCAAAACTCCCGCCGCCCCGTGCGCCGCGGCAAGAACTTGTAGGTTTGCGAAGCAAATCCTACGTTTTGCGCATCAGCGCAAAATTCCCGCCGCCCCGTGCGCCGCGGCAAGAACTTGTAGTTTTGCGAAGCAAGTCCTGCGTTTTGCACATCAGTGCAAAACTCCCGCCGCCCCGTGCGCCGCGGCAAGAACTTGTAGGTTTGCGAAGCAAATCCTGCGTTTTGCGCATCAGCGCAAAATTCCCGCCGCCCCGTGCGCCGCGGCAAGAACTTGTAGGTTTGCGAAGCAAATCCTACGTTTTGCGCATCAGCGCAAAATTCCCGCCGCCCCGTGCGCTTGTCTCCGGAAACCCGGAAGTTTTGCCGGGAGAGCGCGGAACGAGCGAAGCCGGAGGGGGATCCGCCCGCCCGGGGGATACGGTCGCCGGGCGTGGCGGCGGGCACCCCTCAGGCGAGCGGACGGCAAAAACACCCGTCCCGGGATCCGCCGGGAAGAAACCGGCAAAGACACGCGTTACCCGAAAATCTATTGAAGCCGCCTCCGGCGGCGTGGAGAGAATTATGGGATTCAACCGTAAAAATTATACCCGCATCCGCGAGGAATTCGAGAAAAAGCATCTGATCGCAGAGTCAAAGGCAGATGAAAGACGCAGAGAGGTCTATCAGAAATGCCCGGAGATCGCGGAGATCGACCGCAGAATGGCGGGTACCGGTCTCGGTATTTTCCGTGCGGCAATCGACGGAAAGCCGATCGAAGATGTCCGCCGGCAAAATGAAGCATTGGTCGCCGAACGTGCGCGCCTGCTTGAGCGGGCAGGGTACCCGGAGGACTACACCGACCCGAAATACGACTGCCCCGTCTGCCAGGACTCCGGGTATGTCGGTTACCGGATGTGTACCTGTATGCGGCGGCGCCTGATCGAAGCGGGGTATGAAAGCTCCGGCATCGGCAACCTCATGAAGACCCAGAGCTTCGACAACTTCCGGCTCGATTATTACCGCTCGGTCAAGGGCGCCTATGACCTGATGAAGTTCAACTTCGAAACTCTCCGGGAATACGCGGAGAACTTTTCCGTCGGCGCGTCCGACAGAAAGCCCTCCCCCAGCCTGACCCTGATCGGCGGAACCGGACTCGGAAAGACGCATCTGTCCACCGCGATCGCCAAAACCGTCATCGACCGCGGATTTGACGTGGTATACGTCAGCGCCATTGATCTGTTCGCGGAGTTTGACGATGACCGCTTCCGTTCCCGCACGACCGAAACCGACATCGACCGCTACTTTGATTGCGACCTGCTCATTCTCGACGACCTCGGCACCGAGATCCAGACCAAGCTCACCGTGTCCAACCTCTACCGCATCATGAACGAACGCATCAACCGCCTGCTCCCGACCATCATCAGTACCAACCTTGATCCGATCAAGTTGAAGGAAACCTACGGAGACCGGATCGCCAGCCGCCTGTCGGGGGAATTCCGACCGCTCATTTTCTCCGGAACCGACGTGCGTATGCTGAAAATCGGACAGCAGTAAGAGCCGGCAGCAACAATGAAAGGAGACTCATATGCGTGACTTTGACTATGAACACGAACAGATAACCCGTTCCACCGATCCGTTGGCAAAATGGCTGTCCATAGGACTGTTTCTGATTGCCGCCGCTCTGGTGGCTGTCTCCATCCTGGTCAGTGCATTCCGGATGTTTTACCAGCTCGGAGCAATCGTGCTGCTGACCGTTTCCGTTTTCATCTTCGTAAAATATGTTGCAAGAACCTACCAGTACCGGACGGAGCGCCGGGAAAACGGAGACTATGACTTTATCATCACGGATATCCGCCGCACACAAAGAATCGTTGCGGTCCGGCTTTCCTTCGCCAGACAGATCAACGGTTACACCGATGACCCGGAGGAGATCGCCCGCATCCGCAAGGACAGAAGCATCCGGTGCTATACCTACTGTCCCGATCTGAAGCCGGAGGAAGCAAGCCTGCTGTTTGCGAACGACGGAGAAGACCGGATCGCCGTCATCTTCCAGCCGGACACCGAAATGCGCGAGGTTGTCCGCAGTCTGGTCGTCGGAATGCACCTGCAACACTGATTCCGGAACCGATTCCGCGGCAGGGAAGGCGGCTGCCCTCTGCCGGGAAAGCCGTCCGAAAATAATCATCCTTTTACCGTTACATAATTGACAGGTTCGTAAAACCGTGCTATAATATGCATACAAATCCCAACCCCCAAATTTTCAAAGGAGAACGCTATGAAAAAAATACTTGCCCTGTGCCTCGCGCTCCTGATGGTCATGTCCGTTGCGCTGACCGCCTGCACGCCCGGCTCAACAAAAGAAACCGGTACCGAAAAGGGATCCGATACATCCACCACGGCTCCGGAGGAATCCAAGCCCACGGAATCCCTGCCTGATTCCGAATCCGGGTCCGAGTCCAAGTCGGAATCCACGTCCGGAACCGGATCCGAATCCAGTTCCGAGTCCAAGTCGGAATCCACGTCCGAATCCGGCTCCGATGAGGAACCCGCTCCGGCGCTTCCCACCCTTGCGGACGGAGTGATCTCTGTCAAGGCATATGTTCCTGTTGTGAACATCTCCAAGCCCGATCACCCCGAAGACGGCGAATCGTCCGGTACGGTCACTACGCTCCGCTTACTCTATGTCGAATTCAGTTACGACAGAACCAACAACACGTTCTATCTGTGCGTTTCTGGAAAACTCGACGGCGAAGGCACTGAGATTGCAACCTATGATATGGATCCCGTGATCTTTTCCGCGTACTATGACGGCACCTATCTGTACATGGAGATTGAAGGCGCCAAGGCAGCGACCACGCCCAAGGTGTTGCTTCAGTCCGTGCTGAATCAGCTTTCGCTCGTCATGGACGACGAAACACTGGATAAGCTCGCCGGTTACATTGAAAAGATGCTGAACGGCGATATCTCCGGTCTCCCCACGACACCCGACTTTGACTCCCTCCTCGGAATGCTTCCCGAAGAGTATCAGGATCTCGTCCGTCAGATCCTCGACCTGCTCCCCGAGGGCAAAGTGGAGATGCCCGGAGTCACGCTTCCCGAAATCAAGCCGGAGCAGCTGATCGGCAGTCTGTTGAAGCTGTTCGACAAGGTGGAGAGCGAAAGCGGAAAAGGCGGCGATGGGTACAAATTTGACTTTTCCAAGATCACGGGCGCACTGACCGGAGTACTGGATCAGATTCCCGCCCTGCTTGAAATGACCCCTGCTTCATACATTGACAAGCTTGCCGGCAAGGAAGGAACCTATAATCAGGTCTTCCTGCTTCTGTCCACCTCGATCAAGGGTGACACCTCGGTCGGCTCCATTCTGGACAATCTGTTCCTTGTGCTGAATGCGCAGGGCTTCCGGATCACCGACGAGAAGATCGTGAAACTCGTTGAAACCGTCATCACGCTGGCAACCGGTAAGGCGCCGGAGGAGGGCTATGTAGCAGAGATGTACGCACAGCTCCGCAAGATGACCCTCGACGAATTGCTTGCAACCTTCAAAAACGATTCAACCGATACGCCCCTCACGGTTGCAAAGATCATGGAAACCATCAACACCTTCATGACCGAATTCACCTTCGGGGATCTCGTTGATATGCTCGGCGAGGGTATGTCCGATAAGGTCCTTGCCACCGTTGCGAAGATCAAGGACGTTATCACCAAGGTGACCGGGTACTTCGGTTTCAGCGTCAACGAAAACAATGAACTTTACGGCATTTGCTTCCATCTGTATTATGACGGCAAAACTCTGGCATCCATGGAGCTCACGATTGACAAAACTTGGTCAGTGACTCCTCCCGAATTCATTCCGAAGCTTGATCGGATTACCGTAACCGAAAAGGAAAACGGCGATCTTGTGATCGGCGGACTCGGCGACGGCGATACGATCGAGATCTCGGTAGACGGCAACTGGACCCTCCGCGCCGGAGGAGAGGATCTGCACGGCTCCTTCTCTCAGGATTTCAACAAGAAGGATTATGTCAGCATGGATACGGTCCGTCTGTCTGATCTGAAGAATCTGCCCATAGCGGTTTTTGAGGACCTGGCAAAGACGACCCCGCTGCCGGATGGTGCCGAATTTACGTACAAGCTCGACATTACGGTCTCTCTCACGCTTGCGGACGGAACCTCCTACCTGTTTTACCCGGTGTACTCGGAATCCGGAACCATCACGAATATTTCCACCAACAACTGATTCCGGAATGACCGTTCCGGTGTCCGGAGCAAATGGCTTTGAACAGAAAAGCCCTGCGTCCGCGACTTCGGAGCAAAAAGTTCACGGCTTTGGGCAGACGCCGGCAACTTCGGGCATAAGGCTTACGGCTTGAAGTTCCAGAGGTTCAGATCTCAAAGGAAACAAAGATACAAAAAGCAGGGCCTCCCCTTGGAGGTCCTGCTTTTTGTTGCACGCTGCGGGGTGGAGAAGGGGATTTAATAGAACGCTCTGCGTTCTGCGGATTTTTTGCAAATTTTTTGTTTTTGATTTACGGGGGGTGAAGTTTTGCTTCTGATTCTTTACAAGCAATAGTTGTTTGTTTTTGCTCCGCAGGGGGTGGGGGAGATTGAACGCTCTGCGTTCTGCGGTTTATCTGCAAATATTTTTTGTTTCGCAGGGCAAACTTTGAAGTTTTACTTGTGATTTTTTGCAAGCAATAATTGTTTGTTTTTGATTCGCGGGAGGGTTGAAGTTTTGCTTGTGATTCTTTACAAGCAATAATTGTTTGTTTTTGCTCCGCAGGGCGGCTTTTCCCGACGAAGGGAAAAGTCGCCAGAAAAGGTTCGCCCTGAGAGGGGGACCCTGTCCCCCTCTACGGGAATACTCCCCCTGCCCGCCCCGACTGGGGGAAGGTCGGGGCGGGAAATGGCGTTTATTTCGCAGAACAGTGAAGTTTTGCGGAAACGCCATTGGAAGTGGAAATGGGTAAGTTGAAACGGGACGTTTGTTTCACTGAAAGCGGTTGTCTTTTATGGCGGGGGCGCGTATGAAGTTTCGCGGGGATTCATCGCCCCGTCGCTCGCGTGGCGGGAGAACGGAGTTCTCCCGGGATGCGGGTATCCGCCCGCCCCGACTGGGGGGAAGGTCGGGGCGGGGAAGACAAAATGCAGCGGATTCTTGAAATTTTACAAAAACGCGTTCGGATATTGGAAATGGGTACGGCAGCAATTACGGGGGTATACGCGCGGGGCTTGTTTCACAAAACACGATTGAATAGCAAACGCGCGGGTCGGGTACCCCTCCGCCGCGCGAAGCGCGGCACCTCCCCGGTGCGCCGGGGAGGGATGCCCCCTCCGTCGGCTTCGCCGACACCTCCCCCGATGGGGGAGGGGGAATCCTTATGCTGTGGTGATTAACAAGG
>CAKVOU010000014.1 GCA_934796165.1 uncultured Eubacteriales bacterium | reverse complement strand
ACTGCGATGTCTGCGGCAAACAGCTGACCGATCATACGGGCGGCACGGCAACCTGCACGGAAAAGGCGACCTGCTCGTTCTGCGGTCAGAAGTACGGCGATCTCGCGCCGCATAACTACAAAACCGAATGGTCGACCGATGAGACGAACCATTGGCATGAGTGCACCGTCTGCGGAGACAAGAAGGACGTGGCGGCGCACGCAGACAATGACAACGACCACAACTGCGATGCCTGCGGCAAACAGCTGACCGATCATACGGGCGGCACGGCAACCTGCACGGAAAAGGCGACCTGCTCGATCTGCGGTCAGAAGTACGGCGATCTCGCAAAGCACAACTACAAGGCAGAATGGTCGACCGATGAGACGAACCACTGGCACGAATGCACAGCCTGCAAGGCAAAGGGTGATGAGGCAGAACACGTATTCGAATGGAAGATCGACAGGGAAGCCACCGTCACCGGAGCCGGAGCAAAGCATGAGGAATGCAAGGTCTGCGGCTACAAAAAGGCAGCCGTTGCCATCGACAAGCTCGCACCGAGCATCATCGACGGCAGAGGCGCCAAGTGGAACAAGGGCGGTGAAAACAGCCTGACCTTCAAGTCCGACGCGGCATTCTCCGACTTTGTCGATGTGCTTGTGGACGGCAAGACCGTTGCTGCCGGGAACTACGATAAGCGTGAAGGCAGTATCATCATTGAGCTGAAAGCAAGCTACCTCGCAACGCTTGCGGGGGGCGAACATACCCTTACCATCCGTTCGGCAAGCGGCGACGCAACCACCAGATTTACGATTGAGGCAGAGACCGGTTCTCCTGCTGTCGGCGTATGGGTCTGGATCATCATCGGCATCGTTGTTCTCGGAGCGGGTGCAACCGTAGTTGTATTCATCATCCGTAAGAGAAAAACTGCATAAAACAAACGGCAATTGTGAAGCCCCCGCATTTCTGCGGGGGCTTCATTTGTGTATGCGAAAGCAGGAGCCGGATGCCGGAACAGTATTTTTATTCCGGAAATGCAGTCTCTTCCGGTGTTCGTCGTGTCACGCGGTACAAAGCTGACGGATGTAGCGTTGTTCCTTCGGCGAGATCTTATTGTCCACGCTTACCACGCACAGACAGAGCAGAATAATATCACTCCGGAGGCTCTCGTCGGCAAACGAAAGAAATGCAAGCAGATCCTCGGTGTATTTCCGGATTGCTTTTCTGCCGTCGCGATCCCCCTCAAAGGATTTCTTAACGAGATCGAAGTCGAAATCGTCACCGAATGTGCGCAGAAGCGCGGGGTACATCAAGAGATATTCCTGCTCATTCACACGTCCGTCTGCAACCACAGAGCCAAGGATAAACCCGGCTAAGGTCTGCACCGGGTCAACGCCCGGCAGGTTCATCTGCTTCAGCTTTGCGAATATTCCGACAGACTTGCCGGTCAGTATGGCGCTGCGCTCCGGGGTGGAAAGTCCCTCAAATTCTTTGCAGAGTTTTGAAAATTCAAACATAGTTGATTTCCTTTCTTTCTTATGAGTGCGTACAGGGCGTTACAGGGGGAGGTCCTTCTTGGTGAACCGTACCGATCCGACGATATACCCGACAAGTCCCATGACCGCAAGAATTGCAAATTTCCACAGGAACGTATTCGTGCCGTCCATGATGGAAATGACATCAAAGAACGAAATGATGGTTGCGTAGTTGAAATAGTTCAGGCTGTCCAGACGTACGACAGAGGGGATCACGGGGCTGCCGAACAGTCCGAGCATTGCCGCGACCAGTGCGAAGATGCTGAGTCCGCCGCCGATTGCCATGGAACGCTTGCTCCGGTCAAACCAGCAGGAGGTGAAGAAGCAAAGTCCGGAAAGTGCGAACAGCACAAGGAAGGCGCCGACGTTCAGAAGAATCAGATTACTGTAAGTCAGTTTGATGTCTTCCGATACGAAGGACAGGCATACACAGCCGGTTGCCGTGGTCAGGCAGAACATAGCGAGCAGGGAACCGATCAGGTACATTGCCTGCGTGAACACAACGGTGCTGCGCTTGGTGGAGGTGGAAAGCACATAAGCCATGGAGCCGCTGTCCACCTGACCGGAAATCAGGTTGTTGGAAGCCATGATCATGTAAATGATCGGCAGAAGCAGACCTGCGAGCTTGTAGAAGATCGAGCCGACGATCAGCGTATACAAATCCGCCTTTCCGACCTCTTCCAGCGCATCGGAAACCTCTTTTGGAAGGGCGGACAGAAGACTGCTTGAAACATCTGCCGCAAGTTCGGAGGTCTTCTCCTCGATTGCCTTGGTATAGGCTGCTTCATCGGCAAATTCACCGTTCTGATGACGCTCGGCAAGCAGTTCCAGCTCATAGGAGAGCCGGTTCCCGTAGGTGATCACGGCGGTGTTTGCAAGATGCTTGAGAGAATCGTAGGTATAGCCGAAGCTGTTGTATTTTTCCATGGTCACGCCGAAGGAGGACAACTGATTTACGATCTTTTCCACATTTTTTTCATCTGTCATGTTGCCGGCAAGGAACATGGAGGAGCAATCCTCGGCGCGGGCGGCGCGGTAATTGCTCCGTTCACTGCCGGTCAGATAGGCGCCCGCGTCACCTGCCCGGATGTGCGCGATGATGGACAGATAATCGTAGTCTTCCGGCGCGGTCTTTTCGTATTTTAGATAGAAGGAATCGTTGAACATTCCGTTTGGATTGAGCGCGTACAGAACGGCGCCCAGCATTTCCTTTGCTTCGTCGGAGTCCCGTGTGTAGTCAGGATTTACGGCAAGCGCCCGTTCGTATACATATTCCTGCAGATCGTCAACGGCGGTCGCGTAGGCGATTTTGACGGCGTTTTCGGCTGTTGCGGGGGATTGCTCCGCCCATTCCGTCATGGCGGCGACATAGGCTTCTGTGGACTCAAACTTCGTAATATCGGGCTTCTTCGCCTGCCATTCACCGACGGATGCTTCAAGACTCTTTCCCGCCTCGGTTGTCATGGTCGGCTTTGCGTTCTGCCACTCTGCCATGGCAGCCGCGTACTGCTGAGGATCCGTGATTTTTGTCTGATCGGGCATTGCGGAAAGCCAAGTCAGATAGGAGAGCGTATCCGTTGCGTTTGCGGCAAACAGATTGTCAAAGCGGGTCAGACCGTCGGTTGCGCCCGCATAGTAGTTGATGGCGCGCGCTTCCAGTCCCGCGTCGATTTCCTTGGTAATGATGGTATCCTGAATGGAATTCTTGACTTCTCCGATGCTTCCGCTGCCGGAAATCAGCATGACGCAGGCAAGCATGAAGCAAACCGCAAAGGTGATGATGCTCCACATGGTTCCGTTTGCTTTGCAGGATTGCTTGAAAAGTGCTTTACTGAACATTGCTCTTGTTCTCCTTTTTATCAAAAATGATTTTTTTGAAGTGCATTTCCAGGGTATACGGAAGTTCGGAAATAAACTTCACGTTATAGTTTTTCAGCGACGAAAGAAGTTCTGCCGTCTCGTTTGACGGAATACGGATGGTTGCCTGATTATATTGCGGCTGACGGCGGATGACCTCATACCGTTCGCCGAGGAACCGCAGGTAATCCTCTTCCGTATGGAACTCGATTTTGAATTCCTTCACGGGACGATCCGTAATCTCGCTCATGCGGCATACATCCACGATGTGTCCGTCGCTGATCAGCGCCACGCGGTCACAGGTGGTTTCAAGCTCCTCAAAGCTGTGACTGCTCATGAAGATGGTCTTGCCCTTGCGGTGTTCGTCCTTGATAATGTCCAGAAATGTCATACGCATGAGGGGGTCAAGCCCCGTTGTCGGCTCGTCGAGAAGAATGATCGGCGCGTCATTCATCAGTGCCGCCACAAGCGCGGTCTTCTGTTTCATGCCCTTGCTCATCCGCTTCAGATTGGCACGGGGGTCAAGCTGGAGCCGCTCGATCAGCTCGTTTGCGTAGCGCATATCCTTCAGACCGAGAAAGTCTGCCTGACATTTCAGAAAATCAATGCCGGTTTTCAGATCCGGGAAAGCGATTTCGCCGGGGACATATCCGATGCTCCGGGCAATTTCGCTGGCGTGCTCCCAGGAGGACAGACCGTTGATGCCGACATATCCCGATGTCGGTTTGAGAAAGCCGAGAATGTTGCGCATGGTGGTGGTTTTACCGCTTCCGTTGGTCCCGACAAAGCCGACCATCTCTCCCTCTTCGATGTTCAGGTCGATGCCGAAAATGCCGCGTCCGTCGCCGAAATCCTTGGTCAGCTGTCTGCATTCGATTACACTCATTTCAAAGCACCTCCAAAATTCCTGTCTTCCTTATAGAATTTCAGGAAATAATCCTCCAGTGTTTCGCGCCGGTTGCTGAATGTGACGGTGTGCGACTCTGCCAGGAGCGCAATCAGTGCATTGAGGTCGCTGTCCTCAACCGACAGATACGTTTCGGTTGCTTTTTCGCTCAATAAGCGGAAGGAGGGCAGAGCGGCGGCTTTTTTGAGAAACCCGGCTTTTGCCGCTTCGCCTACAAATGTAACCGTGTAATACTTGCGCGAGGCGTGCTTGAGATCGTCCGCAACAAACTGCGATACGATGTGCCCGTCCTTGATGATCGCAATGCGGTCGCAGGTGGAGTCGATTTCCGAGAAAATGTGGCTGGAGAGCAGAATCGTCTTGCCACGCTTCTTTTCATCATGGATGAACTGAATGAAGTTTTCCTGCATAACGGGATCCAGACCGCTGGTCGGTTCATCCAGGATCAGGACATTGGGGTCGGACATGAACGCCGTAACCACCGCCAGCTTCCGCTTGACGCCCAGACTCATCCGTTTGGTGTCTCCCGAAAGCACATCATCGTTCAATTCAAAGAGCTTGCGCATTTCGCCAAGACGCTCTTCGTTGTGGATTTTCTGCAGGTTCTGCATCATCCGGATGAATTCCCATCCGGTAAGTCCAGCGGGTAGTGCGATCTCGCCGGGAATATAACCGACGTGATTCAGTACCTCGGAGTAGTGAGAAAAGGTTTCCATTCCTTCGATTTTCGTGCTTCCGCTCTGAGGCTTGGAAAAGCCCATCAGATGGCGGATGGTGGTCGATTTGCCCGCGCCGTTCGGTCCGAGAAAGCCGAACACTTCTCCTTTGTCTACGGCGATGCTGACATCAAACACTCCGCGTCCGGAGCCGTAATCCTTTGTCAGATGCTCCACTTCTATCGTGTGCATATGTTTCCTCCTATTCTGATTTTTTGTACACTGTTGACATCTCAACACTGTTGCATTATAATGGAGCTGTAAAGGAAAAGGAAGAGCAGATTTGCGTGCAGTGTTCAAATACGAACAATGTGCAAGAAACTGTAAAGGGAAGTATCTATGAAAGTAAAAAATCTGAACCGGTCATCTGCAAAAACCAAACGTCTGATCAAGAGCGTGTTTGCCGAAATGCTCTCGGAATACAAGGAAATCTCACGCATTTCCGTCAGTGAACTGTGCGAGCGGGCGGACATCAGCCGCAGCACTTTTTATTCCCACTACGATGACACTTACAGCATTGCACAGGACTACGAGAATGAACTGGTGGATCGTTTTTTTAGCAATGCCAAACTGCTGGAGGCGGCAAGTGCGGAGAAGTTTGCGGAAATATTCTTTCAATATATCCGGGAAAATGATGAGAATTACAAGCTCTTGTGCCGTTCAAACGATTTTCTGTTTACGGCAAAAAAACTGACTCTGATCGTAACGAACAAGCTTTTTGAACTTTGCAATCATGATGAGCGGGTAAAAAACAAGGAATATCTTGCGCTGGATATTGCCGTTTTTGTCAACGGACTGCTCTGCGAGTACGTCAAATACTGCCGCGGACTGTCGGATGTGCGGCTGGATGATCTGCACGCGTACACGCAATGGTGGATCCGGCTGTTCCTGACCAGACGGCTTGACAGCCCGTCGGACGGGGGCGGAAAATACCGGCAGACGGACGTCCGGGAGAACGCACAGAGCCATTGACCTGTGCGTTGCCCGGCAACCGGAACCGTTTTCGTGGATGCGGAAATGCACATCGGATTCTGCTTACAAAAAAAGACACCCCTTGGGGTGTCTTTTTTGCGGGGAAGGACAGTACCTGCCGGCGGCTCCGCTATTTGGGGTTACACGCTTCCGGAGATATCCTCTTCCGCGTTGCTCGCCGGGGCAAGCAACCGCTTCCTTTGAAGCAGAAAGCAGGAGAAGCCGACCGCGTCCGCAAGAAACCATCCGATGGGAACGGACCACCAGATGCCGGTCACACCGACCTGGGGAATTGCGGAGAGAAGATAAGCGAGCGCGACGCGGGTACCGAGCGAAATGACGGTCAGGATCACGCTCATTCCCGGTTTTCCGAGTGCGCGGTACAATCCGTAAAAGAGGAACAGGCAGCCGATTCCGCAGTAAAATGCGCCCTCGATCCGCAGATAACGGGCTCCCTCCCGGATGACCTCTGCCTCACCGGCTTCAACAAATAAAGCCGTGAAGTGGCGCGCAAGAATACAGACAAGTGCGGAGACCGCCACGGAGAACAGCATGGACAAAAGTACGGCGCGCTTTAACCCGGAGCGGATACGCTCCTCTTTTTTTGCGCCGTAATTCTGTGCGATGAACGTGGAGAAGGCGTTACCGAAATCCTGAACGGGCATGTAGGCAAACGCGTCGATCTTCACCGCCGCGGCAAACGCCGCCATGACGGTGGTACCGAAGCTGTTGACCAGTCCCTGAATCATCAGAATTCCGAGGTTCATGACGGACTGCTGAATACAGGTCAGAACGGAATAGGAAAGGACCTCCCGGATACACCGCCACCGCAAAGTGCCGATCCGGAAGACGGCGCGCACTTCGGGACAACGCAAAAACGCGTAAACGGCAATGCCGATACCGGACAGATATTGGGCGATGACCGTTGCTTCCGCCGCTCCGCCGACACCGCGCCCGAGCCCGATGACGAACCACAGGTCCAGAACGATATTCAGAACGGTTGAACCCGCGAGAAACACAAGCGGGACGACGGAATTCCCGACAGACCGCAGAAAAGAGGCAAAATAATTGTAAAAGAAAATAGCGGGGACCCCCAGAAAGATGACCGACAGATAGTTCCGCATTTCTCCCCAGACTTCTTCCGGTACACGAAGAAAGACGCGAAGCTCGTCTAAAAAAACAAACGCAAGAATATTCAGGATTACGGTTGCCGCCGCAATCAGAACAAACGAGGCGCAGATGCTCTCGCTGAGCCCGCGCTCGTTTTTCTCCCCGAAACGGATGGAAAAGAGCGCCCCGCTTCCCATACAAAGTCCGAGAAGGATCGAGGTCAAGAAGGTCATCAGGGTGAAGGACGAGCCGACCGCCGCAAGCGCGGTCTTTCCCAAGACTTGCCCGACGATCAGCGTGTCGGCAATATTGTAGCATTGCTGGAGCAGGTCACCGACGATCAACGGAATCGCAAACAGCAGCATGGATTTGGTGACCGATCCTTTGGTAAGATTCCGGTTCATTTTGACGCCTCCGAAACGAAAGATTCAGATTACGATACGTAACCATTATAGTGAAATCATTTCTGGAAGTCAAGATACTGTTTACATTTCGAAAGAAAAATGATATGATAGACCTGTAATATATCACGGCAAGGCAAAAAACGGGAGGTGAAATCATGTATCTGGAAGGTTTGGACGAAACGGATCAGGAAATTGTCCGGTTGTTGGTCGAAAACGCACGCATTTCCTATTCCGACATCGGGGAACAGGTCGGAATTTCGCGGGTGGCGGTCAAGGCAAGGATCCGGGCGCTGGAGAAGCGGGGCGTGATCGAAGGGTATACCACGATTGTCAATCCGCAGAAGATCAGCGGTGCCGTGTCCTGTTATTTTGAAATTGAAACGCTGCCGGAAACGCTCGGGAGCGTCACGGAGATCCTGAAAGGCAACGAGACCGTCACGCAGATCTACCGCGTCACGGGGAAGGACAAGCTGCACGTCCATGCGGTTGCCGCCACCGCCGAGGAAACGGAATGGTTTTTGCACGAGGTCATCGACACGTTGCCGGGGGTCGTCAGTTGCAGCTGTAACATGATTCTGTCCCGCGTCAAGGATATCAAAGGGCTTCGGCTGTAAGGAAATACAGGCGAGGTGTTTTGCGACGGGACGCGGATCGTATTCTTTCCCGGTTTATCGTGTACCGGGTCGGAACCGATTCCGCGAGCGGGACTTGATTTTTGCTTCCCGTTATGTTATAGTGGACGCAGAGAAGAAACAGATTTATATTTTGTGTAACAAAAATGCAGGTAATCCTCAAGGTTACCGCGAAATACAAAGGGGGAAATAAAAATGGCAAATCATGCGGAAAATCAGTCGAAACTGGGGCTTTCTTATAAAAAATTTTACGCGATCCGGAAGCTGATCTGTAAGAGCTTCGGGGAACGGTTTTACTATGATATGGTGATGAGCACCATCGCGGAGGCATTGAAATACGGGGATACGCAGCCGGCGCTGGTCGTCAGCGCAAACCCGCTTCGGATTGCCGCATATTCGGACGAGCTGGACGCGGTCGTCATGCTCCGGTTCCCGGAGGAGCTTGCCCGGCAGTATGACCTCTCGGAGGGGACCAGACTGACTACCGCAAACGTGTACCTGTACGAATACGGTCCGTACGGGAAGGATTATTTCCCCGGAGCGGGATTCACGCATCAGTTTGCGGATTTCGTGCCGGTCGTGCAGTTGTTCCTCGGGAAAAACGACGAGAAGATCCGTTCCAAGGTCAACCTCTTTGATGCCGCAACGTGGGAGAAGGTCGCAGGACTTGCGGAGGAGTATCTGACGGAGCATCCGGGCATGGAACGGGACGGATTCTTTTACATGAAGAAAGCAAAGAAGAAATAAACATACCGGAAGAGGGCGCCCCGGGGCGCCCTCTTTTCCTTTGGAATCGGGCAACCCTGTTGATTCGCGGACTTTTGATTCCGGTTCGATCGCTTGACAACTGCCTTCCTGTCGGATATACTGAACGCAAGGGCGGTTTCCCCGGCGCTTTTCCCCGAAAACACCCCGTAAATTTTCTGAATACAACACTTTTCCCGTTTCCTGTTGTTCCGTTCGGACAGAATCTCCTTTATAATGAAGTCATCAAAACAAAGGAGGTCTGAAACATGAATACAGACAAAATTTACGCAGAACAACTCGCAAACGAATACGCGCCCAAGCGCCGCGGCAAAGTGGAAGCGCTCCGCAAGCTCGACCGGCGGGCAAAGCTCCCCGCAAACATTTTTGCCTACACCTTCGGAACACTGGTTGCACTGGTGTTCGGCACGGGAATGTGCCTTGCCATGAAGGTCATCGGGAGCGGAACAACGATTTCCGTGGCGGCGGGAATCATCATCGGCGTGGTCGGTATGATCGGCGTCGGTGTCAATTACCCGATCTACAAAAAGCTGCTTGATATGGGCAAGAAAAAGTACGCCTATGAGATCATGCAGCTTGCAAAAGAGATCAGCGAAAACGCGAAATGAAGCGGCACGGGGAATGGGCGTTGCACGTCGCGCGCGGGAAGGAGCTTTACCGCCTTGCTTTTCAGGGCGAAAAGGGCACACATCGCGGCATTGTCGCGGACTTCGCCTTCGCCGCGTTCCGGGGTTTCCTCGGGATCCGGTATGCCTCGGTCTACGCGCTGTCAACCGCGGCATACTATCTGATGCTCGGGCTTATCCGTGTCCTGCTTGCCGTCTCGTGGCGGAAGCGGGAGGAGGGTGGCAGAGAAGCCTTTGAAGAGCGACGCTACCGCCTGACAGCCCGGCTTCTGCTTGTCCTCAACATCCCCGCGGGCGGCATGCTTCTCCTGCTTGTCAAGGACAACCCCGCATCGTCTTATCCGGGGTATACGATATACGCCGTCGCGGCGTACACGTTCTATATGCTGACGCTGTCCGTCATCCATCTGATAAAACGGAAGAAACTCGGAAGTCCTATCCTGTCCGCCGCTGCGGCGCTGAATTTCATTGCCGCCCTGATGTCCCTCTCCGGGCTTCAGAACACGCTGATCTCGGAGTTTTCACCCGGAGACGAAGCTTATCGGGTGCTGATGAACACGCTGACGGGGACGGGAGTGTGGTTCCTTGCAGTCGGTATTTCCGCCTTTATAATGATTTCTTCCTCCGTCCGGAAAAGAAAAGGAGAAACCTCATGAACAAGTCCGAAAGCAAGTATTTCAATACCGCGCTTCGCATGGACGAGGCGCTTCTGGCTCTGCTGGAAAAGAAGGATTTTGAATATATTTCGATCAAGGAGGTATGCCACCTCGCCGGAGTCAACCGGTCTACTTTTTATCTGCATTACGAGAATATGCGGGACCTGCTTGAGGAAACGGTCAGCATGATGCACGGGCGGTTCCTTTCGTATTTCGGCACGGGGAAAGAGGGCTTCCCAAAGCGTATCCCCGACCTGCCGCGCGAGGAGCTGTTCCTCATCACTCCGGAGTACCTGTCGTCCTACCTGTCCTTCATCCTCGACCACAAACGGCTGTATATGGCGACCCTGAAGCGCCCCGCGGATTTTCATTCCGAGGAGACCTACGGCACGATGTTCCGCCATGTATTCGACCCGATTCTGGAGCGGTTCTCGGTTCCCGGGGAGGAACGTTCCTATATGATGACGTTTTATCTGTCCGGGATTGCCGCGATCATTTCGGAGTGGCTGGCAGACGATTGCCGCAAGCCGACGGAGTTCATTGTCGGGATGATTATCAAGTGTATTCCGCAGTGCCCCGCGGCAGCCGGGACGTGAAGTGTTTTCCGCGGGAAGAATTCGCCGCAGAATGTTTTAACGGAAAGAAAGTGCGCCTTGGGCGGCTTTCTTTTTTTGTCCGGTAATCGCCGTGTAAAGGGGAACGCAGGTGTTTGCAAAACATTTTTACCGCTGTCGTACATTCCGCTCATTTGCCGCCGTCAGGTTCTGTGTGATTTCGTTACATTGTCACTTGATTATTCAGTCGAATCATGATACAATAAATATGACATTGGAATTGTCCGTGAATCTGCCGAATGGAGGGAAACATGGAGACAGGAGCTGTGACCGGAATCATCCATTCCTTTGAGACGCTCGGTGCCGTGGACGGACCGGGACTCAGGTTTGTACTTTTTCTTCAGGGGTGCCGTCTCCGCTGTCTCTATTGCCACAACCCGGATACGTGGGGCTTTGAAAGCGCGTGTGCAAGGTCTGTCACCGCGGAGGAGATTGCCCGCGAGGTGCTGAAGTACCGCAACTATTACGGAAATTCAGGTGGGATCACGGTCAGCGGCGGGGAGCCGCTTCTGCAGATCGGATTTCTCATCGCTCTGTTCCGTATTCTGAAGGCAGAGGGCATCCACACGGCGATCGACACCTCCGGCGCGGAATACGACCCCGGTGAATGGCGGTATGACGAGCTTCTTTCGCTGACTGATCTGGTTCTTCTTGATATCAAACACATTGACAACGACGCCTGCCGGCGCCTGACCGGGCGCGGCAACCGCGAAACGCTTGCCTTTGCCGACCGGCTGTCAAAGGAGGGCATCCCCCTCTGGGTAAGACAGGTCCTGGTACCCGGGTTTACAGACGGGGAAGACAGCCTCCGCCGGACACGGGACTGGATCGATACGCTTTCCTCCGTGGAACGCGTGGAGGTGCTGCCGTACCACACACTCGGACGGGCAAAATACGAACAACTGGGAATCCCGTACAGACTTGAAGGGGTCCCCACTCCGTCGGCGGAAGAGGTCCGACGCGCGGAGGAAATACTTTGCGGGAGGACGGCGCACTGATCGCCGCGATTCCCGGACCATATCTGAAAATCAATAGACTGGAGAATAAATATGAACGAAGTGGCTTGGAGAGGGTTTACCCGCGGAAAGTGGAGCGACGGAGAGGTCAACACCCGTGATTTCATTCAGCGCAACTATACGGTGTATGAAGGAGACGGAAGCTTCCTTGCCGGTCCCACCGATGCGACGCTTGCCCTTTGGAAAAAGGTGACGGAGCTTTCCGAGAAGGAAAGAGCTGCGGGGGGCGTGCTGGATGCAGACACCGTTACCGTTTCTGCAGTCAACAGCCACGGTGCGGGGTATATCGACAAGGCGCTTGAAAAGATCGTCGGTCTTCAGACCGATGCGCCCTTCAAACGCGCCATGCACCTGTCCGGCGGTCTTCGGATGGCGGAACAGGCGCTCGAAATGTACGGCTACGAAATGGATCCGACCGTGCTTTCTTTCTACCACAAATACCGTAAGACCCATAATGATGGCGTGTTCGACGCGTACACGCCGGAAATGCGTCACGCGCGCACCGCGCATATCCTGACGGGATTGCCCGACACCTACGGCAGAGGCAGAATCGTCGGGGATTACCGGAGAATCGCGCTCTACGGCGTGGATTACCTCATTCAGAAAAAACAGGAAGACAAGGACCTGATCGACGGCGATATGACGCCCGATAAGGTCCGCGACAGAGAAGAGATCGCGGAGCAGATCCGTGCTCTCGGCGAGCTGAAAAAGATGGCGGCGGCATACGGCGCGGACATTTCCCGCCCGGCGGAGAACGCAAGAGAAGCCGTCCAGTGGCTGTATTTCGGCTACCTCGGAGCCGTCAAGGACCAGAACGGCGCGGCAATGAGCATCGGCAGAAATACCTGTTTCCTTGACATTTACATGGAGCGTGACCTGAAAGAGGGTAAGATTACCGAAACCGATGCGCAGGAATTGATCGACCAGTTCGTCATGAAGCTCCGTATCGTCAAGTTTATGCGGACGAAGGAGTACAATGAGCTGTTCTCCGGCGACCCGACCTGGGTAACGGAATCCATCGGCGGCATGGGGAGCGACGGCAGACCGCTTGTCACCAGGACCTCCTTCCGGATGCTGCATACGCTGGTCAATCTGGGACCCGCGCCCGAGCCCAACCTGACGGTGCTCTGGAGCGAGCGGCTTCCCGAAAACTTCAAGAAATTCTGCGCGAAGATCTCGCTTGACACCTCGGCAATCCAGTACGAAAGCGACGATCTCATGCTCCCCGAAATGGGCGACGACTACTGCATCGCCTGCTGTGTGAGCAGTATGCGGGTCGGCAAGGATATGCAGTTCTTCGGCGCGAGGGCAAATCTTGCAAAGTGCCTGCTGTACGCCATCAACGGCGGTAAGGACGAGCTGATGAAGGACAAGGCAACGGGCAAGCCGCTCCAGGTTTCCCCCACCTATTCTCCCATCACGGGCGACGGTGCGTTGAACTTTGACGACGTCATGCAGAAGTTCGATCAGATGATGGACTGGCTGGCAGGACTGTATGTCAATACGCTCAACCTCATTCACTATATGCACGATAAGTATTCCTACGAGGCGCTGGAAATGGCTTTGCACGATACCAAAGTGCGCCGCTTCTTCGCCACGGGAATCGCGGGACTTTCCTGCGCCGCCGACTCGCTTTCCGCGATCCGATATGCAAAGGTTTATCCCATCCGCAACGAGGACGGCATTGTGACCGATTTCCGCATTGAAGGCGATTTTCCCAAGTACGGCAACAACGACGACCGCGCAGATGAGATTGCCAAGGATCTCGTCAAACGTTTCATGAAGAGAGTCGGCAGTCATTACACCTACCGTGATTCGGTTCCCACCATGTCCATCCTGACGATTACCTCCAATGTGGTCTACGGCAAGAAAACGGGCGCTACCCCGGACGGCAGACACGCCGGCGAGCCGCTTGCGCCCGGTGCAAACCCGATGCACGGCAGAGACACCCACGGCGCGCTCGCTTCTCTCGAATCGGTCGCAAAGATCCCCTATGAGTATGCACGCGACGGCATTTCCAACACCTTCAGCGCAACACCTTCGTCACTCGGCAAAACGGCGGACGAGCGCGTGGAAAACCTTGTCCATATGATCGACGGATACGTTCACTCGGGCGGGTATCACCTCAATGTCAATGTGTTCTGCCGTGAGATGCTGCTCGACGCGCAGAAGCATCCGGAGAAATATCCCCAGCTCACCATCCGCGTCAGCGGCTATGCCGTGCAGTTCAACAAGCTGACCAAGGAACAGCAGGACGAAGTGATTTCGCGTACCATTCACGAAAGAATGTAACGCTTACGTCAGTTTTGCGCCCCGCGAGCGGCTTCCCGGCTGATTTGAAGGGCGTCCGGCAGACTTCCGTGTCCCGGTTGCCATGCCCCCAATACGCAAGAAAGCACCGCCTGCGGGCGGTGCTTTTCTGTTTTCATGGGTGTCATGGGGCAAAACACTCCCGGAGTTTTCCCGGGGGTGTTTTGTTTCAAGGGTACCGCGGGGCAAAATGCCGCACAGCGGTTACTTTTTTTGCCCGTCTGCTTTTTCGCTGAGGAGATTTCTGCCGGTTCCGGCATCAAAAAAGTGCATAACTCTCCCGGAGAAGGCAATGAAAACCTCTTTGCCGATCCCGAGAGCTTCCCGGTCCGCCCCGGATAAGGACATGGTCGGGATCCGTACAATAAATTCTTCATCGTCGACCCGTTCCGGGGTGCCGTCCGGTCTGTTTTCCGCCTTTCCGCTCCCGCCCGTTGGCTTCACGGCAACGTGCAGGTGGATCTCACTGCCCATCATTTCGTTGACTACCACGCTGCACGGAATCCCGCGCGGGTCCGTTTTATCCGTCAGCGTCACGTGCTCGGGACGGACGCCGAGCGTGATCTGCCCCGAACCGACCCCACAAGCTTCAAGGTCCTTCGCACGTCCGTCGTCCACTTCCAGGCGGTATCCGTAGGGATCCACGAAGTATTTCCCACCTTCCTGCGTCAGGTTGGCGGATACCGTGTTCATCTTGGGCGCCCCGATGAATTCCGCGACAAACAGGTTCGATGGCAGATTGAAGACCTCAGAGGGCGTACCGACCTGCTGAATCACTCCGTCCTTCATGACAACGATGCGGTCGCCGAGTGTCATCGCCTCGGTCTGGTCATGCGTGACATAGATGAAGGTTGTGTCGATTTTCTTGCGGAGCAGGATCAGCTCGGCTCTCATCTGGTTTCGGAGCTTGGCGTCCAGGTTGGAGAGCGGCTCGTCCATGAGAAACACCTTGGAATCCCGGACCATCGCGCGGCCGATTGCCACCCGCTGGCGTTGACCACCCGAGAGGGCGCGGGGCTTTCTTGTCAGCAGGGAAGTGATGCCGAGGATCTTTGCCGCACCCAGGACCCGGTCATAAATCTCGTCGTTGCGTACCTTGGCGAGCCGCAGGCTGAACGCCATGTTTTCAAATACGGTCAGGTGCGGATAGAGCGCGTAATTCTGGAACACCATGGCGATGCCGCGATCCTTGGGCGGCAGGTCATTGACCACCCGTCCGTCGATCTCCACCGTTCCTGCCGTAATGTCCTCAAGTCCCGCCACCATGCGGAGTGTCGTCGATTTTCCGCAACCGGAGGGACCCACAAATACGATGAATTCCTTGTCCTGAATGTCGAGGTTGAAGTCCGAGACGGCAACGGAATCCTTGTCGTAGACCTTATAAACACCCGTGAGTTTGACTGTTGCCATGATTGATCATCCCTTCACGGCGCCGCCGGTGACGCCTTCCACATAGTATTTCTGAAGCAGCATGAACAAAACCGTGACCGGGATCGCCACAATCACGCCCGCCGCGCAGAACTGCGTGTAATAGTTCGCCATACCCGCGGGGGTGGAAATCATGTTCTGGATGCCGACCGCCACATTCATGCCTGCGCTTGTGTTGTGGGCAATGTACTTTGCGTACACAAAGTCGCCCCAGGGAGCCATGAAGCCCATCAGCACGGTGTAAACAACGATCGGACCCGACATCGGCAGAATGATTTTGTAAAACACCTGTGCGCGGGTCGCACCGTCTACCAGTGCCGCCTCGTCCAGCGCGTGGGGAATGGTGTCAAAGAAGCCTTTGGAAATATAGTATCCCATGCCGCTGCTCGCGCAATACACGACGATCAGCCCGATGAGTGCGTTTTCTCCCGTCATTCCCCAGCCGCTGAGTACCCGGTAAAGCACGATCAGTGTGATGAATCCGGGGAACATCCCGAGAATGAGCATGAGATTCATGAGTGTCTTTCTGCCGCGGAACCGGATTCTGGAGAGCGCATAGCTGGTTGCCAGCACAAAGGCGGTCTGGAAGACGGATACGGCAAGTCCTGCGGCAAAGGTGTTAAAGAACCAACGTGCAAAGTCGGTTTTCTGAATGAGGTTCACATAATTCCCGAATCCCCAGACCTTCGGAAGGATGTATCCGACCTGATAGGTGGATTCCATCCGGAAGGATTCGAGAAAAATGCAGACAAACGGAATGAGCCAGAATATCATCATGGCAACGAGTACGAGGTAAATGAAGAAATTGGCGATCCGATGCCTCCGGTACGGGACCGTTGCGGCGGGGATCTGCGGGGACGGGGCGGAGGATCTGCGCCCTCTGCGCCCTTTCCCGTTCTCCTCCTCTGGCGTTCCGAGCAAAGATAACCGCCGTCTCAGTTCCCGCCTTGAAATATCCTTTCCCGAAGGATTCCCGGTATTCATGACGTATTGATTCATGAGAAGTCCCCCTCGTTTTTGGTAGATGGAATGACGTTGTATACGATCAGGGAGATCACGGCGACCACAATGAAGATCATGATACTGATCACGGCGGCGATGCGGTAATTGCTTTCCGCGCCGGTCGTGATGTTGAACAGCCACGTGATAAGCAGGTCGGTGTCCCTGGCTCCGCCGCCGATCGGCGAAAACTCCGGATTGACCGGTCTGCCGTTGGCGAGCAGGTAAATGACATTGAAATTGTTGATGTTGCTGATAAAGCTGGTGAGCAGGTAGGGACCGGTGACGAACAGCATATAAGGAAGCGTGATCTTCACATACTGTTGCCACGGGCTTGCCCCGTCGATCCGCGCGGATTCATAGAGGTCCTTCGGAATGTTCATGAGAATGCCGGAGGTGATGAGCATGAGATACGGAACTCCGATCCAGATATTGATGAGGATCAGCAGTGTGCGGGCGCCAAGCGCGGAACCGTTCCAGAATTTGAGCGGCTCGGTAATCAGCCCGAGGTTCAGAAGTACCCCGTTGATGATTCCGTTGGTGTTGAACATTCGTGAGACATACAAAAGCGAGACAAACTGGGGAATTGCGATGGTTACGACCAGGATTCCGCGCCACAGCTTCTTGAGACGGATCCCTTTTTTGTTGATCATCATGGCGACGAGCATTCCGAGAAAATAGTTGGTGAAGGTGGCGAAAAATGCCCAGATGAGTGTCCATGACAGGATTTCTCCGAAGGTGAAGGAGAGCCTTGAGTCCGCCCCGCCGAGGTTCAGCAGCTCATTGAAGTTGGTGCCGCCGACCCAGGTGAACAGGTTACTGTATCCGTCGTGCGCGCCGTCGTAATTGGTGAAGGCGACCAGAATCATAAAAATGACCGGAAGCACGGTGAACAGGAGAATCCCCGCCATGGGGAGCGCCAGAAGCGTTTTGTGGAACTGCTTGTCAAGAAGTGCGGCAAGGTCGTCACGCGCGTGCCGGACACGTTTCCCCTCTGCTTCGATTTCATCGTTGACCCTGTTCTGGCGGACATTGATCCGCCAGGTCACAACGGCGGCAACGAGGAAGAATATCGTGAGAAGCCCGTAAAGCAGGATTTTGAACGAGTCGTCACCATCCACGCGGACGTAGGTGTCAAGAATTTCATCGTAGACTTCTCCGGGCGGGGTGTCGCCGAGCGTTGCCATTTTTCCGAGCCAGTGCGCGCCGGCGAGGATCATATACAGAATGAAAACGACTTCAAAGGCGAGAAAGAGAAGACCTCTTACGATCTGCCCGCGCGCGAGGTTGCCGAAGCCCATAACAAGATAGGATATTCTTGTTTTCCACGATCCGCGGGCAAATGTGGTGATGATATCGCGCGCCTCGTCCCGGATCTTTTTACCGAGTCCCCGGAGCCCGTTTCCGGCTTTTCTGAAGAACTCCGGCAGGTGGGCGGGAATGCCGGAAAAGAAATCGGCGAGTTTTACGAGGAACCGCCTGCCGCCGGACAGCCTCAGGTACTCCAGTTCATTTTGCTTGTTCATGGGTGATCCGCTTGTTCTCCTTCTGTTACTGAATGCCGGCGATCCCGGCGGGATGATGTCACTTTGTGTAAAGCCGCCGGATAACGGTACGCGGTACCGCGGCGGCAGATGCCGGAACGCCGCAGGCAGGACGGAAGAGTCCGTCCCGCCCGGAGAAGTGGGTCAGAACGATGCCTTCACCATTCCCCTGATCGCGTCGGCGTAGGAAGCGAGCGC
Source organism: uncultured Eubacteriales bacterium (assembly GCA_934796165.1). Taxonomy (GTDB): domain Bacteria; phylum Bacillota; class Clostridia; order Oscillospirales; family CAG-272; genus CAKVOU01. The sequence goes on along the minus strand of CAKVOU010000014.1, from coordinate 9,319 downwards.
CCGCTTCAGAGCCGCCGTGTCGTCGGTCTTTGCGTTCTTTGCGGCTGTCGCGTATGCCTTCGCCGTATCCCACCAGTTGCCGGGGAACTGTCCCTGCGGGATTGCAAATTCATTCTGTGCGGTAAGCGCGGCGAGTGCCGGATTCTTTTTTACGGTGTCACTTTCAGCGACCGCTTTGTTGGAGGGTCCCCAGCCGAATTGCTCAAAACGCTGTGCCTGACATTCTTCTCCGGTCAGGTAAAGCGCAAGTCTCTGAAGCACGGCGGATTTCTTAGCATCCTGCTGAGGCTTGACGCCCATCAGCTTATTGCCGGAGAAGGAGCCGAGCTGATAGGTCTTCCCGTCCACCGTGAAGGAGGGGAGGGGGGCCGCTGCAAAGTTGTCGCCGAGTGTTTTTTCCGCATTTACCGCATCCCATGCACCGGACACCACGACGGCGGATTTGATTGCCGCGCCGAAGTCCGACGCGTTGCTCGAGTTGTTGTACACCGTGGATTTGAGCAGCTTCTGCATTCCGCGGAGCGCGATTACGCCCGCGTCGGAATCAAAGGTATCCTTGTAGCCTGTGAATTCGCCCTTGTCGTTGGTCGTCCATTCGGAGACGCAGCCGGTGGCAAAGAAGAAACTGGAATTGTACCAGGCGGAGTTTTCCAGTTCAAAGGAAAACAGCCGTCCTGCCGCCCGGCAGTCGGAAATGATGCCTTCCAGGCTTCCGACATTCTCCGGCTTGATGACGCTCTTGTCGTAGTACATGAGGTATCCGTTGTCCGCGGTCATGGGGAAACAGTAAATGCTTCCGCCGACCGTTGCCGCCGCAACGGACGCGGATGTGTTGACCTCCGATACCTGTGCCGCGGTCGTCTGCCCGAGCTTGGTAAGCGCGCCCGCAACCACGAGCCGTGCAAGCTGATCCTGCGCGAAGCAGAAGAGATCCGCCCCGTCAGAGACGCTGGTGATCATGCTGGTCGCGCTCTCCTTTTCGGTGATGCCTTCGATCTTTGCGTTGATTCTGATGCCGGGATTTGCGGCTTCAAATGCGCGGATCTGTTTTTCGGTCAATTCCTTGACTCCGGCAATTTCGCTGACCCAGACGGTGATGTCATAGGTGCCCGCGAGCGCCGCATCTCCGCCGGTTGCCGTTTCTCCGGATCCGCCTCCGCCGTTTCCCGAGCAGGAAACAAAACTGCACAGGATGGCGCAGAGAAGCAGGAATACTGACAATACTCTTTTCATGGTGTAACCTCCCATTTGTTGGATTGTGATTCGGGCTTTTCCGGAGTCCGGAACGCCCCGAACGCCGGCAGAGCTTTGCCGGTATAGTCGAACAGGCACTGATTTGCCCAGTCGTTGAGCGTGAATTTCCCGCTCTCGTGGAGATAAGCAAGCCCCACCTCCGATGCCCAGCGGATGTTTTTGCCGGGCAACCAGAGCGGTTCCCAGTAAAATACTCCGTCCATGCCGGCATCCCGGGCGCGTCGTAGGAACTCGCGGACGAACGCCGCCTGCCCGTCTGGGGTCAGGGGATAACCGTCCGGCAACCGGACACCGCCTTCTGTTGTGTCCCCGATCACAAGCCGGGTTCCGCCGCCGGCAACCGGATAGCTTTCCCCGGTAAACGCGTACCCGAGCTCCATGACCATCCGTTCCTTGCCGAATTTCCGGCAATGTTCCATGTTGGAGAAGAATTCATCCATGGAGCCGTGCCAGTACGGGTAATAGGACGCGCCGATGACATCGTAGTCCACACCTGCCGACTGCATTTCGGTGAAGAATTCGTCATAGACCGCCGTGTCGTTGCTGCGCTCCAGGTGCAGAATGATCTTTGCGTCGGGAAAGATTTCCCGGCTGGCACGGATGCCGGCTCCAAGCAGACGGGAAAGCGCCGCGTAGCCTTTGCGCGGGGAGCCATCTTCGCCGCCGGTCAGCTTGCCGTATGGCCAGAGCATTCCGTTCGTGATCTCGTTGCCGATCTGAATGCCGAAAAGCTCCAGCCCCGCATCCCGGATCTTGCGGAGCGTATCGACCGTGTAGCGGTACACCGCCGCCTCCGTGTCGGAGAAATCAAAGTGCTCCCACGCGCGTGGCAGGAACTGCTTGCCGGGATCCGCCCAGAAATCCGAATAGTGCAGGTCGAGAATGAGCCGGTAGCCCTTGGAGGCACCCATCCGTCCGAGCCGGAGAAAATGATCCAGGTCGCAGGTCCCGCCAAGATATGGGGAGCCGCTTTTGTCATACGGCGTGTGCCAGAGCCGGATGCGCATGAGGGAGACACCGTTTCCCCGGAAGCGGTCGAGCGGGTCGATCCGCTCTTTCCCGTCGGAATATACCGCACCGTTCTCCAGCTCCTCCGGGTAGGTGGAAACATCTATGCCGAGCAGCATATTTATTGTTCCCCCCTCGTGTGTGGCTTAAACCGGATCGGCTCATTGTCTTCTCCGAAATCGGCAACGCGCTGACGCATCGCACCGTAGCGGTATTTTGCCTGCTCGTTGAGGCGTACCACGTCGTCAAAAGAACCGCGGTACGCACAGCGCAGACAATAGTATTGCTTTTTTTCTTCGTCGTAAAACATATCCATGTCAATGTCGCGCATAAAGCAGCTCGGACAGCGGAAATTCAGTTTTCCTTTGTGAGACTGAGACACGTTCTGAAGACTCCTTTCGTAAGTGTTTTCACGGCGCGCAGATGATAGACCGGCGAGAAGGCGATCCCTTCTTCCGCCTCAAGGGTGTCTGCGCCGTCCCCTGTGAGCGTGACGACCGTGCTGACATCGGGAATGGTGACGCGGGCGGCTTTCGTTCCGTCTCCGGAGATTTTTCTGCCGCGGTAGGCATAGGAAATCGTGTCATCACCGACGCCGAGCGTAAGACGCGCCATGTCGCTCTGGTATTCGGTCGTTCCGAACGCCCCGGTGAAATATTCGGTGAGGGTGACCTCCCCGTTTTCGGGAGCGCGGAGCAGTTCCCGCTCCGTAATGATCTTCCCCGTGCCGCGGGGCAGAGAAATGACCGTCCGGATCTCAATGTCCTCTCCGTGAAGTGTGACGGTCACGGGATCGGCGGTAAGACGCACGCCGTCCGCGGTCTCTTCAAAGGTTGCCATGGTGCGGCACAGGCACAGGTCGCATTCCTCGCCGCCGAAGGATACCCGGCAGGATTTCACGGTGCCAGCCCCTGCGTAATGCGTGAAGAATCCGGCGCGGTAATTTGCCTGAATGAGGTAAGGATAGGACGCGTCATAAACCCGGTCGGTGCCGATGCCGATCTTCTGCGCGACGCGCGCGATATACGGGCGCAGGTCGATGACGGCTCCGCCCTGATTGAAATCAAAGCAGACCCGCATGGCGGGGTCGGCGTACCAGAAGTATTCCTTGTTGCTCCCGTAGAGAATGTCCTTCCAAAGCGCGCATTCGCCCTTTTTGTAGTCGGGGTGGGTGTTCCGGTAGAAATCGGCGAAGGCGCTCATGGTCATGTCCGTGAGCTTGCCCTCTTTTTTGAGGTTGCCGTAGTACCTCATGCCGTCGTCATAGGATTTTGCAAGCAGCTCGTAGGGCGCCTCCCACCTGCCGCGTTTGTTCAGCCAGCCGGGACCCACAAACATCATGTTGTAGGCGTATCCGCCGTTGTATTTCGCCAGATGACGGTATTCGTCGATAAGGTTGTAGAGATAGGGGTACTCGATGCTTCCCCCGTCGTCGTAGTAGATCATGCCGCGCAGGACATTCTGGGGATGGGTGCCGAAGTTGGAGCCGTTTCCGTCAAAGCAGGCGAGCAGGTCGCGGGACAGGTGCGGAATGGCGACAATGCCGCTGTCGTCGTCCCGGTCTGCCGCGGGGCAGTGGGAGTTGACTTTCGACGGGATCCAGGGGTTCCACGGTCCTCCGTCCATGAAGGTGTACCACGAATTGTTGCAGGTGTGGTACGCCTTGGGACCTTCTTCAAAGCAGGTCGCCACCGCGCACTTGACACCCGGATACTTTTCCTTGATATAGTTGATCGTGAACGCGTCAAGGAAATAGCTTCCGGTCGATTCGGGATAAAAGCCGAACCGGTCGTAAAAAAGCGAGAATACGTCGTCCACAATGGCTTTTTTCTGTTCCTCGTCAAACATCCAGATACAGAAGTCCTCGGTGCGGTACTTTTTTCGGAATTCGGGGGAGGGAAGCCCCAGAAGCGACAGCGCGATCTCGTCACCGTACTTTTTGTGATGTTCTTTGGCGATTCTGACGATCTCATCCGAGAAAAGCGACGCGTAGGTGATCTGGATGGTGGTCACCAGCCCGTATTTATGCGCCGTTTCCTGCTGGAAAAGAAAAATTTCAAGGGATTCGTCCGTGACATCTGCCTGCTTTCCGAGCGCACGCTTCGCGTATTCCGGCGACAGCTCCGGACGGTGAAGAATGTTGAGAATAAAGGATTCCTTCATTTTTTGATTTTGCTTCCGAAGCCCGGAAGTCCCCTCCTTCTGAATTGCGTGTGCGGACACGCCCGTTTGCCGGCAAACTCTCAGGGCACGGCTTGTTCTTTCTTAGTTTTGATCACCCCGGCGAACGGTATCCGTGTCAATGAGGGAAATTGACTGGAAAATCCGCCCATCTACGCTTGTTCTGCAACTGACTCAGCCGTTGCAGAGCGTCCTTCGTCCACGACAGATTTGTTTCGATTATGACTCGTCTGTGGATCATTCGCGTCCGTTTTTTGGCGTTGTGTATAATATCGTTCATATCCCGTTGACAACTGACTTTGAGTGTGGTACAATATTATAAATCAGGTTTGATACGAGATCAGCATAAGAATTCATTGCTGTTTTTCGCGCATTGTCGCGCACGAGCAGGCGGATGCCATACGACAGAAAAGGAAAGCGTAAACAATATGCCAGTTGGTCAGCAAAAGAAAATAATACACTTCAATTACCGCAAATGGTTGCTCTTCTTGATTGACGCGTTGATTTTCGCGGTGACATATTCTGTGTTGTTTGTCTTCGGGTTTATTACGGAGCAGACCTCATTTTGTCCGGACTATCTTCTGAACGCGCTCCTGTTTTTTGCAATCCTGCTTGCGACGCGCATTATCCTGCGCAACTATAACCACGTCTGGCGGTATTCCCACGCGAAATATTACCTCATGATGGTCGTTTCCGACTATATCGGCGGCTGTCTTGCATTTGTACTCAGCTATCTGCTCGCAATCTGGACCGGCAGAAGCATTTACATCGGAATGTGGCAGAGCGTTGCGGTTACGTCGGTGTTCTGTCTGTTTACACTGCTTTCCCGCTTTGTTTATCAGTGCCTGCATCAGATCCAGAATGCCGGTCCCGGTCAGAAAACGGAGCGCAATCAGAAGATCGGCGTTGCCATCGTCGGTGCCGGACAGGTCGGCGCGTTCCTTGCTGAGGAACTGATCTATAACGCAAAATCGCATTACAGACCGGTTTGTTTTGTGGACATTGACCGCGCCAAGATCGGCAGTCATGTCTGCGGACTGCCCGTTTACGGCGAGACGCCGGATGTCATTGAAAGGATCCGTTCGCTTCCGATCCGTGAGATCTTCATCGCGCTCCCCTCTGTGGACAGCGACACGGCAAAACGGCTCTTTGATTTTTACGGCGCGACCGACTGCAAGGTCAAATTGTACGATTTTCCCTTCCGCGAGGATTCGGAAGAGCCTTCCGGGAAACGCGTGATGCGGGACATCCGCATCGAGGATCTTCTGTTCCGCAATTCGCTCCATATCAACACCGAAGCGACCCGTTCTTTTTACCGCGGAAAGACCGTGCTTGTTACGGGAGGCGGCGGATCGATCGGCAGTGAGCTATGCCGGCAGGTCGCACAATGCCATCCGAAAAAGCTCGTGATCTTTGACATCTATGAAAATAATGCCTATGAAATTCAGCAGGAGCTGATCCGCAAATACGGAGGTTCGCTGGATCTCACGGTGGAGATCGGCTCGGTACGGGATGTTGACCGCCTTGACTGCGTGTTTGATGCCTACCGTCCCGACATCGTGTTTCATGCCGCGGCGCACAAGCACGTGCCGCTGATGGAACACAGCGCCGGAGAAACGGTCAAGAACAATGTCCTCGGCACCAAAAACGTCGCGGATATGGCGGAGAAGTACGGCGTCGGCAAATTTATTCTGATCTCTACGGACAAGGCAGTGAATCCGACCAACATCATGGGCGCATCCAAACGGATGTGCGAGATGGTGGTGCAGTGCCGGACGGACAGCCGGACCTCCTTTGCCGCAGTACGTTTCGGAAACGTGCTCGGTTCCAACGGATCTGTGATTCCGCTGTTCAAAAAACAGATCGAAAACGGCGGACCGGTCACCATTACGGACAAACGGATCATCCGCTATTTCATGACTATCCCGGAGGCTTCTCAGCTTGTGATGCAGACCGGAGCCATGGCAAAGAGTGGCGAATTGTTTGTCCTTGATATGGGCAAACCGGTCAAGATCCTTGATCTTGCGGAGAACCTGATCCGGCTTTCCGGTTTTGAACCGTATGTGGACATTGACATCGAAGAGGTCGGTCTGCGCCCCGGCGAAAAACTGTATGAGGAACTGCTCATCAAGACCGAGACGCTGGATAAGACCGAGAATTCCCTGATTTTTGTGGAACGCGATACGCCCCTGCCCCGGCAGGAGGTGGACAGACGGGTTGAGCTTTTGTGCCGGGCGGTGGAGCAGTCGAAGCACAGCCTGGATCCCGGCGCGGTCAAAGCCGCCATGAAACAGGCAGTACCGACCTATCAGGATCCCGAGGAGGTCAACCGGACCGCTTCGGACGCAGAGGAAATGAAGGCTTGCGGCGGTTGCTGCACGAGAAACACAAACGACTGATCTTTACGGATGACGCAAAGGTGTCACCGCTTGGTTTCCGGCAACCGGATCCTGCAAACAAGAGATCCTGAATACTTCAGACAGCAGACAAAGGTGACCGGAACGGCACCGGCGCTGCATGGGTCCGAATATAACCGAAAAGGGGCTGTTAAAAACATCCGGTTTTTAACAGCTCCTTTTCGGTTGCCGGCTTCCGAATCGTCGGAAGCATCATTTTTTATTGGTATGTAACACGGAAAGCCCTTGACAAGCTCCGATTTATATGTTATACTATAAAGAGGGCGGGAACGGTCGTTTCCGTGCCGTCGCCAACAGCCGGACCGGGTTTGCGGAACGCGTCAGCGTTCGTATTTTCCGCGGCGTTGGTTTTTTTGTTTGTTGAAAATACCGGTTCCGGTGAAACGGGGAGGCAAGATTCGGAAATGAAATATGATGTTATTATCATCGGTGCAGGTCCCGGTGGGATTTTTTCGGCGTTTGAATTGCAAAAGCTCCGCCCCGATCTGAAGATCGGCGTGTTTGAGGCGGGGAATCCGCTGGAGAAACGCAAATGCCCCATAGACGGCAAGAAGATCAAGTCGTGTATCGGGTGCCGTACCTGCGCGATCATGAACGGCTTCGGCGGCGCAGGCGCCTTTTCCGACGGAAAATACAACATTACCAATCAGTTCGGCGGTACGCTGCATGAGTACATCGGCAAGAGCGAGGCGCTCGACCTGATGCGTTACGTGGACGAGATTAATCTCGCTTTCGGCGGAGAGGGGACCAAGCTGTATTCCACTGCGAATACCGCAATCAAGAAGCTGTGTATGCAGAACAAGCTGCTCCTGCTTGACGCATCTGTCCGCCATCTCGGAACGGATAAAAACTATGTCGTGCTCCAGAATCTGTTTGACCGGATGAAGGATCATATTGATTTTCATTTCAATTCACCCGTCGGGACGGTGGAAAAGACCGACGAGGGCTTCCGGATCCATGTCGGCAACGAGAGCTATGATTGCCGCGAGTGTGTCATTTCTGCCGGACGGAGCGGAAGCAAGTGGATGGAAGGCGTTTGCCGCGACTTAAAGATCCCGACCAGCTCCAACCGTGTGGATATCGGAGTGCGCGTCGAGCTTCCCGCGGAGATCTTCTCCCAACTCACCGACGAGCTTTATGAAAGCAAGATTGTTTACCGCACGGAGAAGTACGGGGATCTGGTGCGTACCTTCTGCATGAACCCCCACGGCGCGGTCGTGACCGAGAATACCAACGGTATCGTGACGGTCAACGGGCACAGCTATGAAGATCCCGCAAAGCACACCGAAAACACCAACTTCGCACTGCTTGTTTCCAAGCATTTTTCGGAGCCGTTCAAGGACAGTACCGGGTACGCGGAGAACATCGTCCGCCTGTCCAATATGCTCGGCGGAGGTGTGATGGTCCAGCGGTTCGGCGACCTCATGCGCGGACAGCGTTCGACGCCCTCCCGGATCAGCGAAGGCTTTGTCAATCCGACGCTTACCGCTACGCCCGGCGACCTCAGTCTGGTCATGCCCAAGAGAATCCTTGACGGTATCATTGAAATGATCTATGCGCTTGACAAGATCGCTCCCGGTACCGCGAACGATGACACGCTTCTCTACGGCGTGGAGGTCAAGTTTTACAATATGCAGGTCGCAATCGACCGGTCGCTCGAAACCTGCCATAAGGGGCTTTATGTCATTGGCGATTGCAGCGGTGTGACCCACTCGCTGTCCCACGCATCGGCAAGCGGTGTGTTTGTCGCCCGAAAGATCGCGGAGCAGATCTGAAGTGCGGATTGCTTCCGGTTACCTCTGACAGAAGATTTCCCGATATTTCTCAAAAAGCTCTCCCCGGACTCAAAAAAAGGAGTCCGGGGAGAGCTTCTGCTTTGTGTATCCGACGCCTGCCGGAACCGGCGGTTAGCGGACTGCCGGAAACACCGGCATAAAGTTGACAAATATCGCCTGTGGCATTATAATGATATCCAAGACTAAATTCATTGAGACCGAGGACAAAGAGATGAGACGTTTCAGCTGGATCCCGGCGGCATTGCTTGCCGTTCTCCTTTGCCTTTTCTTGCTTGTGTCCTGCGGTATGGAAAAGCCGCAGGAGGGCACTACGGAGCCGTCAACCCGAACCGAAACGAAAACCGGACAGGCGATGTCTGCGGAACCGCATACAGAGACCCGGGGATCGGATTCCGTTCCGACAGAGCCGGACACCACTCCGGCTGAGACCGGCACCGATCCGGTTGAGATCGATTCTTCGGGATCCGAGCCGCCGCACGAACACACGTTCGGCGACTGGACGACCGCGAAGGCGGCAACCTGTACCGGGGACGGCGCGGAGGAACGTACCTGCGCCTGCGGGGAGAAGGAAACGAGAAGTATCCCTGCCACCGGGCATACGTTCAGCGGCTGGGCGACCGTGAAGGCGGCGACCTGCACAGAGGACGGCGCGGAGGAACGTAC
>CAKVOU010000013.1 GCA_934796165.1 uncultured Eubacteriales bacterium | reverse complement strand
GACATACGAAGGGAAACAGTTTTTGTTTCCCTTCCTTCATATTTACTCTTATTCCTCCTTAGCTCAGTCGGTAGAGCACCTGACTGTTAATCAGGGTGTCACTGGTTCAAGTCCAGTAGGGGGAGCCAAGTGTGATGGTCTATAAGTCTTTTCTTATAGACCATCATTTTTGCATTTTTAGGGGCATTTTCACCCATTTTTGAGCAATTTCATAGCAAATTGTCAGACCGAGTAACGGAGACCCCGTTGCCTGTCTTTTTTTATGTCCAAAAAAGCGTGATTTCACACTTGAAGTCTGTCGGACGATAAGCACCGTCCAACAGGACTTGAACGTAATAATGAAAACCGAAAAAGCACTAGCGACGATAGTTGAAAATAGTTAAAAGTATAGCATTGACTAATTTGATGGATTGTGTTACAATAATGTTATAACTTTGCAGTTAAGGGAGTCTTGACATGAGTTTTAGTGAAAATATCAGAGCGATACGCCAAAAATGTTTCTTTTCACAAGGTTCTATAAAACATATGAGTATGGAAGAGGGCGTTATGCATTTTTTGCATGAGTATTCTATTTACAGTATGTTTAATTCCGAAAAGCTTATTGATTTCATCTTAGCATTATGTTCTCAATGCGAATTGTATATGTTGACGCCTTCAAACGATGTTAAAAAAACAATTGAAATAATTACACAACGGGAGACAAGTGTATGATAAAAATTAATTATAATGAACTTCAGAATCATCTGTATGATGAAAACAAATACCAATTAAGAAATCCATACACAGAAGATTGCATCGCCTACCCGGTAGAGACATATCGTTCCGATAAAACAGATGAATATATTATCTATGTTCGTCATAAAAACGATTCCGCTATGATAGCCTTTCATGTGCATTGCTATACAAAAGAATTTGCGGAGGAATGCTTCAATTACATATTATCTATTCATTTAAAGGATAATTTGACTAACAATACGATTAATCTTCTTATGAACAGTGATTATTTTGTCAAGTATCTGTCGAAGAAACGCCTCTATATTCTTAATATTAGTATCTCTCCCTGCCTAATTGTAGATAATCTCATAAATTCTAGAATGGATTCTGACAGCACCCTTACTGTAAAAAAATTTGCTAAAGAAGATAAACTTTTAATTAATCAATTCATCCAAAATGATCTGTCCCCACGGAATCATCTTGCCTATTATACTTCTACGGATATCTGTATAGATAATCCGGATAGTAGATGCGCTGTCTTCGTTGCAATGATGAAAGACTGTGTAATCGGTTATTTGGTTTCTGCACCATATAACACTGGAGATTATGCTGAAGTACAGGACATTTACATTTCACCCGATTATCGTAACAAAGGATACGGAACAGAATTGGCAACCGAGTATAAGAACTATATCACCAAATGTGGATATATACCGCTATACTCGGATGCAGATAACGCAGCTTCATTAAAAGTTGCATTGAAAGCTGGTTTTAAATTTGATCATTTAGACTTTGTTGTTCAGATCAAATTTTAACCCTTGACTACATTATCGAAGCCATGAGAAATATCTTTGCTAACATCACCGGATGTCCACATGAAGAAAAAATTCAAACGGCTTATTGTAAGATGATTGAAAGCAACAAGCTCATGCAAAAGCAATTATCCGAGCAAATCAATAAGGATACAAAGCAGCTTGATAAACTGCGTTTGGAAATCGCCAATGCACTGGCCGGCGTAAGCGTCTATACTTCCGAGGATCTGGCTGTTGCGATTCAAACAGTAAAAGCAAGGATAGAGCAATCCGCAGAACAACTTGAAGAACTGAAAAGGGAAGAAGCAGACAAAAAGGCAACGAGCGAAAGCATCATTCCTGCATATAATCAGTTTAAGACTTGGGCAGAAACATTTGATCAGACCACCTTTGAACAAAAGAAGCTGATTGCATCTACTTTGTTTTCAAGAGTTGAAATCGGCAAGGACTATCAAATCTACCTTGAACTTGATACAACCTATCAAGCCTTCTGTGATGAATGGCTTGCAACAACACATACAACTGCCACTGCATAACCGGTGGCAGTCTTTACATACTGGCTGACTGCTATGGATGAATATGCGTATAGGACTACCTTAATTCATGTTAACAGTCAATCGGTTATTATTCCCTTGTACAATGCTTCGCTTGCCAGAGCACCTGACTGTTAATCAGGGTGTCACTGGTTCAAGTTCAGTAGGGGGAGCCAAGCAGAAAACCGGGGCAAATGCCCCGGTTTTCTGCTTGGCTTTTTTATTGTATTAACCGGTGATACGTCCGCTTAACATTCAGTAGCACAAGGTGCGGCTGAAGACAATGTTTCTCGGTTCCGCACAGGCGGAATGCGCTCATTTGACCGCAAAGGGAGCTTACCAGTTGCCGAAGTGCAATGAGGCAATTGGGGGAATACAGGGTCTCAAGGCTTTGTCGTTTAATTTCTACCATTCCGCAAGCGACACAGGGGAGTCATGGCTCCGCTGCCGCTGCCCAGGTTACGCGTCCGGGGCGGGATTCGGATAAATGATATAGTATGTATAGTCAAGTATTTCTTTTACGAAAACTACGCCTCCTTTCACTTGCCTGAAATCAGGGTCGTGTTCCTTCCTGCCCGCCTCCGGATATTTGTTTTTCGCCGAAAGAACAAGTAATTGAAACAGGCGAGGCTCCGGATTGAACATCACCGGCGCATACTGTAAAACTGTTTCCGGATTTCTTTTGAACAGTACTGCGATTTCGGAAGGATGCCGACGCTGTATGCCTGATCCCAAAGAATGATTCTGTATGCAAGAATGAAGCGCCGGTCATCGGTTCCGGTTTGAACATATGCTAAAAGTACACGACATCTGTCGGATGCACGGAAGAAGAGGTAAAAGGCAACGGCCAAAGAGTACGGCGGTATCATTTGCGGAGTATAGCTCATGGTTTTGGTTGTGTCTGTTTTTCCAACAGAAGTCGCTCTGAAGAAAAAATTTGACAGAGATGTGTCATAACGCGGAACAGCTTGTCTGATCCCGAGCTGTCTCACCGAGAAGCATAATTAAAATCAAAGCCGCGGCGTATGCCGCGGCTTTTTGAGAGGATCCGTCAGCCCCTGTCAGTTCTTCGTCAGCATCTTCCGCACCTGTCCGAGCAATTCCACCGTGTCGGGGCGCAGGCGCGTGTAAACGTGCTCCATCGGGGGATCAATGGAAATGACGCCGCCCTTTTCGTTGACTTCGCGGAGATGTGCGGCAACTTCTTCCGCGGTAAATTGCAGGGTCCCGCCGTCCCAGCGCTCGCCGAGATAGGACACCTCGTGCCACTGGACACCGTTCATCCATCTGCCGTCGCACTTCATGGTGTCAAATCTGTTCCACTCGCCCGGCAGGTAGTCGTCGTATTCGGAAGGGTAGAAATAGGTTTCCGCGCCGCCGTTGAAGCAGACGATCGCCTTTGGGTTCCCGCTCTTGAGCGCCGAGGAATACCGCGCGGCGATTTCGTTGGTGTAACCGTCCCATTCGTAGAAGCCGTCCACCCACCAGCCGCTGATCCGCTCGCCGTAACGGAGGGACAGCTCGGTGAAGAATTCGCACCAGTTACCGATAAACTCGTCGGTGGCAATCCAGTCATTCGTGATGCCGTCGTCGCGCTCCCGGCAACCGAGGGCGCGTGCCATTGCCTCGTCGTTCTGCGGGGCACCGGAGGGAACATAAAGCATGAGGCGGATGCCGTACTCCGAAAGCGCGTCGGAAAGCTCCATGACCAGGTCGCGCCCGGAGATCCATTCCGCGGCACCGGTAGTCCTCAGGTAGGTCTCGCTCGGTACGTTGACGGGTCCGTTGTTCTGGCAGACGGCAAAATATGCGTATCCCGCACCGCTTTTATGAATATCTTCGGCAAGCGCCTTCGCGTCGAAATCCTTAAGGAAGGTCGGGAATTCCTCTTTGCCCGGCAGGGTGGGGAGGAACAGACCGTAACCAGACAGAGAGAACCAGTCGGTATTCGGATTGTGTGCGTTTTTGGAGTAATATTTCTGGCTTTTCAGATTCGGAAACATAGAGGCTCTCCTGTCTGTGAATTCGGGATGGAAATCTCCCGGCTAACGGTTTTATCATACACAAGAAAGCGGCGTTTGTCAAGCAAAAAGCGGGAAATGTGCCGGTATGGTTTGTTTGATGCGAGAGGTTTCCCCTGTCGGCACTTCCGCCGTCTGCTGCTTTTCTGTGGCAACGGACAACCACAACGGAAATTGCAAAAAACACTTGCAATCGGCAAAGAAACGTGATACAATAAAATCAAGGATTATGGCAGAATGAAAGCCCTGCCGGATCCATTTGGATGGGCTTGTAGCTCAGCTGGGAGAGCGCTGCGTTCGCAACGCAGAGGTCATGGGTTCGATCCCCACCAGGTCCACCAGCCCGGACGGCCGGGCAGCCGAAATCGGGTGAAATCCCGGTTTCGGCGTTTTTTATCCCACGATGGGAAGCCCCGGCAAATGGAAGTAACCAAACACCCCGCGGGACGCGCCTTGGCGCGTCCCGCGGGGTGGTTGTATGTATCAATTGACGGAATCAGGGATTTTTGTCGTCTGTGCCGGCTTCCGCATTTGCGGTCGGTTCCGTGGATGCCGGGGTCTCTGCCTCTGCGGATGCCTGTTCTGTCTTGTGCTTTTCCGCTTCGGCGTGCTCCATTCTGACTTGCGCACGGAAGGCGCTTGTCATGTTTTCAGTACCGGTCAGCGCTCCGAGCGCGTCGTTGTATGCCGCAACCTGCGCGTTGTATGCGTTTACGATACTGTTGAACAGAAGTCCGCTTACAAACAGGTAGCCGCCGAGTGCAACGGTTGCTGCGCCCGCGAAGTTGGTGATCGAAACACTGCCGATTCCGCCGAGTACGATCAGAACACCGAAAATGTACATTCTCTTGACGGGCGCTTTGATGGTCGCCTGCCCGACATTTGCATCAACACTCGCAATGACCTTCTTGTAGAACTTGTTTGCTCTTGCAAAGGTCAGCATAAAGTTGATGACAAGGAACATCGTGATGGCGGCACTGAGAACACAGATGATGAGAATCGCCGTGGAGCCAAGCTCCTTGAAGTTACGCATGGCATCCAGAACCTGCTGCATTTCCTGCGCATATTCTTCGCCGACTGCTTTCATTGCTTCCTCGGCAAATTCATCAAAGTTTTCGACGATGACCTTGCTCGCAAAGCCGACGAACAGCAACGCAACGGAAACGAAGGAGGCAAGCACCGTGCTGATAATCCCGCCGATGTACTGCCAGAGCATATACATGGAAAGGAACTTCATGTCGTTTCTTTCCGGTGCGTCCTTCTTAGCGTAGACCTGGATCATCGAGACAAGCGTCAGCACTGCAAACACGAACGGGATGCAGTCAATGATCATGGCGAACGGAGTGCGGATGTCGCTCACGATGTTCATGAACAGTGCGACATTGATGATCGCCATCAGAATCAGTCCGACTAAGAACAGCGGCTTGTGCAGGGTGGCGCCCAGAACATTTTTCCAGCCCTTGCTGATTGCGTCGCACTTTTCCCGTTCGGCACGGACTGCGACATTCTCATCGCAGAACGGGCAGACCAGGGAAGTGTCGGCGATTTCATTGTGACAAAACGGACAAATCATAGGAGTCTCCTTTATCTTTTCATATAGACTTGAAACGCTCGTTCCGCGCAATTCACGGAACGTTTGTATTATATTACAAAATGTTCATATTGTCAATAGAAATTGTTTTTTGTCAGGTTCTTTCGCGTCGCGCGCGGGCGGGGCGGCGGGCGACTTCCGCCACCCCCGTGCCACCTCCGCCGGCACGTGGGCGACTTCCGCCGCCCGCCGCCCGCCCGCTTCCCCTCCGGAATATATGTTTTTTCGTACAGACTTTGTGCACATTATACCGAAAATCTTGCATGAATTTGTAAGAACCTACTATTATTTTCCGTTGACAGACATCCGGGACTATGATATAATAATAACACTGAAAACCCGGCTGTCAGAGCCGGAAACCCTTGAAATATCAGGCAAAACAGCCCCTCGTTCCCGCCCAAAATTACACAATCGGCTATAAATAGCCCACTTTTTTGCAGATTTGGGTTGACAACACGGGCAAATGATGCTATAATTGTCACAGTCCAAGGGTCAAAAGGTGCCGGACACGGGCGGCAGGATCCCCGCCGGAGCCTGCACAGCCGCAGGACAATCCGATTGGTTTGACCGCTCTTCGGGGCGATTGAATAAAAAACATTTTAGGAGGTTCTTTCAAAAATGAAGAACACGAAGAAGAAAGGCTTTACCATCGTAGAGCTGGTCATCGTCATTGCAGTCATCGCAATCCTCGCAGCAGTTGCTATTCCTACGTTCACCACTGTCATCGAAAAGGCTAACCAGTCTGCTGCTCTGCAGGAAGCTAAGTCTTCGTTTGACGTTTTCCTCGCGGATAATACTGTTAACGGAGTTCTTCCCACCCCTGCGACTACTGTTATTAAAAAGGGCGGTAAGTTCTACACTTTCAAGTGTGGCACTGATGGTGTTGTAAAGCAGTCTGGCGAAGCAGCTAAAACTGGTACCGCAGCTGCTTGGAAAACGGACACTGCTCAGAGCGGCGGTTCTGAACAACCCTAATCCAACCTAAAACATAACCCAATTCATAGGGGGACGACCAATGAAACGACATGGCTTTACACTGGCTGAGCTTGTGATTGTCATTGCGCTCTCGTCGGTCGTCCTTCTTGCAATTACCGCCATGGTGCTCTCCATTTCCGGCTATTCGCGCGCGCGTTCGGCGGAACTGGAGGCAAAAAATGAGGTCGCTCTCTTCGAAGCCCGCCTCGGCGCGTGGTTCTCCGGGTTCGACAACAGCACGGCTTCCGAACCGAAGACGAGCGAGGATGGGACCATGCTGTCCTTTCAGATTGCCGGCGAGAAACCCTTCTCCGCCACCTTTAATAAGGATACAAAACAGCTGACGCTCGGAAAACCCGACGGGACCGGGGAAGCACTCTCTTTCCCGCATCTCTCGGATGTGACCTTTTCCAAAAGCACCGACGAGGGCGCGGACCCCGGACTGGTCAGGTGTACCATTACCTATCAGGTGGACGAAAAGACCCGCACCTATACCTTTCTGCTTCTCAAGCACAGCGCCAACGCGGCTGTCTGACGGAGCTTGGGACTTTCACGGGCGGCGAATGTTGGCGGGCGGTATGCCCTCTGACGAACGGCGATGAGTGGGGAACAACGGTCACGGCAAGCGATATGTGCGCTCGGGTGGCTGATTTCAAGCGGCAAACAAAAATAACGGGCGTCAGCCGGATTTTACGCACCGGCAAGACATCCCGAAGCTGTGCCGTTTAGCGCGAAAAATGACGGTGCGCCGGGAAAACGGGCGAAGGTTGTCATTTGATGGTTGCCATGTGATGGGCGTTATGCGGCGGTTGCCGCGCAAAGATGCCGCGCAAAGATGCCGCGCAAAAATGCCGTGCAAAAATGCCGCGCAAAGATGCCGTGCAAAAATGTTGCGCAAAAATGCCGCGCAAAGATGCCGCGCAAAGAATTTGCTCTCTTCTTTTGAATCTGCAAACAGGTCTGACCGTGTGTCAGGGCTGTTCGCGCGTTCAAAAGACACAAAACAATACTATTCATATCGGAGGTACCACACAATGGGTGCTTGGATCAAGGTTGTCAAATGCATGAAGTGTAACAAGGATATGCAGATCAAGAGCTTCAGAAAAACCCCCGGCAAGCATGTTTTCGGGAAAGGGTACATCTGCGAGGAGTGCCTGAAGAAGCAGGCAGCCCCCGAAGCAGGAAACAAGCAGACACCGAAGAAGCCCGCTAAGGCATCCGCGAAATAATGGCGGTATTCGGTGGATCTTCACGGGCAGCGGCTGTAATCAGGCTGCTGCCCGAAAAGGCTTTATGCAGGATTCAGTGCGCCGGACAGGTCAGAGATCTGCCGGTGGATGTTTCCATGCTCGCGCGCGGGGAGATCGGCAGTGCGCTGGAACACGCTGTCGCGGGCACCGGAAAGTATCAGACGCCGGTTTCCGCGGTGTTCATCCTGCCGCATAACCTCTACGGCGTGGATTTTGTGACGCTCCCTGCAATCAAAAAGGTCAAGGCTGAGTCGTTCAAAACCGAGCTGCGCTCCATGTACAAGAACTTTGACGCTCTGACGTTCCTCACGTCCGATCTGTATACGGGGAAGTCAAGCGTGACCTCACGCGTGGTGTTCGCGCAAAAGCAGGTTCTTGAGGGGATTAAGAATAGTTTTCAAAAGATCAATGTCACCGTTGATCGTTTTTTGCCGTTCGGTGCGGCGGTCCTCGAGGGCGCGGCAAAGCTCAATTCCGGGGTGAGAAAAGCCCCGTGCTTCGTGCTGGACATGGAGGAAAAATACAGCTATCTTGCCGCTTACGGGAAGGAGACCCTGATCGGCGGCATGGAAATACCTTTTGGCGTGGAAGCGCTGTCGGATGTGCGTGTGATGTCGGAGCGGATGCTCTATCAGCACGATTCGGCGGAGCTTCTTGTTATTAACGCGCGCGAGCGCGCGAAGTCCACCAAGCTGACCATGGCGATCAACCTGGAGGAAGCGAAGATCGACGATTCGGTGCTTTCCGACGAGGACGAGATTCCGGAGAACCCCGAGCTTCCCGACCTGACCCGCGCCGGCGAGGAACAGCCCCCTGCGGATGCGTCGGAGAACGACGAGTTTGACGATGAGGAGGACGGAGAGGATAAGCCGGGGCAGACCCAGCTCCCGTCCATCAAGACTCTGCGCAAGTCGCTTGTGCGCCAGTTGCCGAAATTCATGCAAAGGGAAGTGCCGACCACGCCGGAGGGCTTTGTCACGGAGAACTTCCGCCTCTTTGAAAAGCGGATTCTGCTCCTCGCGCGCGATATGGCGCTGACGGAGTATTACCCGCATCCGGAGGCAGTGTTCCTCTCCATGCCGCAGCGCTATGCGTTCCTTGCGGAGGAGATGAACAAAGCCAACCCCGCGATGAAGTGGTCGCACCTCAAAAATATCGGATCGGGCTTTGACGACCTGCCCACGGGTGGCGCCTTGAACCTCGGTTCCGGGAAAATGCCGGTGTTCCAGCTATGATGAAACGGGGAGAAAATCAGAATATCCGCCTGCGCCGTTCGCAGAGTGCGGAAAGCCTCCGCGGCGCGGAGGGCGTTGCGGGATTCCGTGCGGTTTGCCGGGAGGAGTCCGGCTTGACTTCAGTTGCCGTCGATGCGACCCGTGCGGGCAAAGTATCCCGCCGTGTGCGGAGCCGGAGGAAGCGCGGATTTACCCTTG
The DNA here is from genome assembly GCA_934796165.1 of uncultured Eubacteriales bacterium. GTDB lineage: Bacteria > Bacillota > Clostridia > Oscillospirales > CAG-272 > CAKVOU01. The sequence continues at coordinate 27,580 of CAKVOU010000013.1, read as the reverse complement.
TGGAAATGGTGGTCTCCATGGCGCTTGTTTTGCTTGTCACCGCCGCGGTGGTGACGACGGTGCAGGTGTCTTACCGCACGATTAGACAGGATCATATCGAGCAGTGCGCGATCCGCGAGGCAGAAAATCTCGTGCTTTGCTATGAAAGCAAAAATTTCACCGCCGGGGTGAAGCTGCTTTATCCCGGGCTGAACTTCCCGAACCTGACTGATGAACAGCCGAGCGTGGTAATCTATTTCACGCAGGACGGGGAAGTGGTTGAAGACGGGGACAGCAGCGCCGCATGGAATCTGAGCGCCTCCGTTATGGAGGGTACTCTGTACATTGACGCATACCGCAATGGCGAAAAGTTTTACAGCACGTCCGTACTGCGGTAATCCCGGCGTGCCGGAATGAACGGCACTCAAAACATCACGGGAAAGGAGGAAACGTATGGCACACAATCGTTTGCATCGGATGACGGCGCGCCGCCATAAGGGCGCGATTCTCGCGGTATGCTTTGCTGCGATCGCCGTGGTGATGATCATGACCTCCACCATTCTTTTCATGGTACAGCTCGACGCTTCCTCCACCGACCGCATGGAGGTGCAGTACAAGACGGCACGGCAGATCCGCAAAATCGGCAACGATTTCGTTGCGGGGAAACTCAAAGAATCGTATGACGGCTACGCCTGTGTCGTAGCAACCACCGTGGATGATTCCGAACAGTTTCTGACCGTCACACGGAAGAACAGCGACGGGACGGACAGCGGCGTGATCGTGCTCCAGGTGACGGTAAAGCCTGAAACAAACGAGACGGGCGGGACGACGCGAGAAGTTCTTTTGTGGGATACCACCGTCGTGGTGCCGCCCGATACGGAGACAGAGAGCGATACCGGGGCTTCGTAAGTCCCGAAAGCCATAAACCCGCAGAGAGGCTCCGCCATCTGTAAGCTGCAAGCCCCGCCTGTCGGCGGGCACCCGCAGAGCGGGGATCCGACGGCGGGGCGCGCCACCGTTCGAACAAGTATAAAGGAGAATGACTTTGATCTGGGTATACATTCTGTCCGGCATCTACGGACTGTGCGTCGGTTCGTTCCTCAACGTGGTCATCTATCGTCTGCCGCGCGGGATGAACCTTGCCAAGCCCTCGTCGCATTGCACATCCTGCGGCTACGTCCTCCGGTGGTACGACAACATTCCCGTTCTCTCGTACCTCATCCTCGGCGGCAAGTGCCGCAAATGTCATGAACATATCAGCTTCCGCTATACGGCGGTGGAACTGCTCAATACCGCTTTGTGGCTGCTTTCGGCGTGGCGGTTCTGGGAAACCAGCATCCTTTATGCCATTGCGGCGATGCTCGTGTCGTCCCTGCTCATCTGCATCGGTTTCATTGATCTGGAAACCATGTTTATCGAGGATATCCTCGTTTACCTCCTTGCGATCCCTGCCGTTATGGCAATGATCTCCGGAACGAACGGAAGTCTTGCCGATCGCTTCATCGGCATCGCGGTCGGCGGCGGATCCTTCCTCCTGTTTTATCTGCTTGCAAAGCTCATCCTCAAAAAGGAGGGCCTCGGGCTTGGGGACGTCATGCTGATGGCGTTTCTCGGCGGCTTTCTCGGCTGGAAGGCGGTGCTTGTGGCAGTGCTCATCGCAAGTGTTCTCGGTACTGTGATTCTCGTGCCGAAGCAGCTCGTCGGGAAGGACAAGAAGGGAACTGAGTATCCCTTCGGACCGTTCCTTGCTTTCGGCGCGGTCGTTGCCATGTTCGTGACCGAGCCGCTTCTCACCTGGTATTTGTCCCTGTTCCGTTTTTGATTTGTGGGTGATTCCCGGAACCCGGGGGACCGCAGAATCCGAATGCGGCGGACGTCCGTCCCCGCGCGGAGGGGGCTCCATGGAGGCGCAGGTCCCGCGCCGGACAAAGTTCCCGCGTATGTTCCTGTTATTCCGGAAACAAAGAATGACTCCCCTTGCCGGTAGCATCCGGCACCTCAAAAGAGACAGAAAGGAGACCGTCGATGCAGAAATACAGATACGTGGCGGTTGATATTGATAAAAAGAAATTCAAGGGCTACTTTCTTGCCGAGAACGAAGACGACCTCCGTATGCAGCTTGCCCGGCAGAAGCTGTACCTTGTCCGGGCGATTCCGGTATCGGATAAGCCGCCGTCAGCCTTCTTTTCGGTCAGCGGCAAGGTCAAGACCGTCGAATTGACGACCTTCTGCCGTCAGTTTGCCATCATGATCAACTCCGGCATTTCCATTGTGGACAGCCTTGCGATCCTCAAGGAGCAGGCGTATTCCTCGTTCTTCAAGAAGGTCATTGCCGCCGTCTGGGAGGATGTCAAGGTCGGCGTTCTTCTGTCAGACGCAATGGCAAAGCACAAAAAGGTGTTTCCACACTTCTTTACCAGCATGACCTTTGTCGGCGAGCAGAGCGGTATGCTGGACGAGGTGCTCCGTTCGGTTGCGGATTATTACGAAACCGACGCCAAGATCAAGCGCAAGACCAAGAGCGCCATGATCTATCCCGCGTTCCTCGCCGTCATGATGATCGGCATTGTCATTCTGATGGTTGCCTTTGTCATCCCGACTTTTGAGGAATCCCTGTCCTCCATCGGCGTCGAGATGCCGATGATTACAAAGGTCATCATGAACATCAGCCACTGGTTCCGGGCGTACTGGATGTACCTGTTCCTTGCGATTTTTCTGCTCGTTGTGATTCTCATTGCAATCAATCGCACCACGAAGGGCAAATATGTGTTCCACTCCATTCTGCTGAAGCTCCCGATCTTCGGCAAGGTGCAGACTGCGCTGATCAGCTCGCGCTTCGCGCGTGGCTTCGGACTGCTGCTTTCCAGCGGTATGGACGTTGTGGATGCGATGGAGACCATTTCTCCGGTGCTCGGCAACAAGAACGTCGAAAAGCGCTTCCGCATGGCAACGGCGGATGTCAGGGAAGGCAAGAGCCTGACCGAGGCGCTGACCAACTACCGCCTGTTCCCCATGATTCTTCTGCAGATGGTTTCCGTCGGTGAGAAGACCGGTAGTGTGGATCAGGTGCTGCTCCAGTCCAGCTCCTACTTTGACGAGCAGGCGGAGCGTTCGCTGACAACTATGACTACGCTGCTTCAGCCGATCATGCTCGGTATTATGGGCGGGATCGTTGCGCTTCTGTTTATCGCGATCTATTCTCCGATGCTTGCTATGATGACACAACTGTAAGGGGAGGCTTTGCCGTATGAATCTGAATTACGAAATCCTCCAGTTCTTTGTCTATAAGCACGTCATCAAAAAGCGTGATTTCAACCGGATCTTAGAAGATGCGGAACGGCTTAAGATGCCGGTCGAGCGGTACCTGCTCGCGCAGAACCTCTGCACGGAGGTCACGGCGCTGGACGCGCTCGGCGAATACTTTGAGATGCCGTATATCCAGATGGATATGCTGGAGGTTGACAAGGACCTCTTGAACCGTTTTGATCTTGCGTTCCTGCGTGCCAAGAAGATCGTCCCCGTTACGGTGGACATCGGCGGCTCTCTCATCGTCGCCTGTGCACGGCCGCTTGATTTTGCCTCCACCTCCGTGGTCGCGGCGATTTACAACGGACACGTGGAATATGTGCTGGTCCCGCCGACCCAGATCGACGTCTTCATCGATGGCGAGATCGCTATCCGTTCCACCGCGGTCGCTCTCAGTAACATCAACAAGAGCAATGACGCGCAGATCATCGAGCGGGGCATGGCAACCAATGAAGTCCGTCCCGAAAACGACGAGGATGTCATCAATGCGCCGACCGTCCGGCTGGTCGATTCCATCATCAAGGAAGCGATCCCGTTCCGCGCGTCGGATATTCACATCGAGCCGTTCGAGAATTTCGTTACGGTACGTTACCGTATCGACGGCAGACTGAACGAGCGCGCCCGCTTCAATATCGAGTCGTATCCCGCGATTGCCGCCAGAGTCAAGATCATGTCGGGAATCAACATCGCCGAGCGGCGTATCCCGCAGGACGGCAGAATCAATCTGACCATCAACGGCACGGAATACGACTTCCGTGTGTCCACTTTGCCGACGGTGCACGGCGAAAAATTCGTCATCCGTGTGCTTGACAAGAGCGCGTTCAATCTCTCGCGTACCGAGCTTGGCTTCACCGCCGCCGCAAACGAGATCGTGGACAAGATGCTTGCGCGCCCGCACGGCATCATCCTCATGTCCGGTCCGACCGGCTGCGGTAAATCCACCACGCTTTATACCTTCCTCCGTGAGATCAACAAGCCGGACATCAACATTGTCACGGTCGAAGACCCGGTGGAATATACCATGCAGGGAATCAATCAGGTCAACGTCAACAACAAGGCAAACATGACCTTTGCATCGGCGCTCCGTTCCATCATGCGTCAGGACCCTGACGTCATCATGATCGGTGAGATCCGTGACGAGGAAACGGCACAGATCGCGATCCGTGCCGCGATTACGGGACATCTCGTCTTTTCCACCATTCATACCAACGACGCGCCGGGTGTCCTCACGCGACTGACCGACATGGGCGTGTCCAGTTACTTTGTCGCGGATGCGCTGATCGGCGTGATCTCCCAGCGTCTTGTCAAACGGCTTTGCCCCGTCTGCAAGCGCAAGGGGAAGACCAACGCGACCGAAATGCGCGCGCTCCAGATTGACGAGCCCGTCACCATCTGCCGCCCGCGCGGCTGCCAGTTCTGCAATGGAACCGGCTACCGCGGACGTATCGCCGTCCATGAAATCATGTACCTCAACGACAGTATCCGCGACGCGATGGCGCAGGATATTTCCGCAGAGGAGCTGCGCGACATCGTCCGTAAAAACGGCATGACGCCTATGTGGGACAACTGCAAGGATTATGTGCTCCGCGGAATCACCAGTGTGCAGGAGCTGATGGCGCTGTACATGGAGTGACGGCGTGCGGGTGTGCCCCGCGGCGGTGATTACCGGAAGATATTTTACAGGAAAAGAGAACTGCAATGAAAACACAGAATGAAATGATTGAAGTTCATCAGAACAGGCGACGCGGCTTTACCTTGGTGGAGCTGGTCATTGTCATCGCAGTCATTGCAATTTTAGCGGGTGTGATGATCCCAACCTTTTCGGGTATCATTCAGAAAGCCAACGCATCCGCCGCATTTGTTGATGCAAGCAATGCCATGACCGCTCTGACACCCGAGACAGTCGATCACCCGGATGCCGATTTTCTGATTTTTGTCAAGAGAGACAAGACCATCTACCTGTTCGGCTTTTCTCATACCTCAAGAGAGGTACAGGCTTACTCGGCGAACGACGGGAAGTTTGATGACGTGGAAAGCGGCGACTACGACGCACAGATCGAATCAATTCTCGTTAAACTGACTAACAACTTGCAGATTGCCTCCACGGGAGAACCGACTGCATCGGCTTGGAATCATCCCGACAATATCAAGAGCCTTTTGGAAAAGAACGGAATCAGCGCCGGTACGGTGCGGGTTTTTGCAAGCTATCAGATCAATGCTTCTTTTTTCGGGGTTGAAGCGGGTACGTAATCAAAAGGTCCATGAGCGGTTTTCCCGCATATCCCACGAGAAAGGACGCTTTCACCTACCGAAAGCAAAGGACACAGATACAAGATGAAAACGCAGATCGTTTGCGCAAAATGCGGAAAACCGCTCGGGACGGCAGAGCCGGGCAACGTCGGAAACTTCTACTTTGCCGATGACGGAAGAATATTCTGTCAGTCCTGCGGACAGGCTTACGCCGCACAAAGGGCGCTGGAGGCAGAGGAAGCGTCCCGCAGACTGGCAAGCGCGGTGGTTTTGCCGGAGCGCTCCCTGTTTGATTCCCGTATCGCTTACACGGTCGCTTATGCCAAGGCAAAGGGCGCGTCCGACCTGCATCTCGACGAGGGGTGCAGTCCGTATATCCGCGTTGCCGGCGAGCTGGAACCGCTGGAAGGGGAAGCTCCCCTGCGTGCGGAGGAGCTGTGCGCGTTCCTTGAAGAAAATACCGAGATCAATCCTACCCGTTTTCTGGAATCCAACACCGCCGCGGACTTTTCCGTTACCATGAGCGGGATCCGTCTGCGCGGAAACCTCTACAAGGATAACGGCGGCATCAATATCGCGCTCCGCTTGCTCACGTTGGTTTCAAAGGATTTTTCCGAACTTGGCATCCCGCAGATCCTCAAGCGTCTGGCGGAACGCAGAAGCGGTCTCATCCTGATCACGGGGCCTACGGGAAGCGGAAAGACAACGACGCTCACCAGCCTGGTCGATTACATCAACCATGTCAAGCGGGAACATATCATTACGCTGGAGGACCCGATCGAATTTGTCCACCGGAATCAGAACTGTATCATTTCTCAGCGTGAGATCGGAAGAGACGCGCGCTCCTTCAGCGACGCAATCACCGAAGCCATGCGTGAAGACCCGGACATCATTCTGGTCGGTGAAATGCGCGACCATGCCAGCATCGAAGCCGCGCTCCGTGCCGCGGAAACCGGACATCTGGTGCTGTCTACCCTGCACACCAAGGGCGCGGTCAACTCCATTACCCGTATCGTGGACGTTTTCCCTGCGGCACAGCAGAATCAGATCCGTACCCAGCTCGGGATGTCCCTGCTCGGGGTCATTTCTCAGCAGCTCCTGCCCGGTGTCGTCAAGGGAACGCGCCATCTGGCAACGGAAGTGCTCATCGCCAACGAGCCGGTTCGCGCCATGATCCGGCAGAATAAACTGCACCTGGTTGCCAGCGCAATCCAGACCTCGCTCGGCGAGGGAATGTATACCATGCGGACCTCCATGGAACGTCTGTTCCGGGAGCACAAGATCACCAAGGATACCTTTGAGGCATACCAGATCTGATACCGCGGGGCGACTTCCGCCCGCGCCGCAGTCGCTCCGTCCGGCGAAAATCCAACGAGCCGCAGAAATCTCCGCGCCGCATCGCGGACTTCCGCCGCCCGTGCCGCCCCGCCGTCGGATCCCCGCTGTGCGGGTGCCCGCCGACAGGCGGGGCTGACTGCCTCATCTTGCTATGGCACCGCCCCGCCGCAGAATCGCCCTGCCTGATGGGTGCTGACATCGTGAAGCCTGTCCGGATCCGCCAAAAAGCCGCCGCCACTCCGACCGGCGGCTTTTTTGTTGCAATCCGGTTGAAAGTGTGGTATAATCGGAATAGATTGCCGGTGGCTGCCGGGGAAACGCGGAGGATACGTCCTCGCCCCCCGCTTGACGACTTGCCGGCTGTTCCCCCGCACATCATTCCGAATAATTTCAACGTGACTCCCACGATCGGAGGCTTTTATGGAGCGGATACTTCTTGTCATTGCGGTTTTCTGGAGCATTGCCGGAGTCGGCTGTGCCTTTTTTCTGAGCTCCGCGCGCCGGATCTCCAACCGATATATTCCTCTTTTCGTAGCGGGGGTGTCCGCGCTTTTCCTGTTTGCTTTTGCGGGACTGGGCTTTTTTGCCGGGGTGTCCGCGCTTGTCGCCTTTTCCGGCGTATATCTGACGCTCGCCGTGACCGTGACGCTCGGCGCGGGAGTTGCTTATTTTCTTCGTACCCGTATGCCGGAGGGAATCGCGCGCGACGGCTCCATGTTCCACGTCGGCAAAAACGCGATCCGGCTTCTGACAATCCTGCTTCTTATCGAGGTTTTTATTCCGAACAGCGCGACCTACGCGCGCGTCTTCAAGAATGCGCCGACGACCGCACTTTCCCCCGGAGAGGCAACCGTAACCGGCGCAACCGCGTACACGGCGGAGGACGGAACAATCCGTTACCGCCTGAATCCCGGCGCCAGCCATGTGGTGCTTGCATGGGAAAACGTCCGTGTCCCGATGGGAACGATCGGCTTATTCTTTGACACCGATGTGGAAAGCGTCTCCTATTCCGTGGATTTCTCCGATGCGACAAACGCCGCGTACCGGAACGGGCTCATCAAGGGGACCGTTTACCCGTCCGCCGCCTTCACCCGGTACCTTGTGACGGAGACCTCCGGGGAGATCGGCAAACTGCGCGTGACCCTGACTCCTGCCGAAAAAGCGTCAGACGACCGCGAGTTGACCTTCGGGGATGACGCCGTGACGCTGAACGTGCAGATCCCGTATCATTTCAGCCCGGTGCGCGTTTCGATTGTATTTTTCCTTGCGTTTCTCCTGATGCTGCTTCTCACGGGGAAACCCTTCCGCGAGGAGACCGTCCTGCATCCTGCCGCGGCGCGCGGCGCACTGATCGCAACACTTGCAGGACTTGGCATTTTCAGCGTGGTGCTCTGTATGTTCCGGTCGTCCGGATGGTACGCGGACTGGCACATGACGACGGGAAACCAGATGACCAAGGAGCTGGTGGACGCGTTCCGCGCAGGGCAGCTTCATCTTCTGGAGGAACCGACAGAGGGGCTTCTGTCGCTGGAAAACCCGTATGACTGGAGCCAGCGTTCGGCGCTCGGCGGCAGAATTCTGTGGGATCATCTGCTCTATAACGGGCACTACTATTCCTATTACGGAATTGCGCCGGTGCTCTTGCTGTTTCTCCCGTACAACCTCCTTACCGGATTTTATTTCCCGTCCCACTTTGCGGTCCTACTCTTCGGCGTTGCCGGCATTGTGTTCCTCGGGCTTGTGTGGCACACGTTTGTAAAGAAATTCTTCCCGGAACTGCCGCTCGGAATGTACGTCGGCGGGCTGTGGATGCTGGAGGCGGTCAGCGGCGTGTTCTATTGCTACGCCGTCACCAATTTTTACGAGATCGCGCGGTCTGCCGGCTTCTGCTTTGTCACCATGGGCGTCTATTTTCTGCTTTCCTCGAACGTGGTCGGGAAGGGAAAGATCTCTTATGTGCGGCTTGTCCTCTCCGCGACCGCCCTGTCCCTTGCGGTGCTCAGCAGACCTACCGAAGCGGTCTGGTGCGTGGTCGCCGTCCTGTTCCTCGGATTCGGACTGTGCAAGCGTCTTCGCGATCTGTGGGAGACGGAACCGGAGAAAGGGAAGCGCGTGCGCGGGGTAGTCCTGTATCTGGTCGCGGCACTGCTTCCGTATGTCCTCATCGGCGGAGTGCAGATGCTGTACAACAAACTGCGCTTCGGCTCGGTGCTGGAATTCGGAATTCAGTATTCTCTGACCATCAACGATTTCACCCGCGCGGAATTCGGCTTCCGGAGCGCGATGATCGGCTTCTGGAATTACCTGTTCGCACCGCCGTCCTTCACGGATACCTTCCCGTTCCTCACCTCGTCCTTTACCAAGCTCGACCTGAACGGTTACTACTTCAACGCGACGCCGAACAACGCGGTGGGACTTTTGTTCCGTGCGCTCCCGGTATTTACGCTCTTTGCCGCGCCCAAAGTGCTCGCGGGAATCGAAGACCGCGGGACGCGGGTCCGCACTGCCGTACTCGGTACCGCTGTCGCGGTGGCGGCGCCGACGATCATCATTTTTTCCATCTGGGAGAGCGGGTACTGCGTGCATTACGGCATGGATTTCTTCTGGGAGATGACCATTGCCGCGCTCGGACTTCTGGGGCTTATATGGAGACGTTGCCGCAACCGTCAGGTGCGGGAGATCCTTTACCGGGGCTTTGCCATTTCGGTGCTTCTCTCGGTACTGGTCAACTTCGCATTGTATTTCCGCTTCTTTGATGCCAATTCCGGCGATATCGGTTACGCGCTCTTCGGGCGATTGTTTGCATTCTGGGTATCCTGAAATTGCTTTTTTCCCCGCCTGCCGCAAGCGGCAGGCGGGGAACTCTTGTATGTGTCCTGTGAAATCCGGGTAAAATCTTCCGGTAATTTTGTGCTTCCGGCTTGTCAAAGAGAACGATTTGTGATATACTGTATGCTGAAATATTTTTTGGAAGTGCGGCGGATCGGCCTGACCGGACACCCGGTTCCGGTACCGGTCATAACAGGGGAATCTCCGATTGCAAGGCGTTGACAGGACCTGCCGTTCTTCCGTATGGATACCTGCTGCGAAACAGGGAAGGAGTCAATATGGAGATCCGTAAAACCAAAATCGTCTGCACGCTCGGCCCCGCAACGCAAACAGATGAGGTGCTCGAACAGATGTTCCGCGCCGGCATGAATGTCGGCAGACTGAACTTTTCACACGGCACGCATGAGATGCACCGCGCCATGGCGGAGCGCTTCCGCCGTGTCCGCGACCGCCTCGGCATCCCTGCCGCTCTCCTGCTGGATACCAAGGGGCCCGAGATCCGGCTGAAAAATTTTAAGAACGGCAGGATCACGCTTGCCTGCGGCGATCGTTTTGTCCTGACCTCACGTGAGGTGGAGGGAAGCGAACGCGAGGTGACAGTGACCTTTGCTCCGCTTGCAAGCCAACTGAAGCCCGGCATGACCATTCTTGCCGATGACGGGAAGGTGGCATTCCGTGTTACGGATACGACCGATACCGATGTCATCTGCGAGGTGACTTCCGGCGGCGCCCTGTCCGATCACAAGAGCATCAATATTCCCAATGTGCACATTGATATGCCGTATATCAGCGAGGCGGACCGCTCCGACCTGATTTTCGGAACGGAGCTGGGTGTGGATTACGTTGCCGCCTCCTTCGTGCGTTGCCGGGAGGATGTGGAACAGGTACGTGCGCTTTTGAGAGAGCATGGCGGGGAACGTATCCGCATTATCTCCAAGATCGAAAACCTGGAGGGCGTCCGGAATTTTGACGGCATTCTCGAAGCGTCTGACGGTATCATGGTCGCCCGCGGCGACATGGGCGTGGAGGTTCCGTTCGAGCAGCTTCCCGGTATTCAGAAAATGATGATCGGTAAATGCTGCGGTTCCGGCAAGCCGGCGATCACGGCGACCCAGATGCTGGAGTCCATGATCCATTCTTCCATGCCGACGAGAGCGGAGATCTCCGACGTTGCCAACGCTGTGTTCGACGGTACTTCCGCCGTGATGCTGTCCGGGGAGTCCGCAATGGGTGATCACCCGGCACTTGTCATCTCCACGATGGCAAAGATCGCGGAGCAGGCGGAGCAGGACGCGTCGCGGATTCATGCGCCCGGCACCAAGGTGCATTTCCAGTCATCGGCAGATGACATTACCAATGCGGTCAGCGATGCTGCGGTCATTCTTGCAAAAGACATCGGTGCGGGCGCTGTGATTGCCGTTACCTACGGCGGGACGACGGCGCGTCGGGTTTCCAAATTCCGCCCGGCACAGCGCATCATCGGTGTCACACCCGATGAAAAGACCTATCATCAGTTGTCGCTTTCCTGGGGGGTGTGCCCGGTACTGGGACAGCTCCAGACGGATACCGACAGCCTGTTTGCGCACGCCGTTCACTGTGCACGCGCGGCAGGGCTGGTGAAGAGCGGCGAGCGCGTGGTCATTACCGCCGGCGTGCCGCTCCAGGAATCGGGCAACACCAATATTCTGAAGGTGCAGGTCGTCTGATTTATGCAAATGAGTTTCCGCCCAAAAACGGCGGTTAAGTAACAGAATATCAACATAAGAGGAGGCGCGATCGGTCATGAATGCGTCGGAAATATATATTGCTGTCGAAAACGTGTTTTACCTGCTTGTGCAGTATGCGATTCTTGCCATTGAGCTGGTTGGCGTATGTGTCCTGATTTTTACCATTGTCAAGTCCGTGATCGGACTGTTCCGGCACTCCGAGCGTCTTCGGCTGGAGCTTGCGGAGGGGATCGCGCTGTCACTGGAATTCAAGATGGGCGGAGAGCTGCTCCGTACCGTAATCGTCCGCGAGTGGAAAGAACTGCTGATTCTCGGAGCTGTGATTCTTTTGCGAGCCGCCCTGACCTTCCTCATTCAATGGGAGATCCGCGTGGAGAAGGGAGAAAGCAAGCTGACAGACGAGGCGGCAAGCGGCAAGCAAGCCGGAACGGAGACGAGAACAGAAGACGGTGCGAAAGGTAAGAAAAATACAGGGGAATAACGCCATCCGCAAAAGGTCTTTCTCCCCGACACAGGCATGATGCCGGCAGGGTAGGAAGTCCTCTGAAAAGTCTGCCAATCGCAGGCGCTCCCAAGTAACCGCTGAAGATTTGCTCAATATGAAAGCCACCCGCCCCGACGGGGGGCTTTCCTTATATAACAAAAAGCCCTTTGGCATAAATGCCAAAGGGCTGAATGTTTTTATTCCATCCGGAACGGGGAAACAATTACCTTGCGGCAATTACTTCTCGTCCTTGAGGGCTGCCTGAGCTGCTGCCAGACGAGCGATCGGAACACGGAACGGAGAGCAGGAAACGTAGGTGAGTCCGATCTTGTGGCAGAATTCCACGGAAGTCGGGTCGCCGCCGTGCTCGCCGCAGATGCCGCAGTGCATGTCGGGGCGAACGCTCTTGCCGAGCTTCACAGCCATATCCATCAGCTTGCCGACACCAACCTGGTCGAGCTTTGCAAACGGATCGTTCTCGTAGATCTTTGCGTCGTAGTATGCGGGCAGGAACTTGCCTGCGTCGTCACGGCTGAAGCCGAAGGTCATCTGGGTCAGGTCGTTGGTACCGAAGCAGAAGAATTCAGCTTCCTTCGCGATCTCGTCAGCGGTGAGCGCTGCTCTCGGGATCTCGATCATGGTGCCGACCTCGTACTTGAGGGCAATGCCTGCTGCCTTGATCTCTTCGTCAGCGGTCTTGACAACGGTGTCCTTCACATACTTGAGCTCCTTGACTTCGCCGACCAGCGGGATCATGATCTCGGGGACGAGCTTCCAGTCAGGATGCTTTTTCAGCACGTTGATTGCCGCACGGATGACAGCCTTGGTCTGCATCACGGCGATTTCGGGGTAGGTGACGCACAGACGGCATCCGCGGTGACCCATCATCGGGTTTGCTTCATGCAGACCCTGGATAATTCCCTTGATGGTTTCAACGGACTTGCCCTGTGCCTTTGCCAGCTCCTCGATCTCGGGCTCGGTCGTGGGAACGAACTCATGGAGCGGGGGATCCAGGAAACGGATGGTAACAGGGGTGCCTTCCAGAGCCTCGTAGAGAGCCTCGAAGTCAGCCTGCTGCATGGGCATGATCTTTGCAAGAGCCGCTTCACGCTCTGCAACCGTGTCGGAGCAGATCATTTCGCGGAATGCAGCGATTCTGGAGGGCTCGAAGAACATATGCTCGGTACGGCACAGACCGATACCCTCAGCGCCGAGCTCGCGAGCCTTCTTTGCGTCGCGGGGCGTGTCGGCATTGGTTCTGACACTGAGCTTGCGGTACTTGTCCGCCCACTTCATGATGCGGTCGAAGTTACCGGAAATGGTAGCGTCAACGGTCTTGATCTCGCCGTCGTAGATGTTACCGGTGGAGCCGTCGATGGAGATGTAGTCGCCCTCGTGGAAGGTCTTGCCTGCCAGCGTGAACTTCTTGTTTGCTTCATCCATCACGATGTCGCCGCAACCGGAAACACAGCAGGTGCCCATGCCGCGCGCAACGACTGCTGCGTGGGAGGTCATACCGCCGCGGACGGTCAGAATGCCCTGGGAAGCCTTCATACCGGTGATGTCCTCGGGAGAGGTCTCAAGACGGACAAGAACGACCTTCTTGCCTGCCTTCTTCCACTTTTCAGCGTCCTCTGCGGAGAAGACGATCTGACCGCAGGCAGCGCCGGGGGAAGCACCGAGTCCCTTGCCGATCGGGTTTGCCTTCTTGAGGGCAGCCGCGTCGAACTGGGGATGGAGCAGGGTGTCGAGGTTACGGGGGTCAATCATGAGAACAGCTTCCTTCTCGGTTCTCATGCCCTCGTCAACGAGGTCGCAAGCGATCTGCAGAGCAGCCTGAGCGGTACGCTTGCCGTTACGGGTCTGGAGCATATAGAGCTTGCCGTGCTCGACGGTGAACTCCATATCCTGCATATCGCGGTAGTGGTTTTCGAGCGTCTTGCAGACGTTCTCGAACTGCTGGAATGCTTCGGGGAACAGCTCTGCCATCTTTGCGATGGGAAGAGGAGTACGGACGCCTGCAACGACGTCTTCGCCCTGTGCATTGGGCAGGAATTCGCCCATCAGCTTCTTTTCGCCGGTTGCGGGATCACGGGTGAATGCAACACCGGTGCCGCAGTCGTCGCCCATGTTACCGAATGCCATCATCTGCACGTTGACAGCGGTGCCCCAGGAGTAGGGGATATCGTTGTCGCGGCGGTAGACATTCGCACGGGGGTTGTCCCAGGAACGGAACACGGCTTTGATTGCGCCGATGAGCTGTTCCTTCGGATCGGACGGGAAATCGGTGCCGATCTTGGACTTGTATTCAGCCTTGAACTGGTTTGCAAGAGTCTTGAGGTCATCGGCGTTCAGCTCGACGTCGAACTTGACGCCCTTTTCCGCCTTCATCTTGTCGATGAGCTCTTCGAAGTACTTCTTGCCGACTTCCATAACGACGTCGGAATACATCTGGATAAATCTTCTGTAGCAGTCCCAAGCCCATCTGGGGTTACCGGACTTGTTTGCAATGACCTCCACGACATCCTCGTTCAGACCGAGGTTGAGGATGGTGTCCATCATGCCGGGCATAGATGCACGTGCGCCGGAGCGGACGGAAACGAGAAGAGGATTCTCCTTGTCGCCGAACTTCTTGCCGGTGATCTCCTCCATCTTTGCGATGTAGGTCATGATCTCAGCCATGATGCCGTCATTGATCTGTCTGCCGTCCTCGTAATACTGTGTGCAGGCTTCGGTGGAGATGGTGAAGCCCTGGGGAACGGGAAGACCGATGTTGGTCATCTCAGCGAGGTTTGCACCCTTTCCGCCGAGCAGCTCGCGCATATTCGCGTTGCCTTCGGTAAACAGGTAGCAATACTTGTGTGCCATTTGATATTCCTCCAAATAAATGATTTGCTTTTCAGGGGCTGCATACGGCTTCCTGTATTTTCCTCGTCCGTATTCACAGCAATCTTAATTATATCATATTGAAAAAGAGATAATCAACGCCTTTTCAAATTTAATTGTTAATTTTCTGTGAACATTCGGAGAGCAAAATAAGGACTGTCTCCTCTGTCGGGAGAACTATTGACAAACGGGCGGAATCTGTTAGAATAAAAACAGAAAAGCCCGCGGAAGGCAGAGCAAACAAAACGCGCGGGCAACTGTCAAAGACAAGGCGGGAAAAGCCCGCGTGCGGGACGCAGGGGGAGGACGGCATGAACGAAAGAGACGCCCAAAACGAAAAATACAGGCAGAACGGCAAAGCCGGAAAGACGGGAACACCCGCGGGTCCGGTGCAGAACGGGAAGCCGGCAGAAGCGGGAAACACGGGTGCGGGGATTGCTGGCGCGGGGTTCACGGATACGGAAACCGCGAATACGCAGGCATCGGTGAAGAACACCGGGGCAGAGAATGGGAAGACGGCGAAGAATTCCCTCGCGAACGCACAGAAATCGGCGAAAAGCGCCGGGACGGACAATGCAAGGGCGACCGCTGCCCGCGCGCAGACATCGGCGAAGGCTCCCTCTGCCGATGCGCAGGCACCGACCCGCGGGGGATGGCTTTCCCGCGTGGGCGACTGGTGCCGCCGTCATGCTTTTTCCGTGGACAGTGTTGCCGCCTCGGCGGTATCGGGATACCTGACCGCGTCTTTTTGTGCGCTCCTCACGGACACAAATTTTTCCGCGCTCTCCTTTGTGGAGAATCTTTCGCGCGGGCAGTTCTGGGCGATTCTTTTTCTGGTATTTGCCGCGCTCCTGGCGGTCGGGATTCTGACCCGGCGCAAGCTGATTCCTTGCGTGGGACTTGCGGTTTCCACCCTGATTTTCTGCGTTTCCTATGCGGTCGCCGCGGGGAGCCTGTGGATGGGACTGGGGCTTCTCCTCCCTGCGCTGGTCGTGGTGCGCTATGTGACCAAGGAAGACGGGCTGAACCCCGACCGGATCGTGTTTTCCTCCCGCACGGGTTGGGCACTCACGGGGCTGGGCGTGCTGCTCTTTACGCTGGTAATCGGTTACGCTTCGTCAATCCGGTACACGGCGTTCCTGTCCAACACCTTTGATTTCGGTCTGTTCGCGCAGATGTTCGAGGGCATGGCGCGGACGGGAACTCCCGTGACGACGCTGGAGCGCAACGTGGAGCTTTCGCACTTTGCGGTGCATTTCTCCCCGTTCTTTTATGTGCTCCTGCCGGGGTACATGATCTTTCGCTCGCCGCTTTACCTCATCTGGGTGCAGGCGTTCGGCGTTGCGGCGGGGGCGTTTGCGGTGTACGGTATTGCGCAGCGGCTGAAGCTGCTTCCGTCCCACGCGACGGGCTGTGCGTTCCTGTATCTTCTGTATCCCGCGCTTTCCCGCGGATGCTTTTACGATTTCCATGAAAACAAGTTTCTCCCGGTCACGGTGCTGTTCCTTGTGTATTTCTTACTCCGTCAGGTGACGGACGGGGAAGAGGAGACCGGGCGGAGCCTGCCCGCGGGCACCCCCGGAGGGGGGATCGGGCGGCGGAGCGCGGGGGAGACGGATACCGGTTTTCTTCCGTGGTTCCGGCGGACGGGGCGCGCGTGGCTCGGATTCCTGCCGGCGCTCGGATGTGCGCTTCTCGTCCTGTCGATCAAGGAGGACGCGGCGGTGTATGTGGCGGCGGTCGCCCTGTGGGTGATTCTGACGCAGAAGAAAAAGTGGCGCGGGGCGGTGCTGTTTGTGCTGTCGGTTGCCTATCTCGGCTTCGCGGTCAGAATGATCTCGCATTTCGGCGGCGAGCTGCTGGTTGGCAGATACCAGGATTTCCTGCGCGAGGGCAACAGCTTTACCGACGTCTTAAAAGAATGCTTCTACGGGATCGGCAGGTTCTTCCGCATTGTGTTCACGGAGAACAAGGGTGCGTATCTGCTCTGGATGTTTGTGCCCGTCCTGTTTGCTCCGTTCTTTGCCAAAAAGCAGGGAACGCTTGTCCTGCTTCTCCCCATGTTGCTCATCAACCTGATGTCCTCGGACAAATATCAGTTTGACGTGGCGTTCCAGTATACCTTCGGCGTGGGGGCGCTGATTCTGGTATCGTTTGTCCTCATGCTTGCGGACAGAAAGCCGGAGACGCGCGGTCGGACGCTTGTGATAGCGCTTTCGTTCAGCCTCATTCTGACGGCGTCCCTGACCTTCCCGACGGTCGGTTACTATATTGACCGTTTCGGCGGCAACCGTGCGTATTACGCCGAGGCGGAGCAGGTGCTGTATGACAGTCTTCCCGAGGGCGCGTCGGTTTCGGCGAACAGCTCCCTGACGGCGCATCTCTACCGTTTCCGCGATGTTCACTCGGTCGGTACGTCCTACTGGACGCCGGAGAAGACCGATTATTACGTTCTCCGCAACGACACGACCTTCAAATACAAAGGAAAAGAGTACAAGACGGGCGTTTCGTTCCTCGAGGAATACTATCCGGATCAGTACGAATGGGTGGGGAGCGGAGAGTTCTTTGACATTTACCGTCTCAAATAAGGGGTACCGCGGGGGACTCTGCCGGCAGGCGGTTCTCCGAAATCACAGATAACGGGGATAACCCCGGATAACGGAGAAAAATCATGAAGCATGAAATCATCGGAAAGACCGTGGAGGTGACCATGGATCGTCCGATCGG
Source organism: uncultured Eubacteriales bacterium (assembly GCA_934796165.1). Classification (GTDB taxonomy): domain Bacteria; phylum Bacillota; class Clostridia; order Oscillospirales; family CAG-272; genus CAKVOU01. The sequence goes on along the minus strand of CAKVOU010000013.1, from coordinate 10,054 downwards.
GACGAGACACCCCAAGCATCCGGAGGTCGTGTACCCCATCAATTACGGATACATCGCGGGACTGATGGGCGGCGACGGGGAAGAGCAGGATGTGTACGTGCTCGGACCGGGGGAACCGCTTGCGACCTTCCGCGGGCGCGTCATCGCCGTCATTGAACGTGCGGACGACGTGGAGGAGAAGTGGGTCGCCTCGGACGGGACGAGAGAATACACCGCCGAGGAGATCGCCCGGGCGGTGCAGTTCCAGGAGCAGTTCCACGAGAGTACGGTTTATACGGAATAACGGATTTTCCGTCTGAACGGTTGAAACAAAATACGGGAGCGGCAGATGCCGCTCCCGTATTTTGTTTTGGATTTATCCTTCGTTCGGATCCGTCGATCCGAGCCAGTACACGTTTTCGTACCCGAGATAGCGGAGCAGGCGGTATGCCTGCAAGCTGCGCTTGGCACGCGTACAATAGGTGAGGATCACCGTGTCGCGGTCGGGGTATTTTTCGGTGATCAGCGTAAGAAGCTGATCCACCGGCAGGTTGACGGAGCCCGCAGGGTGTCCCTCGGCGTATTCCTCGGGGGAACGCACGTCAAGAAGAATTGCGCCGTCCCGAAGCAGCTTTCTTGCCGTTTCCGCGTCGGTTTCCTCGGGGGAATCCGCATCTTCGAGGGGAGAGAGCGCCGCACCGAACAGGGCGCAGACGGGGAAGGCGGAATCTTCCATGACCGTCAGCCGGACGGTCAGATATCCGGGGACGTCTGCGGACAGGGCAAACGTCAGTTGGCGTTCGGCAAGTGTCTTTTCCGGCTTTTCCGGAACGGAAACGTCTTTGATTCCCGAAAGCACCGTGGAATAAATCACGTTACCGCCGCTGAGCACCTCCAGAGAAAGGTCGGAGGCGCCGAGACCGACAAGCACCGAGAGCACGGTGGTCTTTGTGTCCACGGAGGTCGTGACGCTGACCGAATTTCCCGTACCCTTTACGCTCCGTCCGGAGTTGACGGCGGCATAGGGAAGGGCGGGATTGTTTCCGTCACCGTCCCATTCGCAGAACGCCTCGTTCGAAAGCAGATAGGAGAAGGTGTCGGACAGGCTGACCGAAAGCAGAGAGGTCTTCACGTTTTTGCGGAACCCTTCGTGACCGCCCGAATAACCGGTCGCGACCCAGTCGAGCACGCCGAGCGCAGTCAGGTCAAACTGCCAGGGTTCCTCGCTGACGGCAAGATCCACACAGACGCTTCCCGCATCGTTCCGGGTGCCGTTTACGCGGAGCACTGCCGTTTCGTGCGGCGCGAGCGTCACGGTAAAGGACTCGCCGGGGGTGAGAGCTTCATCCGTCCAGAGGTCGGTGACTCCGGTGACGGAAGCGTATCCGATTTCGTCCCAGCGGACGGTCACGGTCCGTTCCTTCCCCGAGCGGTTGAGGAGCGCGACCGCCGTCGTGGCGGAATGCTTTTCGCCGAGGTCCTTCTGCCAGATCTCCACGTCTCCCCGCGTCAGTACGACGGTCGCGGGAATGCAGGCGGGATCCTGGTCAAGGGCAATCAGATTCTTGTTTTGAATGATCTCCAGCGTTTCCTGGCGGAGCGTGGTCAGGTCGTTTCCGAGCATCAGGGGCGCGGACAGCATACACCACATGGCGAAGTGGCTTCTGTCCTCGGTGTCCGTCATGCCCATGCCGATCTCCAGCATATCCGGGTCATTGATGTTGCCGGGCGACTGATATGCCGCAAGCGTCTTGCACTGATCAAGCTGATAGAGGATCGAGGAGAAATTCGGAGAAATGTCGGCACCCGTGCGCCAGGAGTCGGCGACCTCCTTTGCCCACTCGCCGGGAAATTCCCAACAGCAGATGTTGTAGAGAATGTCCCGTCCGGTCTTCTCTTCGATCTCCTTTATGATATTACCGATCTTGGTGTACTGTTCTCTTCTTGACAGCCCCAGATGTGCGCCGCCGCACCAGTCCACCTTGATGAAATCATACCCCCAGTCAGAGAGGTACATGGAGAGGTCCTTTTCCTCATGTCCGTACAGTCCGACCTCGCCGTTGGCGGTCTCGCCGGAATAGAGGTACCCGCAGGTCATGACCCCCGCGTCGGTGTAGATGCCGGCGTACAGCCCCATCTCATGGATGCGGTCGGCGACGGATTTCATGCCGTTCGGGAAACGCTCGGGGTGAACGATGAGCGTTCCGTCCTCATCGCGTCCTCTCTGGAAGCCGTCGTCAATGTTGACGTAGGTATATCCGAGGTCCGCAAGTCCGAGCTCCTTCAATGCGTTCGCGGCGGCAAGAATCTTTTCCTCGGAAATGTCGGTGTGATAAAGATTCCAGCTTGCCCACCCCATCATGGGCGTGCGCGTGTGCGCGTAATCGGGAGCGGGTGCCGGTTCAGTTTCCGTACCGGTTTCCGTACCGGTTTCGGTACCGGATTCCGCCGGGGCTTTCGTGCCGCTTTCCGTACCCGTTTCCGTGCGGGACTCCGGGGAGGATTCCGTCGGCGTTTCGGTTCCCGTCGCTTTACCGCAGGCAAAGAGCGGCAGGCAGAGCAAAAGACACAGGAATAGGCAGCTCAGTCGTTTCATTTTTACTCTCCGTTTCAGTTTGGTTTTTCCATTCTAACATATCCCGCGGGGAAAATCAACAGAATCCGTTTGACAAACGGTGTCTTTTCCGCTATAATATACGAAAGATAGTGAAGTTTGTGCAGATGCACAAAGGAGAGGATGCGGCAATGTCAGCGTCAGCGGATATTTTTGATCTGTTCCGGAAGATCTCGACGGAAAACAGTACCGGGAAAATGCCGGTCACCCACCTGATTGTGGGGCTCGGAAATCCGGGAAAAGAATACACCTTCACCCGTCACAATACGGGTTTTCTTGCGTTGGATTATCTGTCGCAGAAGCTCGGCGTGCGCATTGACCGCGCGAAGTTTCATGCGCTCACGGGAGACGCGGTGATGGACGGCAAGCGGGTGCTTCTCGTCAAGCCGCAGACCTTCATGAACCTGTCAGGCGAAGCGGTACGGGAGGCGGCGGACTTTTACAAAATCCCCCCGGAAAACATCATCGTGCTCTGCGACGACATCACGCAGGAGGTCGGTTGCATCCGCGTGCGCAGAAAGGGAAGCGACGGCGGGCACAACGGGCTGAAGAACATCATCTATCAGCTGAATTCGGATCAGTTCCCGCGCATCCGCATCGGCATCGGCAAAAAGCCGCGCCCGGATTACGACCTTGCCGCATGGGTGCTCTCCGAGTTCACGGCAAAGGAAAAGGAGGAGCTGTTCTCGCTCTTTTCCGACGTGGAGACGGGGATCCGTAAAATCCTTGCGGGTGACGTGGACGGTGCCATGCAGTTCTGCAACGCAAGACGTCCCGGCGGAGAGAGAGCATGAGCATTCTGGAAGAGGTCATCCGCGCGGACGGGGAATATACGCAGTTCCGGGAAGCGCTTGGCAAGCAGTTCCGCGCGGGAAGCGACCCGAAGCCTCTGCTTGTCAGCGGGCTTTGCGAGGGTGCGGCGGACGCGTTTCTTGTAGCAGGAACAAAGGATACGGCGGGGTACCGGAAGGGTGCCGCGCTGCTTTTCTGCCAGGAAGAAAAGGAATGTGTCCGCACGGTCGGACTGCTCCGGCGGTTCGGACTTCGCGCGGCGTTCTATGAGGGACGCGACCTGACCTTCTTTGATATGTCCGCGTCGCATGAGTACGAGCACGAGCGGTTGGGCGTTCTGTTCGGGCTGCTCACCGATTCGCTTGATGTGGTGGTGACCACGCCGGATACCGCGCTCGGTTACACCGTCCCGCCGGAAAAGCTGCTTTCCTCGGTCATCCGGATCGGCAGAGACACCCGCATTGACCCCTCGTCGCTTTCCCTCCGGCTTTCGGCGGCGGGCTACGCACGCGTGGATATGGTGGACGGAGCGGGGCAGTTTGCCGTGCGCGGCGGGATCGTGGATATCTTTCCGCCCGTCGGCAGCTTCCGCGACGCGGACGGCGGGGAAAAGAACGGTGCGTTCGCGCTTCGCCTGGAGCTTTGGGACGAGGACATCGACCGCATGGCGCTCTTTGACCCGGAGACCCAGCGCGTGACCGACGATATTGAGGCGGCGGAGCTTGCTCCCGCAAGGGAACTGCTTGCCGGCCGCCCCGCATTGGAGCTACTGAAAAAAGCGATCGGAGACTGTTTCCGCGCAACGCACGACGAGCGCGCGGAGGAGACACTGGTACACGAACGAGCCGCCGTGGACACGGCGCTCTCGGACGGGAGCGAGGTGCGGTTTCTCGATAAATATATCTCCCTCATCTACCCCGAAAAGGCTTGCCTGCTCGATTATTTTCCGAGCGGGACACGCACCGCTGTCTTCTGCCGCGGGTACGCGGCGCTCAAAGAGCGCGTCAAGGCATCGGCGTGGCACATGGACGAAACGGTCAAGGAGCTGATCGCGGGCGGAACCATCGCGCCGAAATATGCGGAATACGGGAAAGCTCCCGCCGCGTTTGACGCATTCCTCGAATCCCACGTCACCGTCTGCCTGGATTCCATGGCGCGGGGACTCGGCGGAACGTCGCTCGGAGGCATTTTCAGCTTCCGCACCAAGCACACGGTTTCCTATGCCGAAAAGAACGAGCTGCTCCGCGAGGACATCGGAACGCTCCGCGCGGGCGGGTACCGTATCCTCCTGATCGCGGAAAATGAGACTGCCGCGAAAAACCTTGCGGGACTGCTTGCGGACAACGGCGTTCCTGCCGTGGCGGGGGGACGGGAATCCGGCGGAGAAACAGATACCGCGCTTGCCGCGGTAAAGCCCGGCGAGGTGCTTGTCATCTTCCGGGAATTCGTGCAGGGGTTTGAGATGAGTATGCCGCGGATCGCGGTGCTCTCCACGATTCCCGACGCGAGAAGCGCGGGGGCGGTCAGAGCCGACCGGACGCTGACGAAAAAGAAGAAAAAGACCGCCGCCGAGACCATTCTGTCCTTTGCCGACCTGCGCGTCGGGGATTACGTCGTGCACGAGACCTACGGCATCGGGCAGTACCTCGGGATTCAGAACCTGACGACGGGCGGCGTGCGCCGCGACTATATCACCATCCGCTATGCGGGCGCGGAGAAGCTGTACCTGCCGGTGGAAAAACTCGACATGGTGTCCAAGTACATCGGCGCACACGCGGATGACGGACTGATCAAGCTGTCGCACTTCGGGAACGATTCCTGGACGCGAACCAAGTCCCGCGTCAGGGCGGCGGTCCGCGACATGGCAAAGGAACTCATCAAACTGTACGCCGAGCGCAAAAGACGTCCCGGCATCGCTTTCCCTCCGGACGATGACTTCCAGCGCGATTTTGAGGCGGCATTTGAGTACACGGAGACCGAAAGCCAGGAGCAGGCGGCAGAGGAAATCAAGGCGGACATGATCCGTCCCGTGCCGATGGACCGGCTACTCTGCGGCGATGTGGGCTTCGGTAAGACCGAGGTCGCGCTCCGCGCGGCGTACAAAGCGGTGCTCGGCGGCAAGCAGGTCGCCGTGCTCGTGCCGACCACCCTGCTCGCACTTCAGCATTACCAGACCGCGACCAGCCGGATGCGCTCCTTTGCGGTGAATGTGGATATGATCTCGCGCTTCCGCACGGCGGCGCAGCAGAAGGCGACCCTTTCCCGCGTGGCGCGCGGGGAGGTGGACATCCTCATCGGTACCCACCGGCTGCTCTCCGGCGACGTGAAATTCAAGAACCTCGGGCTTCTCATTGTGGACGAGGAACAGCGGTTCGGCGTGGCGCAGAAGGAAAAGCTCAAGCAGATCGCTGGAAACGTGGACGTACTCACGCTGTCCGCAACGCCGATCCCCCGGACGCTCAACATGGCGATGGGCGGCATCCGCGACATCTCGGTGCTCGATGAAGCGCCGGGCGACCGTCAGCCGGTGCAGACCTACGTGCTGGAGTACAGCGAACCGGTGATTCTCGAAGCCATCCGTAGGGAGCTTCGCCGCGGCGGGCAGGTGTTCTACCTTTACAACCAGGTGGAAAACATCCATTCGGTCGCCGCAAGGCTCGGCGAGGCGCTTCCCGAAGCGCACATCACCGTGGCACACGGGCAGATGGACAAGGAACAGCTGGAGGAGATCTGGGAGCAGATGCTCTCGGGGGAGATCGACGTGCTGGTCTGCACCACCATCATTGAGACCGGCGTGGACATCCCCAACGCAAACACACTCATCGTCGAGCGCGCCAACTGCATGGGGCTCTCCCAGCTGCATCAGCTCCGCGGACGCGTCGGACGTTCCGCCAGACGCGCCTATGCCTACTTTACCTATCCCGCGGGACGCGCGGTGTCCGAGATCGCGGAAAAGCGGCTCGGCGCCATCCGGGAGTACGCCGAATTCGGCGCGGGCTTCCGCATTGCGCTCCGCGATATGGAGATCCGTGGTGCGGGCAACCTGCTCGGCGCGGAACAGCACGGGCACATGGATGCGGTCGGCTACGACCTGTATATCAAGCTGCTCAATGAAGCGGTTCTGGAGGAGCAGGGTATCCGGGAAGCCCCGCGCACCGAGTGCAAGGTCAACCTGACCATGGACGCATATCTCCCCGACGCTTACGTCGCGGACGCGTCCCAGCGCATGGCAATGTACAAGAGGATCGCGCTCATCCGTAGTGAAGCCGACCGGCGCGACGTCGCAGACGAACTCATCGACCGCTACGGCGATCTTCCGAAGCCCGCGGTCAATCTGCTCGGCATTTCGCTCCTCCGCGCCTATGCGGAGGAGAGCGGAATCACGGCAGTCGGCGAAGGGGAGGGCGGCATCGTTCTCACCCCGTCCGCGTTTGACACGGACGCGTGGCTGGACGCGGCGGACGGCATGAAGGGCAAGCTCCGGGTCGTGACCTCCGCGCCTCCGCATCTGGTTTTCCGCCCCGCCAAGGGGGACGACGCGCTGACGCTGCTTCACAGAATGTTTGAAAAATATTTGTCTTCTGTCCGCGGGAAGAGCCTCGACAAAACCGACGCAAAGTGATATACTGAAGAAAATGTTGCCGGTCTGCCGCTTTTGGAACGTACCCGGAGCGGGCGGCCGGACAGGAACCGGAAATCACCGACCGCGCCGTACGGCGCGGAGAACGGAGGGATCATATGAAAACGGAACACAGGAAAACCGCCGTCCGGCTTGCCGCGGCGGTGCTCTCCCTGCTTCTCCTTGCCGCCTGCTTCTTCGGATGCGGGAAAAAAGATCTCGGGAAAACGCTTTTCACGATGGAAAAAGAGACCTTCAGCGTCAATATGTACGAGCTTCTGCTTGCCCGGATGCGAGCGGTGCTGGAGCAGAGCGGCGGAGCCGTTGGTGAAGATTCCTTCTGGCGGACGGTCGTGAACGTGAACGGAAAAAACATGACCTATGAAGAGTATTACCGCACGTCGGTGCTGGAGAACTGCAAGACCTATGTCGTCGCGGCTTATCTCTTCGACAAGTACGGACTGACCCTCTCCGCCGATGCGACCGACCGTGTGGAGCATGACATCGAACTGCTCATCGACACCGACGCGGACGGCTCCCTGTCCGGCTTCAACAAGATCCTGTCCGCTTACGGCGCGAACATCGACATTCTCAGAGCGGTGTATCTGACCGAGGAAAAGATCAAGGCGGTGCAGACCTATCTCTATGGCGCATCGGGCGAGCTCATCTCGGATTCCGTCAAGGACGCGTATGTCGCGGAGCACTTCACGAGGTTCAAGCAGGTGCTCCTCACCACCTATTACTACGTTTACGAGGCCGATAAGAACGGCGACACAATCTACTATTATTCCTCCGGGGACAAGAAGGATCACGTTTATTATGATACCGTAAACGGCAAGCCGGACGCGGCGGCAACCAAGGACGGAAAGGGCGACGTCATTTATTACACCGAGGACGGAAAAATCGCCTACAACAAGGAAAAGGGAACTCCCGCGTACAAAACCGACAAGGACGGGAAGTATGTGGTCGAGTATTACGACAAGGATCAGCTTGCGGAGCTGAAAAAGAAAGCGGAGGGCTTTGCCGCGTCGGTCGCGGCGGGCGACTATGCCGCGTTCGAAAAGCTGATGACGGAGAACAACGACAAGGAGGACGCGCAGACGCGTTACACGGAGGGGTATTACCTCTCCAAGACCGACTCCTACACCGGGACGAGCGCCTACATCGGTACCATCATCAAACAGCTTGCCACCATGCAGGACGGCGAGTGCGCGATGGTAGAATCGGATTACGGGTATCATATCATCATGAAGTACCCGGTCGAGTCCGGCGCGTACAACAAGACGGCAAATGAAGATTTCTTCACCGACCTGATCTCCGACATCACCGAGGCGCTCTTCTTGGAGGAATGCGCCAAGTATACGGACAAGGTCGTGACGGACGAGACAGTGCTCGCCTCGGCACGCTCCATCAAAGATCTGCCGTCCAACCGCTATTACTGAGCAGGGTTCTGGACGCGTGTGCTTTTCCGGACGCGGAAGGCTGATGTATTCCCCGTGCAAAGCGGGGCAGACGGTGGTTTTTTCGTGTACGGGAAACGTTTCCGGAGAGGAATTTTTCCGCGGGGCTTGACAAACTGCGCGGCGCGTGCTATGATACAGAAAACCGCATAGAAATCGGGGGTGCTTCCTTCGGGAGGCTGAGACGGCGCGAGCCGAACCCTTTCACCTGATACGGATAATGCCGTCGGAGGGAGAATTTGAGAGAATTTTACCGCACGGAGAGATTTCCGTGCGGTAATTTTATTTCGGAGGTTTTTTCTGATGAAGAACTCAAACACACAGCGGCTGACCCTGACCGCAATTATGCTCGCACTTGCAACGGTACTTGCCATTGTCTGCGCCTACATCCCGTTTCTTAACCTGCCGTTCGGTGGCGGATTCACGATTGCAAGCATGCTGCCGATCGTGGTGCTGTCGTATATGTACGGGGTCCGCTGGGGCATCGTTTCCTCGCTGATCTATTCGTTCATTCAGCTGGCACTCGGCGCGTTTACGGGCGGCGGATATGTCATTTCGCTCTTCACCGTTGGCAGCGATAATTTCATGGGAATCGGGCAGGGCATTGCCATCGTCTTACTGGACTACATCCTCGCTTACACCATGCTCGGATTCGGCGGCATCTTCCGCAACAAACTGTCGAAAACGCCCGCGCTGGTGCTCGGTACGGTCGTCGCGCTTGCATTGCGGTATCTGGTCCACATTATTTCGGGAACCATCTTCTTCGGCATCTGGGCAGAGTGGTTCTTCGGTCAGGAAGGCTTTTATGCCATCGGCAAGGTCATCCTCAGCCACTTTACGGGAACGGCGCTGTCTATCGTCTATTCGATTTTCTACAACGGACTGTACATGATTCCCGAGATCATTATCACGGCGATTGTGGCGGTACCCGTATCGCAGATCCCGCAGATCAAAAAGATGACGGTCGAACCGGAAAAGAAACAGGCTTGACATTTTGCCCCGGCGCGGGTATAATGAATACGCAGCTTCGCCGGACGGCCGCGCGGGATCATGCCGAAAGGTTTTCCCGTGAGGAAAGTCCGGGCTTCACAGGGCAGGATAGCTGATAACATCAGCCGCGGGTAACCGCCGGGAAAGTGCAACAGAAAGAAACCGCCCGCATTTTGCGGGTAAGGATGGAAAGGCGAGGTAAGAGCTCACCCACTTCCATGGTAACATGGATTTGCTGTAAACCCTATCCGAAGCAACACCGTATGGAGGATTGCCTGCCCGGCAGATTCCTTCGGGTGGCACGCGGCTCTGCCGCGAAGCGCGACGGCGACGGCGCGCGAAGATAGATGGCCGTTCAAGACAGAACCCGGCTTACAGACGAAGCTGCACAAAAGAGACGCACACGTGCGTCTCTTTTTTACTTCAACTGAATTTTATCAAATATACATGAAATTTTGTAAAAGGTATTGACACCGGTATTTCCCGATGATATAATGCAGTTGAAAAAAGTTACAATTTTTCGAAAAAGGTATTGACAAAGGAGGAGCGGGTCGTGTACAATGCCTTGACAGACAGACAGACAGACAGACAGACAGACAG
>CAKVOU010000012.1 GCA_934796165.1 uncultured Eubacteriales bacterium | reverse complement strand
TATAAATTCTGTCATGCGTTTTGCAGGTATAACTGTTGATAGACGGCGCAACCGGAAGTTGCAACCTCAAAATCATAAGTCTACCGCAATACAAAACAGAATGAAGGAGTATATATGAAACACAATAAGAGAGCGTTTACAATCGTAGAGCTTGTCATCGTGATCGCGATTCTTGCGATTCTCGCGGCAGTTCTGATTCCGACCTTTGTCAATTTGGTAAACAAGGCGAATATCAGTGCAGACATTCAGGCAGTACGCCAGATGAATACTGCGCTTGCAACCCATGACCAGACCGATAAACCCGAGAATATCAACGCAGCAATTCGGGCACTGGCAAAGGACGGCTTTGACCTTAACAACTATAAGCCGCTCGGCAAAGATATGCAGTTCTATTGGGTCAAGGATCTGAACCGTGTTGTTTATGCCAACAGTTCTTTCGAGGTTACATATCCGGATGAGCACAAGGGTCTCGAAAAGATCAGCGGCAACTGGTTCTGCCTCAATGGTGAAATCAAGTTGGAAGATTACAAAATTGAGGATAACGCTGTGGCAGTTTCCAACGCGGGACAGTTGGCTTCTCTGATCAACGATTTTAACAACGGTGTATCCGAAGCAAAAGCGGTGACCGAGATCACGCTGACGGAAGACATTGACCTTGCAGGTTCGGCTTATAAGTTTATCGGAAACGATGCTAAGGGTATTACTTCCGGCAATGTTGTAATCAACGGCAATGGTCACACCATCAGCGGCTTCCGCGATGATAAGAATACTTTCTTCGGTTCGGGCGAGTTCGCAAATAAGGGTTATGGATACGGACTGTTTACTCAGATCGGGAAAGACGCTACGGTCACGCTCAAAAATGTTACCCTGTCCGGACTGTGTGTGCAAGATTCCAAGAACGATGAGACCGGCACGATGGGCATGATCGCAGGCTATGTCTACGGTAAGCTCGTCATGGAAAATGTGACGATCACGGATTCCAGTGTGACCGGCTATCAGAAGATCGGTGCCGTTGCGGGACGCGTTCTCTCCGGCGGTGAACTGACCATGACCAATGTCACGTTGAAGAATGTCAGCGTCAGCGGCGGCGTCGAAGTCGCAAAGTTGGTCGGCAGAGTGGACAGCGGCGCGGCTGTGACGGTACAGAATGTTACCGCAACCGAAAATGTGACCGTCAGCCTTGGAGCGGTTTATTCCGATTATTCGGGTTGGGCAAAAGACATCGCAACGGATAAACTGAGCGAGGCAATCGGAGAAACGCTGACCGGTAAGAAGTACGTGCTTTGGGATAAGGACGTGTATGTGTTGGTTACCGAGGACTATTACTGGTACAACACCGGTGCTCATGAGTTCACCATGGACGGCGAGACCTACACGTGGTACTGGAAGTCCACGAGCGACAATATCACAAAATAATCTGTATGTAATTTTACCGTGTGCGGAGTTTTTCCGCACACGGGGTCTTCTGTCTTCCTCCGTTCCCCTATCCCCCGCCACCACGTATTTCGCCCTCTGCCAAGGGGTAGAAAATCCCCCCGGAGCCCGCACAAGGGCTCCGGGGGGATTTTCTGAATGATCTGCTTGCTTTCCGGTTTACGTTTCTTACTTCTCCGGGTCAAGGAATTTCCAGTAGGAAACCATGTAATTGATTCCCGACCAGACCGTCATGACGGCGGCGCAGGCAAGCGTTGCGTAGGACAGAATCAGGTACTGATTGAGAAAGGGAATGAAAGGCTCGACCAGCATGGTGATGATGCAGGTGACCTGCGTACCGGTCTTGAATTTACCGAGCTTGTTTGCCGCGATCACCACATGCGCCGAGGAAGACGAAGCGACCAGGCGGATGGAGGTGACGGCAAGCTCGCGGAAGATGACCAGCATCGTGACAATGAAGAGCACCGTGCGGAACAACGGCGCGTCGGTTCTGTAAATGATGCAGAGCAGTGCGGCAATGACCATGAATTTGTCTGCGAGCGGGTCGAGAAACTTTCCGAAATCCGTAATGAGACCGCGTTTGCGGGCGATTTTGCCGTCAAACAGATCGGTCAGAGACGCGGCGGTGAAGATCACGCACCCGACGATCGCCGCCCATGTCTCGGTCCGCCAGACCATCATGACGACGATGAGCACTGGAACCAGCAGGATCCGGAGCACCGTCAGTTTGTTCGGAAGATTCATTTGCTTTCCTCCTCTCGGATGGAGCTTGAAACGGCAAAGCCGTACAGGTCGTAATCGACCGCCTCGCGCACCTTGACGTCCACGAAGGAACCTTCGGCAACGCGCACGCCCTCCGGCGCTTTGAAGTATACCTTTCCGTCAATATCCGGCGCGTCCGCGGCACTTCTGCCGAAGTGGGTATCCGCCGCCGCGTCAAAGCCCTCGGTGAGGACACGGACAACGGTGCCGATCTTTTTCTCGTTCTGCCGCCCGTTGATCTCCATCTGGATCTTCATGATCGCGTCGGCGCGGTCCTGCTTGACCTGCTCGTCGATCTGATCGGGGAAGTCGTAGGCGGGGGTACCCTCCTCGCGGGAGTACGGGAACACACCCGCGTGTTCAAATTCGGTTTCCTTTACGAATTCGCACAGTTCGTTGAAATCCTCCTCGGTCTCTCCGGGGAAGCCGGTGATGAAGGTGGTGCGGAGCACGAGGCCGGGAATTTCCGCCCGCAGTTTTTTCACAACGTCCCGGACCATTTTCCCGTCGCCGTGACGGTTCATGGCGCGGAGCATATGATCGCTGACGTGCTGGAGCGGCAGGTCGATGTACTTGAGAATGCGCGGGTTGTCGCGGATCTCCCGGATCAGCTCGTCGGTGATCTTATCGGGGTAGCAGTAGAGCAGGCGGATCCACGGGATGTTTGTCTCCTCGGTAATCCTATGCAAAAGCTCCGCAAGCGAGTACTTGCCGTAGAGGTCTTTTCCGTAGCGGGTGATATCCTGCGCGATGATGGTCAGCTCCCTTACGCCGAGCTCTTCCAGCTGTTTTGCCTCGGCGACGAGGTCCTCCATGGGACGGCTGCGGAATCTGCCGCGGATGTAGGGAATGGCGCAGTAGGCACAGCGGTTGTCGCACCCCTCCGCGATCTTGAGGTACGCGGCATATTCGGGGGTGGTAAGCACGCGGTCGCCGCCGAGCGTGACGGTATCCTTATCGTCAAAGCAGGCGTAGCGCGCCTTGGCTTTTCCCTTGGGGGCGGTCGCCGCCCTGACTGCGTCCACAATGTGGTGCAGTCCGCCGACGCCGAGCACCGCGTCCACCTCGGGAAATTCGGAGAGGACTTCCTCGCGGTAGCGTTCCGCCAGGCATCCGGTAACGATGATCGCCTTCAGGTGTCCGTGCTTTTTGAGCCATGCGACGTCGAGAATGTTGTCTATGGATTCTTTTTTTGCGCTTTCGATGAAGGCGCAGGTATTGATGATGATGACATCCGCTTCGGTGTCCTCGGGGGTGATTTCGTATCCCGCCTCGACGACCTCGTGAAGCATGACCTCGGTATCCAGCTGGTTCTTGGGGCAACCGAGGGAAACAAAACCGATTTTCATAGAGACCTCACAGTATTTCAGTAGTTTCAGTATAACATCGTGCGAGAAAAAAGTCAAGAATTTTCGGATTCCTATGGAATTTCCGCCCGGAATATGGTACAATGATTTCAAGTAGGCGCGGTGGCGCGGGAGCGGGATCCGGCGGCGAAGCGCGGACGGAGTCCGCGCGGAGCCTGACGGCGGGCACCGCTCACGGAGCGACGCGCCGCGGACAGAGCAGCCCGTACCTGCGTGGCTGAATATTGGCGTGGGGAAATCCGGAAATGCTACGGAATTGCCCTGCGTCAGGATTTTCCGGATAAACTGACAGAAACGGGAAAGAATACATGATGAAAGAATTTGCGGTGAGCACAAAAATTTACTTCGGCGAGGGCGCACTGGAGCGTCTTGCGGCACTTCCGTACAGGAAGGTGCTGATCTTCACAGATCCGTTTGTCGCAAAAAGCGGACTGATCCGCCAGGTGACCGATCGGCTGGAGCGCGCGGGGATCCAATATGAAGTGGATACCGATGTGGTGCCGGATCCTCCGGTGGAAAAGGTGGTAAGCGGTATCGCGATTCTTCTGAAATCCCGCCCGGATTGCATCGTCGCGGTCGGCGGAGGCTCGGCGATTGACCTTGCAAAGGCGGTCCGCAAGTCCGCACAGCGTGTGGACGAGACCTGCAAACCGAACCTGATCGCCATCCCGACCACGAGCGGAACGGGAAGCGAGGTGACCTCTTTCGCGGTTGTAACCGACCGGGAAAAGGGCGTCAAGTATCCGCTGGTCGCGCCGGACATGGTTCCGGACGAGGCGATTCTTGATGTGGAAATGGTGAAAAGCGTTCCTGCGGGCGTGACGGCAGATACTGGTATGGATGTTCTGACCCATGCGATGGAGGCATACGTCAGCACCGCGGCGAACGATTTTTCGGACGCGCTTGCGGAAAAGGCGGTGTCGCTTGTCGGGCAGTACCTGCTCCGGTCCCAGGCGAACGCGGAGGATACCGAAGCAAGAGAAAAAATGCACACGGCAGCCTGCCTTGCGGGACTTGCCTTCAACGCGGTTTCTCTCGGACTGAACCACGGCATGGCACACCAGCTCGGTGCGCAGTTCCATATCCCGCACGGACGTGCCAATGCCATTTTGCTCCCTTACATCGTGGAATACAACGCGGCAATCGGTCCGCGCGAGGTGCCGGCAGGGGAATATTCGCCCTGCGTCAGGAAATACTGCAATCTTGCGCGCATTCTGGGACTTGTCCAGAATGATGAAGCGACCACTATCCGTGCGCTTGCCGGATATATCCGTTTTCTGAATCAGGAGATGGGTATTCCGCTTCGCGTGAGCGGAACCGGAACCGTCGGTGAGGCGGACTATCTCGCCCGCATCGGAACCATGGCAAACGCCGCGCTTGCCGATGCCTGCACGGCGACCAATCCCCGCGTTCCGACTGCCGGAGAGGTTATGGCGCTGTACCGCAAGGTGTTCTGAAAAGAGTCCCGGGAAAGAAAGGAATTTTCAAATGAAACGTGTTCTTGGTGTATTGCTTGCGCTCCTTTGTATTGCGGGCACTATGACCCTGTTTGCCTGCTCTTCCGGCAAGGACGGCGGAAAGACGGTCGACCTCTCCGGGCTTGTGAACGGGTTTGTTTCGTCCTATTCGCTCACGGGGGGAAAGGTATACGAAAAGAATTCCGCACCGCTGGACGAAATGCAGATCTTTGACCTGTATTACAAGGACGGCAAGGCGGCGGATTTTTCAAAGGTGGAGGAATATGTCGTTTATCTGGATACCTCCGACAACGCTTCCGACACCGAGATCGGCGTTTTCCGCCTTGCAAAGGGCGCGGACTCGGCGGAGCTTTTGTCCTATCTCCGCGCACGGCGCGACAATCTGCTTGCGGAAAATGAGCGTTACCCGTTTGATACGGGCGCTCTGGATGAGGCAAAGTTCGGCTCGGTCGGGCAGTACGTCTATTATGTGATCCTGCGCGGTAACAGTGCCGAAGCGGAAACTGCGATCAAGGCGGCGCTCAAGTGATCTCTGACGGTTCCCGCCCTCTGCGGGAGCCGTTTTCTGTGAGGAGCGCGGCAAACGGTGACAGCCAATCGACAGACGGCAACGAGCAGGAGTTGCTTCGGAATAATTTGACAAATAAAGACAACCGTGATATACTATAAACAACAGGTGCGTATCCATGACCGGAGTATACTGTCGCCCGGTCCTGTGATCGGGATGACGTATGGAGGATGTGAATGAGCAATAAGGTTACAAAACGGCTGACGAAGAAAGACATTCTGACCGTACCGAATGCGCTTTCTCTTGTTCGGTTGCTGCTGATCCCTGTGATCGTATGGATGTACTGTGCCAAGCATTGGCACATTGCTTCAGCCGGGGTGATCCTGTTTTCCACAGCGACGGATATTGTGGACGGTTGGGTCGCACGTACTTATCACATGGTCTCCGATCTCGGCAAATTCTTAGACCCGGTTGCGGACAAGCTGACGCAGATGTCCATGATCGTCTGTCTCGGGTATGAGTCGTTTGTCCTGGGCAATACCAACCTGCTTGCCATTCTCATTGGGTTGCTTGTGTTGTTTGCTGCCAAGGAGATCATCATGGTGGTGGTCGGTTCCATTGTGCTCAAAAAGACGGATACCATCAACAGCGCCAAATGGTACGGAAAGGCGACGACGGTCGTGCTGTACTGCGCGATGCTCGCGTTGTTTGTGTTTCCGCGGATGCCGGCATGGGTCGGTCCCGTTCTGCTTGGGATCTGTGCGGTCGCCATTCTTTACACGATGGTGCGGTATCTGATGTTTTATGCAGCACTGCTCCGGGCAGAGAAGCAAAAGACGGATGGCGACGGTAACCCGCAGAACTGACGAAAATCAGGAACGTTCTGGAGGAAATGTGTTCCCCCGCTCCGTGAAACAGCCGCCCCGGCGGAACCGTAACGGTTCCGCCGGGGCGGCGTTGCTTCCGGGAGTTCCCGGCTTCGCGGAGTGGCGGCGTACAATGCGGTGCGGCGACGACTTCCGCGGCACGGTGATGGCATCCGGTGCGTGGCAGTTATGCCCATGCCCGGTGATGGAGCCCGGCGCGCGGCGGTTTTTGCCGGGTGCATGGTGATGGTGCCGGGTGCGCACGGTGGTGCCCGTGGTGTGACGACGGTTTCCATGGTATGGCGTTGGTTTCTGAAAATCAATTTCAATTTTTCTCCCACGCCTCTTGAAAACCAATCAACCTTGTGGTATAATAGGATTATAAGCACCGGCGGAAGCGGCAAGAGCTCCGTCCGGCAGGTTGCAGAGGGGCAATGCGCCCGCTCGGCTGCTGAAAAGGAGGAGCTATGAAAATTTCCACTAAGGGAAGATATGCGCTCCGCGTTATGATCGATCTGGCGGAGCATCAGAGTGAACAGTATGTCGCGCTCAAGGAGATCGCGGAGCGCCAGGAGATCTCGGTCAAATATCTGGAGAGTATCGTGGTCGCGCTGTCCCGTGCGGGCTTTCTCGACGGCGTGCGGGGGAAGGGCGGCGGATACCGGCTGACCCGAAAGCCGGAAGAATACACGGTCGGCAGTATCCTGCGCCTTGCGGAAGGACCGCTTTCCCCGGTCGCTTGTCTTGATACCTGTCCGAATACCTGCAAGCGGTCCGCTGACTGCAAGACGCTTCCCATGTGGCGGAATTTCAGCAAACTGGTCAATGGCTATTTCGACAGCATTACGCTCGCGGATTTCCTGACCGAGCCGCCGGAGGGATCCCGCTGATCTATCCGTATGCGTGGATATTCTGCGTCAAAAACGCCTCCCCTCAACCGTTTCGGTTGAGGGGAGGCGTTTTGTATCGGGAATCAGGCTCCCGTCAATTTTGGCGCATGGTCAGTCGGCAGGCTTTATCCAGTTGAACACCGCGCTTACCATGTCATCGGCGATACTGCCGGTCGTATCTGACGAAACCACGACGACCGCCCAGTTTTTTTTCGCCTCGGTCAGTTTATCCGTAAGAAGTTTGGCCTGTGCGGAATACACGTCCGATGCGGTTTTGCTGTTTACGATCAGCAGGGGAACGCGGATCTCATTTGCAAAGGTGACGGCGGAACGCTTTTGATATTCCTCCGGTTTTTTGTCGTAGCTTGCATGCTGCAGCAGCTGCATCATGTATTCGACGGAAGCCTCGTCCGCGCTGTCAACATAAGCCTTGAGGTCGGCGATCGGATTGGTCACGGCACAGCCGCGGACGCGGTTGCCGGTGTCAGTTGCCGCAAGCCGGAGCACCGCAATGGAGCCGATGCCGGAGCCGACTGCGTATACCGGAGAATCCTTCAGAAAAGTGGATTTCTCAAGCACGGTCAGAAGGGTCGTCACATCTGCGAAATCCTTGCCCCAGGCATTGGAAGCGCCCTTACTGTTTCCCGTTCCGCGGGGATGGATCCGGACGACAATAGCGCCATTCGCGCAATACGTCTTTGCAAGCTCGGCGGCGTCCGGACCCGGATAACTTTTCGTGGTCTTGTCGGAAAAATACAGGATCACAGGATACTGCACGGTGGTATAATCTTTTGGCAGAATGATATCCGCACTGATCTGCAGCTTTGCGGAGGAATTGAACAGGATCTGGCACCCGACATAGCCGGACTCGGAGAAGCCGGAAATGCCTTCTGCGGCGACGATCAGATCGCCGAGCGCAGACATATCTTCAAAAATGGTGAACTTCTCTTCCGGGGGATCAATGTGCTCCGGCAAGGTGCCGGATTCCTTGTTTTCGTTTTGATCGGATTCCCGGAGGGATTCGCCGGAATCGGGCTTCGTATAAGTTTTCTCCTCGGAATCCTTCCAGAAGGAGCAGGCGGTCAGGAGAAACAGACCGCACAAAAGGACAGCCAGAATTCGGGTAAATTTCATATGGCAACTCCTAACAGCAAAATTGATAAGTCAATTGTAACACGCCGGCACTGTTTTGTCAAGGTACGCCGGATGACAATCCGCGTCCGGACGCAGGCTTGACTGCCGCAAATCCCACGATCGAATTCCGGCGAAAGGGCGAATTGCGTGGCTGGGGATGTACTATTTTGACAAAAATTAACGGCTCTATTTACACAATTTATACAACGAAAATCTTGACACCCTACGAATCCTGTAGTATAATACAATCATCAGAATACTTTACGGAAAGGAGATAATCGTATGAAAAAGACAATCTGCAAGGTGGTATATGATACGGAGACCGCAACGCTGGTCAAGAAGTGCACCTTCGGTGAATTCGGCGACCCGGCAGGGTACGAGGAAAGCCTCTACATGACGGAAAAGGGCAACTATTTTCTTTACGTCAACGGCGGAGAAGCCTCCATCCATCCCGCGGAGGACATCAAGCGCCTGGCAAAGGCAAAGGCAGACGAGTGGATCAGCGAGCACGACTGATCAGTTTTTGAGAAAAGATCCGGGACCACGGTACCATGCCGGGGTCCCGGGTCTTTTTTTCGACAAAAAACCTCTTTCTTTCATATACTGTGCATACAAGGAACAGCCAAAGGCGTCCCCGGAATGAATTTCCTGTATGCTTTTTTGGGGGTGGCTGTTTAACCGCTGTACGGACCCGGCAAAAATATGGGTACGGAAGCAAAGAAAGGGGACAGAGAAATGCTCATCAAACGCGGAGATATCTACTACGCCGACTTAAGCCCGGTCGTCGGCTCGGAGCAGGGCGGACTTCGCCCCGTACTCATTATACAGAACGACATCGGTAACCGATACAGCCCGACCGTCATCGCCGCCGCCATTACATCGCGGATGGGTAAGACCAAATTACCCACGCACATTGACGTTTACGCCGACCGGGTCGGACTCGCAAGGGATTCCGTGATTCTGTTGGAGCAGATCCGGACGCTGGATAAACGCCGCCTCAAGGAGAAAATGGGGCATCTTGATGAACGGGTTATGCGGGAGGTCAACACCGCACTGGCAGTCAGCTGCGGATTGGACGACCCGTACCATCATGCCGGAGAGCAGGTGCCGCACCCGCTTCCGCAAATGCCCGCCGCGGCGGCAAAGCAACCGGAAACCGGGACCCCGCCTGCCGTGACCCCGGCAGCCGCCGTATTTCCGGAGACGGGCATCGCAGCCGCTACACACCCGGGGACCTCCGCGCCCCTGCATACGGGAACATCCGGCGCCGCGGCATCCGTGGGCGGTGGAACCGCAGCTTCTGCGGGCTTGCATACGGGAACATCCGGTGCCGCAGCACCCGCGGACGGCGGAGCCACAGCTTCCGCTGGCTTGCATGAGGGAGCCTCGGGCGCCGCGACGTCAACGGGTGTCGGCGCCGGCTTGCAGTTGCCGCCGCTCCCGGAGGAGGGCAGAGACAGAAAACGGACAGACCGGATAAAACCCGGCGACATCCATGCCATGGCTGTCGCCCCGGCGGCGCCCATCATGCAGAGTATCTCCATGGTGCCGGAGAAAGAAAGCAACTGACCCGTATAGGTGCGGAAGCGTCTGCCGTGATACCGCTGCTTCATTCGCATCTGTCGCGCGGGAAGTCTTGCGTACAGCCGCTTTCTGTGGTATAATCAGGGAAGACGGCAGGCTCCTGCTATAGGAGCCACTGCCGTCGGAACGGAGGATATCATGATTTACGGAGAAGAGTATACCGTCCGCTGGCACGATACGGACACCGGCAACGAGATCCGCCCGGCAAGAATGCTGGAATATATGCAGGAGACCTGCAACCGACAGTTTCTCGCGGCGGGGCATCCGCTCAACGAAATGCATCGGGACGACCATATGGGGTTTCTGCTCAGTCGGCTCGCCCTGTCCTTTGACCGTCCGGTCCGGGCTTATGAGAAAATACGTGTCGAGACCTGTGCGACCTCGGACAGCCGCGGCGTTTCGTTCGGACGCTATTTCCGCGTGACGCGCGGCGGGGAAACCGTCGCCCGCGCAACCTCCACCTGGGCGCTGGCAAGAACCGATACCCATGAAATGATCCGCGTTTCGGATTGCCCCGTCGATCTCGGTGCGGAACCCTCCGGAGACTGCCCGGTTGCGCTTCGTTTCCGCATCCCCGGGGACATCACGCTGGACGAGGTCGGAACGCGCACGGTCCGGTATTCCGATCTGGATTTCAACGGGCACATGAACAACACCCGCTACCCGGATCTGCTGTGCGATTTTTTGCCCGATCTTTCAGAATTCCGTGTCGGTGGGATGTCGCTTTCCTTTTTGCACGAGGCAGCCGCGGGGGAAACCCTTCGGGTATTTGTCGGCGCCGACCGGGAGGACCCGCTCAGATACTGGGTCCGCACCCTGCGCACGGACGGGCAGACCAACATAGAAGCGCTCGTGATTCTGGAAGGACGGGAAGCCTGATTGGTGTGCTTTCGTCTTTTCCCCGCGCAACAAGCACTGTCCTTCCGTACATTCTGAGGCCGCACCGCTCCGATCGGGTGCCGGTTGTCCGGAAGACTGTTGCCTGCCCGGGGCGTCTTCCCGCTCCGGCGATACCCCCCGTTTTCGTTTTCGTTGTGTTGCGCCTCTTTGTCAGGAAGGATCCGTTTTGCAAAAAAAGTGTCCCGCCGCCGAAAGCGGAAAGCTCCCCCGGCGGGAGCCCTGCTTGTGACGCAACGGCGGATTCTGTCAGAAACTGCCCGGCGGGGAAGAGAATTTGTTAAAACAACTTGACAAATTCCACGGGGTATGGTATTATAATATAGAATAAGCGGAAGTCTATCCGTATTCCGGGCGGTGCCGGTTCTGTTCCGCTCCCGGAAACTACAACTGAATTTCGGCAAAACCGTCGTGAGGCGGCGACGCAAAGCTAAAGGGGCTTCCCTTGAGGGAAGTCAGCCACGCTGCATTATGTGAAATGATGCGGCGTTTTTTTGCGCTTTGCACTCATCGTCAGAATCCGGAAGGGGGGAAAAACGTGTCGAAAACGGCAAAGGCATTCATCAATCTGATCATCGCCGGCGTGTGCGTTGTGTTCATGCTCATTTCCGCGAACATCGTGTTCGGCTGGTTTTCCGACAACCGGGTGACCCGGGCGGAGGGAATCTCCGTTTCGGTCAAAAGCCCCATTGAGATCCGCGCGACAAGAGACGGACAGGACATCGGTGTTCTGGAACCTTCCCCGGATATGGAGTTGCTCCCGAACAGTCAGACGGATTCCATCCGTCCCGGTTCTTCCGGATATTTTGATTTTTATGTATATAATCCGTCCGCAGCGAATTACGCCTTTACGTTTGACCTCTCGGTTGCAAACAATGAATTCCGGGACAACGAAGGTTATTTTCCCGGCAATATTTCCGACGAGACCAAGGCGGCAGCGCTCCGGTATGTCAACGCGCATATCATGTTTTTTACCGACAAAAGCGAGGATGGAATCTACTCCGGACGGATCGCGCCGGGGGAATCCGTCAGGCAAGAGGTGACGGGTACTTCGCCGGAACCGTATGCCGTGCGGATTTACTGGGTGTGGATACCGTGGTACAACGACATTTTCACGCCGGGCAGCACGGTGCTGACCGAGAGCGAGCGGGCAGAGATTGCGACGTATTATACCTCGGGCGAGCAGGCTCTCTTGGAGATGTTCAACGGCGGTACGGCGGACGAGCAGAGCTTCAACGAGGCGGATTACGTGATCGGTACCACCATCCGGTATCTCTGCTTTTGCCTGAATGTGCAGGGGGAATGAAAGATGCCAAATGAAAATCGTTTTTGCGGCAGGAGGTTTATCCTGCGTCTCGCCGTTCTTCTGCTTCTTTCCGTGCTTCTCTGCGGTACGGTCTTTGCGTGGCTGATTTACAACAAGGTGACAAGAACGGGCGACCTTGAGGTGGACATCCCGCCGATCATCTACATCAGGGATGACAATCTGAAGGAAATGATCTCCTTTGACCTTGACGGTCTGCAGATCAACAAGACCTATACCTCCGTGTTCTGCGTGGCTCCGGCTTTCCGGGATGCGGTGGACTATTTTGACCTCGGCGTGATCTACACCGAGAACATCGGCATGATTATTGATCTGTATCCCGTTTCGGCGGTCACCGATACCGCCGGGACGGAGGATGCGGTACTGCGCTCCCTGTATGACGAGAGTACCGGGACCTTCCGCGACTGTTATTTTAATTACTCCACCACTCCGGACGGATGGAATCCGAAGGTCACCTACGGAAACTGGGAGAACGAGAATCCCGCGAATCCGGAGGGGGACCTCAACCGCGGTGTGTACAAGCTGTATCCGGGAATGCGGTTCTCCACGACCTCGGGGGAGGGAGAGGACATTTATTCAAAGTTGAACGACACGAGGAACTACCGCTTTTTTATCCTGACGGTCACCTGGAAAGAGGATATTTCCGAAGCGGAGCTGGAAAAGGAGGCGGATGTGGTCTACATCGTTTCCAAGGGCACGGCAAGGAGAGACTGATATGCGTATGAGTCGTAAGAAAAAAACGATCTGGATCGTTTCCTCGGTGCTTGCGGTCTGCATGATCGCTTCCGTCGTCGTCTTTGCCGCGTATTACGGGAAGGGCAACTTCAAGGATGTGTTCGTCAACAGGAAGAATTATTTTTCAAGTGATATGCTCGTTTCCGTCCCGTCGGAGGCGGAACTTCCGGAAGCCGCCGTTTTGTCCGGCGGCACCGAAAAAATCGTCAACTTTTACAACTACGATCTTTCGACGGGGGAATACAACGAATTTGATCTGACCTTTGCAGTCTACGCGTGGCTCTCGGATACCTCCTCCGGTCGGCAGTATACGCTGACTTACAACGGGGAAACGGTCTCGGTCGGAGAGAGCGCCCGGGGGGAGCCGGTATTCCGTGTGACTCTTGCGGGAGGCAAGGCTTCGGTCGCATCGCTGATGCTGTCCTTCGGCATTACGGACGAAACCGATCTTTCCGCTCTCCCCAAGCTGTACCTCTGGGCAGTACCGGAAGCGCCCGCCTATCTGTCGGCGCGGACGCTCGGTGCGCTCATCACGCCGTCGCTTTCGGACGCATTCCGGGTGGACGGTTACTTTGATCACGCAGAGAACGCGGATATTGAGGATTATGCGGCGTTCCGGTATCTCATCACCATGTCCGGTGAACCTCCGGTCGGCGGGAAGCTTCGCCTCAAGTGGAGCTCCGCGGCATTGACACTTGTCACGGAAAACCGGACGCTCCCGGACGGCGCTGTCGTCACGGATCTTGAGGGAGACGACAAATATGACAAATACATCGAATTTGCGGCGGCGGCGGATTTCTTCTGCGGGCTGACCTTTCTGCGGGTTCAGAATGCCGCCGATGCGGACAACCCGTGGGCGGATACGAAAAACCCCGTGACCTGGGAAATGCTCAGCGGATACGTCGCATATGAAGAGCGATAAGCCGGATTAAGACGGATAAGACGGCGGACAGATGGCCGACATCATTGTGGGAAACGGCAGTCCGGTACGCGGAAAATAAAACACGCAGGTGAATGCGAATGAAAACAAAAACGGAAAGCAAAAAAAGATTCTCCGGCACGGCAGCGCACAGGATACTTTGTACGATCCTGTGCCTCGGCGTGCTCCTGTCGGGCGTTTTGTTCGTGCTTCTGTCCGGTGCCAACCGGGTGCGCGCTCTCGAGATTCCGGATGACTACGCCGTTCCGTTTGATACGACGCTCGCCACGCTGACAACCCCGGGTGCCGAGTACCGGGGCATCCGGTATGAAAGCGACAGGACTTTCGTCGTTACGGGCAGTGAAGGCTTCGTGACGCTTGCGCGCGTGTCGCAGACGACCGATTTCTTCGGGTATACCTTCAAAATCGCGGAAAGAGGCACGGTGGAGCTTTCCGTGAACTTTGAGAACGGAAAAGCCGTCTCGGAAGGCAGCTTTTTCGGAATCGGCAATGGGACGTTTCCGTTCCGCGGTACGCTCTATCTGGAGGATGCGACCTACGACACCTACCTCGAAATGACCGGCTGGAAGGTGCTCTTCAACAATCTTTCCAACGAAGCGTCCGTTGTCAGCGGCGCAACCGGCAAAAAGCTCTGGTCGTCGCAGAACGGCACGTTTTCTCTCGCTGAAACCCTGACTGTCACCAACCCCGGCGGCGTGCTGGATATCAGCGGATTCCGTTTTGCCGCGGCAGAGGTTGAGACCGACCGCGCGGCAGGACTGGTTGCCTCCCTTGTGACCGGCGGCGAATGCTCGGTGGATCTTTCCTCCGTGTTTGACGCTTCCTCGGAATATGCATTGACGACCACGGCGGGGGATGCCGGTGGTCTTTTCGGCGTGATCAACGTGGGCGCATCGGTCACGGCAACGCTCGGCTCGTTCCGTGCGACGGTTACAGGCGAGGGGGGCAACGCGGGACTGCTTGTCGGTGTCAACCGCGGCAGCTTTACCCTTGTGCCGTCCGGGACCGGAACCACGCTTTCCGGCGGGGCGGTTTCCGGGACGGACGGTGCCTCGGCTGGTGTGATCGGTGTCAATGAAGCGAACGCATCGATAACCTTTGACGGCGCGCTCCTGTTGAATTCTCTGACCCTCACGGCAGATGCCGTCGGCGGCGTGGCAGGCTCCCACGGGGTCGGCGCGACGCTGACCTTTGCCGGGGATGTGACGGTTTCCTCGCTGACTGCATCGGGCGTTTGCGCCGGCGGTCTTGTCGGCGTTTCCGACGGTTCCGTCACTCTCGCGGATACGGTGACCTGTACGGTAAAGGACAGCACCTTCTCGGCAAAGAACGAAACTTCCGTTCTCGGCGGCGCGATTGCAAAGACCGCCGCGGCTCCAGTGGGTGCCGGCAGCTTTGTCCTGTCGGGCAACAGCTTCGGCAAGACCGGCACGATGGGCGGTTTTATCGGGGACTTTACCGCGGATACGGACACGGTATTTTCCAATGTGACCGTCTCCTCGTCCGTGTTTGATACCGCGAACGTGACCGCCGCGCATTCGGTCGGCGGATATTTCGGAACGGTGACGGCAAATGCGTCCTTCACGCTCGCGTCGGACGAGGCTTCTGCATTCACGTTCGGAAGCGTGCGTACCGGGGCGATCGGCGGCGTGATCGGTACCGCGAACGCAACGGACCTGACAAACGGCGTGTTTGTCGGAAAAAAGACCGGAACGGGAACCCTGACCGTCCGGAGCACCTTTGAAAGCACGGGTTTCTCCGGCTCGCTCGGCGGTGTGGTCGGTGTTGTCAAGGAGAATGTATATCTCCGTATGGATGCGGTTTGTGCGGAAAACACGATGAATGCGCGTGGGGAGGGAATTGCGGACCTCGTCGGTACCGGCGAGAAGAACGCTTTTATTGACCTCGGGACAGTTGCTTACCGGAACAACGGTGGCTCGGTCGCGGTTTCCCGCACGCGGGAAGGCACGATTCTGCGCCTTTTTGGCGCACTCAGCGACACCTCCCCGCAGTTTAACCACATCGTCCTGGTGCAGGACCGTTCGCTTCTGTACGCGGACACCGGTTTCTCCTTTACCTGCACGGGAACGGTCGCCGGAAACGATGTCGGCAACTACGGTCAGATTCTCCGGAACGATACGCTCGGTTTTCTTTCGTTTGACGGAACCGCGCATACCGTCACGCCCGACAAGCTGTCCGGCGGTAACAGCCTGACGCTTTCCTCTGCGGCAGACGTGGCAAAGATCTACGTGACGCTCTCTACCGAGGGCATCATCAGCTGTGTGGACGGTATCGGCGCCGGAAATTATGAAGATCTGCTTAGCGCGACACTGACGCTTGCAAACGATATTTCCCTCCATGCTTCGGGTGTGGAGCAGTTCACCTGCTCCGAAAAGGAAACGGCGTTCCGCGGGAAGCTGATCGGCGCGGGGCACACCCTCACGCTTGCGATCGGTGAGAACATCGGCGGAGAAAATGTCGGAATCATGCCGCAGGACAACCAGCGCTGTTATCTCGGAGCCTTTTCCGCTGTTTCCGGCGCGACAGTTGATTCCCTGAAGCTCAACGGAACGCTTGTTTATTCCGGGAAGGTGTCCGGACAAGTGACCGCCCCCGTCTATATCGGCGGACTTGCCGGACTTGCGACCGGATCCGTTACGGTGAAGGAAAGCACAACCGCCATGGACATCACCCTGCGGGATGAATATACCGGGCAGTATTCCAAGAGCCTGCATGTCGGCGGATTTTTCGGCAAGGTCGGCAAGAATGCCGGTGTCACCCTGTCCGTCACGAATTCCGTGATTGCCCCGGTCATTACTCACGAAAGCGGCTACAGCGGAGGGAAACACAATGCGTATATCGGCGGTGCGGCAGGCTCCGTCATCTCGTCCGGTGACGTTATTTTCACCGGGAACACGGTGAAAACCGGAATCACACAAAACCACAATGTAACCAACGCATATGTCGGCGGCGTGTTTGCGGAGCTGACCTGCAATACTTATTCCGATCTGGATCTTCGCGGCACGGTCGCGGACGGTGCCGAGATCGTTGTCAATGCCTCTGCCTCGGCGGGAGGACTGCTCGGACGCGAATATACAAAATGCCGCATTCTCATGAATTCCCTTTGGGAAGGACGTGTCATAAACAACGGCGGTGCCGATGTTGCGGGAGGACTTCTTTACAGCCTCTCCGGGAAACTGACGGCGGAGAACGGCTTCTCGCTCGGTACGTCGACCTTCCGGGCAAACGGCTCGACCAGGGGAGCGTTGCTCGGCAACGGAACACGCGCGTTTGTTGTCATCGACTGCGACCCCTCCGGTTTTGAGGGAATCACGGCGGACGGCTATGATCTCTTTGTCGGCAGAAATATTTACGCGGGCGATGCGACCTATCCCGGCATCGGTGCGACCGGCGGTCTTCTGACGGTTGAAACGAACGGGGAAGAGATCGGAAAAATCCCCGCTGCCTCCGATTGGTTCGCACTTATGAATGCCCGCAGGAATGCCAAGACGCGGTATTATTTCAATGTCGCCGGACTGGAGGGCTACAACGCCACCCCGGTGGTTTCCTCCCCCGCCGATCTGATCTATTGGAATATCTGTGACTTTATCGGAGATACCACCAACGCGCTCCCCGACTATGTCAAAGCAAGCAGCTTCCCGAATACGGTTTATTCTGTCACGGGCGCAACGCGCGACGTGAACATGACCGATTATTCGTTCTATCCCACCAAAAAAAGCAGTGTCATATTTGATTTTTCGGGGCACAGGCTGACGTTCGGCGTGACTCACGTAACCCCGGCAGAGAACAATCAGTTCTACGGGCTCGGGAGCGGCATTTTCTCGGATCTTGCGATCCGGAACGCAAACGAAACCTCCGTTGTATTCCGCAACGTCAGGCTGTCCGGCACGGTGAGTGCGGTGAAGGGCGGCTCGGGCGCGTTCGTCTGCGGGAGGATCTACGGCACGCGGACCACGACGGTCACCGCCGTCGCGGAAGTGACGGTGAAGAATGTGGTGTTTGAGGAGCTGACCGTCGAGACCGGCAACAGCTACCGCCCGCTCTTTATCAACGTCATCGACAGCAATGCCTCCTGTAATCTGGAAGGGCTCACGCAGGAGTATGCGGTCGCGGGCACCGACGCGGCAAGCTCCCTCATTGGTATGGGCGGCATCAAAAAAGGTGATTCCGCCTCCGAATACATCTATGTCACCTTCTCAAACATCGTGCTGAACGGTAAGCAGGGCGAGTCGGTTTTCTCCTCTGCGATCCTGTTCTCTGCGATCAACTATGTCAGCGGTGCAGGTTCCTTCACCTATAACTTCAACCTCGCGGAGGACTGGGACGGGAACAATCATATCGGACAGGTCACTTATGGCAAGGAGCTGTACACCAACGAAAAACAGCAGCAGTATTTTGACAAGGATATTTATGTTTCCCCCGTTTCGCCTTCCGCGTCGGCTCCTTATCCGGAGTTCGGGACGCTGTATCTGGTGTATGTTCTCACCAATCCGGATGATCTGAGCGTCAACCGCAAGGGTGTCAACTTCGATGAAGGATTCGGCACCTATGAGCATCCCTATATCATCCGTACCGCGGAACAGCTGCTTTATCTCAGTCAGATTATCGGCGGAAATATCAGCAGCTTCGGCGAAAACTGGACGATCAATTTCCCGAAGAAGCCGAGTTCCTCGTCCACCGCATACAATTACACGGATTATGACGCCTATGTTGCGGACGGAAACGGCGAGCTGGTTTTCGGGGCGGTCACGCTCGGCGTGGAGGAGCTTCGTGCTTATCTGCAAGGGGCATACTATAAAATTTCCGCAGAAACGCTGGTCATGACCTCCGACTTTGTGGGGATCGGTACGGCTACCTATCCTTTCCACGGCGTTATCGTCGGAAACGGCACAACGGTGCATATGCCGGATTACACGAACATCGGCACGACCGGTTTCGGCGGCTTTGTCAGCGTGGCAAACGGCTGCGCAGTACACGGAATCACCATCCGTTACGGCTCGGTCGGACTTTCCTCCACCTGGTCGATCAACGGAACGGCAACCAGCAAATTCTCGGATAAGACCGCACCCGTTACCGGTACTCCGCATTTCGGCGGGGTCATCGGTTGGGTCGTTACGGGCGACAATGTCATCGACGGTGTGACCGTTACGATCGATACGCTGAACAAAGGACATTATGCGTCTGCGTTCGGAGCATACGTGGGTCTGATTTCCGGCGGCGGTGTGTCCTTCCGGAATCTCGGCGAGTATACTCTGCCGGATGCTGCATCGCTTCAGTATTATTACTATTACAACGCCTATGTCGGAAAGATCATTGACGGTTACGCGATTTCCAATGACCGGGCATATGACAACAGCACCAAGAACTCCTCCATTCCGGTGATCTCTCTTGAATCCATTGCCGCGGGCAGTCAATCCGGCTGGGTAGGCAGCAGTCTGTATGAATTCAGGCTCGGAAATGCCGAACAGCTTCTCATGCTGTACTACGCCATGAACAGCGGTGCGCTTGCCTATAACGAGGCAACGCTTGCTTACGGCATGGGTGCCCTGTCCCGCTTCGGGTCCTACGCGTCGGTCGGCGTGGAAGGCGCCGCCGATGTGACAAACGGCAGGTACAAGGACGATATCACCGGAGGGTCCTCCGGCAGCAACCTCTTTACCGATTATTTCGGGTGCCAGAAGCGGGACTGGAAATCGACGGAGCTGAGCATTTTGCTGACCGCCGCCGAGTATGATCTCAGCGTTTACGGGAATGCGTTCCGCGGTCTCGGAACCGCTGTGGACGGGAACGCCGTGAACTGTTTCCCGATTCAGCGGGTGGTGGGTATCACCAACGCGGACGGAACTCCTGGAACGACCGTGAAGCTTGCAAGTGAAATCCGGCAGTATTTCTCCGACGACAAATATGAGAAGGATGCGCTTGTTAACCTCGCATTTGTGATCGAAAGAAATAACAGAAACGCTCCCGTTACCTTCAAGAATATTAAACTGAGCGGAAAGATCGCGTTGATTTTTACCGACGGGAACGGTGCCGAACCGGAAGCCCAGCCGTCCGGCAAGGACTTCTGCGTCGGCGGATTTATGGGTTATGTCCGGAATGCCGCATTTATCAACGTCGCGATCGAAGACCTGTATATCAAATCTCCCGCATGGGCGGGCGCACTCGTTGCCAGTTCTGATTTTGACGATGCTCTGGCAAACACGACTTACAACAGCCTGGTCGTGGACGGCTGCACGGTCGAACGTCTGACCATCGAAAGCAAGAGAAGCGCCGGCGGATTGTTCGGCAATATCAGAATGCGTTCCTCCAAAGAGTTGATCTTCCGGAACATTTCGGTTGCGGATTCGCTGATCCGGGTACGTACCTCGCTCGCGCACTGGCGTATCAAAGATGCTTATGCCGGGGGATTGATCGGGCACATCAGTAACGGATCTTCTTCCGTTCACCCCATCGCCATGTCCGGTGTTACGGTCAGAGGCTCGGCGGTTTTGCTTGAATCCCAGTCGTACGCCAAGAAGAACTTTGCGGCGGGCGGACTGATCGGCAGGATTTCCGGGACGAGCAATTTTGCGATGGACGGATGTACGGTGGACGGATGTGTCGTCGGCGCGTATTCGCCTGTCAACGGTTCGAGCGGTTTTCCGTCGGATAATGCGGATGCCGTTGCCGGTCTGACCGGTTCGGTATATGACAGGATTGCGAATGCCGTTGCGTATTTACTTGCAACCCCGGGTTCCGTATCCGACGGGGATGCCGGTGGTTTCATCGGAACTTCCGAATACGCTTTCACCGTCAGAAACAGCAGAGTCGTGTCCGACGCGGCAAGTACGATTATTCTGGGATTTGATAACGCCGGCGGCATCCTCGGCATCGGGCGCGGCGCCGGGAATTATGTCTATTCCGATCTCGAGGTCTGCGTGACCGGGCATCCTTTCTATATTCTCGGCAAATCCGGCGCAGCCGGCATTTGTCCGTCGCTTCCTGCAACCGCGACAATTACCGTAACTGCGGAAAATGTGACCGTTGCCGGAAAAGCTGGAACCCCGATCCGGATTCTCGCGGTCCTTGATGACGGTAAATTCAACGCGAATGCGAGCGGTTTGTTTGCTTCGGCACCGAACAATGAAAACACGCAGCAGTTTACCTTTACTCTGACCGATATAGAGGTTACGTACTGTGTTTTATCCGGAAGCCGTGCGGCGAGCATTTATTGCAGCAAAGCTCCGGCTGTCAAAGCAACTCTCGGGAATATCCGTGCGTATAAGAACTATCTGCAAAGCAAAAGGAACGTTGTGGCGGGGATCATGATCTGCGCCGCAAGCGATACCGTGATCAACGGACTGTATGCCGGTGACAATATCATCCGTCGTGCGGACGGAGACAATACGCAGATCGCCGGCGTTATCATGCACGTCCCCAAAAGTGCCGTGGTGCAGGGCTACAATGTGTTGCTCAAGGACAACGACATCGGTTACAGCAAGGCGGGCAATTCCTTCAGCATGGAAGCGCTCCTCGCTTCCGACGGAACGGCAGCGCTTTACCAGAGCAGCTTCAGCTCCCGGAATTCCGGTGCGCTCGTATATAAGAATTACGGAATTTTCAATATCCTTGCGCTCAGCCGCAAGGATTCCGTGAAATTTGACGGCAAGGACATTATTGTTGAGACCGGGAAAAGCTCACTTCTCTATGCCGCCTATGGCGCGGCGGAGAAGTACTGGACAAGGCTCAGCACCGGAAATCCGCTCACCCAGAAAGAGGCGATTGACTCCATGACCGGTTCCGCGTCGCTCTCTGACGGAAACCGACTGACGCTTGGCGGCGATCCCGCGACCCGGACGGACGGCATGATGACTCCCGATTTTCTGAACGACCCGGAAAGACTGCCCTTCTGGAACACCGCGGTGCTTCTTGAAAAAACGGGCATGACCACCCTCTCCGGGCTGATTGCGGGACTCGGACACAATCAGGCACTGCCGCTTCTGTCTGTCACGGGCAAAACGGATGAGACGATGAAGGCGTATCTCGGACTGATCACAAACGGCGGCTTTGACGGTCGGGGGGACGCATTTACGCTCTCGGTCGATTCCGTTCGGTATCTTGTCACGGATACTGGCTTGCTTGAGGCGAAAAACGAAACGGGTAGCATCGTTTACGATGCACAGAAGGACCGGTTCACCTCCGGCAAATTCGACAATCTGACGACGGATGAAAGAACTCTGACGATCCTGACCCTGACCTTTACGGCAACCGCAGACGCCTCGCATACCTATGTACTGCACGTGGTCGTATATAACCCGCAGATCCTGGAGATCAAGTCCTTTATCTCCGCCCTTGAGGGAGAGGTGTATCAGATCGGCTCGTTCCTGAATCCGCCCTCTTATGCGACGGACATTTCCTCCGGAAGCAGATTTGCGCTCTATCTGGAATACGCCTACAACGAAGTGGTCTCCAACCTCGGCGATTTCAACTTTGACAAGCGCGTTTATTCCGACTCGCTCGACGGAAGCGCCTCCGGTCACAAGGACAAGTTCCTCTCCGGTACATCGTTTATCTTAATCGACCTCAACAGCAAGACCGCATCGGGCTTCCGCTATTATTGCTACACGCTGACTGAAGACGGACTGTATATTGATTTCAGCCTCTTTAATGGGGGGGGCTCCGGCTTTGTCCCGAAATCGCTCGAGACCGTCATTGCCAACGCGCTCGGCGACCGGGATCATCTTTGCACCGATCCGGATTTCTCCGTGATCGAGCGGTATCTGATGATCGTCATCCCCTCCGGGAATGAGAGCGGTTCGCTCCAGTACAACCTCAAGGCGCAGGTCAAGGAAAACGACCGTAACATCATCGTCAACTCGGTGGAAAAGATCTGTTCCGTTTCCGTCTGGGGTGAGGTGACGGGCAACTTTGACTTCACGGCGGATTCCTCCGTGTTCTCCAATCTTGCCGACAGAACCATGACGGCAAAGGCGGATATTTCGGAGATCTTCCCGGCAGGCTATGTCACGGCAATGCTCGGCAGAACCTTCTTTGGTACCCATGTGTTCCGCATCCGCGACTCCGCCAACCGGTACGTCAGCCTCCCTGCGGGGACTGTGTTCACGCTGACGGACGATAACGGCAACATCCTTCTGACGAGCCGTATCACGACCCCCACCTCCTCTGTCCGTTACACCATTGACGATATTCTCAAGAAGGCGGATTCCGCAACCGGCACCTATTCCGACAGCTTCCACGTGACATTTGATTTTTCTGCGGTGCCCGCAAAGGAATTCAATGCCGTCTTTTCAAGCACGGACAGACAGTATACCCTGCAGGATGATTTCTATCTTTCCGGCGACCGTGACCACTATATGAGCGGCACCAGACTGACAGGGCAGAAGGCGTTTACGACCGAGTTTGCTGCGCCGGTCAAGGTTGCCGTTGTTCCCGAGGAGCGCAAGCACCTTGCCATCAATTTCGGCGGCATTACCGACGAAACGGACAACGGGAAGATCTTCTTCGGCGTTACGGCAGATTTCAGCGCCGTGCCGGATGTCACAATCAAGGACGCAAAGATCGGGTTTTCCATCTATCAGAAGAAGTACGACAAAACGACGGGAAAGCATTACTACGACGAGACCGTATCGCTTTGCGGCACGGGGCAGTTCGGGAACGTTACCAATGCCGACCTGTCGGCGTTCGGGGGGACGCTTGCGGTTACCGACGGCGTTGCCTCGGGCAGGTTCCTCCTGACACTTGATCTGAATGCCGCGCGGGCGGACCTCGCTTCGTATCTGTCCAACTATCGGTTGGTGGTGACGATCACGGGGTATGACGAAAACGGAAACGAGACCGCGTACAGCGCGGAGGGGTATTTCGTCTTCCTGCTGTGCGATATTCAGAATCAGACAGACTGATCGGGGAGCTTCGGATTCCGCAAACGGACCGACCGGAATCCACGACATTACAACACAAAAAGGGCTGATCCCCAGGGTCAGCCCTTTGTTGCGGGAAACATCGGGTCTCATACTTCTTTGGCGGATTGTTCCTTTTCCGCCTGCCCGATGTGGCGGTAGGTTTTTATGAGGAGCACCGCCGAGATGACGGCGGTGAGCACATCCGAGACCGGCATGGAATACAGTACGCCGTCAAGTCCAAAAAACCGGGGAAGGATCAGCGCAAAGCCGACGCCGAATACAATCTCCCGCACCATGGAAAGGCCGGTGGACTCCACCGCCTTTCCCATTGCCTGCAGAAAAATGAAGGTCGCTTTGTTGACGCAGGCAAGCACCAGCATGCACAGGTAGATCCGGAAAGCGCGGACGGCAAAATCGGTGTAATACACGCTTTCGTTTTGCGCGCCGAACAGCCGGATGAGCGCACCGGGACAGAACTCCGCAATGACAAGTGCGACCGCGCCGACCACTGCTTCCGAAATGAGCAGCCGCGTCAGGAGCGACCGGACCCGCCCGTACTTTTCCGCGCCCATATTGAAGCCGACAATAGGGATGCAGCCCGCCGCCATGCCGATGACAACCGAAATGACGATCTGGAAGAATTTCATGACAATCCCGATGACAGCCATCGGAATCTGCGCGTACTGCTCCTGCCCGAAGATTGCGTCAAGCGCGCCGTACTTGCGGGTCATGTTGTTGATAGCCGCCATTGCTGCGACCAGCGATATCTGCGCGAGAAAGCTGCAAAGCCCGAGCGAGAGCGTTTCGGAAAGGATCTTGCCCGCGGGACGGAAATCGCTTTTTCCCGGGCGGATGATCTTTGCACGGAACAGATACCACGCGGCGAGCACCGCCGTGACAATCTGTCCGGCAACGGTTGCAATTGCCGCGCCCGTCATGCCGAGGCGGAACCCGAAAATGAATACGGGGTCGAGAATGATATTGAGCAGTGCGCCCGCGAGTGTGGAGATCGTGGCAAAGCGGGGATTCCCGTCCGCCCGGATGATCGGATTCATTGCCTGCCCGAACATATAAAAGGGGATGCCGAGCGTGATCCAGAAGAAATATTCTTTTGAAAGGCGGAAGGTTTCGGCGTTGACATTCGCGCCGAACGCGGAAAGGAGCGGGACGGCAAGGACCAGATAGAATGCGGTCAGCAAAACGCCTGCGAGCAGACAGACGAGCACGGAATTTCCGACG
Organism: uncultured Eubacteriales bacterium; assembly: GCA_934796165.1. Lineage (GTDB taxonomy): Bacteria > Bacillota > Clostridia > Oscillospirales > CAG-272 > CAKVOU01. The sequence continues at coordinate 23,040 of CAKVOU010000012.1, read as the reverse complement.
CTTCTTTTTGCGTTCTCCGGTCTCCCTTTTCCGAGCGAGAGACTGACAAACGCGCAAGCGCCGTCTCCGATCATGACGGCGATTCCGAGCGCAATGACGGTCAGGGGGAACACCGCGGTGTTTGCGGCGTTTCCGTTGGAGCCGAGATAATTCGCGTTGGCGATGAAAATCTGGTCAACGATGTTGTACAGCGCGCCGACCAGAAGCGAGATGACGCACGGTACGGCGTATCTGCCCATCAGGCGCGGAATTTTTTCCGTGGCGAGAGATGTTTCCTTTTGATTCTGCATGACAGTTGCCTCCTTGAAAATAAAAGAACGGCGTAAGTCCATTCGTTGGACTTACGCCGTTTGGCTACACACTATGCTCATTATATCATTTTCCCCGCCGGAATGCAAAGGGCAATTCGCCGAATTTTCACCTCCGGATATGGGAAATTATTTTGGTCAACCTGTACAGAGACACAGCCGACCGGGACGACGGGGAAGGGAGTACGCTTCTCTTGCCTGAAGTTTTTCTTTCGAAGCCCTTTTTGCCCGGAGGCGTTCAAACGTTTCCGGTCTGTTACCGGGGAGTGCCGACCCGGCATTCTCCGCGCGGGATCAGGGTTTCCGGAATGACGATACGTCTTGTCCCTTCCTCCCCGGTAAAGATCCGTTCGCAGATGGAATCGACAAGCTGCTCCGTGTCCTGCTTGACGGCGCTGACCGCGCAGATGTCCAGCCAGTGGTTGTCGTCGAACACGACCAGACGGATGCCCCCGTACTTCTGCGGGTCCCTCGAAAAGATCCGCAGGATGTCCGCGCCCGACACGTTGGTCGCGGCGATGATGCCGTCGGGACGGAATCCGTCTATGAGATCAACGACTTGTTTTTCGTCAAACCGCTTGACGGAAAGATGCGCGATGCGGTATTGCACATCCGGCTTTTTTGAGACAACGCGGAGAAATCCGTCGGAGCGGTTCGGCTTGATCCGCTCAAAATCCAGATATTCGTAGGCGACATCCGCAAGGATCAGACGGCGGCAGCCGCATGCGGTCAGGAGGTATTCCGCTGCAATCCGGCAACCCTCCTCGTCGTCGTTGAGTACCGTGTCGAGGTTGCGGTATACGTTCCGGAAAAGCTGAATGACACGGATCCCGTTCTGCTGGGCAAGGCGGATGACCCCGTCGTTTCTGTCGCAAGTGGGAATGAACAGGATGACCGAAACGCGGTTGGCAATGAGCAGGCGGAAGTTCTTTTCCTCATCATCCGGATTTTCCGAGCTGAACGCAATGGTGAGCTTCGCGTCCGCGTCCGCCAGCCGCTTCTGCAGACAGGAAAGCACGCTCCAGTAATATTCGTTTCCCGTGTCGGATACGATAAATCCGACGGATTTTCCCGCGACTCCTTTGAGCCTCTGTGCGGTGGAATCCGGTACGTATCCGAGCTTTGCCGCGGCACCAAGCACCTTTTCCTGTACCTCGTGGCTGATGTACCCGATGTTTCGTAATGCGCGGGATGCGGTTGCGATGGAAACTCCTGCTTCGGTGGCAACATCCTTGATCGTAATCATATGTATCCCTCTTTTTTCTTTGCTGTCCCGGTTGTCGCAGCCATGGGGACCGCCGCGACAGACCGTTTGACTCTATTGTAGCAAATTATTACAAAAGTGTAAAGGGGTTTTTAGCAAAAATGCAGAAAAACGTTTTCACATGCCTCTTTGTGTTGACAGGGTGGGGGCGTTGTGATATAATACAAGTGAACCGAAGTAGTTTGCAGATTTTTGTCGTTTTTCACAAGAATATTTGCAAATTATTTTTTTGAAAAATGTGTAATCGTTTTCACATCAAAGGAAAAGAGGTAGGTATGTATTACAGAGCAGAGAAAAAAGCAGTATGCGCTGACGTGATCCCTTTCTATGAGAACGGAGAGTTCAAGCTGTTTTACTTGAGAGATTACCGGGATATTGAAAATGACGGCGAGGGGTGCCCGTGGTGTCTTCTGACCACGAAGGACCTGGTGCATTACACCGACCACGGCGTTGTCCTGCCGCGCGGCAGGGAAGAGGAGCAGGACCTCTACGTGTTCACGGGGAGCTGCATCCGCCGCGGCGACGAGTATTACATCTTTTACACCGGACATAACCCGCACCTGCGTGCACAGGGACTGGCGGAGCAGAAGATCCTTCTTGCCCGCAGCCGCGACCTTTTGCACTGGGAGAAGGTGAAGGACTTCGTGTTTGCCTCCCCCGACTGGATGGAGCTGCACGACTTCCGCGACCCGTTCGTGTATTTCGATGAAGAGAAACGGAAATACGCCATGCTGATCGCGGGCAGACTGAAGAACACCGACCCGGTGGACACCCGCGGGGTGACGATGGTCGCGTATTCCGACGACCTCTTTCACTGGGACCTCGCCCGCGAGCCGTTTTACGCGCCGCACGCGTATTTCACCCACGAATGTCCCGACCTTTTCCGCATGGGGGATTGGTGGTACCTCATTTTCAGCGAATTTTCCGAAAAGGTGACCACGACCTACCGCATGAGCAAAAGCCCGGACGGTCCGTGGATTACACCGAAGGTCAATACCTTCGACGGACACGCCTTCTACGCGGCAAAGAGCGTTTCGGACGGAAAGCGCCGCATCCTCTTCGGCTGGAACTGCATCAAGGATAAGGAAGAGGACAATGCCCCGTGGCAGTGGGGCGGGACTGTCATTCCGCACGAGATCGTGCAGGCGGAGGACGGCACCCTGTATGTCAAATGCCCCGACGAGGTGGCGGCGCAGTATTCCCGGAAACAGGAGATTCTGCCCGGCTTTGCGCTCGGCGACACCGAAGCACTGACGGACGGTTACCGCCTCGGCGGGGAAGGACGCAATATCCGGATGCTCGGCACGCTTCCCGAAAATGCGAAGATTACCATGAATTTCAGAAGCGACGGCAGAGGGGAATTCGGACTGATTCTCCGCGAGAGCGAAAACCTCGGCGTTTACTACTGCGTGAAATTTGAGCCGATGTGGAACCGCCTGACCTTCGACCGCCGTCCGCGGAAGGATTCGACGGTACACTCCGAGGTGGCGGTGGAAAGATACTGCCCGCTCCGGGACGGGGAAAACCGCCTCACGGTCATCGTGGAGGGCAGTGTTCTGGAGGTCTATGTCAATGACCGCGTTGCCATGAGCGCGCGGATGTTCGATCACCGGTCCGGCAACTGGGGCGTTTACAGCCTGAACGGCGCCGCGGAGTTCTCGGGTATCGGACTTTATACGAAGGAGGACGCACAATGACGGGATTTACGGTTCGCGCCGCGCTGTTTCTCCTGATCTTCAACGTTGTCATGCTGTTCATTGTCCCCTTCCGTACCGCCGAGTGGTATGTGACCGTATTTTCCGTGATCTTAATGACAGTGTTGCTTGCGGTGATCCGCATCGGCGCCGCCGTCAGGAAAAGGAGAGAGGCAGTATGCGAACACAAAAAAGAACAAGAATCCTGATGGGGGTGATGATTATGGCGATCCTGTTCGGTTCCCTTGCGGGGTGCTCCGGTAACAGACCGGAGGAAACGGAAAGTACCCCTTTGCCGGATGACACCAAAACGATCGACTACGCAGACCTGTACCGGAATCCGGCAGAGAAGACCCCGCCGCTTTCCGGAAAGACGGTTTACCGCGCTTCGTTCGGATACACGGAAAACACGGAGCAGGGCTACAACTGCTACCGCTATCAGTACGCCGCGGACGGCGCCTATGTGGATATGGTCTATGAAAACGGTGTATGGTCGGGCGGCGGAGCCACCCTCCGGGACGGGGAAATGACGCCGGGTGCATCCCCTGCGGTCCGTACCTTTGTCGCTCCCGCGGACGGGGAGATCCTGCTTTACGGGAACCCGAAGCTTTTGACCGGGAACTCCGTGACGGTGCGCGTCGAGTACCGCGGGGAGTCTCTTGTGGAAGAAACGGTTACCGACAAAACGGGAATCTTTCATTCCGACCGGGTCTCGGTTGCGGCAGGGGAAACGGTTCGCTTTATCGCCGAGGGCGACGGTACCGTGTACTGGAATCCGACGGCGGATTACACGCTTGCCCCGGAGACGGGCTTGCACTATGCACCGGACGGCTATTTCGGCGATGTGCATCCCTTCTATGACACAAAGACCGGTACCATGTATATGTACTATCTTTCGACGGGACTTCAGGAAAACGGGCGGATCGAAACCTTCACGACCCTGCTTTCCACCAGCCGGAACATGATCCGCTACACCGATACCCCGATGTTCCGCGATGAAAAGAATCCGCCGCCGCTGGAGCTGTACTATGCGCTCGGCGTGATTGTGGACAAGGACGGCAGATATCGTTCCAGCTACGGTGCCGGCAACTACGTCCACACGGTTGTGAGCGATGATCTCATTCATTGGGAAAATGCGCTGGAGCCGTATATCGACGAGGCGACGGGGCTTCTGAAATACAAATGGCGGATTGACTTTGACACAGGCGTGTATTCCGGCAGGGACCCGGATCTCACCTATGACCCGGCGAGCGGGAAGTACTACTGCGTGGTGATGAACTACTATTCCGCCTCGTACGACAAGGGAGAGAAGTATCTGAACCTTTACACCGGCGGCGGGGACGGCATCTTTTCCTCCACCGCCGTGAAGCTGGTCTCCTTTACCGGCAGGGGCGACCCCGAATGCCCGCAGCTCAAGAAGATCGGGGACAGATGGTATCTGTTCTATTCCGTTTACGGGACCGGGACGAAAGGGAACGTCGGCAAGCTCGCGTACCGCGCGGGCGACGCGGGCGCCGCTCCGGAAAACGTGAACTGGGAAAGCAAAACCGAGTATTACCTGGACGGCGGCGATCTCCACGCCGCGCAGATCTGCTCCGTCGGCGACAAGTGGTACGCCTACGGCTGGCTCAACTACCGCGCGGAGGAAAATGTCTGGGGCGGATACCTCAATCTTCCCCGCGAGGTGTACGCCCGGGCAGACGGCACGCTTGCGTCCCGCATGGACCCCTGCCTCTCGGAGCTTCTCGTCAAGGGCAGAATGGCGACGGCAGGCAAGGATACCTGCACGGTCGCCGGCTTCGGTGAGGCGGACGGACGTCTCACGCTTGCCGCAGGCGAAGGAAAAGCCACCTTCAGAAACACCTTCGGGCGGACGGTGCTCACGTCCCGCATCGAATTGCCGGAGACGGCGGAGTATGCCGGATTCTCCATCGGAGAAGGAAACACGACCTATCATGCGCTGGTCACCCGCACGGGCGGCAAGACCTATCTTTGCGTGACAGCCGATCCCGCCTCGCCGCTCGGCGGCGTGTGGATTGAGATCAATCCGCCGGCAGGAAACACGTTTGACCTCACGGTCGTGGCGGACGGCAGCTTCCTTGAGGTATTTGTGAACGATGAATATGCCCTTTCCGCACATACAAAGCTCTCCATGACGGGAGAAAAAACGGTTGCCGTCGTGGCAAAGGGCGCGGGAGTCGCCGTTACCCGTGCCGAGGTTCTGAAGCTTGCCGATTACAACAATATTTTTGATTGACGGAGGTATCACCCAATGAAAAAGAAACTGCCAAAACTGCTTTCCCTGACCCTTGCCGTACTGCTCCTTGCCGCGTCCTTCGCCGCCTGCGGGCAGAAGCCGGGTGAGGGCACCGGGAAGAACAAGGACAACTCGTTTTCCATGATCGCAAGCTGGACAACGAGCGGACTTGTCAACCACTACAACAGCAACACGAGCTGCAATGCGTATGACTATTTCGTCGTCGAAGGACTCTACCGCTACGTGCGCTCGACCGACGAGATCTTCTGCCAGCTGGCGGAAGCGCTCCCGACCCACTCGGAAAAGCCCATGGAGGAATACCGGGACGTGATGGGCGACGACGCTTACACCTACTATGCGGGTCAGGGCTGCACCACGGTCACGGTCACCCGTTGCCCCATCCGCAAGAATGCAAAGTGGCAGAACGGAGAAGACTTCACCGCCAAGGACGTCTGGGCGTACTACTACATGATGCACCCGACCTCCAGCAACTACATGGCTGCGGTCAAGGTGGTGGACGACAAGACGGTGGAATTCGTCTGGAACCCGCTCAAGGAGACCAACAACACGGTCAAGGAACTTCTCCTTGCGCAGGACAAATCCGGCACGGTCAAATATGACGAGTTCGCTTCCTATGTCGATACGGTGTACGACATCGTCATGAAGAGTCCCGTTAATGAGAAGGTCAACCTCTGGGGCGCGTTCAACCGCTTCTCCACGGACGAGCAGGTCGTTCAGCTCAACGTGACCAAGTCCGCGTTTTACGCGTACAGCCCCTCCTGGTATATCGCGACCGGACCCTTCAAGCCGGACACCTTCTCCGCGACCCAGATTCTGCTCAGGAAGAACGAATACTACTGGAACGCGGAAAACATCGGCTTCGACCTGGTCAAGCTGTACTCCTCCGCCGACCTCAACCAGACCTATCAGCTCATCACCAACGGATATGTGGATTACTACGACGGCTTCATTCAGGAAGATACCCTGAACGGAATGCTTGCCTCCAACCCCGACCTGATCAACCTCAAGATGTATGACCCCGGTTCCATCGGCATTACCTTCAACATCAAGGGCGCCTATTTCGGCAATGTCAACGTGCGCCGCGCTTTTCAGTACATTTTTGACCGCGATGAGATCCGGCTTGCGGCAAATCCGTATGCGACGACCTCGTGGTACCCCCTGCTCGGCATGGCAGCATCCGAGGCGGAGCAGTACATGAGCCGCGAACACTTCGACGCGCTCCCCAGGTATTCGCTTAACAAAGAACGCGCCGCGGAGCTTCTGGAGGCGGAAGGCTGGACGAGAAAGGACGGCAAGTGGTACATCGGAGAGAAGCAGGTCACCATCGCGCTCGGCGCACCCAGCTCGCATGACATCTCCTCCACTGCGGCGGAAGCGGCAGCGGCACAGATGGAGAACTTCGGCATCAAGGTGGACCTGTTCAAAACGAGTAACTTCTATTCCAACGCCATCGCGGATCCCTGTCCCTACGATATGCTGCTTGAGTGGACCGACCTCAATATGTCCTTCTCCTATCCGACCGGCTCCTACAACCAGTTTGCAAACGTGTATTCCCAGTGGGTGCACGTGGACCGCTACCCGGACGATTACTACGATTCCCAGAAGGCAGGCAATGTCCGCCTGACCTTCAACGGACTCGGCTCGGATACCAACACCTATGAGTTCGCCGATTACATCAACTCCTTTTACTCGGTCGATGAATCCGAATTGACCTACCTCGTCGATGTGTTCAACACGGGACTTGCGGATCTCTGCCTCGGTATTCAGTTCTTCCAGAACGTGACCGCCTCGACCATCAACGTCGGGCGCATCAGCGGCGTGCCGCTGGAGTCCTACTGGACGGAAAACCGCAACGTGACCTACGTCCCCGCCGCGGGCACCGACGATTTCTATGCGGTTGCACGCACCAATCTGGTCTACGCCACAAATTATCTGATCGCTTACGGCGTCTATCAGCCGAAGCATTGATCCCTCCGGGATTTCTGAAATTATGGAAAAAGAGAAAAAAACCAAATTCGGGAAGGCGGTTTCGGGATTTTTCGGGAAGTACCGGTACTTCTTTGAGAAACTCGGGCTGTCAATCCTGACGCTCGCGCTGACGATCATTCTTCTGTTCATTCTGCTCCGCCAGATCCCCGGAGACATCCTCCAGATCTACGCGCTCAAATTGCAGGGGCAGCAGGGAATTACCTATGACCGGGCGTATGAGCTTGCCTCGGAACTGCTCAACTATGACCCGAACGAAAACGTGCTCAGCGCGTTTGGCAGGTATATCGGCGGGCTGTTCCGGGGGCAGCTCGGGGAAAGCTACCTCGAAACCGGTGTGACCGCCAACTCGCTGATCCGCACGCGCCTGCCGTGGACGCTGTTTGTCTCCTCGGTCGCGCTGTTCTTAAGTTTCTTTATCGGGAAGGCGATCGGCAGTATCGCGGCGCAGAAGCGGGGACGGACGGTGGACAAGCTGGCATCCGGGTACATCGCCATCTCCGGCTCCATCCCCGATTACCTCGTGGCACTGCTGTTGGTCATTCTGTTTGCTTACCGCCTCAAGTGGTTTCCGGCACAGAACAATTACAACGCCTTTGAGGTCACCCCCGGCTTCAATTTCCCGTTTCTTCTCAACGTGCTCTACTATGCCTTTCTGCCGATCCTCGCCTATACCATCGTGCAGACCGGCAACTGGATCCTGCACATGAGAGGAAGCTGCATCAGCGTGCTCGGAGAGGACTATATTCTCGCCGCCCGCGCAAGAGGACTCAGTGAACGTACCGTGAGAAACAAGTATCTGCGCAAGAACGCATTGCTTCCGCTCGTCACCCAGCTCGGCGTTTCCTTCGGAGCGCTGTTCGGAGGGGCGACGCTGATGGAAAGCATCTTCAACTATCCCGGTATCGGACTGGAGATCTCCAGCCGCGTCATTACCAAGGATTACATGGTGGTGCAGGGACTGATCTTCTTCTCCGCCGCCATGGTGATCCTCATCAATCTCATTGTGGATCTCATTTACCCGCTCGTTGACCCGCGGGTGAGAAGGGGGTGACGATATGGAAAAACTCCGGAATTTCCGGGAAGAAGCCCGGGTACGCCTCTCCGAATTCTTTGTTTCGTTCGGGCGTTCTTTGAGGCGCATTTTCTCAAACCCCAAGACCGTGATCGGCGCGTCCATTCTGCTTCTTTACATTCTTGTGGCAATCTTCGGTCCGCGCCTGTTCCCGTATGACGCCAACTCCAATATGCAGCTCAAGTACCTGTCGCCCTCGCCGGAGCATCCCTTCGGCACCGACTGGCTCGGCAGAGATGTCTTCCGGCAGGTGATTGCGGGAACGGCAAACGTGCTCAAGACCGCGTTTTATTCCGCGTTTCTGTCGGTCTTCATCGGCATCGTGCTCGGCATCCTCAGCGGCTATATCGGCGGTTGGGTGGACCGGGTCATCATGGCTGTCACCAACATCTTTCTGTCGATCCCGTCCTTCCCCGTGTACCTGCTTCTTGCCGCGATTGTGACCATCAACACCCCCTTTGCGCTTGCCGTCGTGATTTCCATGTTCGGCTGGGCGGGGCTGTGCCGCGCGATCCGGGTACAGGTCATGAGCCTCAAGGAACGCGACTTCATCCAGATCTGCCGTGTCATGCATATGTCCCGGACGCACATCATCTTCAAGGAACTGATGCCCAATGTATTTTCTTACATTGTGGTCAACTTTATCATGGCGATGCGGAATGCCATCGTTGCAAGCGTGGGAATCATGCTGGTCGGTCTTGCCGCGTATAACCCGACCGACTGGGGCGCGATCATCAACGCCGCGCGTACCAAGGGACTGGTCAATCCGCAGAATGTTGCCATTCTTCTGTACCCCCTGACGGCGATCGTTGTGTTCCAGGTGGCGGCGCTTCTGCTTGCCAACGGGCTGGACGAAACCAACAATCCCCGTCTCAGGATCATGTAAGGAAGGGGGACGGATAATGACAACCGATACAAATACTGTGGGTACACTTCATCCGAACGTCGTGGAATTCCGCCGCGTTTCCATCGACTACCCGCTGAAAAAATTTACGCTCCGCGCCGTCAACGACGTATCTCTGGAGCTGAAACGCGGCAAGATCACCGCGCTTGTCGGCGAGAGCGGAAGCGGCAAGACCACGCTCGCGTCCTCGCTCATCGACTGCATCTCGGAGCCGGGTCGGATCGCCGCCGGTGAGATTTCCTTCTTCGGGCGTGACGGCGGAGAGATCCGCGTGGACAAACTGAACGGAAAACAGCTCCGCCGGTTCCGCTGGGAAAAGACCTCTATGGTCTTTCAGGCGGCGCAGAGCGCGCTCAACCCGGTCATGACCGTGCGTCAGCAGTTTTTTGAAACACTCACGGAGCACGGCTTCGGCAAAGGTAAAGAGGAAATGGAGGCGTACTGCCGGAAATTCCTCGACTACGTCAAGCTCGACCCGGAACGCGTTCTGGATTCCTTCCCGCATGAATTGTCGGGCGGCATGAAGCAGAGAGTTATGATCGCCTTCTCGCTTTTGCTCGACCCCGAGGTCATCGTGCTGGACGAACCGACCACCGCGCTGGACGTCATCACGCAGAGCTGTATCTTTCAGCTGCTCAAACAGATCAACCGCGAGCTCGGCGTGACCATGCTGCTCATGACCCATGACATCAGCGTTGTCGCAAAATTTGCCGACTACGTCGGTGTCATGTACGGCGGCAGACTGATGGAATACGGGGATGTGCTCCATGTATTCAAGGAATGTGCGCATCCCTACACCGCAGGTCTGATCGGCGCAACGCCCTCAATCATCGGAAGCACTTCTGATATGAAACCGATCGAAGGAACTCCGCCCGACCTGTTGAATCTTCCCGCGGGCTGTGTGTTTGCCCCCCGATGTCCCAAGTGCTCGGCACTCTGCCGCACGGCGGAGCCGCCCATGCGGTCGGTCGCGGACGGAACTCGCGGAAAATGCTATTTCTACAAGGGGGAGCCGGAACATGAATGAAACGAAAAAAGAACTGACTCCTCTCATGCGGCTGGAAAACATCCACATGGTGTTCAAAAAGCCCGGCTCGGTTTTCTCCGACAGAAGCATACACGTCTTGCGCAACATCAACCTGGATATTTACCCCGGCGAGATCATTGCGCTGGTCGGGGAGAGCGGCTGCGGAAAGACCACGCTCGGCAAGATCATCACGGGGCTTTACCGCCCGACCTCCGGTAACATCTATCTGAACGGCAAAAAGATGGGAGGAATCGGCGACGGCGGCGCGTTCAGCCAGGTGCAGTTCATCCAGCAGGACAGCTACGCGGCGCTCAATCCGGTCCGCACCATCTACCAGAGCCTGTACGCGCCCATCAAGACCCATCACCGCAAATGGACGCGCCGCGAGATCAACGAAAAGATCGAAGAGCTTATGAGGCTGGTCGGACTGTACCCCACGGAGCAATACCTCTGCAAATACCCCCACCAGTTGTCCGGGGGACAGAGACAGCGCATACTCATGGCAAGAGCCATTTCACTGGACCCCCGCCTCATTGTGGCGGACGAACCGGTCAGCATGATCGACGTTTCCCTCCGCCTGTCCATCCTCAACCTGATGAAGGAGCTCAACCGCAAGCTTGGAATGTCCTTCGTCTACATTTCCCACGACCTCTCCACCACCCGGTATATCGCGGAAAGCGGGAGAGTCTCGGTCATGTATCTCGGCGAGATCGTCGAGGAGGGCGAGATCGGGCAGGTCATCGCCCACCCGCGGCATCCGTACACGCGGGCGCTGATCCAGGCGGTTCCAGTCCCCGATCCGACCTATACCTCCAACGACGAGCTGCCGCTGAAATCCATGCAGCTCGGTACTCTTGAGAACCGCCCGGCGGGTTGCTCGTTCTATGACCGCTGTCTTTATGCGACCGACCGTTGCCGGGAACCGGTCGCCTATGAGAAAACCGAAACGGCACGGGTGCTTTGCTGTAACCTTGCCGCCGTTCCGGATACCCCTGTCTACTCTATCCGTCCGGAAGAGACGGATACAGAATAAATCCAAAAAGGAGTAAGTTATGAACAAGTCCATTCGTAAAGTGATGTCCCTCGTTCTGGCTGTCGTCCTGTGCCTCGGCATGATGCCGGCGGTACTGCTTCCCGTGTCCGCGGAATCCGCGGAGCCGGAAGAAGGGGTCATCTATTCCCAGGATTTCGAGGCACCGCTGAAGGAATCCGACCCGCTCTACGGAGTGGTTGAAGTGTCCGGCGGAACGGCGAAGGCATCGACCTTCAACAACAGCATCACGATTCCTCCGGAATACCGCACCGCAAGCAACAACTACGAACTCTCGTTTGACGTCAAGCAGGCGTCGGAAGGCGCGTTCTTCTTCATCCATTTCGCCGGGCTGAACGGAAATACCGGCGAGAACATTTACATGGCGTGTGAAGGAAACGGCGCGTACTGGTCGATGGCTGACTTCAACGGTCACATGATCTACAACAACTCGGGCAACCTCCACGGCGGTCTCAATGCAAATCCCGTGGACATCACCGACAACTTTGCGCACGTCCGCATCGTCAAGTTCGGCGGCTACATGGAGCTGTGGGTCAACGGTACCCGCCTCTGCGTTTCCCATCTGTCGAACTTCGGCAACAACAACTACCACACCCGCGCCGAGATCGCGGAAGGCACCATCACCGGCTTCTGGATCGATCCCCGCGGCACGATCGAGATCGACAACGTGGTTCTGAAAGAACCGAAGGGACTTTCCACCGTCTATTCCGAAACCAACCCCACGACCGATTCCGGCGAAAAGATTTTTGACCTGTCCGCCGAGAATCTCTACCGCGACAACTTCATGGTACGCGGCACCTTCGTCATCAAGGACGACACGGTGACCGGTTACTATCCCACCATCAAGCTGGCAGGCATGAATGCCTCCCTGACCTCCCAGAACGGACGCGAATACTGCATCAACGTGCAGTCGTCCGTGGATGAGGGCGTGCTCTTCAACCCCGGAATCTTCTGGCAGACCGAAGAGGAAGCGTGGAAGTCCGCGGGCGCGGAAGCTCCCGTCGGTCCCTTCAAAACCGGAGACGAGGTCGAATACCTCATCGAAGTCTGGGGCGACCATCTTGACCTGTACATCAACGGCACCAAGGTGATTGCCACGACCTTTACGAAAATGGGTATCACGCGCGGACATCTCCAGTACCTCTGGATCCAGAGCGGCAACGGCGCTTACTGGCGCGACTTTGCTTACGAAGGCTTTGAGGGTACCTCCGCCGCACGCGTGTCCGTCCCGACCGACAATGTCGTGATCGGCGATGACATTGTGGCAAGCGCTTACGTCTTCGGTGACCGTGCGGGCGAAACCTTCTCCTGGTATGTCAACGGCGAAGCGCAGACCGAAACCGGAAGCACCCTGACGCTTCCGGATGTTGCCGAGGGAACCTACACGATCGAATACCGCGGAACCGGAATCAGAAGCAACACCGTCACAGTCACGGCGACCGCGGGTAAGATCACGCTTTCCGCCGATAAGACCGAGTTCTACCCCACAGACAGCGTCACGCTGACGGCAGAGGGACTCGGCGCGTTCCGCCCGGAGGATCCGTTTGAATGGTACATCAACGGAACAAAAAAGGACGGCGAGAGTGGCGAAACTCTGTCCTTGTCCGGGCTTGCGGCAGGCACCTATACGGTGGTCGTAAAGAGGGGCTCCGTGGAGAGCAACGCGGTGACCCTGACGGTAAATGCGGGCTTTGTCCGCGTTACGACCGAAAAGAACAGCTATTTCAAGGGCGAGCAGGCAACCTTCACCGCCGAGGTAACGGGACTGGGCCCCGACGTGGCGCTCCAATGGTATGTCAACGGGGAAGCGCTGGCGGGTGAAACCGGAAACTCTCTTACCCTGTCACTTTCCGATTACGCCAAGGCGGGCGAATCCGTCCTTGTGACCTGCAAGGCAGGCGAGACCGTGAGCAACGAGGTGCTCGTGTCGCTTGTCTACAACATGAAAGAAGAGCTGGAGAGCGGGGAGCACTGGAAGGTGATCTACCGCGATGAGATCAAGGAAGGGAATACCTACGGTAACTTCACCGTCGGTTCCGACGCGGACGGCTCGTACCTGTACAGCACCACGCCGGGACAGATGTGGTACACCATGTCCGGTGCCAAGGCGCCGTCGAGTACCTCCTTCTCCATGTCGTATCAGCTCTTTGTCCCGGAGGATATCGGGATCGAATACTACTCCTACCCCTGCATGAAGGGACTGAATTCCCGCAAGCCGGACGTGTATGTGGAGCTTGCCGTCGCGGTCAACGCGGAGGGCTTAAGCCCGTACATCAAGGATCAGTCCACCGGCAAGGGATGGTCGGTCGGCGATTACGGCTTCGGCAAGGATCTGACCTATGCGGGACTTGCGAAGAAGGGTGACTGGAATACCATCGAGATTATGTCCGACGGCACCAGCATTGCCATGTATCTCAACGGCGAGATTGTGCTGTTCACCAAGTTCCCGAACCTGACGGTCCCGACCGAATTCAACTACAACTTCTTCCCGTCCGACGGAACCGGCACGGTGCCGCTCCGGATCAAGGGCATGACGATCAGCTCCGTAGAGCTTCCCGCTCCCGACGTAAGCGGCGTGACGCTTTCCCTGTCCTCCCTCACCGCAAAGATCGGCGAGAAGGTGACCGTCAACGCAAACCTGACCCCCTTCAACGCACTTGCCAAGGAAATCAAGTGGTTTGTGGGCGGCAAGGAAGTGGCTTCCGGCGCCCTCAAATATGAATTCAGCGCAACCGAGGCGGGCGAATACGAGATTTACTGCGTCATTGACGGCGTGACCAGCGCGACCAAGACGATCACCGTCAAGGCAGACACCGACCAAAAACCCGGAGAGCAGCCCGACGATGAGGGCGGTGCTCCCGTCTGGCTCCCGTGGGTGATTGTCGCCGCTGTGGTGGTCATTATCGCGGCAGTTGTCATCCCGCTTGTCCTCAAAAAGAAGAAACACTGATTGAACTCATCTCCCCTGCCGCCGCGAGGACGGCAGGGGAGTCCCCCGTCGGCGGGAAGCCGGCAGGAAGAGGAACCTTTATGCAATTATTCATTGATACTGCCAACGTGGAAGAAATCCGCGCGGCAAACGAGTTGGGCGTTATATCCGGCGTGACCACCAATCCCTCGCTCATTGCAAAGGAGGGACTGGTGTTTGAAGAGGTCATCCGCACCATCGTGTCCATTGTGAACGGTCCGATCAGTGCGGAAGTCATCGCCGCGGACCGCGACGGCATGGTGAAGGAGGCGCGGGAGCTTTCCCGTATTCACCCGAACATCGTGGTCAAAATCCCCATGACTGAGGAGGGACTGAAGGCGGTGAAGATTCTTTCCGGGGAAGGAATCCGCACCAATGTCACCCTCATTTTCAGCCCCGCACAGGCACTGCTCGCCGCAAGAGCGGGCGCAACCTATGTCAGCCCCTTTATCGGAAGACTGGATGACATTGCCGAGAGCGGTGTCGGAACCGTCGGGGACATCGCGACCATTTTCCGGATTCACGGAATCGAAACCAAAATTATTGCGGCAAGCATCCGCGGCCCCCAGGACGTGGTGGACGCGGCAAAGAACGGTGCGCATATCGCGACGGTGCCCTACAAGATCATTCTGCAGATGGTAAAGCATCCGCTCACCGACATCGGAATCAAACGCTTCGCGGACGACTGGAACCGTGCGTTCCCCGGAACGCACTGAAAACTTCTGACCGGAGAACACGATGAAACGATGGATCAGCACCTGTCTTGCGGTACTTCTGCTCTTTGGTTGTCTGTACTGCCTCGGTGCCTGCCGCGACCGGGAGAAACCGGAGGAACCTGCCGTGGAATTTGATTATGACGGACTGTATCGCAGCCGCCGTCAGGAAAGGTACCCGGAGGACGGGGGACTTACCTCCCGCGCCTCCCACGGCTATACCCTTGCGGGAGAGCAGGGGTATAACGGTTGGTACTACCTGGAGGACGCAGGCGACGGCTACCGGGAGATGACCTATAACGCATCTGCCTCCCGTTTTGAGGGGAATGGCGCGGCGCTGGACGGCATTTCCATGCTGCCCGGCAGCGCCGCGGCGGTGCGGAAGTATGTGACAAAGCATACCGGCGCCGCCGTGATCTACGGCAACTACAGGCGCGGAGATGACGGAAACGGCACGGCGACCGTGGAAATCCGTCAGGGAGACAGACTGCTTTACACGGGTACGCTTGCCCCCGGCGATACGGTCGGCAATTATGTGGAACTGGAAGCGGAAGTCGGTGAGGGAGAGACGCTGTACTTCCGCGTGTCCGGCGACGGATGCCGGGTGGAGTTCAACCCCGTCGTGACCTTTGAGCACACGGAGAACCTTTCCCTGTACCATAAAACCGCGGCGGGACATCTCTACGGCGATGTGTTCCCGTATTACAGCGAGAAGGAGCACCGCCTGTACATGGGCTTCCTCTGGTCGGACGACGCAAGGGCGGGGAATTACACCGACGCGCTGGAGGTTTCCGACAACCTGCTGACCTTCACGGACATCCCGGAAGCCAACCACTTCGACGAGTGGGAGCGCTACCGTCAGGAATACCGCCTGCATTACCGCTTCCCGTGCAATCGTTTCGTGGAGAGCAAGTACACCTTCGGTATGCGGGACAACTTCCTGTATTTTGATGAGGAAAATCAGAGATACCTGCTCATTGCCGGGTGTTACTACCGCTTTGACGCGGGGGCGCAGACCTCGGACCTTGTGATCTATCAGTCGGATGACCCGAACGCGTTGTCCTGGACGCGCCCCGGAAACGTGGTGGAGGCGGGGTATTCCCGCAATCTGCCCGAATGTCCGTCGCTCATGAAGATCGGCGACCGGTGGTATGTGTTTGTTTCGGTCGCGTACAATACGGCGCACCAGGTCGGGCCGCTCCAGTACTGGACGGGCGACGCGGGCGTCGATTGCATGGACGTGAACTGGAGCGGGAAGGACTTTTCCTTCCTCGACGGCGAAGACCTCTGCGCCGCCCGGGTGACAAAGGTGGGAGAGAAGGTATATCTGTGGGGGTGGATTCCCGCCACATATGATACCATGCCCTGGTCCCCGTGGGGCGGATACCTCAATCTGCCGCGTGAGGTGATACAGCGGGCGGACGGCTCGCTCGGCGGCAGGCTCGACCCGGGGCTCTCAAAGCTCCTCAATTACGGGCGGATCTATGAAGCGATCCGGGACGGCTTCGGCTGTGTGAGCGGGAGTGCGGAGAGAGACGGCGGCGCAATCCGGACGACCGGCGAGACGCTGATTTCCCTTACGGGCGGTTTGCAGCGTAATTACGTGACGTTTGACGTCGATCTCGGAGAGTCCCGGCAGGTGGCTTATGTCATGAAGCAGGGGGACCGGGAATACCGCGCCGTCATCGCGCGGGAAGACGGGAAAACCTATCTGAAGGTATTGTCGCCCGGCGACCCCAAACATCCGGTGAACAGTGTGCTGGAGATCGGCGACCTGACAAAAGCCACCGTCAAACTGGTGACGGACGGCGGCTTTGTCGAATTCTTTGTCAACGATGAGTATGCATTGACGGCGCATACCGCGATGGAGGACGCACCCTATGACGCATATCTCTGTTCCTCCTCGGATGCTCTGTTCCGCAACGTGAACATTCACAAGCTGATCCCCTACGGGGAGCTGGACTGATCGGGGAGCTTCGGATTCCGTAAAACGGACCTGCCGGGGACCCCGGTCTGACAAAAAAGAAAGGGCAGCCGCAGGAGCGGCTGCCCTTTTCCGCGCCCGGAAAATCATTGACTTTCCGTCCGGTGGTTGGTATAATCAAGAATAGATATGTGCCCGGAAACGGAGGAATCACGATGACAAAGCAGATGTTCTTTTCCTATTGCGAATCCGCGTTCGGCGTGTCGCCCGACTACCCGTTTGAGGGGGACTCCGGGACCGCCGTCCTGCGGCACGCGGACAACCGTAAATGGTTCGCCATTGTGATGCGGGTACCCGGACGGAAATTCGGGCTTGACGGCGACGGGACGGTCGATGTGGTCAACCTGAAGCTGCCGGTCGAAATGTTCGGATCGTTCGGAGAAGCGGATGGCGTTTATCCCGCTTACCACATGAACAAACTGCATTGGGTGTCCGTGCTTCTCCCGTATGCGTCCGACGATACGGTCGGGTTTCTTGCGGACGTCAGCTTCGGTCTGACAAAGAGCCGGGGGAACACGCGGTCAAAGCGAAAATGAGGGGAACCCGATGAAAAGGGAACGGAGCCCTGCCTCGTCTGTCATAACAATTTTTTCGTCAGACAAACCGGGACATTCCTTTTTCCGAGGCGCTCGTGCAGACAAAAAAGGCCCGTTCTGCGGGGTTGTCTGCGCTCTTTTTCAACGAAAATATTTTTGCGGATTGAACGGCATAAAAACCGTTTGACCGGGAGAATAAACTTCAATCTCATCACGCTTTTCCTCTTCATCCGGCATATCATAACGAATCCGATAGACAAAAATACATTGGTCAACATACTTGAGTGCTTCCCGGTCACATTTTACGTCGTTTATTTGCGGATGACCATCTGTTCTTTCTTCCGCGCTTCTTGAAACCTGGCATTCGGCGACAATCAGAATATCATTTTCTTTTGCTGTGTCATGCAGGAGTTTCAAAATGTCTTCGGCAATGAAATTACCCGGATTCACAAGAGAATTGATAAAAATCACTTTCGGCTGCTCGAATTCCATTATGTTTTTTATCAGAGTCTCCCATCCGGAAAGAGAATAATCAGCAGCATCATCCTCTACAACATAAGGAATGTCCGGATATACTTTTTTGACGCAAGAAAGCCTTGAAGGAGATTTTCGCACGACCCCTTTGTCATAGTGACAGGAAGAATGTGAATCCCGTCCGTCGGCATATAGCAACACGGGCTTTATGCCTTTCTGATTCAACTCGTTTGCCATTTCAAGAATGACATAGGATTTTCCGACGCCCGGTCGTCCGGCTACAAGAACCAGTCCGTTGTCGGGCAATTCATAATTGCTGATTTTCATCGTTTTCCCTCCGTAAATTTATGATATTTTTCGGATATTTCCGCATTTCTGATTTCAGTATAACTTAGAATTTACCGGAAGTCAACTTGTTTCACGATACAACGGCTGAGGTGCGACAGGCAAAGAAAGAGCCGGAATTGATCAAAGAAAATCGCCCCCGCAGAGACCGGAATCTCTGCGGGGGCGAAAATATTGAATTGTTTGCTTTGATTGTTGCTTGGCAATGCTTTTATTCCGATAGCAAGCACCGGGTTAATTCATCATGAGTGGTAACTTTAAATTGTCTGTTTTTACGACCGGTTCAACTCTTTCACGGGGATTTATATCAGTTGTTAATATTTATCGCTCCGGTGAAGTTGTCGTATGTGGTTCCATTGATGGTTGCAGAAGCATTATATGCATCAAATTTATAGAGGTTAACGTCGTTTACCTTAGAAGTTGTGCCTACGGTAATGATTTTCATATATTCATCTCTATTATAGCCGTTATTATCTATAAGCACCGTGAGATAAGCATCTTTATAGAACAATTTGTGGCCCTGATGTTCGCCGCTTGTACTTACCTTCTCCACAATGGTCGCAGAGGCAACGTTCAACTCCAAGTTTTTTTCATTCTTCGTTAAGCTTATCTTGGTGTCGCCTGCAAGCTCAACGGTCTTTCTGTCATGTGCTCCCTTAACAAGATTAAGGCTTACGTTATTTACCCAGTTTTCAAATGCTTTATCAATTGTGGTAGTAGATTTGCCGCTAACAGTACCAATGACCTTTCCGGATTCACCTTCCGAGCAGTTTACCGAAACATTTTCTATCATGCAACCTGTAACTTCCACGGTTCCGCCCTGATTGTGACCGACAAGTGAACCTACCTTGCTACTGCCGTTTACAGTGGAATCTTTTACAGTAATGTTTTGAAGCGTAACAGTTGCACCGGGGTTCACGCGTCCGACAATGATGCCGACACCGCTGGTTTCAAGGTCCCCGACAACTGCATTAGAAACGGTAATATTGCTGACGGTGAGTTGAATTGATGCATTTTGACTGGGGTATTCTCCCACCTTTTGAATAAGCCCGCTGTTATATTTTTTGTTGGCATATTCTCCGGAACTCCCGATTGATGCGTTTTTAAGTTGAGCAAGTCCGACTATCTCGGTCCCGCCTTCTGCTCCGGAAATTGAGTAGGTGCCGGATTGCTGTATTTCAAATCCGATGTCCGCACCCATGAGGTCGATTTTTGAGGCAGTAAATTTTATCTTGGTATCGGCCGGCAAGGTTTTATTGGCTTTTACGAAAGCGTAATACTGTTCGGCGGATGCAATTGTTACGCTCGTTCCCTCAACGTTATAATTCTTATCTTCATTGATCTCTCCGCTGAGCGAAGTCCAGCCGTTTTCTTTGGTTGCAGTCTTACATTCATCGGGGAAAAGGACTTTGTATTCCTCGTCGGTATAGATGATACGGTTCAGTTTGCGGTCCCAAAAGAAATATCTGCCGGTGACGAGGGGGCGATAGTCTTTGGCGGACATTCCGCTGTTCTCCAGCGAACGGTAAACCTCAAGAAGGACTTGCCTTCGGTCACTTCGTTGATGGCGAGTTGGGTGTTCATCTGGCGAACCGCCTGAATGTCGGCGGACTCGTTTGCCTTACGGATAAGGTTTGTAAATGTCGGAATAAGCACAGCTGCCAGTATGGCGATGATAGCTATGACAATAACAAGCTCTACGATGGTAAAGCCTTTCTTTTTATTCAATTTCATAATTCTCTCCTTCAAAATAAGTACATGATGCCGCATTCGGGCATTTTGGAATATCATTATCTTATCAAAGAGAGAATGAATCAACAATTATAGCGACAAAAAGTAACGCAGATCTTTCTTCCCGAAACAACTGCGCGTGAAACTGTATGAGCCTTCTTGCGCGCGTGAGTAAATACCGCGCGATGAAAACTGTTCTTTTTTTGTATGCTGCGGTAAACGCTGATCGCGGTCAACGCGACCGATACCGACGACAGGCAGATGAATACCGAGATAACGATGCCGATTGCGAACGATTCCGTCAGGTATGGCGCCGAGACGATGAGCGGTTCGCGAAGCGCAGTTATGACCGGCTCGCTGGAAAAGGGCTCGAGCATTGAAGACAGAAATTCTGCCATCAGCTCATTTCCCGCATAGACGGGGAGATAGAGCATTAAGACAAAAAACGCGACGGTATAAAACACGCGCGCCACCTTCATATGATGTTTGGAAAGCAAACGGAGAGCACAGATGCCGACGATCATATATACACAATAAAGTAAAAACGTTGCTGTCGGCATTTTACATTTTTCCTCCCTTGTTCCTTATATTCAAGAGTATTGTATCATATTTTTTCAAATCTGTCAAGGGAATGTGAATAATTTTACAAATTGTCCTGTAAAAGGCTGATCCGTATCCACCCTGAGACGGCAAGGATTGACCACGAAATTGTGGGGGCTGACACGCCCATTCCCGAGCCGACCGCGACGGACAAGGCAAGTGACAGTGAAGCGGACAATCAGCCGTCAGAGCCGGAAGTTGAGCCGTACAAGCCTACCGGCGGCAAGCTGCGCAAGCCCGGCACCGGTTGCGTGACGATGATAAACGACCATCTCTATGAGGGCAGATTTTTCCCGCGCGTGAACGGAAAACGCAAAAAGTTTAATATCTACGCCGACACAAGAGAAGAATGCGAAGAAAAGCTTGCCGAGATGATTAAACAAAAGAATGAGGAAATCGCGGCTGAGAAAGAACGGCTTAAATCCGGACGAACGGTAAGGTAATTACTCAGACAACCGCCACAGGAAAATCTGTGGCGGTTGCTCATTTGACTTTTCATATCTTGAGCCGCTGTAAACAAAGAAAAAGGAATTTTCAGTCCACATTTCCTTATGTGGTCGTGAAAATATGATTTTTTCAAAAGTGGCGGTAAAATACCTAAATAAGCATAAAAAATGACCGAAAGTGGAGAATAAACTCTGCTTTCTGTCAAAATTTTGATGCAGATATTCATAAGGAATTTCGTAAAGCAATAAAGCCAAAGCCGACACACATATTTGTTTGCCGATCCGCACATTCGATTCAGGGCACCTCATTCGACATTTACCTGAGCCGAAAACATCATAACGAAAAGAAAATTGGAACAGGTTTGCTCCAACACATACAAAATTATAAAGCGTTATTCAGGTGCTTTTTGAGAATGTCAATAAACAACTCTTTACCGCTTTTGTTTCCATACTTTTTGATTTTCTGGTTCCACCATTTACACCCAGCGTGAGGTACATATTCGATTAAGGAATTATAATTTCGGTTGTGATCCGATTCCTGATATGCCCGATAAGCAGATACCGAGGAAAATATCACAACTATGGGATGAAGCACATCTATGACCGCATCCAAGACTTTTGCAGAATTATCTTTGCAGATACTCCATAGTTGCAATGCAGTGGTTTGGTCTGAAATGCAAAGTGATTTCCAATACTTTTCGCCGTTTATCAATGAAGGCATTTGAAAGAAATTCATAAAAGCAAAATATTGAAACAATTGAGAGTTTGTGGTATTGATTGAATCAATTTTTTGCCCCTGCACACATTCACTGAATGCTTTTACTAGATTTGTGAATATCAAGTGACCTCTGGAGCGATTCCCAGCAAGGTAATTATTTACTACGCCCCGCGTGTTATACCAACTGGAAAACGGTTCATTTTTAATTGCATCATGCGTCCCATTCCACCAACAGTTCAAGAAATAGGAGTTGTCATATCGTATATTATCTGAATTTTGATCGATATAGTGGCTTTCACCAACGATTAAAATTGAATACTCATTAAAATGAGTGCCTATAAAAGGGATAAGCTCCGGATGATTTTTATAAAAAGGAATCTGCCTCAATTCAATATCGTACTGCTCCATAATATCACCTAATCAAATAATAATTCGAGTATTCATAAAGTTAAAACCTTTATGAATACTCGATATGGTCGGAGCGACAGGACTCAAACCTGCGGCCTGATGGTCCCAAACGCTAAAATCCTGATTTTTTACGTGATTTTACGGGCTTTTCGGGGCTTTTTAGTCCTGGTGGACTGCTTTCGTGTGCTCTTCGCGGCACTGAATCCGGGTAGTCCGAAGCCGTAAGTGGTCAAAGGTGTGGTCAGCAACGAAACCCGCATAGATTTCCGTCATATCGTGAAGCCCGCAGGTGACTGCGCAAAATGTTTTTTCTGCCTTTAGTATAGCATAAAACCGCTTGGAAGTCAACTCATTTCACAACGCAAAGGATGAGGTGCAGTAGGCAAAGAAAACAAATTTCAAATTCCGTCAGCACAGCGTGAAACGGCTGTCGGGTCAAGCAGGAATCTCTCAATGCCGATATAAAGGATTCCGTTTTCGTCGCGCCACGGGATAATATTATCCTTTACGATCACGACCTTGGTAAATGA
>CAKVOU010000011.1 GCA_934796165.1 uncultured Eubacteriales bacterium | reverse complement strand
GTCTGTCTGTCTGTCTGTCTGTCTGTCTGTCTGTCTGTCTGTCTGTCTGTCTGTCTGTCTGTCTGTCTGTCTGTCAAGGCATTGTACACGACCTGCTCCTCCTTGTCAAGCGTTTTTTGTTGATTTTCGGAAAATGATATTAATATTATACCATTCCTCGAAATAAATGTCAATATAATCACTTATAAATTCAAATTGAGGCACAACGTCACAAAAGAACAACTGCTTGTCGGGGTACCGGTAACCGTCCCGCCCCGGAATCGCCCCCGCTGTTCTCTTCTCTTTTTTGTACGGAACGGATCATTTGTTTCCGAAGGCTTTCATTTTTTTCGGCGAAACACCAAAATGCTTTTTGAATACGCGAAGAAAATAATTGTAATCCACAAAGCCGACCCTGCCGGAGATTTCCGAAACAGGCAGGTTTGTTTCCATAACAAGTTTTTTGGCAGCCTCCAGCCGCCTCAACCGGATAAACGAAGCAATGCCGCCGTTTGTGTATTGCTTCGTTTCTTCATACAGGCGCGTGCGGCTGACATTCATGGCGCGGCAGATGTCCCCGACCCGTATGTCCTCCGCGACGTGCAGATCCACATAATTGGAAAGCATGGTCATGAGGTCGTCCTTCCGGGGACGGATCATTTCTTTCAATATGATGTAATTGGTGCAGGCATCGAGTATTTTGGAGGCGGCAAGGATCTGCTTCTGACTTTTGTATTTGATCTTCTTCGCCTTCTCCGAAATATCTGCATCGGGAAGGTACTGTTTCCTCAGCGCCTCGGCGGCGGACAACACCGCACTTTTGTCCCGGTTGTCCGTGATCTGCCCGAACATGATGTAGCCGATGATGGTGCCGCCCTGCGTGATCGGTGCGGTTGCCTCATAAAGCCCGGCGTGGCACTTGTAAACGCAAAGCGAATGCGTTCTTCTGCACTTTTCAAACGAGACCCGGTCGCTTTCCTTGCAGAGCGTATCAAACTCCTTGTTCTCTCTCATCACAGAGCAGAACGAACCGCCCGCCGGATAGGAAAGAACCTCGTTGAAGTCAGCGTCAAACAAAACAATCCTGATTCCGGTCAGCGTGTAGAAATTTTCAAGAAGCAGCAACAGATCACTGTCGTAGAAAAAAGAAGACATAAACATCCCGCCTTTCGGACGAAATTACAGTTTTCTGAATGTTACTGCCTATCATTATACCACAGATCGTGATATAATCAAGAAAAAAATTTACGAACGGAGGGCACTTATGAGATTCGCATTGTATTTCGGAAACAGAGGGTTCTTCCCGGCAAGCCTGATCGCGGGAGCACGCGAGGAAATGGTCAGGGCGGTCACGGACGCCGGCTACGATTACCTGATCGCGCCGGAGGACATGACCCGATACGGGGCGGTGGAAACACGCGCAGAGGGCTGGAAATACGCCGAATGGCTCAAAAGCCATGAGGGAGAATATGACGGTGTAATCATGTCGCTCCCGAATTTCAGCGATGAAAACGGCGCGGTTGCGGCGCTTCAGAATGCCGGAAAGCCGATCTTCATTCAGGCATATCCCGATGAGATCGGGAAAATGGATTTCGAGCACCGCCGCGATTCCTACTGCGGAAAATTCAGCATCGAGGACGTATTCCATCAGTACGGCATCGGATACACGGTATTTGCTCCGCACGTCGTTTCCCCGCTTTCCGGAGCATTCCGGAAAAATCTTTCGGACTTTGCCGCGGTCTGCCGTGTCGTAAACGGAATGAAGCGTTTTTCCATCGGCGTTCTCGGCGCAAGAACATCCAAATTCAAAACGGTGCGCTACGATGAAATCACGCTACAGAAATACGGTATCACCTGCGAGACCTTTGACCTGTCCGACCTGATCTGGCGCGTCGGGCAGTATGCGGACAGCGACGAAAAGGTGACGGCAAGAAAGGAACACCTGAAGAATTACACCGATTTCTCGCTTGTGCCGGAGGAGAAGCTCACCACGCTTGCGAAGGTGTCCGTCGTCATCGACGACTATATTGCGGAATTCCGCCTGAATGCCGTGACGCTCCGGTGCTGGGAGGAAATGCAGACGGTGCTCGGCGTTGCGCCCTGCGTTCTTCTGAGCGAGCTCAACGACCGCGGGATCGTTGCTTCCTGCGAGATCGACCTGTGCTCGGCAATCAATATGTATTCAATGTCCCTGGCTTCGGAAAAGCCCACGGCTTGCCTCGACTGGAACAACAACTACGGCGAAGATGAGAACAAGGTGATTCTCTTCCACTGCGGTTCGACCGCGCAAAGCCTGATGACGAAAAAGGGGCTTGTGACCGACCACAAGATGTTTGCCAAGGGTTGTCCCGGCTGCGGATGGGGCGCGAACGAGGGCAGAATCGCCGCGTTTGACATGACCTTCTCCAACTGCAAGACGGAGAACGGCAAGCTGACCTTCTATGTTGACGAGGGCAGATTCACGTCCGATGAAATCGAAAACGGATTTTTCGGATGCGGCGGCGTTGCACAGATCGACGACCTCCAGAGAAAACTCATCAAGCTCGGAAGAAACGGCTTCCGTCATCACACGACGATCGGCGTGGGACACATGGCGGATATTCTGAAAGAAGCGTTTACCCACTACCTCGGCTATGACGTGATGGAGCTCTGATGATGGGTAAGGTGTTGGCAGGGGGACTTGACATCGGCACGAGCGGGTGCAAGATCGCCCTTTACGACGAAAACTGCGCTTTTGTGCGGGAGGCATACGCTCCCTATGACGTATCGCGGAGAGGCGGACTGCACGAAATTGATGTGGAAGCGATTTTTGCCGCGGTGAAACAGGTAATCCGGGAGGCGGACTGCTCCTCCGTTGCGGCAATCGCCGTCACGAGCTTCGGCGAGACCTTCACAATGCTGGATGAACGGGATGCCGTGTGTGCGCCGTCGATGCTCTACACCGATCCGCGCGGGAAGGAACAGGTCGAAAGGCTGACCGACCGGTTCGGGAAAGAGGAGCTTGCTTACCGGACCGGTGCGAAGACGCACGAGATGTATTCGCTCCCCAAAATGATGTGGATCAAAGAGCATCTGCCGGACTGCTTTTCCCGCGCCGGAAAAATCCTTCTGATGCAGGATTACATAGTTTATATGCTTTCCGGGGTCAGGCAGATCGACTTTTCGCTTGCCGCGAGAACGGCGTGCTTCGACATCGGAAGCAAATGCTGGGACAAAGAGCTTCTGGCGTTTGCGGGGATCGACCCTTCGCTTTTATCCACCCCCGTCCCGACGGGAACGGTCGCCGGAGAAATCAAGCCGGAGCTTGCACAAATGCTCGGCGTCAAAAAGGGCGCCCTGATCGTAAGTGGGGCGCACGACCAGATCGCAGCGCTCATCGGCGCTAATATTCAGAAAAACGATCATGTCATGGACGGAACGGGTACCGTGGAATGTGTCCCCGTACTCTTTGACCGGGTTCCCAAGGACTATGCCCTGTTTGACATGGGCTATTCATTCGCGCCGCACCCGGCAGGAGGCTATGCCTGCTACGTGCTTTCCTACACCGGCGGGGCGACACTGAAGTGGTTCCGCGACAATTTTTCGGATCTTGGTTACCGGGAGCTGGACATGGCGGTAAACCCGAAACCGACGGACCTTCTTATCCTTCCACATTTTGCCGGTGCGGCAACGCCATATATGGACTCCGGATCAAAGGCGGCAATTCTGGGGCTGACCTTTGAACATACAAAGATGGATATCTACAAAGCACTCATGGAGGGCACGGCGTTTGAGATTCTGTTGAATCTGGAAATCCTGAAAGAACATGGGCTTTCGCCGGCATCCGTAATCGTGACGGGCGGCGGTGCAAAATCCGATGTCTGGCTCGGCATCAAGGCGGATATTCTGAATCTGCCGGTCACGGCACTGTCCTCGGGCGAGATCGGCGGCGCGGGGACGGCAAAAACGGCGGGGCGAGCAATCGGTATCTATGACGAGGATTCGGTTCTCGCAAAACCGGAAAAGACGATTTACCCGAACGCGGAAAGACACGCGTTTTACGAAAAGCAATTTGAAAAATACAAAAAAATATACGCACTGTCAAAGGAGGTTTTACGCGGTGAATGAATGGATCGGTCACCCTCTCCAGCTGTCCGGCGTTCTGGAAGTAACGCTTTCAAAGGGCAAAGGCAAGGGAATGACGCTCCTGATCGTGAATAACGGACTCGGACTGGAAATGATTTTTTCCGCCGACCGCGCGATGGATATCGCCAAGGTCACTTTCAAGGGCGATAACTTAAGCTACTTGTCGCCTTCGGGGTTTGTCGCTCCGGAATTTTACGACAACCGGGGCGCGGGCTTTCTGAAATCCTTTACCGCCGGGTTTATGACGACGTGCGGGCTTGCCTCAGTCGGAAGCCCGTGTACGGACGCGGGCGAGGAGCTCCCTCTCCACGGAACCGTTTCCAACACGCCGTGCGAAAACTATTCGTACAGCGAAACGAAGGCGGAGATCGTGATCCGGGCGGAAGTCCGCGATGCGGCGATCTTCTCGCACGGCTTTTTGCTGGAACGCGAATATCGCATCTCGAAAACCGAAAACCGGGTCAGTCTGTGCGACAAAATCAGCAACATCGGCCCCGGAAAAGCACCGCTCCAGGTGCTCTATCACTGCAACATCGGCTATCCGCTGCTCTCCGGGAATCTGATTCTCGACATCCCGGCAGTCAGGACCGCGCCGAGAAACGAACACGCAAGAACCGGCATGGAGGACTGCTTCCGGATGGAAAAGCCGCAGACGGGCTATGAAGAAATGTGTTATTACCACACGCTGAAGGAAGGCAGAGTCTCGGCATATAACCCGGACATCAGAAAGCGCGTGACCATTTCTTTTGACCAAGAACAGCTGCCGTTTTTCACGGAATGGAAGATGATGGGCAAACGCGACTATGTGCTCGGGCTGGAACCGGGCAACTGCCTGCCGGACGGGCGGGATATCATGCGGGAAAAGGGCTTGCTGGAATTTCTGGAGCCGGGTGCCGGGAAGCTGCACAATCTGGAATTTTACTTCACGGAGGAATAAAGATGCTGGTCACACTGAAGAATATTTTGAAAATCGCCGAGGCGAAGAAATGCGCAATCGGTTCCTTCAACACGCCGAACCTTGAGAGCCTGCAGGCTGTTCTCGGCGCGGCAGAGGAGTTGAATCAACCGGTCATCCTCATGCACGCCCAGGTTCATGAGGAAATGGGGCTTTGCAAAATGGAAGAAATCGCGCCGATCATGCTTTTCATGGCGGATCGCGCAAG
This sequence comes from uncultured Eubacteriales bacterium, assembly GCA_934796165.1. Lineage (GTDB taxonomy): Bacteria > Bacillota > Clostridia > Oscillospirales > CAG-272 > CAKVOU01. Next base: position 68,500 of record CAKVOU010000011.1, on the reverse strand, counting down.
CGTGCCGGTCTGTGTGCATCTGGATCACGGAACCGACCTTGACTATGTGAAGAAGGGACTGGATCTTGGCTTTACGTCGGTGATGTACGACGGGTCCACCCTGCCCGACGAGCTGAATTTTGCCAATACGGCAATTGCAGTCGAAATGGCAAAAGAAACCGGCGCAAGCGTCGAGGCGGAAATCGGCTCGATGGGATCGCGTGAATCCGGCGCAGCCGGGGGCGAGAGCGTCTACACCTCCCCCGAGGCGGCAAAGAGATTTTCCGAAGAGACCGGGATCGACGCGCTTGCCTGCGCGTTCGGGACGGCGCACGGGATCTACTTAAAAAAGCCGAAGCTCGACTTTGAAAGACTCGGAGAGATCAAAAAAGTTACAAAGGTACCGATTGTTATGCACGGCGGCAGCGGTGTGAGCCACGAGGATTACCAGAAGGTCATTTCGCTTGGCGTGCGGAAGGTCAATTATTATACGTATATGGCGAAAGCCGGCGGCGAGGCGGTATCGGGCAAGACATACGGTCAGTTCCACGACGCGGTGCGCGACGCAATCGAGGCAATGAAAAACGACGTCAAAGCGGCAATCAGCGTATTTGCCATGTAACAGGGCTTACGAACCCGGTTTTGCGCCGATGTTTCGCTTTTCCCGCTTCTCTACCCGGCGCAAAACAATCCCCCGCCGCTTTGCGGCGGGGGAGAGGTTCTGCGTCTGGAAACGGGTAACAGGGCTTACGAACCCGGTTCTGCGCCGATGTTTCGCTTTTCCCGCTTCTCTACCCGGCACAAAACAATCCCCCGCCGCTTTGCGGCGGGGGAGAGGTTCTGCGCCGGGAAAACAGCACCAAAAGCAAGGCAGTCCCCTTTGGGGGACTGCCTTGCTTTTGGTACGGGTAACAGGGCTTGAACCTGCACGTCGTGGGACACAAGATCCTAAATCTTGCGCGTCTGCCAATTCCGCCATACCCGCATATCCCGGCATTTCCGGCTGCCGGGAGCCGTTTATTTTGTCGCGCAACCGAAGCGGCGTCTGGTCCACGCGACCGACTGCTCCAGCCATCTGGCAAGTTCCGGGTCGTTCCACGCGTCCCATCCGCCCGAGGTCATTTCACAGGCAAGCGCACAGCCGTGCGGCGCCGAGGGATACACGTGCACTTCAAACGGCACCCCCGCGCATGAGAGCGCCGATGCCATCAGAAGCGTATTCTCCACGGGGACACATTCGTCATTTGCGGTATGCATGAGAAACGCGGGGGCGGTCCTTCCGTCCACGTGTTTTTCCAGCGAATACCGGGCAAGTTCCTCCTCTTTCGGATGCTCTTTCCCTAGCATCATCCGGAAGGAACCGGGATGCGAGAATTCCCCGCCCGTGATAACGGGATAGCAAAGAATCATTCCGTCGGGGCGGTTTTCTCCCGGCTTCATGTCCGGAATATCCGAAAGCAGTTCCGGCAGATGCCAGAGCGTTCCGAGCGCACCCGCGAGGTGTCCGCCTGCGGAAAAGCCGGCGGCAAACACGCGGTCGGAAAGATGATATTCCTCTCTGTGCCGCCGGATGTGGCACATGGCAAGCGAAGCGTCCGCGAGGGGGCGCGGGTACTTTGCCTTGGCACCGACCGAATAATGCAGAACAAACGAAGCAAAGCCGCGGGAAAGATACGCGAGCGCGATGGGTTCGCCCTCACGGTCGGCGCACACGAATTCATATCCGCCGCCGGGGATGACAAGCATGGCATCGCGGCAAGGCTCGGAAAGGTCGGGGAGATAAGCGTCCAGATAAACGGTTTCGTCATCCGGGCGGAGCGGAATCCTGAAAAACCTCATTTTATCGGTTCCCTTCCATAAGCCATGAGAGATCGGTACGGACGAGAAACATTTTCTCACCGTATGCGTGCTCGTACAGAATGAAGATGGTTCCGTCCGCGCCGACGGTAATATCTGGATAACCTCCGTTATCCGCGTCGAATTCGCGTTTGACGCTCCAGGTCTTTCCGTCGTCGAACGACGCGCGGAGCGTCATATGAATGCGGTCATCGTTTTCGTTCCAGTCGCTGTTGACGAGAAGCAGGACGTGTTTGCCGTCCGGGGTTTCCATGGAAGCGACCGCACCGAAATTGCAGGGGTCCTTGACATTTTCGTCCAGCGTCGGCTTGGAGAAATGAATGCCATCGTCGCTGTATGCGTACCCCCGGAAGCCGGGCAAGCCGTTTCGGATGGTGAGCATAACGCGGCCGTCGGACAGAAGGACGGGCTCACTTTCGGAGGCGGAGGTCATGCCGTTGAACTCGGTGATGGGTCCCTCAGTCTGCCAGGTCTCTCCGTTATCTTTGGAGTATAGGATTCCGAGCACGGCGGGACCGTGAGAATCGACCGACATACCGGCGGACTTGAGTACCATCCAGACAGGCATCATGATGGTGCCGTCGGGGAGGCAAAGCCCATGACCGGGACCGGGGGCAAACGCGTTGCGGATATCGGGAAGCGTTGCTTCGGTGATTTCGCGGTCGGGGGACCAGGTCAGTCCGTCGTCGCGGCTGTACTTATAGAAGACCCCCTCGCCAGCGATGGAGTAATTGCGGCAGAAGACGAAATGGAGCGTGCCGTCCTTTCCCTCGGTCATGACCGCGTTGTTGACGGTTTTATGGCGGACGGTTCCTTCCGCGAGGTAGATCTTCTCGCCGAAGGTTTCGCCGCCGTCGGTGCTTCTCTGCATGAAAATATCCATGAGCGACCAGTCACTGCCCTCGGTACGCGCCTCGTTATATACGATGACGGTTCCGCGGCTCGTGACCAGGATACCGGGGATCCGGTGGCGGGCGTACAGCTCGTCAGCGCCCCAAAGCTGTGTAATCTCTATGGTTCCGTTTCTTGCTTCCATATCTGCTCCTTTGCTTTCTGTCTCTTCTGTATCCGATTCTATGGGTTTCTTTTCCGTTTCGCCCGGTTTTGTTTCAGGTTCCGTCTCCCCGGTACCGGATTCCGGAGCTTCCGTATCCGATTCCGCAGAGCGGGTCTGTTCTGTTCTGCTATCGTTATCCGTTGTGGTTCCGGCAATCTCTTTCCGGAATCCGGCGCAGGACATCAGTGCCCCGGTGCAGAAAAGAATTGCCAGGATTACAGTCAAAAAACGTACCAGTCTCATCCTTTTGCTCCTCAAGATCATTTCCGGATTACGGACATCAGTTTTTTTGCCGTTTGGCAAGTCTGCTGAAATTGTACCATGGTTTCCGGAAAAAGTCAAGCAGGACGGCGAATTCTCGTCCGTTGGCGGGAAAACGTACGGTGGGTGCGGGCGGGGCGGCGGAAGTCGCCCCGCCCGCGGGGAAACCTCCGGGGGACCGGAAAACCGCCCGCGGCCCGGTGGAACGTCGGGCTGCGGGCGGTCATGGCATCCGGTGCCGGATTCCCCGATCAGACGGTCAACCGGTCAGAGGAAAATGTACAAATCGCTCTTTACTTCACCTGAATGCTGATTGCGGTGGGCAGAATCTTGGTCTGCTCATAAACCACCGTGTTGATCTGAGCGAGCTGGGTTGCGGAAAGCTCGGTGGAACCGTCCGCGTTACTGACAATGATGGTGGCTTTGTCACCGTTCAGAAGTGCAGCACAGGCGGAAAAGCCTTTGGATTTGAGCAAAGTTTCAATGTTGGCTTCCTTCTCGATCTCTGCGGCAATCGCCTGCATTTCGGCGAGCGCCTCGTTCTTGACCGTCTCGGTCGCATCCTTGTTGTCTACCACCGACTGAAGTACCTCCAGTGCCTCGTCTCTTGCACGCTGACGGCTGACCTGCACACCGGAATAGTATTCCGCTCTTGCGTCGGTCTGGTTTTTGGTGGTACCCTGTTCCCCGGTCTGTTGTGCGCCGGTTCCCTTGGCATACTGGTCATAGCCGGCCTTCTGACCGGCACTGAAAAACACCCAGTTGAGAAGAACTGCCGCGGCGACGAGAAGCACCGCACCGGCAATCAGCATATTTCGCTTCCCAACCTTTTCGAAAAAGCCCTGGATCTTGTTTTTCGCAGAATTCGTAGACATAGGATATGTCCTCCCTCAAAATTTTGTTCGCTCTATGTATATGGCGACTCCCGCCGGGATATTCCGGATTATCCGGCAGAAGATGCGGTCACATAGATTTTATTGGTGCCGACCCCATAGGCGGCGCTGAGCAACGAGATAAGCTCCCTGCGGACCAAAGCATCTCCTCCGCCGTCGCAGACAACGCCGATCCCCGCAATCCCCGGCGGTTTCACGGAAAGATAGATCGGTGCCTCCCCGGACCCGCTGCCGGCTGTAACGTATACCTCGGAGCTACCGCCGCCGGACTGGGTTTTGTAATCGGTTGCATACTCGTAGGTGAAGCCGCCCGACAGCGTGACGGCGACAGTCACCCGTCCGGCTCCCGAAACCGATGCGCAAAGCGCCGCGATCTCCTCTTCCAGCGACTTCTGGTAAGCGTGCAGCTCCTCCGAAGCGCTGACCGACCGGGAGGCGGTCTCCTTTTGTACTGTTCGGTCCTGCATCCAGGTGTTTCCGAGCACGATCAGAAGTACTCCCGCACCTGCCAGAACCGCAATTTTTATGAAGAAAGACTTTTTGTCCTTCGGTTCCCTTTTCTCCGATGTTTTCTCGTCAACCGGCATATCTGCTCCCCCTGTTTCTTCGTACCGTCCGCGGGGACAACTCCCCGCCGGTCGCTTGCCGAAAACTGATTTTCCCCGTCAATCGCAGGCGCTGTTCCATCCTCCGCAGATTCGATTCCCGCGTCAACGGATTCAATCCCCGCCGACCGCGGTCGTAACGGGGCAGGAAAACAATTTCTCTACATATTTCTCCAGATCATAGGTATCCAGAAACACCGCTCTGCCACGGAGCAGAACCAGCACCGATGTTACGTTTTCTCCGTTCTCCGAAAAGGAAAGGCGCACGGAGAAATCCGACACCGGGCAGGAATAACGGGCGGCGAGCGCTTCGCACAGCCGCTGTGCCAGATAGGCGCCGCCCGCTTCTCTGACACCATCCGCAAAGAGTGATTCGTACTCCTCCTGCCGCTCCTCCCCCGAAAGCGAGAGAAACGAAAGATCCGGATCGGTCAGCGCCCGGAGTCCCTGAATGATCGGTGTGATGGCAACCAACAGCACGCAAATGCCGGTCACAAGGCGCAATCCGGTTTTCTTCCCGCCGTCAGGAGCAATCAATCCCGCCAGTGCGGCGACTGCCGCGACCGCCATAAGAGAGATCAGATAGTTTTTCATTCCGTCCCCTCCGTTAAGTTCCGATGGCGGCGGCAGTGGTCACAAGGATAGCGAGCGCCACCACCGCAACCGACGCGCAAAGGCAGGCAATCCCGATGAGATAGCCGTACAGATCGGAAATTCCGGACAGAAGTCCCTTTTCCTCCCGACAACCGAGAAGTCCCGCGACACCCGACGCAAGACTGAAGGACGCGCGGGTCAGGAACAGCCCGAGTACGGTAGGAAGCAGGAGCACGGCAAGCAGGAAAAGAAGCGTGACCCCGACTGTTCCGCGCAGATATTCCACTCCTGCCGCGACCGCCCCGGTCATATCCGCCACCGTTCCGCCGACGACAGGAACAAAATTCCCGACTGCGAAACGCACGCCACGAAGCCCTACGCTGTCATTTCCGGCGGCAAGCACCGACCGTCCTGCAAGCAACAAACTGAGTAAAAGCATAAAGAATGCAAGCACCGTTGTATAGGTTTTCCGGAGGAATCCGGAAAATGCCGAGGTATCAAGAGAGCCGAACGCACCGATCAGAAGAAGCACGAGACAGACGCAGAACAAAGGCGTCACGGTACTCGCCGCAAGCGTACCGATTGCGGAAAGGTAAAGCTCCAGCACGGCGGTGGAGGTAACGGCTCCCCTGACATTCCCGCCGATGGCGTAAAGCGTGCCGAGGAGCGGAACAAGCGACGAGCAGAACTCCGTCAGATGAGAAAAATAGGTCCGAACCATTTCCACAGTCCCCGCAAGCGTCGAGCCGATCGCGGCAAATACCGTGATCCGGACACAAAACTGAAAGGTCTCGCCTCCGCCCCCGCTGAGTCCCTCGCGGACACTTCCCGCCACCGAACTGAGAATCAGGATACCGCACAAAGTCAGGAACAGTGAAAGCGCCGCTCTGACCCCGGTGCCGGAAAGCGCAACAAACAAGGAAAGGAGAAATGCAGGATCACTCAGTTTTTCAACCGCCTCCGAGACCTCCCCCGCATTCTCCGAAAACAAACCGTCGGGAAGCAGGTCCCGCACCTCCTCCGGGATTGCCTCCTCCAGATCGGAATAGGAATCCGGCAAGGTCATGGCTTCTGCCGGCAGGTCGGCAGTATCCCCACTCTGACCCGCTGCAAACGTGGGAAGGCACAGAAATACGGTCAGTACCCCTATCACACCGAGGAAGGCAAGCGAGCGAAACAAAAAGCACCGCGGAACTGTCCGTCTCATCTTTTTCTTCATTCGAGCAGCCCCCTTGCAAGCGTCAGCACTGACCCGAGAAGCGGCAGGCACAACACAAGCACGGTTGCCCGCCCTGCAAATTCCACGCCGGAGGCGAGCGTCGCTTCCCCGTTTTCCCGGCAGATACCCGCGGCGATCTGGGTAAGAAATGCCGCCGCAAGCGCGCGGAATACAATTTCCGTCTCCCCGCCAAGCCCCAGCCCGTCCGAGAGTGAGCGGAGATATGTAATCACCGGTTCGGACAAAAGGAACGCGGCGCCAAACACGATAACCGTCGCGGCGAGCCGGAGGGGCAGAACGAATTCCGGTCGGGTACTTTTCAGGATGGTAAGCGCAAACAATGCGACCATTGCCGCTCCCGTGATCCGCAGAAGCATTGTCATCTGTCAGAAACCGAATACCGTGGAAATGAGGTCGAACAATTTGCCGATCTCTCCGATCAGCATACAGAGTACGACCACGATCCCCGCGACAATGACCATCGTTGCCTGTTCATCCCGCCCGGTTTTGTTCAGTATCTGCGCGCAGATCCCGACCAGTATCCCGATTCCGGCGACCTGTATGATCAATCCGACATCCATATCTGTACCGTCCTTCCTGTTTTCCGTCTTGTTGCCCGGCTTCCCGGGGAACGCGTCCAAGAATCATCCGTATCAAGCGCGCGGTCCGACCTCTGTCCGCTTCCGTCCGGCGCAAAGAACGCAGGACGGCGGTTGCGGACACAAGGTATCCCACCGATTCTCCGGAGCCGGCAAAGCCTTACTTGCTTTGACCGTTTACCAGAGAAGCAGAAGCGCGATTGCCGCCGCGGAAAGCGGCAGAACGATTCCCGTGCGCAGCTTGCCGCGAAGCTCCTCCGACTGCTTTTTCTGAATATTCTCCATGACAGCTACCGCCGCGCGGCATCTTGCCACCTGCTCTTCTCTTGTTCCCGCCGCACTGCCGAACACCATGGAAAGCGCCTGCGCGCCCTCCGGCGGCAGACTTTCTTCAGCCGCCGCTACCAGTGCCGCGGCATCCGGTTCCGGCGCGCCGCAGGCGAAGCACAGCCCCTCTGCCCGTTTGAGAATCTCCGGTACCGCCGCACCAAGCGTGGCGGTCTGCTCCAAGGCAAGCCGGCAAAGTGCAAGAAACGCTTCAGTCTGACGAAGGCGGCGGCGTTCCCCGAGACTGACACGGATCGCCGGAATCACTCCCGCCGCCGCCACCAGAATCACTCCCAGTAATTTGATGAGCATCTGCCGCCTCCCAATCTGTTTTTTCAAAGTGAAATCCGCCGTGACCGTCCTTGCGGATACCAAGGTAGGTGCCGAACACCCGTACCCGGTGTAACTCCGCAAAGCCGGGGCGGCGCAACAGTTCCGCCACGTTTCCCGCGTGAGCGGTTGCGACGAGGGGTACCCCGCAATTTGCCGTGGAAAGGACAGCCGCCGTTTCCTCCGCACCGATTTCATCGCAAAACAACACCTCGGCACCGAGTGTCCGGCAGCCGATCCCGATCCCCTCCGCCTTCGGGTACCCTCGCAGAACGTCAAGCGCACAGGCACCGCCGTCCTCCGGGAAGTCGCTCTCCCCGCGGGTATCCACAAACACGGTGCGTTTGGCGGGGTGACCGTCAGAGCCTTCCGCGCAGGCAAGCGCCGCCGCAGAAAGCAGGGTGGTTTTTCCCTCGCCCGGCGGCGACCAGATAAGTACGCCGCCCGTCCACTGCCCCGCCTCCAGAAGTTCCCGTACCGGAGCACCCGAAACAGCAAATCTGCCGGGAATCCGGATCGAAAGGGCAGATATTTCCGATATTCCCGTCACTCTTCCGTCCAAGACCGAGGCACGTCCGCCGACACCGACGCGGATTCCGCCGGGAAGTGTCAGAAAGCCCGCGCGGAGGGTTTCCTCATGGGCATAGATGGAACCGCCGGCAAGCACGGCGAGCAGTAACTCCATACCGGATGCGTCCATGGTGACCGGCAAAAACAGGTTTTGCCCGCCGACTGTCAGCGACATCTGCCGTCCGCGGCGGAGCCGGATCTCTTCGATTCTGCCTTTCACCTTGCCTTCCCGGATCGCCAGGTTCACGGCATCGGTTACGCGGTACGGAAGCAGTCTGACAAGCAGTTCCGGAATTGCGGGAGGGACAGGTTGCTTTCCCGCCGTCCCGCCCAAGGTCTTCACACTGACTCTCGGCGTATGTCCTCACCTCCCGAACAAGCTGTGCTATACTGTATGCCGCTGTCCGGCAATTAGAACCTGTCCGCGAAAATAATCGGGGAGGAGGGAGAGAAAAACAAGAGAATGCCCGCCCCGGCGGGGCGGGCGGCGGAAGTCCGCCGGCGCGGCGCCGGAGTTGGCGCGACGGGGGCGGAAGTCGCCCACGCCGACGGGGCGGAATGGGCAGAACCAAAGAAAGGTACTGAGAAAAACTGACGGGGCGGAATGAGGGAACCGGGAAATGGCACAAAAAGCCCCGCCGCGTCGCCATGAAATGGCGGTGCGGCGGGGGAAAAGATTCTTTTCGGTTTCGTAAAAACAGCACGGCTGCACCCGAGATTTTTCCCGGTTCAGCAGATAACACAGCAGTATCTCAGCACTTCTCCGGCTTGCCCGTCACGGAGGTGTCTCCGCGGACAGGCGTTTTCTTGGCGTTGGCAAGCATGAGCTTGAGACGATTCTCCTGGTTGATACGCGTCGCGCTGGGGTCGTAATCCACCGCGATGATGTTCGCCTCCGGATGCGCTTCCTTGACCTGTCGCATCTTGCCCTTTCCCACGATGTGGTTGGGCAGGCATCCGAACGGCTGAACACAGACGACGTTTTCAATACCGGATTCGATGTGATCAAGCAGTTCCGCTGTGAGGAGCCAGCCCTCGCCCATCTTGGCACCGTACCCGATGACACCCTGTACCAGGTCCTTCATATGGTCGAAATACGGCGGAGGGGCAAACCTTCCGTGCCGCTCGATCGTGCGGATGAGATCCATCTGCTTTTTGCAGAGGAAACGGTAAATGAGACGATAGACCCATCCCGTCCGTCTGTGCAGACCGTAAAGCCGGTTGTCCATGATTCCGTTGTAAACACAGAAGATGCAGAAATCCACAAGCCCGCCTTTGACGACCTCCGCGCCCTCGGCGTTGAGGAAGTCTTCCAGGTTATTGTTGCCGAGCGGGGAAAACTTGATGTAAATCTCCCCGACCACGCCGACCTTGACCGCGTCGCGCGGCTGCATAGGGATCGACGCGAAGGCGTCAAGCACACGGACGTAATTCTTTTTGACCCGTCTGTAACGAATAACCTTCGCCTCTGCCATTTCGTTGGTCAGAATTTCCGTCCATTTGTCCGCCATGCGGTCGGAGTCGCCCGCGTGAAGCTCATACGGCTTACACTGGTTACGGAGCAACATAATGAGATCGGCATAAATCATTCCGTAAGCCAGGCGGTGCAGGATGGGGAGCGTCAGCTTGAAGCCGGGATTCTCTTCAAGCCCTGCGAGGTTGAAGGAGATCACGGGGATATACCCGTACCCTGCCTTGATAAGCGCCTTGCGGAGCAGCGGAATATAATTGGACGCGCGGCAGCCGCCGCCGGTCTGGGACAGAAGAAGCGCCACCTTGTGAGTGTCGTATCTGCCGCTGTCCAGCGCGGTCAGAAACTGCCCGATAATGAGCAAAGCGGGGTAGCACGTATCGTTATGTACATACTTGAGTCCCTTGTCGATGACCGTCCGGCTGTCGCCGTGCGATCCGTCGGTCAGCACCTCCGAAGTGTATCCGTAATGATCGAAGATCTTGCAGATCATCTCGAAATGCATCGGAAGCATATTGGGGACGAGAATCCGGTAGGTCTCCTTCATCTCCTTGGTAAACGGGATCCGGTGAATGATCCCCTCTTCGTCAATCGTGGAGCATCCGGTGCAGCCGGGCGGGCAGGAGGTCTCCCCTGCCGGCTCCGCCGACGGGCGGACATTCTGTTTTTCTTTTTCGGGTGCAAACGCCGTCATGCGTGGCAAGTCTCCTTTCCGTCCCGCTCTGCCAGTTCAAGAGCACCGAGCAGACTGCGCAGACGAATGTTGACCGCACCGAGATTGGTGATCTCGTCGATCTTGATCTGGGTATAAAGCCGACCCGCGTGCTCCATGACAGAACGCACCTCGTCGGCGGTAATGGCATCAATGCCGCAGCCGAAGGACACGAGCTGAACCATCTCCACGCCTTCGTGCGACGCCGCGTAGTGCGCGGCACTGTACAACCGGGCGTGATAGGTCCACTGGTTGAGGACGTTGACGGGCTTTTGCTCCGTCAGATCGCTGATGCTGTCCTCACTGACCACACAGAATCCGAGTGCAGTCGCCAGCCGGTCGATGCCATGTCCGATCTCCGGGTCAATGTGATACGGACGTCCCGCAAGCACCATGATCCGTTTTGCGTGCTCCTTTGCGTATGCAAGCGCGCGCTTTCCCTCTTTCCGGATGTCCTTCATCCACGCACCGTAAGCGGCATATCCCGCGCGGACGGCATGAAGCACCTCATGCTTGGTAAATCCGGTTCCGAAATTGGCGGTAAGCATTCTCCAGAGCCCCCGCGTCAATTCCCGTTCACTGTTGATGTTGAGGTAGGGGTAAAGGAATTTTGTCTTTTTGAGATCGTCCATATTGCTCGCGAGAAGCTCGGAATAGTACGCAACCACCGGGCAGTTGTAGTGGTTGGTGCCGAGGTTCTCGTCAAAGTTGTAGGACAGGCAGGGGTAGAAGATTGCGTCCACGCCGTCGGAAAGCAGTTTTTCCACGTGCCCGTGCATGATCTTTGCGGGATAGCAGGCGGTATCCGACGGGATACTGTACTGCCCCAGCGTATAGATCGCGCGGGAGGACATCCCGGACAGCACGACGCGGAAGCCGAGGTCCGAGAAAATCGCGTGGAAGAAGGGCGCCAGCTCATACATACCGAGCGCCTGCGGGAAACCGATGGTGATATCCGATCTCCGCCCGCCCTCGACCGGCGAGAGCGACAGCATTTTCTGTCTCTTGAATTCATGCAGGTTGGGAAGCACCTCAAACTCCGGGGAATCGGTGCGGATCCCGGCACCCTTTTCACACTTGTTGCCGGAGATATACTTTTCCCCGCCGGAGAAGATGTTGATCGTCAGGCGGCACTGGTTGGTACAGCCGTGGCAGGTCGCGGACTTTGCCGAATGGGTGAATGCGTACAGGTCGGCAAGCGGCAGAAGCGTGGATTCCGGGAGCTTCAGGGAACGGACGTAAAGCGCCGCGCCGTAAGCGCCCATCAGACCCGCGATGGCGGGACGGATGACATTCCTGCCGATCTCTCTTTCAAAACTGCGGAGCACGGCGTCGTTATAGAAGGTACCGCCCTGCACCACGATCTCACGGCCCAACTCGTCCGCGCTGTTGGCACGGATGACCTTGTAGATCGCGTTCTTGACCACACTCATGGAAAGCCCTGCGGAAATATCGCCGACCGACGCGCCGTTCTTCTGTGCCTCCTTGACGGAGGAGTTCATAAAGACGGTGCACCGGGAGCCGAGCTCCACGGGGGCGTCGGCAAACAAGCCGAGCTTTGAGAACTCTTCCACGCCGTAGCCCATGGATTTTGCAAAGGTTTCAATGAAGGAACCGCAGCCGGAGGAGCACGCCTCGTTGAGCATGATGCTGTCGATGGCATTATCCTTGACCTTGAAGCATTTGATATCCTGTCCGCCGATGTCCAGAATGAAATCGACCTTCGGGTTGAAGAATCTGGCGGCGGTGAAGTGCGCCATGGTCTCGACCAGCCCGCGGTCCACGCGGAATGCGTGGCGGATGAGCTCCTCCCCGTATCCGGTAACGGCACTGCCGCGGATTCGGATCCGGTCAGCGCAGAGCTCGCGGATCTGGATCAGCTGATCCCTGACGATGGAGACGGGATTTCCTCTGTTGGAGCTGTAATAAGTATACAGCACGGAGCCGTCCTCTGCCATGAGGAGCAGTTTGGTTGTCGTACTGCCGCAGTCAATGCCGAGATACGCATCGCCCGCATAATCCTTGGGATAGGTATAGCGGACCGCCGCCTTTCCGTGACGCGCACGGAATTCCTCGTACTCCGCCTCACTCCGGAAGAGCGGCTCGGCATGGGGCATATCCGTTTTTTCTCTGGTACTTTTTTCGATCGCCGCGGTCAGTTCCGGGTAGGTAAAGGAGGTCTCCTGCCCCGCCGCGTACTGCGCCGCCCCGATGGCGACGGCAAATCTTCCGTACTCCGGGAACAGGGCGTTCCCGGAGGACAGATGAAGCGTATCGACAAACCGCTCGCGCAAGCCGTGGCAGTAATACAGGGGGCCGCCGAGGAACATGACCTTGCCCTCGATCTTTCTGCCCTGCGCCAGACCCGCGATGGTCTGGCTGACGACCGCCTGATAGATGCTCGCGGCGATGTCTTCTTTGTTTGCGCCCTGGTTGAGCAGGGGCTGTATGTCCGTCTTGGCAAACACGCCGCAGCGTGATGCGATGGGATACAGTCTGGTATGTTTCAGGGCAAGCGCGTCCATTTCGTCCACCGTAACGTCAAGGAGCGTCGCCATCTGGTCAATGAACGCGCCCGTTCCGCCGGCGCACGAACCGTTCATGCGCTCGTCCATACCGCCGTCAAAGAAGATGACCTTTGCGTCTTCGCCGCCAAGCTCAATGACGACCGAGGTATCGGGAGCCAGTGCCTTGACCGTCTCGCCCGTTGCAAAGACCTCCTGCACAAAGGGGATCCCCGCGGCGTCCGCAAGCCCCAGCCCAGCGGAGCCGGAGATCGCTACCTTGACCGGCGTATCCTTTCCGCTCCGGAAACACGCTCTGGCGCGCCCGACCAATTCCAGTGCCTTGGCGCGCACCTGTGAAAAATGTCGCTCGTAGCACTCAAACACGACCCGTCCGTCCTCTACGGCAACGATCTTTGCCGTCGTGGAGCCGATATCGATGCCGATCACCGCGCCCGCGCCTGTATTCAATTTGAGTTCTTTACAGTTATTTACCGATTCCATCCGTAATTCCCTCATAGATTTCTGTGATTCGTTTTCAAGTTGTATGGTAGCATTCAATAATGAACTGACTGTGAATTCGGTTATTTGAAATATTCCGCAATCGGAAAAAGATCGAAAAGGTCCAGATGTCTCTGCATCCACCGGGAGCAGGCGGCGATCATGGCACCGTTGATGACGGCGCATACGATGGTGGCAGGACCGATCCCCTCGAAGCTGCCTCTGCCCCATGCCTCAAAGACCTGTGTGCCGAAGAGGGCAAACGTCATAATGACGGCAATTGCCAGACTCACACAGTCATATGCCGTTTTAAATTTACCAAAGGGGATTTTGAATTTCTCCGAAACTTCCCTGACGAACAGGTCATAGGATTCCGGCGCGAAATAGGTATGTAAGAAGAACGCGACGCCGACGGCGGTCACCGCCATACCGACAAACGCCCAGAGAATACGAAGGAGCAGATTCCCCGACGGCAGGTTCGTCATGAGGAAAATGAAAAGGTCGAGCAATCTTCCGTAGAAAAACGCCGTAGCGAAGGAAAAGAGATACCCCACACGGAAGCGCCGCATGACGATACACAGCGCGAGCAGAAGCACGACCTGAAGAATGACATCCGACCAGCCGAACGAAAAGCCGGTCTTCATGGAGAATACCTTGGCAGGTGCCACGACCATGGAAACGCCGAGTTCGGCGCGGTTCATAAAGGCGGTACCGAGTGCCATGATGATAAGTCCGAGCAGATAACACAATTCAGAGGGAAACCTGAGTTTTTTCATAAAAAGAGAACCCTTTCCGACAGGCAACATCAAAATACGACATGGAAAAACGTGAAAAATCTTCGGACGGCAATCGCCCGAAGCAAGCGGGGGGAACGAAGCACGTAAACGTCGGGGGAACAGCCTCAAGCCGGACGGCAGTCTGCATAAACCGGGGAAGGTCTGCAAACAGAGGGGGCGGTACGCGAGCCGGGGGAACGGCTTGCACAGTCGGCTCAGCCGCCGTTCGGGCAGGTGCGTGGGTCCCCTTCCGCGGAATATGCGCGGAAAGCGCCGCGCGGCTTCGGCGTACAGGCGGGCGCGGGGGCGGCGGAAGTCCGCGCTGCGGCGCGGCTTGTGCCGCGGCACGGGCGGAAGTCGCCCCCGCGCCCGCCCCCGGGATCAGCGGAACTCCGTCTCGCCGTCCGAAGTGAACAGACGCTTTCTGAGAATCCTATAATGCTCGCAAAGCGGATCACCGGAAAGAATTCCGAAGCGCCCCCGGAGCGCCGTCACGACGAATTCCGGATTAAGTGCGCCGGTTCCGGCGTGTACTGTAAGTACAAGCCGTGCGTGCCCCTCCCCGGAGGTTGCCGACACGCGGCGGATGAGCGGGATCATGTCCTCGGTGCGGTCGCCCGCCTTGCCCTTCCTCGTAATCATAACGGGGGAGGTCGTGAGGAAGGCGGTTACGGCAGGAGCAAACTCCGCGCCGATCCCCGCCGACCAGAGGTCAATCTCATATTCCGCAAACGCAATCTCGGAGAACGGATGCTCCGGCAGATACGCGTCGAGGATTTTCATTTCGTCGGTAAGACAGGAATTGAACCGGGTCATCATCTCCGACGGCTCCATTTCCCGGTCAACGCGAAGGTCCAGATATTCGGTGACGCTCTCGGTCCCGACGGGAAGCGGAAGCGCAAATACCAACTTCGGGTGCGGGTTGAAGCCCTTGGTATACCAGACCGGGATCCCCGCCCGCAAAACCACCCGTCCGAAGGTGCGTTGCAGGTCCAGGTGGGAGATGTATTGCAGACTTCCCGTTTTGGAGAAGCGGAATCTGACCGTGATGGGCGCAGGCAGGAGCGGATACGCGGCAAGCTCGTCCGCACCGAAGATCAGGGATTCTTTGGTTTCGGGCAACACGTGTGCTCACCTCCCAGTCGGTTTGCTCCGCATCCGGAGCAGGCTTCACGGCAGTTCGGCGTGGTCTTCTCACCGTATGCCTTGTGCTTTTCTCTGAGGAAAAATTCTTTGGTCACGCCGATATCGATGATATCCCACGGGAGTACCTCGTCCTCGGCAATGCGGCGGTTTGCGTAAAACGCGGGATCAATACCGCTGTCAGAGAAAACCGCGAGCCAGTTCTTATAATTGAAGAACTCGTCCCATGCGTCAAAGCGGAAACCGCGCTTTGCGGCAAGCTCCAGTGACGCGCACATTCTGCGGTCACCCTTGGCAAGTACCGCCTCGATATGGCTGACCTCGGCGTTATGATGCGTGTAACGTACCTTGCGGTCGGTCACACAGCTGCCGAGATATTTCTGCTTTTCCACCAGCGTCTCCATGGAATCCTGCGGTTCCCACTGGAACGGCGTAAAGGGCTTGGGCACAAAGCAGGAAACGCTGATGGTCACCTGCGGCGATCTTCCCTTCGGGCGGTCGGGGTTGCGGTAATACTCCGCCACGACCCGGTGTGCGAGGTCGGCAATCCCCGCGAGGTCTTCATTGGTCTCGGTGGGAAGCCCCTCCATGAAGTACAGCTTGACCTGGCTCTTGCCGCCGGCATAAGCGACATTAACCGCGTGGAAGAGATCCTCCTCGGTCACGTTCTTGTTGATGACATCGCGCAGTCTCTGGGTTCCCGCCTCCGGCGCGAAGGTCAGGGACGAGGAACGCACTGTCGCGATCTTTGCCATCAGTTCCTTGGTAAAGCTGTCCGCGCGGAGCGACGGGAGCGACAGACTGACCATATTGCGGTCGGTCCACTCAAGCAGTTTTTCGGTCAGCTCCTCCAGATGCGTGTAGTCGCTGATGGAAAGCGACGACATGGAAATCTCCTCATACCCCGTCGCCTTGAAAATATGTTCCGCCTGGCAGTTGAGCACGTCCGCCGACTTTTCTCTGACGGGGCGGTAGATCATGCCCGCCTGGCAGAAACGACAACCGCGGATACAGCCGCGAAACACCTCCAGCATGATGCGGTCGTGCACCGTTTCGATGTACGGCATGACCGGCTTTTCCGGGAAGTAGGACTTGTCCATATCCTTGATGATCCGGCGCCTGACCTGCTTCGGAATATCATCGTAAATGGGGGTGTACGCTTCGATCGTTCCGTCCTCATGGTAGGTCACGCGGTAGAGGGACGGCACATATACTCCCTCGATTGTGCGTGCCGCCTCGTGCAGAAACGCCTCGCGGGTGTATCTTCCCTCATCCTTCATACGGATATAAAGCCGCACGATCTCGGGGAGCATTTCCTCACCCTCGCCGATGTTGAAAAGGTCAAAGAAATCCGCCATCGGTTCGGGGTTATACGCGCAGGGTCCGCCGCCGATCACAATCGGATCGCTCTCCTCCCGGTCGGATGCGCGGAGCGGGATGTGCGCAAGATCCAGCATATTGAGCACATTGGTGTAGCTCATTTCGTACTGGAGCGTGAAGCCGACGAAATCAAACATCCGGATCGGGTCGCCGCTCTCCAGCGCCGTCAGCGGGAATCCGTATTCCCGCATTTTGTCCTGCATATCCGTCCACGGGTCAAATACCCGCTCGCACCAGATGTCGGGCTGCTCGTTGAGCGCGCCGTACAGAATCCGCATGCCGAGATTGGACATACCGATCTCATAGGTATCCGGGAAACAGAAGGCAAACCGTGCCTTGACCGCTTCCCTGCATTTCACGACCTGTCCGTATTCCCCGCCGACATATCTGCCCGGTTTGGAGACGGACTTGAGGACGGAACTGATGTTTTCGTTCATGGATTATTTTCCTTCCCGGTTCAGGTGGCAGCCGGATGCCAGAAGCATCGGCGCAAACCAGACCAACTGATAGAGCGCGATCATAGCGGGCGCGAGATAACCGATCGCACCGGTGAACAGGAGCGCGGAAACAAACAAAGCGGACACTATGCTGCTGACAATGAGAATCCCGGTCACGGTGCGGCGCGTCTGACAGAGCCGGCGGCACGCGACAAGGGGCAGAATCAGATTTTTGGCACGCTTTGCAGAGATTCCGCCGTCGATCGAGCGGAAGCTCTCATTTGCGTGAATGTGAGAAACACGGTACAGCTTGATTCTGTCCGGTTCAAGCCTCCGGAGCCGCCAGACAAACGGCGCCGTCAGACAGGGATCCGCCACGCTGACGCCGATATGCGTTCCGTTTTCGTTCAGCTCGTGGATCATCTGTTCGGTCGCCTCGCCGATGCGGTAGGTCATCTCCAGAATGAGGCAGACCTCCCCGTCAAAGGCAACGTAAAGCGGAATGCAGTCGGATTTCCGGAGATACGCCCGCTCCGCGCTTTCCGGAGGGATGCGGATCCCGCGCGCCGCAAGATACGCAGCACTGCCGATCACGGCGTCGGTTTCGCCGACAGTCGCGGTCAGTCCATCCTCTCCGACCTCGCCGAATTCCACCGTCTCTTTGTCCACGGACCTGGCAAGCGACAGATCGAGCACCGAAGAAAGCGTTCCGCCGATCTTATGGAAGAGTGCGCCGCACAGGTGGAACTGTTCCGTCAGCTTCTTCTTTCCCGCCGCAGAAAAACCGACGCGGGAACCGGCGCGGAAAATGTCCTCTTCCCGGAAGATGACCGTCTTTTCTCCGGCGTATTCTTCCACCGACGCATCCCCGACCACGGCACAGCCGTGCTTGTGCAGCTCTCTCGTCATAAGGAACTGCGGAAGCGTAAACGCCGCCGTTGAAGAAAGCGGGAGACAGAGCGCAAGCGATTTCATAAACGTCGAAAACACCTTGACAAGATCTCCGGTCAGAATGAATTCGCCCGCCGCCATCAGAAGCGAAAACAGGATTGCAACGAACGAAAAGATGCTGAGTACCCGGAGCGGGGTTTCCGTGCGAATCCGCGCAAAGGTTCCGGACAGGAACCCTGTTTTCCGGACCTGATAAATGTTCCCGTCCTTTTCGTTGTAGCCGGTGTGCTCCAGCGTATAGCGGTCCCCGTCCCGGGAGATGGTATCAAAGGTCAACTCCTCCCTGCCAAGCAGGAGCAATTCTCCGCCGATGGCAAAGAGCAGATACAGAACGGTCACGAAGTGGAAGAGATCCGGGGTTCCGTCACAGCCAAAGGACAAAAGCAAAATGTCATATGCCATGTTGAACAGGATCAGCACGATGGGCATGAGATACAGATCCGCTTCAAAAGCCGCCGCGCGTTTAATCCCGCGAAGGATCTGGCGGAAGGACAGCACCGAAGAAAGGAGCAGGATCTGAAGCCCGAAGAAGGCGTACAGTCCCGGAACGCTGTCCGGATTGAGCGCACCGAATCCGGGGATACCGAACAGGTGCGGCATATCGTAAATGAGGAGGAGCACCGCGAACAGAAGTGTTCCGGCAAAACGGATGTACAGATGGCGGCGGCGCTCCGCGAAACGGGCGCAGACCTCGTAATTCTGGTCGCGGTCGGTGTATTCCGCAAGGTTTCCGAGTGGCTTTGCGGACTTCTGCGGTTTGCGCTTGTTTTTCTTCTTTTTACGGGCACCGACAGGAGTCGAAACGCCGGTTCCCTCCCGACGCACCGAGTCAATGCGCTCATAGCCGATGAACCCGGCGAGCTCTTTTTCGTAGCCGAGATCAAGCAGGGTGCGGATATCTCCGTCGGACAGAATATGTCCGTCCCGGAACTCCGGCGGAAGACCCGCGGGAGCTGCAGGAAACGCGGAGGTCGTGGAATTTGCGGGGGGTGCTTCGGGAGATTCTGATGTTACAGGATCTGCAGAAGGTGTTGGCAATTCTTCCGCATCGGCAAAGGTTTCCTCGTCAGTCGATACTTCGTCTGCGGGTTCTTCCGTTGCGATGATTTCTTCCGAATCGGCAAGGGTTTCTTCGTCTGCGGATTCTTCCGAGTCGTCAAGGGTTTCTTCGCCCGCGGGTTCTTCTGCGTCTGCGAACTCTTCTGCGTCTGCGGATTCTTCCGCGTCTGCGGACTCTTCTGCGTCTGCGGATTCTCCCGCGTCTGCGGACTCTTCTGCGTCTACGGGTTCCTCCGAGTCGGCAAAGGTTTCTTCGTCGGCAGGTTTCTCTGCATCGGCGAAGACTTTTTCGTCTGCGGGTTCTTCCGAGTCGTCAAGGGTTTCTTCGTCTGCGGGTTCTTCCGCATCAGCCGCTTCTTTCTCGTCTTTAGCTTCGTCCCAAGGAGCGATCTCTGCGGCACGCTCCGTCATCGAAAAATCCTCGGCAATCAAGGGCGCTTGCACAGTTGCAGCGGATGTGACAGCGGATTCTTCCGAGTCGGCAAAAGTTTCCTCGTCAGCAGGTTCCTCTGCGACTGCGGGTTCTTCCGCGTCTGCGGGTTCTCCCGCATCTGCCGGTTCCTCTGCGTCGGCGGACTTTTCTTCGTCTGCGGGTTCTTCCGCATCAAGGGTTTCTTCGCCCGCGGATTCTTCCGAGTCGGCAAAGGTTTCTTCGTCAGCAGGTTCCTCTGCGTCTGCGGGTTCTTCTGCGTCTGCGGGTTCTTCCGCGTCTGCGGGTTCTTCCGCGTCTGCGGGTTCTCCCGCGTCTGCCGGTTCTTTCTCGTCTCCGGCTTCGTCCCAAGGAGCGATTTCTGCGGCACGCTCCGTCATCGAAAAGTCCTCGGCAATCAAGGGCGCTTGCACAGTTGCAGTGGATGTGACAGCAGGTTCCTCCGAGTCGGCAAAGGCTTCTTTGTCTGCCGGTTCCTCTGCGTCTGCGGATTCTTCCGCATCAAGGGTTTCTTCGCCCGCTGATTCTTCCGCGTCAAGGGTTTCTTCATCTGCGGACTCTTCCGCGTCTGCGGGTTCTCCCGCATCGGCAGATTCTTCCGTTGCGGTGAGTTCCTCCGCTTCTGCGCGTCCCTCCGCGTCAACCGGCACTTCTTCATCAGGAGAAATGGTGTCACCAAGCTGTTTCAGAATATCTGCGCGGATCGCTTCCTCCGCGCGCGCTGCGGGTTGATTTTCCGGCGCTTCCGACGTCCCGTCCGGTTCGTCCTCCGGCGTTTCAACGGAGGCAGGCACGGAAGACGTTTTTTCCTCCGGCACTCCGTCCGTGATCGCCTGTTCCAGCATCCGGCGAAGCTCCGGATCCATTTCCCCGCTTCCGGTTTCCTTTGGCTTCTTCTCCGAGGGCTTCCCGCCTGCCGGATCGGCGCCGTACATTTTGTTCAGGCGCTTCAGAAGCTCGTCGATATTGTTATCCTGTCCGTTCCGGTCGCTCACGGGAATCCCTCCTTTCTTTTTTCGGTTACGTTCCTGTATGTTTCCGCCACCCGGGCGCAATCAGTTTTTTGTCAGGTGATGCTGTCTCGAAGCCTCGGCAAGCAGGACCGCGCCCGCGGTAGAGACGTTGAACGAATTGACGTGCCCATACATCGGGATGGAAACGATGGCGTCGCTGTTCTCCTTGACCATGCGGGACACTCCGTCACCCTCACTGCCGAACACCAGCGCACAGGGCCCTCTGAAATCGCAGTCATAGTAGTTCTGACCACCCGCTTCCGCGGCATATACCCAGACACCGCTTTCTTTCAGCTTCCGGATGGTGTTGTTGAGGTTGGCGACCTTTGCGATTGCAAGATGCTCGATCGCTCCCGCCGACGCTTTGGTGACGAGCGGGGTAAGTCCTGCAGCATGGCGTTTGGGAATGATGAGCCCGTGCGCACCGACACCTTCCGCGCAACGGATGAGTGCGCCGAGATTGTACGGATCGGTGATACCGTCCGCGATGACGATGAGCGGCGCCTCGCCGCGTTCCTCTGCGATCCGGAGGATGTCCCCCACCTCGCAGTATTCCTTTTCCGCCGCCATGGCGATGATGCCCTGGTGCGGCGCGAAGCCCGCAAGGCTGTCCAGTTTTGCGCGTTCCACCTCAATGACCGGGATTCCGCGTCCGATTGCTTCCGCGACAAGCACGGTGATGGAGCCGGTCCGTTCCCCGCGCTGGACCAAAATCTTGTCGATCGACCGCTCGCTCTTCAAAAGTTCCCTGACCGCGTTGCGCCCGATGACCGCGCCGTTTTCGTAATCCCCGTGGATCCCGGGGTTGTCCGTTCCGGCTTGATTTGTCTCTTCCCCGACCGAAAACGCCTTGTCAAGTTCTTCCGGGAAGGATGCCGTCGCATCCCCGTTTCCCGTCTCCCACGAACGTTCCGGGCGGTACGGTTTCTTGCCGTTTGCAGGATGTGACCCGTAGGGCTTGCGGTCCGTATCTCCGTAAGGCTTCCGCCCCTGATCTGAATAGGACTTCCGGTCTGAATATCTTCGCTCAGAGGTACTGCGGGGCTTGCGGCTGTCCCCGAAGGTCTTCTTTTCCTCGTTGCCCCGATCGGCTCTCGCCGCATACTGCCCCCGGTTTCCGTTTTTATGTACGCCGTCCCCCCGGGAAGTGGCACCGCTTTTCGTCTGCCCGTACCCAGCTCCCGTTTTTTTTGACGGTTTGTATCCCTCGTTTTCCGTTTCCGTATCGTACTTTTTATATCCCATACGTTGCTTTTCCGTTCCTTTCCGTTCTGACCGCTCACCGGTCCATGCGTCATATCCCGCCCCTGTGCGGAACGGAAATCACTCCCGCCCGCGGCACAATTGACCGACGGATTCTTATGACAAATAATTATATATATTATATCATATCATTTGTATTTTGTACAGTCATTTTCGGATTTTCGACGCGCCGGAACGCCCCGAAGGGAGAGATTTCGCTCGACCCGTTCCGCCCGTTTTTCTCTGTGTGCAAAAGAAAACGGCACATTCCGAGCAGAACGTGCCGTTTTGTATCAGTTCTTGGAGGTTTCCCGCGAAATCAGTCGGCAAGGACTGCTTCAAGCACCCGGAAAATCCGCTCGCAGGAGTCGAGGTCCAGCGCCTCGTCGGGTGAATGGATGTCCTTCATGTCGGGACCGACGGAGATCATGTCAAGCTCGGGCAGGTGCGAGGAAATGATTCCGCACTCCAGTCCCGCATGGATAACGGTGACCTTCGGCTCCGTGCCGAAAAGACGCTTGTATGCGGCAAGCCACGTGTCACGGACGGGGGAGTTTTCGGCAAAATCCCAGCCGGGATAGCGGCTGTAGTGGCTGACTTCTGCACCGGCGAGTGCGCCGAGTGCGGAAAGCTCATCCTCCGACGCGTCAAGCTGGCTCTCGGTTGCGGAGCGTGCGGAGAACACGAGCGACACGCGGTCGCCCTCGGTTCTGATGACGCCGAGGCTTCTGGAATATCCGACAAGACCGGGGACATTCCGGCTCATGGAAAGCACGCCGTTTGCGACGCCCGCCAGCACCGACACAACGCGGAGCGTGGAATTCTTATCCCACATTTTTGCGGGGGAAGTCACAGGCTCCGCCGTGAGAGTGAAGCCTGCGTCATCGGGGAAAAGTTCCCCGCGGATTGCCGCTTCTTCATTGGGGATAAAGTCCGTAAGAAACGCCTGTTTCAGAAACGCGGGAACCGCGATGACGGCGGTGCATTCGCGCGGGATGGCATTATCCTTGGAACCGCCGTCAATCGAAATGAGGCGGAAATCGGGAGCCGCCGCAAGGATTCTGCCCATGAGCTTATTGGCGTTGGCTCTGCCGGAGTTGATGTTTTCACCGGAATGTCCGCCGGCAAGACCGCGGACCGTGAGACGGAGCGCGATGCCGCGGAAGTTCACCTGTCTGACAGGAAGCACAAGGTCGGTACGCACGCCGCCGGCGCAACCGACGGTCACCTGGTCCTCGTTTTCGCTGTCCAGGTTAATCATACGCTTTGCCGTAACGCGGGAATAGTCAAACGCCTTGGCACCGTCGAGTCCGACCTCCTCGCAGGTAGTGATGAGGAATTCCATGGCGGGGTGCTTTTCCAGTTCCCCGTCCATGATTGCCATCATCATAGCGTCTGCGATTCCGTCGTCGCCGCCGAGCGTGGTACCGCGGGCGCGGAGATACTTGCCGTCGGTGTACATATCGATTCCGTCTTTTTCAAAATTGTGAGAAACGTCCGCGTTTTTCTCGCAGACCATATCCATGTGTCCCTGCAAAAGAACCGTGGGGCGATCCTCCATACCGGGCGTTGCGGGCATACGGACAAAGACGTTGTTTGCGCTGTCCTGATACGCTTCCAGTCCGCGCTGTTTTGCGAACGCAAGGAGGAAATCCGAGACGGCTTTTTCATTGTGCGAGCCGCGGGGAATGGCATTGAGGTCTTCGAAGAAGCGGAACACCCGCTCCGGCTTTCTGCCGGTGACAACATATTTTTTCATGAGGTTCAACCTTCTTTCTGACAAATACGATTCCCGGTGAAGTGGAGGCAAAGAGGTCGGAAAAATTCAAAGGAGGAGAGGGAGAAAGCTGCCGAGGGGGCGGCGGAAGTCCGCGGTACGGCTCGGGGAGATGAAGAAACCGGGGTGCTTTGCGGGCGAAGAGCCGGCAAGCGCGGGCGGAAGTCGCCCCCCGGCGGCGCGAAAACTGCCCTTCCGGATGACGGATTCCTTCTTCCCGCGGTACCGTCAGCGGGCGCCGCGCTCCGACCCGGTATGATGTACCGGAATTTTCTCGTCGGAAATGCGGATGGTACCCTCCGGCAGATGCTCCAGAAACGAAAGCGCGCGCCCGGTCCCCATTGCCACGCAGGATTCCGGGTCTTTTGCGACACGGGCGCGGATGCCGGTCGCCCCGGTAATCAATTGATCAAGACCGGAAAGCCGGCTTCCGCCGCCGGTCAGGATCATGCCGTATTTCATAATATCGCCGATCAACTCCGGCGGGGTACGCTCAATGACCGAATAAATCGCATCGAGCACGGCAGATGCCGGCTCGGCAAGCGCTTCGATCATTTCTCTTGAAGACAGAGTAATCACTTTGGGCTGTCCGTCGGCAAGCGACCTGCCCTTGACTTCCAGATTCTCTCCCGGTCGCCGGTCATGCACGGTGCCGATGCGGATCTTGACCATTTCCGCAGTACGCTCACCGATCAGCACATTGTACTTGCGGCGAACGTATTTCATGATTGCTTCATCGAATTTGTCGCCTGCAATGCGGACGGACTTCGAGACAACGATCCCGCCGAGCGAGATTACGGCAACGTCCGTAGTGCCGCCGCCGATGTCTACGATCATGTGACCGACGGGCGCGGAAATATCAATGCCTACGCCGATTGCCGCGGCAAGCGGTTCCTCGATCAGGTAGGTACGCCTTGCGCCGGCGTCACGTCCTGCCTGAAGCACGGCGCGTTCCTCCACATCGGTAATGCCCGACGGGATACAGATAACCACGCGCGGCTGAAACACAATATTCTTGCAGGCGCGGCGGATGAAATGCTCCAGCATATTGAGAGTGATCTCGTACTGACTGATGACTCCGTCCCGGAGCGGACGGAACGCGGTGATGTTTTCCGGTGTTCTGCCGAGCATCTGCTGCGCTTCCCTGCCGACCGCAAACACCTTGTCCGTCATGGTATCCACCGCAACCACGGAAGGCTCCTTGAGCACAATGCCCTTGCCCTCCACATATACGAGAACCGTCGCGGTACCGAGGTCAATGCCGATGTCCCGGCTGACGCGGATTTTTCCCGAAAACAGTTTTTTGAAAAATTCCGTGAGTTTTCCCATCGGCGGCTCCTTCCCGGGCAAACGCCCGTTATTTCCGATCCCGGATTTCCCGGATCGGGTAACAGATTTATTATAGCAGACTTCCCGGCAAAAATCAATCCGTGCCGGGAATTTTATGTCGCCTCTGCGACTTCCCGTCCTCTGCGTCAACCGCATCTTCCGCGTAAGCGATACCTTCCGCATCCGGCATACCGCTCTCGCCTCCGGCACCAACCATATCTTCCGTCTCCGGCACGTCGGTCCCGTCAAATTGGTCTTCGAGGTCATCCGGGTCCCCGTCTTCTCCGCGGAAATCAACAGCCACGCACACACCGACGACCCGCCCGGCGCCAGCCGCAAGTAACAACTCGGTACAGACTGCCATCGTAGCACCGGTCGTCACCACGTCGTCCACGAGGAGGACGGTCTTCCCGGCAAGAAGAGAGGCATCGCCGTTTTCCCCGGAACCGGGCAACAGGCGCACCGATCGGCGCACGTTTTCAAGACGTTCCGCGGCAGAAAGTTGCTTTTGTTCTCTGCCGCCCTTGCGGGAAAACAGTTTCAAATGCCGGTACCCGCCGCTCGCCGCAATTGAAAGGGACAATTCCAGTCCCTGATCGAACCCGGCGCGTTCCTGCGCCCGGCGGCTTCGCGGAACATAAGTCACGAGCGTGTCTTCTTTCGAATAATCCTTCGTCAGTCCGCGGGCAAGCTCATCGCCGAGAAAGCGAAAGGCGCGCGGGACCCGTCGGTCCTTGAGGGTTAGCACAGTATGCGACCCGACGGACGAACGGTGCTCCGGCTCATACCGGCAGAGCTTATGAAGCGCCGCAGTTCCCGCCGCGCGGAGCACATCCGGCATGCAGGTACAAAGCGGCAGCACGCGTCCGCACACGTCGCAGCTGCGGGACAGTTCATTCTCCCATTTTACCCGGCACTTGAGGCAGAACACAGGGATCTCCTCCTCGGAGAACAGATCGAACCGCTCACCGCAGCCGACGCAGACCGGCGGAAACAAAAGATACCTGAAGAACTGCTTCATGCCTTCCCCTCCGTCCCGGCAAGCCGGCAGGCAAGCCCCGTATAGCGCATGGACTGGCGGTTATTCTCCACCATAGTACGGACGATCTCCTCTCTGCCGACTAAGATCACCATCCGCTCCGCACGAGTCACGGCGGTATAAAAGAGGTTGCGCGTGAGCAGAAGCGGCGGCGCCTGATACAGCGGGATGATCACGATGGGGTACTCACTACCCTGACTTTTATGTACCGTGATTGCCCATGCATGCTCCAGATCCTCGGCAAGCGAGAAGTCATAGAACACCGTCCGTTCGTCGAAGCAGATCTCCATGCGTTTTTCCACCGGATCAACCGTCATGACGGTTCCGATGTCCCCGTTGAACACGCCGGTTCCCTCATCGCGCACGCCGCGCGTCCAGGAAAGATCGTAGTTGTTGCGGATCTGCATCACGCGGTCGCCCTCGCGGAAAACCCGGTCGCGGTGAACAAACTCGCGCTTGTTCTTCGCAGGGGGATTGAGGCAACTCTGCAAAAGCAGATTGAGATTTTCGGTTCCCGCCTCGCCCTTGCGGGACGGCGTGATGACCTGCGTCCCGGTTTCGGCAATCTCGCCGTAAGCACGCGGCAGACGGTTGCGGCAAAGATCCGCCACCGTCATGGCGATCTCGCGGTCATTCCCGCGCGGCAGATAAAAGAAATCCCGGTCCTTGATATCGAGCTGCGGCATCCGTCCCTCGTTGATCGCGTGCGCGTTGGTGACAATGAGGCTCTTTTCCGCCTGCCGGAAAATTTCGGTGAGCAGGATAGTCGCGAAATGCCCGGACGAGATGAGGTCGCGGAGAACGTTCCCCGCACCGACGCTCGGTAGCTGGTCCGCGTCCCCGATGATGATGAGCCGCGCGCCCGGCTTGATCGCCTTGAGCAGTGCGCTCATGAGGGCATTGTCCACCATGGATGCCTCATCGACGATAATGACATCCTCCTCCAGATAATTGTGACTGTCCCGCCGGAACCCGGAGGATTCGGGAGCGTTCCCGTCGTATTCCATTTCAAGCAGGCGGTGAATGGTCTTGGCTTCCCACGAGGTGGACTCGGACAGGCGCTTTGCCGCGCGGCCCGTGGGAGCGGTCAGGGCGACCTTGAAATCCAGACTTCTGAAAATATGCAGAAGCGCACGCACAACGGTCGTTTTACCCGTGCCGGGACCGCCGGACAGGATGAGCACGCCGTTTGACAGCGCATCGTAGATCGCCTTGCGTTGCAGTTCGGCGTACTCCATGCCACTCCCCGCTTCTTCTCTCCGGATAAAGCCGTATACATCCTCCACGTCGGGGCGGACGCAGAGCTTGTCGATCAACTCCAGCTTCTCCGCAATGTAACACTCGCTGTCATATGCCGCGGCGGTGTAAATATAGGATTCGCCGCCGAACACCGAGACCTTGAGCTTTCCCGCGGCAAGCAGCTTCTTCACCGCGTCTGCTGCGCTCTCCTCACTGATCGTCAGCATCTTTGCGCCGGCGGCAATCAGCTTTTCCCGCGGCAGGCAGACGTGTCCGTTCTGCGCCGCATTGGAATTCAGAAGATACAAAAGCCCGCTCATTGCTCTTTCTTCGGAATCACGGGACAGTCCCAGCTTGTCCGCCATCGCATCGGCTTTCTCAAAACCGATGCCCTCGATCTCCTCGCACAGCCGGTACGGGCAGTTCCGGGCGATCTCCACCGCGCCGGAGCCCCACTTCCGATAGATCCGGACGGTCAGCGCCGCGCCGAAATAGTCGCGGAAGAACATCATGGCGGAACGGATGCCGGATTTTTCCCGGAAATCCTCCGAGATCGCCTGCGCCTTCTTCCCCGAGATCCCGACCTGCTCCAGCCAGTCGGGATGATTCTCAATCACATCAAACGTATCCGTGCCGAACGCATCCACGATTTTCTGCGCCGTTTTGGGACCGATCCCCCGCACCGTGCGGGAGGACAGATAACGCAAAATGGACGCCGTATCCGCAGGGAGCTTCTTTTCATACTGCTCCACCCGGAACTGCCGTCCGTATTTGGGGTTATGTACCCATCTGCCGAACACCGTCACATGGTCGCCCTCGCCGATATACGGGAGCGTGCCGACGATGGTCACGATCTCGTCGTCTTCGGTGCCGAGGTCGCAGATGGCGTAACCGTTTTCCTCGTTGGAATAGATCACGGATTCCACGGTTCCCGTCATACTGATCAATCCGCGTTCATCCGTATTGTCCGTCCGTTCCGCCATCCCGGCACCTCCTTTTTATTCCGTCAGACAGTAATTTGCATGATAGCGCACAAGCAGCTCCCGGACGTCCGCGACCGGCACGCCGCTTTCATCGAACGCCCGTCTTGCCGCCTCCGGATAGAACAGCACCATCAAGGGCTGTTTTTTCCGGACAGACACCGTATCCGCCGCCTCTTTGATCATTCCTTCAAGCAAAAGAACATCCGCCCCCGTGCGGACGTGCACCGCAACGCCGATATTCCCCGAAGCAAAAATCGCTTCGGCAAGAACGCGGAGCATCGCGTACACTCCGAAGACCGCAAACAGCGCAATGATCACCTGTATCCAGACCGGATATTCCATCCCGTCACCTCCCCGTTTTCAGTGTATGAAAACGAAAGCGGGAGGTGTGAGCGGTTGCACACGGGGCTGCACCGCAAAAAATTACAGCAGTTTTGCCTTCAGAACCGGCGCGAGGTCGCGCTTCTCCCAGGGCAGGTCCAGATCCTCTCTGCCCATATGCCCGTATGCCGCAATCTGGCAATAAATCGGACGGCGCAGATCGAACCGCTCAATGATTGCCGCGGGACGCAGATCGACCTCTTCGAGGATTGCGCGGGAGATCGCCTCCTCGTCCACCTTGGCGGTTCCAAAGGTATCTACCATCACGGAGACCGGCTTTGCGACACCGATTGCATAAGCGACCTGCACCTCGCAACGCGTCGCGAGTCCTGCCGCAACCACGTTCTTGGCAATGTATCTTGCCGCGTAGGATGCGGAACGGTCCACCTTGGTCGGGTCCTTGCCGGAGAACGCTCCGCCGCCGTGGCGGGAGTACCCGCCGTAGGTATCGACGATGATCTTGCGTCCCGTCAGTCCCGTGTCGCCGGCAGGTCCGCCGATGACGAACCGTCCCGTGGGGTTGACATAGATTTTGGTTTTCCCGTCAAGCAGTTCTGCGGGGATGATCGGCTTGATTACATTTGCAATGATATCCTCGCGGATACGCTCCAGGGTCACCGCTTCGCTGTGCTGAGCGGAAACGACCACGGTATCCACCCGCACGGGAACGCCGTCATGATACTCCACTGTCACCTGGGTCTTGCCGTCGGGACGGAGGTAATCCAGGGTCCCGTCGCGGCGGACATCGGTCAGGCGCTTTGCAAGCTTGTGCGCAAGAGAGATCGGAAGCGGCATCAATTCGGGCGTTTCGTCGCAGGCGTAGCCGAACATCAGCCCCTGATCGCCGGCACCGGTATCCAATCCGTCGCTCTCCCCTGCCTTGGCTTCAAAGGACTTGTCCACACCGAGCGCAATGTCGGGGGACTGCTCGTGGATTGAGGAAAGCACGCCGCAGCTGTCGCAGTCAAAGCCGAACTTGGCTCTCGTGTAACCGATGTCGCGCACGGTATCGCGGACAATCTTCTGGATGTCCACATACGCCTTGGTCGTGATCTCACCCATGACGGTCACAAGTCCCGTCGTGCAGAAGGTTTCGCACGCCACACGGGACATGGGATCCTGACGGAGCAGTTCGTCAAGGATTGCGTCGGAAATTTTGTCGCAGACCTTATCGGGATGCCCCTCGGTCACGGACTCACTGGTAAACAGAACTTTTTTCATGAAACCCTCCACGCCGCCTGCGGCGGCTCAAATCAATTGCGGATCGCGTCTTACGGCAGGCACTTCTTTTCCCCGCGCGCAGCCGCGGGTCCTCTTTGTCCCGAAGAACTTCCTGTTCCGGGAGCGGTCGCACCGTTCCCACGAAAAAAGCTCTGCCGACACGACAGAGCTATCTTTTCTCAAATCAGATCTCATCTGTCCGGAATTAGCACCTTGCCCGGGCGGGCAGGTTGCTGTGACATCCAAGGGCCGATCCCTCCGTCACTCTTGATAAGAAATGTGCAGTTTTTGACTTATCCGATAAGATTGTAACACAGATTCTTCCGGATTGCAAGAGGTAATTACAAGAAAAAAACGCGAAACCGGGAAAAACAGCGTCAGGCAAAGAAGCGGAGCCACTCCACGCCGCTTGCCACAAGGAACACGATGACGGAAACGACAACGCCCGCGATCATCACACCGATCAGTGCGGAGAGCAGTGCCTTCCAGAACTTCATGTCGATCAGCGCCGCGACGAGCGAGCCCGTCCACGCGCCGGTGACAGGCAGGGGCACCGCGATAAACAGTGTCACGCCCCAGAAGGAATACTTTTCGATCTTCTCACGGTTCTTCTCTGCCTTGCGGATGAGGAACCCGGCAACTTTCTGAAAAAACTTCACCCGCGACTTTGACATCCATTCAATGATTTTGCGGATGAACAGCAGGATGAACGGAACCGGAATCATGTTGCCGAGCACCGCGAGCAGATAGGTCTCCCAGTACGGAAGTCCAAGCCCGATGCCGAGCGGGATCGCGCCGCGCAATTCGATGATCGGGATCATGGAGCAGAAAAACACGCAAAGCTCCTTGCCGACCGTATTCAGAAAGAAGTTCTGGATGGCTTCAACCATAAGCGGTTCCTTCCTCGCGGCATCCGCCGCGGATCAATGTTTTTGCCGCATTGCGGGATGTCGGCAGGGCTGGGGGTCCTTCCCCCGGGCAGTGCGTCCGGGAAATCCGACGGGGATACCGCAGACTTCCGCACCGGTACGGTCTATACACCCGATTATTATACCGTACCCGGCGCGGAAAATCAACCCTTTATTTTGAACCGAAGACGAAATGTCCGTTCATGCCGAGGAGGAACGCAACAACGCACCCGGCGATAACCACAAGTCCGCCGACCAGAACCAGCACACTGACGCGGTTCATATGGTAATCGGCAGAGCCGGAAACCACATGGATCCGGCGGAGCGCCATCGTCACCGGCTTGTAAAGCACCATAACGAGTGCCGCGTTGAACACAGCCTTGGTGAGATTGAACGGCAGGAGCACCGACGGGATCATGCGCACGATCTCCTTGGTCGGCATGCCGGAATAGATCGGCGTCACCCAGATATTCATGAGAAGCATGACAGCCGTCGTTGCAAGGATACTTGCCGCAAGCCCGAGGAGCGCCGTGTTGAGCGACTTCTTTCTTCTGTAAATGCTGCTTGCAAGCGCAACGAAGACCGAGGACGACACCGCGTTCATGAGGAAGCCCCAGAACGCCGTCTCGCTGACGGAGATCATCTCGATCAGGGCAACCAGAACAGCCATCACGATTCCGGATACCGGTCCCAACACCATAGCGCCGAGTGTCAGGATCGCGTCCTTTGCGTCAAACGTCAGAAATCCGAACACCTTGATCCGGAACACCAGCTGAACGGCATACGCCATGGCGACGAACACCGCCATCAGAACCATCCGTCGGGTGCTGAACTTTTTTTCATCTGCATAAATTGTCATAATTGTAATCTGTGCCTCCGTCAGGCGGAGGCTCCCTTTCCCGTGGGGAACTGCGGCGCCGCCCCGGGCAGATCCCGTATGAGTGCCGCAAAGTGGGTCCGGGATTCATCCCGGTACCCGATTCCTCCGTAAATTATAATTTGTTATAACTTGTACGGAAGATAAAAAAGCCCGGCAACCTCTTGCCGGGAACGACCTGCGCCAACGCCCGTCAGACGACGGACGGCAACGCCGTTTTTATCTTCTCTCATCCAGACTGTCAACTGTTTTCCCAAAATATCGGACCGGGCAAGGCACAGATCGTGCTTTACCGGACCGCAACCGGCAATCGGCGACTGACGACCGGCAATCAAAGCCGGCTGTTCTGCGACCGCACCGAGGAAAAACAGATGCCGCTTCCCGCTGATGCGGAAAACGGACTGTCGGTACAGGAATTTCACCTGTTCGATCGGACAACGTCCGACTCGTGGACTTTCACCACCGGTATGGAATTTCACCAATCCCCGAAATAAAACTATGAAATTGTAACAAGAGATACCGTTTGCCGCACAAAAGCAGAGGGAAAACGGTATCAAGGGGTTGGCGCATATGCGCCAACCCCAAAATCGCTGAAATTAAGCGAGGATCTTGGAAACGACGCCGGAACCGACAGTGTGACCGCCCTCACGGATTGCGAAACGGAGACCCTCTTCGCAAGCGATAGGAGTGATCAGCTCGACAGTCATATCGACGTTGTCGCCAGGACGGCACATCTCAACGCCCTCAGGCAGCTCGATGGTGCCGGTAACGTCGGTAGTTCTGAAGTAGAACTGCGGACGATAGCCTGCGAAGAACGGCTTCTTACGGCCGCCTTCCTTCTCGGTCAGGACGTAAACGTGACCGATGAACTTGGTGTGCGGATGCACAGAACCCGGCTTTGCAAGGACCTGACCTCTTTCGATCTCTTCCTTTGCAACACCGCGAAGCAGAGCACCGATGTTATCACCAGCCATTGCGGAGGGCAGCAGCTTGTGGAACATTTCGATACCGGTAACGGTCGTCTGCTTCTTCTCATCGGACAGACCGACGATTTCCACAACGTCGTTGAGGTTCAGCGTACCACGCTCGACACGGCCGGTAGCAACCGTACCACGTCCGGAGATGGAGAACACGTCCTCGACAGGCATCAGGAAAGGCAGATCAGCCTGACGTGCAGGGGTGGGGATATAGGAGTCAACAGCGTCCATCAGCTCGAGAATGCACTTGTACTCAGGAGCGTTGATGTCCTTGCTGGTGGATTCCAGAGCCTCACGAGCGGAGCCGCGGATGATAGGAGTATCATCACCCGGGAAGTCGTACTGAGACAGGAGGTCACGGATCTCCATCTCAACGAGGTCGAGCAGTTCGGGGTCGTCAACCAGGTCGGTCTTGTTCAGGAACACGACGATTGCGGGAACGCCGACCTGACGAGCGAGCAGCACGTGCTCACGGGTCTGCTGAAGAGGTCCGTCGGTACCTGCAACGACGAGGATTGCGCCGTCCATCTGTGCTGCACCGGTGATCATGTTCTTGACATAGTCAGCGTGGCCGGGGCAGTCGACGTGAGCGTAGTGACGCTTGTCAGTCTCGTACTCAACGTGACGGGTGTTGATTGTGATACCACGAGCTCTTTCCTCGGGAGCGTTGTCGATCTGGTCATATGCCAGGAATTCGACGGAACCGTTCTTCAGAGAAAGAACCTTGGTGATAGCGGCGGTAAGAGTGGTTTTGCCATGGTCAACGTGACCGATGGTACCAATGTTTACATGGGGTTTCGTTCTTTCGAATGTAGCCTTTGCCATTTTATTTTCCTCCAAATTAAAATTTTTAGAATTGGAATCAGTGCTTCATGCGACCCTTGACGATCTCATCCTGAATGCTCTTCGGCACCTGTTCAAAGTGGGAAGGCTCCATGGTGAAGACGCCACGGCCCTGGGTTGCGGAACGCAGGTCGGTCATATAACCGAACATGGTTGCAAGCGGGACGTTTGCCTTGATCTCGGAAGTTCCGGGGCTGGTCTCCTCCATGGAAGAGACGACACCGCGGCGGGAGCTGAAGCCGCCGATGACCGCGCCCGTGTATTCCGAAGGAACGACAACGGTGACAGCCATGATCGGCTCGGTCAGGATCGGGTCTGCTTTCTTCATTGCTTCCTTGAAAGCAATGGAGCCGGCGATCTTGAACGCGATTTCGGAAGAGTCGACTTCGTGATAGGAGCCGTCGTACAGCGTGACCTTGACGTCAACAACCTTGTAACCTGCAACGACACCGGACTGCATCGCACCCTGAATACCCTGATTGACAGGTTCGATGAATTCCTTCGGGATCGCACCGCCGGTCACGGCGTTGATGAACTCGTAGCCCTTGCCGGGTTCGTTCGGCTCGACGATCATCTTGACATGACCGTACTGACCGGAACCGCCGGACTGCTTCTTGTACTTGTACTCTTCGTCAACCTTCTTACGGATGGTTTCCTTGTAAGAAACCTGAGGAGCGCCGATATCAGCTTCGACCTTGAATTCACGCTTCAGACGGTCAACGATGATATCCAGATGCAATTCGCCCATTCCGGCGATGATGGTCTGGTTGGTTTCCTCGTCCGTGTAGGTGCGGAAGGTCGGGTCTTCTTCTGCGAGCTTTGCAAGCGCCAGACCCATCTTTTCCTGATCTGCCTGGGACTTGGGCTCGATTGCGACGTTGATAACGGGTTCCGGGAACTCCATGGACTCGAGAATGATCGGATGAGCTTCGTCGCAGAAGGTATCACCGGTGGTGGTGTACTTGGTGCTGACGACTGCGGCGATGTCGCCGGAGTAGCACATATCGATATCGGTTCTCTCGTTGGAGTGCATCTGCAGAATTCTGCCGAAGCGCTCGTACTTGTCCTTGGTGGAGTTGTAGACGTTGGTGCCCTTGGTGACCGTACCGGAGTATACGCGGAAGAAGCAGAGCTTTCCGACGAACGGGTCGGTCATGATCTTGAACGCGAGAGCGGAGAACGGAGCCTCATCGGAGGACGGTCTCTCATCCTCTTCTCCGTCGGGATCGACACCCTTGATTGCGGGGACATCCACAGGAGAGGGGAGATAATCGACGATCGCGTCCAGCATCAGCTGAACACCTTTGTTCTTATGGGCGGAGCCGCAGCACATCGGAACGATCTCGTTCTTGATGGTAGCCTTACGCAGAGCAGCCTTGAGCTCGGGGACCGAAATCTCGTCGCCTTCCAGGTACTTTTCCATCAGAGCGTCATCGGTGGAGGCAATATCCTCAACCATCTTATCGTGCCATTTCTGGGCTTCTTCCATCATATCAGCGGGGATGGGTTCCTTGCGGTAGTCCTTGCCTGCGTCATCGTAGTAGACCTCGGCGCACATCTGCATCAGGTCAATGATTCCGCGGAAGGTTGCCTCGGAGCCGATCGGCAGCTGGATCGGGACTGCGTTTGCGTGCAGGCGGGTATGAAGCATCTCGCGAGCGCGCAGGAAGTTCGCGCCGTTGATATCCATCTTGTTGACGAATACCATACGGGGAACATGGTACTTGTCCGCCTGTCTCCAGACGGTTTCGGACTGGGGCTGAACGCCTTCCTTTGCGGTCAGGACGGTCACTGCACCGTCGAGGACACGCAGGGAACGTTCGACTTCGACCGTGAAGTCAACGTGGCCGGGGGTATCAATGATGTTGATACGGCACTTGTGCTTCTGCTCCTCGGGAGTTCCGTGGAACTCGGTAGGACTCCAGTAGCAGGTGGTAGCAGCGGAGGTAATGGTGATACCTCTCTCCTGCTCCTGCTCCATCCAGTCCATGGTAGCCGCACCGTCGTGGACCTCGCCGATCTTGTGCGTCTTACCGGTATAGAACAGAATTCTTTCGGTCGTCGTCGTCTTGCCGGCATCGATGTGAGCCATGATACCGACATTACGAGTATTCTCGAGCGAATATTGTCTGGGCATGGGTTTAGGTCTCCTTCGTTAGATTCACAGATTAATATCTGTAATGAGCAAAGGCCTTGTTAGCCTCAGCCATCTTATGGGTTTCTTCCTTCTTCTTGAAGGCACCGCCCATGCTGTTCTTCGCATCCAGAATCTCGCCCGCAAGCTTATCCGCCATGGTGCGCTCGCTGCGGAGTCTGGAATAGTTGATGAGCCAACGCAGACCAAGCGTCTGACGGCGCTCTGCGCGGACCTCCATCGGCACCTGGTAAGTGGCACCGCCTACACGGCGAGCCTTGACTTCCAGAAGCGGCATGATGTTCTCAAGCGCTTCCTGGAATACATCCAGCGGGTTGGAGCCCGTCTTTTCCTCGATGGTTTTGAACGCATCATAAACGATCGACTGGGCAACACCCTTCTTGCCGTCGTACATCACGTTGTTGATCAGCTTGGTCACAAGCTTGGAACCGTACAACGGATCCGGCAATACGTCTCTTTTGGAGATACAACCTCTTCTCGGCACTGTACTTCCCTCCTTCATTAAAATTATGAAATCACAGGTACTCAAAAGCAAAACTTCTGTAAGCTGCCGACTGTATCATAAACATTAAAATCCCATACAAGTCAGGCAAAATCAATGTTGCTTTTTCCCTTATTGTGCTACGCGGAAAGAAGAATTATTTCTTCTTCTTTGCAGCCTTTGCGCCGTACTTGGAACGGCTCTGATTGCGGTTTGCCACGCCCTGAGCGTCAAGCGTACCGCGGATGATGTGGTAACGCACACCAGGCAGATCACGCACACGACCGCCTCTGATGAGAACGACGGAGTGCTCCTGCAGGTTGTGTCCGATACCGGGAATATAGGTCGTGACTTCCAGACCGTTGGTCAGCTTCACTCTTGCGATCTTACGGAGCGCGGAGTTCGGCTTCTTCGGAGAGGTGGTCGAAACCTTTGTGCAAACGCCTCTCTTCTGAGGAGAGGGCTGATCGGTCATAGCGTTGTCAAGCGTATTGAAGCCGTGCTGAAGCACAGGCGCCTTGGACTTGTAAACTCTGTCTTTCCGACCCTGTCTGACAAGCTGGTTAAATGTCGGCATTCTGTCTTTGTTTCCTCCATTTCTTAAAAGATCTTAATGTTTATATACAGAACACACGGAGTTCTCCGGTGCAACTGTCAAAAATGGGGTACGGGCAGAGGTATCCCCCTGTCAACGCACATGGTTTATTATATCACCGCCCCGTTTTTTTGTCAACAATCCGTTGATTCACGCCAAAAAATCTGCCTTTTGCACAAAATATTTTTCCCGCCCGATACCGTTTGACCGCGTTTTGAACAAAGCCATACAGCAAACTGAATAAAAATGTAGAGAAAAACGTCGTAGATTTCCGGGCTTCGGGGCGGTTTGGGGCGGGAGCGGACGCGGAATGACGGAATCTGCGCCGGGCATGCGTGTTCGGCGGAATCCCCTGCCCCCGCAAAAACGCAGACCGCCGCGCGGAAAACACGCATACCACCGTGCAAAAACCGCCGCGCCCCGGCGGGGCGCGGCAAAGCGCCCTGACAATGGTGCGGGAAGCTCTGCGAAGCGAAAGCCCGGCGGCGGGCACCTCCCTCGCGGAATCCGACGGCGCACGCCATGCCGGCATTGTTCCGCCAAGCAGAAAACGCATATTATGCCGCACGTTGTTCCGCCGCACGGGAAGCGCAAACCGCCGCGCCCCGGCGGGGCGCGGCGGTTACTGGCTTGTGCCGGGTCAGGTTCAGACTGCTTCGGGAGAAGACTCTTCCGTCGGCTCGACGGGAGTCGTCTGCGCTTCGTCCTTACCGAACACCTGCACGTTGCGGTAGCATCCCATACCGGTTCCGGCGGGGATCAGCTTACCGATAATGACATTTTCCTTCAGACCGACGAGATGATCGACCTTGCCCTTCATAGCGGCTTCGGTCAGCACCTTGGTGGTTTCCTGGAAGGATGCTGCGGACAGGAAGGACTCGGTCTGGAGCGCCGCCTTGGTGATACCGAGCAGGACGGGCGCACCCGTTGCCAGCTTCAGTTCGGTCTCGCCGGCGTCGATTCTCGCCTGGACCTTGTTGTTCTCTTCCTCGAAATCCAGCTGATCGACGAGAGTGCCGCAAAGCATTCCGGTGTCTCCGCTGTCCTCCACGCGGTACTTTCTCGTCATCTGACGGGCAATGATCTCGATATGCTTGTCGTTGACGTTGACCGACTGCGAACGGTAGACCTTCTGGACTTCCTTGATCACGTAGTCATAAACGGCGTCAAGACCGAGAATCTTCATGATGTCAGCAGGCGCCTTGGAGCCTTCGGTAAGTGCCTGACCGCGAACGACGTGATCGCCGTCCTCAATCGCCAGCTTCATGCCGTACGGGATCTGGTACTTGACCATCTCGCCGGTCTCCTCGGACTGGATGTTGACTTCATTGACATTGACGTTTTCACCGAGCGAGATACGGGCAGTGCCGCTGTGCTCGGTCATGATGGCAGCCTTCTTGGGCTGTCTTGCCTCAAACAGTTCCTCGACACGGGGCAGACCCTGGGTAATATCGGAGCCTGCGACACCGCCGGAGTGGAAGGTTCTCATGGTCAGCTGGGTACCGGGTTCGCCGATTGCCTGAGCTGCGATGATACCGACCGCCTCGCCGACGTTGACAAGCTTCTGACCCGCTGCAAGGTCGGCGCCGTAGCAGTACGCGCAGATGCCCTGCTTTGCGTGGCACTGAATGACGGTTCTGATATACACCTTGTCGATTCCCGCTTTTTCGATCGCGTCTGCCTGCGCCTCGGAGATCATGGTATCGTCGGGAACGATGACCTCGCCGGTCGCGGGATTGACCACGTCGCCGATGGTGAAGCGTCCGATGATACGCTCCTTAAGCGATTCCAGAACGTTTTCGCCGTTCATGATCCGGGTGATCCATGCGCCCTTCTTGGTATCGCACTTGATCTCGCGGACGATGACCTCCTGCGAGACGTCCACAAGACGTCTGGTCAGGTAACCGGAGTCTGCGGTACGCAGAGCGGTATCGGACAGGGACTTACGCGACGAACGCGCGCCCATGAAATATTCGAGGATCTTCATGCCCTCACGGAAGTTGGACTTGATCGGGATCTCCATCGTCTTACCGTTGGTTGCGAACATCGGTCCGCGCATTGCGGCAAGCTGACGCATCTGCTGCATGGAACCACGCGCACCGGAATCCGCCATGATCTTGATCGGGTTGTACTGACCGAGGATGGCTTTGAGCTTGTCGGTGACTTCGCCCGTGGTCTTGTTCCACAGATCGATGACACTTCTGTAACGCTCCTCTTCGGAAAGAAGTCCGCGCTGGCAGTACTTGTTGATGGTATCCACCTGCTTCTGCGCCTTGGCAAGGATCTCCGGCTTTTCGGGCGGGATGTTCATGTCGTACACGGAGATGGAGAAGGACGCTCTCGTCGAATACTTGTAGCCGAGCGCCTTGATCTCATCCAGCATATTTGCACAGGCGATGAAGCCGTTGTGCTTGATGCAGCGGTCGATGATCTGACCGAGCTCCTTCTTGGTGATGACAAAGTCGATCTCCATCTTGAAGGCGTTTGCGGGGTCGGAACGATCGACAAAGCCGAGGTTCTGCGGAAGCGGACGGTTGTAGATCAGTCTGCCGAGCGTACTGATGATCACGGCAGAACGCATCACGCCGTCAATTTCCTTGGACACTTTCACCTTGATCTTGGAGTGGAGCCCGAGGCAGCCGTTCTCATAAGCCATCATCGCTTCGTCAAAGTTGCGATAGAGGTGGTACTCGTAAAGCGGCTCACCGTCAGCGCCCATGACCTGCTCGCCCTTCTCGTCGAGAACGGGACGGCGGTCGCCCGCTTCGCCGGGGCGCTCCATGGTCAGGTAGTAGGAGCCGAGGATCATATCCTGCGTCGGCACCGTGACAGCCTTACCGTCGACGGGCTTGAGCAGGTTGTTTGCGGACAGCATGAGGAACCGGGATTCCGCCTGTGCCTCTGCGGACAGCGGCACGTGGACAGGCATCTGGTCGCCGTCGAAGTCCGCGTTGAATGCAGTACAGACGAGCGGATGCAGCTTGATTGCGCGCCCGTCCACCAGCACAGGCTCAAACGCCTGAATGGACAGACGGTGCAGGGTCGGTGCACGGTTGAGGAGCACGGGGTGCTCCTTGATGACATTTTCCAGCGCATCCCAGACCTCCGGGTACAGGTAAGCGCGGTCGATCTTCTTCTGTGCGTCCTTGACGTTGGTCGCCTTCTGCATTTCCACAAGGCGCTTGACGACGAACGGCTTGAACAGCTCGATCGCCATTTCCTTCGGCAGACCGCACTGGTAGATCTTCAGATCCGGACCGACGACGATAACCGAACGACCGGAATAGTCGACACGCTTGCCGAGCAGGTTCTGACGGAAGCGTCCCTGCTTACCGCGGAGCATCTCGGAGAGCGACTTGAGCGGGCGGTTGGAAGGACCCGTGACGGGCTTTCCGCGTCTGCCGTTGTCAATGAGCGAGTCAACCGCTTCCTGAAGCATACGCTTCTCGTTGCGGATGACGATTTCGGGCGTGTGAATCTCGATCAGCTTCTTCAGACGGTTGTTGCGCGCGATGACGCGGCGGTACAGCTCGTTGAGGTCGGACGACGCAAATCTGCCGCCGTCCAGCTGAACCATCGGACGGATGTCCGGCGGGATGATCGGAATGACTTCGAGAATCATCCAGTCGAGGTGGTTGCCCGATTTGCAGAACGCTTCCACGACCTCAAGCCGCTTGATGATACGGGTCTTCTTCTGACCCGTCGCGGTCTTGAGCTCTTCCTTGAGCTGTTCATCAAGAGCCTTGACGTCGATCTCACGAAGCAGTTCGCGGATCGCCTCGGCACCCATGCCGACACGGAATTCATCCTCGTAGAGCTCGCGGTACTCCTCGTACTGCTTCTCGGTCAGCACCATGCCCTTGGTCAGAGGGGTGGGACCGGGATCCAGCACGATGTTCTCCGCAAAGTACAGCACCTGTTCGAGCTGCTTCGGAGAGATATCCAGCACCAGAGCCATCCGGCAGGGGATCGCCTTGAAATACCAGATATGCGAGACCGGCGTTGCCAGTTCGATATGCCCCATTCTCTCACGGCGGACCTTCTTGGTAGTAACGTCCACGCCGCACTTTTCGCACTTATGGGGTTCCTTGAAGTGTGCGTTCTTGTACTTGCCGCACATGCAGGCGCCGTCCTTGGTAGGCCCGAAGATGCGCTCGCAGAAGAGTCCGCCGACTTCGGGTTTCAGGGTACGGTAGTTGATGGTCTCGGGCTTGGTAACCTCGCCGTAGGACCATTCTCTGATCATTTCCGGAGATGCCAGACCGATTTTAATGGCACTAAACTCAGTGTTTTCCACAGCAATTCTCCTTCTTCATCAATTATTGTCCGAGAAGTCTTCGTCGCCGAAGTCCTCTGCTTCATCGCTGTCAATGCCGTTCACGTCGCCGAGCCCGTCGGGATCATCCACGAGGAAGGAATCGCCGAGGTCCTCGGTTTCCACGTTCTGACCGAGCACTTCGTCGATCATATCCGCGTCCACCTTGTTGTAGACAGGCTGTTCCTCTTCTCCGTAGACGGAGGACAGGTCGATGGGATTGCCTTCCTTATCCAGCACCTGCACGTCAAGTGCAAGAGACTGGAGCTCCTTGACCAGCACCTTGAAGGATTCGGGCACGCCCGGCGTCGGGATGTTCTGTCCCTTGATAATCGCCTCGTAAGCACGGCGGCGTCCGGTGATATCGTCGGACTTGACCGTCAGGATTTCCTGAAGCGTGTAAGCCGCGCCGTATGCCTCGAGCGCCCAGACCTCCATTTCGCCGAAACGCTGTCCGCCGAACTGTGCCTTACCGCCGAGAGGCTGCTGGGTCACGAGCGAGTACGGACCGTTGGAACGTGCGTGAATCTTATCGTCGACCAGATGGTGCAATTTGAGGTAGTACATGACGCCGACCGTGACGGGGTTATCAAACGCCTCGCCGGTACGGCCGTCGCGGAGCACCGTCTTGCCGTCGATCATCTTGAGCCGCTTTTCGGCGCGCAGACGCGCGAGCAGCTCCTTATCTTCTCTTTCCTCTGCACTGAGGACGCGGAGATTCTTGTTGCCGTTTTCATCGTAGGTCAGCTCGTAGAGCGCCTTGCCTTCGGGATCCTCAAGCGGGAAGATGTCGCGCTCCATGCCCGCCATCTTCATGCACTCAAGAATGTCTCTTTCGTTCGCGCCGTCGAAGACAGGCGTCATGATCTTCCAGCCGAGCTTGCGCGCCGCGATGCCGAGGTGAACCTCCAGCACCTGACCGATGTTCATACGGGAAGGCACGCCCAGGGGGTTCAGCACGATATCAAGCGGAGTGCCGTCGGGCAGGAAAGGCATATCTTCGGGCGGCAGGATACGCGAAACGACACCCTTGTTGCCGTGACGGCCTGCCATCTTATCGCCGACGGAAATCTTACGCTTCTGTGCGATATACAGCTTGACCACCTTGTTGACACCTGCGGGAAGCTCGTCACCCTGATCGCGGGAGAACACGCGGATATCGACGACGATACCGGATTCACCGTGCTGCATGCGTAAAGAGGTATCGCGGACTTCTCTTGCCTTCTCACCGAAGATCGCGCGGAGCAGCCGCTCCTCGGCGGTCAGCTCGGTCTCGCCCTTCGGGGTGATCTTGCCGACCAGAATATCGCCGGGACGGACCTCGGTGCCCTTCTTGACGATACCTTCCGCATTCAGATCCTTCAGCGCGTCTTCACCGACGTTGGGGATCTCGCGGGTGATCTCTTCCGGCCCGAGCTTGGTGTCTCTTGCTTCGTGGGAGTATTCCTCAATATGCAGGGACGTGTAAACATCGTCTCTGACCAGACGCTCGTTGAGCAGGACGGCGTCCTCGTAGTTGTAGCCTTCCCAGGTCATGAAGCCGATGAGGGCGTTCTTGCCGAGGGAGATTTCGCCGTTCGCGGTCGCGGGACCGTCGGC
The DNA here is from genome assembly GCA_934796165.1 of uncultured Eubacteriales bacterium. GTDB lineage: Bacteria > Bacillota > Clostridia > Oscillospirales > CAG-272 > CAKVOU01. Next base: position 25,871 of record CAKVOU010000011.1, on the reverse strand, counting down.
GATGACCTGCCCCTCCTCTACCGTGTCGCCCTTCTTGACGATGGGGCGCTGGTTGAAGCAGGTGGACTGGTTGGTTCTCTTGAACTTGCTGATGTGGTAAACGTCCTTCTGCCCGTCGTCCGCGACGATGACGATGTGATCGCCGTCCACACACTCGACCATGCCGGCGCGCTTTGCCACAATGACGACGCCGGAATCGACTGCCGCCTTGTATTCCATGCCGGTCGCGACCGTCGGAGCATCCGTCGTGAGAAGCGGCACTGCCTGCTTCTGCATGTTGGAGCCCATCAGCGCACGGGAGTTATCGTCGTTTTCAAGGAACGGGATCATTGCCGTTGCAACGGAAACCACCATCTTCGGCGCCACGTCCATGTAATCCACACGGGATGCGTCGATTTCAATGATCTCGGTCTTGTCACGGGCGTTGACCTTTTTATTGATGAAGAAGCCGTTTTCGTCCAGCGGTTCGTTTGCCTGCGCGACGATGAAGGCATCCTCGCGGTCGGCGGTCATATATTCGACCTCATCGGTCACGCGGTGGCGGACGGTACCGTCCTCCAGGGTGACGTGCTCCACCTTGCGGTAGGGCGCCATGATGAAGCCGTAGTCATTGATCTTTGCGTAAGAGGTCAGATAGGAAATCAGACCGATGTTCGGTCCTTCGGGGGTCTCGATCGGGCACATACGACCATAGTGGGTGTAATGCACGTCACGGACGTCGAAGGATGCGCGGTCACGGGACAGACCGCCGGGGCCGAGTGCGGACAGACGGCGCTTGTGCGTCAGCTCCGCAAGCGGGTTGTTCTGATCCATGAACTGGGAGAGCTGGGAGGAGCCGAAGAACTCACGGATGACCGTCGTGATGGGGCGGACATTGATGAGCGCCTGGGGCGTCAGCTTCTCGTTGTCCTGCGTGGTCATTCTCTCCTTGACAATCTTATCCATGCGGGCAAAGCCGATACGGAGCTGCTGCTGGAGCTGCTCGCCGACCGAACGGATCCGGCGGTTGCCGAGATGGTCGATGTCGTCCACGCGACCCACGTCGTGAGTCAGGCAGAGCAGATAGTTGACCGACGCGAAAATATCGTCTTTGGTGATATAGTGCGGGCAAAGCTCGGAAATGCGCGCCTTGGCTGCCTCTTTGATGGCATCCACGTCGCCTCCGCACTCCTTCATGATCTCAAGCAGCACCGGCGTGTGAACCTTTTCGCTCACGCCGCAATCCTTAAGGTCAAAGCCGAGCACATATTCCGGCTCCACCGTGTTGTTGGAGAGCACCTTGAGGATGAAGCCGTTGTCCAGCTCCAGCTTCGCCTCGTTGACTGCGGAATGCTCCGCCGTCAGCGCCTGCTCTCTCGTCAGCACCGTGCCCTTCGTGAAGAGCACTTCCCCGGTGAGGGGATTGACCAGATCCTCTGCCAGTCTGTGACCGGTGAGGCGGTCGGAGATGGCGACCTTCTTATCATATTTATAGCGACCGACGGGGGCGATGTCGTAACGCTTGTTATCGAAGAAATAGTTGTGAATGAGTTGCTCGGCGGATTCGACCAGCGGAGGCTCGCCCGGACGGAGCTTCTTGTAGATCTCCTTGAGCGCCTCGGTGTTGATGCTGGTATGGTTGCGTGCCGCCAGGTCCTCGGTCTCGTCCTTATCAAAGGTAGCCGTCAGCTTTTCGTCGTTTCCGAACAGCTCGTAAATGTCGTCGCGGGACTCCACGCCGAGCGCACGGATGAACAGCGTCAGGGGCATCTTGCGGTTCTTATCAATATGGACGTACATAACGCCGTTGATATCGGTCTCGTACTCGATCCACGCGCCACGGTACGGAATGACCTGCGTCGAATAGGTCCGCTTACCGGACTTATCGATCTCGGACGCGTAGTACATACCGGGGGAACGGATGATCTGGGAAACGATGACACGCTCTGCGCCGTTGATGACGAAGGTGCCCGTGTCGGTCATGATCGGGAAGTCGCCCATGTGGACTTCATTTTCCTTGACCTCGCCCGTCAGCTTGTTGGTGAGCCGGACCGTCACGCGGAGCGGTGCCGCGTAGTTGACATCACGCTCCTTGCACTCCTCCACCGGATATTTCGGCTTGGTCGTGTCAAGCGTATAGGAAATGAATTCGATCGACAGGTTTCCCGAATAATCGGTAATCGGGGAGACGTCCCGGAGAACCTCCATCAGTCCCTCTTCCAAAAACCACTTGTAGGACTTTGTCTGGATCTCCACCAGATTCGGAAGCTCCAGAGGACTGGAAATCTTGGAGAAACTCTTCCGGACAGTCGTGCCGAGCTTTTGATCTTTTACATTGATCATTTCACTTTCACTCCATTCATGTACTGCCGTGTACTGCCGCATCCCGCCTGCAATCCGCCCCTCGGATCGCAAATTTTACAAAATACAGTCAAATTGTTTACAGAAAATTTACTCGTAAAAATTCACTCGGATTTTCTGTACAAAATGACACAATATCCTGCACGGCTCGAAAGTACAGCGATTATAATGCAGTTTACAAGTATAGCATCATTTTTCCGACTTGTCAAGGGTTTTGGCAAGATTTGTCCGCTTTTTCTGAAAAAAACGGGCAAACCGAACGCCGTTTTTACAGAAGCGTCACGTTTTGCCCGTTCCGGGGGGCTTGATTTTCTCCCCCGGATGTGTTATACTGATGATTCCGGTGCGCCGTACAGCGCCGGATACCGGCGATTTTTCCCGGTTCCCCGTCCGGCGGAAATTTTTTTGCGCTTTTTTCAAAAAAGTCTTGCAATCCCCCGCGCGGTATGGTATGATGTACGGGTATATGGACGATTGCGCCCGGCGCGCCCTCTCAGACGCCGGCGTCTGACTTCACTACATATTATCAAGGAGGTGAACAGTATGCCGATCATCAAATCCGCGAAGAAGCGCGTAAAGGTCACCGCAACCAAGACCCTGCAGAACAAAATGTTCCGTACCGCAATGAAGACCGATATGAAGAAGTACGAAGCAGCCGTTGCAGCAGGCGATATGGCAGCAGCACAGGAGACCTACAAGGTCGCCGTCAAGAAGATTGACAAGGCAGCCGCTTACGGTATTATCCATAAGAACGCCGCAGCCCGCAAGAAGAGCCAGTTTACCAAGAAGCTCAACGCAATGGGCAAATAATTGAAAAGTATCTACAAAGCGACCGCGAGCAGCACTCACCTGCGCGCGGTTGTTTTGTTTTATCCGCCCGGTCGTGGGTTTGCTCCCCCCCGAAAAACACCCGCCGTGCCGGTTGGTTGCTTCTATCCGTCCGGCTTTTCCCTTCCCCGGTGAAAGCCGGTGTGCCGGCGGCGATTCCCTGTGTCCGTTTCCGCCGCTGTCGGGGACGGTACATTCCCGGTTGCGGATACTCCGGATCCGGAAGAGCACCCGCTTCCGGCTGCCGACGTTCCGGCTCCGGTGAAACGCCCGCTTCCCCCTGCCGATGTTCCGTTTGTGCAGGGGGATTCGCTTTCCGTTTCCGACACCGCGGGGGACGCCTTCCTCCCCGGGAGCCGTCCCGTTCCCTGTTCACGGCTTCCGCGGTTTTCAGGTTTTTCCTGTTCGTCGTCACTCCGGGGGAAGAAAACCGCCTGTATCATCAATGCCGCAACCGGTCCCAGGAGAAGCCCCGTCAACCCGAACAGGCGGTAGCCGACATACATGGAAAACAGCGAGGCAAGCGGATGGATTCCGATGCTCCCGCCGACCACGTGCGGTTCAATAATCTGACGCACCAGAAGCGTCACGCCGTAAAGGACCAGCAATCCGATGCCGGTGCGGAAATCCCCGGCAAGCAAGCGGATGATTGCCCAGGGAATCAGTACCGTTCCCGTTCCGAACACGGGAAGCAGATCGACAAAGGCGATGAGTAGCGCCGGGAGAAACGCAAAAGACATTCCGAGCACCGAAAAACCGATGAAGAGTTCGCCGAAGGTGATTACCATGAGCAAAAGGTAAGCGCGGAGATACCCCGCCGCAGTTTTTTTCAGGCGGGGGCGCAGTCGGGTATATTTTTCGCTGACCGCCGCCGGAAGGATCCTTGCAAAAAAACCGCTGACCCTTCCGTGGTCCGCCGTAAAATAAAAGCAGGAGAGCAGGAAAGCGATCGCAAACAGAAGTACCGACGGCATCGCGCCGGCGATTCCCGCGGCAAGAGCGGGCAGTCCCGCGCTCAGCTCGCCGACAAGACCAGTCAGTGCCGCCGTGAGCATCTCATCCGCGCGGGTAACCAGTGCGTCAAGCGCCGGAATCTTTTGCAGTTTCCCAATCAGCGGAAACCGTTCCCCCAGCCCCGTAAACCAATCTCCGATACGTGCCACAGCGTCCGCTCCGCCGTCCGATTCCCTGCCGAGCCATTCGAGGAGCCGGGTACACTCAAAGAAGAGACGGTTGCACCCGGCAACAAGAAGCCATACCGTAAGCAACAGCAGAAGCAGCAACAGGACAAACGCACAGAAGCGGAAGTTCAGGTGCAGTTTTCCCGAAAGCCGCGAAGCGAGAGGACGGACTGCCGCCGATACCGCGAGCGCAAGCAAAAACGGAAGCAGGATCCCGATGGCATAACGAAGCATAAGATACGCACCCGCACCCCAGAGCGCGACCGTCAGACTGATCGCCGCAAGACGCGTCCAGTTACGTTCCCGCCCGTCTTTTTCCGCTCTCTCTTCCGCCTGCATTGCCCCGCTCCTTTCCGCTTTTTCTCTTTATATTATGTAGAGATCCTCCGGAAAAATTACGCGAGGCGGAAATTCTCTTGACTTTGCGGCATAACTCTGTTATGATGATAAATAAACGGAGCAGTTCTCCGAATAAACGGTCGAAGATGACCGGAAAACAAAAAGAAAAACCGGAGGTTTTCATGAAACGTGTTCTTTCCCTCGGGCTGGCACTGCTCTTGCTGATCGGTGCATCGGCGATTCTTTTTTCCTGCGGATCAGGTACTCCGAAAGGCTATAAGGCCTCCCCGGAGCCGACCGATTATGTACTCATGACCGTCAAGGATTACGGGCAGATCGTCATTGAGCTGTATCCCGACAAGGCGCCGATCACGGTTGCTAACTTCAAAAAGTTGGTGGGGGAAAAGTTTTACAACGGTCTGACGTTCCACCGCGTTGTGAGCGGCTTCATGATTCAGGGCGGTGACCCGAACGGTAACGGCACCGGCGGTTCCAAAGAAACCATCAAGGGCGAGTTCTCCGCAAACGGCGTCGCGAACGATCTGAGCCACACCCGCGGAGTCATCTCCATGGCACGTTCCAACGACATGAATTCCGCCTCCTCCCAGTTCTTCATCATGCATGCGGACAATGCGGGGCTTGACGGGCAATATGCGGCATTCGGCAAGGTCATCTCGGGCATGGACGTGGTAGACAAGATCGCAGGCTGCGAGGTCACGTACAGTTCTTCCTTTGAAAAATCCAAGCCGGTCAATCCGCCCGTCATCCAATCCGTTGTCTTCGTGACAAAGGACTGATCAATTCCGATCGGCACAACAGAAAAAGCGGCTTCCGCGTTTGCGGAAGCCGCTTTTTCTCAGTCAATATCTTCCCTCACCGTTTCGGGCGGAGTTTCCAATAGCACGGGATTTTCCACATAACGCCGGAGCGTCTTGAACGCGGACGCGTAGTAGAAACCGTCGCAGATACGTTCATCCGTCACCGCCTTGATATCCACATACTGATGACGCTCGGTCACGCCGTCCGCTACGATCACGTATTCCGTCCGTTTCTTGCCATAAGCGAGGAACACGGGAAGATTCCCGAAATTGTACAGATGATGGTAGATCGGCTTGATGCCGAGCGAGCCCATGCTCGTCACGATCATGGAGCCGTGGAACGGACTGACACGAAGCAGAAAACGCGGCAGCCACCCGTGATAATCCAGAAAATTCAAGAGCCGCACCGCCATCCGGATGACAAACCCGGGAATGCTCACCAGGGCGCGGTTGACCTTTTCAAAATCGTTTCCGTTTTCTTTGGGCACAAGCGCCTCTTCCACCGTGCGGTTGAACTTTTCATACACCTCGGTCACCGTGTCGTGCGGGTCAAAAATAACCTTGATGCAGACGTCTTCTCCGGCAGAGGTCATATTCCGCTTGATCGTCATCACGATCTCAATCTCGTTGCGCGCGTAAATTTTCTGACCGCTCACAAAGCGGTTGATTGCCGGTCGCTCCGCGATGGTACGCACATATGCGGCAAGCAGAACATGCAGGAAGGTGAAATTCTTTTTTCCCGCCCTGACCTGCTCACGGCAGTACGGCTCTGTCACATCGACATTGAACGCATCGGCATAGGTATTGCAGGCATCCGAACGCTCCCGCATGATATACGGCATGAACCGGGTAATCGCGGGAAGAGTCCGGAGACGTCTGCCTTCCTTGCGGTCGCCGAACCTGCGCTTTCTCGCGGGCGCTTCCATCGCCACTGCCGCCGCATCCTGTTTCGTGACAGCCTGCTCCGAACGATTTTCGGTCATGATGATCACGCCCCTTTCCGTCTTGTCTTAATCTGACTTATATATATTTCATTATAACATTTCTTTCTTCGGATTGCAACACAAAATTTACAATATAAATAAAAGCTCAACTTTGCCCCTGCCGCCGTTGCTTTTTTTCTCCCTGTGTGATATAATTGACGTACAAACAGACGATCATCAGTGAAAACGAAACGGAGGGTCAGGAAGCCATGAAAGAGGTACAGATTTATACCGACGGCGCGTGCAGCGGTAACCCCGGCCCCGGTGGCTGGGGCGCGATCCTCGTATTCGGCGGGCGCGAAAAGGAACTGTCCGGCGGCGAGATCGCCACGACCAACAACCGCATGGAGCTGTCCGGTGCAATCGAAGCGCTCCGTGCGCTGAAAGAACCCTGCCGCGTCACGCTCACCTCCGACTCCAAGTATCTTGTGGACGCGGTGACCAAGGGTTGGGCAAAAAGCTGGAAGGCGCGCGGATGGGTCAAGGCGGACAAGTCGCCTGCGCTCAACCCGGATCTGTGGGAAAAGCTGCTTGCCCTGCTGGAGATCCACGACGTAACCTTCGTCTGGGTCAAGGGACACGCGGGGCATCCGTACAACGAAAGGTGCGACAAGCTGGCGACCGCATACGCCGCGCAGTTTACAAAGAAATAACAGATGTCAGAAAGAGGATAACGAAGAAAACAGGATGAAACATCTGAAAAAGAGAATATCCGCTGTTTTACTGCTGACCGCCCTGCTTCTGACGGTCGGTTGCGGGAAGACTCCCCCGGCGGAAACCAAGAGCCCGGAAGCGACCACCCCCGAAATGCGGACGACAGCCGCCGCGCCGGATACCGGGAATGTGTCCGGAACGGACACCGCCGGAAACGAATCGGAAACCGTCCCCGGAATCGCAAGCGAGCGTGCTTACAGAACCTCCGGCACCCTCCGCTCGACGACGGGAACCTACCTTGACCTGTTTGTTGACTGGGTCGCGGAATCCCCGGACGGCGTGCACGTCACGCTGACATTGACCGCCTCCCTGCACTGCTATTCCATCGATGTCGGCGCACGCCCCGATATGGGAAGGATCACGCTCGGCGACCAAACCGGGAAATTTTCCACACCGGCATTCCGGCAGGAGAAAAACGAGAAAACAACCTTCCCGGTGTTCACCCGCACCTATGAATTGACCGCAGGAACGGACTTCCCCGTTCAGTCGGACGGCGTGGGCTCGCTCCCCGTGAAGGTCGTCTGGCAATTCAACGGGACCTACGGCAAAACACCGCTCGGCGATGTTGTTGCAGAGGGCACGCTGAAGCTCGGGAACTGAATCTTACATAACCGAAAGACGCCCGGCGGATGCCGGGCGTCTTTCGGTTTTCGGAATTCGGGAGCATTTCACTTCTGCCGCATCGCGGCGATCTTCTCCTTGTCCGGCGTCACATACGCCGTCCAGTTGGTGTGGTAAATCACAAACCCGGGCTTCCCGCCCGCGGGCTTTTTGACGTTCTTCGCAAGCGTGTAATCCACCGCGATGTTCTGCCCCTCCGCCTGAGAATAAAACGCGGCGATCTCGGCGGCGTCGGTAAAATCGGCGGCATCCGGCTCGGTTCCACCCGTCACCAGCACCACGTGGGAACCGGGAACGCCCTTGGCATGAAACCAGTAATCCGTCTTCTCCGCCAGCTTGTGCGTCACATATTCGTTCTGCACGTTGTTCTTACCGCACAACACACTCAGCCCTCCGCCCGTGCGGAATTTCATCACGGTCGGTGCCGTGCTCTTTTTGGGAGCAGAATAGTTCTTCATCTTGGACGCATACCCGGAGCGGAACAATTCCCCGCGGATCTCCATGAGATCGTTTGAGGTTTCCGCGCGGGAAAGCGAATCAAACACGCTGTAAAGGTAGGTCAGTTCCTCCTCGTCGCGCGCGACCTGCCCGGTGAGCACGACCCTTGCATTTTTGCTCTTTGCGTATTTTCTGAAATATTTCTGCGCGTTCTCCGCGGGGGACAGCCGCTCGTCGAGCGTGACCGTCACCGTACCGAAGGAGCCGTCCGGGCGAAGGTCCTCGTAATCGGTCAGCTCCGCCTGCTTCATGCCCCGCTTCAATTGCCAGAGGTTCGCCGTAATGAGATCGCCCGCGCGCTTATACCCGCTTCCCTTTTCACAATCGGCAAGCTCCGCGCGCTGAAGCTCCAGCTTCTTTCTGACCCGCGCCTCCGCGTTGGTGAGCAGGCGGAGCAGGTCGGATGCCTTCTGGTGCAGATTGGCCTCCCGGTCGCGCTCGGCAAAATAGGTGTCCAGCAGCTCGCCTGCGCCGGAATAAGTTTTGGTCACAAATCCCTCGCCGTACTGGGTCAGGGGAAGAAACGCGTATTCCACCGGCTTCCCGCCCTCATCATAGACAGCGGTCGGCAAAAACGCCCCCGTGCGGATCATCTCCGTGACAGAAGAAAACTCCTGCCACAGTCTCTCCCCGTCGGTCATGGCGACCGGCTCGTCGGTGTGCCCCGTCGCACGGAAGCAGATCTCTCGTGCCACCGCCGCGGAAATGCCGAGAAAACGGTCGGTAAGGAACCGGTCGGCTCCCTTCTCCGGAGGATACGCCGAGAGAAGCGACAGAAAGGTCTCCTTGTCCGCGGTCATGGGGTCCGCCTTGTCCTGCTTCGGAGGAAGCTCGTACTTCATGCCCGGCAGAATCTGGCGGAGCCCCGACGTGGAGAAATCGACCAGCTTGACGGCGCCGAGGATTTTCCCGTCCCCGTCCGTGAAAATGAGGTTGGAGTATTTGCCCATGATCTCCGCGACCAGACGGCGGACACAAAGGAACCCCATCTCGTCCCGCGCCTCAAACTCCAGCGTTACCACCCGCTCGAAGCCCTCCTGCCTCACATCGGTCAGCTTTGCGCCGGACAGATGCTTGCGGAGCAGCATACAGAACATCGGCGGCACCGGCGGATTCTCCGGATTGTTGCCGGTAAAACAAATGCGGGGATTCGCCCCCGTCTGAATATCAATTCTTCTGCCGCCGTCATAGGAGCGGATGAGTATCACGATCTCGTCCCTGGACGGCTGATTGATCTTTTCCACCCGCGCGCCGAGCACCGTACTCCGGATTTCGTGCGCCGCGGCGGCAAGCATACCTGCGTCAAATGCCATTTTTCGGTACCTTCCCCATCTGATTCTGGAATCAGTATAACACATCCTTGATTTTTCTTCAAGAGCGTGGTACAATGACTTTGTAACGGCATTTTTGCCGATCGGTATTCAAGACATCATCCCCGGAGGTTATCCCATGAGTGAACAAAAGAAACACGGTCCGACGGTCATCGGTATCGATGTCGGCGGGAGCACGACCAAGATCGTCGGCTTCCGCAAGACGGACGGGGGCGCGGAGCTGATCCGCCCCGAATTCGTGCGGGCGGCGGACCCCGTCACGTCGATTTACGGCGCGTTCGGTAAATTCACCTTCCAGAACGAGCTGGAGCTTGCCGACATTGACCGCGTCATGATGACCGGCGTCGGAGCGACCTATCTGAATAAGCCCATCTATTCGCTTGACTGCCGCCGCGTGCCGGAATTCGACTGCGTCGGGATCGGCGGACTTTATCTCTCCGGTCTTGACGAAGCGGTCGTCGTCAGCATGGGGACGGGCACCGCGCTCATCCACGCAAAAAAGCTGCCGGACGGAAGCGTCCGCTCGGAGTACCTCGGCGGAACGGGCGTCGGCGGCGGCACGTTGCTGGGACTGACCCGCAGGCTCATCGGCGTGGATTCCATCGAGCACATCGAACAGCTCTGCCGGGACGGCAACCTCGACAATATCGACCTGCGCATCAAGGACATCACCCACAACCGCGACTACTCCCAGATGAACGAAAACCTGACCGCCGCAAACTTCGGCAAGGTCAGCGATCTTGCCACGGGCAGCGACCTTGCGCTCGGCGTGGTCAACATGGTGGCGGAAACCATTACGATGGTATCGGTATTCGCCGCGCGGGGCTTCGGTATCAGGGACATCGTGCTGACCGGTAACCTGACCACGATTCCCTCCATCCGCAACGTATTTGAGGGACTCGGGCAGGGGTTCGGAGTGCGGTTCCTCATTCCCGAAAACTCGCAGTTCGGCACCGTCATCGGGGCGGCGCTCTCCCCGGCGGAGGACTGAACACCGGAACGGTGCGGAATTCGTTTGCACATTGAAAAAGCAAAATTCCGGCGTTCCCGGGGAGAGAGTTCTCCGGGAAATCGTTTGTGCATTGTAAATGCAAAATCCGATATTTCCAAAGGGAAGTTTTACGGAGAATTGCAGTTCCCTGTCATTCGGAAATGTTACGACGGATATATACATCCGCGCCCGCAAAAGAATTTTTGCCGGACCCGTTGACAAAGTGATTTTTTCGTACTATAATGCAACGTGATAGCGAAAAAGGTTATGAAGGGATCAAGTACCCGGAATTGTCTTCTTTCAGAGAGCCGCCGGTCGGTGCAAGGCGGCAGAAGAACTCCCGGCGAAGCTCTCCCGGAACCGCGTGCGAAAGCACGATGGGTGCCGCCCATTATAGCGGAAGACGCCATCGGCGTCACAAGGTCCGACCGCGCAAGCGGCGGATAAAACAAGGTGGTACCGCGAAGCATTCTGCTCCGTCCTGTTCTTTTGCAGGACGGAGTTTTTTGTTTTCCGCCCACCAAAAACGAGTAAACTATTCCGAAAAGGAATCAGAAAGGAATCCCGATATGAAATGGACATCCCTCAACGAGCTGCGCGAGAAGTACCTTTCGTTCTTTGAATCCAAAGGACATCTCCGCCTCCCGTCGTTCTCCTTGGTACCGGTGAACGACAAATCGCTTCTGCTCATCAACTCCGGCATGGCGCCGATGAAGAAGTTCTTCACGGGCGAGGTCGAGCCTCCCCGCCATCGCGTCACGACCTGCCAGAAGTGCATCCGTACCCCCGACCTTGAGCGCGTGGGGCACACCGCCCGCCACGGCACCTTCTTTGAGATGCTCGGCAACTTCTCCTTCGGCGACTACTTCAAAAAAGAGGCGATTCCGTGGGCGTGGGAATTCCTGACCTCCCCCGAATGGCTGGACATTCCGCCCGAAAAGCTGTGGCCCTCCGTCTACGTGGACGATGAGGAGGCGTTTGACCTCTGGCACAACGTCATCGGCATCCCCGCGGAGCGCATCACCAAGCTCGGCAAGGAAGACAACTTCTGGGAGCACGGCACCGGTCCCTGCGGTCCCTGCTCCGAGATCTATTTTGACCGCGGCGAAAAGTACGGCTGCGGCAAGCCCGGCTGCCGTCCGGGATGCGACTGCGACCGCTTCATGGAGATCTGGAACAACGTGTTCTCCCAGTTCAACAACATGGGCGACGGCACCTACACCGAGCTCAAGCAGAAGAACATCGACACGGGCATGGGACTCGAGCGTCTTGCGTGCGTCATGCAGAACGTGGACAATATGTTTGAGGTCGATACCATCCGCCGCGTGCTGGACAAGGTCTGCGAAATTTCCGGCAAGACCTACGGCGAGAACAAGGACAACGACATCTCCATCCGCGTCGTCACCGACCACGTGAGAAGCGCCATGTTCATGATCTCCGACGGCGTGATTCCCTCCAACGAGGGACGCGGATACGTCCTCCGCCGCATCATCCGCCGCGCCTGCCGTCACGGAAAGCTGCTCGGCATCAATCACGCGTTCCTTGTCGATGTTGTCAACGTTGCCATTGCCGAGAGCGAGGGCGCATACCCCGAGCTGCGCGAGCGCGGCGACTATATCCGCAAGGTACTTTCCATGGAGGAGGAGCGGTTCGACGCGACCATCGACGCGGGTCTGAACATCCTCTCCAACCTCATCCGCGGAGCCGTCAAGGAGCACGCCGACGTCATTTCCGGCGAGGAAGTGTTCAAGCTGTACGACACCTTCGGCTTCCCCATCGACCTGACGCGCGAAATTGCCGAGGAAAGCCACCTGAAGATCGACGAGGCGACCTTCAATATGCTCATGCAGAATCAGAAAAAACGCGCGAGAAACGCACGCGCCAATATCAGCGGCTGGAGCGATTCCTCCAAGACCCTGCTTGCCGATCTGCCCAAGACCGAATTTACGGGCTACACGGAGTACCGTTCCAAAGCTAAGATCCTTGCCATCCTCACCGAAGAAGGCGGCGTGACCTCGGTTTCTGAGGGCGACTGCTCCGTCATCCTGGACCGCACCCCGTTCTACGGCGAAAGCGGCGGTCAGGTGGGCGACACGGGTACCATCTATGCCGACGGCAAAATGCTGACCGTGTATGACACCAAGAAGACCGATGGCGTGTATGTGCATCTCTGCTCCGTGGCGAGCGGGACCTTCACGGTCGGCGACGAGGTGACCGCGGACATTGCGGATTCACGCCGCGACGCCATCCGCCGCAACCACAGCGCGGCGCACCTGCTGCAGGCAGCGCTCCGCCGGGTACTCGGCAGTCATGTGGAGCAGGCGGGCTCCTTTGTCAACGACGAGGTCTGCCGCTTCGACTTCACACATTTCGCGCCGCTCACCGCCGATGAGCTTTCCGCAGTGGAAGCGCTGGTCAACGCCAACATCCTCGCGGCAAACGACGTGGTGACCACCGAGACCGACATCGAAACCGCCCGCAAGAACGGTGCTATGGCGCTCTTCGGAGAAAAGTACGGCAAGGTCGTCCGCATGGTGCGGATGGGTAACTTCTCGACCGAGCTGTGTGGCGGTACCCATGTGGACAACACCGGCAAGATCGGGCTGTTCAAGATCATTTCCGAAAGTTCCGTCGCCGCAGGCGTGCGCCGTATCGAAGCCGTGACCGGCATGGGCGTTCTGAGCCTCATCCGCAAAAAGGACACCCTGCTTGCCGAGACCGCGAAGGAGCTCAAGGTGCAGAACGAGTCTGCCCTTCCCGAGCGTGCGGCGCAGCTGCAAAGCGAAGCCTCCGCGCTCCGCAAGGAAGTGGAAGCTCTGAACGCAAAGCTCGCGTCCTCGAGGCTCGGGGATATTCTGAAAAACAGTGTCAGAGTCGGCTCCGTCACACTGGTAACCGCCATGCTCGGCGGTACCGACCAGAACGCGCTCCGTACCCTGACCGACGAGATCAAGGCGGATCATCCCGACACGGTCGCGGTGCTTGCCTCGGTCGTCGACGGAAAGGTCAGCTTTGCCGCCTGTGCCGGAAAAGATGCCGTCGCAGCCGGTGCGCACGCCGGCAAGCTGGTCGGCGCGGTTGCCGCAGTGACCGGCGGCAAGGGCGGCGGACGCCCCGACAGCGCCATGGCGGGCGGACACGACGCAAGCCTTGTTGCCAAGGCACTGGAGAGCGCGAAGGAAGCGCTCGGCAAGATGCTGAAATAAACTATCAAAACAAAAGGTAAAGCAGATCTGCTTTACCTTTTGTTTTGGATTTCCGGATACCCGTTCCGCGATCCGATTTTTTATTCGTGCTCCGAAGCTGTCCCATCCTTTTTTGAGAGTTTATGTTTTCTGACAAAATGCCGAAGCTTTTCCAGTACCTGCGGATTGGAGGTAACAGCCATCAGAAGGAGAATCAGAACGGCAATATATGCATTGACATACGCCGTAGAAACACCCGTGACCAAAAGCAGCAGCTTGACGTTCTGCATCACTAAGGCACCGGCAAACATACTGACCACCAGATTGTTCCGGTTAAAGCTGATTGCTTTGCCGACCAGATAACTCATCATTGCATCAAATGCAATGGACATGGTACCCATCTGCGTTGTTGCCGCCATAATACCCGTTGAACAGAGAGATGCTGCTGCGTAAAGCCCCGCGAAACCGCCCGAAACGACGAGGCACAACGCCTTGATTGCAGTCGCGTGGATGCCGTTGGTTCTTGCAATATTCGGGTTATTTCCCACCGCGCGGACATGGTACCCGAATCCGGTGCGGTAGAAAATGAAGTATGCAAGAAACATTGCCGCAACACCGTAAATAATATTCCACGGGTAACTCCCGAGCACCACATACGAAGTGGCGGAAATGTTCACACCGGCACCGCCCGACACGATCGACCCGATGCATTCGTAGAGAAACAGTAGCCCGACCGTTACGATGATTGTGGGAACCTTTGTCAGGTAATAAATGAAACCGCTGACCGCTCCGCACAAAACACCGACCAAAACACTGCCGAGAATAATCCCGGGGATACCAAGTCCAAGCTGTACGGAAATTCGTCCCGCGACGATCGCCGCCAACACGGATTCCGCTCCGATCGCGAGATCCCAGTTACCGCTTGCGAAATTGAACATTAATCCGCATGACAGAACTGCCGGGAACAGAGCCTGTTTGAACAAGGACGGGATATTCTTGAGCCCGATCTCCGGAAAAAACAGAAGCATTACGGTAAAGAGCACGATCGGGATCGCAAACATCAGGATATAATATCCGGAGGAACGCAACGCCCTGCGTAATTGTAACCTGCGCATAGTGGAACCTGCCTTTCATGCACAAATGAAGAATTGCGGGTGGGATCCGGATACCTCCCCCCGGGGTTCCCCGGGAAGAGGCATCGGGGGGTACTTTCGTGACAAATCACTGTTTTCTGGAATCAATCTGTTCCTTGATCCACTCCATGCTGTAAGAGGTGGAGAGCCGGGTCAGGGTGTCAAGAGTGACATCCTTGTTGTACTTATAAATCATAGACTTAATCAAATCATCGTCATAGATCTGTACCTCGGTGTTGTTGTAATACTTTTCAAAAACTGCGAGGTCTTCCGAGCTGGAGAGCACGAGGAACGGGAATTTGAGCCCGACCTTGTCCGTGCTGAGCGGGTGACCGCTCATAGCGTTGTAAATCGCGGAGAAAGCATGCAGGCAAAGCGGAGCCTGTCCTCCGACCACGCCGTAGAGAATGCCGTCGGTAAACGCCTTGCTCATGCCGTCAAAAGTATCAAAGGTCACAAAACCGACCGTTTTACCTGTGGACTCCTTATGTGCACGGAGCGTGTTCGCCACAATATCCGCCATACCGAGCGAACCGGACATCAACCAGATCGCCTCGACATCAGGATAAGAATCCAGGATATTCTGTACGTCGGACTGAACGCTCGACACATCGGTTCCGATGTTGAATTCCGTGCGAATGTCCATTCCGTACTTTTCAACTCCCTGACGCATTCCCTGCATACGGAACGTAGAGGTTGCGCTGTGCTGGTTGCCGCCGACCGCTATTTTTTTGATGCCGCGTTGTGCAAGCAAATGGATGGTCTCCTCGCTGGTGCTGACCGTATCCTCAATCGCGTAGCCGACATAGTACTTATAAGATTTCAGGACATTTGCGACCTCATCACTCGACGGCATACGGAACATGACCTGAAAATAGACTTCGTTGTCATTGCAGGTCTTTGCAATGCTCTGCATTGCAAGATCGTCAAGTGTCAGTGCCATAATTCCGTCAACGCCTGCGGCGATCAGGTTTTCCGCGTCAGCGAGCTGGGCTTCGGCACTGAAAGAACCAAATGCCCACTGGATCTCAACATTGCCGAGTACCTTTGCGGCATTGTTGAGGTAGGAATAGACCAGCTGTCCAAGCGCGTCGTCCTTACTGTAAAAGATGACGCCGAGTTTGAAACTGCTCTTTTCTCCGTCTTCGCTCCCGGTGCCCTTATCTCCGGCGACACAGCTTGCCAGGGACAGGATGCAGACAAGACAAAGAATGATTGCGATTACTTTTTTCATGAAATTGCCTCCACTTATTTTAAATTTTGAATTTCGAATGAAACAGAATCAACCGACCACGGCACTGCCGGATTTGTTTCTGCTCGTCACAAGAACGAGAGTCAAAAACACAATCCCTTTAATGACGTTGACAAAGTCCGGCTTGACGCCGAGCAGAACGAGCAGGTTGTTGAGAATGATAAGAGCAAGTCCGCCGATCACAGCTGCACGGATAGATGCTTTGGAGCCTCCTGTCAGAGGCATCCCGCCGATGGTCAGTGCAATGAGCACATCGACCTCGTAGCTGCCAGTAGAGGTAGATAGACCACCCGTGCGGACGATCATCATAAAGGCGCAAAGCCCCGCGCAAAGACCGCCGATGGCAAACGAATACAAAAGATATTTTTTGACATGAATTCCCGAAAGCCTGGCGGCGTTCTGATTGACGCCGATCGCCTTGTTGTACTGCCCGATCTTGGTGAATTCGAAAACCACCCAGCCGACGGCAACCGCCAGGACACACGTAACAATGTAAAACCACGGCTTGTTGAGATTGGACAACTCCACGGGGGCAAGCCACACGGTCTTCTGTGTCGTTGTATACAGGATCGCCGTGCTGAACCGCATGATACACATTCCGACGATGAACGCCACCACGCGAAGTTTTGTCGTGAGCATACCGATAAGCGTTCCGATGACCAGACCGGAGACGAGACACACCGGAAGATATGCCCATGCGGGAATCCCCTTGCAAAGTACAATGGTAAACACCATCGCAAGTCCCATGGTGCCGCCATTGGCAAAATCCATATCCCCATGTGACATAATGAACGCCGACCCGACTGCCATCACAATCAAGATAGAGGATTGTACCAGCAGGTTCCTGAGGTTCTTCACGGCGAGGAATCGGTTGCCTCGTGTCATTATGGCGACCAGGATCAATAACAGAAGGCCGACATAAGGAACCAGCTTACTAAGTACCCGTCTGATACCCTCTTTATTCTGTAACGATTTCAAGCTCCTCATATGATCTTCTCCACTATCATTTGTTCGGTCAATTGTTCCGACCGCATGAATTCACCCGAAACGGCACCTTCCTTGATGATCAAGATTCTGTCCGCCATGCCGATGATCTCCGCCATTTCCTCGGACAGCATGATGATGGATTTTCCATGAGCCTTCAATTCGCGGATCAAATCGTAGATCGACGCTTTGACACCAACGTCAATCCCACGCGTTGGGCAGTCCATGATCAGAATATCTGCTTGGTTAGCAAGCCATTTGGCGACAACGACCTTTTGTTTATTGCCCCCCGACAGCTCCGCGACGTATTGATTCAGACTGCTGCATTTGAGATTGAGAGATTCTGCTTCACTTACCGCGACTCGTTTCAAATGCCGTTTGTTGATGAAGGGTCCAAGTTTCTTCTGATCAAAGCAAGTGATAGCAATATTGTCCTTGATGGTTGCTTGCAAAAACAACGATTCAGTGTCTCTGTCCTTCGGGAGATAGGCAATCTTTGCCCTCACCGCCTGTACCGGAGTCCGGATCGATCCTCCCTTTGCCGCCGGGACAGTCACTTTTCCGTCTTCCAGTTCAATTGCTCCGAACAATGCTTTTGCCAGATCATGCATTCCACTGTCGGAAAGACCGCATATACCGAGGATCTCCCGTTCGTGTAACTCAAGAGAAACATCCCGAACAGTCTTGCCGTAGAACAAATGCTCCGCGCGTAACACAACGTGACCCTTTTCGTATTCGGGGGTAAAATCTTCACGGTAATAATGCCCGAGGTTTTCTCTGCCGATCATCAGACTCCGCATCTTCTGTGGAGTCATGTCCTCTCCTTCGATCGTCGCAACAAACTTACCGTCCTTGAGTACCGTTGCTTTGTCACAAACCGAAATGATTTCGTCAAGGTCATGACCGATGAAAATAACGATCTTCCCTTCTTCACGGAACCGACGGATAATCCGGTAGATCGCCTCACGTCCAGAAAGGGAAAGTGCTGAGGTTGTTTCATCGACAATCAGGATCTCGGGATTTGTGTACAGTGCCCGTGCAACCTCCACCAGTTTGCGGTCCTCAAATTTATAGGCGTCCACGGAATCGTTCGGATGAATGTGGTCCGCGCCGATGTCATGCAGAAGCGTCTCCGCCTCCTTCCGCATCTTTTCTCGACTGATACCAAAGGCTCCGCGGAACCGACTCTCAAATCCGATGAATATGTTTTCCGCAACCGTCATGCCGTCGATCGTGCCGCGTTCCTGGAGCAGGACCGCTATCCCCTTGTTTCTTGCATCCAGCACCGACTGCGGAGAATACGGCGTTCCGTGATAAATCATGGATCCGGCGGTGGGCTTATAGGATCCGCAGATCATCGCTGACAGGGTGGATTTTCCTGACCCGTTCTCTCCGATGAGTCCCCGGACCTCCCCCGGCAAAAACTCCAACGATACATCATTCACCGCCCGGACGGGTCCGAAATGCTTGGACATATGCTTCAAGATCAGTGTTGGCGTTACCGAATACTCCATACCGTTCCTCTTTTCAGGTAATTCAGATCGTCTGCGATTCCGGTTCGTCCCATGTCACGGTGTCCGGCGTCTGCCAGAGGTACCACGCGTACCCCTCACTGTCCTCGATCACCGCGCAGAGCTGTCCGTTCTCCGTATACTTGTCGCGGAGCAACTTGCCACCGAATTCCTCTACCTTCTT
The DNA here is from genome assembly GCA_934796165.1 of uncultured Eubacteriales bacterium. Taxonomy (GTDB): domain Bacteria; phylum Bacillota; class Clostridia; order Oscillospirales; family CAG-272; genus CAKVOU01. The sequence continues at coordinate 6,978 of CAKVOU010000011.1, read as the reverse complement.
TACCGTTTCGTCAATATTATCAACTTCGATCATAAAGAGCGGATCCTTGCCGGTCGGATCGTCCTTCCTCGGACGAAGATAACCGTATATAAAGCTTGGAACGCTTGGCTCCCAGTTTGCGTGACCCGGACCTGTCGCACAGAACATGAGCGGCGTTTTGGGGTCGGAGCCTTCGCAATTATAAATGTCCCATCCGAAAATGTCCTGATAAAACTTGCGCATCACCTCTGCCTGATCATCGTCATAGCCGAGCACGAAACGGCGGATACGCCCGTTACGCGAATGTGCGGGAAAATGACGCGGCGGATGATAGCGGGTATCATAGCGATCCCAATCCGGAATGGGCTTGGGCGGGTCCACATGGATACGCCGCTTGGAAATATCCTCACCCGGCTCAGAAAGGTAATATTCCGGTCCGAGACCGCAGGTCGGACAGACGTTTGGGATGTGGTTCTCATCGCACTTCCAGATGAAGCCGCAGTTATAACAGGTGTATATTCTGTTCATCTTGCTCATTCCTCCTTGTCATATCCGGCTTCCGGCTCTTCCCAGGTACGGGAAGCTGGACATTTCCACAAAAAAATCTTGTGTCCGGCGGGATCCTCTATGTCCGCACCGCTAAGCCAGTTGGCATCTTCGTTGCCGTCGCTCGCCGCGGATTTGTTACAATGAAGCACCTTCCCGCCAAGTGCGACAACCTTATCCAGCGTATTGGTAATGGGTTCGTCCATGTGGACCTCCATCATGAAAAACGGCTTCTCTTCCCCGGTCGCGTCATAATAAAGACGGGTGTTCATCAGCCCGGGAACAAGTCCCTCATAACCGATCTGAGAGGGACCCGTCGCAACAAACAACGGACGGTGTTCATAATCGTCGATTCCAAGGAAAACGGCATCGATCATATCCCAACCGAACACATTTACGAAGAATTTCTGGGCTCGTTTGAAATCATGATAGAAGATCCGCCCGAATCTTACTCTGCCGTGCAGGTCCTTTGCCGGATACTTTTTCGGCGGGCGATAAGGGTACACCGTTGTTTTTTCTTCTGACATAGTTACTCTCCTTTTTCGGTTTGATTTTGGTGTAATCTCTTACGGCTTCTCGGCAAGACTTTCGCCTCTCGTTGCAATCACTTGCCGATACCAACCGTAGCTTTTCTTTTTATATCTTGCGAGCGTCCCGGAGCCGTCGTTGTTACGGTCCACATAAATAAATCCGTAACGCTTTTCCATTTCTGCGGTCGAAGCACTCACCAGGTCTATGCACCCCCACGCGGCGTACCCGAATACGTCCACGCCGTCTGCAATTGCTGCCTCCACCTGTAACAAATGCGCCCGGAGATACTCAATGCGGTAGGTGTCGTCCACCGTCATCTCTCCGTCCGCCCCGCGTACAAGGGTATCTCTTGCCCCCATACCGTTTTCCGCGATGAAGAGCGGTTTGCCGTACCTTTCCCAAAGACGATTGAGCGAATACCTCAGTCCCTCCGGGTCGATCGGCCAGCCCCACGCGGTATCCTTCAGATACGGATTGACGGCGGCTGTCCCAAAGAAACGCTTTGCGGTTGACGCGGAATCAGCGGACACACAGGAGGACATATAATAACTCAACGACACGAAATCGACCGTATTCAAAAGGATCTCGTCATCCCCCGTTTCCATATGAATGCTCGCGCCCTCCTCCCGGAGGATACGGGCAAAATAAGTGGGGTATGTTCCCCTCACCTGTACGTCGGCAAACAGATCCGCCGCCTGCGTTTCCCGCATGGTCAGGATTATGTCCGCCGGTGCCGGGGTCAGCGGGTATTTCGGCACACAGGCAATCATACAGCCGACGCGGTTACTGGGATCGATTTTATGGGCGAGCTTGGTCGCTGCGGCGGACGCTACCAGCTCGTGATGGATTGCCTGATACTTGTCCGTGGCGGTAAGTTTATCCGGCGGTGTCCAGATTCCCCCGCTGAGCAGAGGGTGATGCAGGACCGAATTGATTTCGTTGAAGGTTAGCCACAAATGTACCTTCCCTTGGTAACGTCGGAATACCGTTTCGCAGTAATGCAGAAAAAATTCAATGGTTTCCCGACTGCAAAAACCGTTGTATTTCTTGGCAAGGTACAGAGGCGTTTCGTAATGTGACAGAGTGATCATCGGTTCTATGTGATATTTGAGACATTCGTCGATCACCTGGTCGTAAAAGGCAAGCCCTTTTTCATTCGGTTCTGTTTCATTTCCGTGCGGGAAAATGCGCGACCAGGCGATTGAAAAGCGGTACACGCCAAAGCCCATGCCTGCAAAAAGGCGGATATCCTCCCGGAAACGGTGGTAATAATCGATTCCGATATACTTTAAATTAAAAGAAGCGTTTTCTTCCGGCGGGGCAAGCACCCCAAACGGCATGACATCCGAGACGGAAAGTCCCTTTCCGTCCTCCAGGTAAGCTCCTTCGCACTGATTTGCGGCGGTCGCACCGCCGAACAGAAAGCCTTCGGGAAACACCGGAACACCTCCCTACGTTTTCATATAACGGTATGTGGCACCAATGAGGTTACATTCCCCGAGAAAGGTACTGGTGGTCAGTTCGGATCTGAGCGATTCGGGGATACCGCCCGCTTTATAAAACGTCTGTTGTTCCGCAAGGAGATCGGGCAGCAGACGTTTCTCACGGCTCAGCCCGCCGCCGAGCGAAATACGTTCGGGGGCAATACAGATCTGAATGTTATGGATCATGATTGTGAGCGAATGCAGAAATTCACGGTAAGCACGCCAAGCGTCGGGATCATTTGCATCAAGCCATCGGAATATCTGCTTCCCATCCGCTTTGATTTTTATAGGAGAGCCCGTCGGTCCGGGAAAACGGGAACCGAAGATACGGTCGTATTTCAACAGCATCGGCGACGCATCCTGTATGGTAAAATCGAGGTTCTTGTACTTGCAGACTTTGTAGGTCAGCCCGATCATCCCGACATTCATCCAAGCCTCATTCAGCATACTGTATCCGTCACCACCGGTCACAGAAAAGGAGAACTCCCCGGCGGAAAAGCTACGTCCGTGCAGAACATCGCCGTTGACGATTACCCCACCGCCGATTGCCGTACCGAGTACCAACACGACACCTGTCTTTACATTGGAAAGTGATCCGCACCATGCCTCTGCAAGTGCGCCGCACTTGCCGTCATTTTCGGCAGAAACCCTAACGCCGCATCGTTCCGTGACCAGGTGGACAATATTCTCCCCCTTGAGGATCGAAGAATAGGCACCCGAACCATAATGCACACCGGTTCGGGGGTCGAGTAGTCCGGGAAGGCTGATTGCAATGCCGTCTACGCGATCCCGGAAGTGTTCATATAAATGGGATATCGTTCCGACAAACTCCTCCTTGGAGGAAAGTGGTGCTGGGACCGAACCGCTATCCGTCAGATTTGCATCATGGTCAACCAGCGCATATTTGACAGAGCTCCCCCCGAAATCGCAGGCAAGACATCTCATCGCATTCCTCCGAAAAAAGCAAGAATCGGCGCCGTTCCCGCCCGGAAACCGTAGTGTTTTCTGCTGCGGCGGTAAGCGCAATTTTAACGTTCAGTTGACAATTGCGAAACAATATGTTATAATATATGTATTGCCGGAATCAGGAGGGACATGATGAATCAGCCAATCAAAAAATCGGCATCTGAGGAAAAGGTCAAGGCTGCGTTTCTCAAGCTCTTGGAACAGCAGTCATTTTCCTCTATCCGTATCACTTCCGTTGCTGCCGCTTGTAATATCAGCAATCAATCGTTTTACCGGCTGTTTGATAATAAATACGATCTCGCCGTCAAGGCGTTGAACAAACAACTCGAAAGCTGTATTGCCGTCAGCGGGAACGACGCAACCTTCCGTGATCTGACCAATGTCATCCTCACCATCATCCGTAACAATTACCGCATTTACGGCAATCTGCTGCGCGATGAAGAAGGCGCTAAGTTGTTCCCCACCGTTCTCTCAACGCTCTCGTCCGATTGGACGGGCTTCACTCCCGCCCGCGCGTCGAGCGTCATTATCTCATGGATTCTTGAGGATTGGGCAAAGCATTATTTTTCGGCATCCGTTGAAGAGGTTTACCTTCGGATCCTTTACAATCTGCCCGCCTGCGAATTTCTCTCGGAAAACGAATTGCGCGAGCACATTGCAAAATATGAGAATGTCAAACTGAGAGATTTTTCCAACAAAAACGTATCCGTGTTGTCACCCTATGATCAGGCTCGACGGTAACCGTCATTTTATACAAAAATGCTTTGCTTTGTGTTACATTTTTATTATAACAGTACAAGCCAGTGAAAGCAAGTTGGAATCCCAGCAATGTATGTCGAAATTGCGACAAAAATGTGATATTATCCGCGCGCATTGATATAAACGTCAATAATTCATGCAATTCAAAGAATAATCTGGTTAAATTGCACAAATGCCAGCGAAAATTATTGTCAAAATGAACGTGACAAACCACGCAAAAGCCCCCGCCGCCTCTTGGGAGGCGGCGGGGGCTTTTTATCCCGCAGAGCGGGGAAATTTTGGTTTACTGATTATTGTTGGGGAATGAATTGTTTAACACTGGGACCGTAGGTGGATTTGATTCTAAAGCCGATGAGGGGTTCCTCAACAAACGCCTGCGTATAGGTCACCCTATTACCGGTAATCGTATAGGTACTCTTGCCGTTTTTAGAGTTGTTATCATACGTGGTCATAAACACGTCCCCGTTACCGCAGGTCATATTGGTAACGGTGTTGTTCTCAATAACAATATTGGTTGCAGAATCATTGGTGCTGTAATTATTGCCGACCGTGTTGATGGTCAGGAAACCGGCTGTGTTGTCTGCCGTATTGTTTCTGATTGTAAGATTTCCTGCAACATCATCAAATCTGATCGCATAACCGGAACAATTGGTGAATGTACAGTCTTCAATGGTAACATTGCGTGCCTTCCCCAAGAAAATACCATGACGAGCATTTGTAAAAGTGCAATTCTTGATCGTTACTCCATCCAAATACGCGGTTTTCTCTTTATCTGCAATATTTCCTCTAACCGCAACACTGCCACGTTTAATAGCATCGGGGTATTCCTCGCCAGATTCGGACATATCGAACGTGCAGTTTTCGAAAATAATGTTGGAACACTGGGAATAACCATAATTGGTACCGTCCTGACCAATCACTACTTTATCGGTAAAGTCAAACCCCTCAAATTTGATATTATCAAGCGTCAATTTATTGGAAGATCTTTCCGCAATGAGCTTCACGCCGTTGACCTTCACACCGTCGGCAGCCTTGAATGTAACGTTCTTCAGAGTTGTCGGCGCAGACGCTGTATAATTGACCGCTTCGTTTCTGCACAGAGTGATCGTGGTCGCGCCCTTGGAGTTTGCCGCAGCAGCAACCGCTTCCGAAATGTCGTCAAAGGTCTTACCGTTGACGGAGAAAGCTTTTTCGTACAGGAACTTATCGGCAGCGATCTTGTAATTTGCAAAGACGATCATATCTTCGCTCTTGGATCCGAGCTGGTCGACGATTTCCTTCGTCTTTGCGGGCTGACGCCAGTCGTCTACTGCAAGACCGGTAACCTCCGTCACCGCGCCTTTATCCTTCATTTCCGCCAGCAACTCATTTGCATATAGCTCAAAAGTCTTGCCGGAGGGAATGGATTTTGCGGTATGATAGGAAATCATTTTCCCCGCTTCTTTGCTGTAACCGTAAACATAGACGTCGTTGCCCTTCCTGGAAACAACGATCAGATCTGCGTCACCGTCTTTGTCAAGGATGTTCGCAAGCATCTCGGTAATCAGGTTCTTTGCCTCGGTCTGCGCGTTTGCTTCGTTTGCCTTCTTAATCAGGCTTGCAAACGTCGGGATCAGCACCGCCGCAAGAATTGCCAAAATGGCAATAACGATAACGAGCTCTACGATGGTAAAGCCCTTCTTATTTCTATTCATGATATAAATCTCCTTTTGTTCGGTAAATTGTGGATGAGGGGTGCAACTTCCGGTTGCGCCGCCCATCAACAGTTATACCGACAAAAGGTCTGACAGAATCTGTATATTCTCGGAACCCGGCGAAGGGTCCCGATCTTTCTTACCGTACAGCGGGATACAATGCGGTACGGCTCCCGGCGCCGCCGCAGCTCGCGGACAGCATGGATTGCCGCAATCGCCACCGAAACGGCGGACAGGCATAAGAACACCGAAACAATGATCGCCACAAAGAACGGCAAGGTCAGATAGGACGTGACATTCTGGAACGCATTCCAGGTCGTATCCCGGTAAAAGGCAAACGACCAGTCAATGGATTCCCCGCTGAACAGGATCCGGAGCAGATCGTTTCCGGCATAGACCGGCAGGTACAGGAACAGCACGAAAAACGCGACCGTGTAAACCGCGGTTGCAACACGCATCCGGTATCGGGAAAGGGTGCAGATGGTACAGAGTCCGAAGAGAGGGTACAAAAGGTAGAGCGCGATTAACTCAAAGCTCATGCCGCCACCCCGCTTTCAGAGAACCGGCACACGCCGGCACCGTAACCGCGCGGCGGGACAGCCGAACGCACATCGGCGCGGACGCCGGGAACACACACGGCGGTGTTTTCGGGGAACCGGTATGCATCGGCACGGATTCCGGCAACGACAAAAGCCGCTTCACCGAGAAACCCGATGACGCGGCAAAGATATTCTGATGAACAAAATGCGGAACAGACACACCCCGAATGGGCATAGTCCCCCAACACCGGGAGGCTGTCGGCACATGCTTCGTCAGCTTTTGAAATCGTTCGGCGGGCAGAGCTGCCGAAAACGCAAAAAACGCCCGATCCGCCGGCACAGAAAACGCCGGAGCCGGGAACGCAAAGGGAGCGCGCTTTACAGAGGAAGAGCGCAGATAGGTCGTCTGTCTGTCTGTCTGTCTGTCTGTCTGTCTGTCTGTCTGTCTGTCTGTCTGTCTGTCTGTCTGTCTGTCTGTCT
>CAKVOU010000010.1 GCA_934796165.1 uncultured Eubacteriales bacterium | reverse complement strand
CGGGAAACGGTCTTACGAACCCCGTTTTGCGCCGGAATTTGCAAAAGCGGTATGCCCGGTGCCGCAAAACAATCCTTCCCGAAGGGAAGGAGGGGTTCTGCGTGATTTTACACAGCGACAAAAAGGGCACAGGCATGAAGCCTGTGCCCTTTTTGTGGTGCGAGAAACGGGACTTGAACCCGTACGGTGTGAACCACACGCCCCTCAAACGTGCGCGTCTGCCAGTTCCGCCACTCTCGCATTCGTATCGGAAACCGACCTTCTCGGATCGGCTCGGACGCGACATAAGCTATTATACACGAAAAAATCCGTTTGTCAAGGCTTTTCCCGAAAAAAATCTGACACGGCGGGAAGTTTTTCACACGCCGTTTTCCCAAGCCGCCCTTGACAGCGCGTCCATAAAGGAATATAATAATATATTATATATTTATCGGGGAACAGTATGATCGGAAAACATCTCCTTCCGGCTGCGGAAACGGAAAAACAAAATGAATCTACGAAAAAAGTACGCGCATGGAACGACCGCCACGCAGAAGAGACGGGAAAGCGCCGCCGCGCTTATGTTCTGACGCTCGGCTGTCAACAGAACGAGGCGGACAGCGAAAAAATCGCCGGGATGCTCTGCGCCATGGGGTATGAAATGACGCGCGACGAAAACGAGGCATCCTTCCTTGCGGTCAACACCTGCGCCGTGAGAGAACACGCGGAAAAGCGCGCGCTTTCCTTCATCGGGCAATACAAGCATCTGAAGGCAAAAGACCCGGAGGTCATCATCGCGGTGTTTGGCTGTATGGTCGCGCAGGAGCACCGCGCCGAGGCAATCAAAAAAAGCAATCCGTATGTGGATCTCGTGTTCGGCACCTCATCGCTCTACCGCCTGCCGGAACTGCTTCTTGACCACCTTGAGCGCGGAAAGCGACTCTTCTGCACGGGCGAGACAGAGTACACGGTCGCGGAGGGGATCCCGGTGCGGAGAGAGAGCACCTACCGCGCGTGGGTGTCGGTCATGTACGGCTGCGACAATTTCTGCTCCTACTGCATCGTCCCGTATGTCCGCGGCAGGGAACGCAGCCGGGAAAAATCCGAGATTATCAAAGAAGTGAGGGAATTGGTGAATGCGGGTTACCGCGACATCACCCTGCTCGGGCAGAACGTCAATTCCTATGGCAGGACCGACGGTTTCCCGTATGATTTTGCCGACCTGCTTGAAGAGCTTGACCGCATCGAGGGCGATTATCTCATCCGCTTTATGACCAGTCACCCGAAGGACGCATCGCACAAGCTCATCGACGTGATGGCAACGTCAAAGCATATCGCGCACCAGTTCCACCTTCCGCTCCAGTCGGGAAGCGACCGCCTGTTGCGTGTCATGAACCGCCATTACGATCTGGCGAAGTATTTCGATTCGCTTGATTACATCAAGGAAAAAATGCCCGACTGCGCGCTGTCCACGGACATTATCGTCGGGTTCCCCGGGGAGACCGAGGAGGACTTCTCCGCAACACTTGCGGCGCTCGGACGCGCAAGATACGACATGATCTTTTCCTTCCTCTACTCTCCGCGCAAGGGAACGCCCGCCGCGGAAATGGAGGATCAGATTCCCGAGGCGGTCAAGAGCGAGCGGTACGGGCGGATGCTGAAATTGCAGAACGCGATCTCCTCAGAAAAGAATCAGCCGCTTGTCGGAAAAACCGTGCGGATCCTTTCGGACGGAATCAGCAAGAATAACGACGAGGTCTGTTCGGGCAGAACCGAGGGCAACAAGATCGTATTTTACCATGGCGCCGGGAGCGACGCGGGAAAATGGCTCTTTGTCAAGATCGACCGCGCGGAGGCGTTTGCCCTGTACGGCGAGGTCGTCCCGGACGGGGAAATCGTGTAAGTCCGGTGTGACGGGGTAAAAACAAAACCAAAAAGGAGACGGGAACATTCCCGTGTGAAAAATATGGAAAACAGCGAAGTATTCCGCCTTGCGACAGAACTCGGAAAGGCATTGAAAGAGGACGAGCGCCTCATCCGTCTTGCCGACGCGAAGAAGGCGTATCAGAACGACGAAGCGGTGCAGTCCGCGCTCCGCGAGTACGAAGCAGACCAGCAGGCGATTCAGGATGAATTGGTCAAGCCCGACAAGGATATGCTGCTTGTGGACAGGCTCCAGACGCGCACGGAAGAGCTCTACCGCCAGATCACCGGAGCGGAGTCCTTTCTTGCTCTGAACGAAGCGCAGAAGACTGTCAACGACCTGATGAATGCCGTCAACAACACCATCACCTTCACGGTGACGGGGGAGATGCCTGCCTGCACGCACGACTGCTCGTCCTGCGGCGGAGGATGTCATTCGTAATGCTTTATCCGGCAGGGAAGCCGTTCTCATTTGTGAAAGAGTAAGGAGAGAGACATCATGACTCCGATGATGCAACAGTATTTCAAGGTCAAAGAGCAGTATCCGGACCATCTTCTGTTCTACCGCCTCGGCGATTTCTATGAAATGTTCTTTGACGACGCGATCACCGCGTCCCGCGCGCTCGATCTGACCCTGACCGGCAGGGATTGCGGCGAGGCGGAACGTGCGCCGATGTGCGGCGTGCCGTTCCACGCGGCGGATGTCTATATCGGCAAGCTGATCGAAAAGGGCTTCAAGATCGCCATCTGCGAGCAGATGGAGGATCCCGCGCTTGCCAAGGATCTGGTCAAACGGGAGGTCGTCCGCGTGGTCACGCCGGGCACGCTCATCGAGACCGATCTTTTACCCGAACAGAAAAACAACTATCTCGCTGCGGTCTGCTTCGGCACGGGGGAGATCGGCGTGTGCTTTGCCGACATTTCAACGGCGGAGGTCAGTGCGACCTCGTTTTCGGGCGCGGACGCGGAGATCAAATTGCAGAACGAGCTTGGGACCTATGCTCCGCGCGAGATTCTCATGAACCTCGGGCGTGACAAGGTGCCCGCGACCTCGGAGTTTCTCACGGGGCGGATGCCGGACACCATGGTTTCGGACGGTCAGCTTGCCCGCTTTGACCAGGAGGACGCAAGCCGCGCCGTCCGGGAGCAGTTCGGAGACTCGGTCAGACCGGAGACTTATGACGACAAGCCGCTTGTCGCCGCAGTCGGTGCGCTCCTTTCCTATATCCGTGAGACACAGAAGTCGGATATGTCTTATATCCGCGAGCTTCGCGTGTATTCCGACGGACAGTATCTGGATATGGACGTCAACACGCGCCGCAACCTTGAGTTGACCGAGACCCTGCGTTCCAAAGAGAAGAAGGGTTCGCTCCTCTGGGTGCTTGACAAAACCCGTACCGCTCCCGGCGCGCGGCTTCTCCGCCGTTGGGTGGAGCATCCTCTGCTCCGGACGGACGAGATCGTCAGAAGACAGGGCGCGGTGGAGGAATTTGTCGGGGATTATATGCTCCGCGAGGAGCTGTCGGCTCTGCTCGATCATGTGCTCGATCTGGAACGCCTCATTACCAAGGTAGTGTACGGTTCGGCGAACGGCAAGGACCTGCGCGCCATTGCCGCAACGACGGCGGTACTGCCCGATATCCGGAAACTGCTGGAGGGACGTTCCTCCGAAAAGCTCCGCGAGCTGTTTGCGGGCTTTGATCTGCTCACGGACATCAACACGCTCATTTCTTCCGCCATCGCGGAGGATGCGCCCTTTTCGGTCAGGGAAGGCGGGATCATTGCCGCAGGTTACAACGAGGATGTGGACAAGCTGCGCTCGGTCATGACGGACAGCCGCGGCTGGCTCGACCGGATGCTGGAAACCGAAAAGCAGGCGACCGGTATCAAGACCCTCAAGATCGGCTACAACCGCGTATTCGGGTACTACCTGGAAGTCAGCAAATCCATGACGGATCAGGTACCGGACCGCTATATCCGCAAGCAGACGCTGGTGAACGGCGAGCGGTATATCACCGAGGAGCTCAAGGAAATGGAAGCGACCATCCTCGGTGCCTCCGACCGCGTCTGCGCGCTGGAATACGAACTGTTCCAGAAGGTACGCACGACGGTTGCCGACGCGTCCGACCGCATCCAGAAGACCGCGGCGCTTCTCTCGGAGCTTGACGTGTATCTGTCGCTTGCGACGGTTGCCGCACGCAATAATTACATCAAGCCGGAAATGGCAAAGGACGACGTGATTTCGGTAAAGGACGGCAGACACCCCGTGGTCGAGCAGTTCGTGAAGGATTCCTATTTCGTCCCGAACGACGCATATCTCGATACGGGCGACAACCGCCTCATGCTGATCACGGGGCCCAACATGGCGGGTAAATCCACCTATATGCGTCAGGTCGCGCTCATTACCGTCATGGCGCAGATCGGGTCGTTTGTCCCTGCGAAGGAAGCACACATCGGCGTGGTGGACAAGGTGTTCACCCGCGTCGGTGCGTCAGATGACCTCGCGTCGGGGCAGTCCACCTTCATGCTGGAAATGAACGAGGTCGCCTACATATTGCACAACGCGACCAAGAAGAGCCTCATCATTTACGACGAGGTCGGACGCGGTACCTCCACCTATGACGGCATGAGCATTGCCCGCGCCATCGTGGAGTACACGGCGGGACGCAAGATCGGCGCCAAGACGCTGTTTGCGACCCACTATCATGAGCTGACCTCCATGGAGGGCGAGTACGACGGCGTGGTGAACTACCACATCGCCGCCCGCAAGCGCGGAGACAGCATCACCTTCCTTCGTAAGATCGTGCGCGGCTCGACCGACGACAGCTTCGGCATTGAGGTCGCAAAACTGGCGGGACTTCCGAACGAGGTCATTACAAGAGCCAAGCAGGTGCTCCGCTCCGTGGAGGATACCGCGAAGGCGGTGCGCGAGGCGACCGACGGAGGAGAGACAAAGAAACAGAACGAGCCGGACGACGGGCAGATTACCTTTGAGGAAACTGCCGGGGACATGGTTATCGCGGAACTGAAGGCGGCGGATCTCAATACGCTCTCACCGTTTGAGTGTATGTCGTTTCTGTTTGATCTGCAGAAGCGGCTGAAGTAATGTATTTGGGACAAGCCCGGGAAACGGGAAGTGCCGGACGAAAAAATACAGAAAAGAGGAAAACCATGCACAAGGTCAATCTGATCGGGTATCAGGTGCGGGAATTTCATCTCGTGCAGAACATTCAGCCCGGAAACAAGCTGCGGTTTGAAAACAGTTATTCCTACCACGCGACCTACGGACAGGATCAGGTCGGCAGAGGGGAGATGAAGGTCACGGTGCGTGACGGCGAGGACGACAAGCGGTTCCGCCTTGACCTGACCATCGGCGGCATCTTCCGTTTTGACTCCTCGGCGGAAAAAGAGGAAATTCACGCGGAGTCCTTCAAGCAACTTTTTCCTTACGCGAAGGCGTATATTTCCGCAGTGACGGCGGCGGGCGGGCTGGCTCCCGTCATGATTCCGCCGATTGACATTGACGACAAGACCGTCTACCGGGTGGACCTGCACCCGGAGGATAAATGACATAAAGAGAGAAACGGAGGGACGCACATGGGAAAAATCAATGTCCTGTCTTTTGCGGTCGCCAACCTGATCGCCGCGGGCGAGGTCGTTGACCGTCCTGCGTCGGTCGTCAAGGAATTGATGGAGAATTCCATTGACGCGGGCGCGAGGCGTATCACAGTGGAGATTCAGAACGGCGGCGTGACCTTTCTCCGCGTGACCGATGACGGATGCGGCATGGAAAAGGACGATCTGCCGGTTGCTATCCGCCGCCATGCGACCAGCAAGATCAAGGACGCGTCTGACCTTGACACCATTATTACGCTCGGATTCCGCGGCGAAGCGCTCGCGGCGACCTGCGCCGTGTCGAGGGTGCGGATTATCTCCAAGCCGCACGACGCGCCGATCGGTGCGATGCTGGAGGTGAATGCCGGAAACATCGTTTCTCTTTCCGAACGCGGCGCGTCGGACGGTACGACCGTCATCGTCGAGGACCTATTCATGAACGTTCCTGCCCGCCGCAAGTTCCTCAAAAAGGACGTGACCGAGGCGATGGCGGTGACCGCTGTCGTGGAAAAGGTTGCGGTGTCGCACCCGGAGATCGCGTTTTCGCTCATTGTGGACGGCAGGCTCAAGGTGGAGACCTCCGGCGACGGGAACCTGAAAAGCGCGATTTTCGCGGTATTCGGGCGGGATTTTGCCACTCGCATGATCCCGGTCGAAGGGGAATTCGAAAATGTGAAGGTCAGCGGTTTTATCGGCAGGACCGATAATGTAAAAGCCAACCGCACTTATGAAAACTTTTTTATCAACCAACGCTACGTCCGTTCCAAAACCGCAATGGCGGCGGTGGAGCAGGCGTATGTTTCCTACCTGCCGCAGGAGAGGTTTCCCGCCTGCGTGCTGTTTCTCACGATTGACCCCCGCCGGGTGGATGTCAATGTGCATCCCGCGAAGCTGGAGGTTAAGTTTTCCAACGAAAAGCCGGTCTTTGAGGCGATCTATTACGCAGTGCGGACCGCACTGGAGCAGAACGTCACCCGTCCCGAGGTGAAGCTCGGGACTGCCTCCGGTCCCCGGATGTCGGACAACCCGTTCCCCGTGAACAACGGGCGGGGGGAGTCTGTGAAAAATCTTCAGCTTCGCATGACGGAGGCTTCCGCCTCCTCTCCGCAGGCGGCTCCCGCAAAAGCCGGGGCACCCGCATTCGACCGCGTATCGGCGGAGGAATACCGGCGGAAGTATCTCGGCGAGAAAACTCCCGCAAATGCCGGCGGGGCGCCCGCTGATGTATCCCGCGCGATGTCCGCTCCCGGAGCGCCCGCTTCAACTGCGCCCGGCGCAACATCTGTTTCCGGTGCGGCACCTGTCTCCGAACTCTCCGGTTCAGCCGTGCCCGGCGGGGTACCCGTTCCCGGAATTTCCGGCATGGCTCCCGTTCCGCCGATCCCGGAGACACTGACAGCGGAGCAGTATCTCAAGGAGTTGGAACAGAACCGCAACGCGTACAGCGTGTACGATACTCCGACGGGAGTCGGGCAATCTGTATCGGCTTCTTCGGAAGCCACGCAGCCGCATCCGGAGAACGGGGAAGGACCTGCCGAAAGCCCCTCCCCGGCAAGTGGCGGAGAGACCGGGGAATGTCCGGAGAAACCGGAGGAATCCGAGGTCGCAGAGCAGACCCCGACGGAGGATCTGCCGGAAAACCCGCCGGAACACAAGAATTACCGCATCCTCGGCGAGGCATTTTATTCCTATGTGCTGGTGGAGACAGAGGAAAAGCTGCTCATCATCGACAAACACGCGGCGCATGAACGGCTCATTTTCGAGCGGCTCAGGACCAATATGCGGTCGATGGAGGTTCCGTCGCAGATGCTCATGCTCCCCGTTGATGTCATGCTGATGACCGATGAGGTGGAACTGGTGGAAGCCTACCGGCAGGAACTGGAATCCGTCGGCTTTGCCTTCACCACGGCGCGCAACACGGTATCCGTCAGCGCGATTCCCGACGGGGTCGAACAGTCGGCGGTCCCTGATATGCTGACCGCGATTGTGGGGCGTATCAAGTCCGCCACGGGATCGGCAAAACTCACGCGGGATATTCTCTTTGAAAAAGCCCTGTATCAGGCGTCCTGCAAGGCGGCGATCAAGGCGGGCAGGGAATACCCGGAGGAGCACATCGAATGGCTCGTGGACGAGATGATGAAGCTCCCCGATATCACCTTCTGTCCGCACGGCAGACCTGTTGCTCTGGAACTGACCAAGAAGAATCTCGATCACCAGTTTGAAAGAACATAACGGGAACGCCTTGCGTGTTGAAGGCGCGGGAGTCCCGTATCTTACCGAAACCTCACGGGAGCGCCCTGCGTGACCCGCGAAAATAACATACACAAAGGCGGCGCGCTGCTTTCGCGTTTGCCCGAAAAGGAGATTTACTCATGTACGAAGTAAAGAAAAAGGACGGTCGCGCACGCCGCGGCGTTCTGCACACGGTTCACGGCGATATTGAAACGCCGGTATTCATGAACGTCGGCACCTGTGCCGCGATCAAGGGCGGTGTTTCCACGGTGGAATTGAAAGAAATCAACTGCCGCGTGGAACTCTCCAACACCTATCACCTGCACCTGCGTCCCGGCGACCGCCTCATCCACGATCTCGGCGGTATCCGCAAATTTATGAACTGGGACGGTCCCGTCCTCACGGATTCGGGCGGATTTCAGGTCTTTTCCCTGGCACAGCTCCGTAAAATCACGGAGGAGGGCGTGAAGTTTGCTTCTCACATCGACGGCAAGCGCATTTTCATGGGTCCCGAGGAAAGCATGCAGATCCAGTCCAACCTCGCCTCCACCATTGCCATGGCGTTTGACGAGTGTATCGAGAATCCCGCGCCCTATGATTACGTCAAGCAATCCAGCGAGCGCACGGTGAGATGGCTTGCCCGCTGCAAGGCGGAAATGGCAAGGCTCAATTCGCTTCCGGATACCATCAACAAGCATCAGCTGCTCTTCGGCATCAACCAGGGCGGCACCTATGAAGACCTCCGCATTGCCAACATGAAGGCGATCGCCGAAATGGACCTGGACGGCTACGCAATCGGCGGACTTGCCGTCGGCGAGGAGACTTCGGAAATGTACCGCATCATCGACGCGGTGGAGCCGCATATGCCCGAAAACAAGCCGCGGTATCTGATGGGCGTCGGCACGCCATGCAACATCCTTGAAGCGGTGCACCTCGGCGTGGACTTCTTCGACTGCGTGATGCCAAGCCGCAACGCCCGCCACGGAAACCTGTTCACGTGGGAGGGCAAGATGAATCTGCTCAACGAAAAATATCTGAAGGACGAACGCCCCATCGGCGTGTCCTGCCAGTGCCCGACCTGCAAGCATTACAGCCGCGCCTACATCCGTCACCTGCTCAAGGCAAAGGAATCGCTCGGTATGCGCCTTGCCGTGACCCACAACCTCTACTTCTACAACGACCTGACCCAGAAGATCCGCGACGCGCTGGACGGGGACTATTTCGAGAGCTTCTATCAGAAGTACCATGTGGCTCTCGGCGAGCGCAATCCGGACTGAAACGGAGCGGCACCTGTATATGAAGAGAGCAGTTGTATTTGATATGGACGGAGTCGTTTTCGACACCGAACGCATCTACCGCATGGCGTGGCGCCGGGCGGCGGACGACCTCGGCGGGATACCGGAGATCGACGCGGACATCCGCGTCTGCACAGGCAGAAACAACGCGGACATCGGCACGTATTTTCACGGGAAATACGGGAAAGAGTTTCCCTATGAAACGCTTATGGCGCGCCGCTCGGTACACATTGATGCGTATATCCGGGCAAACGGGCTCCCCTTCAAGCCCGGCGTGCCGGAGATCTTTTCGTGGCTGCACGGAAACGGCTTTCTCGTCGCCCTTGCCACCTCCACCAATCAGAAAAGAGCGGGGGAGTATCTGGAACGTGCGGGACTCGGGGATTCGTTTGACCGCGTTATCACGGGCAACATGGTCGCCCACAGCAAGCCCAGCCCCGATATTTATCTGAAGGCGTGCGAGGAGCTCGGTGTTCTGCCGGAGGAGAGCGTTGCGGTGGAGGATTCCCCCAACGGGCTTCTGTCGGGGCACGCCGCAGGTATGACGACCGTCATGATTCCCGATCTCATTTCGCCAAAGGAGGTTCCCGCGGAAGCGGTTTCCTTCGTCTGCCGCGATATGGAAGCGCTCAAATCGGTGCTTCTGAAGCTGAATTGCAAATAACCAAATCACACCATAGAAAGGAACTGACCACCATGATACTTGCAGAAAAGCTGTGCGAAGAGGTCCTCGGCGTCGCCGTGTCCACGGGCGCGGACTTTGCCGAGATCTATGCCGAGCACACCAGAAACGGGGTCGTACACTTCATTGACGGCAAGATCGACCAGATCGGCGATAATGTGTTGTCGGGCGTCGGCATCCGTGCGTTCCTCGGGACCAGAACCGTCTTTGCCTCCACCTCCGACCTTTCGCGCGAGGGACTTCTTGCCTGTGCCGCGTCGGTCGCCGGGGTCATCGGAGAATCGAAAAAGCAGGTACAGATCCACCTGACCGAGCGCATTTTTCCGAACATTCACCCCGTGAAGATCGTTCCCGGGAGCGCGGACATGAAACAGAAGATCGACCTGCTCAAGAGCGGTTGCTTTGCCGCAAAAGAGTACAGCTCCGAGATCAGCCAGGTCTCCGGCAACCTCGTGACGGTCGATCACACCATTCTTGTTGCCAACACCGAGGGACTTTACACCTCCGACCGGCATATCCGCACCCGGATGGGCATCAGCGCAGTCGCGTCTGCCGGCGGAGAGGAGCAGACCGGTTTTGAGGCGCCCGGCAGAGGGATGGGACTTGAGGTGTTCGATCTCATTCCACCCGCAGAGATCGGAAAGACCGCCGCGGCGCAGGCGGTGACCAACCTGCATGCCGCATACTGCCCTGCGGGACAGATGACGGTCGCCATTGACAACGGTTTCGGCGGTGTCATTTTCCACGAGGCTTGCGGACATTCGCTGGAGGCGACGGCGGTCGGCGTCGGCGCATCCCAGATGTGCGGCAAGATGGGACAGATGATCGCAAATCCCAAGGTGACCGCCGTGGACGACGGTACCATCCCCGGTGCATGGGGTTCGGTCAACATCGACGACGAAGGACACCCGACCGAGAGGAACGTCCTCATCGAAAACGGCGTTCTGAAGAGCTATCTGGTTGACCGCCTCGGCTCCCGCCGTATGGGAATGCCCATGACGGGAAGCGGCAGACGGCAGGGCTACCTCTATGAGGCGACCTCGCGTATGACCAACACCTTCATCTGCCCCGGAACCGACCGGAACGAAGACATCATCGCGTCGATGGAGAACGGACTTTACTGCAAGTCCATGGGCGGCGGCTCGGTCAATCCGCTGACGGGTGAATTCAACTTTGCCGTCACCGAGGGCTACCTCGTCAAAAACGGAAAGATTACGGAGGCGGTACGCGGCGCATCGCTGATCGGCACCGGCTCTCAGATTCTCAAGGACATCGACATGGTCGGCACGGAGCTTGCAACCGGGCAGGGCATGTGCGGCTCGACTTCGGGCAGTGTACCGACCGACGTCGGTCAGCCCCTGATCCGCGTTTCCAAAATCACGGTGGGAGGTCGTTCATAATGGATATCAGAATTCTGAAGGACGCGCTGGTGCGCGCCGCAAAAGAAGCGGGAATCACAGAATATGAGCTTTACTATGCCGAATCCGCAGACCTTTCCGCCGAGGCGCTGAAGGATGAAATCAGCAACTTTTCGTCGGGCACCTCTGCCGGGATCAGCTTCCGGTGTAAAGTAGACGGGAAGATGGGCTACGCTTCCACGGAGCTTCTGACCGAGGAAGAGATGGCGGAATTGGTCAGTCGCGCCGCCGCGAACGCAAGGAATATCGAAAACGAGGATGAGGTGTTTATTTTTCCCGGCTCTCCGAAGTACGGTACTCCGAATGCAAAGTTCTCTGAACCGGCGACTGCTGCCGAAGTCCGGGAGAACGTACTTTCGCTCCAGAAACAGCAGTACGGCGCATCCGACATGGTGACGGACGGTACCAAATCCGGTGCATTTACCGGCACAACGGAGATCTATCTGTACAATTCCTACGGTTTGGAGCTCTCAAACCGGGTTGGTGTCAGTGCGGCTTATGTTGCTCCGGTGCTTAAAAACGGAGAAGAGTCCGACAACGACTTTGATTTCGCCGTCGGTAAAACCGCCGCGGAGATGGGCGACCTTGCTGCGCGCACAGTCGGACGCGTCAAGGAAAAATTCGGTGCCGGCAGCGTGGAATCCGGAAAGTACAATATCGTATTCGACGGCGAATCCATGCGCGACCTGCTTGCAACCTTCTTCTCCGGATTCTCCGCGAAGAGCGCGCAGATGGGCTTGTCCCGTCTTGCGGGCAAGGAAGGTGAAAAGGTTGCCGCCGATTGCGTGACGATCACCGACGACCCCATGCGGGAAGGTTATCCCGCCCAGACCTCCTTTGACGGCGAGGGTGTCGCGGCATTCCGCAAGAACGTCATCGAAAACGGCGTTCTCAAGACGCTTCTCTATGACCTGACGACCGCGAAGAAGGCGGGCAGGGAATCGACGGGCAACGGACTTCGCGGAAGCTACACCTCTTCGGTCAATATCAGTCCCTTCTGCTTCTGTCTCGAGCCCGGCAACAAGAGTGAGGAGCAACTGTTCTCCGCGGCTGGGGATGGTATCCTCATCACCGAATTGAACGGACTTCATGCGGGAGCCGACGATGTGACGGGCGATTTCTCGCTTCAGAGCGCCGGCTATCGTATCCGCGGAGGTAAGAAGGCGGAGTACGTCAAGGGCTTCACCGTTGCCGGCAACTTCTATGAACTGCTTCTCGGAATCACGGCGGTCGGCAACAAATTGAAATTCGGCATTCCCGCCTCCGTGACCGCGTTTGCCGCGCCGCCCGTGCTGGTTCCCGGCATGAGCATTGCGGGAAAGTAAATTATTTTGGTGTATCCCCACGGTGCGCCGCGCGTCAGAACGCGCGGCGCACTTTTGCGGATTCTTTTGGAAGTCTCGGTCAAAAATCTTGCGTTTCGTACTTGATAATAAAAAATATTTGTGATATAATGATCAAAGATTGTGTTCACGGCGTCAGCGCCTGTTTTTTGGGGGCGCGGTACCGTGCAAAATATGACCCGCGTTCAAGCGGGACGGCGGCTATCCGCCGGGATTCAGAGATACACGGAGGCTCTTTTGTGGAAAACTCAATGAAGCTCCGGTCCGGGAAAGTCATCCCGCAGATCCGGAAGGCAGATGCCGAGAAAAAGAATTATCTGACGGGTGCCATGCTCGATATGATGCACCTGATGCCGAAGGGTGACCCGATCGGCTACGATCTTTCGGAGAGCGGAGAAACCGAATTTTTCTACGATCCGGAGCGGGTCATTGTCGCGCCGGTCTGCCGCTGGAACCGCCCCGAGCCTGCCGCGGCGGAGCCGGAGGAGGAACCGCTCCCCGAGCTTCCCATGAACGATCCCATCACACTGGAATCCGGAACCGAGATCGGCAGGCTGAACGTCCGCCGTGCCGCGCAGTTGAGTCTTTACCCTAAGGAGCGTCTTGCCGCCATGCACTATGAGACGGCAGAAGAACCGCGGGCATATTACAAAAAGAAAGACGGAACGCTCGTATATCTTTACGACCGCCGCACGGCATCGCGTCTTCCGCTTCCGTGTGCCAAGTGCGGAAAGGGCGAGCGCTACCGCCACAAACTCTGCCGTGCCTGCTATGAGGAAGAAATGGCGGTCCGTCGCGCCGAGGGCGACGCGCACCGCGCGGAGCATTACCATATGCAAAGAGAGCGTGTGCTCTTCTTCGACCTTGAATTGACGGGCATTTACGACCACGATGAGATCCTTTCCATTTCCATTGTGGACGCAACCGGAAAGGTCGTCATGGATACCCTGGTCCGTCCGACGCATAACAAGCGCTGGAAGCGTACCGAAAAAATCCACGGCATCACCCCCGATATGGTAGTCGATGCCCCCACGCTTGCCGAGGTCACTCCCCGCGTCAAGGAGATCTTCGCCGATGCGGACAACCTCATCGCCTACGGCGTTTCCACAGATTACAGCCACATCAAGTACATCTATGATACCGAAGCGGAAAGAGAAGCGCTCCACCGTAAGACGCGTTGCTGTGCCAATGAATTTGTCCGCTATGCTCACGAGCATTGCCCCGATCTCATGCATATGTCCCTGACCGATGCCATGGCGCATTTTGAGGTCGCGTGGGACGGCGTTGCCCATTCTTCAATCGCCGACACCATCGGCTGTATGAAGGTCTGGGAGAAGCTGTTCCCCAATTACTACGACAACTGATATCCGGCGGACGGGTCTCCCTTTGCCCCGAATCCGTCAGAAGACAAGGAGGATACGCTGATGCCGTTTGATTATCTGTTCGGACTTGATTCCGCTCCCCGTTCCGATGAGGAAAACGAACTTCTCATCACCGTGTTTGACAACGTTCAGCTTTGCATGATCCGCGGGCTTCTGGAAGCCGAAAAGATTCCGTATCTCGTGAGAGAGCGGGGAAGCGGAAGCGCAGTCAAGATTATCTCCGGCTTTTCGCTGTACGGCTCCGACGTGTTTGTGGAAAAAAGCTGCATCGAGCGCGCAAGAGACCTGATTGACGCTTATGTGGCTGCACCCGATGCGGAAGATGCGGACGGGCTTCCGGAAACGGATCCGGACAAGACCCCGGATGGGGATGTCAACCCTTCCGACGAAGAGAACTGATAACGGATCGAAAGTAACATATGAAAGAAATTCTGCTTTGCAAATACGGGGAGATCGTGCTCAAGGGTGCGAACCGCTCCTACTTTGAGGACGCGCTCTGCCGCGAGGTCCGCCGCCATGTTGCCCCTTACGGCAATTTTGAGGTGCGCCGCGCCCAGAGTACCGTTTATATTGAACCGCTTGAAGATGACGCGGACATTGACGGCGCACTCGCGTCCGCCTGCCGCGTGTTCGGCATTGTCGGCGTGGACCGCTGTGCGGTTGCCGAAAAGAATATGGAAGACATCCGCCGCGTGGCGGGAGAATATCTGCCCGCGTTCCTCCGCGGCTATCGCACCTTCAAGGTGGAGGCGAAGCGGTCGGATAAGCTGTTCCCGCTTGACTCCATGCAGATTTCCGCCGACATCGGCGGCGTTCTGCTCGGCGCCTGCCCGTGGCTCCGTGTCAATGTACACGAACCGGACGTGACGGTGCGCGTGGAGATCCGCGAGTACGGCGCTTATCTGCACGCGGGTCAGTTCAAGGGCGCCGGCGGTATGCCCGCGGGAACCAACGGACGGGGGCTTCTGCTTCTGTCCGGCGGTATTGATTCGCCCGTTGCCGGATACATGATGGCAAAGCGCGGCGTGCACGTGGAGGCGATTCACTTTGAATCCTTCCCCTATACCAGCGAACGCGCGAGGGAAAAGGTTCTGTCGCTTGCAAAACTGCTGACACCGTATACGGGAGACATGGACGTTCACGTCGTGTCGCTTACCCACATCCAGGAGGTGCTGGTCAAGACCTGCAACGAGGATTACTTCACGCTGCTCCTCCGCCGTTTCATGATGACCATTGCCGACCGGATCGCCAAGAGACGCGGCTGCCGCGCCCTCATCACGGGCGAGAGCCTCGGGCAGGTCGCTTCCCAGACCATGCAGGCAATCGTCGTGACCGACTGTATGACCACGCTCCCCGTGTTCCGTCCGTGCATCGGAATGGACAAGGAAGAGATCGTACAGATTGCCAGAAAGATCGGTACCTATGACACCTCGATCCTGCCGTTTGAGGACTGCTGTACCGTCTTTACGCCCAAGCACCCCAAGACCAAACCGGACCCCGAGAAGGTTGAGGCGGAGGAACAGAAGCTGGATTTTGAGGCGCTCGTCGAGGAAGCGCTGGGGACCAGATATTCCCACCACATCGACGCGCAGTACTGACCGACCGTTTTATTCAGAAGGAGTGAACCTATGAAATATTACCATATGACCATTGCCGGGCTGGAACGCGATCTGCCGCTCTGCCCCCTCAACGAAAACCTGATGATCGCAGGATTCGTGATTTTCGGCGATCCCGAGCTCACCACTGCCTGCGCCCGCCAGCTGCTTGACCGCGCACCGGCATACGATTATCTACTGACCGCCGAGGCAAAGGGGATTCCGCTCATTCACGAAATGGCGCGTCTTGCCGGCAACCAGAAGTATTTTCTCGCGCGCAAGGCTCCCAAACTGTACATGACCGACTCGCTGCATGTCGCCGTCAAGTCCATCACCACGGCGAGAGAACAGCACCTGTACCTTGACGGCGCGGATGCCGCGCTGATGAAGGGCAAGCGTATCCTGCTTGTCGATGACGTGATCTCCACGGGAGAATCGCTTGCGGCGCTCGAAAAGCTGGTGGAAGCCGCCGGCGGAAGTGTTGCCGGGCGCATGACCATCCTTGCCGAGGGCGATGCGCAGGAGAGAAAAGACATCATTTACCTTGAGAAACTTCCGCTGTTCGACAAGAACGGCGTGGCGATTCAGTAAACCGAAAAGATGAGACCATAGAAGAACGGAGAGAAAAAATGGAAAGAACCTATGTTTCCGATATCGTACCCGGTTCGCGTTACCGCGTTTCCGGTTTTGTGGAAAACCTGCGCAACAAGCGCACGATGGCGTTCCTTGTCATCAAGGACATGAGCGGCAAGCTTCAGGTCACGGTGGAAAAGGAGAGCCATCCCGAGATCGCCGCACTCATTGATACTCTGACCATTCAGTCGGTCATCACGGTCGAGGGTGAGGTTGTCAAGAACGAATACGTCAAGATGGGCGGCATGGAAATGCTTCCCGATACTCTGATCGTGGAATCCGTTGCCGACGCAATCCCGATCAAGGACGACTCCGAGATCGACTCCAAGATGGACTTCCGCTGGATCGATATGCGCCGCGATCAGAATCATCTGATGATCAAGCTCCAGACGACCCTGACCGCCGCGTTCCGCGAATTCCTGCTTGCACATCGCTTTGTCGAAATCCATACGCCGAAGCTCATCGGCGCGGCAAGCGAATCCGGCTCCGAGGTGTTCGAAGTCAAGTATTTTGACACCAAGGCGTACCTCGCGCAGTCGCCGCAGTTCTACAAGCAGATGGCAATGGCATCGGGCCTGGACCGTATCTTTGAGTCCGGTCCTGTGTTCCGTGCAGAGAAATCCTACACCAACAAGCACGCGACCGAATTCACCGGATTTGACCTGGAATTCAGCTATGTGTACTCCTGCGAGGAGGTTATGCACATGGAGGAAGAGCTTCTCGCTTACGCATTTGCGAAGGTCGCAGAGGCGCACGGCGAAGAGGTGGAACGCCTGTTCGGCAAAAAGGTCATCGTTCCGACGGTTCCGTTCCCGCGTATTAAATTGAAGGATCTTTACGCAGAGCTGGAAGCGCGTTACGGCTACACCGTTTCCGACGAGGCAAAGGGCGACCTGACCACCGACGCCGAGCATCTGTGCGAAAAGTTCGCAATGGAGAAGTACGGCAGCGAGTTTTTGTTCGTCACCGATTACGACGCCAAGGAGCGTGCGTTCTACCATATGCGCGACAAGGACGGTGTGCCGATGGGCTACGACCTGATCTGGCGTGGCTGTGAGATCACGACCGGCGCCGTCCGTGAACATCGCTATGAAGTGCTCAAGAAGCAGGCGGAGGAGAAGGGGCTTTCGAACGACGTTGCGTTCTACCTCCAGTTCTTCCGTTACGGCTGCCCGCCGCATGGCGGCTTCGGTCTCGGTCTTGACCGCCTGACCATGCTCTTCTTAGGGCTTTCCATCAAGGAAGCGGAATTCCTCTTCCGGGGCCCTAATCGCCTGACTCCGTAATTTTCGGGACTGCCGCTATGCGGCAGTCCTTTTGTGTTTTTACGTTTCCCCGCGGCGGCTTGGGGGTGCCCGCCGCCAGTCCCCTCCGCAGGCTTCGCCGCGTCGGGGACGGCGGATCCCCCTCCGTTCCGCCGCCCCTTGCTCCGTGTCCCGCGTATTTCTCCCACCCGGATGGCGCATTCCGTGATCGGATTTTTTCGGATTTTTCCCCCGGCGCTGTTCCTCCTTTTTTGATGTTTTTATTATTTTTACAAATTGCCGTTCTCGGGTTGACAAAGCACGAATAGAGTATTATAATGTAACCGCCTTTGGTAAGACCGGGGCAAAAATATTTGGAGGGTTTTGATTATGACATCAAATTCTGAGCTTCGCGCAAGAGCACGTCAGCAGCTTGGCGGAAACATCTTCAGTACGAACTGGCTGATGGGTCTCGTGGTAATGTTGGTTGCCGGGGCAATTCTCGGCGCACTGTCCTTTACCGTCGTCGGTTCTCTGATCCTGACAGGTCCGATCATGGTCGGTGTCAGTCTTGTGTTTGTGTCCCTCGCACGCGGCAAGGGCAAGGTGGATTTCATGGATCTGTTTGTCGGCTTCCGCGAAAGCGACAGCATCGGCAACCGCATTCTGACCGGTCTTCTGACCTCGGTTTTCACTTTCCTGTGGTCTCTCCTTTTCGTGATCCCGGGTATCGTGAAGTTTTACTCTTACTCCATGGCACTGTACATCAGCATGGATCATCCCGATTGGGACTGGAAGAGATGCATTGACGCAAGCAAGAAGGTCATGAACGGCAAGAAGGGTAAGCTCTTCTGCCTTGATCTCAGCTTCATCGGCTGGATGATCGTCGGTTCCCTTGCGTTCGGTGTCGGTACCCTGTGGGTCGCCACCTATATGCAGAGCGCACGTGCAAACTTCTACGAGGACATCAAGGCGGAGATCGCCTGAATCCATTTGGAAAACCCTGCCGCCTTCTGGCGGCAGGGTTTTGTTTTGGCGGTTTAATGCCGTAATTTTCCTGCACGTTCCAGATATTACCGTCTTCGGAAATCGGGTAAATGATTGACAGCCCTACCGCCCGTGTTATATAATGGTTACACAAGAAAATCACAACCGGTGTGAGCAAACTTGTAAGTCCGCCCGGGTGTCCCCGCGTTGTCTGCCGGATTCCGGAAGCCATGCGGCACCGGGCGACTCCAAGGAAAGGAATCTTCCCATTTCGGAAGGTACAGGTACTCTCAGTGCAACAACACAGTCATTTCCGACGACGCCTGACGGCAGTCGTCCTCACCGCAGCCATCGCAATTGCGATGACGCTTCCGGGGTTTGCAGTCCCCTATCAGGGGTCTGCCTCGTATATGTCGGGTAAATACTACGCCGCGCTTTCCGCCGTCACGCTGACCGGCAACGCAAGAACGGATATCGTGAATATCGCCGCCTCCCAGATCGGGTACCGCGAAAGCGGAAGCAACGCCAACCTCTCCGGCACGGCAACGAGCGGTTCCGATCATACCGAATACGGCAGATGGTACGGGCTTCAGGATATGTGGTGCCAGATGTTCGTCTCTTTCTGCGCCTCGCTTGCCGGTGTCCCCGAAACGGTCATTCCCAAGACCGCCAGCACCGTGACGGCTTTGAATTTCTTCCGCTCAGCCGGCAGAGCGTATTCCCGAGCAACCGTTGCCGCGGGCGGGTATACTCCGCAGGCAGGCGACCTTGTGTATTTCAGGTTCCCGCATAACCAGAACATCACCAATCATGTCGGCATCGTCACCGGTTACCGGAACGGTACCCTTTCTACGATCGAAGGAAATACCAGCGCCGGGGATGGCTCCGGGGATACCGGCTATGTCCGCGCCAAAAGCTATTCCATCAGCAGTACATACATCGTCTATATCTGCTCGCCGAACTACCCGGACCCGCCGGAAACGGATTACGTTCCCGGAGTTTATGCGATTACCGCAACCGCGCTCAATGTCCGTTCCGGTCCCGGTACCTCCTATGCCCGAATCGGAAGCCTCGCAAACGGGGCGGAGGTCCGGGTGACCGGCTTCCGCGGCGGTTGGGGACAGATCACCTACAACGGGGAACCGGGATATGTATCCATGGAGTATCTGGATTTCCGGTCACTTCTGCCCGACGGGATTCTGTATACGGTGACGGCATCCAGCCTGAATGTCCGTGCGGGGGCGGGAACCTCCTATGCTTCGGTCGGATACCTTCTTTCCGGCGAGCGGGTGACCGTCACCACAACATCGGCGGACGGGAGTTGGGGGTTGATTGTATATGCGAATGAAACCGGCTATGGTTGGGTTTCCATGCATTACCTTGCTGCCGTCCCCGATGTTCCCGACACCCCAGATACCCCCGAAACACCGGATACACCGGATACACCGGATACACCGGATACACCGGACACTCCCGACACCCCCGACACGCCGGATACACCGGGCACCCCTGATACACCGGAACACCCCGGTCAGTGGATCGGCGGGCGCTATTACCTGTGGGACGGCGCCGACTATGTCCCCGCAAGCGGCTTCGTCCGGGAAGAGGCGGGAACCGTCTGCTTTGAAAACGGTTACCGCGTGACGGGCTGGCGGCATGCCGACGGTTCTTCCGTAACCGTGACGGACGGCGTTTCCGAACAATACAGTACGAATCCGGTGGGACTGTACTATTTCCTCTCGGATACCGGATATATGGTAACGGACGAAAGCTATACGCTCGGCGGCTATCGAAGGGAATTCAACGTGGACCATACCGTGAAGCCGCTTGACGGCTTGCAGAACCGCTACGGCGTGCTTTACTACTACGAAAACGGCGTCCTGCAGACCGGCTGGCATACCGTGAACGGAGAGACCTATTACTTTCAGGCTTCCTCCGCGGTGTACGGTCAGGCGGCAAGTATGTGGATGGTCATCGGCGGCAAGGTGTATTATTTCTACGCCTCCACCTCGGGCACGCCCTATGCGCTCAAGACCTCCGGCACGATCGGCGGGGTTGCGTACTCCTATGATCCCGACGACGGGCACATCCTCTATGACGGATTTCTTAACTGCGCCTATGCGAACGGGCAGCACGAGAATTCCCCCGCGACGGTCACCCACCGCGACGCGACCGCAAGATACTTCATCGGCGGTGTGATGCAGTACGGCTGGATCACCGTGGGAGGGGAGAAGTATTACCTCTACCTGAACGGCTCGTCCAACGGTTCGGGATTCCTTTGCGTGACCTCCCGTACCATCGGCGGCGTGTGGCATACCTTCCGCGAGGACGGTGTCTGCGCGGACGAAACCTGAAATAAAATGACCGGGACATTACACTTTCGTAATGTTCCGGTTTTTTCTTGACACGGTATGCGCGGGGGATTATAATAAAGAGGATGAAACCAGGGTCTGCGCGTTGTATGCACGGCGCGCGGGAAGAAACGATACGAGAGAAAAGTACGATTGCACGACGCGCGACACGGCGTGTGTGCCGGAAGGAGAACGGGATGCCGGAGCTTTTGTCCCCTGCGGGGAATTTTGAAAAATTGGAGGCGGCGCTGCGCTACGGCGCGGACGCAGTCTATCTTGCCGGCAAGCAGTTCGGAATGCGTTCGGCGGCGGATAACTTCACGGTGGAGGAGATCTATCGTGCCGCAGAGCTGGTACACTCGCTCGGAAAGAAGCTGTACCTGACGGTCAACACCATGCCGCGCACCGATGAGTATCCGGCGCTCCGCCGGTTCCTCGCGGATATCCGTGATGCGGGAATCGACGCGATGATCGTCGCGGATATGGGCGTGATTTCTGTGGTGAAGCAGTTGCTTCCCGACATGGAGATTCACATTTCCACGCAGGCAAGCATCGTCAGCCCGGAAGCCGCGCTTGCCTGGGCTTCGCTCGGCGCCAAGCGGTTGGTCCTCGCAAGAGAGCTCCGCTTTTCCGAGATCCGCGCCATCCGTGACGCACTGCCGAAAGAGGTAGAGCTGGAAGCCTTCATCCACGGCTCCATGTGCGTGTCGTACAGCGGCAGATGTCTGCTTGCCAACCTCATGAACGGGCGCGACGGTAACCGCGGTACCTGCTCCCAGCCCTGCCGCTGGAACTATGTCCTGTACGAGGAAAAACGTCCCGATATGCCCATTCCGATCGAGGAGACCGAACTCGGCACCTTCATTATGTCCTCCAAGGATATGTGTACCATCGGCATTATCCCTGAGCTGATGAAGAGCGGCATTGATTCCTTCAAAATTGAGGGGCGCATGAAGAGCGCGTATTATACCGCCGTCGTGACCAATACCTACCGCATGGCAATGGATGCGTACCTCCGCGATCCGGAGCATTATACCTTTGATCCCCGCTGGATGGACGAGCTGGACAGCGTTTCCCACCGAGAGTACGCGACGGGCTTTTATCTCGATAATCCGATGGAGAATCCCCAGATCGTCAGCGCCTGCGGCTACCTCCGCGAAAAGGCATACTTTGCGACCGCGACCGAATATACTGATGCAAAGATGCCGCAGCTGCCTGTTCCGGTTGTGACGGAGGAGGGAAGAATCTACCGTTTCCGTCAGAAGAACAAGATGTCCGTCGGGGACACCGCGGAGATCATTTCTCCCGGGCTTGTCGGGCGGGCGTTCTCCGTGACCGAGCTGTACGCGGAGGACGGTACCCCCATTCCGGCGGCACCGCACCCGTCTATGATTTTTTTCTGCCGCGTGCCGTTTGACGTGCATCCCAGCGACATTCTCCGCGCGGGCGACGCAAAAGGGTTTACCCCGCGCGCGCCGGAGCCGAAAAAATGCTGACAAACGAGTGAACCGCCCGGGCGGATTCCGAATCATGCGAACCGAAAGGGGAGAACCTTTGCATGGATAAACTGTTTGAGATACTCAAAGCCGTGCTGTACGGCATCATCGAAGGAATTACAGAATGGCTCCCCGTGTCGTCCACGGGGCACCTCATCCTCATCGGAGACCTAATCCCGTTCCGGCTCGGCGACGAGACCTTCAACGCGGAATTCTCCGAAATGTTCGAGGTCGTCATCCAGCTCGGCGCGATCCTTGCGGTCGTCGTGCTGTTCTTTCATAAGCTCTGGCCGTTTTCTCCGTCCAAGACCCGGGAAGAGAAAAAGAGTACATGGGTTCTCTGGGGCAAGGTGCTCATCGCCAGTATCCCCGCGGGACTGATCGGCGTGGTCGGCGACAAACTGCTTGAAAAGATTACCGGAAAGGACATCAACGGCTGGCTGTACAACAGTGTCGTCGTTGCCGTTGCCCTCATTGTGTACGGGATCCTGTTCATTGTGATTGAGAAACTGCGGAAGGGAAAAGCGAACCGTGTCGAGACCGTGGACAGAGTGACCTGCCGCCATGCACTCGGAATGGGAGCGTTTCAGGCGCTGTCCATGATTCCCGGCACCTCGCGTTCGGGTTCCACCATCCTCGGCGGTATGTGCATGGGGCTTTCCCGCACCGCCGCGGCGGAGTTCTCCTTTTTTATGGCGATTCCCGTCATGGCAGGCGCAAGCCTTGTCAAGGCGCTTGGTTTCTTCAGATACGTTTCCGGGGAGGGCGTTTCGGTTCCGGGACTTGCATGGGCGGTCCTTCTCGTTGGCTGTATCGTCTCTTTTGCGGTCTCCATGATCGCCATTCGTTTCCTTATGGATTTTGTCAGGAAGCATTCCTTCTCCGCATTCGGCATTTACCGCATTGCGCTCGGTCTGCTGGTGCTCGGATTCTTCCTCTTCTCCCGTGCCTGACAGGTGGAAACTATGAAAGAAAAACTCAAGCTGCCGTATCCCGTTATCGTGGAGGGAAAGTACGATTGTCTTCGCCTCCTTTCGGTCGCGGATTGCCGCGTGATCCGGACGGACGGCTTCGGTGTGTTCAATCAGAAGGAAAAACTCGCGGTCATCCGCGCGCTTGCAAAATCCACGCCCCTGATCCTGCTCACCGACAGCGACGGGGCGGGGAAGCTGATCCGGTCGTATATTACCCGCGCCCTGCCGGCTGACCGCCTGATTCAGCTGTACATTCCCCAGATCAAAGGGAAGGAAAAGCGCAAGGAAGCCCCCTCTGCCGACGGATACCTCGGGGTGGAGGGCATGGAAAACGACCTGCTCTACGACCTGCTCAAGCCGTACTGTGACCCGGAGAAGTACCGCGCCTATGCGGAGAATCCGCTTTCCAAAACGGATTTTTATATTGACGGGTTGACCGGCGGGGAAAACAGCACCGTGAGGCGGGACGAGATTGCCGCGAAATTTGACCTGCCCGCGGGCATGACCCCGAACGCGCTTCTTGCGGCGCTCCGCACCGTGACGGATTATAGCGGTTATCTTGCCGCAGTCGGAAGGGAGCCTGACCCGGATAAACAGCCGGATTGAACGACGTGGTACCTCACCCGAACAGGGCTTTCTGCGAACCGGAAAACGGGTAAAGCCGATCATACAAAAAAATTATCAGAAATTTTGAAAAAAGTCTTGCATTCCGGCGATTGATGTGATATAATACAAAAGTCGCCGAAATCCGGCCCCTTAGTCAAACGGTTAAGACGTCGCCCTCTCACGGCGAAGATATGGGTTCGATTCCCGTAGGGGTCACCAGCACAAAAAACACCTTCCGAATGGAAGGTGTTTTTTGTGCTGGTGACCCCTACTCGCTATGGCACAGCGCAAGCGCAGAGAACTCTGAATCCACAAAACAACCCCGCTTGCGCATGGGTTCGGAACATTCGGACTGCCGGTGGCATCCGGAAGCAAGTTTGCGTCAGCAAATCTTGCGTCGGAGCGTAGCGGAGACTGTTCTCGTAGGCGACATCCCGAGCATTTGAATTTTCACACTTTCCATTCGGAAGGCGTTTTTGTTTTTTCGCAGGGTGCCGACAACACACATTTCGCTTGCCCGGAAACCACCTGCAAGACTTTTTGGAAAATCACATTTCCGTAATCCGATCAATCTTTTCCTGTTCTTCTTTGGAAAAAGAAGTATTCTCCAACGCCTTGATATTGTCCAGGATCTGAGACGGCTTGGATGCGCCGATCAGGACACTTGTCACGATCCCGTCGCGCAGAATCCAGCTGAGTGCCATTTCGGCAAGTGTCTGTCCGCGGGTGGATGCAACTTCATTGAGGGCGCTGATCTGGTGCAGACGCTTTTCCGTCAGATCTGCCGCGTGCAGGAAACGTCCGTCCGTTCTGATGCGGCTGTCTTCCGGAATGCCGTGCAGATACCGGTCCGTCAGCATTCCCTGCGCCAGGGGACTGAAGGCAATGATGCCCTTTTCAAGCCGGGCGGCGGTTTCCTTCAGACCGTTTTGCTCGATGGTACGGTCAAAAATGGAGTAACGGTTCTGGTTGATGATGAACGGGCAGTGAAGCTCGTTCAGAATTTTGCAGGCTTTTTCCATGGTCTCGCCGTCATAATTGGAGAGACCGACGTACAGAGCCTTACCTGCCGTGACCGCCTGCGCGAGCGCGCCCATGGTCTCCTCAAGCGGGGTTTCGGGGTCCATGCGGTGGTGATAGAAAATATCCACATAAGGAAGCCCCATGCGCTGTAAGCTCTGGTCAAGGCTTGCGAGAAGATACTTCCTGCTGCCCCAGTTTCCGTAAGGTCCGTCCCACATCTCGTAGCCAGCCTTCGTGCTGATGATCAGCTCGTCACGGTAGGCACCAAGCTCCTCGCGGAGAATGCGCCCCAGGTTCCGTTCGGCGCTCCCGGGGTTCGGTCCGTAGTTGTTTGCCAGATCGAAATGCGTGATTCCGTGGTCGAAGGCAGTGAAGCAGAGCTGTTTCATGTTCTCATAGAGCGACGAATCGCCGAAGTTGTGCCAGAAGCCGAGTGAAACGGCAGGAAGCTGCAGTCCGCTCTTTCCGCAGTGCGAATATTGCATGGACTGATAGCGCGTGTCCTGTGCCTGATACATGATGATTCCTCCCCATATAAAAATTGTTCTTTACAAATTCTATCACTTCAAGTATACTTGAAGTCAAGAGGGTTTTTCAAAAAAATTTCGGGAGGAACGGAAGGATGAAAGAATATACGATCCGGGAAATTTCGAAACTGTTCGGGCTCCCCGCATCGACCATCCGGTATTACGAGGACGAGGGGATCCTGACCGACGTTGCAAGAACCGCGTCCGGGCAGCGCATTTTTACGGACGGTCATGTAAACCGACTCAAAACCATCTGCTGCTTTAAGAACACGGGGATGACGATTGCCGAACTCAAACAGTTCTTTGCGTATGAAACGGATGAATCGGCGCACCTGGATGACATCCTGGCACTTTTGCGGCAGCGCAGGGATTGTGCGGCGGCGCAGATCAGGCAACTGAAAGAGAACTATGCCCACGTACTGCGGAAAATCCATTATTATGAGGATATCCGGGGAAGCCTGACCGATCACCTGCCGCTTCCGCAGTGGGAGGACTATAAAGAGAGAATGTATGACGAGTAAAACAGACTCGCCTGCGCTTGTGCCCGGTCCATCCGGACTGCCTGTGGCAGTGGATGGACCGGGCGGCGTTTTTTTGTTTGTCATAGTTTCACCCCCCACCTGCATATATTTTTCCGATGTCCCCGGAACGACAGATTTCCCGGACAAGGTGTGCTATGCTGAAGCGGGGGTGAGAAAATGTACGGAACCGATGTTTACGCGGATATTCTGTTTTTAGTCAACCTCAGCATGGATTATCTGTGCTTCTACCTGACAAACGGAATCCTGCACCGAAAACCCCGCGCCTTCCGGATGCTGCTTGCGTCGGTGCTGGGCGCACTTTATGCGGTCGCGGCGGTTTTTCTGCCGGTCGGGAAGGTTACGGCGTTCCTTGCCGATATAACGGTCTGCGCCGTTATGTGCGCAATCGTGTATGCAAAGCGCGGTGAGGCGTTCCGCAATTATCTGGTTTCCGCCGGCGTGTATTTCGGCATTTCCGCATTGCTCGGGGGACTCATGACCGCGTTCTGTTCGCTCCTCAACCACCTCGGTCTGCCGCTTGAAGTGATCGGAAAAGACGGGTTGTCCGCGTGGTTGTTCGCGCTTCTTGCCGCGGTTTCGGCGGCGGTTGCCGGAACGGTCGGGAAGTTCTTCCGCAAAAGCGCCGGGGAACAGACGGCGACGGTCGGGATCAACTGCCGGGGAAGAGAAGTCAGCCTGCGCGCCAAGGTGGACAGCGGAAACCTGCTCCGCGATCCCGTCAGCGGGAAGCCCGTAATTCTGACCGCGCTTCACCCGGTTTCGGTGCTTCTTCCGCCGGGACTTGCCGGTGTGATCCGCCGCGGGGACTTTACCTCGGAGGATTTCCGATCCGCGTGCGGCGGTCTGCGTATCCGGCTGATTCCGTCACACACGGCGACCGGGGACGGAATGCTGATCGGGATTCTTCCGGAACGCGTCACCGTGACCGATTCGCGCGGAACGCGGGAGATCGACGCGCTGTTTGCCCCGACGGATCTTCGTGTCCCCGGTTATGAAGCCCTGCTTCCGCCGGAAACCGATCTGTAAGTACCGAACATAACGGAAGGAGCTTTGTACATATGAAAATTATTGAAAAGCTGAAAAACTTGTTTGAAGCATGGTTTCTCCGTCGGAAACGGAAGGGTGTTTTTTATGTCAACGGTCCGGACGTGCTCCCGGCGCCGCTGTCACACGAAGAGGAGAGCGAGGCGATCTCCCGCCTGCCGGATGACGAGCGGGCAAGAAATCTTCTGGTCGAACACAACCTCCGTCTGGTGGTCTATATCGCCAAGCGATTTGAAAATACCGGCGTCGGAATCGAGGACCTGATCTCCATCGGAACGCTCGGACTGGTCAAGGCAATCAACACATTCCGCGCAGACAAGAACATCAAGCTCGCGACCTACGCGTCCCGCTGTATCGAAAACGAAATCCTCATGTTTCTGCGCAAAAAGGGCGGAAGCCGGTGCGAGGTCTCCATCGATGAGCCGCTCAATGTGGATTGGGACGGAAACGAGCTGCTCCTCTCCGATGTGCTCGGCACCGATGAGGAAAACGTATCCTATGAGCTGGAAAAGAGAGAGGAGCGCCGCGTGATCCGGGAAGCGGTGGCGGGGCTTGAGGAGCGCGAACGCCTGATTATCGAGCTTCGTTACGGGCTGTCCGGCAGGCGCGAAATGACCCAGAAGGAAATTGCCGATCTCATGGGGATCTCCCAATCCTATATTTCCCGTCTCGAAAAAAAGATCCTCGCCGGTCTGCGCCGCGAGGTGACGGGGAAGATTTGATGCGTACTGTCTCTCCGCATTGACCGGCGATGGCGGGAGAATGACGTAACAACGGTTTTTCTGACAAATTTCAAAAAAACTCTTGCAATCGAAAAAAAACTGTGATATAATATCTTCTCGTGTACCGATGCCAACTTACATCGGAATTCATCGAACGAGGTAAAATGTGTCATGAAAGACGGAATCCATCCCAGCTACGAAAAGTGCATCATCAAGTGCGCGTGCGGCGAAACGGTTGAGACCAGATCCACCAAGGGCGGAGAGATCCGCGTTGAAATTTGCTCGAAGTGCCATCCGTTCTTCACCGGCAAGCAGAAGTTTGTCGATGTCGGCGGTAAGGTTGATCGGTTCAAGAGAAGACTTGCAGCTTCCCAGAAGCAGTAATTTTTCGGGTGAACCGGAGCATAGGACAGGTCGTGCTGGGCGCGGTCTGTCCTTTTTCGTATGCGCGGGAAACGTGACCGCACGGCGGTCGGATCCGCGGGCGGTGAAGTATCATCCACCGTTGCCCGCATGACGGCAAACGAAAGAAAGGCGGAATTTTTCATGACAGAAACAATTCAGAATACAAATACCGAAAACAAAATGACCGAGGGCAGTCGCGCGGTGCTGGTGGGCGCCGTCACACAGGGGACGACCACGGATGAAGCGGAAGCCGAACTGGAGGAGCTTTCGGGACTGCTTGACACCGCAGGCGGAACCGCCGTCGCGCGGGTGATCCAGAACCTGCAAACGCCCGATCCGAGAACCCTGATCGGCTCCGGCAAGGTCAAAGAAATTGCCGGACTCTGCAAAAACGAGGAGGCAGACCTCGTTGTCTTTGACGTGGAATTGTCTCCTTCGCAGATCAGAAACCTGGAAGAGGAGATCGGCGGGGATGTCCGCGTGATCGACCGCAGTATGTTAATCCTCGACATTTTCGCGCTCCACGCGACGACGGGCGAGGGCAAAATGCAGGTGGAACTGGCACAGCTCCAGTATACCGCGCCGCGTCTGACCGGAAACGGCAAGGATCTGTCGCGTCTCGGCGGCGGAATCGGCACGAGAGGTCCCGGCGAATCCAAGCTGGAGACCGACCGCCGTCACATGAAGCGCCGCATGGAGGCGCTCCGCGCGGAACTGGACGATCTTGAACGGACGAGAAAAACCATGCGCACCTCGCGGGACAAGAGCGGCGTTCCCAAGGTCGCCATTGTCGGGTATACCAACGCGGGCAAGTCCACGCTGCTCAACCGTCTGACGGGCGCGGGAATCCTTGCGGAGGATAAACTCTTTGCGACGCTTGACCCGACGACGAGAAAGTATACGCTTCCCGGCGGCGAACGGATTCTGCTTTCCGACACGGTCGGATTCATCCGCAAACTTCCGCACCATCTCATCAAGGCGTTCCGTTCCACGCTGGACGAAGCGGTATATGCCGATATCCTTCTCGTTCTCGTGGACGCGTCCGATCCGGAATACCGGGCGCACCTGAAGGTGACGGAGGAGCTTCTCTCCGACCTCGGCGCGGGAGAGAAGCCGACGCTGTTCGTCTTCAACAAATGCGACCGGACCAAGGAGCCGCCCGAATGCCCGTTCCCCAAGACCGAGGGTGTGGAGGTTGCGTATATCTCCGCGGCAACGGGCGAGGGTGTGGACGAAATGATCGGAAAGCTGACGACGCTTTTGCACGAGGGAAAGAAAAGGGTCGTCTTCCTTATCCCCAACGCAGATGCGGGCGCACTGAACACGCTTTACCGGAACGCAACGGTGGAAACTGTTGAATATACGGAGGACGGAATGCTCGTCACGGCGACGGTGGACGAAAAGACGCGCGGGATGCTCCGCCGCTTTGATCCGACTTACCCGGAGCCGGAGCAATTCTGAGTTTCCCCGATCCGACCGGATGCAGCCGGGGGTTCTCCGACCCGAACCGGATTCCTCTGACCTTGCCCGGCTCCCTCCCGAGCCGGAATTTTCCCCATGCCCGAAAGGAGAAACAGGATGGCGGACGAAAAGAAACCGGAAACCTATACCACGCTCGGCAGTGCCGCAGACGCGGAATATGAAGAAAAACGTTCCCTGTTCATCGGGCACGCGTCCCCCGCGCGCACCGAGGACGAGGCAAACGAATTCATCCGCCGTATAAAAAAGCAGTACGCCGACGCAACGCACAACGTGTCCGCTTATTATATCAAGGATGGAATCTATGCGCGCTACTCGGACGACGGGGAACCGCAGGGGACCTCGGGAATGCCGGTGCTCGACGTAATCCGCAAATCGGGGGTCAATGATGCGGTGATCGTGGTGACCCGGTATTTCGGCGGCACCCTGCTCGGCGCAGGGGGACTGGTCCGTGCGTATTCGCACACGGCAAAGCTTGCTATGGAAGCGGCGGGGATCGTGACCTACCAAAAGTACACGACCCTGACGCTCACCTGCTCCTATTCGGATTACGGGCGTTATCAGGCAGAGCTTCCGAAGTTCGGTGCCGTCTTTGACGGAACGGATTTTTTCGACCGCGTGACGCTCTCGTTTGCCGTCCGGGACACGGTTTTCCCCGCGCTCCGGGACAGAATCCGCGAGATGAGCGGCGGGCGGGACGAGCCGGATGTGACCGGCGAGCGGTACGATTACAGATGAACCCTCCGGCGGGAAATGACACACAAACCCGCACGGAACGCGGGGAGAAACGGATTCGACGGCACGACAACCGCAACCGAACCCGAAATGATACAAACCCGCACGGGATGTGCGGAGAACGGAGGCGGGAATGGACCTGACTTTTCCGACCGACACGGGGAAATTCAATTACCGTGTGGCGGCGCTGATGCTCCGGGAAAACCGGATTCTTGCGATGAAAGACGACCGTTCGCCGTACTTTTACCTGCCGGGCGGCAGGGTGCATATGGGCGAGGCGGCGGAGGACGCAATACTGCGCGAGCTGTCCGAGGAGCTTGGCGGCAAAACCTTCCGGATTATTCACCCGGTCTTTCTCGTGCAGTCTTTTTTTACGGACGACACGAACGGTGTGCCGTATCATGAATTATGTCTGTATTTCCTGATTGATTTTTGTGAAACAGACTTCCCGGAGGGGGAGTTTACCGGTCGGGAGGGGAATCGGATTCACACGTTCCGCTGGTTGGCATCCGACCGCCTCGGCGAAGAATATTTTTATCCGACGTTCTTACAGAATGAACTTTCCCGACTGCCGGATACGCTGACTCTGCGCACCGAGCGCGGGTGAACGCAGATCCTCGCGGCAGAGTGTTTTCGGGGGGAGAGGCAACCGCACCTGCACAGCTCCCGGGTATCCGGAGGAGAACGACATAAGACACCGACAGCTTCTGCCGGTGTTTTTTATGAGAAGTCCGCTTTAGGAGAAAAGTACCTGCCCGGAACTTTGCCCGAACCGGGTTTGCAGACTGCTGTGCGACGCAACGG
Organism: uncultured Eubacteriales bacterium; assembly: GCA_934796165.1. Taxonomy (GTDB): domain Bacteria; phylum Bacillota; class Clostridia; order Oscillospirales; family CAG-272; genus CAKVOU01. Next base: position 55,679 of record CAKVOU010000010.1, on the reverse strand, counting down.
AGTCTGTTTATGATCGGACCCGACGGCGGTAAGGTCGGCACATCGGGGTGTAAGCCCCGGTTTTTTGCTTCATTTTTTCGGATTTTTGATGATTCATCGAAAAAAGTAAGGTTTTTTTCGCAGAAAAAAAGGATTTTGCGATTTTTTTGCGTATCTTATAAGTGTAAAGGATTTTCTGATCGGAGGTGACGGATTGCTATGGGAAATATCTGTGACGTGTTTCTGGAAAGAGAAAAAGAGTATCTTTCCCCCTATGCGTTCCTGACCTGCAACACGCGGGGCAGGGACAAGCCATATGTTCCCTGTACCAACCGGACGGAGTTTCAGCGCGACCGCGACCGCATCATCCACTCCTCGTCCTTCCGCCGGCTGATGAACAAGACCCAGGTGTTTCTGGCACCCGCAGGGGATCACTATCGTACCCGGCTGACGCACACACTGGAGGTCACGCAGATCGCGCGGATCATCGCGCGCGCGCTCCGGCTCAACGAAGACCTCACCGAGGCGGCGGCGCTCGGGCATGACCTCGGGCATACCCCGTTCGGGCACGCGGGCGAGGAAGCCATGCAGCACCTCTATTCGCCGGATTTCACCCACTACAAGCAGAGCCTGCGCGTGGTGGAAAAGCTGGAGAAGGACGGCGAGGGGCTCAACCTGACGTGGGAGGTGCGGGACGGCATTCTCAACCACCAGGGGGCACATATGGCATCCACCCTCGAGGGCGTGATCGTCAAATTTGCCGATCGCATTGCGTACATCAACCACGACATCGACGACGCCTGCCGCGCGGGGATTTTAACGGTGGAGGACATCCCGAAGGAACTGCGCGACGTGCTCGGAAACGGGCACAGCGAGCGCATCAATACCATGGTGACCTCTGTCATTGAAGCGAGCACCAATCAGCCGCAGATTGCCATGACCCCGGCGGTGCAGGACGCGACGGACAAGCTCCGCGAGTTCCTGTTCCGGAGAGTGTATCACGACTCCGCGGCAAAGTCCGAGGATGTCAAGGCAAAGGCTCTGCTCGGCAGACTGTTTGAATATTACGTCGCGCATCCCGAAGAAATGGAAGGGATCTACCGGCGGGAGCTGGAATGGGAACCGGTGGAACGCTGTGTGTGCGATTTCGTGTCGGGCATGACCGACCGGTACGCCATCGCAACCTTCAATGAGCTGTTCATTCCCAAGATCTGGAGGGACCGGAATTGATCCCGAGAGAGATTATTGAAGAGATCCGCGACCGGAGCGATATTGAAGAGGTCATCGGCTCCTATGTGCGCCTCAAGCGCGCCGGATCAAACATGAACGGGCTTTGCCCGTTTCACAGCGAGAAATCGCCGTCGTTTACCGTGTTCCCGGCAACGAGAAGCTTTTATTGCTTCGGCTGCGGCGCAGGCGGCGATGTCATCACCTTCATCATGAAGGCGGAAAACCTCGATTACCCCGATGCCGTCGAATTTCTTGCGAACCGCGTCGGTGTCCGCATTCCGGAGGACGGCAGCGGGCGGGGCGGCGCGGGAATTGAGCGCAAGCGATTCTTTGAAATGAACCGCGAGGCGGCGAAGTTCTTTCATGCCTGCCTGCTCGATCCCGCGATCGGCGCGGAGGGACTGAAATACCTCCGTGAGGAGAGAAAACTCTCTATGGCGACCGTCAATCACTTCGGACTCGGCTATGCGCCCAACGATTTCGGTATGCTCCGGCAGTACCTCGGGAACAGGGGCTTCACGGACGAGGAACTGATTACCGGGTTTCTCTGCGGCAAAAGCAGGAAAACGGGAAAGCCGTTCGATTACTTCCGCAACCGCGTGATCTTCCCGATCATCGACGTGTCCGGAAATGTCATCGCCTTCGGCGGACGCGTGATGGATGATTCCAAGCCCAAGTATCTGAACTCCTCGGATACTCCGGTGTTCAAGAAGAGCCGCAACCTGTTTGCGTTCAACTTTGCACGCAAGCACTGCTCCGATTCCATGATCCTCTGCGAGGGGTACATGGACGTGATTGCCCTGCACGCCGCCGGCTTTGAAAATGCAGTGGCAACGCTCGGTACCGCAATCACCGAGGAGCAGGCAAGACTGTTTGCCAAGAATACCAAAAAAGTTATCATTACTTACGACAGCGACGCGCCGGGGCAGACTGCGGCAAACCGCGCCCTGCGTCTCCTTGACGAAGTCGGCGTTGCGGTGCGCGTGCTCAAATTACAGGGTGCCAAGGACCCCGACGAATTCATCAAGAAATTCGGCGCGGACAAATTCCGGCAGATGCTGGAGGGAAGCCGCACCGAGTTTGAATATCGCCTCGATACCGTCCTTGAAACCTATGATATCTCCGTACCGGAGAGCAAGATCCGCGCGGCAAACGAGCTTTGCCGGTATATCGCGAATTTCTCGTCTCCCGTACAGCGTGAGGTATATATCGGACAGGTCGCGGAAAAACTTGGTTTGACTTCCGACGTGCTCAAAGCGAGCGTTGACCGGAATGTCAAGACAAGATATAAGGAATTCCGGGAAAAGGAAAGCAGAAATCTGCAGATATCTGCCCTCAACATCGGCGACCGGGTCAACCCGGATGCGGCAAAGAATCTGCGCGCCGCCTCCGCGGAGGAAGCGGTGCTCGGACTTCTGCTTCTGTATCCGGAGTACCGGGAGAGCGTGGTGTCGGGCAAGTGCCCGCTTGGCGAGGAAGATTTTTTTACCTCCCTCGGAAAGCGCGTCTTTGCCCGGATTACGGAGCTTTGCCGGAGCGAGGGAGGGTATTCCGACGCGATGCTCGGAGAATCCTTCACCGCGGATGAAATGGGGCGCATCCAGCGAATGATCCGCAGCCGCGCCGCACTTTCGGAAAACGGGAGAGAGGTATTTGACGCGGCGGTCGCGCTTCTCAAGGGCGAGCGGCAGAAGCGTGAGGAAGCCGAGGGCGGCGACCTTGCGTCCGCAATCGCGCGTCTCAGGGAAAAATCAAAAAAACAGAATTCAGACTGAACAACCTACATAAACGGAAAGGGAAAACCAATGAGTGTGAAAAAGCAGGATATGCTGACCGAGGAAGATCGCGACGAGAGCGTCGTCCGCGAGGAAAACGAAGAGGCGGAGATCGCCGCCGGAAACCGCGCGCTTGCCGGAGACGGGCAGGACGGAGAGAGCAACAGAGAGCCGGATACCGATCCGGATGTAAGAGAAGACCGTGAGGAAAATGTCGGAGAAGACATTCCCGAAGAAGATGTCTCCGGAGAGGGCGTTTCCGCGGAAAAGGAAGAGAAAAAGGTCGACGTGGAGTCGCTGATTGAAAAGGGCAAGAAGGGTAATCTCTCTCCTGACGATCTGGACGAAGCCATCCAGGAGATGGATTACGACGTGGACAGCATCGACAAATTGTACGAGCGGCTGGAGGATAACGGCATCGTCGTGACCGACAACGCGATCTCCAATGCGGAAATGAATGAGATCGAGTCTGAGGTCGAGAATTTCGGCGGCGGCGAAAACATGGAACGCATCCTGGAGCAGGAAGGGCTTTCCATTGACGACCCGGTGCGTCTGTACCTCAAGGAAATCGGCAGAGTGCCGCTGCTCAAGGGTGAAGAGGAGCTGGAGCTTGCCAAGCGCATGATAGATGGCGACGAAAGTGCCAAGAACAAGCTGGTCGAAGCCAACCTCCGTCTTGTGGTCAGTATCGCCAAGCGGTACGTCGGACGCGGGATGTTCTTCCTCGACCTCATTCAGGAGGGTAACCTCGGTCTGATGAAGGCGGTCGATAAATTCGATTATACCAAGGGCTACAAATTCTCCACCTATGCCACATGGTGGATCCGCCAGGCAATCACAAGAGCAATCGCGGATCAGGCGAGAACCATCCGGATCCCCGTACACATGGTGGAAACCATTCATAAGGTATCCCGTTATTCCCGCCAGATGCTCCAGGAGCTCGGACGTGAGCCTACTCCGGAGGAAATCGGAGAGAAGATGGGCATGGGAGCGGACAAGATCCGCGAGATCCTCAAGATCGCGCAGGACCCCGTGTCTCTGGAAACTCCGATCGGCGAGGAGGAGGACAGCCACCTCGGCGACTTCATCCCCGATGAGGATACACCCGCTCCCGCGGATGCCGCGTCGGCAACCATTCTCCGGGAGGTCATCGAGCGTGAGCTGCACACTCTGACGCCGCGTGAGGAGCACGTCATCAAGCTGCGTTTCGGACTCTACGACGGCAGATCCCGCACGTTGGAGGAGGTCGGCAAGGAATTCAATATCACGAGAGAGCGTATCCGCCAGATCGAGGCAAAGGCGCTCCGCAAGCTGCGTCACCCGAGCCGTGCACGCCATCTGCGCGGTTTCCTGGACTGATCATTTGTAAAAATTATATGACAGAGTACGACCTGTTTTTGTGACATTCACAAAAAACGGTTTTGCCCGTTTGGGCAATATGACGTTTAATTGTGAACTCGGGGTGACCAACTTTTTTCCGGCTTTCCGACCGGCTCCGACAGAGAGAAAAAGCGTCTTGACAGGGCGGGAAAAAAGTTGTAAAATACAATACAGATTTATACTTCTGTCCATATGTACGGACGGGAACGGGAGGACCGTGTAACCATGAAAAAAAGACTTGTATGTATACTGCTTGCAGCGGTAATGCTCTTGTCTTGCGGAGCATTGTTCGGTTGCTCTGGCCAGAGCGGCGATATCAAGGATAATATCAGCGATAAGGCATCCGAAAGTGCAGTGACGCTTGTGATGTGGCTGGTTACCAATGAAACAACAACTCCCGAGGCTATCGAGAAGGTACAGGCGGCGATCAACCGTATCACGCAGGAAAAGTTCAAGATCCGGCTGCTTCTCAAGTGTTATACCGAGGATGAGTACTACCAGAAGCTGGAGGAGGCGTTCCGGTATCAGGCAAGCAACGGCACCGAGGGCGGTTCCGACAGCGACAAGGAAAACGAAACCGTGATCAACGATTACGGCTTTACCGAGATCAAATACCCCGACCCGCTTCCTTATCAGGTGGATCTTGTCTATTTTGCCGGCTATGACCGGTATGTTTCGTACAGTCCTTACCTGACCAGTCTGGACGGTATGCTGGATGACCAGGGCATGAAGATGACCAAGTACATCTCCGCTTCCTTCCTGGATGGCGTCAAGCTGAACGGTACGACCTATGCAATCCCGAATTATAACGTTTCCGGAAAATATAAGTACATGCTGATCGACCGGGAGCTGTACGACAAGTATTATCAATTGACACCCCTCAATGAGATCCGGACGGTATTTGACATCGAACCGTTTGTGTACCGTGTCCGTCAGCACGAGGGAATCCTTCCGATCGATGCGGATTTTGAGGAGCTCAAGAGCCAGCTTGCGTTTTTCTGGTCGGTAAACCCCGATAATCTGGAGATCACCTCCGATTTCAGCCTGGTCGGTTACACCTACACCGATTACAGCCTGCTCAACCGCGGCGAAACGGTGATGTCGTTCCAGAACCTGTTTGAAAACGAAACGTTCACGAATAACTTCCGGACCCTGATGGAGTATAAATTCGACAATTGCTACGGCAATGTGGCGGACGGCGATCGCGCGGCGGTCTCGTTTGTCTCCGGCAATGCATCGACCCTGAATCAGTACGGCGCGGTGCTTGTCAATAAGAATACCGATCCGGAAGCTCTTTACCGGGAGCTTAAGGACGATACGTCCGTGAAGTATTATGCAGTCGCAGTCGGGTATCCGACGCTGACCGAAGAGGATCTGTACAGCAACCTGTTCGGCATTTGCCGGTACTCCGTTTCCGACAAAAAGAGCATGATCGTGCTCAATGAACTGAATACCAATCCCGAGGTCCGGAACCTTTTGCAGTATGGTATTCCGGATGTCAACTACACTCTGACGGAACAGAACCAGGTACATATGCTGAACGACAGTTACAGCATGGATCTTGAAAAGACCGGCAACGTCATGATCGCCTATGCGTATGAGGGAACCGACCTTACCTGGTATGAGTCTGCTCTGGCGCAGAACCGTCAGACGCTGGTGCATCCGCTGTATCAGTTCTCCTTCTATTCCGGCGACAGACTGGCAAACAAGGATTCCTCCTTTATGGAATATGCCCTGGTTTCCGAAGAGGACGTGAAAAACTGGGACGAGGCACATACGAAGTACTACACCTTCCGCGAGGGAACGGACGGGAACGGCGAGTACGAGCCTGCATCCGGAACCTATGACAGCTCGGAGATGTATTACAGCTGGGAGGCTGTTTACCGCAAGTATGTTTACCTTGACAAAAACGGAAACCGCCGTTCTGCAACGTCGGTCTATGATCCGTCGGTCAATTACTATGTGGATCAGTGCGAGCTGACCCCGGTTGACGAATACTTTATGACGGAAGTTCCTTTGTCTGCCGATGACGATGCGGTCAAGAAAGGAAACTGGGATCCGTCGAAGTACTATGTGTATGATTCTGACGCCATGGCGTATGTTCCGGCAAGCGGGGATTTCGATGAGGACCAGACCTATTACAGCTGGACAAAGACCCGCGAGATGTATATGACCAAGGATGCGGCGGGCAATTACCAGCCCTGCCCCGAGACTTTTGATCCTACGCTCAATTATTTCAAGGCAACGATGGATATGTCGCTTGTACGGGAGATGTACCGGCTTTCCGCAGAGGTCTGGGAGTCCTTCATGGCGTGCGGTACGCTTGACGAGGTGGATGCGCTGATCTCCTCCTGCCGGTCTGCTTATCAGACGCTGACCAACACGATGATGAGCAAGGCGACCGACCTTGAATACAAGCCAGGCGATGATGATAACGGGCTCAGCGCTCCGTACAAAATCTACTACGAATGGGCAAAAAACAATCACTACATTCCGTAACGGAATGACGGATCAGCCGGAATGGAAGCATTCCGGCTTTTTCCGTTTTTGTGTCAGAGGCTATGAATGGCGGCTTCGCCGCGCTCCGGAAGGCGTTGTAATATGGCATAGCCCCTGATCAGAGAAAGCTTTTCAAAAACGATACCGACCGCGACTTCGGAAAACTGCGAGGAGAAATATGACCTATACCGATCTGATCTGGGATTTCAACGGCACTCTGTACGATGACATACAGGCGTGCCTTGACAGCATTGACTGTCTGCTTGTACGCTATGGGAAGCAGCCCCTTGGCTCCCGGGAACGTTACTGCGAGGTGTTCGGCTTTCCGATCGAGACCTATTACCGCCGCGCGGGATTTGATCTGGACGCAGAGCCGTTCCCGAAGATTGCTCACGAATGGATGGACCTGTATCTTGTAAACAGCAAAAATTCCGGGCTGTATCCCGGTGCCGGGGATGCGCTTGGTGCGTTCCGTTCCATGGGGCTCCGGCAGACTTTGCTTTCGGCAACCGAGCTTCTGATGCTGGAGAGCCAGGTGGAGGCGCTCGGCATTGGCGGATACTTTGACGAAATACTGGGACGCGGCGACATTTACGCGTACAGCAAGACCGGGCTCGGACGGATGTGGCGGGAAAAGAATCCCGACCGTCGGGCGCTTTTTATCGGAGATACCGAACACGACGCGGAGACTGCCGATGCAATGGGCGCGGACTGTGTGCTGATTGCTGCGGGACATCAGTCAAGGCAACGTCTCCTTGCCACCGGCAAGCCGGTACTCGACAGTATTCGGGAGCTTGTTCCGTTTGTCGCCGCGACCTGAACCGGAGCCTTTTGAAAAATCCTGCGGATTTGCAGGAAAATCTTGAAATCCCTTCGGGTTTGGTGTACAATGAAAATACTGTACATAAGGGAAGCGGGGTGAGCACCCATGGAGGATAACCAAAGAGCCGTCGGGCGCGCGGGAACATTGCGCGTCTTCCCGACGAACCGTTTCAAGACCGGTATGTTGTCTGTCCTGACCGTACTCCCGCCCGATCCCGTCCGGACTCCCCTGGAGAGGCTTTTGTTCGCGGTTCTGTGCCGCGGGACGGAAAAGTATCCGACCGTCGCGTCGCTCAACCGCCGTATGGACGAATTGTATGCGGCGGGACTCAGCGTCCGTTCGGCACGGTACGGCAATTATCAGCTGTTCGGCTTCCGCGCGGATTTTCTGGAAGAGCGATATATCCCGGACGGCTGTGACGTGACGGACGGGGTACTTGAGATCGTGGAGCAGCTTCTGTTTCACCCGCTTCTGGAGAACGGACGCTTTTCGGAAGCCTATCTCGCAAGCGAAAAGAAGATTCAGTGCGACGCCATCCGCGCGTCGCAAAGCAGCCCGCAGGCATATGCCGTGCGCCGCTGTCAGGAAATGCTGTACAGGGACGATCCGTTTGTTGTCTCGCAGCTTGGCACGGAGGAACTGGTAAAAGGTTTTACGGGGGACGACCTGCTCACAGAAGCCGGTCGGCTGTTCGGGAGAGCGGAACGACATGGCGTGCCGTTTCAGTTTGTCTGTGTCGGAAGTATGTCGCCCGATGTTATGGCGTGCCGCCTGGAGAACCGTTTCGGTTCGTATACGGCGGGGGAGAACGTGTCCGTCAGGACGCCGGTCCCGCAGTTTGGCGGGGCGCTTCGTTCGGCGACGGAGGAGATGCCCGTGGCGCAAAGTCGTCTGGTGATCGCCATTCCGACCGGCGTGACACTGACCTCGCCGGAATTCTATGCCATGCTCGTGCTCAACGAAATGCTCGGCGTTTCTCCCATGTCCAAACTGTTTCTGGAGGTCCGGGAAAAACAAAGCCTTTGCTATCACTGCGCGTCGTCCTATGATTTCTATAAGGGTGTGATCTACATCACCGCGGGGATCCGCCGGGAAAACCGTGAGGCGGCAACGGAGGGGATCTTTTCACAGCTTGATGCACTCCGCCGCGGAAATTTCACGGAAAATGAGATACAGGTCGCAAAGAAGTCGCTTGCCAATTCCTATCGCCAGATTCCCGATAACCCCGGAGCCATCGAAGGATACGCATTCGGGCGTGCGCTTTACGGTGTCCGCACCACGGTGGAGGAGACCATGGCGCATTTCGGAAACGTCACGCGGGAGGATCTGATTTTTGCGGCGGGTCGGCTGAACCCGGAGGTTCTGTTCTTCCTGGACGGTACGGGAAAAGGCGGAGAGGGGGACGACGATGAAAACTGACGGCGGATATACATCCGGAAAAACGGAGTTTTCTTCGGAGTTCCTTGGGGAACACTATTCCCGTGTCCGGCATCCGAGCGGACTTTCCGTCTATGTGTTCCCGAAGAAAATGTCCACCTCCTACGCGTTGTTGGCTACCCGCTACGGCGCGGCGGACAATCGCTTCCGCCTGGAGGGGGAGACCGGATATACCCACCTGCCCGCAGGTGTCGCGCATTTTCTGGAGCATAAGCTCTTTGATAACCCGGACGGAAGCGACGCGATCATGCGTCTGTCCGCGCTGGGCGCCGACGCGAACGCTTACACCGATTACGACCGCACCGCGTATCTCTTCAGTGCGACCGACCATGTTTACGAGGCGCTCGCGGAGCTGATCGGCTTTGTGACAAACCCGTATTTCACGGAAGAAACCGTGAAAAAGGAGCAAGGAATCATTGCCGAGGAGATCCGGATGTACGAAGACCATCCCGGCGACCGTTGCTTCCGCGGTATGCTGACGGGGCTTTATGAAAACGCGGAGTTGCGGGAGAACATCTGCGGCACCGAGCAGTCTATTGCCGCGATCACGCCGGAGATTCTGTACCGCGCCTATCAGGTTTTTTACCGTCCCTCCAACCTTTTGCTGATCGTGACGGGAAACGTGACAAAAGAAGGCGTTCTGGAGGTCTGTGACCGGGTGCTCCCGAAGGCGGAGCCGGACAGCCGCAGAATTCTCCGGGAACCTGTGAGGGAACCCGCCCGCGCATTCCGCCAGAGGACGGAACGCAGAATGCAGACGGGCAAGACCCAGTTCTGCCTTGCCGTAAAGGATTCCGTGACGGGACTTTCCCCCGGGGAGCGTTTTGCCCGCACGACCGCGATCTCCCTGCTTGACGATATGCTCTTCTCCATGTCGGAGCCGTTTTACAACCGTCTGTTTGAAGCGGGACTTGTTTCGCCGCTCTGGTCATACGGATACAATACCTACGGACCGTATGCGTTCAACGGCATCTCCGGCGAGGCGGACGACCCCGACCGGGTACTTGAGGAGTGGCACCGCTATCTTGGAGAGGTGCGGCGGAACGGACTTTCCCCCGAAAGCTTTCTCCGCAATCAGCGTGCGTCGGTGGCGGAGTTCATCAAGCTGTTTGATTCCACCGAGGACATCGGCGAGGCACTGCTTCAGTCCGCGCTGGACGGCGTGGATCTCTTCTGCAACATGGACGCAGTGGAGAACGTTACCATGGAAGAGCTGAATGCGCTTCTTGACACGCTCTTCCGGGAAGAATACGAAACTTTATCGGTCGTAAGACCGCTTGAATGACCAAGCAAAGAAAAGGAGTGAAACAAATGATTGATCCGACCACAATTTCTTTCCCCGGTATCGGAATCGGAGAATTCACGGTGGACAAGGTTGCCTTCTCTATCGGAAAACTTGAGGTGCGCTGGTACGGCGTTTTCATTACGCTTGGTATCATCTGTGCCTTCATTGTTGCGTACCTGCATACGAGGGACGACGGGCTTGTGCCGGACGACCTGCTTGACATCGGACTGGTTTCGGTGATTGCGGGAATCGTCGGCGCACGGCTGTATTACGTCATCACTTCCGCATCGAGCGGGCGGGACACCTACAACAGTTTCCTTGACGTGATCGCCGTCTGGAACGGCGGACTTGCCATTTACGGCGGCGTGATCGGCGGATGCCTTGCGGTCTATCTGATGTGCCGCTACAAAAAGATCAACTGGAAGAAACTGCTTGATGCCATCGTCCCCGGCGTGATGATTGCGCAGGTCCTCGGCAGATGGGGCAATTTCATCAACGGCGAAGCGCACGGCGGCATTGTTGCCGAGGGAAGTCCGCTTTATTTCCTTCGCATGGGACTTTACGAGGGCGGGACCTTTGCCTGCTATCACCCCACCTTCTTTTATGAATCTCTCTGGAACCTGATCGGCTTTGTCCTCATTCAGGTGTTCTACAAAAAAAAGAAATTCGACGGACAGATTCTCCTTGAATACGTCTCCTGGTACGGCTTCGGCAGAATGTTCATTGAGGGACTCCGTACCGACAGCCTGTACCTCGGTCACACGGGGATCCGCGTGTCGCAGCTGGTCGGATTCCTCTGCTTCCTCATCGGCGGCGGACTGCTTGTCGCAGGTCTGATTGCGGCAAAGAAGGGCAAACTCTGCGTCGCGGACAACGTCTATTATCCCGGCGCCAAGAGATTGCTTCTTCAGGAAAAGGAGCGTTTCGTGGAAGAGGCGATTGCGGAAAAGACCGCAAGAGAGGCTGCAAACGCAGAACATGAGAAAGACGCGGGCGGTGCTCCCGGAGCTGCTGATGTCGGCAAAGCCGATGGGCAGGAAACGGGGAAAGCCGACACGGACGCTGTAACCTCAGATGTCAATGAAAAGGACCCTGCTACCAAAACGGCGGATGCGACCACCGGAAAACCGGAATCCGCAGAAACGGAAGAGACAACGGCGGACAAGAACATCGGAAAAGAAACCGAAAATAACCCGACCGACGACACAAAGAAAGATGAGAGCGACCATGGCTGAAGCAGAACGTATTGACGGGAAAGCCGTATCGGCAAAGCTCCGCGCCGATCTCCGGAGGGAAACCGAGGAGTTTACCCATAAGACGGGAATCGTTCCGGGACTTGCGGTCGTCCTTGTCGGCAATAATCCGGCATCGGAAGTGTATGTGCGCAACAAGAAGAAAGCCGCTCTGGAGTGCGGATTCTATTCCGAGGAGCACGATCTGCCCGCGGATACGACGAAAGAGCAGCTGGACGACCTGATCCGAGGGCTCAACCATGACCCGAAAATCCACGGGATCTTAGTTCAGCTCCCGCTTCCTGCGGGACTGGATGAGCGGGATGTCATCCTCGGTATTGACCCGTCCAAGGATGTGGATGCGTTCCACCCCTACAATGCGGGGAAGATCATGATCGGGGAGCCGGACTTTCTGCCCTGTACCCCTGCCGGCGTGATGGAGCTGCTCCACGCGTATGGGGTAGAGATCGCAGGCAAGGAATGTGTCGTGGTCGGACGATCAAACATTGTCGGCAAGCCGCAGGCGATGCTTCTGCTCGCCGGGGACGGTACCGTGACCGTTTGCCACAGCAAGACAAAGAATCTCGGTGAGGTTACCCGTCGTGCGGATATTTTGGTCGTTGCCGTCGGACGCGCGGACTTTATCCATGGTGACATGGTAAAGGACGGCGCGGTCGTCATCGACGTGGGCATGAACCGCCGCGCGGACGGAAAACTGTGCGGGGACGTGTGCTTTGACGAGGTGAAGCAAAAGGCATCCCTGATTACGCCGGTTCCGGGCGGAGTCGGACCCATGACCATCACTATGCTGATGAAAAATACGTTGACTGCCGCAAAACACGCAGTGGAGAAGAGAGAAAATGAGTGCTGAACCCGAATACAATCCGCAGGACGACGGACGTAATGCGCCCTTTGCGTGGCTTCTGATTTTGCTGACGGCAATCGCACTTGTACTGGTGTTGCTTTTGACGATCCGGGCTTGCCAGACGGCGACGCCGGACGGGGAGACCGACGGCAGGGAGACCGGGAGCGGTGGAGAGAGTATCACCGATTCCGGAGATACCGCACCGCGGGAAACCGAAACTTCCGATGCACCCGTCGCGGTTACATATCCGTATGCCATCGTGCTCCGCCGGGATTCCTATCTTCCCACGACGGGAAGTGGAACCTATCACCTGTCCTCCGGCGCCCTCGGTTCGACCAACGCGATTATTGTGGATCTGGATACACTTGCTGCCTCCGCAGAACTTGGTGCGGACGAGCGGATTTATCCTGCCTCCATGACCAAGGTCATGACGCTGATGGTCGCCTGCGATGCGATCTCCAACCTGAAGGCGAAGATCACCGTTTCCGAGGAATCCATTACGTTTGCCCAGTCGAATGGTGCATCCATGGCAGGGTTTATAAATGCGGGAGAAACCTGTACGGTGGAGGATCTCCTTTACGGCGTGGCGGTCAGTTCCGGCGCGGAGGCGGCTTATATGCTGGTGCAGTATACTGCCGGCAGTGAGGAAGCATTCGTGGAGCGTATGAATGCCAAGTGCCGTGAGCTGGGACTGACCAAAACGCATTTTTCCAACTCGGTCGGGCTTCACAGCACGGAAAATTATACGACGGTCCGGGAAATGGCGGCGATTTTTGCCTGCGCGCTCGATAACGAGCTTTGCCGCAGGCTCCTGTCAACCGATGTCTACCGCACCGAGGTCGGATATGTCAAGGACGACGGTACCCCCGCAACCTACCCTTTGACCATGTACAACTCGCTGTTGCGGCGCATGGAGACGCTCAACAAGCTGCACGGCAACGGCAAGATCCTCTACAAAAAGGAGCTCCCGAACGGCATGACGGTGACGGGCAGCAAGACCGGGTATATTGATTATACCGACGCCGGCGGATACCATAAAAATTTTACGCTTGCGACCTATGCCACGGACGGGGAAAAGACCTATCTGGTGGTGACCGCGGGCGCAACGGAGAAACAGATGCCGCTTGACGATTATCAGTATCTTTACAAGAAATTCACCGGTTGAGGGATTGGCAGGCACGATACCGGATGTCAGAGCACCGGGAACGGAAGCCGGAGAGCCGGATGAAGGAACCGACTTCCGGAATGTCGGAACCGTTGCCGGGGGCGGGAGCCGCACGGAACAAGCCGTGCGGCTCCCGCCCTCGGCATTTTTCATGCCGGTATTCACGTGCTCGCGATACGTTATTACCGGCGACGGCCCCCCGGCGTTTTTTGCCGGCTGCCCGCGTGTGTGACGAGATTGTTCTTGTTATGGAATTAATTTGCGTGTGAATCCTACTTGACACCGCCGATACTTCGTGGTATAATTCCAATATAGGAATTGTTCAAAGGAGTGGCAATGATGAAACGTATCCGGATTCCATTGGCGGTGGAGGCGGTTTTCCGCACGGACGGCAGTCTGTTGCCCAAGCGGTTGTTCGTGGACGGGCAGAGCTTCCGGATCGGGCGGGTACTCCGTGTTATGCCGTTCTGCCCGCCGGGGGTCGGTTGCATCGCGCCTGTCCGTTACACCGTGGAGGTGGAAGGACGGGAAAAGGAACTGTACTATGAACCCGAAATGGGGACTTGGTTTTCGGTCAGGGAAAGGCGCTGAGAAACACAGTATGATACGGCACCAAAATGACAGGAAACGACCGAAATCGACGGTCAATGGGTGCCGGGACGACCGGGACGGCAAAAGCGACGCGAAAATGGCAGAAGCCAGCCGGAGTGGGCAAAAACATGGTCGCGCGCCGGGCTATCAGGACGGACCGGACGGAGATTCTGTGTCAATTGCGGGCTGGCGGGGTTTGTGTCAGGGTGCAGGTATACGGAACCCGAATACAGACATCCGGAATCGGAAAGGGAGGGAAGCGATTTGTGAAAAACGAAGAAACGGCACAGGACCGGGTGATTCTGCACAGCGACTTCAACTGCTTTTACGCCTCCGCCGAAACCGTGCTTCATCCGGAGTACCGCGGACAGCCAATCGCCGTTTGCGGGAGCACCGCGGAACGGCACGGGATCGTGCTTGCCAAGTCCGAGCCTGCAAAACGCGCGGGCGTGAAAACGGGAATGACCAATGCCGAGGCAATGTCGCTTTGTCCCGGTCTTCTCATCGTTCCGCCGCATTTTGAGGTTTACTCGAAATTCTCCCGCATGGCGCGGAAGATCTACGCGCGCTATACCGATCTGATCGAGCCGTTCGGCATGGACGAGTGCTGGCTGGATGTGTCAGGCAGTACGCGTCTGTTCGGGAGTGGAGAGGAGATCGCCGAGAATATCCGCAGGACCATCCGGGAGGAGCTGGGGCTGACGGTCAGCGTCGGCGTGTCCTTCAACAAGGTATTTGCGAAACTCGCGTCGGATTTGAAGAAGCCGGATGCAGTGTGCGTCGTATCACGCGAGAATTTCAAGGAAATGCTGTATCCTCTCCCGGTTTCCGCGCTTCTTTACGTCGGGCGGGCGACACTCGGACGGCTGAGCGCGTGGGGCATCCGTACCATCGGAGACCTTGCCGCGACGGATCCGGCGTTGCTCCGCGATCTGCTCGGAGTCAACGGACTGTCTCTCTGGAACGCCGCAAACGGGCTGGATTCCTCCCCCGTGGCGCATATGGATGACCGTACACCCGCCAAAAGTCTCAGTCACGGTGTGACCTGCAGCGCGGACCTGACAGACGCGGACGCGGTGCGCCATGTGATTCTGGAGCTTTCGCAAAGTCTTACGGGACGGCTTCGGGATGAGAAAATGTCGGCGCTCGGTGTCGAGTTGTATGTGAAGAACAGCGACCTCGGCGGGGAGCGGTTCAGTACCCGGCTGCCGGAGCCGACACAGAGTCCGTCGGTGATCACCCGCGCCGCCGATGAGATCTTCCGTAAAAATTACCGTTGGCGGAAAAACGTCCGTGCCGTGACGGTGGCACTATCTCCGCTCTGCCCGGAGGATCAGCCGTTTCAGCCGGATCTGTTCCGCGACGAAGCGGCGATTGCAAAGCGGGACAAAATGGACGGTACGGTAGACGTGATCCGGCGGAAATTCGGCTCGCGCTCCATTCTGCCGGCGGAATTGCTCCGGCCCTCGCCGGTCCCCGAGGACAACGACAGGGAAACGGTCCTTCCCGGCGGCGGGCACCGGTGAGGTAAGCACTCCCCCTGCCCAAACGTTCCCGACCGCAAAGCCGTCGGATTATTTTTACGAATTTCGTCCGGCTTGCGCCGCGAGAAAATCCGTGCGTTTTTCGTTGTTTTTCGCGCTTTCCCCGTGTCGGCTCGGCTTGCGTCGCAAGAGAATCCGTGGAGCTTTTGCGGTTTTTTGCGCTTTCCCCGTGCCCACTCGGCTTGCGCTGGTGAGAGAATCCGTGCGTTTTTCGCGGTTTTTCGCGCCTTCTCTGTGCCAGCGCGGCTTGCGGCGGGAGAATCCGTGTGTTTTTGCGGTTTTTCGCGCTTTTTCTGAATCCGCCCGGCTTGCGGCGATCTGTGGCTCCGCCCGGGCCGCAGCCCCGTCACCCGCATTTTCCTCCCGCATATACTGGGAGCATACGGAGGTGACGGCATGATTGTTGAGAAACCCTATGACCGCGAACGGGCGGTCGAATACGCGAGGCGTTGGGCGTTGTCGCGCAACCCCTTGTTCATTGATTTCACCGGGATCGGAGGAAACTGTACCAATTTTGTCTCCCAGGCAATCTACGCGGGGCTTTGTGTGATGAACTATACCCCCGATTTCGGTTGGTATTACATTTCAAGCACCGATCGCGCCCCTGCTTGGGCGGGCGTGGATTATTTTTACGATTATTTCACCGGAAATCCCGAATTCGCTGCCGCCAACGGCGGGGTCGGTCCTTATGGGATGGAGGTACCGCGCGAGGCGGTGATGCCCGGCGACGTGATACAGCTTGCAAGAGAGGACGGGACGTTCTACCACACCGTGATCGCGGTTGGCTTTGCGGGGAATGAGATCCTTGTTGCGGCACAGTCCGACAACGCGCTTGACCGCCCGCTTTCCTCCTACACCGCCGCGGCGTCCATGCGCTGCATTCATATTCTCGGCGCCCGCATTGACCTGTCCGAAAACGATTGCTTTGAGAATCTGATCAACGGCGTCTCGCTCTGACGTGCGGTATTTTTTACCGAAAGTTTTGTAAAAAACGTGACAAACCAAGGAAAGTGTGATAAAATGAGGACGGCGGTCTCAAAGCCGCCTATCTGCAATGATAAAAAGGGGACAGTTACTTATGAAACTGGAAAATATCAAGGCAAATTTCCTTGGTGACAGCATCACGGAGGGTTGCGGCGTTGCGGACATGGAAAACGTGTTCTGGAATCGCCTGAAAAAGACCTATCACATGGCAGAAGCGCGCGGTTACGGCATCGGCGGCACCCGCATTGCCCGTCAGGGAACCGACCGCACGCCCGGCTGGAACCTTGACTTTTGCTCCCGCGTGGACGATCTGGATCCCGATGCAGATCTGGTCGTGGTATTCGGCGGGACCAACGACTTCGGTCACGGCGACGTTTCCCTCGGCAGCTTCTGCGACCGCGAAAACACCACGTTCTACGGCGCCTGCCGCCTGATGATGGAAAAGCTGATCACCAAATATCCCGGAAAGCCGATCGTGATTATGACGCCTCTCCACCGACTTGGCGAAGAGGGCTTCCACGGCGACGGAAGCAAGGCGCAGCTGAGCGAGCCGCTGATTGCTTATGTGCGGGCGATCCGCGAGGTTGCGGAACACTATTCGCTTCCCGTGCTTGACCTGTGGTCGGTCAGCGGTCTGCAGCCCGCAGTTCCCGCGATCAAAGAAAATTTTGTTCCCGACGGATTGCACCCCAACGACAGGGGACACGAAATTCTTGCCGCACGCATCGGCGCGTTCCTCGAAAATCTTTGATGCGTTGTGATCGGATTTATAACAGCAAAGCCCGGCAAAAATGCCGGGCTTTGTTGCGTTTTGTTTGCCGACACCTGCCCGCGCGTTGCTCTTGCGGAATCAGGCGCCGATCGGGCGGTTCTTGTGAAACAGTCGTTCGTGCGGTGCTTTCCCGCAGTGCCCGGCGGGGTGTGCAGGGCAACGCCGGAGCATAGACGCGGCACCGACCTCCCGGGGAAAACAAAAATACTGATCAGAACCGACTGCTTGACAAGTCGAAAAAAGTGTGCTATAATTTCATAAATGTAAGGTGCACATCAAAATATAGGGAAAGGAGGGACTCGCATGGATCTCAATGTAACGGTTCTCGGTTTGTTATATCTCGTCGCCGGAATTTTTACATTCCGCTTTTTAAAGAAGTCCGGCATGACGCTTGCCGCTACGGTTTATGCCATTGCGGGTACCATTCTGTCCCTGTATCTTCCTGTTGCCGCAGGCTGCAACCTGATGGTGCGGCTCGTGGAGCTGTTTGCGGACAGCGCGACCGCGGCGTACTTTGCGGAGTTCATCTGTGAGCCGCTTGGCGTGCTGAACTCCTACGTTACCATTTCTTATGTGGCAACGCTCGTTATCTCACTGTTTTTGACGTTTTCCGCGGTATTCCTGGCGATCAAGGTCGTCGGAGCCGTCCGGGAACTGACCCGCCGCGAGCCGTTATCCTTCCGGCGGAAAATCAAGCAAAAAATCTGCTTTCCTGCGGACAGTGCGGCAGAATATGCCGTTCCGTTCCGCTATGTGTTCTGCAGATATAACTGTTGATCCGAAGCGCATCAACGCCAGAGGGCATTCCGGGAAATGACGGAGTGTCTTGTTTTGCCGCGGTCATGACCGATGACCGGGTTTTGGCGGTATGCGTTTTTTGTGCGCCCGGATTTTCCGCGATACTCCCGACAGGGAACAGACGGAAAGCGGAACGCGCAAGCAAAGGTCAAAGTTATATTCAAAAAACACAGAAATAAGGAGATTTTTTATCCTATGTTGAATCGCAAAAAGCACGGCTTTACCGTGGTAGAGCTTGTGATCGTGATTGCCATTGTTGCCATTCTTGCGGCAGTGCTGATCCCGACCTTTATCGGAATTGTCAACAGCGCGAAGATGTCCGCTGACACCACGCTCATCCGCAATCTGAACACCGCCCTGAAAATGGATAAGCCGAACGAAAAGCACGTGAATATGTCCGAAGCACTGGCGGCTGTTGAGAAAAATGGCTATGATGTCGGAAAAATCAACGCCTCCAAGACCGGCAATGAGATCCTCTGGGACAGCGTGAACGACTGTTTCGTTTACCTCAAGAAGAATACGGACGGCAGTGAAGAACTGATTTACGCTCCGGAAAGCAAAAATCCGGAGAAGCCCGAAAAGTATCAGTGCTGGGTTATCGCGAGCGAGCCGAACAAAAACTATTCGACGTATTTGGATAATTACAAAGGAAAGAAAAATGTGACCGTTCCGGATGGCGTCGGTCTGGATGTCGGTACGGCTAAGAATATTACTTCGGTGAGCTACAAGAGTGACTCTGATCACGATGTTGTGTTTAATACCAAGGGTGGAACGTTGACGGTGAACGCGAAAAATGCTACCGTCAAGCACTATGGTGTAGCAGATAAGGTTACCATCTCCGCGGTCAAGAATGAATCTTATCATGAGTTCGGACAGGCAATTGTAATTGAAATTACCGCAGGTCGTGTGGTTGTGGAGGATTCCGCGATCGTTACTGCTGTTATCGCAAAGAACGATAAAGTCAAGATTAAAGTTCCTGAAAATTCCAATATTGGGGTTTACGCCCCCCCTGCGACCGAGGTCAGCGGAACAACGATCAAGGGTAAACCTGAAGATGTGAATGCTACGATTCTGGTTGCAGGCAAGAAGTATTTTACCGCTGGTTTCGGTACCGAAGCTGATCCTTTCCTGATCGAAACTTGCGAACAGGCTCTGAATATGGAAAAGACGAAGGGTGGCTATTTCAAGCTCGTTGCAGACATTGTTGTCACGGATGAGATTTATCTTTCCGGTAAAACGGTTGTCTTCGATTTGAACGGTCACACGCTGAAACTGGAGTATGCAGATGGCGTGAAGCCGAACAACGGTTCGGTTCTGTATATCGGCGGTAAGAATGGAAAATTGACTATCAACGACAGCAGTGAGGCCAAGACCGGCGCAGTGATTGGTTCTGATAAAACCTATACCAATAAGGTCACAAGTGCGGTGCGCGCCGGTAACTATGGCAAACTGATCATCAACGGCGGACATTTTTACGGTATGTCGGAGGGCACTTCCTGCATTTTCGTAATGACCAGTATGAACAGCGATAACAAAGCGACCGTAACTATCAACGGCGGTACTTTTGAAACCGCTTCGTCGAGTAATGGTACTTATTTTGTTCTGAACCATCAGGATAATGCAACCGGTGGCTGCACAATCACCGTCAACGGCGGCAGATTCAAGAACTACAATCCCGGTGTTACCGTAGTCGATCCCGTTAATGCCAAGACCGGCAAAATCGTTCTTGGTACGGGCTGCTCCACAACCGAAGAAAAGGACGGCTCCGACACTTGGTATGTCGTTTCCAAATAAGCCCGAACCGGTAATCGCTGATTAAATCATTTTTCGACTGCACGGTAAGTGCAGTGGATTCCCCCCGCCGGAGCTTGTCTCCGGCGGGGGCATTTTTTCTCAAATTTCGGAAAATTTACACAAATTCCCCCAAAACACTTGACAATTTTTCGCATCTGCGATATAATGTGACTAAATTTCCGGATTTGTAACTTCCGGCGAATGGTTCCGGATCCGGCAAGGGAAGGAATGACTTCTATGGAACGCAGAAAAAAGGCATTCACTGTGGTGGAACTGGTCATTGTGTTTGCGGTGATTGCTGTCTTTGCCGCGATATTGATTCCCACTTTTTCCGGCGTGATCCGGAAGGCGGAGACCTCGAACGATATTTCGCTGGTGCGAAACATGAACACCGTGCTGAAGACCGAGAAGCCGGACGGCAGGTTTGAAACCGTGGGGGATGCCATGGAAGCCCTTCGGAAAAACGGCTTCAACACGGATGAAATCAATGAAGCCATGAACAACCGCCGGATCGCGTGGAACAGCGAATACGGCGTTTTTGTGTACCCGGGCGCCTCCGATGAAAGTTTTACGGAACCCGATCCTGGGTCGGAGGTAGAAACATCCCGGGGTGAATGGCACCGCCCCGGCGACGAGAGCGAATCCAATCCGACAAACACCACCGAAACAATCCCGGAAACCGAAAGTGAACCCCGGAGGCAAACAGACCCCGAGACAGACTCCGAAACGGATCCCGAAACAGACCACGGGACGGACCCCGAGACGGACCCCGAGACGGATTCTGAGACAGACCCCGAAACAGCCCCCGAAGCAGACTCCGAAACAGACCCCGAGACGGACCCTGAGACAGACTCCGAAACAGACCACGAGACAGACCCCGAAACGGATCCCGAAACAGACCACGGGACGGACTCCGAAACAGACCCCGAGACGGACTCCGAGACGGTGACCGATCCGGGCGAAGAAAGCGGCTATTCCGACGAACCTTCAGATGATCCGTCTGATGACGGGCAGCATACCCCCGACGACGGCTCCGTCGATTACAGCGATGCCGTTGCCTGTGTCGGAAAGACCGTGTACCCGACGCTTGCGGCTGCACTGCAAAACTGCCCGGACGGTGCAACGGTCACGCTTATGAAGTCCGTTTCAACCCCCGATAGAGAGTACTTTGTTGACAGCAAGAATATCACGCTTGTATTGGAAGAGGGCGTTACATTCGGTTCGGAGGACACTGACGGGCGAGCAACCTTTTTTCTTGGTTTCGTAGAGGATTGGGAAATGGGGTATATGGCAGAGGAGGAGATGCACAGTTTTGCGATTGTGTTGCAGGATGGCGCAAGGATGTACCTGAACCAGATCAAAGCATGCGGGAATCTGTGTATCTCCGGTAGCGGGATTATGTATCTGAACGCGGATATTGCCTGCGAGTCTGCCTTCCCGGCAAAGCTCACGGTAAGCGGGGTTGCGATTGAATCCGATATTGGTTTTTCGGACGGCGAGGGCGCCGTCACTGTGGGAGATGATTGGGAAATTGAGCTGGACCATGCGGTAATCCATTCAACGGGAGCTGTTCTTTGTTGCAGTTGGGAAGGCTGTTCGGTCACCGTGAACGGCGGAGAATATATATCCACCTGTGAGGACGGGGAACACCCTGCCGCGATATGTGTGAGTGCCGGAACTGTCAGGATCTGTGGCGGTGCGGTCATACACGGAGCCGGAAGTGCCGTTTATCTGACCGGACGGGGGAACGTGAGCATTGAATCGGGCACTTTTTCGTCCGACGGGGAAGCAGTCGTGTTGGCGCACGTCAACAAGAGCAGCAAGCGGAACAAAAAATCAGTTTGCCTGACGATCAGCGGCGGCAGATTTTTTACCAATCATGCGGACAAGACCCGTGTTCTGGATGTCAGGCAGGCGTTGGAAAACGGCGGCAAAGTGCTTGTCACGGGCGGTGAATTCGTGGGCTTTGATCCCGCAACCGTGTTGTCGGGGAACTGACCGGAAGTAATTGCTCCGGCTCTGAGAGAAGCGGTATCGGGGGAGCCGTAAAAGCGGTTTCGAAGCACTTTTTGAAAAGCAATCGCAAAAAAGTTGCGTCTGAGAGAATCCCGGGAAGAAACCGCAAAAAGCGAAAGCGGGTACGCCCGAAAGCAATCGTATGAAGTGGAATCCGGACGTCCCGGAGCAAAAAATCCCTGCGGAATCTTTCCTTCCAGAGGGATTTTTTGTGTTTGCGGGAATGTTGCGTTTCCGGGATTTCACCCTCAAATAGCCGTTGCTTTTTTCCGCCCGGGACCGCCGGATTCTTTTGTCCGCCGGATCCTTTTATCCGCCGGATTTGTGTGTCCGCCAGATTTGTGTGTCCGCTGGAATTCGTGTGTTCGCCGGATTTGTGTGCCCGCCGGGATTCTTTTATCCGCCGCCCGCATGAATCCTCTGTAAAAATGCCACCGGCTTTTTGATTGCCGGTGGCTTTTTCTTGTTTTGTCGTGCAGTGAGCGTCACCAAAGATTATCTCGTCGCTTGGCTCGCCTCCGCATCGTTTTGTTGCGGTTAGTCGGCAGGCAGGCAAACGTCCTCTTTCGGGATCTTTCCCCAGTCAAATTCCGGAAGCAGCTCCCGAAGCGTCAGCGGCTCGGGACGGTCGATAAGCTTTACCGCGTAAGCAAGCCGTCCGATGAGCGTTTCCGGCGTACCGTAGCGCTCCCGCAGGGCGCCGGCATCCGTGTCGCCGTCGCGCTTGGACAGCCGTTTCCCGTCGGGGGAGAGCAGGAGCGGAATGTGATAAAACTTTGGGACAGGAAAGCCGAACATCCGGTACAACCAGATCTGCCGCGGGGTGGAGGAGAGCAGATCTCTGCCGCGCACCACCTCGCTGACGTGTGACAACCCGTCGTCCACAACGACGGCAAGCTGATAGGCATATACGCCGTCCGCGCGCCTGACCACAAAATCCGTGCAGTCACGTGCGAGGTTTTCCCGATAGTCTCCCTGCACGCCGTCCGAAAACGCAATGTCCTCGTCCGGCACCATTACGCGGTACGCGGGGGCGCGGTCGGTGTCCGGCTTTTGCCCCGAAAGAAAGAGCTTCCGGCACCTCCCGTCATAGAGCACCTGTCCGTCGCTTCCGTGCGGCGCGGTGGCGGCATGGAGCGCGGCGCGGGAGCAATAGCAGGGGTAGATCAGCCCCGCATCGCAAAGCCGTTTGTAATAGGTTTCGTAAACAGGGAAGCGGTTTGACTGAAAACTGTCCCGGTCGCCGCCGCGGTCCCAGTCGATCCCGAACCACGAGAGGTCTTCCATGAGAATACGGCTGTTGTCGCCGAACCGGCAGCGTTCCTCGTCGAGGTCTTCAATGCGGAGAACGAATTCGCCGCCCTGCTTCCTTGCCGAAAGCCACGCGAGCATCGCGGTGAGCAGATTTCCGGCGTGCATCCTGCCGGACGGGGTGGGGGCAAATCTGCCGACGACCTGACTCATAGGATTCCTTTCCGCAGTACCGGGCAAAGATTCAGGGTACTGCATTTTGGGGTGATGTTCGGGAGGGATATTTCCCGGGTACCGCATATTACGGGTGATACCGGGGCTGTATTCTTAAGGACTTTCCGGGAGGCGGTCGTTCTGCGAAGCTCAGAACCTCACTTCCGCGCTTCTGTCAACGGCGCCCGCGTTCTTCCCGTGTGCGATGACGTGCATCGGGCAGACGTCCGCGCACGCGCCGCAGCTGGTACACTTGTCGTAGTCGATCACGGCGAGGTTGTTGACTACGTGAATGGCATCCGCAATGCAGGCGCTCTCGCACTTCCTGCACCCGATACAGCCGTTGCGGCACGCCTTGCGCGTCAGTACGCCTTTTTCGTGATTGGAGCACTCCACCTTGACGTAGGAAACGTCGGGGAAGAGCGA
The DNA here is from genome assembly GCA_934796165.1 of uncultured Eubacteriales bacterium. GTDB lineage: Bacteria > Bacillota > Clostridia > Oscillospirales > CAG-272 > CAKVOU01. The sequence continues at coordinate 31,620 of CAKVOU010000010.1, read as the reverse complement.
AATGATGTGGCGGGGACAGATCTTCACGCACAATCCGCAGCCGATGCAGTCCGCCGGGTTGATCTCGGCGATCCCGTCGTGGCAGGTGATGGCGTTTTTGGGGCAGACGGCGGCACAGTCGCCGAAGCCGAGACAGCCCTCGGTACAGATGCCGGGTCCTCCGTAGAGTCCCGCGGCGGCGGCACAGGAGGGAATACCGACATAATTGTATTTGTCGCCCGCCGCGTCGCAGGTGCCCTTGCAATGGACAACAGCGACCTGCTCGACCACGTCCTCGAATTTGACTCCGAGCAGATTTGCAATGCTTTTGGCTGCCGCATCGGCACCGGGTGTACAGAGATTGGTTTTTGTGCCGGGAATTGTCGCAAGCGCGTGTGCGTATCCGTCACAGCCGGAGAAGCCGCAGGAGCCGCAGTTGGCACCGGGGAGGCAGTCGCGGATTTTTCCCTCGGTTTCGTCCATGGGGACGTCGAATTTGGTCGAGGCGACCGCGAGAATGATCCCGCAGAGAAGTCCGAGCACCGTCACGACGAGGACGGCAAGCAGAATATTCTTTGGAGATGCTTCGGAGCCCGAGATGTGGGAGAAGTTGCCCGTGTACGCGTCCGCGATCCCGCCGAAACCGAGAAACGCAAGCGACACAATGGACGCGGCGACCAGCGTCAGGGGAAGTCCGCGGAAGGCGCGGGGCGGGTTTGCCTCTTCCATCCGGGAGCGTACTCCGGAGAAGAGCAGCATGGCAAGCAGGAATCCGACGCCCGCACCGAACGACGCGACCATCGCCTCTGCGAAGTTGTAGCCGCCGGAGATGACATCAATGGTGATGCCGAGCACGGCGCAGTTGGTCGTGATGAGCGGCAGATAAACGCCGAGCGCACGGTGCAGGGAGGGCAGGAATTTCTTCAGCACAATCTCCACAAACTGCACAAGCGTGGCGATTACGAGGATGAAGACAACGGTCTGGAGATATCCGAGTCCGTTCGGGTCAAGCAGATAGGACTGGATGGGCCAGGTCGCAAGCGTGGAAAGTACCATGACGAAGATGACGGCAAGCCCCATGCCGAGCGCCTGGTCGATCTTTTTGGAGACGCCGAGGAAGGGACAGATGCCGATGGTCTGCGCAAGGACGTAGTTGTTGACGAGAACGGTGGAAAGCAGAATCAGAAGAAAGATATTCATGCCGATTTGCCCTCCTTGTCACAGCTTTCATTCCGGAGCGAGCAGGCGGCGGCAGACGGGCAACCCGCACAGCCGAATTCCTGCTTTTTCACGCCCTTCCCCTTGGTCAGGCGGTTGACAAGCGCGATGAGGCAACCGAACACGAAGAATCCGCCGGGCGCAAACAGAAGAACACCGATGGTGAAATCCGATATGCCGGGAATCTCTATGTTGAAGAAGGTTCCGCCGCCGAGCACCTCACGGACAAGTCCCATGCAAAGGAGCGCGAAGGTGAAGCCGAGTCCCATGCCGATGCCGTCCAGTGCGGAATCGAGGATCGTGTTGTTGCGGGCGAACATTTCGGCTCTGCCGAGAATGATGCAGTTGACCACGAGCAGGTCGAGATAGACACCGAGCAGGTTGTAGATTTCGGGTACATACGCGTTCATGACCATTTTGACGAGCGTGACGAACGCGGCGATAATGACAATGTAGCAGGGAATCCGCACCTTGTCGGGAATCACCCGGCGGAGCGCGGAGATGACGACGTTGGAGCAAAGCAGAACGCAGGTTGCGGCAAGTCCCATGCTGAGCGAGCCGACGAGACTTCCCGTGACCGCAAGCGTCGGGCAGGTGCCGAGCACCAGCGCAAGCACGGGGTTTTCCTTGATCAGCCCTTTGGTAAATTGCCTGACGTGTGATATCTTTTCCGCCATCAGTTTTCACCTCCCGTCAGAATTCCGAAGGCGTTCAGCGCGTCGGATACCGCGTTCCGGTACGCTTCGGAGGTTTTGGTGGCACCGGCAATGCCGTCCACCTGCCCGAGCTGCCCCCCGGCAAGCCCGACGTACTGTTTCCGGTACGCGTCCCGGTCGGTCTTGCCGCCGAGCGAGGGAGTTTCCGAGGAGGAAACGGTTTTGGTGCCGGTGATCTTGCCGTCTTTGTCAACGCCGCACATGAGGACAAGCCCGGTCGCGTATCCCTTGGTTTCCATCTGGAAGACGTAGTATACGGTTTCGCCGTTCTTCTGCGCTTCCCATGCGGCAGTCACCGAGGAATCCCCGAGTGCGGAAATGTCCGTCTCACGGAAGGTGTATTCCCCGTCCGGGAGAACCGCGGAACGCGCTTCGGTGCGGGTCTTTTCCGCGTTTTCCGCGATCTTTGCGGCAGTGAAATAGTTGGCGGTGCCGAGAATTGCCGCGACCACGGCACAGAGAATCGTCAGGACAAGCACCGCCTTGATGGATTGTTTTTTCATTTGCGGACACCTCCGAACGGTCTTCTCAGCGTGAAGCGATCGATGTATGGCGTGAGAATATTCATGAGCAGAATGGAGAAGGAAACGCCCTCCGGGTAACTGCTGCTGAACAGCCGGATGACGCAGGTGACAAGCCCGCAGCCGACTCCGAAAATAAAGTGACCGAGATGGGTGGTCGGCGTGGTGGTGTAGTCGGTCGCCATAAAGACGGCACCGAGCACAAGACCGCCCGAGAGAATTTCATAAAGCGCGAAGACGGGACTGACGCCGGCAATCCACATGGCAAGGAAGACCGTGCCGATAAAGGCGACGGGTGTGTGCCAGGTGATGACACGGCGCACGAGAAGATAGACAAAGCCGATGAGCAGCGCGATGATGTGACCCTCTCCGATGGATCCGCCGCGCAGACCGAACAGCATTTCGGGAATGGAGGGAAGCCCCGCCGTCGTGCCGCTCTTGAGGATGGCGAGCGGTGTTGCGCCCGTCACCAGATCGACGGAATTGCCGACAAAGGAGGGAAGTATGGGGAAGCACTTTGCCGTCACGGTCGCGGAGAACGCGATAAGCATGACGATACGTGCGGTGATGGCGGGATTTGCGAAGTTATGTCCGATGCCGCCGAACAGTCCCTTGACGACGATGACGGCGATAAGGGAGCCGAGCGCCGCCTGCCAGAGCGGAACGGAAGCGGGCAGATTGAGGGCTAAGAGAAACCCCGTTACCACGGCGGACAGGTCACCGACCGTGTTTGCCCGCCGGCAGATCTTCTGGAACGCCCATTCGCCGAGGACGGCGAACGCCACGCATACAGCGATGAGAAGTGCGGCGGACAGGCGGAAGAGGGCGATTGAAAGTACCGTTGTCGGGAGCAGGGCGAGAATGACGTCCAGCATGATGCCGCGTGTGTCGGTACTGCCGAAAATGTGCGGCGACGCGGAAACCGTCAGCGGGGAGGAAACGTCGCAGGAACCCGCGACGGCGCCCGCGCCGTTTTCGTTTTTTACGTCCGGTGTTACTTTTTTTGCAACCGTTTCGTTCTTTTTGATATCGGAGGTGTCTTTTGTCATTTTGCGGATTCCTCCTTCTTTCCGTTTTGCTGTTCCTGCAGCTTTTGCTGTTGCTGATACGCGCGGAGCACACCCTTGGCAAGGCGGTTGCGCTGAACGATGTGTCTTCTTGCCGGGCAGCGGAACGCGCACGCACCGCACTCCATGCACAGATTGACCTTGAGTCTTGCAAGTGCCGCCCCGTCGCGCTCCTCGTAAGCCTTGGCGATCGCGGGGGGATTGAGCTGCATCGGGCAGTGATTGACACACCTTCCGCAGTGCAGACAGGCGGTTTCCGGCGGTACTGCGGCATCCTCCCGGTCAAAGGCGAGAATCGCGTTGGTGTTCTTGAGGACCGGGACCGACAGGTCGGGAACGGCAATGCCCATCATGGGTCCGCCGTAGAGAATCTTACCCGGCTCTTTTACGAAACCGCCGCAGAACGCGAACACGTCGCGGATGGGCGTTCCGATGGGGACGATGACGTTTTGCGGGTTTCCCACCGCCGAACCGTCCACGGTGACGCATTTTTCAACGAGCGGCATGCCGGTCTGAATATAGTCCGCAAGCGCGGCAACGGTCGTGCAATTGAGCACGATTACGCCGACGTCGATCGGCAATTTACCCTCCGGGACGATTCGTCCGGTCGTGCGGTGAATGAGCACCTTTTCCGCGCCCTGCGGATAAACGGGCGGCAGAACCTTTACACGGAAGTCCGCACCCTCGATCTTGACCTCCCGGAAATAGCGGATGCAGTCCGGTTTGTTTGCCTCAATGCCGATAATGAAGTGCCGGACGCCGAGATAGTCGCGGAGCAGTTCCAGCCCGCAAATGATTTCGTCGGGACGGTCAAGCATGGTACGGGTGTCGCTCGTGATGAACGGTTCGCATTCCGCGCCGTTGATGATGACCGTATCCGGAGCGGCGGTTTCCGGGAACGTCAGCTTGCCGATGGTGGGGAAACCCGCGCCGCCGAGTCCGACGATTCCGCTGTCTTTCACCGCGCGGAGGAAGTCTTCTTTTGAGGCGATGAACTGCTTCTGTGCGTATTTTGCACGGCTCGGTGTCATTTTGCCGTCCGATTCAATCCAGACGGCGGGGACCCGGTTGCCGTTGGAAAGCAGCACCGGATCCAGCTTTTTGACGACTCCGGAAACGCTTGCGTGTACCGGTGAAGAAATGAAGCCGGACGCGTCGGCGATTTTCTCGCCGACTCTCACCGTGTCGCCTGCTTTGACGATCGGCACAGCTGGGGCACCGATGTGCATGACCATCGGCAAAACGACCGTTTCGGGAGGCGGCATTCTGACCGGCTCCGCCCCGGCTGTGTTCTTCTGATGGGGCACAGCGACCCCCTTCATATGTAAAAACGACATGAGATACCTCTCAGTTTTTATTCCGGAAAAGCATAATTTATTGTACAATGTGTAACACAATTTGTCAAGGATTATGAAAAAATTGCACGTTTTCTCTATATTTTTTGCGCTTTTTTCTATATGTGAACTTTATGCAAAGAAATCAAGTCTGTGAAATTTTATTCGCTTCCCTTGACATTGTGCCCGTACCGTTTATAATAGAATTAAGTATCGCCGGAAAGGAGGGCTGGGTGATGAAACTGAAGGATCGTTTTGCCGCGTTCATGTACGGCAGAAACGGAAACGACGAATTTTATACATTTCTGATGTGGGTCGCGCTGGCGCTCCTGATCATCGCATGGATCTTCATGATTGCGGGCCTCCATGTGGTCTACATCATTCTGTATGCTCTTGATCTTATGATCCTGTGGTACGGAATGTTCCGCTGTATGTCGCGCAACAAGGAGAAGCGTTCACGGGAAAATCAGGCGTTTCTTCGCAAATGGAATGCGTTCAAGGGCTTTTTCCGGCTGATCGGCAACCGGGTCCGCGACCGCAAGACGCACGTGTACCGCCGCTGTCCCGGATGCCGTGTGACGCTCCGCCTGCCCAAGCGCAAGGGGAAGCACACCGTGGTCTGCCCCAAGTGCGGGAGACGGTTTGAAGTGAAGATCTGATCGGAGAATCAAAAATGAAGCAACCGCGTATTCTGACCGTGCAGGACATTTCCTGCGTGGGGCAATGCTCCCTGACCGTTGCATTGCCGATTATTTCCGCCTGCGGCGTGGAGACCTGCGTGCTTCCGTCCGCAGTCCTGTCTACTCATACCGGCGGATTCACCGGGTATACTTTCCGCGACCTGACGGACGATATTCCCGGGATTCTCGCGCATTGAAAAAAGGAAGTCATTCTGTTTGACGCGGTATATACCGGCTACCTCGGCAGTGCGCGCCAGATTGAACTGGTGGAAGAGATATTCAGTACAATGCTGACGGAGGGTGGGCTGAAAATCGTCGATCCCGCGATGGCGGACGGCGGAAAGCTGTACCCCGGCTTTGATATGGCGTTTGCGGAGCGGATGCGCGGATTGTGCGCCCACGCGGACATCCTTTTGCCGAACATCACCGAGGCGTGTCTCCTGACCGGGACGGAATACCGGGAGACCTATGACGAGGCGTATATCAACGCGCTGTCCGACCGGCTGTTGAGTCTTGGTGTCGGAACGGTCGTCCTGACCGGTGTCGGGTATCGCCCGGGGAAAACGGGTGTCTTTGTCCGGGGGAAGAGCGGTACCTATTATTACGAACACGAAAAGATGGAGAATGGCTGCCACGGGACCGGGGACGTGTACGCCTCCGCGTTTACGGGTGCGCTCATGAACGGTTTTTCCGTCAATGATGCGGCAAGGATCGCCGCGGATTATACGCTTCTCTGTATCCGCCGCACGGCGGGAGACCCGTCGCACTGGTACGGCGCCCGGTTTGAGCCGGTAATCCCCGATCTTGTCCGGATGCTCGGGAAGTAAATGAAAAAACAACTCCCGCCGCGCTTCCGCGCGGCGGGTTTGTGTATAAAGAAAACCACCCGTTTGGCGGGTGGTTTTGTATAGACGGTGGTCATGACATCAGCAATATTAAAATTATCCGCGGTATGTTAACCCTTTTGGCAATCCAATCAGATAATCGGAGGATACACCAAACAGCAAGCAAAAGGCTTGGATATCGCCGATGGAAGGTTCTGTTTCTCCCTGCTCAATATAAGATATTTTTCTCTGCGTCATTTGAACCGCTTTTCCGAGTTGCGTTTGATTCCACTCTCGCTCTTCCCGCAAAAGCCTGATTTTTTCACCGAAAGACAATCCCATTTCTTCACCCCATAAATTATTTTACCTTAAATGGAATTGCCTATTGACAAATAGACAAAAAACGTCTATAATCTTTGTACAGAGAGTTGAATTCAATTCGAGAAATATCAGATTTGAGAGGAAAAACGAATGGACGATTTGCTTAACCAGTGGTGGTTTATCCTGTTGCTGAATCTTGTAGCGATTACAGTGGTCTGTATCGCGCTGTACAAATTGGTGATGAAAATTTATCTGGTCAACTGGGCGATTTCAATTGGACTCATTATTACGGCAACGGTTTTTGAGATTATTGCACTCAGTAAGGGGAAGTACACGGGCTTACCGTCGCTTCTGCTTCCATCCGGTTGTTGTTTTTATACTCTGAACAGAAGCAGGTTTATGCCCTCAAGAGACGAAAAAACTCAAGCGGCAGAGTCCATGGGCGAATGGTTCAAGAGGTTGATATTTGCGCCGTTTATGATTGGCATCTGGTATGGTATCGCGATGTTGGTGGTACATTTTTTGCCTGCGAATATTGTTACGATCGGAGCGGTCGGGCAATTGATTTTCTGTGCTTGCGGGATTGTGTGGTTTTTAATCAGGTTGTTCAGATACATACCGATTCGTCGCGAATATCTTCACTGCCGTAACTATCTCAAAGTCCTTGTGGAGAACGAAATTGTAACAAAGAGTTGGGCAAAGGAAATCTTAAGCAATGATATTTCTTCTATGCACCCGGGAGTGCTTTATCGCTACCTTCAGGATGAATTTGATGAAGTGTTGGATGCCCAAAAGCTCCTTGCGGAAGAAAGGAAATCCCGGCGGATCCGCCGCAGCGCAAATCAGAACCGCGCTCGCCTGGCACAACAATTTGTGCGTGAAAAGTCTATGCCGGATATGCCGGATGATGAACAGCGTCAGATGGCGGAAGCGGAGGATGCGGATGGTGCGGATGATGTTACAGAGGACACGTATGCTATTACGGGAGATAATGATGAAGAACGTCTCCTTGAAGCATTGCCGCAACCGGGTGGCTTGAGCGAATTCTATTCTGATGACGAAGGCGACGATGAAGATGATCATAGTATGATCTGTAGCGAAGACAACGAGTGAATTCCGCCGACAGAGCATAAAATTTAAACAGAAAGGGGGGAGTTTATATGACAGAGTATATATTCTGTTGTTCAAAATGCAAAATGCGTGTACGTGGGACGAGAGTTCCGGGAACAAGCGGTTGTCCGAAAGGCGGCGTACATCAGTGGTGCCGGACGGTGCTTCGGTAATTTGAGCCGATCCTGAATTATACAAAATCCCCTCGTATGTAAGTTATTACATACGAGGGGAAACTCTTTTCAGTCCACCGCGACAAAGTGCAGCTTGTAGGACGCGCCGTCGGGACGGCTGAAGTTGACCATGTTGTACCCGGCGTTCATGAGAAGCGCGCCGGAATACACCTCGCCCGAGGTTTCCTCGCGGTAGTAACGGTTCGGGTCGAGTCCCTTGAAGCGCGGCATATATTTGGGATTGTTGACGATCCGGATGATCACAAAGGTGAAGAGCATTTCGCTCTTATCCGGGGAGACAAACTCCCACGCACAGCGGCAGGGATTCTCGGTCGGGGTTTCAATGCGGTACAGGTCGCCCTTGTGGATGAGGTCGTAGTACTTGTGATATTCCGCAATCTGGCGGCGGATGAGGTCACAGGTCTCCTCGCTCAGCTTGAGCGGGTCCAGCTCGTAGCCGAAGGAGCCCCACAGCGCGACATTGCCCTTGGTTTCATAACTTGCGCGGGTGGACGCGGAAACGTGCGCGCCCATGGAGGATGCGGGGTAGCAGAGCGAGGTGCCGAACTGAATGGTAAGGCGTTCAATCGGGTCGGTGTTGTCGCTTGCCCAGATCTGAGGAGAGAAATACAGCATGGCGGGGTCATACCGTCCGCCGCCGCCCGAGCAGTTTTCCAGCAGGATGTGCGGGAATGCCTTGGTGATACGGTCCATCAGGTCGTAGGTGCCGAGCACAAAGCGGTGGTAAATCTCGGTCTGCCGTTCGGGGGGAAGCCCCTCGGAGCCGACCTCGGTCAGGTTGCGGTTGAAGTCCCACTTGAGGTAGTCGATGTCGTTTTCCGACAGCACCTTGTACATCTGTTCAAAGATGTTGTCCCGAACTTCCTTGCGCGTCATGTCAAGCACGTACTGATTGCGGCAGTTGCTCTGCTCGCGTCCCATTATGTGCAGGCACCAGTCGGGATGTGCGCGGTAGAGATCCGAATCCTCGGAGATCATCTCCGGTTCGTACCAGATGCCGAATTTCAGCCCCAGCGCCTTGACGCGGGAAATGAGCGAGGACAGCCCGCCTTTCAGCTTCTTTTCATTGACGTACCAGTCGCCGAGCGAGGTGTGGTCGTCGTTGCGGTGCCCGAACCAGCCGTCGTCCATCACGAGCATTTCGATGCCCAGCTTCTTTGCGCGCTCCGCGAAGGCGACCAGCTTGTCGTCATCAAAGTTGAAATACGCCGCTTCCCACGAGTTGATGAGCACGGGGCGCACCTTGTCCCGCCATTCGCCGCGGATGAGGTTCTTGTTGTAGAGACGATGATAAATCCGGCTCATTTCGCCGATGCCCTCGGCCGTGTAGACCATGACCACTTCGGGCGCCTGGAACCCTTCGCCGGGCTTCAGAAGCCAGCTGAAATCTTTGTAGTTGATGCCCACGTTGACGCGGGTGTTGTCGTAGGAATCCGCCTGTGCCTCAATCGAAAAGCTGCCGCTCCAGACGAGATTGAAGCCGTAGACCTCGCCGTAGTCCTCCGAGGCGTTGTTCTTTGCGAACGCCGCAAAGGGATTGTACTCATGACTTGACGAGCCGCGGCGGGATTCAAAGCCCTGAATGCCGTGGTGCAGGGGTTGCTCCGTGTAGGTACGCTCCTTGCCGTAGCGTCCCCAGAGATGGATCATGCGGAAGTCCGCGCCGTTCAGTTCGACCGACGCGCTCATGACGGTTTTCAGTTCCACCGGTGCCTTGCCCGTGTTGCGGACGTAGGCGGAACGCGTCATCGCGCCCGTGTTGTTGAACACCGTGTAGGAAACCGTTACGACAACGCCGGTCAGTCTGTCGATCAGATCGACCTCCAGCGTGTCCGCCTCGTCGTCGGAGTTGACGTACAGGGCGGGGATCCCTTCGAGCGGTTTTTTGCCCTTAAGTATGCGGTGCGTGAGATACCGCAGGTCGGTCGCCGTGTTTCCCTCGGGCGCTTTGACCGTAAACGCGGGGATGCGGAAGTCGCCGGTGCCCGATGCGGGATATTCCAGCGGCGAGATCGTGGGGGAGAATTCCCAGCTTTTGACCCGCGCGTTATTCGGCTCAAACGCAGAATGGTCGAACGCCACAATACGGAGCTCGGTCAGGTTGTCGTCGGGAATCTTCGCACCGTAGTACAGATGAATCAGATACCCTTCCTCAAATACCTGCAAAATGTAGGACGAGGTCGCCGTGTCCAGCTTGAACAGCTTCTTTTCCTGATTGTATGTGATCGGCATAGCATTTCCTCACTTGAAAAGATTTATACTCCCATTATACAATAAGCGGAACGGGATTGCAAGCGGGAAATGAGGATTCCGGGGAGAAAGTTATGTTACCCGATCTGCCGTCATGGCAGGAAAATAAACGGGATTTTTGAGGACAGAGAATTTGGTTGCTGTTTTTGAAACGGATTGTCGAAAACACTTGACTTCGGCAAAAAAACGAATTACAATGAAGGTACCCCAATAAATACCATTTGGAGGAATTGTAATGAAAAAGTGCTTGTCGTTGCTATTGATCGGTCTTTTGCTTTTTTGTTGTGTAGTGCTTGTATCCTGTAACGGAAACAAGCCGCAGGAAACGACCCGCGAATCCGCCACGGATACGTCTCACACGCACACCTTCGGCGATTGGAAGATCGCAAAAGATGCAACCTGCACCGAGGACGGCGAGGAGGAGCACGTGTGCTCCGACTGCGGCAAAAAGGAAACGCGCAAGATTGACGCAAAGGGGCATATTTATGTTGATAATGTAGTTCCACCGACCAAGAAAGATCAGGGCTACACAGAACATACCTGTTCCGTCTGCGGCGATTCTTATCGGGATATCCTGACCGAGCCAATCGGATCGGCAGGATTGGAATTTTCTCTGAATGCCGATGGGACAACCTGTACGCTGGTCGGCATGGGAACCTGTATCGACACGGAAGTGGTGATTCCCAAACATAGTCCTGACGGTTATACCGTCACGGCAATCGGCGAACGCGCATTTTCCGGTTGCGGGAATCTGACCGGAGTTATCATTCCGGACAGCGTAACGGGCATCGGCAAAGGGGCGTTTGACGCTTGCGCGCTGACAAGCATTACGATTCCGGACAGTGTGACGGACATCGGAGGCGGCGCATTCTTCTTCTGCCGCAATCTGACAAACATTTATATAACAGACCTTGCCAAATGGTGTGCCATCAGATTTGAGGATTATGCGTTCGATCCGTCGGGCGATACGTTCAACCTGTATCTGAACGGACAGTTGATTACCGAGCTTGTGATTCCGGACGGTGTGACCGGCATCGGCAATTATGCATTCAGTTTTTGCAATCATATCACAAGCGTCTCAATCCCGGACGGTGTGACGAGTATCGGCAATGGGGCGTTTGACAATTGCGCAAGCATGGTAAGCATCACAATCCCGGAGAGCGTGACAAGCATCGGCGCCGGAGCGTTTGAAGGCTGTTCCCGCCTTGCAGGCATTACCATCCCGGATGGTGTGACGAGCATTGGCGACCATACGTTTTACGCCTGCGTGGGGCTGACCGGTATCACGATTCCGGGCAGCGTGACGAGTATCGGCGAATATGCGTTCTATGGCTGCACGGGGCTGACCGGCATCACGATCCCGGACGGGGTGACGGGTATTGGCGTGGGAGCGTTCTGCGGCTGTACGAACCTCGCAAGTGTCACGATTGGAGACGGTGTGACGCGTATCGGCATGAAGGCGTTTTACGACTGCTTGGGCCTTGTAAGCGTTACGCTCGGAAAGAGCGTGGAGAGGATCGACAGTGAAGCGTTCTCCAGATGCAGGAGCCTTACCGACATCACGATCCCGAACGGTGTGACGTATATTGGCAACGAAGCGTTTTCCGGTTGTGCGGGACTTGCCGGTATTGTGATCCCGTATGGAGTAATCAGCATCGGCGACGGTGTATTCTCCGATTGCACGAGCCTTACGAGCATCACGTACAACGGCACGAAGGCACAGTGGGGCGCAGTGGCAAAAGCATCCGGTTGGGATGCCAATACCGGCTCCTACACCGTCCACTGCACCGACGGGGACATCAAAAAGTAATCTCCGCCGCCTCAATTTCAAACCCCCAAGCCGCCCTTCGGGGCGGCTTTTTTAGTATCTTACATTCAATTACTCCGGTCAGAATTGCAAGCGGGAAATGAGGATTCCGGGGAAAAGTTATGCCTGGATCCAAGGAAAAACTTTGCCTGTCGCTATTTTTTTGCCCGTTTCACCGGCAGGCAGCCAACGCGGCGCCGTAAAAATCGGGTATAAAACGGGACCACCGGATGAAAAAGGCGGCGGAATGGTTTCCAACTAATGGTGAGATGCTTTTTTTGTTGACAATTTACCTGTTTCGGATTATAATGGGAGCGACATCAATATGAGGAGAACAGTAAAATGAGTCTGAAGAAGCAATTTTGTCTGATATTGATTGGGATTCTTGTTGTGGTTCTGCTGACCTCGTGCGTCGGGAAGCAATCGGCAACAAGCGAAACAGAAGTCAGCAGTGGCACGACGACATCTGCCGAATCGGGGACGACGGGTGAATCAGATTCAAAGCCTGCGGAGTCTGACACAAACTCTGTGGAATCTGACACGACCCCGGGGGAATCCGGCTCGGAGCCTGCGGAATCTGACACGACGCCGGAGGAATCTGATACGAAGCCTGCGGAGTCTGACACCACCCCGGAGGAATCCGGTTCGGAGCCTGCGGAATCTGACACGGCACCGGAGGAATCTGATACGAAGCCGACTGAGACGGACACGGAACCCTCGCACGAGCACGCGTTCGGCGAATGGACAACCGTTAAAGCGCCGACCTGCACCGAGGACGGCGAGGAGGAACGTTCCTGCGCCTGCGGCGAAAAGGAAACGAGAAACGTTCCCGCCAAGGGACACACCGAGGTAATTGACAAGGCGGTGGAGCCCACTTGTACCGAGGCGGGCAAAACCGAGGGCAAGCATTGCTCCGAGTGCAATGAAGTGCTTGTGAAACAGACGACTGTGCCCGCAAAGGGTCACACCTTCGGCGACTGGAAAGTCACCAAGGAGGCGACCGATGAAGAGGACGGCTCCGAGGAGCGGATCTGTTCTGCGTGCGGCACAAAAGAGACCCGTACCATCCCCAAGACGGTTCACTCGTTCGGCGACTGGAAGACCACCAAAGCACCGACCTGCACCGAGGATGGCGAGGAAGAACGCGTATGCGCTGACTGCGGGGAAAAACAAACGCGCAAGATTGACGCAAAAGGTCACACCGAAGTCGTTGACAAAGCGGTCGAACCTACCTGTACCGAAACGGGTCTGACCGAGGGCAGTCATTGCTCGGTCTGTAACACGGTTCTTGTGAAGCAGAATGTGGTTTCTGCAAAGGGACACACATACGACGAATCCGGGGCTGAAATCGTCATTTCGGCTGACGGCAGTACGGCAGTTATCAAGACGCCGTGTAAAAACTGCACGGAACAGAAACAAACCCCGTACAGCGGTTACTATGTAAAGAACGGAAACGCGTATCGGTTTGACGGGAATGGCAACCGCCTCGGTCTGACCAACGTGTTTATCCGTTTTGACGGAGACACCTATTATGTGATCAACAATCTCATCATTATCAATATTATCGTGATTGACGGTAAAATATATGATTTTGGTGACGACGGTATTCTGACCGACCGGAGATTCGAGGAAGGGTTCATTACCGTGGGCGGCAAAACGTACTATGTCGAAAAAGACAATACCGTTGCAACCGGGACAAGGGTCATTGGCGATCAGATTATGGATTTCGGCACGGACGGAGCACGAAGGGATACCGGATACGACCATGAATGGGTCACGATCGGTAATGACAAGTATTATGTAATAGGCAATCAGGTTACGAAAAACCTGTCCGTGATCGACGGGAAGCTGTATGATTTCGGTGACGACGGAAAACTGCGGAACACGAAATATGACAAAGAGATCGTTCCCGTCAACGGAAAGAAATACTACATTATCAACAACGTCATTGTCATCAACATTTATGTGTATTCCGACGGGCATATTTACCGTTTCGGTACCGACGGCATCATGCTGATCGGAACGTCTTACGACGGGTACCTTTTCGACAGCAACGGCGCGTTGATTTCAGACAGCGCAACAATTTATATTGAAATCGGTGACACGCTTTACGAAGTGACCGGGAATACCGCGAAGGTGCACCGGCACGCTTACCGGGACACCGTACACGCACCGACCTGCACGGAGGACGGATATACCGAGCACACCTGCCCCTGCGGAAACTCGTACAGAGACGGTGAAACGTCCGCCAAGGGACATTCTCCCGTCGTTGACAAAGCCGTCGAGCCTACCTGTACCAAAACGGGTCTGACCGAGGGCAAACATTGCTCGGTCTGTAACACGGTACTTGTAGAGCAGGAAGTAGTGCCTGCGAAAGACCACACCTATGTTGCCACGGTCGTCCCGCCGACCGGAACGAAGCAGGGGTACACCGAACATACCTGTTCCGTTTGCGGGGACTCTTACCGGGACACCTTTACCGATCCGACTGCCTCTGCCGGGTTGTCGTACAGAGTCAATGATGACGGTAAGACCGTAACAGTAACCGGAATCGGTACCTGTAAGGATTCCGACGTTGTGATCCCGTCAACTTATGAAGGCAAAGCGGTGACGGGCATTGATTCTTGTGCGTTTCTCGATTGTACGAGTCTAACAAGCCTCACGATTCCAGACAGCGTGACGAGTATTGGTAGCGGTGCGTTCGAGGGTTGTACGAGCCTTGCAACCGTTACAATCGGGAACGGTGTGACGAACATTGGCTATTCTGTGTTCTCCGGTTGTTCAAGTCTTACAAGTGTAACGATTCCGGACAGCGTGATGGGTATTGGTCAAGAGGCGTTTTACGGCTGCAGGAGCCTTACAAGTATTACAATTCCGGACAGTGTGAGGAGCATTGGTTATCGTGCGTTTTCCGGTTGCACGAGTCTTACAAGCATTACGATTCCGAATAGCGTGATGGGTATTGGTCAAGAGGCATTCTATGGCTGCTGGAGCCTCAAAAGTATCACGATTCCGGACGGCGTGACAAGTATTGGGGCGTCCGCGTTCTACGGTTGTACGAACCTTGCAAGCATCACAATTTCGGACAATGTATCAAGTATTGGTGGTAGAGCATTCGACAACACAGGGTATTACTATAATGCAGACAATTGGGAAAACGAAGTGCTCTATATCGGGAAGTATTTGATTAAAGCAAAAGACTCTATATCCGGTTCCTATACCGTGAAGGCGGGAACAAAGCTGCTTGCCGATTCTGCGTTTTACTCTCCCTACGACTGTACGGGGCTTACCGGTATCACAATCCCAGATAGCGTGACGAGCATTGGCAATGGTGCGTTTTCCGGCTGCACGAGCCTTACAAGCATTACGATTCCGTGCAGTGTGACAAGTATCGGCAGGTATGTGTTCAGAAACTGCAAAAGCCTTACAGGTTTTACGATACCAGACAGCGTGACGAGCATTGGTATGGGTACATTCTACGAATGTACGAGCCTTGCAAGCATTACCATCCCGGACAGTGTGACAAGCATCGACGAGTATGCATTTTCTGGTTGCACGAGTCTAACAAGTATCACGATTCCGAATGGTGTGACAAGCATCGACGAGTATGCATTTTCAGGTTGCACGAGTCTAACAAGTATCACGATTCCGAATGGTGTGACAAGTATTGGCAAGAGTGCATTCTCCAATACCGGGTATTACAACAATGCAAGTAACTGGGAAAATGGTGTGCTCTATATTGGGAAATATTTGATTCAAGGCAAATTCACTGTATCCGGTTCCTATACCGTGAAAGCAGGAACAAAACTGATTGCCAATTCTGCGTTCTGCGCAGGTTCCTACGATTATACGAAACTAACAAGTATTACGCTTCCAGACAGCTTGACGAGCATTGGCGAGTATGCGTTCAGCGGTTGCTATAGCCTTACAAATATTGTGATTCCGGACAGTGTGACGAGTATCGGTGATGCTGCGTTCAGAGAATGCGGGCAACTTACAAGCGTAACAATCGGAAATGGTGTGACGAGCATTGGCGAGTATGCGTTCAGCGGTTGCTATAGCCTTACAAATATTGTGATTCCGGACAGTGTGACGGAAATCGGCGAAGGAACGTTTTCCAGTTGTTCTCGACTAACAAGCATTACGATCCCGGACAGCGTGACGGAAATCGGTGATGGACTGTTTTACGGTTGCAGTAATCTTAAAAGTATCAGAATTCCGGACGGTGTGACGAGCATTGGCGCGTATACTTTCAAGGATTGTACGAGCTTGACAGCTATTACGATTCCGGATGGTGTGACAAGCATTGGCTGTGAGGCGTTCTACCGTTGCACAAGCCTGACAAGCATCACAATTCCGGGTAGCGTGACGAGCATCGGCGATGGTGCGTTCTACAATTGCACGAGTCTTGCAAGTATATATATTACGGATATTGCCAAATGGTGTGGAATAAAATTTGGCAGTTTCTACTCCAATCCGTTATCCTATGCACATAACCTGTATCTGAATGGGAAATTGGTTACTGATCTTATAATTCCCAACAGTGTGACAAGCATTGGCGATTCTGCGTTCTCCGGTTGCACGAGCCTTACAAGTATCACGATTCCGGACAGCGTGACGAGCATCGGCTATTGTGCATTCAACAATTGCACGAACCTTACAAGCGTTACAATCGGAAATGGCGTGACGAGCATTGGCAACGGTGCGTTCTCCGGTTGTACGAGCCTGACTGGCTTCACGATTCCAGACAGCATGACGAGCATCGGTCAGGAGGCGTTTTTCGGTTGCACGAGCCTGACTGGCATCACAATTCCGGACAGCTTGACGAGCATTGGCTTGAATGCGTTTTTCGGTTGCACGAGCCTGACTGGCATCACAATTCCGGACAGCTTGACGAGCATTGATGAGGGCGCGTTTTCCAATTGCACAAACCTTATAAGCGTCACAATTGGAAGTGGTGTGACGAGGATTGGTTCTTATGCGTTCTACGGTTGCACGAGCCTTACAAGCATCACGATTCCTGACAGCGTGACGAGTATTGGTGAACAGGTGTTCTACGATTGCTGGAGCCTTAAAAGTATTACATTCAAAGGTACGAAAGCGCAGTGGAACGCAATCTCCAAATCAAATAGCTGGGATCTCAAAACCGGCTCCTACACCATCCACTGCACCGACGGGGACATTGTGAAGTAATCTCCGCCGCCTCGATTTCAAATCCCCAAGCCGCCCTCCGGGGCGGCTTTTTTTGTCCGCTTTCTTTTGTCCGCCCTCTTCTGTTTCCGTTCCGCGCCCTTTTGCCACGGCGCATTTTCTTCCCCTCAATCTCCGGTATTTCCCTTGACAAAGATCGTTATTTTTCTTATAATTGGGATAGATGTGCCGCGCGGTTCCGCGGCACCCGGATCAACCGAATTTTTTATCCGAAAAGGAGATTGTCATGGAATATTTTGCAAACGTTCCCGTTATCAAGTACGAGGGACCCAAGTCGAAAAATCCGTTCGCGTTCCGTTACTATAATCCCGACGAGATGATCGGCGGCAAGAAGATGCGCGAGCAGCTCCGGTTCGCCCTTTCCTGGTGGCACACCATGTGCGCCGACGGCACCGATATGTTCGGCCGCGGCACCTTTGTCAAGAACTTCGGCGAGAGCGACCCCATGGCGATCTCCAAGGCGAGAGCGGATGCGGCGTTTGAACTGATGAACAAGCTGTCCGTCGATTATTTCTGCTTCCATGACCGCGACATCGCGCCCGAGGCGGCAACGCTGAAGGAAACCAATGCCAACATCGACGTCATGCGCGATTACATCAAGGCGGGCATGGAGAAGAACGGCAAGAAGCTCCTCTGGGGCACCGCAAACTGCTTCAATCATCCGCGTTATATGCACGGCGCGGGAACCTCTCCCTATGCAGACGTGTTCGCGTTCGCGGCGGCGCAGATCAAGAAGGCGCTGGAAACCACGGTCGCACTCGGCGGCAACGGATATGTGTTCTGGGGCGGACGCGAGGGCTATGAGACCCTGCTCAATACCGATATGGGACTGGAGCTGGACAACATGGCGCGCCTCATGCACCTGGCGGTCGATTACGGCAGAAAGATCGGTTTTACGGGCGACTTCTACATCGAGCCCAAGCCGAAGGAACCCACCAAGCATCAGTACGATTTCGACGCGGCAACCGTGCTCGGCTTTTTGCGCAAGTACGGACTTGACAAGGATTTCAAGCTCAACATCGAAGCCAACCACGCAACGCTTGCGGCACACACCTTCCAGCATGAGCTGGCGACTGCGCGGGTGAACGGCGCGTTCGGTTCCATCGACGCAAACCAGGGCGACCCCAACCTCGGCTGGGACACCGATCAGTTCCCGACCAATGTCTACGACGCAACGTTCTGCATGCTTGAAGTGCTCCGCGCGGGCGGCTTTACCAACGGCGGCCTCAACTTTGACGCCAAGACCCGCCGCGGCTCCTTTACGCCGGAGGACATCGTGCTCTCCTACATCGCGGGCATGGATACCTTTGCACTCGGTCTGCGCAAGGCGATGGAGATCATGGAAGACGGCACCATTGACAAGTTTGTCGGGGAACGCTACGCAAGCTACAAGACCGGCATCGGCAAGAAGATCGTGGACGGAAACGTGACCATGGAAGAGCTGGAAGCATACGCGCTCGAAAAAGGCGAGGTCGTTTCCTCTGTGGCAAGCGGCAGACAGGAATACCTGGAGAACACGGTCAACTCGATCCTGTTCGGCAACTGAGGATCGCTATGATGAAGAAATATTATATCGGTATCGACATCGGTACCTCCGGAACCAAGGTCATGCTGACCGACGTTCTGGGAAAGAAGCTCGCGTCGCACACGGAGGAATATCCTCTGTATCAGCCAAAGAACGGCTGGGCAGAGCAGGACCCCGCCGATTGGTGGCGTGCCGTCAGGGAGGGCATCCGTGCCGTCACGGCGGAAATCGACGCAAATGAAATCGGCGGCATCGGGCTTTCCGGGCAGATGCACGGACTTGTGATGCTCGACAAGAACGGGAATGTTCTGCGCCGCTCCATCATCTGGTGCGATCAACGCACGGCAGAGGAGTGCGCGGAGATCACCCGTCTTGTGGGCGCGGATCGCCTGATGGACATCACGCTTGCTCCCGCACTGACCGGCTTTACCGCGTCAAAGATCCTTTGGGTGAGAAACCACGAGCCGGAGGTGTTCGACAAGTGCGTGACCATCCTGCTCCCCAAGGATTATATCCGGTTCATGCTGACCGGCGAAAAGGCGACCGAGGTCTCCGACGCGTCGGGAATGCAGCTGCTCGACATTGCAGCGCGCGACTGGTCAGACGAGGTGCTGTCGGCACTATCCCTGGATAAATCGCTTCTCGGAAAAGTATATGAGTCCAGCGAGGTCACCGGCATCGTGACGGGCGCGGCGGCAGAGGCGTGCGGCATTGTGGCAGGCATCCCCGTCGTCGGCGGCGCGGGCGACAACGCGGCAAGCGCGGTCGGCTGCGGCGTCGTGACCGCAGGCAAAGCCTTTACCACCATCGGCACGTCGGGTGTCGTGTTTGCGCATACTCCCGCGCTCTGCCGCGACCCGAAGGGCAGAATTCACAGCTTCTGCTCGGCGGTGAAGGGCGAATGGCACGTCATGGGCGTGACGCAGGCGGCGGGACTTTCGCTCAAATGGTTCCGCGATAATTTCTGTGACACGGAAAAGGCGCAGGCAAGCGCCGCCGGCGTTGACCCGTATCAGATTATGGACGGGGAAGCGGCAGAGGTGCCGATCGGCTCCGACCGGCTTCTGTATCTCCCATACCTCATGGGTGAGAGAACGCCGCACCTCGATCCGTTTGCGCGCGGCGCGTTTCTGGGGCTTTCCGCAAAGCATACCAAGGCGGATATGCTCCGCGCGGTGATGGAGGGCGTGACCTTCTCGCTCCGCGATTGTCTCACGATCTTCGGAGAATCCGGCATTCGCGCGGACAGCATGATGGCTTGCGGCGGCGGCGCGTCCAGCCCGCTCTGGCGGCAGATGCTTGCCGACGTGTTCGGTTGCACGGTCATCACGCCCCAGTCCAATGACGGCGGCGCGCTCGGTGCGGCACTGCTTGCGGCAACGGGAGCGGGAGCCTACCGCGATGTCCCGGAAGCCTGCGCGGCGGCAATCCGTACCAGGACCGAGCAGAAGCCGGACCCGGCACACACGGCGGAATACGAAAAGTATTACCGCATCTACCGTGATGCGTATGCGGCGATCCGCCCCGTCGTACACGGGCTCTGCGAGCTGTAACGCAGCAGCATCCTCAAAGAAGAATCCCCTTTGCCGCACGGCGGCACATATTACCGCACCCGCGGTCAGAGGAGAAGTGTATGATCTATCGTTTTGACAGCCCGACCTGCCTTGACGGCTGGTGGGATTTTTGCCCGATTTACAAGGAGTCCTATCCTCACAACCGGATCCCGACGGACGGCTGGGAGGAAGGGAAGTATCTCGTTCCCTCCTACTACAACGTCCCCGGTGACGGAATCATGTACGGCGGTGACGAATTTTTCCACCCGTCGGGACTGTCCCCGAAGAAATTCATTTCGGACAGATGCGAAAATCTGTTTGACACCTTTCACTACCCCCGTAAGTGGTCACTTGCCCATGCTGCGTGGGTGAAGAGAAAACTGACGGTACACAAAACGCCCGGTAAACGGTATTTTCTCGTTTGCGAAGCGCTCGGACCCAAGGCGTGGATCTATCTGAACGGCAGAAACGTGAAGCTCTGCCGGGAGAATATGCTCCCGCAGGAGGTCGATCTCACCGATTACCTCGATGAGGGGGAGAACACCCTCGCCATTCTGCTTGAAGACTACGAACGCAGTGATACGGGGCGGCATCTCTGGCCCTCCGGCAACTTCATCACGGCGGGTTTGTTCGGTATCTGGCAGGACGTGTACCTCATTGAAAAGAATGAGGTCTATCTCGACGACGTGACCATCGTGACCTCTGTCAGAGAAAAAACGCTGACGCTCCGGTATACCGTGAAGAACCTCGGAAAGACCGCCCGTACTGTGACGATTCATCCGACCGTCAGCGGCTGGCGCGACGGAAGCGCCGGCGTGTCGGTCCCCGTTCTTACCGTAACGGTTCCGCGCTTTGACGAAGCACGCGCCGAGGTTACGGTCAGGTGGGAGTCTCCGGAACTCTGGGACGCGTTCCACCCCTACCTCTACCGCCTTGTTTCGACACTTTCCGAAAACGGAGAAACCGTGGATACCATGACCGAGCGGTTCGGTTTCCGCGAGGTGTGGATCGACGGAAAGCACGTCATGCTCAACGGTCACCCCGTCCACCTGTTTGCCGACTGGGGACACACCGTGACCTGCTTCTCCTGTGTGAAGGAATGGATTGAAAAGTGGTTCTCCATGATGAAGGATACGGGGCTGAACGCCTCGCGCCTCCATACCCATCCTCATCCCAAGCTCGTCATGGATCTTGCGGACGAATGGGGCATCTATATTATCGGCGAGACGGGGGCACACGGCTCCGGCGGCATGCAGGCAAGCAGTACCGCGGAGTACTGGGATCACCTCCGCCGCCACATTTCCGGGTTTATCAAGCGCGACAAGAACAGCCCGTCGGTGCTCATGTGGAGCTGTGCCAACGAAATGCGTTGGGGCTGCGACGCGGACGACCGGATGCTCCGGATCGAGCTTGACCGTGTGAGACATCAGTTCAACCGCGAGGACCCGACGCGTCCCGCGTACCACGAGGGCGATACCTCGCTCTGGAACGAGAAGGAGCTGGAGGTCATCAGCCGTCACTACGGCAAGGAATGCTCCGGCATCGGCTGGTGGGACGGAACACAGCCGCTCCACTGCGGCGAGGTCGGCAACTTCCACTACGCGGGCCCCAATAACTCTGTGCAGTTTGCCGGCGACCGCGGATACAGCAATTACCGCGAAGTCAGCACGGCTTCCGCCAATGATGTGGCATGGATCGACGAGGACGGACGCGCGAACGGGGTGCTTTGCCTCGGGCAGTGGAATGTCTCCTGCCTCATGAACCTGCGGCGCAACGAAGAACACGAGTTTACCTACGACGATTACACCGTGCCCGGCATGAAGCCGCTATACGCGCACGAGGGCGCATCGGAATTTGAATTCTGGAAGCCGGGGAAGGGGTACTGGACCCAGCCCGGCTGGGAACTGATCCGTCATGCGTTCCGTCCTTTCGCGGCGCTTTGCCTGTCGCGGCGGACGGGTTACCTGGCAGGTGCCGAACACCGGATTCACCTGACGCTCGCCAACGACACCGCCGCGGACGCGGCGGGGAAGATTACCGTCGGCTTCCGCAAGGACGGCGCGGTGCTTGCTTCCGCCACGGCGGATTTCTCGGTCGCCAGGGGGTATACCTCGGATGTGACCCTGACCGTTCCCGCGTCGGATGCCGGCGGGGAGTGCGAGCTGTTTGTCACGGCGCTTTCTTCCGATGGCAGGGTGCTTGACGACTGGAGCAAGACGGTCTGGCTCGAAGCCCCCGTACTTGCGCCCGTTTCTTCCGTTTCCGCTGTCTGCGTGATCGGCGCCGGATACTTCCGCGAGCTTTTCCGCTCGGCGGGAATCCATGCGGATTACCGTAACGAAACCGACGATCTGTCCGCTTATCGCCTGCTTGTCGTGGAAAAGAATGCAGTCACCGAGGGCAGCCGCCTCAACACGGCAGCGCGCGAATTTGCGTCGCGCGGCGGACGCGTGCTCGTTTTTGAACAGCGTGTGTCGCTTTTCCCGGGACTGGTGCTCGAACCGAAGCAGATGCAGACGGCGTTCTTCCGTGCAGACGGACATCCCGTATTCCGCGGAATTGACGAGAAGGAACTGCGCTTCTGGTCGGACGATCCGTATTCGCTCCTGTCCGGTGACGGCTATGTATCCACCTTCATGTACCGCAAGGATGACGGCTCCTACATGAAGCCGCTCCTCGATGCGGGTGAGGGCGGCTTCGGCACGGGCGACCTCGAATCCACGCCGCTCTTTGAAGCAAGAGAGGGCAAGGGACTCATCGTCTCCTGCCAGATGAATGTTTCCGACCGCTTCCGCACCATTCCCGCGGCAATGAAGCTCATCCGCAATCTGCTGGCTTATGCAGACGGCTGGAGCGCGGAAAAATATACTGTACCCGTAAAGTGCGTGTTTGCCGACAGCATAACCGATGCAAAGCTCCGCGCGGCGCTCGACGCGGCAAAGGACGGGGCGAATGCGCTTGTCTTCCGCGCGTCCCGCTATACGCTGGATGTCATCACCGAGGTAACCGGCATCCGCTTCCGCACCCATACGGAACGGCTCGGTACGTGGAACTGCGTGAAGCATGAGAACGACGCGACCAACGCCGGCGTTTCCGACGCGGACCTCTGCGGCTACGAACGCTTTACCTATTGCAAGGCGGGAACGGCGGATCAGACAATTTCGGAATTCGTCATCCGCCCCGCAAAGGCTCTTCATCCTCTTCTTGAAACCTCGCCGGAAAGCTGTATTTACAGTATGTGGCCCGGTTACGGCAGGACCGAAATTCTCCGCGCCTATACCGCGACACGCTTCTGCTACGGCGAAAAACTGCCGCATGAACTGCTTGCCGGCTGGTTTGCTTACGGAAAGGGAAGAGTGTATTTCTCGGTCTTCCACCCGGTGTCCGTGGAGCGTGACCGCTTCCGCCGGTTTGAAAATCAGCTTCGCCGCTCGCTCGGCGACGATCCGATGAAGGGCAAGCAAAGCCCGCTTCACGGCGACGCTGTCGTGGACACCAACCCGTCCGGCAAGGGCTACCCCGAGATTGCGTACTTTTTCTCCGGGAAACTGACCGACGCGGAATTGAAAGAAAAGCTGGAGCTTTGCGCATATCAGACCGAACGGATGGAATATTCCCCGATTCTCTTTGACGGCAGC
Organism: uncultured Eubacteriales bacterium; assembly: GCA_934796165.1. Lineage (GTDB taxonomy): Bacteria > Bacillota > Clostridia > Oscillospirales > CAG-272 > CAKVOU01. Next base: position 7,672 of record CAKVOU010000010.1, on the reverse strand, counting down.
TTCCATGAGGCACAAGCCGCTGACGGCGTGTTTGCCGCGGTGTCCGCCGACGGTGCACCCGTGTATATGTACAGCCGACTGAATTCCCCGTCCGTCCGTAAGAACTTCGGTTCCGACCAGGCAATTCCCGACCCCGGCGCGCAGACCTTCCTTGACGTGTATGCCGACGGAGCGACCGACCTGTACATCAACGGGCGGCATATCGGGCACGCAGTCTCCGAGAACGGAAGGGCAACCTACCCCGACATTGAACTGGAATCCGGGCTCAATCACATTCTGCTCGTCTTCCGTCCCGCCACCGGGGATCCGACCGTCAAGACCGCATGGCGGAACATTGTCCGCCACCCCGAAACGGGCTTCCGGTTTGACAGAATGCCGCAGTGGTAAGAGAATATACCGTCACCTGAATAAAAGAATCTTTGAGAGGAAAAACATATGAGCATTCCGAGACCCGAATACCCGCGCCCCGGCGCGGTCAGAGAAAAATGGATGAACCTCAACGGCGCGTGGGACTATGTGACCGACAACGGCAACAGCGGCTACGCCCGCGGGCTGGCGGAAGGGAAACCGGAGGACTTCAAGGGGAAGATCACGGTTCCGTTCTGCCGCGAGAGCGTGCTTTCCGGCATCGGCGACATTGACTACTGCTTCACTTCGTGGTACCGCCGGGAAGTGGAATTTCCGGGAGACTGGCTGGAAAACGGCAACCGCGTGCTTCTGCACGTTGGTGCGTGCGATTACCGTGCCGATGTATTTGTAAACGGGAAACTCGCCGGTACCCATACGGGCGGTTACAGCTCGTTTACCGTTGACCTGACCGATTTTCTCGCGGACGGCAAGGGGCTTCTCGTCATCCATGCGGAGGATTACACGAAGGACGATCATCAGCCGCGCGGCAAGCAGTCAAACAATTATGCGTCGGCAGGCTGCTTCTATACCCGTACCACGGGTATCTGGCAGACGGTCTGGTGCGAATGTGTCCCCGCCGCCCACATTGTCACGACCAAGTTCTATCCTGACATTCACAAGAAGACCCTCTGTGCCGAGGTGTTCACCTGCGGTACCGTGGACGGCATGACGGTGCAGGCGACCGCGACCTATCACGGAAAGACGGTCGGCACGGACACGGCGGTCATTGAAAAGTCCCGCGCGGTCCTCACGATTGCGCTGGACGAACTTCACCTCTGGGATGTCGGCAAACCCGAACTGTACGATCTGGTTCTCACGGTCGGGAACGACACCCTGACTTCCTATTTCGGAATGCGCTCTATCGGTCTTGTTGACGGGATTCTGTATCTCAACGACCGACCCGTGTTCCAGCGTCTCGTGCTGGATCAGGGGTTCTATCCGGACGGCATCTACACCGCTCCGACCGATGAAGCCCTGAAGGGTGATATTCTCCGCTCCATGGAGATGGGCTTCAACGGCGCACGCCTGCACGAAAAGGTATTCGAGGAACGGTTCCTTTACTATTGCGATACGCTCGGCTATATTGTCTGGGGCGAATTTCCCAACTGGGGTGCCAACATCGGCGCGGATTACGGCTGGGGCGCGATCCTCCCCGAATGGCTGGAGGTTCTGAAGCGTGACTTCAATCATCCCGCCATCATCGGCTGGTGTCCGCTCAACGAAACACAGCCCAACACGCAGGATTCCTTTACCCGGATGCTCGCGGGACTGACCCGCGCCTATGACCCGACGCGCCTGTACATCGACGCCTCCGGCTGGGTACACTCGGACGGCGTGACGGACATTTACGACCTGCACTGCTACGAGCAGGATCCCGAAAAGTTCCGGAAGGAATGGCTGGAGCCGAACGGCGGGGAAAACACTCCCGACCTGCATTGCCTCAATCCCGGTCAGCCCTGCCGCAAGCCGTTCACCTTTGTGTCCGAGTACGGTGGAACCTGGTGGGCACCCGAGGCGGGCGAAGCGGGCTGGGGTTACGGCGAGACCCCCAAGGCGCCCGATGAAGTGGTTGCCCGTTTCCGCGGGCTCACCGAGGCACTCCTGAATGATCCCAGGATGGGCGGACTCTGCTACACTCAGCTGACCGACGTGGAGCAGGAGAAGAACGGACTTTATACCTATGATCGTCAGCCGAAGTTTGACCCGGAGACCATTGCGGCGATTCTCCGGCAACCCGCGGCGATCGAAAAGAAAGCCTGATTTTGCGGTTTTTGCATGGAAGGAGCTTATATCCTGTGCTCTGAGTTTTTTCAGGTATCCCGTTTTTTGCGGTGTGTACTGAAAGTGTAAAAATATGTCGGACCGGGGGCAAATAGGATTGACAAACGTCCTCCGACAGGATATAATAAAACGGGATCGACAGGATCCCGGAGAGGTGAAAAAGTATGTATCGAATCGGTATTGATCTTGGCGGCACCAATATTGCCGTCGGAATCGTCAACGACGAATATCATATCGTGCGCAAGGACAGCGTGCCGACCGGCGCGACCCGTCCCGGCGCTGAAATTGTGAAGGATATGGCGGATCTTTGCCGCAAGGTGGCAGAGGACGCGGGGATTGCGTTCTCCGACATCCTGTCGGTGGGTGTTGCGTCTCCCGGCATGATCAACGCGAAGGAAGGAGTGGTCAAATACGCGAACAACCTGCCGTTCGAGGAATTTCCGATTGCCCGTATGCTTTCGGAACAGCTTGACGGCAAACAGGTTTTTGTGGAGAACGATGCAAACGCCGCGGCATGGGGCGAAGCGATTGCCGGAGCCGGACAGGGAACTGCCGATTCCGTCATGATTACGCTCGGTACCGGTGTCGGCGGGGGCGTCATCATTGACCATAAGGTCTATTCCGGCTTCAACGGAGCGGGCGCGGAACCCGGTCACACCGTGATTGCGTTCGGCGGGGAAAAATGTACCTGCGGCAGACGCGGATGCTGGGAAGCGTATTCCTCCGCAACGGCGCTGATCCGCATGACCCGCGAAAAACTGGAGGAGTGCGAAAAGACCGGACGCAAGACCATGATGTCGGATCTTGTGAAAGAGCGCGGCAAGGTAACGGGACGCACGGCGTTCCAGGCGTTCCGTGCCGGTGACGAAGCGGGCAAAGAGGTCGTGGATACCTACATGGATTACCTCGCCTGCGGCGTGACCAACATGATCAACATCTTCCAGCCGGAGGTGATTTCCATCGGCGGAGGGATTTCCGGCGAGGGACAGCTTCTCGTTGATATGCTGACCGAGCGCGTCCGCCGCGAGCAATACGGTGTCGGCCACGCGGAAAACACCGAGATCCGCATTGCCAGACTCGGAAATGATGCGGGCATCGTCGGTGCCGCAGTCCTCGGAATGGAATAATTAGCGTAAAATCCGAAAACCCGCCGTGTCCCTTTGGGACGCGGCGGGTTTTGTGAGTTCGGGGAAAATCCGTCAGGCGACGATCACCGTGGTCAGCACCAGATAGCCGGCATACAGGCAAAGCATGAATACCCCCTGCCAGCGCGAGAATTTTTTTGTGATGAGTGAAGGGGCAACCGCCGCGGCGCAGAGGATCAGCGACGCGGGAAGATCGACCCGCGCGACGGTCTCGGTAACAGGGAGATTCCCGCCGTACACCAGCGCGCAGAGGGGGAGGATCAGCGTGAGGTCGATAATATTCGCGCCGATAATGTTTCCTGCGGACAGCGAGCCCTGCTTTTTGATAATTGCCGTGATTGCGGTCACAAATTCCGGAAGCGAGGTGCCGATCGCTACGATCGTGACAGAAATCACACGATCAGACACACCCATAAAGCCTGCAAGGAGGCTTGCGTTGTCCACGAGCAGATCCGCGCCGAACACGATTCCGACGGTGCCGAGCAGAAATTTGACGATATTGGTGCCGATCTCTTTTTTCCCGGGCTTCGGACGAATGGCTCCGGTTTCGTTGTCGTTCTGCATTTCCGCTCTTGCAGATCGCACGTTTTCAAAGACGGCGAGCGCAAACAGAATGAGAAGCAGGATGCTCGGCAGGATTCCGAATCCGATCACGCCGTTGTAAGAGAGCAGTCCGAACACGACGATGACTACGGCGGCACCCGACATCAGCGCCATTTTGACGGCGTAGTCTTTTCTTTTGATGATCGCCGGCATACAGACCATGCTGATACCGAGGATCAGTCCGAGGTTTGCGGTAACGGAACCGACCGCGTTGCCGATCGCCATGTCCACCATGCTGCTTGCCTCTGCCGCGGAGGCGCCCGAAAGGAGCATCCGGTGCCCGTCCGCCGCGGCGAACAGGGAAACGAGCAGCTCCGGAAGCGTGGTTGCCAGACTGACAACGGTCGCGCCGACGATCAGCTTCGGGATCCCGGAAATCTCCGCGAACCACGATGCCGCGTCCACGAACCAGTCGCCGCCTTTGATGATCATGACCAGTCCCACGCCGAGAAAAAACAGATAGACCAGAAGCTCCGGCATCCCGGCTCCGGTCAGGGAAGAGGAAATCAGATCTCCGATACCCATGTCAATTCTCCTTACATAAAAAATAAACCCACATGCGGCGTGTGCCACACATGAGTCTCACTGTTAAGAACAAGCCAGACGGTCCCCCGTCAGTATGTTGACTTGTCCGCGCAAACGCGCCAATTACTCCCTCACGGAATGTACCTATGCATTATAACATACGGGGCAGGGCTTGTCAAGAAAATTTGAAAAAAGTATTTACTTTAGTATGTGAAAGTGTTAGAATGATAAAAGAATAAAGAAATAAAGGAGGGTTCCTATGGCGAACAAACTGAAGGACGCAGAGATGGACTATCTCTTCCGTGGGATCCTGTCGCTTCGGAATATCGAGGAGTGCTACGACTTTTTTGAAGACCTCTGCACCGTTTCCGAATTGCAAGAGATGTCAAGACGGATGCGCGCGGCAAGAATGTTGCGGGGCAATATCGTTTATAATGAGATTGCGGAGAAGACCGGACTCAGTACCGCAACCATCAGCCGTGTCAACCGCAGTCTCAAGTACGGAAATGACGGTTACGCGCAGGTGCTGGATCGTCTTGACGAAGAGGACAGACAGGACAAATGATCGGCTGTGAAGGGTACCGTGCGATTGCGCGGGTGTATGATAAGCTGAACGCGGAGATCGACTACCGGGCATGGGCGGATCGGATCGAGGCGGCGTTTGACCGCTTTCTTCCCGCGCGCCCGGAGCTGGTGCTGGACCTTGCCTGCGGAACCGGCAGGATGACGCGGGAGTTTTCCCGCCGCGGATACGATATGATCGGCGTGGACGGAAGCGGGGAAATGCTGTCCGAGGCGTATGCCCGCGCAGGCGACGAAAAAATGCCGCTTTATCTCTGCCAGGATATGCGGTCGTTTGAATTGTACGGTACGGTCGGGGCGGTGATTTCCTGCCTTGACAGCGTGAATTATCTGCTCACCGAGGAGGACCTGACCGCGTGCTTTGCCGGAGTCCATAATTATCTGGACCCGGACGGGCTGTTTTTCTTTGACGTCAATTCGCCGGAAAAATTTCGCCGGGTATACGCGAATAACGCATATATCCTGGAGGACGAGCTGGACGGCGCCGATGTGTACTGCGGCTGGCAGAACGAATTTGACGAAAAGACGGGTATCTGCGATTTCTACCTGTCCCTTTTTGAGGAACAGGCGGACGGCGGATATCGGCGCTCGGACGAGCACCAGAGGGAGCGGTGTTATCCGCTTGAAACCTTGAAGAAATTGCTTGATGTCACCGGCTTTGAATTTCTCGGTGTTTTCGGGGACAAATCGTTTGACCCGCCGGAGCCGGAAGCAGAGCGTTGGTATTTTGCCGCAAGGTGCAAAAAGCCGTGACCGGAACTGTTTCCCGCATGGTAAAGGAGCGCCCCGTTTGATGTCGGCTGTCGCCGACCGGACGGAGAATCTCCGGAAACATGCCGGGGAAACACAGGTCAATGATATCACAGGGAATGAGATAAAGAGGATAGAAAATGAATCAGCAATCCGTGATTTTACGCGGCATGACGCGGGACGGCAGTGCCCGCATTCATGTCATCAATGCAACGGCAATCGTCAACCGGGCAAGAGAACTGCATCACACCTCGCCGACGGCGACCGCGACGCTCGGTCGTCTTCTGACCGCGACCTCCCTCATGGGCTGTATGCTCGGTGAGAAGCAGGACAGCATTACCGTTTCGCTTCTCGGCGACGGACCTGCGGGACGCGTTGTCGCCGTTTCGGATTACATCGGCAACGTGCGCGGGTATATCCAGAATCCCGCCGTCGATCTTCCGCCAAAGCCCAACGGAAAACTGGACGTCGGCGGCGCGGTCGGCAGAGGAATGCTCCAGATTATCCGTGACACCGGCGGAAAAGAACCGTACAACGGCTCGGTCGCACTGGTCAGCGGAGAGATCGCGGAGGACATTGCCGCATATTTTGCCAAGAGCGAACAGATCCCGACGGTCTGCGCGCTCGGTGTTCTCGTGGATACAGACGGCTCCTGCCGCGCGGCGGGCGGCGTGCTGATCCAGTTGCTTCCGTTCGCGGACGAGGCGGTGATCTCTCAACTGGAGAAGAATACGGCGGCGCTTTCCAACGTGTCGCACCTGTTCGATGAAGGACTGACCAATGAGCAAATCGCGGAGATCGCGCTCTCCGGGATCCCGTATGACCTGTTTGACGAGTTGGACGTGGAATATCGCTGTACCTGTTCGCGCAAGCGCACGGCTGACGCGCTCCGTCTGCTCGGAAAGAAACAGCTTGACGATCTTCTCCGGGAGCAGGTCGCCGAGGGTAAGCCGGAGGAACTGGAGGTCGTCTGCCGCTTCTGCGGGAAAAAACAGGTCTTTGACCGCGCACAGATTACGGAATTGCTCCGTGACCGGAAGAGCGGGGCGGAGAATGACAAAGTACAGTAAGCGCTGAAGGCGACCGCTCAAGAGGCATCGATAAAAGAAAATATGCCGCGAAGCGGGCGGCACGGGAGAGGAAATGCTGCCGTGCCGCCCGCGTGCGAAACAGGGGATCAGCCGATAACGCAGGAATTCCGACACGTCACCGATACCGATATTTTTTGCCGGATAACGGGTGGTGCCGAAGCCGATACGGTTTTGTTCCGGCAGTCTTTCCGGAGACCGGAAATTTTTTCCCGAAAACCTGATTTTTTTGGCGGAAAAAGTATTGACAAACTGATTTTGCTATGATATAATACAATCCGTCGCCGTCAGAAGTGATTATCCGGAAGGATTCCGAGTCAAAAGTTTTGAGATTTTTTTGAAAAACGTCTTGACAACGAAATGCTCCTGTGATATACTGTAAAAGTCGTCGCGAGAAAGTAATTTCTCCGAATCTGCGATGATTTGTCCATGGGAGCATAGCTCAGCTGGGAGAGCATCTGCCTTACAAGCAGGGGGTCATAGGTTCGAGCCCTATTGTTCCCACCATTTCCGGCCCGGTAGCTCAGTTGGTTAGAGCGCTAGCCTGTCACGCTAGAGGTCAGGGGTTCGAGCCCCCTCCGGGTCGCCATTCTTCAGCATCCCTTGCTGATATGCCTCTGTAGCTCAGTTGGTAGAGCAGGGGACTGAAAATCCCCGTGTCGTTGGTTCGATTCCGACCGGAGGCACCATAGGACCGGCAATCGTCGGTTCGTGCGGATTTAGCTCATTTGGTAGAGCGCGACCTTGCCAAGGTCGAGGTGGCGGGTTCGATCCCCGTAATCCGCTCCA
>CAKVOU010000009.1 GCA_934796165.1 uncultured Eubacteriales bacterium | reverse complement strand
GAACACCGGTGATGGAGTGCTTCATCCAATTCGCAAAATAAGCAATCGGCAGCATGACCACGCTGATAATCAAAAAGTAAACGCCGCTTTGCTTTGCAAGGCTCCATGAATCAATTTCCCAGATCACGGACGCCATCGCAAATCCCACACCAAGGAGGGCGCACAGAATCGTCTGCAAAACAACTGCATTCAGTTCGTTTCCCGTCGTTTGGATCAGTTCCGGCGTGACGGGGTAAAAAGAGCCGTCTCCGATGCAGATGGAGATCAGCAGCGTAATTACAAACCCGATGGCGATTCCGACGGGCAGCCCGAACAGTCCGCGCAAAATAATTTTCTTTTTCATTTTTGCCACCTCATAATCCCAATAATTGTTTGATTTTAGCAACATATCGCCTTGAAACATAAGTAACCGTTCCGTTTGAGAGAGAAACGCATATCGTTCCCGTAAAGCTCAGATCGAAGCCCATGACTTTTTTCAGGTTAATAATCTCGCTGTTTGATATGCGTACGAAGGAAGCGTTCGAAAGACGTTGCTCCGCTTCGTACAGCCGCAGGCGGAGAAGAAATTCGCCGTTTTTCGTTTCGGCATAGACCTTGCCGCCCGAAGCATAGACCCGATCAATCTCATTTGGCTCCAGTACGGTCACCTGTTCATCCCGAAACCCCGCAAGCACCTCCGATGGCTCCACCGAAAGCTTCTTTATAATTTCATTAATCTTGTCGGTAACTCTGTCTGTCACGATGACGATTTTCGGTTCGGTGCAACTTTCATCAATTTTGATTTCGATCTTCAATCCAATTTCCTCCTTTCCGCGGTTACATTATAAAGGATCGGGAAAAGAAATTCCACTATTTCCCGATAGGTGGTCGTTATTGGCTCATAGGTGGTAAATAAAAGCAAACAGCTTATGTGTTTTTGCGTCTCATAGTGGTGATTTTTCTTTCTGAAATCAATTATACCATTTTTTTCGGCTGTTTTTCAAGTCGTTATGCTTGCAATGCTCACGGTTTTATGTTATATTGCTCGAATGAAACGGTATGGGCAGATTGCTTGTCTCCGAAATGTCATTACCATCAGGTTCCGGTCGGGGTTCCTCGGTGAAGGTTCAAGTCCTTTCACCCGCACCACAAAAAAGCAGATACCGAGTAAGGTATCTGCTTTTTTACGTGGCGGAACCGGCAGGTCTCGCTGCGGCTCGGTCACGCGCCGGCTCTGACAGCCCGCCGGACTGTCATTCACTTCCGGCGTGCCGCTTCGCTACGCGCAGGATTCAGGATCTTTGAGAAAACAGCATTGCCGGTTGTTCCCGGTCAGTTTTGGAGCCGGGGTTGTGTGCGGTTGTCAACATTTTTTAAAATAGGTATTGCCGTTACCGGAAGGTACAATAAACCCGCGTTTTTCCATCAGATCAATAATTTCTTTTGCTTTCCCATATCCGATGCAAAGTTTTCTCTGAAGATAAGAGGTGGAAACAAGCCCGCTGTTGTTCAGGATAACAATGGCTTCCGAAATTATTCGGTTGGTACGATCCTCATCTGCCGGGATCGGTCTGTGTCCCATGAGCGCGTCGATTGATACGCCGAAATAATCGGCAATGTCCGGCAAAAGCTGAATGTCCGGGCAGCATTGACCGGATTCCCATTTGCTGACCGCCTGATTCGTTACACCAAGCGCCTTCGCCAGTTCTTCCTGTGTGACACCTTTCGCTTTTCTGTAAGCAGCAATCCGCTCATTCAACCAGAGACGTTCCATAATCAATCTCCTTATTCCGAATATTGTAACTATATTATACAGCTATTTTTTAAGAAAAACAATGACGCGTTGGTTTGATAAAATCGGGAAATATCCAACCGACGGTTGGGCGTTTTCCGGCAAAGGCACCTGTTTCGACGGTTCGGGAGATCAAAATGTCGTCCGTACACCGGAACATGGTTTCCTATTCCGCTTGAAAGAGAAGTCTGCATTTTAAGAGATGGGGAAAAGAATTTCGCTGTCTTCCGACAGGTGGCCATTATCGGCTCACGGGAGGTTGATCAGGCAGATAATGATTCTGTGTTTTTTAAAGCAATTTGAAATCCGAAAGTTCGATTTCTGCGGCTTTTAACCCCATTTTCAGAACCATTTCCGAAAATTTTCTTGCGCTGATCTGATAATTTCCTTCAATCCATGCGCCGAGAAGCCCGATAACGCCGCTGACGATAAAAACATATTCGTACTTTGCGAGCAACGGATTACTTGACTGTGATTCCACATGATACTTTCGAAGAACAGCGTCGATCAATCTTCGGTTAAAAGCCCTGTTGTCTGATTGCAAAATCAGAATGCGGAACATCCGGTCGTTATCCTTGATGTACGTGAAAAAGGAATTCAGTATATCAACAAATTGTTCGTCGGAGGTGATTTCGCTCGGCATCTCCGACAAAACAGGAATCTGTTCCATCAGGTCGTTTTCGATATCCTGCCGCAAGGCGATGGGGTCCTCATAATACATATAAAAAGTGGATCGGTTCACATCCGCCATCCGACAAATGTCAGTGACGGATATTTTCTCGGAGGGATTGGTCTCCAGAAGTTCAAGATAGGCATCCTTAATCAGTTTTTTTGTCATACGTACACGCCTGTTATCCGTCATTTGTGCATCGTCTCCTCCGTTCATAAATTTTTTGCTTTTGAATTTGCCGGATTTCCGACAATTTCACCTTGTATTGTCGGAAACATATCGTTTTCAGAAATACTGAATGTTGACTTTCCGACACAGTGTTGTTATAATTATAATACACAGGATCCGATTTGTCAATAGATATGAAGAACGGGTCTGCAAGAATATCCGGGATGAAGGAGGTGTTTTTATGGCTTTTTTATCTTTATCCAACGTAAAAAAAGAATATCACACCGGCTCTGTTACCGTACCTGCACTTGAAGATGTGTCTTTTGATTTGAACGAGGGGGAATTTGTTGTAATCCTCGGTGCGTCGGGTGCCGGAAAAACCACACTGTTGAATCTGCTCGGCGGCATGGACACGGCGACCGACGGGAAGATTGAGCTTGACGGCAAAAACATTACCGGTTATGGCAAACGTGACCTGACCTTTTATCGCAGACGTGACGTAGGCTTTGTTTTTCAGTTTTACAACCTGATGCCCAATCTGACAGCCCTTGAAAATGTGGAGATCGCTATTGAAATCTGTGAAAATCATCTGGATCCGAAAAGCGTTCTTGAGTCGGTCGGTCTTGCGGACAGACTGAACAATTTTCCGGCAGAGCTTTCCGGAGGGGAGCAACAGAGAGTTTCAATTGCCCGTGCCGTTGCGAAAAACCCGAAGCTGATCCTATGCGATGAGCCGACGGGCGCGCTCGACTATGTAACGGGGAAGAGGATCCTGAGACTGCTGTACACGTTGTCACGCGAGCAGGGAAAGCTCGTGATCGTTGTGACGCACAATGCCGCGCTGAAGGACATGGCGGATAAGGTGATCCATATCAAAAGCGGCAGAATCGGAAGCGTGGAAACAAACGCGCATCCCGTTCCGGTGGAGGCGATTGAGTGGTGAAAACCTATTTTAAAACCGTTCGGAGAATGTTCCGGCACCATCTCATCCGCCTGCTGTCGCTCATAGGCGTTATTCTGATTTCCGTCGGATTCATATCGGGTATCGGCTCGCCAACCGACATGATCCGGGACAGCATAGAAAACTACTACCGAAACCGGAATGTCAGTGATTTTATCGTCAAGAGCAAGACAGGCAGCTTTACAGATGAACAGGTCGCAGCAATCAAGGCGCACTTTGGTGAGAAAAACGTAAACACCGGAATGTCACTGGATATTCAGACCGGAGAAAAGCGCTCCCTGCGCCTGTATTTTCTGGATTTTGACGCATGGGACATCAATGTTCCGGAACTCTTTGACGGTGAAAAGGTGACCGGTGACGATAACAACTGCGTTTATGCGGAAATTTCCGATCATGTGATAAAAGGGTATGACATTGGCGAGAACGTGGAGATTGATCTCGGAAAAGCGTTGAATTTACCGATAGATTATAAAATCACAGTGACCGTAAAAGGAATCGTCAAAAGTCCGCTGACCTTCGGAAAAGACGGTGAACCGAGTTATAACAACCCGGAGGGCACCGAGATCCCGGACAACATGGTGAAGCTCGGAAAACTTGATCTTCTCGAAAATATTCTGTATTGTCCGTCTTCGATTCTTCCGGTGCAGGGAAAGGGCGATTTATATATTACTGCGGGAGACAGAGACCTTTTCGGCTCGTTTTCTGATGAATATAAGGCTTATGTGGAAAAAGAAAAGTCCGAACTGACCGCGTTGCTCGGAGACGAAATCGAGATCATCACGCTGTATGACAATTACAGCTTCAAGTCTGTTCTGTCCAGTGCGGACAAGGTGCGGGGGATCGGTAATATTCTGATGGTCATATTCATTGCCGTCTCGTTGCTTGTCGTTCTCTCGTCCATGATGCGGCTGATGGAGGAGGAACGCGCGCAGATCGCCTGCCTGAAAACATTGGGGTATTTTTCCTTCAGCATTGTCATGCGGTACATTATGTTTGCATTGGTTGCGCTCATTGCCGGTGGGGGCGGAGGATTTTTCGTCGGTTACGGTGTTTCCTGGTTGATCTGTTATGTGTTTGGCTACGGTCACGATATGCCCCCGATCTCTGTTGTGGTGAATCCGAGTTACTACTTTTTGTCCGCCGGCGTTATCATTGCCGTAACCCTGACCGCAGTTTTTATTCTCGGTATGCGTATGACCGGTGATACCCCCGCCAATCTGTTGAGACCCAAGCCGCCCAAAAAAGGAAAACGGGTGCTTCTGGAGAATATTCCGTTTGTCTGGGACCGGCTGGCTTTCAAATATAAGTCCTCCCTGCGGAATGTCCTGCGTTACAAAATGAGATTCTTTATGATGCTGGTATCGGTTGCCGTATCTGCCGGACTTGTTTTTGCGGGATTGGCGCTCCTCGATATGTGCCTTTTTGATGATTTCGGCTCCCCGTCGATTATCGGAATCGCAGTTGTAGTGGTTGGGTTCGCCGGACTTCTGACCGCGGTCGTCATCAACACGTTGACCACAATCAATATCAGCGAGCGGAACAGAGAAATTGCGACCCTGATGGTGCTCGGTTATCTTGACAGCGAGATCTGCGGATATATCTATCGTGAAATATATATCAGCACATCAATCGGCATTTTGTTCGGTTATCCGGTCGGAATCGGGCTGGCAACATTGATTTTCAAAACGATCGGGTTCGGTACGGTAAGCGGTGTCAGCTGGTTCATGTGGCTGCTGGTTCCGGTTGTGGTTTTTGGTTTCACTCTTCTTGTTACACTGATCCTGAGACCTAAAATCGTGAAAACAAAAATGAACGAAAGCCTGAAAGCAATCGAGTAAGTTCATTGATTTCTGCCGTCCGAAAAATGTTGCCGATGACCGTATCCCGGGAAGGCGGGGCAGCGATCCGGACGGGGGGAGGCTTCCCGGCTCATGGTGAAGCCTATGTGGAAGTCCGTCAGCCTGATTTCTCCGATCCCGGACCGGTCAGAGGCGGAAGTGTTTTCGATCCTGTCGCCGATGTATACCGTAACGACTGCGACCCGGATCTGTAACGATATGAAAGAAAAAGCCCTCCCAAGAGGGCTTTTTCTTTGCACCGGAGAACTGCTGCCTGTGGTTTTCGATATATTTGTCAAATTGTTTTTGGACCTTACGTTCAAGGCCTGACATCCCGAAGCAAGAATATGCGATCTGCGTGTTTTGACGGACTGATCTGCCGGATCCGGCGATGTTCGGGGTCGGTCCGGTGCCGGAAGCATGTAAGAATAACAGTTGGCGGGAAATTATGCTCATGTGGAATTTCATCGGTCGAAAGAAGGGAAAATCGCTCGGTATTTTTCTAAATCTATTGTAAGAAGTGCAAAAATATGTTACACTGAACATATCATTATTGCACGACATCAGCCGGAGAGGCAAATGAACGGATGAAACAACAGTCATCTTTGCCCGAGGGGGGGGGACCGCTTATCAATTCGATGATCTATAACCCGCTTGAAGAATTCGAAAACAAATACCGGGGGCTTCACCAGAAGAATGCCGAGCAGTTTTTTAACGAGCTGGTGGGGAAGTCCGGCATTGTCATTGAAGAAAACCGGACGACTGTCAGGGAATACAACGAATGTAAGGAAAACCTCAGAAAGCTGAAGAAAAAACTCAATTGGCTCCGCTTCTTCAGAGTTCTAATGATTATCACTATTTTGTTGATCCCGCTTGTCATTCTGAAAATGACGCCGCGGATCCGGCAACTTCGTCAGGAAATCGGCGACGGTGACAACCGGGTAAACGAGCTTTTCCTGACGGCGAACCGGCAGATGGAGCCGCTGAACCGACTGTTCACGGAGAGAGATTCTGTCCGTCTGGTCGAGGACACCATCCCGCTTCTGACCTTTGCGCCGGAGTTTACCGTGAAACAGGAAGCGGATATGGTTCTGAATTACGATTTCGGCGCAACCTACAGTGTAGAGCGTTCAACGGTGGATCTTCTGGCGGGAGCTTACAATGAGAACCCGTTTGTCTTTGGGCGTCAACTGGTCCACAGAATGGGAGAGGAAATCTATCATGGATACAAGACCATCAGCTGGACGGAGACCTACCGGGACAGCGACGGGCATACACATACCCGCGTCCGCACGGAAACGCTTCATGCGACGCTGACGAAGCCCAAGCCGTTTTATTCGACGGAGGTCGTTCTGTTTTATTGCTCGCAGGGCGGTCCGGATCTTTCCTTCAGCCGGGATGCAACCAATCTGGATGAGAAGAGCGACAAAGAAATCGAAAAATATGTGAAGAAGGGCGAGAAAAAGCTCAAGAAGAAAACCGACAAATCCATCAGTGAAAACGGAAACTTCATGAGCATGTCCAATTCCGATTTTGAGGTGCTCTTTGACGCGCTTGACCGTGACAACGAGGTTCAGTTCCGCACACTGTTTACTCCGCTGGCACAGACCAACATGGTGGATCTGATCCGTTCCCGCACCGGGTATGGAGATGATTTTCATTTTATCAAACAAAAACGAACAAACTGTATCGTGACGAAGCACAGTCAGGGCAGAGGACTGACACTTTTCCCGGGCGACTATGCGTCCTATTCCTTTGATGAGGTCCGGGAAAATTTCCTCGGAAAGAACGCGGAGTTCTTCAAAGCGGTATATTTTGATTTCGCGCCGCTTCTGGCAATTCCCCTGTATCAGGAACGTCCCGTGCACTCTCTGAAACCGATCCCCGATTATTCCAGACGATATTCCGATCTGGAATGCGAGGCGCTGGTCAACCGGGTGGATCCCAGGTATGCCGTTCATCCGGATACCAAGACTCAGGCGATTTTCAAATCCTCGTTCGCCGGCACCCAAAACGATTCTGACCGGGTCCGTGTGACGGCATTTTCCTACGATATGCAGCCGCGGCTGGATTATGTGCCGGTTCTCGGCGGCGACGGACATATCCATAATGTGCCGGTGCCGTGGGACGAATATCTTCCGCTGGAAGCGATCAATGATTTTCTTGTCGCCGAAAGCAAAAAAAACGAAAAGGGCAGTAACACTGTTCTGGCAACCAGAAACGGGCTTTGCCTGTCCGGTATCGCCTGACAAATATACTACACATAAAAGGAGAAAAACATGGCAAATCAACTTGACGAGCTGAATCCCGAGGTCAGAGACGAGGGCGTTGATACCAACGTCATCGCAAAGAAGATCCCCGCCGAGGTCGGCGCAGGCTCAAAGGTCTTTGAGATCCTGCTCTGGATCTGCGGCATCCTTCCCGGCGTCATCTTTCTGATCATGAAGATCAACGCACAGAAGCATTTTGATCAGCTGCAGCAGAAGATTCAGAGAAACGCATCCCAGATCGACAATTATCTGGAACAGCGGGTGATGGTGCTCCAGAACTGCGCGCGTCTGCTTGACAAGGCAATCGACCTTGACAAGGATACCTTCCAGAACATCGCAAAATACCGTTCCGGAAACGCTGGAGATTCGGATGCCGCGCGCAATGAGCTCGGCGGAAAGATCGACACCATTTCGAGAGACATCAATGTTGCGGTCGAGAATTATCCGGATCTGAAAGCGCACCAGGAGATTGCGGATGCCATGCAGCAGAATATGTATCTCCAGAGAGAGATTACTGCGGCAAGAGAATTGTACAACGACACGATCAACGAATGGAACCGGGATATCTTTGCCTGGCCGACCAAGAAGATCGTTGCGGCAAAGAACGGCTATACCACCCGTATTCCGTTTGCCGCTTCCAAGGAAATCAAAGAAAAAGCAAGAGACGTATTCTTCTGATACTGCCGGAAGTTATCTTTCCAACCGAATTTTGCAGATCGTATGCTGCAAAGAGAAGCGGCTGCCCGTTTGGGCAGTCGCTTCTCTTTGATTGGAGAAAGACCGATGGGGAAAACCGTCCTTTTTGTGAGAAAACCGGGTCAGAATCCGTTAAGACGTCATAAAATACATCTTTTTACAAAAAATGATTGACAGAAGTTGACTTTTGTTGGAAAATATATTATAATATATCAAACAGGGGGTGAGAAGCATTTTACCGATCATCACGGCAATCAGCGAAGACAAGGACAAGAGCTTCATTGAACAATTATACAATGCGTATTCCGTGAAGCTGTATGCCATAGCCTACCAGGTCCTGCATCAACATTATGACGCGGAGGACTGTGTGCAGGATACCTTCCTACAGGTGATAGATAATATTGAGATGTTCCGTGAGGCGGATGAAGTCAACTGCAAAAAACTGCTTGTCATCTTCTGCCGGAACGCCGCAATCAATCTGTATAACAAAAACCGCCGCAGAAATACGGTTCCTCTGACCGTGAAAAATGACGACGGAGAAATGGAAACACTTGATATTCCGGATCCTGATCCGAGCGTGGATGATCTGATCATCAGTGAGGAAAACTGCATGGAGGTCCGAAGGGTCATCGATCAGCTGAAGCCGGAATTCCGAGACATTGTGATTCTGAAGTGCTACGGAAGAATGACTTACAGTAAAATTGCGCGGGCACTCCATGTGTCGGAAGAACTTGCACGGAATCGGTTTGTCAGGGCAAAGCGCCAGATTATGCGGCTTGGAGGGGAGAATCTGAAGTATGTATATCGGCAGTGATAGGCTGGAATGCATGATCGATTTCGTCGTGAATGATTGCGGAAACGACGATGTGCTGTTGCTGGATACGATCGATACCAGCCATGTGATGCTTGACCGCCGCTTTTCGCGCAGTTGTGACCGGATGCTCCGCAGAGAGGAAAACAGGGAGAATGTTGCCCGCGCCCGGAAGATCTCATTCCGGATCGCTCTGTGCGTTCTTCTTCTGTTGTCTGCAATGTTTCTGACCATCATGAGCGTTTCCGCAACGAGGCAAGCACTCTGGAAAGTTGCAAACGAATGGACAAACAGCCGGATGGAGATCCGTTTTGAGCCGTCTGTGTTTCTGACCGACCTGACCGGGAAGGTCGTTTCGGGGAATGCCCTCGGCACACAGCCGCCGCGTTATGTCAAGCAGATCCGCAGACCCGCCGAGCTTCCCGATGGCTGGTCGGAAAAGGTTCTGTCATCCGGGAAAGCCGGGTTTGTGGCGGATTATTATCTGAACGGGTACGATATCTGTACCTATACGCAGTCAACGCTTGATCAGTTCAGTATGATTTTCGACAGTACCGATGATACATATTCGGAAACCACCGTGAACGGGTATCGGGCGTATGTATATACCAATCGTGAGGAAAAAGTCATTTGCCTTGTCTGGAACGACGGGGAATACGCCTATTACATTATTTCTTATGCGGATTTGCAGCAGACTGTCCGGCTTGCCGAAAGTGTAGAGTAAATACTGTTGAATCGGCAGAAAATTTTTCGACATTCTGTTACTTTTATCCTTGTTGATTTGTTATTATTTATGGCTTTACGATAATTTCAGGAGGCATATCATGAAGCACAATTCCAAAGTGGTTTTGGTAGCACTGGTGCTGACATTGTTTTCGTTCTTTCTCTCTCTTAGGGCATTTGCTGCGACCGACCTTACGGCAACTGAACTTCCGGTTCCTCCGGAATTTCCGGTTTCCCCGGCAGTTGTCTCCTCTTTGAGTTCCGGTCTCGTGCTTTCCATGCAGTGCAATATTGTTTTCGGTGATGATTCTGCTGCCGCTGCAACCGGTGCCGTCAGATGCATGACCGGTACCGCTACTGATGCGGCGCTGGTTGTTTACGAAAAGGTGGATGGCAAGTGGAAGTACGTTGACAAGGTGATCGGCACCGGGACCACAACGATATCTCTTACGCTGGATTTTGTGTACGATCACGATGTCGAATACAAAGGAATGATCAGTATTGTGACATACGATTCGGATATGAACGGATCTACGGATAACAGAATCTGCGAAAAAACCGCCCCTATTGACTCTGAGAGTTAAATGACTTTATTTTCTCTTCCCAATTACTTCCCAACAACCTGCAAAGCCAGCCGGCTTTGCAGGTTCTTTATAGTTCTGCGAAAAAATTTTAACTCCTCCGGGTTTCCGTTTCAATTTTTCTTTTCCCCTTTTCAAATCTTCAAAATGTGGTATAATGGAAGCAGAAAAGAACAGACAGAGGTCCGCGTGTTGTGCGACCGGGGAACCGGAGGGGTTATGAAAGCGTTGATTGCCATGAGCGGCGGGGTGGATTCCAGCGTTGCCGCATATCTGATAAAACGGGATGGATACGATTGTATCGGGGTTACCATGCGCCTCTATCACAATGAGGATGCCGGGATTCCGTCCTCAAGAACCTGTTGCTCGCTCGATGATACCGAGGACGCACGGAGCGTCTGTTTCCGGCTCGGGATCCCGTATTATGTGTTCGACTTTTCGGACGATTTCCGCCGGCAGGTCATTGATCGATTTATCAGCGCTTACGAAAACGGCGCGACGCCCAATCCCTGTATTGATTGCAACCGCTATCTCAAATTTGACCGTCTTTACCGCCGCGCGGCGGAGCTTGGATGCGACTGCATCGTGACGGGGCATTACGCGCGAATTGAATTTGAAAACGGCAGATACCTGCTCAAAAAGGCGACCGACCCCACAAAGGATCAGAGCTACGTTCTGTATTCCCTGACGCAGGAGCAGCTGGCGCACACGCGTTTTCCGCTCGGCGGGATGGAAAAGACCGAAGCCAGGCGGATTGCGGAGGAGAAAGGCTTTATCAACGCGCACAAGCACGACAGCCAGGATATCTGCTTTGTTCCGGACGGGGATTACGCCCGCGTGATCGAAGAACATACGGGGAAAATCTATCCGGAGGGACAGTTCGTTGACCTGCACGGAAACGTGCTTGGAAAACATAAGGGCATCATTCATTATACCGTCGGGCAGAGAAAGGGACTGGGGCTTGCGCTTCCCGAACCCATGTATGTGGTACAGAAACAGCTGGACACCAACCGCGTGATACTCGGGCGTAATGAAGATCTCTTTACAAAAGAGCTTTCCGCCGGGGACTTCAACTGGATTGCTTATGACGCAGGCGACCTGCCGGAAACGCTCCGCGTCAGGGCGCGCGTCCGGTATCAGCAAAAAGAGCAGTGGGCAACCGTGATTCCGGTGGGAACGGATTCGATACGACTTACTTTCGATGAACCGCAACGAGCCATCACCAAAGGGCAGGCGGTAGTGCTCTATGACGGGGATACCGTTGTAGGCGGGGGGACCATTTTATGAACGCAGGCGAAAACGGCAAAAACCAGAGAAACGGCTTCCGGATTCTTTTAATCGAAGACAATGATGCCATTGCCGCATCGGTTGCAAGGTATCTCGGAGCCTGGGGTTTTTGTGTCAAAATTCCCGACGCGTTTGACGCGATCATGCCCGTTTTCTCGGAATTCGATCCGCATCTGGTCCTTGTCGATATTTCACTTCCGTTTTATAACGGATACCATTGGTGTGCGGAGATTCGAAAACGTTCCCGGGTTCCGGTGGTGTTTCTGTCCTCCGCATCGGATAACCTCAATATTGTGATGGCAATGAACATGGGCGCAGACGATTTCATTGCAAAACCGTTTGATCTCGGCGTTCTGCTTGCAAAGGTGCAGGCAATCCTGCGCCGCACTTATGATTTTGGCGCATCTCCGACCGTGCTTTGTCACCGTGGTGCGCTGCTCAATGTTTCAGATGCAAGTCTGTCTTATTCCGACCGGCGGATCGAGCTGACCAAAAATGAATACCGGATGCTGCTTACCCTGTTTGAAAATTGCGGGCGGGTGGTCTCGCGAGAGACCTTGATGGAGAAATTGTGGGAAACCGATTGCTTTGTGGATGAAAACACGCTCACCGTCAACATTGCGCGGCTCAGAAGAAAGCTGGAGAGTGCCGGGCTGACCGGATTCATTGAAACCAAAAAGGGAATGGGCTACTGTATTCCGGACTGATCCCGGTTTGCCGGGAAACCGAAGAAAGGAGAAAAACGTGCGACTGCTCGGAGCTTATCTTCGTACCCGTCTCCGCGGAATCGGGGTGTTTTTGTCATTTTGCGCGGTATTCGCGATCGTTTTTACATTATATCGGCTTCCTGTACAGGCTGTGCTTTACGCCATGGCTGTCTGCCTCTTAATCGGTCTGGTTCTGTTTGCGGTCGATTATTCCGGGTTTGTTCGCCGTCATCGCGAGCTTCTTCGCCTGAGGGAGGAGATTCTTTTCACGGATGAACACCTTCCGCAACCGCATGGACGAATCGAGGCGGATTATACCGCACTTGTCAGGACGCTTTACGACGCGAAAAAGCGTTCGGAGGAGGTATCGGAGATCCGTTTCTCCGAACAATCCGAATATTACACAGTCTGGGCGCACCAGATCAAAACACCGATCGCGGCAATGCGGCTTCTGCTCTCCGAAGAGGATACGCAGAGAAACCGGGAACTTTCCGACCACCTTCAGAATGTTGAGCGATATGTGGAAATGGCGCTCGGGTATGTCCGGCTGGATAGTGAATCCTCGGATTTCCTCATCCGCCGGTATGATCTGGATACCATGCTCTGCGGGGTGATACGCCGGTACGCGTCCGGGTTTATCCGCAAGAAGATCCGCCTTTGCTACACGCCGGTACACAAGACGGTGCTGACGGATGAAAAGTGGTTCTCTTTTGTGCTGGATCAGCTCTTTTCCAATGCGTTGAAATACACAAGGGCGGGGAGTGTTACGGTATTCGTTGAGGAACCGCTCACGCTTGTAATTGCGGATACCGGAATCGGCATTGCCAAAGAAGACCTGCCGCGTGTGTTTGAAAAGGGGTATACCGGCTCCAACGGGCGGGTTGACCAACTGGCGACGGGGATCGGACTGTATCTGTCGAAGCGGATCCTAACAAGGCTCGGACACCGGATCGCAGTTACGTCAGAGGTCGGCGTCGGTACCGAGGTGCGGATCGATCTGGACAGCGTTTCCCTGGATTTTGAATGACCTTACAGGAATGTAAGATTGAACGGAAAAATGTAAGCCGGAAGTATGGCAGACGTTTTTCCGTTTTGTTATAATCAGTATGACGGGAAAGAAAACTGCCCGGGATCAAAGCACCTGCCTGCGAGGCGGTGCGTCTTTCGGGCGTTTCCCGGAATCTGAGGAGCCGCACAAGGCATTGGAGAAGACTATGGCGATTTTGGAAGTGAAAAATGTTAAAAAGGTATACACGACCCGCTTCGGCGGAAACCGGGTACAGGCGCTGTCGGGCGTCAGTTTTACGGTGGAAAAGGGCGAGTACGTGGCAATCATGGGGGAATCCGGCTCCGGAAAGACCACGCTGCTCAATATTCTCGCGGCACTTGACCGCCCGACGTCCGGGAACGTACTGCTTGACGGGCAGGACCTCGGCGCGGTGAAGGAAACCGATCTTGCGGCGTTCCGGAGAGAAAAACTCGGCTTTGTATTTCAGGAATTCAACCTGCTGGATACCTTTTCGGTCAGGGACAATATCTTTCTGCCGCTCGTGCTTGCGGGCATGAAATACACGGAAATGGAAAAGCGGTTATTGCCGCTCTCCCGCCAGCTCGGAATTGCGGATTTGCTTGAAAAATTTCCATATGAAATTTCAGGCGGGCAGAAACAACGCGTGGCGGTTGCGCGGGCGTTGATCACAAAACCGCAACTGGTACTTGCCGATGAGCCGACCGGCGCCCTGGATTCCCGGTCCACGGATGAGCTGCTCCGTTTGTTCGGGAACGTCAACGCAGACGGACAGACCATTCTGATGGTAACGCATTCGGTACGCGCCGCAAGCCGCGCGGGGCGGGTGCTCTTCATCAAGGACGGCGAGGTGTTCCATCAGATCTATCGCGGAAACGACGGAGATGAACGTTTTTACGAGCGCATTACGGATACCCTGACTCTGCTTGCGACCGGCGCGTCCTTACCGGGAGGTGAGGGACGTGTGTAACCGTATTTTTCTATATCCCAGGCTTGCCGCAACCAATATCAAAAACAACCGCCGATTCTATTTTCCGTATCTGCTTGCGGGAGCCGTCACCGTGATGATGTTTTTTATCATGCTGACGCTCGCAAACGATCCGGTACTCCCCACCATCCGCGGCGGGATAAACGTGGCGCTCGTTCTGCGCTTCGGCTGTATCGTCATTGCCGTATTTGCCGCCATCATTCTGTTTTACACAAACAGCGTTCTGACAAAAGCCCGCAAAAGGGAATTCGCCATCTACAATATCCTCGGCATGGAAAAACGTCACATCGGCAGAGTTCTTGTGTTTGAAACGCTGGATACCATCCTGCTTGTCTTCGGTTTCGGCATTCTTTTCGGCGTTGTATTTGCAAAACTTCTGCAATTGCTTCTTTTGCGGATCCTCGGGGGAAATGTCGCCTTCGGGCTTCGCTTTGACCCCTTCGCACTTCTCATCACGGCAATCTTCTTTTCCGCCGTTTATTTTGTGATCCTCGCAAACACGCTGCGCATCATCCACCTTTCCCGCCCGGTGGAATTGCTCCGCGGCTCCGGTGAAGGGGAGCGGGAACCCAAATCCAGATGGATTCTTGCCATTCTTGGAATTCTGTCGCTCGGTGCCGGATACGCGATTGCAGTTACCGTAGATGACGCAGTCAAAGCAATCGTAATGTTCTTCCTTGCGGTGCTTCTGGTCATTGCCGGAACCTATCTTCTGTTTACGGCGTTCAGTATCGTGTTTTTCAAAGCGCTGAGAAAGAACAAGCGTTATTATTACCAAACGCGGCATTTCCCGACCGTTTCCGGCATGCTGTACCGTATGAAACGCAATGCGGCGGGGCTTGCGAGCATCTGTATCCTGTCTACCATGGTATTGGTCACGGTCTCAACCACAGTCTGCCTGTATCTCGGCACAAACGCAGCGATCGACCGGATGTATCCGCACGATTTCACCGTTTCGGATTACACCGGAACGGACGATCCGCGCATTGCGGAAAACGAGCGGATTATCCGCAGTACCGTCACGGAAAACGGTTTTGGGGTGACGGCGCTTGCGAGTTATCGTTGCCTGCGGTTTCTGGGTGACAGGCAGGGGGATACGCTCCGGCTTTCCGATGATCCGGATACCGACTTGTGTTTTGTCTGGATCATGGACGCGGAAAGCTATCGCGTCCTGACCGGGAGCACGCTTACCCCGGAGAGGGACGGGGTGTACATCGGAACCGAGAAAAACGGGTTTGGTGATACCGTCAACCTGCTCGGAAGTACGTATCGGGCGCGCTCCTTTGACCCGAAATCACTGTCCGCACGGGTCCCGGCGGAGTTTGCGTATCCGGTCGTTTATGTGGTTGTTCCCGAGCAGGAGACGCTTTTCGCAATCCGGGATGACGGATGGGAAGCCGATGGTCCGTCCGTCAGTGTGACGACCTTCTGCGATTTTTCCGGCGGAACGGAGCAGGAACGGGCGGACCTCGGCGAAAAGCTGATTGACGTGACCGCGCGGACGGAAACGATGGACGGACAGACCTTTTCCATCCGGCGCGGGGTCAGTAAACAACTTGTCCGCAGTGATTACCTGGCATCCTACGGCTCCTTCTTCTTCCTCGGGATGTTCTTAGGACTTCTGTTCCTGCTTGCGACAGTGCTCATCATCTATTACAAGCAGATTTCCGAGGGGTATGACGACAGGGAGCGCTTCCGAATCATGCAGAAGGTTGGTATGACGAAAAAGGAGGTCCGCTCCACGATCCTCTCCCAGATTCTGACCGTGTTCTTCCTGCCGATCCTCACTGCCGCCGTTCATATTACCTTTGCATTCCCGATGATCAGGCAGATTCTCATTCTGTTCGGTTTGACCGATGTTCCGCTGTTTTTCTTCTGTACGCTTGTGACCTTTCTTGTGTTCCTTCTCATCTACGTGGCGGTGTATTTCCTGACTGCCCGGTCGTATGACCGCATTGTCAACGAGACGGTACGGGAGTGATGCCGTCAACGGGACAATATGGGCGTGAAACCAGTCGGATTTGGCAGAATTGAACGAATGACCGGAATGTCCCAAAACCGTTTTTGTGCGGAATTGTGCATTGACAAATCCGCTTTGACATGGTAAACTGATAAAAAAGCAAAGAGGGTATTACGTTCTGCGGATGCAGTTTACAGAGAGCCGTCGGTCGGTGTGAGACGGTAATGCTGTGCAGAATCGGTCTCGTACCTGAGCCGAACTCCGGAATCGCGCGACGCGCGGCAGTATGGAGTTCCGGGAGATCCCGTTACAGATCGGGGGCTTGTCTGAGCCTTATGAGTGACCGTCCATGGACGGTAATCCGGGTGGTACCGTGGTTAATTTTTCAGTTAATCATCCCGCAGAAGCCAGTTTGGTTTCTGCGGTTTTTTATTATTTCAAATCCGAGAAAAGGGGAACCTCTATGAAAAGACTGACCGTGACTGACAGAACGCTTGCCGTGCTCGCTTCGGAAAAAGAAAAAATCTTGTCCTTCCGCGAAAAAGTGCAGATTGCCCGCCGCCTCGACAAACTTGGCTTTGACGCGATCGAGCTTCCCGCACCGAAAAACGAAAAAGAGGATTCCGTTCTGTATCGGACGATCGCCGCGTCGGTGGAGACCGCGCAGTTGAAGGTTCCCGTCAGAGGGAAGGAGGAGGTCCCGGCGGTTTCTGCGGCATTTGCCGGGAACGGATGCTTTATGCTTCAGGTTACGCTTCCGGTTTCCACTGTGCGGATGGAATACATGGCGCACGTGAAAGCGGCGGGGATGCCGGAACGCATTGCCGATATCTGCCGTGCAGCGAAGGAAACGGGAGCTCCCGTTGAATTCGTGGCAGAGGACGCGACCCGCGCCGACGAAGATTTCCTGATCCGCGCCTGCCTTGCCGCCGTGGAAAACGGTGCTTCCGGTGTGACGATCTGCGACGATGCAGGAGACCGGATGCCGGAGGAATTTGCCGGAACGGTTGCCGCAGTCAGAGAGGCGATGCCTGACGGCGTGTCCGTATTTGTCAGAACATCGGATTCACTCGGGCTCGCAGTTTCTTGTGCGGTTTCTGCGATTCGTGCAGGTGCAGACGGCATTTCGCTTGCCATGGCGGGGGATGGGGTGATGCCCGCCGCCGCGTTTGCGGAGGTCCTTCGCGCAAGGAGCGACGCGCTCGGCGCGGAAACCGGATTGCACCTGACGGAGATCCGCAGGGGAATTGCCGCTTTGCGGGAAGAGATCGGCGCAGAGAGCGGGGCTTCACCGCTCCCAGCGGAATCCGCGAAAGTTGCGCTCGGCGCGGACAGTACCCGCGCGGACACGGATGCGGCGATTCTGGCACTCGGATACGATCTCGGCGAAGAAGACCGGGGCAGAGTGTTTGAGGAGATCAGGCGGGTTGCCGGGAAAAAGGGCAGCATCGGGGAGCGGGAGCTTGACGCGATCATCGCCGGCAGTGCTATGCAGGTGCCGTCCACCTATCACCTGGAAAGCTATGTTTCGACCAGCGGCAATATCACGCCCGCCATGGCGCAGATCACGCTTTCGCGTGCCGGGGAAAAGTTCTGCGGTGTCAGCACCGGGGACGGACCGATTGACGCGTCGTTCCGTGCAATCGAGCAGATCATCGGACATCACTATGAGCTGGACGAATTCCGCATCCAGGCGGTGACGGAGGGGCGCGAGGCGCTCGGTTCCGCAGTCGTCCGCCTGCGCTCGGAGGGAAAGCTCTATGCCGGAAACGGCATTTCAACGGACATCATCGGCGCAAGTATCCGTGCCTATATCGGCGCGCTCAACAAGATCGTATACGGGGAGAACTGATATGAAACTTGCTTTTTCCACCGAATATGTAACAGCCGCGTCCTTTGTCAGGCTGTGCAACATTGCCGCCGACTACGGGTTTTCCGGCTTTGAGGTGTTCGATGTTGACCGGGAAATCCGCACGCATGCGGACAATCTGTTCCGGTCAGCTGATCGTGCGGGCGCCAGAAGAAAACTCTGTAACCGACATATTTCGGTCAGTGCGCTGACCTGCCCGGAGCCGATCGGAACCGGAGCAGACGACGGGGAAACCGTCGCGCGGTATGTGGGACTTGCCGCCGACGCGGGGATTCCTTATGTCATCATCCGCGTGACAGAAAAGTTCGGGGAGATTGTTTCATCCGGACAGATCCGGGATTGCCTTGCCCCCGCAGTACGCAAAGCAGAGGGGGATAACGTAACAATTCTGTTTGAAACGTGCGGCTATCTTGCGCATGCCGAACGGTTAATCGACCTCATCAACTGCTTTGCAAGTGGGGCGGTCGGTGCGTCGTGGAATGTCAGAGAAACCTATTTTTGTGCAGGGGAGAGCGCGGAACAAACGGTACAGATGCTCGGTGCATACATCAAAAATGTGCGGATCGGCGACAGAAAAGCGGGACGTGACGTACTCATCGGAGACGGGGAACTCCCCATCGGCGAATTCCTCGACGCGCTCCGTTCCCTCAACTACGACGGCTATCTCGTTGCCGCCGATAACGCCGAGTATACCGACGCGGATATTGTTCTGACGCAATATGTCAGTTATATGACCCGTGCTATGGGAAATGTGCATCGGAATCGCCTGTATTACAACCGCGCGCACACCGGCAGTTTTCCGTGGAAGAAATTCGATGTCATCGACAAGACCTTTTCCGAGGTGCTTGACGTGATGGCGGAGCAGTATCCTGATCAGTATGCCTTCAAGTACACGACGCTGGATTATACACGTACCTACGCGGAATTCCGCCGCGACGTGGACAGGACTGCCGCCGCGCTCATTTCGCTTGGCGTGAAGCGGGGGGATCATGTCGCTGTCTGGGCGACAAACGTTCCGGAATGGTTTCTTACCTTCTGGGCGACGACCAAGATCGGCGCGGTGCTGGTTACGGTCAATACTGCATACAAGATTCATGAGGCGGAGTATCTGCTCCGCCAGTCGGATACGCATACGCTGGTCATGATCGGGTCGTGCAAGGATTCGGATTACCGTGCGATCATGTCTGAGCTTTGCCCGGAACTTATAACCACGAAGCCGGGAGAACCATTGTACGCAAAGAAACTTCCGTTCCTTCGCAACATCGTGACGGTCGGCTGCCGGCTGGACGGGTGCCTTACCTGGGAGGAAATGCAGTGCCGCGCGTCCTCGGTTCCCATGGAGGAGGTCCGCCGCCGTGCGGCGGAGGTGCGTCCGGACGATGTCGCCAATATGCAGTACACCTCCGGCACGACGGGCTTCCCGAAGGGCGTGATGCTGACTCACAGTAACATTATCAACAACGGTAAGATCATCGGCGACCGCATGGATCTGTCCACTGCCGACCGCATGATGATCCAGGTGCCGATGTTCCATTGCTTCGGCATGGTGCTGTCCATGACCTCCATGATGACGCACGGCGGAACGCTTTGTCCGCTTCCGTATTTTTCACCCCAGTCGTCGCTCGCCTGCGTGACAGCGGAACGCATTACCTGCTTCAACGGCGTTCCGACCATGTTCATCGCCATGTTCAATCATCCGGATTTCGGCAAAACGGACTTTTCTCATATGCGAACGGGCATTATGGCAGGCTCCAACTGTCCCGCCGACCTGATGCGCCGCGCAGCAACGGACATGAACATGACCGAGATCGTCAGCGTTTACGGTCAGACGGAGTCGTCGCCCGGATGTACCATGGGGGAGGTCAACGAAGACCTTGACCATCGCGTGGAAACGGTCGGGAGCGCGTTCCCGGGGGTGGAATGCCGTATCATTGACCCGGAAACGGGTGCGGAGCTTCCGGATGGCGAGAACGGAGAATTTGTTGCCCGCGGCTTCAACATCATGAAGGGCTACTACAAAATGCCGAAGGCGACCGCCGCGACGATCGACCCCGACGGCTGGCTCCACACGGGCGACATCTGCTGCCGTACGCCGGACGGGTATTACAAGGTGACCGGGCGGCTCAAGGATATGATTATCCGCGGAGGGGAGAATCTGTATCCGCGTGAGATTGAGGAATTCTACCTGACACACCCCAAGGTGCGTGATGTGCAGGTGGTCGGTGTTCCCGACAACCGGTACGGCGAGGAGGCGTGCGCGTGGATCATTCTTCACGATGGTACGGAATCCGACGAAACGGAGATGCGGGAGTACGGTAACGCGCATATGGCGCGTCACAAAGTCCCCCGGTACTTTGTCTTTACCCGTGAGTTTCCAATGAACGCGGCGGGGAAGATCCTGAAGTACAGGATGCGGGATGAATCCGTTGCCCGTCTCGGGCTTGAAGCCGGGAAATGAAGGACAGGGAGTCGGTCGGCGGGATCTGCAAACCGGAACCCGACCGCACGGGAACAGAGGAACCGGAAGAAAGGCATCCGAACATGGAAAACACGGTTTTGGAGAAGAAAATGAACGGAACACGAAAGATCATTGACTGCCACTGTCACATTTATCCCGAAAAGATTGCCGCGCGTGCCGTGGCGGGAATCGGGAATTTCTATCATATCAATATGCGGTATGACGGCACACTCAATACGCTTCTCCGCGTCGGCGGGGAAGCGGGAATTGACCGGCACATCGTCTTTTCGGTGGCGACCAAGCCCTCCCAGACGCTTCCCATCAATCAGTTCATTGCCGCCGAGGTTGCCGCGTACCCGGATCGGCTGATTGGACTCGGAACCCTGCATCCGGAAAGTGACGACCTGCGCGCGGACCTTGACGCGCTTCTCTCGCTCGGGCTCCGCGGGGTCAAACTGCACCCGGACGTGCAGGGATTCCGGCTCGACGACAGCCGCTGCCTTGAAATCTACCGGATGTGCGGGGGAAAGATTCCGGTACTTATCCACACCGGTGACTCGCGCTACGATTTTTCCAACCCCAACCGCATGAAGCCGGTGCTTGACCGCTACCCGGATCTGACCGTGATCGGCGCGCACCTCGGCGGCTGGTCGATCTGGCGGGACGCGGTGAAGACCCTTGCCGGGTATCCGAATTTCTATGTGGACTGTTCCTCGTCGCTCTATGCGCTCACTCCCGGGGAGGCGCGCGACGTTATCCGTACATACGGCGCGGACCATGTGCTGTTCGGGACTGATTATCCCATGTGGTCGCCGAAGGAAGAGCTGGAGCGTCTGTATGCTCTGAACCTTGACGACGAAGAGCTGAATCTGATCCTTCACGGCAACGCACAACGCCTGTTTGGCATCCGGTAAAACTTTTTTAACTGAAAATCAAGAAAACACTTGACAAGACACGTCTCTTATGATATAATCCGCATATATTGAAAAAAGCGATGACGAAGACGGACGGATGAAACGCTTCCAGAGAGCCGGGGACGGTGTGATCCCGGTAAGTGCGAAATTCAGTTCCAATCCCTTCCGAGCTGAAGACCCCAAAGCAATCGGTTGTGAGTAGGCGTCTTTCGTGTATGCTGCGTTAGTGCATAGGGCTTGTCTGAGCCTGAAAGTGACAGGAGCATTTCCTGTAATCTGAGTGGTACCGCGGGTATATTCCCGTCTCAAGGAGTTTTCTTTGGGACGGGTTTTTGTTTTATCCGGAAAATCATCTGCCGAGGAGCGGAAAGGGGCATTTTATGAAACAGGTAAACACCATGATGCAATTGAACGAGATCGCACAGCGTATCCGTGAATTACGGGAAATCATGGGATGGTCGGTGGATAAGGCTGCCGGGGCGACGGAAGTTTCACCATCGGATTATATCGCTTACGAAAGCGGGGAAACGGATCTGCCGTTTACCTTTATTCACAAATGTGCGATTGCGTTCGGCGTGGAGCTGACCGAATTGCTGGAGGGCAGAAACAGTGCCCGCCTGTCCTCCTATACCGTCACCCGCAAAGGGCGGGGGCAGGAGACCGCAAAGGAAGAGGGAATTGAGATCAGAAATCTCGCGCCCAAATTCCGGAGTAAGATCGCAGAGCCTTACTGGGTGCGCTATGAGTATTCTCCCGCGCTTCAGAACCGCCCGATCCATCTTACCACACACGGCGGTCAGGAATTCGATCTGGTGCTCAGCGGCAAACTCAAGGTGCAGGTCGGCGAACATACCGAGATCCTTGAAGAGGGCGACAGCATCTATTATAACAGCTCGACCCCGCACGGCATGATCGCGATTGACGGGCGCGACTGCGTTTTTTGCGCAGTGGTGCTTCCCGGCGAAGAAACCAAGGAGGAAACGGTCAGCGCGAGCATTGCCTCCGCGCGTCGCACGGAAGGGCTGCTTGCCGAGAAATTCGTAAAAACCGAGGAGAACGCGGACGGCTCCCTCAAGTCGGTGCGGTTTGAGAACACGGATTCCTTCAATTTCGGTTTTGATGTGGTGGATGCCATCGCGGACAAGTACCCGGACAAGCTCGCCATGCTGCACGTGGATAAACACAAGACCGAGCGTCGGTTCACCTTCTCTGATATCAGGCGCGAA
Organism: uncultured Eubacteriales bacterium; assembly: GCA_934796165.1. Lineage (GTDB taxonomy): Bacteria > Bacillota > Clostridia > Oscillospirales > CAG-272 > CAKVOU01. The sequence goes on along the minus strand of CAKVOU010000009.1, from coordinate 65,849 downwards.
TCCAATCGTTGCGTCAATTACTTCACCTCGCTCGGTATCCGTCGCGGCGATCGGGTCATGCTCGTACTCAAGCGGCATTATCAGTTCTGGTTTGCCATGGTCGCGCTCCATAAGATGGGGGCTGTTGCCATTCCCGCGACCAATCAACTCAAGGAGCACGATTTCGTTTACCGTTTCAACGCTGCCGGCGTTTCGACGATTCTCTGCACGGCGGATGGTGATGTCGCGGATATTGCAAAGAACGCGGCGGCGGAATGTCCTTCCGTGAAGAATCTCATCATGGTTGGGGGCAGGCGTGACGGCTGGCGCGACTTTGACGCGGAATACACGCTTTTCTCCGACCGCTATGACCGTCCCCTGAATGCGTCTTCCGGCGAGGACACGGCGCTCATGTTCTTCACCTCCGGCACGACAGGCAACCCCAAGATGGCGGCACACAAACATACCTACGCGCTCGGGCATTTTGTCACGGCGCGGTACTGGCACTGCTGTGAAAGAGACGGACTGCATCTGACCATCTCGGATACCGGCTGGGGCAAGTCGCTCTGGGGCAAACTCTACGGACAGTGGCTGTGCGAGGGTGCGGTATTCGTCTACGACTTTGACCGATTTGACGCGTCGGACATCCTGCCGATGTTCGAAAAGTACCACATTACCACCTTCTGTGCGCCGCCGACCATGCTCCGCATGATGATCAAGGAAGATCTGTCACGCTACGATCTTTCCTCCATTCATCACATGACGACGGCAGGCGAGGCACTCAACCCGGAGGTCTACCGCCAGTTCGAGGCGGCAACGGGGCTTCAGATCATGGAAGGCTTCGGACAGACCGAAACGACGCTCATCATCGCAAATCTTGCGGGAACCGCGCCCAAAATCGGTTCCATGGGTAAGGCGTCCCCGCAATATAAAGTTGATATTGTCGATCCCGACGGCAATTCGGTCCCGAACGGCGAGATCGGCGAGATCGTGATCCACGTCGAGGACGGCGCTCCCTGCGGGTTGTACAAAGGATATTATATGGATGACGAGAAGACGCGCGAAAGCTGGCACGATGGGCTTTACCACACGGGAGATACGGCATGGCGCGACGAGGACGGTTATTTCTTCTATGTCAGCCGCATCGACGATGTCATCAAGTCGTCCGGTTACCGCATCGGGCCGTTTGAGATCGAAAGCGTCATCATGGAGTTGCCGTATGTTCTGGAGTGCGGTGTGTCCGCGGCGCCCGATGAAGTGAGAGGACAGATCGTCAAGGCGAGCATCGTGCTGACCAAGGGGACCGTTCCCTCGGAGGATCTGAAGAAGGAAATTCAGAATTACGTCAAGGAGCACACCGCGCCTTATAAATACCCGCGGCTTGTCGTGTTCTGTGACGAGCTTCCAAAAACCATCAGCGGAAAAATCCAGAGAAACAAACTGTAAAAATTGCAGGAAACTGCTTGACAATTGCATTCGGATATGATATAATGCTACCATCAATTTTATAAGAAAAGGCTTTGACGAAGAGGGCATCGGTCTGAAAGGATACAGAGAAGCGGCGGTTGGTGCGAGCCGTGATCCGGAGATCTGATGTTTGTAGCTTCTGAGCCGAAAGGAAGAAAGAAGTCCCCGGGGACTTTCGTAGAACCTTTCCGTGATTGCCGCGTCAGTGCATAAGGCTTGTCTGAGCCTGAGTGGTGTACGTCCGTACACAATTTGAGTGGTACCGCGGGATATAATCTTGTATTATAGCTCGTCTCAAAGAATCATATCTTTGAGGCGGGCTTTTCTTTGTCCGCCGGAATGGAGGAGGACGAATGAAACCGACTACAGGAGTGCAGTTCCGTATTCAGGAAATGGCGGAACGAATCCGCGAACTTCGCGCAATCATGGGGCTTAGCGCCGCGGAAATGGCGAAGAAAACCGATGTGACGGAGGAAGAGTACCTGACCTGCGAGAGTGGGCAGTGCGACCTCAACTTTGCGTTTCTTTACCGTTGCGCACTGGCGCTCGGCGTCAACGTAACGGACATTATCGAAGGCACCAGCCCCCGTCTTGCGGGGTACACGGTTACCCGGCGCGGCGAGGGACAGCAGATTGACGAGGCGCACGGTCTGACCTATTTCAACCTTGCCTCGGCTTTCAAAAACAGGATCGCCGAACCCCTGTATGTCATTTCAGCATACAGCGAGGAGGCACAGAACCGCGACATTGAACTGACAACCCACGAGGGGCAGGAATGCGACATCGTGGTGAGCGGCACGCTCAAGGTGCAGATCGGCGATCACATTGAGATTCTGCACGAGGGTGACAGTGCGTATTATGACAGCGGAACGCCCCACGGCATGATCGCCATCGGCGGAAAGGATTGCGTGTTCTACGCGATCGTGCTCAATCCGTCGGGAGAACCCAACGTTACGGGGCGGGAGCTTCCGCGCGAATTCACCGTTTCACCCAAGCGGACGGGAGAAGAGAAACGCACCCGCGTGTGGGAGAAATTCGTCACGCCGACCGAGGACGAGGGCGGTGCCCTCACATCGCTTACCTTCCACGGGGAAGACAAGTTCAACTTCGCCTTTGACGTGATCGACCGGCTTGGCACCGAACAGCCCGACAAGCTCGCAATGGTACACATTGACCGCCACATGGTCGAACGTCGGTTTACCTTCGGTGATCTGAAGCGCGCCACTTCTCAGACAGCGAATTACTTCAAATCGCTCGGCATCAGACGCGGCGACCGCGTCATGCTGATCTGCAAGCGCAACTATCAGTTCTGGTTTGCTATCAACGCGCTCCACAAGCTCGGTGCCATTGCGATTCCGGCGACCAATCTGCTCAAGGAACATGACATCACCTATCGCTGCAACAAGGCGGGGATCAAAGCGATTCTCTGTACTGCCGACGGCGATGTGGCGCACGAGGTCGAGCTTGCCGAGAAGGACAGCCCGACGCTTCAAATCAAGATCATTACCGATGGCACGCGCGACGGCTGGCATTGCTTCGATGAGGAGTACGGCCTTTATACCGGTAAGTTTGAGCGTACCGGGGATGCGCCTGCCGGCGACGACATCATGCTGATGTACTTTACCTCCGGTACCACGGGGAACCCCAAGATAGCGGTGCATAATTACAAGTACCCGCTGGGGCATTTCCATACCGCGAAGTACTGGCACTGTGTCAACCCCGACGGACTGCACCTGACGGTCGCGGATACCGGCTGGGCGAAAGCGGCGTGGGGTAAAATATACGGTCAGTGGCTGTGTGAAGCGGCAATCTTTGTCTACGACTTCGATAAGTTTGATGCAAGCGTCATCCTGCCGATGTTTGCAAAGTACCACATCACAACCTTTTGCGCGCCGCCGACGATTCTTCGTATGATGGTCAAGCAGGATATTTCACGCTACGATCTCTCTTCTATTGAACATATGACGACGGCAGGAGAAGCGCTCAACCCCGAGGTGTTCCGCCAGTTCGAGGCGGCAACGGGGCTTCAGATCATGGAAGGCTTCGGGCAGACCGAAACGACCTGCGCAATTGCAAATCTGGTCGGAACGACGGTCAGGCTCGGTTCCATGGGCAAGCCCGTCCCGCTTTACCACATCGACCTGCTGGATGCGGACGGTAAGCCGGTTCCGGATGGCGAGGTCGGAGAAATCTCCATCCGTGTTGCGGACGGTGCGCCGTGCGGACTGTTCTGCGGGTACTACGAGGATAAAGAGAAGACCGACGAATGCTGGCATGACGGATACTATCACACGGGAGACACGGCATGGCGCGACGAGGACGGATATTTCTGGTATGTCGGTCGCGTGGACGATGTCATCAAGTCGTCCGGCTACCGCATCGGACCGTTTGAGATCGAAAACGTCATCATGGAGCTTCCCTATGTGCTGGAGTGCGGCGTTTCCGCGGCTCCCGACGAGGTGAGAGGACAGGTGGTCAAGGCGAGTATCGTTCTGACAAAGGGCACAGAGGGTACCGAGGAACTTAAAAAAGAGATTCAGACCTACGTCAAGAATCACACCGCGCCCTACAAATACCCCCGTATCGTGGTGTTCCGCGATGAGCTCCCCAAGACGACCAGCGGCAAGATTCAGCGCAACAAACTGTAAGGCGGTGATGCTGAAAGATGAATTCCCATAAAAGAGTCACGCTGTTTGCGGGGCATTACGGAAGCGGGAAGACCAATATCGCGGTCAATTATGCCATTATGTTGAGCAAAAGCGGGCTTCCTGTTACGATAGCGGACCTTGACATTGTCAATCCGTACTTTCGCACCAAGGACAGCGCCAAGGAACTGGAGGAGGCGGGGATCCCGCTGATTTCCCCTGCGTATGCCAATTCCAACGTCGATCTGCCCGCGCTTCCACAGGAGCTTTACGGACTGGTCGAAACCCGGAACCGCTACGCGGTGATGGACATCGGAGGCGACGACCGCGGCGCGCTTGCGCTTGGAAGATATGCGCCCTACATTCTGGAAGAGGACAATTATGAAATGGTATTCGTCGCCAACTTTTTCCGCCCGCTGACGAGAAACGCCGAAGAGGCGTTCGGGGTGATGCGGGAGATCGAGGCGGCGGGCGGAATCCCGTTTACGGCGATCGTCAACAACTCCAACATCGGTTGGGATACGACCCCCGAGGTACTCCGTTCCACGTTCGGAGAGGCGGACCGCTTGTCCCGGCTTTCGGGGCTGCCGATCCTGTTTACCTCGGCGGAGCATACGGTCACGGCAGAAATGCCGGACGAAAACCTTTTCCCCATGACATTACAAAAGAAATACTTTGATATTCGGAAGGAGAAACAAGATGGCTAAGGTAACCTTTGAATCCGACCTCTGCAAGGGGTGCGGGCTTTGCGTCGGCGCCTGCCCGAAGCACCTGCTCGTCATTGCGAAGGACAAAATCAATAAGAAAGGACATTCACCGGCACAGATCACCGATCAGGCGGCTTGCATCGGCTGCGCGTTCTGCGCGACCATGTGTCCCGACTGCGTGATTACGGTGGAGAAGTGAGGAGACGGACATGAGTGAAAAAGTATTGATGAAGGGGAATGAGGCAATCGCCGAGGCGGCTCTCCGCGCGGGCTGCCGTCATTATTTCGGTTATCCCATCACCCCCCAGACCGAGCTTGCCGCATATATGGCAAAACGGATGCCCAAGATCGGCGGCACGTTCCTTCAGGCAGAGAGCGAAATTGCCGCGATCAACATGGTGTACGGCGTGGCTTCCGCGGGTTTCCGGGCGATGACATCCTCGTCCAGCCCCGGAATCTCTCTCAAGCAGGAGGGGATTTCCTACCTTGCCGGCAGTGATCTGCCCGCACTGATCGTCAACGTCCAGCGCGGCGGTCCCGGACTCGGCGGCATCCAGCCCTCTCAGTCGGATTATTTCCAGGCAACAAAGGGCGGCGGTCATGGCGACTATCACCTGATCGTGCTCGCTCCCGCATCTGTGCAGGAAATGGCAGACCTGACCAGCAAGGCGTTCGACCTTTCCGACAAGTATCTCGTTCCCGCCATGCTTCTGGCGGACGGTACCATGGGACAGATGATGGAGCCCGTCGTTCTTCCCGAAGAATCCGCAGGTAAGACAGAGAAGCCGTGGGCAGTCACGGGAACCGGCATGAAGCGTAAGCATAACATCGTCAATTCGTTGTTCCTTGTGCCGGAGGAACTGGAAAAGAAGAATTTTGAGCGTTACGAGAGATACCGGACCATTGAGGAAAACGAACCGCTCTGGGAGTCCTATCTGATGGAGGATGCGGAATACTGTGTCGTTGCTTTCGGCATTGCGGCGCGGGTCTCCAAAAATGCGATCATTGCGGCAAGAGAAAAGGGAATCAAGGTCGGACTCATCCGCCCGATCACGCTCTGGCCGTTCCCGGGAAAGGTGCTTGCGGATGCCGCCGACCGGGTGAAGGGTTTCCTTTCGGTCGAGCTTTCCATGGGGCAGATGATCGAGGACGTGGAATTGGCAATCCGTTGCCGCCGTCCCGTCCGCCTCTGCAACCGCACCGGCGGTATGATCCCGTCTCCGGAACAGGTTCTTTCATCCATCGAACAACTTGCGGGAGGTGACAGACAATGATCGTTTTCAAAAAACCGAATTCTTTAACCGACGCGCCGTTGCATTATTGCCCCGGCTGTACGCACGGCATTATTCACCGTCTGGTTGCTGAGGCGATTGATGACCTCGGGATCGAGGGCAGATGCGTTGGTGTCGCGCCCGTCGGCTGTGCCGTGATGGCGTATAATTATTTCACCTGTGACATGGTGGAAGCAGCGCACGGAAGAGCGCCCGCCGTGGCGACGGGACTCAAGCGCGCGATGCCCGGAAATATTATTTTTACCTATCAGGGTGACGGCGACCTTGCCTCCATCGGTATGGCGGAAACAGTCCACGCCGCGACGAGAAACGAGAATATTACGGTCATCTTCGTCAACAATGCAATCTACGGCATGACTGGCGGTCAGATGGCGCCGACCTCGCTCCCGGGACAGGTCACGCAGACCTCTCCTTACGGACGCGATGTCAAAACGGTCGGTTACCCGATCCGTGTTTCCGAGATGCTTGCGGCTCTGGACGGACCTGCGTACATTCAGCGCGTGGCGGTCAACAACGTCAAGAATGTTCTGAATGCCAAAAAGGCGATTCACAAGGCGTTTGAAAACCAGATTGCGGGCAAGGGCTTTTCACTCATCGAGGTGGTTTCCTCCTGCCCGACCAACTGGGGTATGACGCCCGAAAAGGCGCTTCAGTGGATCGACGAAAAAATGATCCCGTATTACCCGTTAGGTGTCTTCAAGGACAAAACAGCGGACGAGGCAAAGGAGGGAAGCGTATGAATACCGTACAGATCCTGATTGCCGGCTTTGGCGGGCAGGGCGTTCTGTTTGCCGGGAAATTCATTGCATACAAAGGACTTCTGGAGGGCAGACAGCTCAGCTGGCTTCCGTCCTACGGACCGGAAATGCGCGGAGGAACCGCGAATTGCAGTGTGATTTTAAGCGATACGCCCGTCGGTTCTCCGATCGTTTCCGCCCCCGATGTTCTGATGGTGATGAACCTGCCGTCGCTTGACAAATACGAAGGAGCGGCAAAATCGGGCGCACAGCTGTTTGTGGATTCCACCCTGATCGAGCGCAAGGTGAAGCGGACGGACGTCACTGCCTTTTACATTCCGGCGACCCGCATGGCACAGGAGGCGGGTATTCCCACGCTTGCCAACATGATCATGGTCGGCAAGATGATCCGCGAGACCGGTATGGTTTCCTTTGAAAATATCCGGGAGGCTCTGTCCAAGGTGGTTTCCGCCAAGCACGCGGATCTTCTTGAGGTCAACCTCAAGGCGATCGAAACCGGATACCGGTATGAGGGATGATGGTTGACAGAGAACGGAAAAGTGTAAAATAACACTGCTGTTTTCATTGTTTTTTCGGAAAGCCTGTCGCCCAGCGGCGACGGGCTTTCTCTTTCGGATTTTTTTGAGGAAATGCTTGACAAAGCGTTAACAGGGTGCTATAATCTAATTACCAACTAACCAAGTGGGTAATAAGGTATATCGGAGGAATTGTTGATGCAGGTATATGCTGATAACGCCGCAACAACAAAAATGAGCAAGGTCGCGCTTGACGCGATGCTGCCCTATATGCAGGAAAATTTCGGGAACCCGTCCAGCCTTCATTCCGTCGGTCAGAAAGCGGCGGAAGCACTGTGGCGTGCAAGAGAGACGGTCGCCGCCTGTCTCGGCTGTGATGCAAAGGAGATCATCTTTACGTCCGGCGGAAGCGAGGCGGACAATCAGGCGATCCTCACTGCCGCCGCGATGGGAGAGAAAAAAGGAAAGAAACACATCGTTTCCACCGCATTTGAACATCATGCGGTTCTGCACACGCTGGACAAGCTGAAAAAGCAGGGTTTTGAGGTCACGCTTCTGGATGTTCATGAAAACGGACTCGTCACGGCGGACGAAGTCGCCGCGGCGATCCGCGAGGACACCTGCCTTGTCACCGTGATGTACGCAAACAATGAAATCGGCACGATTCAGCCGATCCGCGAGATCGGGGCAGTCTGCCGCGGGCGCGGAGTTCTTTTCCATACCGATGCGGTGCAGGCAGCAGGTCATCTGCCGATCAATGTGAAAGAGGAAAACATTGATATGCTCTCCCTGTCCGCACACAAGTTCCACGGTCCCAAGGGAATCGGCGTGCTGTATGCGAAGCGCGGGATTCCGCTTGTGACGCTGATCGAAGGCGGTGCGCAGGAACGCGGCAAGCGCGCGGGCACCGAAAATATTCCGGCAATTGTCGGTATGGCGGCGGCTCTCAAGGATGCGACCGACCATATGGAAGAAAATTCCCGCAAGGTCACGGCGCTTCGCGACCGCCTCATTGAAGGGCTTTCAAAGATTCCGCACAGCGTGCTCAATGGTGACAGGAATAGCCGCCTGCCCGGAAATGTGAATTTCTGCTTTGAGGGGATTGAGGGCGAGTCGCTGCTTCTGCTTCTGGACATGGCGGGCGTCTGCGCGTCCTCCGGGTCTGCGTGTACGTCCGGTTCACTCGAGCCGAGCCACGTACTGCTCGCGATCGGCAGACCGCATGAAATCGCGCACGGCTCTCTCCGCCTGACGCTCTGTGAGGAGAATACCGATGAGGATGTCGATCAGATTCTTCGCGCGGTTCCGGAGGTGGTGGAGCACCTTCGCGGGATGTCTCCCGTCTGGCGTGATCTGGTTGAAGGTAAAAAGCAGTTTATGTTGAAGTGAGGATAGAATCATGGCATTATACAGTGAAAAAGTAATGGATCATTTCAAGAACCCGCGCAATGTCGGAGTAATCGAGAATGCGGACGGGGTCGGCGAGGTCGGCAACGCGCGTTGCGGCGATATTATGAAGATTTACCTGAAGATTGACGGCGACATTATTTCCGATGTGAAGTTTGAGACCTTCGGGTGCGGCTCCGCAATCGCGTCCAGTTCCATGGCAACCGAGATGATCAAGGGAAAGCCGATCGCTGACGCGCTGAAGCTGACCAATCGCGCGGTCACCGAGGCGCTCGACGGACTGCCTGCGCACAAGATTCACTGCTCGGTGCTTGCCGAGGAGGCAATCAAGGCGGCGCTCAAGGATTACTACGATAAACACGGAATCGCCTACGATCCGGCGCAGTTCCCGGAGCATCCGTCCTGCGCGCATTGCGGGGAATGATCGAAGGAGTTTTTGTTGCTTCCCACCGGGGGAACGGTCGCCTTTGTCCCGATAATTCCGGGGAATCGCCGCGTATTGAATTCTGTGTGAATTTTTCTGAAACTTTGGGAAAACCGTACCTTTTCCGTTGAAGTGTGCTATAATGAAATTACAGGCTGGGTCCGTTCGGGCAGAGTGGTATCCTGTATGTTTCCCGCTAGCAGTGGCGGAGTACTTTTCCGGAGGTGGACGGTATGCTTCAGACGTCAGAATCGCCAGAAGAACGCAGAGAAGATCTTATGTCCGCCGGGGCGGAGAAAACGGATACGGACCGCGAGGCTGCTTCGCTTGCAGATTCATCGTCAAAGGTGTCGGATGAAGGGGAGACAGGGCAAAAAAAGAGCCGGCGGGAGCGGGTTCTTGCGTTTATCAGAAAATGGCTGATGTTCTTTCTGAACCCGCACCTGCTCATTTGCTTCGGGATTGCATGGATGATCACCAACGGATGGTGTTATCTCTTTATCCTGTTCGGGTCTGTTTTCCGGATCGGCTGGATGCTGGCGATCGGCGGTGGATATGCGGCGTTGCTCTGGCTCCCGTTCACGCCGGAAAAAATCGTTACCGTGCTGATTTCTATTTTCCTTTTGCGCATCATTTTCCCGAAGGATCAGAAAACTCTTCAGGTGCTGCGGACGGAATTTGCCGAAATCAAGAAAAAGATGACAGAGAGCAAGAGAAAAAAGTCAAAATCGGATATCAGCGAATCATGACCGGTCACGAAAGGGTGTACCGGTCATAGTTTTACCCAAAAGGTCTGTTGGCGGTCGCTTTATTTTGGTGAAGTTTGCGCTTGACAAGGGTGGGATTTCTACGTATAATAAAGAATACGTTTCAAAATATAAAATCTATAACTCTGACGTGTCAAAGGAGGTTGATATTTTGATAAAAAAACTGATGGGATGTATCCGGCAATATCGGAAACAAACGATTCTGACGCCGCTTCTCATTATCGGGGAAGTCGTGATGGAATGTCTGATTCCTTTTTTTATTGCCCGGCTTGTTACCGGGATTGAAAACGGCTGCGAGCTTTCCACTGTGATCAGATACAGTGTGGTTCTGTTCTTCATGGCGTGTGTGTCGCTTGCCTTCGGCGCGTCTGCCGGCGCAACCTGTGCCACTGCCTCCAGCGGGTTTGCGCGCAATGTGCGCCACGACCTTTTTGACTGTGTGCAGAAGTTTTCTTTTGAAAATATTGATAAGTTCTCCCCCTCGTCTCTGGTCACCCGGATGACCACCGACGTCAACAATGTGCAGTTTGCATTCATGATGCTCATCCGGACGGCGATCAGAAGCCCGCTTATGTTTGTTTTCTCGCTTGTGATGGCATTTATTATGGGCGGAAGACTGGCGATCATGTTTGCGGTGGTCATTCCCGTTCTTCTGTTCGGGCTGATTCTGATTGCAAGACGTGCCATGCCGATGTTCCGGCGCGTTTTCCGGAAATACGACCGGATCAATGAGTCGATTGAGGAAAATGTCAAGGGAATGCGCGTGGTCAAGTCTTTTGTCAGAGAAGACTACGAAAAGAAAAAGTTCGGCGCCGCGGCAGAGGATGTCCGTAAGGATTTCACCAAAGCGGAACGCATTGTTGCCTGCAACTCGCCCTTGATGCAATTTTGCCTTTATACGAATATGATTTTTGTGCTCCTGCTCGGCTCCAAGATCATCATTTCTTCTTCCGGTTCCGCGCTCGGTGTCGGGCAGTTTTCTTCCATGCTGACCTATGGCTTCATGATTTTGAACTCTCTCATGATGCTTGCCATGATTTACGTCATCCTGACAATGTCCGCAGAATCCGCGCGACGTATCGTGGAGGTCCTTGAAGAAAAGCCTACGCTTGCAAACCCGGAGAACCCGATCTGCTCGGTGCAGAACGGCGCGGTCGATTTCGACAATGTCAGCTTCAAGTATTCAGCGTCCGCGGAACGCTTCGCGCTTTCCGATGTGAATCTGCATATCCGCTCCGGCGAGACAATCGGTATTCTCGGCGGGACCGGTTCCTCCAAATCCACGCTTATCCAGCTGATCCCGCGTCTGTACGATGCAACTGAGGGAACGGTCAGAGTCGGCGGCGTGGATGTGCGCAAATACGACATGGAGGTACTTCGGAACGAGGTGGCGGTCGTTCTCCAGAAGAACGAGCTGTTTTCCGGTACGATCAAGGACAATCTCCGCTGGGGCAACGAGAACGCAACTGACGAGGAACTGATCGAAGCCTGCAAACTGGCGCAGGCGCACGACTTCATTTGCGGGCAGAAGGACGGCTATGATACGAAGATCGAGCAGGGGGGCACCAATGTGTCCGGCGGTCAGAAGCAACGGCTGTGCATTGCGCGCGCATTGCTGAAGAAGCCGAAGATCCTGATCCTTGACGATTCCACCAGCGCGGTGGACACCAAAACCGACGCGCTCATCCGTAAAGCATTCCGCGAGTATATCCCGGATACGACGAAAATCATCATCGCGCAGCGCGTTTCCTCTGTACAGGATGCGGACAAGATTGTCATCCTGAACGGCGGCAGGATCGACGCGATCGGGACGCACGAGGAACTGCTTGCGTCCAATGAGATCTACCGCGAGGTTTATACATCTCAGAACAAGGGAGGTGCGGACGATGAAGAAGCGTAATGCAAATCATCCGGACGTCGGACAGATGCCCGGTGCTCCCAAGGTACAGCGCGGTACGATCGGAAGGCTTTTGAAGACCCTGTTCCGCTTCTACCCGGTTTTGATGCCGATCGCTCTTGTCTGTATTGTGTTCACTGCGGTTGTCAGCTCCATTCCCGCTCTCTTCATGCAACAGGTGATTCAACTGATTTCCGTGTACATGAAAAGCGGAGACTGGACGAATGCATCCCGAGAGATTGTCCCGCTTGTCATAAAACTCGGCAGTTTCTATGTGCTTGCGATCCTGTCGTCGCTCACTTATACCCAGCTGATGGCGTATATCACCCAGGGCTTTCTCTGTAAGCTCCGCCGCCGGATGTTTGACGGTATGCAGAACCTGCCCATCCGGTATTTCGATACCCATAAGCACGGCGATATCATGAGTTACTACACCAACGATATCGACACGCTCCGGCAGATGGTGTCCCAGTCACTACCCGTACTGATTCAGTCCACGGTGATCGTGCTTTCGGTGTTCTTCATCATGCTCTATCTTTCCGTCTGGCTTGCGGTCCTTGTGGTCTGCGGCGTTGCGGTCATGCTGTTTGTGACCAAAACCGTCGGCGGACATTCCGCGGGGAATTTTGTCCGTCAGCAGATCTCCGTCGGACGGGTGGAAGGCTATGTCGAGGAAATGATGAACGGGCAAAAGGTCGTTAAGGTGTTCTGTCACGAAAAGAAGAGTGAAGAAGGCTTTGACGAGATCAACGACGAACTCTTTGAGGATTCCAGAAAAGCGAACAAGTACGCCAACATGCTGATGCCGATCCTCAATAATATCGGCAACGTGCTCTACGTTCTGGTCGCTATGACGGGCAGTATTCTGTTGCTTTCCGGCGCGCCCAACCTGAGCCTTTCCGGCATGGCGCTCGTGGACATCAGTATTGTGGTGCCGTTCCTCAATATGACCAAGCAGTTTTCCGGTAACGTCAGTCAGGTGTCAAACGAAGTCAACGCGGTGGTCATGGGTATGGCAGGCGCTGGACGGGTATTTGCATTGCTTGACGAAAAGCCGGAGGTGGACGACGGCTATGTGACTCTGGTCAACGCAGTGATTGATCCCGACGGAACGGTTCACGAGGCCGACCACCGTACCGGGCAGTGGGCATGGAAGCATCCGCATTCGGCGGACGGCTCCGTGACCTACACGCCCCTTCGCGGCGACGTCCGTCTGACGGATGTGGATTTCGCATATTCGGAAGGTGGGCGGATTATTCTGCATGATGTATCCGTTTACGCAAAGCCTGGACAGAAGGTCGCTTTTGTCGGCGCGACCGGCGCGGGGAAGACGACCATTACCAACCTCATCAACCGCTTCTATGACATTGCCGACGGCAAGATCCGCTATGACGGAATCAATATCAATAAGATCAAAAAGGCAGATCTGCGTCATTCTCTCGGCATCGTGCTTCAGGATACCAATCTGTTTACCGGTACGGTGATGGACAATATCCGCTACGGTAAACTGGACGCAACCGACGACGAATGTATCGCCGCCGCAAAGCTCGCCGGTGCCGATGATTTCATCACGCGTCTGCCGAACGGATATCAGACCGTTCTGACCGGAAACGGTGCGAACCTTTCGCAGGGCCAAAGACAGCTTATCGCGATCGCCCGTGCAGCAGTTGCCGATCCGCCTGTCATGATTCTGGATGAGGCGACCTCTTCCATTGATACCCGTACCGAGGCGATTGTACAACGTGGTATGGATAAGCTGATGGAGGGAAGAACCGTGTTCGTCATCGCGCACAGACTTTCTACCGTCAAGAATTCGGATGTCATTATGGTGCTTGATCACGGACGCATCATCGAACGCGGAAGTCATGAGGATCTGATTGCGAAGAAGGGAACCTATTATCAGCTTTACACCGGTGCGTTTGAACTTGAATGAGTTCACCATTCTGTCATAAAATTGGAATTCATAAATGCGTTTCGGCTGCGAACAATAGTAACAGAGAACGCGAGACTTCTTCACGAGGAACCGCGGGCTCAAGAATATAGATTCGCACATCCGGGCCCGCATGGACCCAGAAGAGGAGAAACGCAAATGGCAAGCAACAAGACTCTTGTTCCCGAAGCAAAGGCAGCTCTTGAGAGATTCAAGATGGAGGCTGCCGGCGAAGTCGGTGTAAACCTGTCTCAGGGTTACAACGGTGACCTTACCGCACGTCAGGCTGGTTCTGTCGGCGGTCAGATGGTCAAGAAGATGATCGAGTCCTACGAGAACTCCATCAAAACGAAGTAATCTGAACGAAACAGATGATTGCGGCTGATGCCGCAAAAAAGAGGGGCGAACGCTTCGTGCGTTCGCCCCTTGATATTTTTGACGGTTTGCCGCGGTGGTTCCGGTCCGGAAACGGAAAATTCGCACGCCATACGCGGAACGCGGAGTGTTTCTTGCGGGAGGTTGTGGCGGTGATTCCGACACAGAATCCCGGTTATTCCGGCACTTGATTATGAATAGGTCTTGATGAAAAGCGAAATTTCGTGGAAAAGAATAAAACCGGGCAGGGAACGGCGGAAATCTTGTCAATAATCAGCGTTGCAATCCACGCAGACGTATGATATACTGTTTTTAATAAACAACAGCGGAGGTTTTGTCATGGTATTCAAGGAAACCGTAAAGAAGTACGCGAAGCGTTACTTCATTGATGCGATGGGCGCAATGGCGCTCGGACTTTTCGCATCGCTTCTGATCGGCACAATCTTCAATGCGCTCGGGATGATTCCGGGACTGTCGGTGCTCACAAAGATCGGCACTTATGCGCAGAAGGTATCCGGCGCGGTCATGGGTATTGCAATCGCCTATGCTCTCGGCGCACATCCCCTTGTGGTGTTCTCTTCGGCGGCGGTCGGTTTTGCCGCAAATGAAATGGGCAAGGCGGGCGGTCCCATCGCGGTTCTCATCATTGCAATCATTGCCTCGGAGATCGGCATGCTGGTTTCCAAAAAAACAAAGGTGGACATTATCGTAACGCCTCTTGTCACGGTTCTTGCGGGCGGACTTCTGGCAGTTTTCTTTGCGCCGCTCATCGGGACCGCGGTCGGGTATATCAGTACCTTCATCGGTTGGGCTTCCTTACAGGTGCCGCTGGTCTCTGCACTGATTATTTCCGTCGTCATCGGTATGTGCCTGACGTTACCGATTTCCAGTGCCGCGATCTGTGCCGGACTGGTCCTGACGGGAAGTGTGGCGGCGGTCGGCTCCTCTGAAGGCCTTGCCATTGCCGGTGCCGCGGCTGTCGCCGGATGTTGCGCTCAGATGGTCGGATTTGCGGTCATCAGCTTCCGCGAAAACGGGTTTGGCGGACTGTTGTCCCAGGGCATCGGCACCAGTATGCTTCAGATGCCCAATATCATCAAAAATCCGCGTATCTGGCTGGCGCCGACGCTTGCGTCTGCGATCACGGGACCGCTTGGCGTTTGTGTTTTCCATCTCCGGATGTACGGCGTGGCAATCAACTCCGGAATGGGAACCTGCGGGTTACTCGGGCCCATCGGAATGATTCTCGGCTGGATGGATGAAAGCAACGGTTATCCGGGCACGGTCGGTGTACTGGAATGGGTCGGCTTGATTCTGGTTTGCTTCATTCTTCCCGCGATTCTCTCGCTGTTGTTTGATTTCCTGTTCCGAAAACTCGGTTGGGTGAAGGACGGAGATATGCTGCTCCCGCAGTCCTGAAGGGGGCCATTCAACACCACCGGCTCCGACCGCAAACTATAAATCAAATCGGTACCTGCCAAAACATTCAGGTGTTTGGCGGGTACCGATTTGTTTATCTGACTGTTGCGGGTATTCGTGTTTTGATCGGAACCGTATACATGTCCGTACAAAACTCTGACCGGCAGGAGCGTTCATACAAAGATGCAGATCGGTACGCCTGTCCGAATGTTATTCCGACTGGTTTGCATACCCGCAGAATCAATACAGCTTGTACTTCAATCTGAGGTTGTCTGCGATCATGGCGATGAACTCGGAATTGGTGGGCTTTCCGCGGTTGTTCTGAATGGTGTAGCCGAAGTAGGAGTTGAGCGTGTCCACATCTCCGCGGTCCCATGCAACTTCAATGGCGTGACGGATGGCGCGCTCGACACGCGAGGTGGTCGTTGCATATTTCTTTGCGACCGAAGGGTAGAGGACTTTGGTGACGGAATTGATGATATCGCTGTCCTTGACTGTCAACAGAATAGCCGTGCGAAGGTACTGGTACCCTTTGATGTGCGCCGGAACACCGATCTGGTGAATAATCTGCGTGACCTGTGTTTCGATGTCCGGCGTGCGATCTGCAACCTCATTCCGATAAACGGAAGATGCCTGATCCCGCCTTTCCAGAATTGCTTCGATATGGTCACACAGGCTTCCGACGTTCAGAGGTTTCGGCAGGCAGAGCTCTGCACCTTCGTTGGTTGCCTGAACAAAAATATTCTGATTTGCGCTTTGCGCGTCAACGATGAACGCGGGAGCCTTGTCCGGGGTGAAATCAAGATTGCGGCAGCTGCGGATCAGCCCGATGCCGTCCAGCTTGGACAGCCAGACGTCGATCAGCGCAACATCCGGATGGTGCTGCGAAATGATCATTAATGCTTCTTCTCCGTTGGATGCCTCCAGAATGTTCTGATAACCGGTTCTTGATAATCCGTCCCGAAGGGCAGCCCTGACCGCGGCATTCTCATCCGCAATCAGTATTTTTGCGTTCGATTTCATGATAATATCCTCCGTCAATGTTTTTTATGACACTAATATATTACCATATATTCCCATTCTTTGCAAGAGGTTTTGCTATTAATTACTTTACAAAAAATAACGGGAAATATTGTTAGTATTTAACAATAATTACTGAAAAACACGGGCTTCAGGCGACGGAAAACCGGGAAAAGGGGCTACCGCAGTCGTTGTACGTGTTCTTATGTTGATTTTCAGCAAAAAACGGCAGCGCGGGAAATGCGTTTTGCGCTTTTCGGCACTGCCTTGGATATTGTCCTTTGCGGTTTGATGCTATAAGCCGGTTACCGGATCGCTCCGGAAATGAAAAGCAGGGAATTTACCGAAGCGATCAAAAATGCCGGACGTAAGTCCGGCATTTGGATGGCTGTGCAGATGATTATTTATGCAAAGTTCTGTATCGAAAATCAAGTGATGCTGTCTTTCCCGGAAGGATGACCGCCGAGCAGCAGGATCTCTTTTTTGGAAAGTTCCCGCCAGCTACCGGAGGGGAGATCGCCGAGCTTGATGGCTCCGATGGCGACGCGAGTAAGCGTTCGTACTTTCAGCCCGGTGTTTTCGCACATCTTGCGGATCTGGCGGTTTCTGCCCTCAAAAAGAGTCATGCGAAGCACAGTTGTCTGGTTATCCGCACGTACCAAATCGACCCCGACGGGACGGATGCGGTATCCATCCAGTACCATGGGTCCCCGGAGGGCTTCCAGTTGTTGCTCGGTCAGGCGTCCCGCAACCGCGACCAGATAGATCTTGGGAATGTCGTGGCTCGGATGTGTCAGCCGATTGGTCAGATCCCCGTCGTCGGTGAAGAGCAGAAGCCCGTCTGAATCCATGTCAAGTCTGCCGACGGGATAAACACGAGCCCCGACATTTCTGATCAGTTCCGCGACCGTCGGTCTGCCTTTTTCGTCGGAGAGCGTGGTGACATATCCGCGCGGTTTATTGAGCAGAATGTAATGATATTGCTTTTTTGCCGGGGCGCGGAGCGGTTTTCCGCGATACAGAACAACATCGGTCTCCGGGTCGATCTTCTGCCCGAAAATTGCCGTATTTCCGTTGACGGTCACGTTGCCATTTCTGATTTCTTCTTCCGCGGCACGTCTAGAGAGCACCCCGCAGTCGGTGAAATATTTGGAGATTCTGACTTGATTCATAAGGATTCCTTTACTTTGTATGATGTAACACGGGAATAAGCGTTATTTTTGGGGGAGGTCAAAGAGAACGGGAGTTCAGTCTTCGTTGTTTTTCTCAAACAGTCCCCGGAAGAACTCCGCGATGGAACGGAACAGCCGTACAAAAAAGGACGGATACTCCGCTTTGTCCGATGCGGCGGTTGCGACCAGTTCGCAGGAGCCGATCTCTTCCGCCTCACCGTCCCCGTCAAGATCGGTCAGGTAGACCAGCCTGCCGACCGGTTGGTTTTCTTCAACCCGCCCGAAGAGAAACCGGGGAAGTTCCACGCGTGTCGTAATGGCGGGATGATTTTTCGGAAGCGAAATCGAAATCGCGTTGTGGTTGGTCACGGTGACCTTTGACAGGGTTCCGCCGACCACGGAAACGTCCGCTTTGAAATCACCCGCAGTCGTCAGGTTGATGCGCTCATATAAAGAGAAACCGTAATCGAGCAACCTTGTATGGTCGTTCCAGTCATCGGGGGCGGACAGAGTGACCGCAACCAACGTGACGCCGTCCCGCTCGGCGGCGCTGACGAGGCATCGTCCGCTTTGCTTGGTAAATCCGGTTTTGACGCCGATCGCACCGTCATACAGGCGAAGCATCTTGTTGTGATTGATGAGCAGACGGACTCCGCCGGTCGATTGCATGGGGATGGTTTTTTTGTAAGTAGACACGATCCGGCGGAAGGTCTCATTTTTCAACGCTTCCGACGCAATCACGGCAAGGTCGTATGCCGTCGTATAGTGGTCCTCGTTGCCAAGGCCGTGCGGGTTTTTGAAATGGGTATCCGCAAGCCCCAGTTCCTTTGCCTTTTCATTCATCAGGTCGGCAAACGCATCGATGCTGCCGCCGACCTCAATGGCGATTGCCGCCGCCGCGTCATTTGCGGATTCCAGCAGCATGGCGTAGAGCAGGGCTTCCATGGTCAGTTCTTCCCCCGCGAACAGGTAAACGGACGAACCTTCCACGCCGACCGCTTTCGCGGACACCGAGACGACTCTGTCAAGCGGTACCCGTTCCATGGCGACCAATGCCGTCATGATCTTGGTCGTGCTTGCCATCGGCATCCGGACGTGCTCGCGTTTTCCGGTAATGACCCTGCCGGATTCCGCTTCAAGGAGTACCGCGCTTTTTGCCGACACGGTCGGGGGATCCGGGGTTCCGGAATTGCTTTTCTCGGCGGATGCTTCCGGGGCAAGTACAAGTGCAAGAGAGATGAAGAGAAGGCACGCGGCAAAAAAACGCGTGAACGGTTTTTTCTTTCGGTACAGCATGTGTACGCCTCCATATCCTGTATTTGCTACAATATACGGAGTTTTACGGCGTGCTATGCCGATCTTTTCCCGGGACGGAGGAAAAGGTCACTCTTTTTCGGTCTCTTCGACCGTAACGGTGACTTCGGTCTGTTGCTCGTCTTCGGTTTTATTCTTCTTTTTCTTGCCGAAAAGCGCCTTGATTTTGGAGATAATTTCCGGTGCGCGGTCGACCGCCGCCGCTGCCTGCCCGACGAAATCCACGGGTGCAGGAGTACCGACATTGAGAATGTCCACGTGACCCTCGCGGTCTACGGTCAGAAAAGCGACGGGCGAAACAGTCAGCCCGGTTCCGCCGCCACCGCCGAAGTTCTTGGCTTTGTCGGGGGTGTCTTTTTTGCCCTGAAAATCAACGCCGCCGGACGCGTAGCCAACCATGACCTTGGAAATCGGAATGATGGTGGTACCGCTGTCGGTTTTGATCGGGTCGCCGATGATGGTGTTTGCGTCGATCATGGAGCGGATGCTTTCCAGAGAGGTACGGATCATATCCTCCAGTTTGTTTTCGTTTGCCATGAGTGTAACCTTCCTTTATTGTATTAGATAGATTTTGGTTTTTTGGTTCAGCGGTCAGAGTTTCCTCTGATCTTGACGCGGATCAGCGTGAAGAGCGCAGAAAATGCAATTCCGATGAGGGAAAGCGGAGAGACGGAAACAGAGACCCGCACGTCGGCAGACATCTTTTCCGAAAGAAAGTCAGCCGTGACATCGACAACGGTGTCCTTGTTTGCCTTGACGTTGGTGATGTGGTCGAGGAGCGCCAGAAGACAAGAGACCGACTGTGAGATCGCACCATACAGGATCGCCGTCCCGGCAGCGTCGGGTGACGCGACCCGGATAACGATATGCGACAGATCAATGCGGAGCGCCCGCCCGAATTTCGGAAGAATGGTTTTCAAAAGCTCCACGATCAGATGAATCTGCTCGGAGAGCGGTGTTTTGACGACCTCGCCGCTTTGCTTTTTTTGTTTTTTGGCTTCTTTTTTCTTTTGTTTTTCCGCGGCTTTCTTTGCCGCTTTCGCGGCTTTTTTTGCTTGTTTCAGGCGTAGCTTTTCTTCCCGTTTTTTTATCTTTTTTGCGCTGTAACGGGAGAGAGACGGTTTCTTTTGTTTCTTCGGATACAGGCGGATGCGGAACACGCGGAACACGCGTATCCCGACTGAGAGTTCTTCGCCTGCCGAAAGATCAAGATACACACGCGGGGCAAGCAGTAACAGAAATAACAGAATGATTGCGCCGATGATGATTAGCGCTGTCAAGGGTCGCTCCTCCTTTCTTTGGAGATTCGGGATTGCGGGGCGTAGGGGGGATTCTTCCGATTTAATTGAATTTGTACCTGACGGACGAAGCCGGTTTACGCAGGTTGAAATTTGCAACGGGATATCGCATCCGCTTTCGCCGGGAAAGGGAAAGCAACCATAATGAGTTCTGAATCGGACATTCAGAGCGTCACACCGGGGGTGTCGTCGGTCGGGAGAATTTCGGATGCGTCGATGTTCGGAATCTCTTCATCGGCTCCGTCTGACGCGGAATCCGGCGAGACGGCGGTGTTTTCACCTGCCGGGTCGTTTTCGGTTTTGTCCGCCGCAGCGTTCTGCGCGGCGGCGCTGAGTGCCTCGGTTGCGGGAAGCTCGGAGAGGGAATTCAGCCCGAATACGCGGAGAAATTTGTCGCTGGTCGCGTACAGCATCGGTCTGCCGGGCGCGTCCAGTCTGCCGCAGGCTTCAATCAGTCCCTTGTCAAGCAGGGAACCGACGGCATAGGAGGAGTCCACACCTCTGACCGCATCAATATAAGCGCGGGTGGTCGGCTGGTTGTATGCCACGATCGCAAGGACTTCCATGCTGGAAGCGGACAGGTTGCCGCCCCGGCGGATGCCGAGCGCTTCGCGGATATAGGGAAGATAGATTTCCTTGGTTGCCAGCTGGCAGGTGTCGGGGAAGGTCAGAAGCTGAATACCTCTGCCGGAATTTTCGGGATTATAACGGGATGCCATATGTTCGGTCAGTGCGCGGACGTCTTTTGCGTCCAGTCCCAGCACCTCTGCGATCTTGTCATACCGGACGGGATACCCCGCGGCAAAAAGTATCGCCTCGATTGCTTCCTCCACGTTTGCAACCGCTTCCGGCATCTCGTTTGTGTTTTTGACCTCTTTGTTATCCTGACTCATTGGTTACGGCACCTCCGCTGTGATCTGGTCGTCGGGCGAGAACGTTTCATCGCCCGCCTTCTTTTTGGCATTTTCATCTGGCTCTCCGTCCGGTTTGTCGTTTCCGTTGTCGTGGAAAATGAACCGCGTGTTCTCCCCGTGAATGATTCCCGCCTCGTCCGGGTCTTCCACGATCTGGATATCGTGGGTCTTGATGAGCTCCAACACACCGAGGAAAATGGCAATGGTGTCAGGGAGCGACGGGGAATCCGCGATCAGCTCGCCGAGCGTGGCGGAACCCTGTTTCTTCACCTTGTGCAGGATTCCGACGATCTTGACCTCGACCGGAACAATCGGCTTGGCAATCATCGGTGTAAACGAAACGCGCTTTGCGTTGGCAAGGTTTTCGTTGTAGGAAATAATCCGGCGGATGGCAAGACACAGGGAGGAGACCTCCTGATCCGCAACGTAGGAAACATCCACCGTAATCTCGTCGGTGTCCTTGACCAGCCGTCCCTCATGCGCCGCGTACATTCTGGCAAGCAGGGGCATTGCCGCCTTTGCCTGATTGTGTTTATCCAGCACGTCGAGGAATCTGACGGTTGCTTCCTCCGCTTCCGCATCGGGCTTGGGGAGGAGCAGGCGGCTCTTGAGCAGCATAAGCTCGCTTGCCATTACGATAAATTCTGCCGCGATGTCCATATTATCTTCCTGCGCCCGCCGGATCAGCTCCAGATACTGGTCGCAAAGGAGGGCAATGGGAACATCTTCAATTTTGTATTTACTTTTCTGGATCAGTGCGAGAAGCGCATCAAGCGGGCCCTCGAACTGGTCAAGACGGTAGGTAAGCGCGTCCATCAGAGCACCTCACAGTGAATCAGAAAATTGCGGAAAACAGATTGGCGAACGGTTTGAACAGCACGTCGAACAGCCAGTCGGACAAAAAGCCCGTCAAAGAGAAGCTGAAGAAACGGGAAAGAACAAACAGGACGACGAGCAGACCGATCATGATCTGGCGCTCATAGCGCATGATCTTGAAATACAGGTTGGTCGGCAGGAAAGCCGTGACGATACGGGAACCGTCAAACGGCGGAATGGGGATCAGATTGAAGAACATGAGCGTGAAGTTCATGTATGCGGCAAGATAAAAGAAGAAATACAGGGCGAGCAGGACATACCAGTAAAACGGCGCGTCCGACGATGTCAGCATATACAGCCTGAATTCCGTGCTGCTGATGCCGACGGCGGAACGGAACGCCGTAAAGGTCAGTGCGGTGAGGATTGTGGAAACCACGCCGATGAAAAGGTTGGACAAAGGTCCTGCCGCGGCGGTGATTGCCATGCCCGTTTTCGGATTTTTGAAATTTCGTGTGTTGATCGGCACAGGCTTCGCCCAGCCGAAGCCGAAGAGGAACATACAAAGGAAGCCCATCGGGTCAAAATGTTTGGCAGGGTTGAGGCTGATTCTGCCGAGGTTGCGGGCGGTCGGATCACCGCACTTATAAGCGACAAAGCCGTGCGCTGACTCGTGCGCAGACAGGGAAAACAGAATGATCGGCAGGCTGAGCAGCAACATGATGAGTGTGGAGCGGATGGTACTGTCCTGCAAGGATTGCAAAAGGGAAAAAAGCATAAAATTCTCCTCTCACGGAACTTTTGTTTCAGACATCAGAAATCGTTGCGGCAAAGATCCTCGTAGGTTTCTCTGCGGACGGCGACCGAAGCCTTCCCGTCGCGGATCAGAATGACAGGCGGACGGGGAATACGGTTATAGTTGGATGCCATGGAGTAATTGTACGCGCCGGTGACGAGCACCGCCAGAATATCGCCGCGCTTTGCGTGCTGGATTTCCATATTCTCACCGATGAGGTCTCCGGATTCACAGCATCTGCCGGCAATGGTCGCGCGGTAGTCGCGCGGTTCGTTTGCACGGTTGGCGATGAGTGCGGTGTACTGGGACTGATACAGCGCGTAACGCGGATTGTCCGGCATACCGCCGTCAACCGAAATGTAATTCTTGAAGCCGGGGATCTCTTTGACCGAGCCGACGGTGTAAAGCGTTACCCCCGCGGCGGCGACCAGTGATCTGCCGGGCTCCAGAATGACTTTCGGCAATTTGATCCCGTGTTCCCGGCAGTATCCCGTGACGATCTCTCCGATCTGCCTTATGGCATCCGCATAGTCGATCCTCCGGTCGTATTCGGTATAGGGAACGCCGAGCCCGCCTCCGAGGTTGAGCTCGTCAATCTCATATCCGAGTTTTTGCCGGATGTCTGCAATAAAGCGCACCATGATATCCGCCGCGTCGGCAAACGGCTGAACGTCGAAGATCTGCGAGCCGATGTGGCAGTGCAGTCCCACGAGACGGACGTTTTTCTTTAAGAGTGCCGCGCGGACGATCTCCATCGCCTGACCCGTTTCGATCGCGCTGCCGAACTTGGAATCCACGCTTCCCGTGCTGATCGCTTTGTGCGTGTGCGGGTCGATGCCGGGGGTGATGCGGAGCAGGATCCTCTGCACCCTCCCGCGTCTTGCGGCAAGCCGGTCCAGCGCGTCAAGTTCATCCCGGTTGTCAACGACAATGGTGCCGACCCCCATGTCCAGCGCGTCTTCGAGATCGTGATCGGTTTTGTTGTTCCCGTGGAAATAAATACGTTCCGCAGGGAATCCCGCGCGGCGTGCGGTATAAAGTTCACCGCCCGACACGCAGTCCACGCCGAGCCCTTCCTCGGCGGCAATGCGGTAGACACCGGTAAAGCAAAGCGCTTTGGAAGCGTAAAGGGGAAGCGCGTCTTCTCCGAAATACCGCTTTGCGGCATCGCGGTAGATCCGGCACTGCGCCCGGATGACATTTTCGTCAAGCAGGTAGGCTGGAGTCCCGAATTCTTTGGCAAGCGCGACGGTATCCATGCCGCCGACGGTCAGATGTCCTTCTTTGTTGACGTCGAGATGGGGAAAGAGAATCATGTGGGTATCCTTTCTTGGTTAAGAGTACAATGAGGTCGTTTTGTCAACGATTTTGATTCAGGTTTTTAACAAGCGCGTGAATGGGCGCGTCATCGGGAGAAAACTCGTGAACGCCTTCAAACGGAAGGTACACGATATTGTCCGGCAGTTTTCCGCCGAAATAACCCGCAAGGCGTGCAATTTCTTTTTCGGCGTCCCGGTAGGTAAAGATCGGGTCGTCCTTCCCGGATTCGATGTACAGTTTTCGCGGGGAGATGAGCAGGGCGATTTCTGCGTCAAGAAACTTTTCCGACGCGTCGGGGAATACGAAATCGTACCAGGAGGACAACTCCTTGGAAGAGAAGTAACAGGAGCAGATTGCGGCACGGATACGGGTGTCGATGGCGGTGAGGAAGAGCGTATAGAAGCCGCCGTAGGAAAGCCCGATCATGCCGATTTTTTCGGGGTCCACGTAATCCTGTACTTCAAAATAGTCGATACAGCGGGACAGGCAAAGAAGCTCAAACGCCGCCATCGAACCGCCCATCTGCTTGAAGGCGGCATCGAAATCCTGCCGTTGGTCGTGCGGATGGTTGGGGTATTTTTTGCTGACTGCCGAAAAATATTTGGGGTCCCACAGAAGAAGCTGGGGGGCAAACACGTTGACGTTCTCCTGTAAGATTCGCTCGGTCATATGATTGTAGTTGGCGGAACCGTCCGCAAAAAAATCCGATGCAAATTCCGGGGAACCCTCGCCGCCGTGCTGTGCGATGATAAGCGGCAGACGCTTTCCGCCGTCACGAACAAACAGAATCCCGTAGAAGGGAATCCCCTCCATGACCTCGATCTCCATGCGGTAAACAGTAACACCGTTCCCGTGCGAAAGAAGCGTTTTTTTTGCGGCGGGAATCCCTGCGGGACGCTTTTCCGTCAGCGGGCGACCGAGCATACGGATCAGCTCCTTGCGTGCTTCGTCCCGGTGGGAAAGGATCCACTCCCCGTGCTCGCGGCGAACATCCTCACATTCTTCGTTCCGACGATCCAGATAAGCCTCCACGCTCTCAAGATATGCGCGGCGGAAGGGGGCGCTGTCGTCCCGGGTTTCGTGATAAAAGTCCATTCTGAACATTACAGTCTGATCTCCGTATAATAAGATATTTGTTTCCACAGCTCGTCGCGCCCCTCACCTTTGAGGGAAGAAAACGGGATGACCGGCGTTCCTTCCCGGAGCGACGGATGCGAGAGCGCGGCAGAAAGACTTGCCCGGCGTTCGGTCTGATTGAGCTTGTCGGTCTTGGTCAGCACCAGAACATAAGGAATCTCTGCCTGATTCAGGAAATCCAGCATCATGGCGTCGTCCGTGGTAATGCCGACGCGGCTGTCCGCAAGCTGAATCACCAGAGAAAGGCGGTCGATGTTGGGATTTTTCGTGAAGTAACTGTCCGTCAGGGTGGAGAAGGTCTCTTTCCTGTCAAAACTGCGCTTTGCAAAGCCGTAGCCCGGCAGATCGACAAAGAACAGCTTTTTGTCAATGTCATAGAAGTTGACCGTTATGGTTTTCCCCGGCGCGGAGGATACCCGCGCGAAGCTCTTCCTGCCGAGCAGGGTGTTGACGAGCGAACTTTTTCCCACGTTGGACCTGCCCGACAGGGCGACCTGCGGCATGGGATCACGGGGGAACTGGTCGGGTCTGCCTGCACTCAGACGGATGGATACGTTTTGCAGATTCAGCGGCATGACTGCCTCCTTCTTGAAGTGATCGTTGGGGAATGGCTGTCCCGTGCCGGGATCAGACCGTTGCGCCGGGCTTCGTGCCGGAGACGGAGAGCGCCACAGGAATTACGGGGACCTTTTCCTCGCCGATGACGGCAGGACGCGGCAGGAGTGCCGCGGAAAGGACTTCCTCCGCCCGGCGGCAGGGAATGAAGTGCAGGTGTTCCCGCACGGTCGCGTCGATCTCGTCAAGATCACGCATATTGTCGGCGGGGATGCAGACATCGCGGATGCCGGCGGAATACGCAGCCATGGTCTTTTCCTTGAGCCCGCCGATCGCCAGCACGTTCCCGCGCAGGGTGACTTCACCGGTCATGGCAATATCACGCCGGACGGGGCGCCCGGTCAGCGCGCTGACAAGCGCCGTTACGATGGTGACGCCTGCGGACGGACCGTCCTTGGGGACGGCTCCTTCGGGAAAATGAATATGAATGTCCTTCGCTTTGTAGAAGTCGGTCGGAATACCGTATTCACGGGCGATGGAGCGCACATAACTGACGGCAATCTTTGCGGATTCCTGCATGACTTCACCGAGCGAGCCGGTCAGCTCGATCTTTCCGGTGCCGTCCAGAATTGCCGCTTCCACCTTCAGCATATCTCCGCCCGCCTCGGTGTAGGCAAGCCCGTTGACGGTGCCGACTTCGTCGGTTACGGAAAGACAGTCGGGAAGCAGCTTCCTTGCACCAAGGAAATCCTTGACGTTGTTTTCGTCGATGCGGACGGATTTCACCTTGTCCTCCAGCATCTTTTTCGCCGATTTGCGGCAGAGATCCGCGATCTTACGCTCCAGGTTCCGGACGCCCGCTTCGCGGGTGTAATAGCTGATGATCTCGTCGATCGCACCGTCGGAGATCTTCAGATTCCGCTTGGTCAATCCGTGACGCTTCAGCTGTTTGGGAATCAGATGATTCTTTGCAATCCCCATCTTTTCCCGTTTGGTATAGGAGGACAGCTCGATGACCTCCATACGGTCGATCAGGGGGCGGGGAACATTGTCAAGCGAGTTTGCCGTGGCAATGAACATACAGCCGGAGAGGTCGAAGGGAAGTTCGATGAAGTGGTCGCGGAAGGTCTTGTTTTGTTCGGAATCGAGTACCTCCAGCATTGCAGAGGTCGGGTCTCCGTTGACACCGGAGCTCATTTTGTCGATTTCATCGAGCAGGATCAGCGGATTGTTGACTCCTGCGTCGGAGATGGCGGTGATGAGGCGTCCGGGCATGGAACCGATGTAGGTTTTCCGGTGACCGCGGATATCCGCCTCGTCCCGGATGCCGCCGAGCGAGACCCGCGCGTATTTACGGTGAAGCGCACGTGCAACGGATTTTGCGATCGAAGTTTTGCCGACGCCGGGAGGTCCGACCAGACAGATGATCTGGCTGCCGAGTTCCGGGGTCAGCTGACGGACTGCAAGAAATTCCAGAATACGCGTTTTGACCTTTTCCAGACCGTCGTGATCTTCGTCAAGGATCTTGCGTGCCAGGTCAATATTAACCCGGTCGTGAGAAGATTTCCGCCAGGGAAGATCAAGACAGATGTCAAGGTAATTGCTGATGACACTCGCTTCGGCGGAGCCGAACGGCGTCTGGGCGAGGCGGTCGTTTTCCTTAAGCAGTTTCTTTCTGACTTCTTCCGGCAGATCCGCCTTGCGGATGCGTTCCTGATATTCATCAATCTCGCTCTGCGCACCGTCTCCGAGTTCCTCCTGGATGACGTGCATCTGCTCGCGGAGATAATACTCCCGCTGATTTTTGCTGATGTTGTCCTGGACGCGGCGTTGGATCTCTTCTTCACACAGAAGCAGATCGTATTCCTTCTGAAGAATGGAAATCAGCGTTTCCACCCGCGCAAGCGGTTCAAATACCTCCAGCACCGCCTGCTTGTCCTCCGGACGGATGAGTAACTGTGCGGCAACAAAATCCGCAAGCTGCCCCGGGTTGCGGATGGCTCGGATTGCAATCAGAAGATCGGGAGAAAAATTCGGCAGATGGGAGGTAAAACGATTCAGCATTTCATAGGTTTTCTGAAGGTATGCCTCCGCAACAGTTTCGTCTCCCTCTGTCATGGTAACGGTTTTGCACATGACGTCCGCGGTGACATACGCGCCTATCCGGTGAAAATCCCGCACAATGGCTCGGGAGTAACCTTCGGTAATCAGCCTCACGGTTCCGTCCGACGTTTTAAGCAGTTGCTTGATTTTTGCGACCGTGCCGACCGATGCGATGTTGGCGGGGTTGATTGCGGAATGCGCGTCCTGCGCGCCGGAGACGGAAATAAGCAGAGCGAAGGAATTCCCGCGGTCCGCCGCTTCTGCGGCAGCGATGGATGCCTCATCCGCGACTTCAAAATTCAATGTAACAGAAGGGAACGCGACGGCACTCCGAAGCTGGATCAGAGGCAGTGTCAACTGTTCCGTGTTTTCAATATATGTGGGCATGACATGGGTTCCTTTCGGGTATTACTGAACAAAAATGTTCAGTTTAATATTATAACACAGATCCGTCGGGATTTCTACCCCTGTTACGAATTTTTTTCAATATTATTATAAACTATAATTCAAAAAACCCGCGGGCAAGACCCGCGGGCAATATATTCAGGGAGCACAGACATCGGCCGTTCCGGCGTGGCACATATCATAAGATTGATATTCCGTCAGAGAAGCGGATGGCTGTGCTGATGCAGGTGGGGGGAATCGGAAGATAATCCGAATGCCTGCTTGCATATTATAACGCAAAGTGCGCCGTTTGTAAAGTGTTCATTATTGACGATTTTTCGGGAGAAAATTCGTGGAAATCCATAAAGAGAAAAAACAGTGCTTCGGCAGGGGTGATATTTAGAGATTTTGCCGATAGACACAATGTCGTACCGGACCCGGAAAACGGCTTTGGAGCAGGTGTTTCGGAAAAAATTCAAAAAAGGCTTGACAAGCCGGAAAACATATGATATAATACAGCCAAATGAAGCAGAACAGTTCCGTTCTCACCGTACCGCATTGGCGCGTGCGTGTCTGATATTTTGCCGGGTGACCGGCTTTGTATCGTGCGGAAACTGCTTCCGCGCGAATTTTTATTTTGGAGGTGTTTACCTATCAGCGCAAAGGAACAGGGCAACCTCATCAATGAGGACATTACGTCAAGAGAAGTGCGTCTCATCGGAGCCGACGGCGAACAGCTCGGCATTATGGCGACGCAGAAGGCACTCCAGATCGCTTATGACAAGGGACTTGACCTTGTGATGATGTCTGCACAGGCGGATCCGCCTGCCTGCAAGATCATGGATTACGGCAAATTCCGTTTTGAAAAAGAAAAACGGGAAAAGGAAGCCAGAAAGAAGCAGCAGATCGTGGAGCTCAAGGAAATCCAGCTCTCCTGCCGTATTGACGATCACGATTTTGATACCAAGGTCGGTCACGCAAAACGTTTTCTGACCGCCGGTAACAAGGTGAGAGTGGTACTTCGCTTCAAGGGACGTGAAATGAGCCACCTGGATCTCGGTCGGAATGTAATGGAACGGTTTGAAGCGGCGTGCGCGGAGCTTGGCTCGGTCGATAAGCGCCCGGTGCTGGACGGACGTTTCCTCAGCATGGTCGTTTCGCCTCTCAAAAACAAATAAGATTGACAGCCCACGGGCAGTTGATACACGCGGCGGTGCCGCACAGCAGATTTTTTGTGAAAACAAGGAGTATTCATTATGGGAAAAATCAAAACACATAAGGCTTCTGCCAAGAGATTTTCCGTTACTGGTACCGGCAAGGTCAAGATGTTTCATTGCCAGCACCGTCACAACACGGGTCTGAAGTCCGCGAAGAGAAAGAGAACTCTTCGCAGCGCGTCTTACCTGAGCGAGTCCATGACCGCCAACATCAAGACGCTGATCCAGAAGTAATCGAAAGACAAGGAGGAACGGAAAATGGCAAGAGTTAAGGGCGCAATGATGACGCGCAAGAGAAGAAAGAGTGTTCTGAAGGCAGCGAAGGGTTACTGGGGAGCAAAATCCAAGCATTTCAAGATGGCTAAAGAAGCCGTCATGAAGAGCGGCAACTACGCATTCGCCGGCCGGAAGATGAAGAAGAGAGATTTCCGCAGTCTGTGGATTACGAGAATCTCCGCACAGGCAAAGGTCAACGGCATGAACTATTCGACCTTCATGCACGGACTCAAGCAGGCCGGTGTTACGCTGAACCGTAAGATGCTCGCCGAGATCGCAGTTTCTGATAAGGAAGCGTTTGCGGCACTCGCGGCACAGGCAAAGGCAGCGCTTTAAGGAAATTTACCCGGTATGAAAATACCGGGTTTTTCTGTTTTATCCGGGCCCGACAGCGGAGCATCCGGTACGCTGACGCGATGTCCCGGAACTGACGCGATGTCCCGGAACTGACGCGATGTCCCGGAGCTGACGCGATGTTCCGGAGCTGACGCGATGTTCCGGAGCTGACGCGATGTCCCGGAACCGACGTGATGTTCCGGGAAGAAAAACAACGGTTGCGACAGAACCGCCGCAGGTCGATTGATGAGTTTCCGAATCTCCGGTTGACGGTAAAATGCAAAGTGTTACAGAATTGATTTACCGAAACAAATATACAAAAATGTATCGGTAAACTCGTGCTCGGAAAGGATGACAAAAGGCATGGAAGAGATCATTACATCCCGGCAGAACCGGCAGGTGGTACGGCTGATGAAGCTGACGGACAGAAAGAATCGCGACGCGGAACGCGTCTTCCGTTTTGATGGGATCAAGCTGTTCTGCGAAGCGGTACGAAACGGCGTGGAGATAGAAACCGTGTTCGTCAGGGCTTCGTCCTCCTCAAGGCTGACAGAACGGGCACAGGCGATCGGCGGTTGCGGAGAAGCGTTTTCTTCCGTTCCGTGTGTGGTATTGGAGGACAGCCTCTTTGATCGGGTTTCGGAAGAAAAATCGCCCGACGGAGTAATATGTGTCGCAAAATATATTGACAAACTCCACAAAATCATTACAATAAATAATAAAGGCGAAAAAACGGACGGATTTCTCCCGCCCCGGGAGGAGCATCTGATCCTCCTGGAATCGGTACGTGATCCTGCCAATATTGGCGCGGTGATCCGCAGCGCTGCCGCGCTGGGAGCCGACCGGATGATCCTGTCCGCCGATTGCGCCGACCTGTATAACGCGAAAACCGTGCGCGCGTCCATGGGGACTCTGTTCCGGATGCGGATCGATCGGACGGATGATCTGGCAGGATATATCAGCATATTACGGGAATCCGGCAGACGTGTGTTCGCCGCAGCGCTTGATGCGTGTGCAGTGCGTCTCGGTTCCTTTGCACCGCTTCCCGGTGACTGTGCCGTGATCGGTAACGAAGGACACGGACTCTCCGGCACCGCGCTCGGCGCCTGCTCAAGGACGGTTTATATCCCCATGCGCGAGGGAGTGGAATCCCTCAACGCGGCAGTTGCCGCGTCGTTGTTCCTGTGGGAACTGGCAAAGCGGGATTGAGAGCCGTAACGCACGGCTTATTTCAGAGCACAACGGTGTCCGGCGTTGACGTATAACACAGATTTCCCGGCGGGAATACATTGCTGCCGGGATGAACAGAATCGGATTGGAGGAAAAGGCATGAGACAGGATGACTTGTTCTGGATTTGGCTCTCGCTCAGATTGGGACCCAATAATTCCGTATTTCTTGATCTGTTCCGGTATGTTGGGAAACCGTATGATATCTACCGTGCGGATGCGGATCTGATCGAACAGGTCCCGGGAATCAAGGACCCGGTAAAAGCTTCCCTTGCAGACAAACGTCTGTCGGACGCGCAGAACATTCTTTCCTGGTGTCGTGAAAACCGTGTCGTGCTTTGCCGGTACGGAGAAAATACGTATCCGGCGCGGCTTGTCGGGCTGAAGCGTCCTCCGATGATTCTGTATGTACAGGGACATATCCCGGATCTCACCAAAAAGCTGTGCGTCGGCGTGGTCGGAACGCGCAATTGCTCCGAATACGGCGCGCATACCGCGTATAAAATATCCTATGAACTGGCAACTGCCGGTGCGGTAATCGTCAGCGGCATGGCAAAAGGTATCGACGGCGTTGCCGCGGCAGGTGCGCTTGCCGCCGGCGGATATACCGTTGCAGTGCTCGGTTGCGGGCTGGATGTGGTTTATCCCAAGGCACACGCGGGACTGATGAAGGAGATCATCCGCCGCGGCGCGGTCATTACGGAGTATCCGCCTTTTGCGGAGCCGAACGGCAAGCACTTTCCGGTACGGAACCGGATCATCAGCGGTCTTTCTGACGGCGCGCTGATCGTGGAAGCCCCGGCACACAGCGGCGCCATGATTACCGCGGATATTGCAAACGACCAGGGTCGCGTCATTTACGCGACACCCGGAAACGTGGATTCCGAACGCTCGGAGGGACCCAACCGCCTGATCCGCGACGGCGCACAGGTCGTCCTTGACGGACACGACGTGCTCCATCCGTTCCTGAATCGGTTTCAGCAGTACCTGTCCCCGGAACGTATCCGCAGAATCGGAAAGAAATCAGAATATAATCCGGCGGTGTTTGCAAAGCTGCGAATGCCGGATTACGCGGAGCTTGCAAGAAAACAGGGGCAACGTACACCTCTTGCCGAGGAGGATTCCGCGGGACTTGCGGAGGCAATGACCGAAAAGCTGTCCGCCGCGCTCAATCCCGCGGCTCCCGCGCCGGTCGCATTTGCGAAGCCGCAGAAAGCACAGGCAAAGCGGGGGAAGAAGTCCCTTGAACCGACGAAAAGTATCCCTTTCGTAACGGAAACGGAGAACGAAGGGAAATCCGGAGACTTCGGACCGGGTAATCGGGCAGAGAGCGTACCGCAAAACCCACAAGCCGTAAATATACCTGCGCGTGCGCCGGACCGTTCAGGAGAAGCGCTTGCCTCACTGTCAGAAAAATACCGGAAGATCTTTTCGGATCTTCCGATCGACCAACCATTTTCACCGGATCAGATCGTCAAGTTCGGTCACACGACGACAGATGTTCTGACTGCAATGACCGTTCTGGAGGTCAAAGGTCTGGTCCGCTCGCTTCCCGGCGGGTTGTATCAACGTAACTGAATCGAAACAATATACGGAGGTCTTCATGTCCTATCTTGTCATTGTGGAGTCGCCTTCCAAAGCGACAACCATCAAGAGCTATCTCGGCTCCAACTACAAAGTCATTGCGTCCAAGGGACACGTGCGCGATTTGCCCAAGAGCACGCTCGGTGTGGATATCGAAAACGGCTTTGAGGCGCACTATATCAACATCCGCGGCAAGGGTGATCTCATCAAGGAGATCCGCAAGGAAGCCAAAGCGGCGACAAAAGTTTTCCTTGCAACCGACCCTGACCGCGAGGGAGAAGCGATTTCCTGGCATCTTGCCAATGCGCTCGGGATTCCCGAAGAAAAGACCCAGCGCGTCACCTTCAATGAAATCACCAAGAGCACGGTCAAGAGCGCGATCAAGGCGCCCCGCGAGATCGACATGAACCTGGTCAATTCCCAGCAGGCGCGTCGGATTCTTGATCGTATCGTAGGATATAAACTCAGCCCCTTCCTCTGGAAGACGGTCAGAAGCGGACTCTCGGCAGGACGCGTTCAATCGGTCGCGACACGGATCATCGTAGAGCGAGAGGAGGAAATCCGCGCGTTCGTTCCTGCGGAATACTGGACCATTGAGGCGATGCTTGACGCAGGAGAGGGAAAGACCTTCGCGGTACATTTCTTCGGCGACGAAAAGGGAAAACTGGATCTTTCAAACGAAGCGGATGCGATGAAGGTCGTTCGCGCGGTGGACGGGCAGTCGTTCCGCGTCAGCTCTGTCAAGCGTTCCACCAAGCATAAGTCGCCGGCGCCGCCGTTCACGACCTCTACCATGCAGCAGGAAGCGTCGAGAAAGCTCGGCTTCCAGTCCCAACGGATCATGCGCGTGGCGCAGGAGCTTTACGAAGGCGTGAATCTCGGCGCGGAAAACGGCGGCGTTCAGGGTCTGATTACCTATATGCGTACCGACTCGCTCCGTATTTCCGCAGAGGCGCAGGAGGCGGCAAGAAACTTCATCCTCGGCAAGTACGGAAATGAGTATTGCCCCGCGTCTCCCCGTAACTACAAAACCAAGGCGGGTGCGCAGGACGCGCATGAAGCAATCCGTCCCTCCCGTGTGGAGCTGGAGCCGTCCCTTATTCGCAAATCGCTGACTCCGGATCAGTATAAGCTTTACAAATTGATCTGGGATCGGTTCGTATCCAGTCAGATGGAGTCCGCGACCCTTTCCACGGTATCCGCCGATTTCACGGCTTCCGGATATGTTTTTCGCGCAAGCGGATATACCGTAACATTCCCCGGCTATATGGCTGTTTACGAGTCTACAGAAGAGGCAAGTGCCGACGCGGACGAACGTAATGTGCGTATTCCTCCCGTCAAGGAGGGACAGATGCTCCCGTCCGAGGGGATCACGCCTGCAAAGCATTTCACCAAGGCTCCGCCGAGATACGACGAGGCGTCGCTGATCAAATTCCTTGAGGAAAAGGGAATCGGCAGACCGAGCACCTACGCGCCGATTATTACCACCATCGTCACAAGAAATTACGTCAAACGCGACGGAAAAGCGTTGGTTCCCACTCCGCTCGGCGAGGTGACGACCAAGCTGATGATTGACAACTTTGAACCGGTCGTCGATTACAAGTTCACCGCCAATATGGAGTCCAAGCTCGACAGCATCGCCGCGGGGACGACCACCATGACGGCTGTCCTTTCGGATTTCTGGAAAGACTTTGAGAAAGAACTGGAGGTTGCCGAAAAAACCATCGGAAAGGGGAGCGTAGAGGTTCCCGCCGAAGAAACGGATATCATTTGTGAGAAATGCGGCAGCCGCATGGTCGTCAAGAACGGACGGTTCGGCAAGTTTGCCGCCTGCCCGAATTATCCGCAGTGCAAAAACACCAAGCCGCTTGTTCCCGTGCAGCCCGCCGAGGACGGTGAAAAAAAGCCGGATGAGAAGAAGGCGGTTCCGGTGCCGGATATGAAGTGCGAGCTTTGCGGCGCGGATATGGTCCTGCGTACCGGTCGGTACGGCAGTTTCTATGCCTGCTCGCGCTATCCCGAATGTAAGTTTACCAAGCAGAAGGTCAAGTCCATCGGCGTTTCCTGCCCCAAGTGCGGCGGGAACATCGTGGTCAAGCAGGGCAGAAATCATTCCGTTTTCTACGGCTGTGACAATTACCCGAAGTGCGACTTCTCTTCGTGGGATATGCCGACGGCGGAGAAGTGCCCCCGTTGCGGCGGAATGCTCTTCCGCAAGAAGGGCAAAGACCTGCTCGTCTGCCATGATAAGGACTGCGGCTACACCTGCGAGGCGCCTGCCGCCGACAAGGACGAGGCATGAAAAAATATCTGAATGTTTACGGAGCCGGTCTTGCCGGCTCCGAAGCGGCGTATCAGGCGGCAAAAGCAGGGGTGCCCGTCCGGCTTTTTGAGATGAAACCGGACAAATACACGGAGGCGCATCATTCGCCGCTCTTCGCGGAACTGATCTGCTCCAATTCGCTTCGTTCCGATCGCGTGACCAATGCGGTGGGGCTGCTCAAGGAAGAAATGCTCCGCATGGGGTCTCTCATCATGGAAGCGGCGTATGCGACCCGCGTTCCGGCGGGGTCCGCGCTTGCGGTGGACCGGGAAAAGTTTTCCCGGTACGTGACGGACAGGCTGACGGAGAATCCGGATATCGAGATCATCCGGGAAGAGGTCACCTCTCTTGAACCCGACACCGTGACCGTCATCGCAACGGGACCGCTCACGTCCGGCGGTATGGCGGATTACATGAAAAACGAGCTTGGGTGCGACGGACTGCATTTCTTTGACGCGGTCGCACCGATCGTTGATTTTTCCACAATCAATATGGACATTGCTTATTTTGCGTCCCGTTATGACAAGGGCGACGCGGACTATATCAACTGTCCGATGACAAAGGAACAGTACGATGCGTTTTACAACGCGCTGATCCATGCAAAGGAAGCGGAGCTGCACGATTTCGACCGCGACCTCAAGGTGTTTGAAGGTTGTATGCCGGTCGAGGTCATGGCGAAACGCGGGTATGACACGCTCCGCTACGGACCGCTCAAGCCGGTCGGACTTGTTGATCCCCGAACGGGAAAGCAGGCTTATGCGGTGGTTCAGCTCCGCAAGGAAAACGCCGAGGGTACTATGTATAACCTCGTCGGATTCCAGACGCATCTTACCTATCCCGAGCAGAAGCGGGTCTTTTGCATGATCCCGGGACTTGAGAATGCGGATTTTCTCCGCCTCGGCGTGATGCACAGAAACACCTATCTGCAATCGCCTGGATTTCTCAAGCCGGATTATTCCATGATCCGTCGTCCGGAGGTCTTTTTCGCCGGGCAGATGACGGGCGTGGAGGGGTACATCGAATCGGCAGGTTCCGGTTTTGTTGCCGGCGTCAACGCCGCAAGGCGTATCCGCGGGCTCTCCCCGATTGACTTCCCGGACACTACCATGATCGGTGCGATGGCGCATTATGTCAGCCGCGGAGGAATCGGCAGCTTTGTGCCGATGAATGCAAACTTTGGTATCGTATCCCCGCTTCCGGAACGGGTACGCGGCGGAAAAATCGCACGGTATGAGGTGGTTGCCAAGCGTGCGCTCGATGCCGTGGAGCAGCTGAAAAGTGAGCTTTGACGGTCGGCGGGCATTCACCGTTGCGGTATCGCTTCCGCGGTACTGCAGGGTATGCGGGGGGAAAGCGTTACTGCATTTGATACGTGCACTCCCGGGATACCGCTTTTTTGGCAAATAGAAATTATTCGTAAAAATAGAGGAGCGCAGGTGCGTTCCATATGGGAAAGGAGACGGACATGAAAATAATCATTGATGCGATGAGCGGGGACCGCGCACCGGACGCGCAACTGTGCGGCGTATGTGATGCTGCCGAAAAATACTCCGGACATTCCTTTGTACTGGTCGGAAACCGGGAGATTCTTCAGGAACGGGCAAAAGCGCTCGGGCTGGACATCTCCGCGTTTGAAATCGTGCACACGGATACGGTCATCACCATGGAGGACGACCCTATGTGTGTGACACGTGGAAAGAAGGATTCCTCCATGTCCGTGGGACTTCGCCTTCTGGCTGAGGATAAAGGGGACGCATTTGTCAGCAGCGGCAATACCGGTGCGCTGTTTACCGGGGCGACCCTGATTGTCCGCAAGATCCGCGGCGTACAGAGACCGTCCATCGGCGCCATTCTGCCGCTTGCAAATCCGACGCTTCTTCTTGACTCCGGTGCAAATCTCAGCTTGACGGACGAGCAATATGAACAGTTTGCTGTTATGGGCTCTTCCTATATGAAATACGTCATGAAGCTGTCCGATGTCCGTGTCGGATTGCTCAACAACGGGACTGAAGCGCACAAGGGAACAGAGGCTGTGATTGCCGCAAATGAGAGGCTTGCACGGTGCGGGGAGATTCACTATGTCGGAAACGTCGAAGCCGGGATGGCGACAGCGGGTGCGTGCGACGTGCTCGTTTCCGACGGATTCAACGGGAACATATTTCTTAAAACCGTGGAGGGAAGCGGAAAACTGCTTCTCGGGGAACTTAAGAAGGCGTTTTTATCGGGCGTGTCCGGCAAGGTCGCCGCACTGCTTATGAAAAAACAGCTTACTGCACTCAAGTGCCGTTTTGATGCACGAGAACACGGCGGAGCACCGATCCTCGGTGTGAAAAAGCCTGTCATCAAGGCGCACGGCTCGTCCGACCGTCTGGCGTTTGCCAACGCAATCCGGCAGGCGATTTCTTATGCCGAAAGCGGAGCGATCGGCGCGATTGCCGGATCTATGGCGGAATTTGCCGCAAGAAAAAATGCAGAAAAGACAAATGAATCTTCGGAGGAGCAAGGATGAGTGTATTACCGCTTGCCGTCACGGAACTGGAAGACCGGATCGGCTATCATTTCAAAAACCGGGAGTACCTTGAGCGCGCCTTGACCCACTCGTCTTATTCCAATGAGCAGGGGCTTCCGAACCATCATCTGCTTTGCAACGAACGCCTGGAATTTCTCGGCGATTCGGTGCTGTCAATTATCACGAGCGAATACCTGTTTGAGACCTACCGCGACTGCCCGGAGGGAGACCTGACGCGGATGCGCGCCGACCTTGTGTGTGAGAGGGCGCTTTCCAAGTACGCCGGCGTGATCGGGCTCGGGGACTTTCTGAAGCTCGGTAAGGGCGAGGACAAGAACAACGGCAGACAGAATAAATCCATTGTCGCCGACGCGTTTGAAGCACTGCTTGCCGCGATGTATCTGGATGCGGGGGAAGGGGCAAAGGAAACGGTTTCCCGGTTCCTGCTTCCGTTTATCAAAGAGGAGCTGGAGCATATGACCTTCGGCACGCTCGGTGACAACAAGACCCTGCTTCAGCAGTTTGTGCAACAGTCCGAGGGCGATCTCCTCGAATATGTGACCGTGGATGAAAAGGGTCCCGACCACCGCAAGGTATTCACGGTCGAAGCGCGTCTCAACGGCGAAATGATCGGGCGCGGTGTAGGCAGAACCAAACGGGAGGCGGAGCAGTCCGCCGCCGGAGCGGCACTTGCACTCTTTGATATCCGGCACTGACCGGGATAATCAGGATGTGATCCGTCACGGAATGGGCGGGCCAACAGAATCAGGAATGAGCCGGAGGAAACAAAGGTGTACTTAAAATCAATTGAACTACAGGGCTTCAAGTCCTTTCCGGATAAATCCAAGCTGACGTTCGACCGGAGCGGCAACCGCACCGACGAAGCGGGTGTGACCGTCATCGTCGGGCCAAACGGAAGCGGCAAATCCAACATTGCGGATGCCATGCGCTGGGTGCTCGGTGAAGTGTCCAAAAAGACACTCCGGAGCAGTAAGATGGAGGATGTCATTTTCGGCGGTGCGGACAGCCGCAGACCAATGGGCTATGCCGAGGTCTCCGTGACCTTTGACAATTCATCTGGGGTCGGCAGACTGGATTGCAACTACGATGAGGTCACGGTCACAAGGCGATATTTCCGTTCCGGCGACAGTGAATACTATATCAACCGCCGCGCCGTCAGACTCCGTGATATTTACGAGCTTTTCATGAATACCGGTATCGGCAGAGACGGGTATTCCATCATCGGTCAGGGGCGGATCGCGGAGATCATTTCCCAGAAGAGCGATGAGCGCAGGAGCATTTTTGAGGACGCATCGGGCATTGCGAAATACCGCAGCCGCAAGGATGAAGCGGAGCGCAAACTCCAGGCGACCGACGACAACATGACCCGTGTCATGGACATTTTCGCCGAGGTCGAGGCGCAGATCGGACCGCTTGAAAAAGAGGCGGAAAAGGCGCGCCGTGCCATTGACCTGCTTGAGAAGAAGAAACAGGCGGACATCTCGCTCTGGCTCTATGATACCGAAAAGCTCCGCGCGGAACTGACCGCGGCAGAGGAGAACTATACCCATTCCGGGTA
Organism: uncultured Eubacteriales bacterium; assembly: GCA_934796165.1. GTDB lineage: Bacteria > Bacillota > Clostridia > Oscillospirales > CAG-272 > CAKVOU01. The sequence goes on along the minus strand of CAKVOU010000009.1, from coordinate 26,390 downwards.
CGATATGCAGAATATCGAGGACGTTCTCCAGTCGCTCGCGGCACAGACCGAGCGCCTTCTGGAAGCCTCCAAAGGGGCAAAGGAAGCGTCCAACGAGCTGCTTGCCAGGATTCAGGCGCAGACCGAAGCCAACCACAAACTGGACAACGAGTACCGCGTGACCGAGAACAACATCGGGCACACCAAGGAACTGATCGCCACGGCGGAAGGTGCCATGCAGAGCACTGACAAATCCGTGGAACGCGAACTGACCGAGTGCGGTACGCATGCTGACCGTATTTCCGCTCTGGAGGCGGAGGCTGCACAGGTTGCCGCCTCCCGCGAGAGAATGGAAGCGGAGCGCAAGGGAGAAGCGGAACGCGCGGAGCATCTTGCGGACACCGTTGCCGAAGCGCTCGGAAGCATCCGTGCGGCGGAAGCGGAACAGACCGATGTGCGTGTGCGTATCTCCGTGCTGGAAAACGCAAAGACGGATGACCACGACAAATCTTCCGCGATTCTCACGGAAGTGGCGGGTTACCGTAACATTGCGGCAGAACTTGACAAGAAAATTAAGGACAAGGAAGCATCGGTTGCGTCGTATGACGCGCAGATCGGAGAGATCGACGAATCCGCCGCAATGATCGCCGCGTCGGCGGAGGCTAAGAAAGCCGAACTGGAGGAAGCCGAAACCAGGCTCAACAATTCCCGCCTGCGGGTGCAGTCCGCAGAGCAGAAAATCGCAACCTTCCGCGCGATGGAAGAGAACTTTGAAGGCTATTCCGGCGCGGTGAGATATGTCATGAACCGCTATGCCGAGGGCAAGATCACCGATCGGAACGGTGCGCCGTGCGGGACCGTGTTCGGTCCGCTCTCGCAGCTCATCACGGTCGACCCCAAGTATGTGGTGGCGCTGGAGACCTCCCTCGGGATGAATCTTCAGCACATCGTGGTGGAGGACGAAGAGACCGCAAAAGCGGCAATGCTTGCCCTCAAACGCGGAGAGGCGGGCAAGGCGACCTTCTTCCCGCTGACCTCCATGTCCCCGCGCACCGAAACGCCCGAAATGAAGCAGGCAAAGGGATACGCCGGATACGTCGGCGTCGCGGATGAACTGATTACCTGCGATCCGAAATTCCGGAACGTCATTTCGTCCCTGCTCGGACACACACTGATTTTTGATACCATTGACCACGCAAACGTCATGGCGCGCGGCGTTCGCTTCAGAGTGCGTGTCGTCACGCTTGACGGTCAGCAGATCAACGCGGGCGGTTCCTTTACCGGCGGTTCGGTCCGACAGGGCGGTGGTATGCTGTCCCGCGCGGGCGAGATCAAGCGTCTGGAAGAGGAACTTGAAACGCTGAATCAGACGCTTCGTTCTTACGAAACAGAGTGCGCGAAACTGGAAGCGGAATACCGCGACGCAAACGACAGCCGTGCGTCCGGCGAAGAAAAGAAGGGGATCCTTCAGATGCTGCGCGGCGAGGAAGTCGCGGAGCTGGAGCAATTGAAGGCAAAGAGTGACGCGAACCGCACTTTGCTGGAAAAGCTGGAAGCGGACAGCAAGAAGCTCATCGAAATGCGTGCGCAGTACGAAGACGATCTGGCAACTCTCTTTGCGAACGCAAAGGAACTGGAAACCCGAATCGGTGAGTTGACCGCGTTCCGCGTGAAGACCGAAGAGGATCGTCAGGATGCTCTGGATGCGGTCGCCGAATACGACCGGAAGCTGACCGAACTGCTCATCCGTTCCAGTGAGATTCAGAAGGACATCGACACAGAGCGTACCCTGCTTGCTTCGGCGGAGGACCGGATCTCTGCGTACCGCTCCGACAAGGATACCCAGAAGGAGCGCATCCGTCAGCTGAATTCCCAGCTTGACGCGATGGCGCAGTTCATCAAGGACAACCGCGAAGAGTTTGCGGACGGCGAAAAACAGCTTGCAGAGCTCAACCGCAAGCGCAACGAGGTGGAGAGCGGTAACTCGGAGTTTGAGAAGAAGCTGTCTGATCTGACCGAGCGTACCCGCCAGAAAAATGAAGAAAAAGAGCGGATCGTCACCGAGCATACCAAGAACGAAGCAAAGCTCGCGCGACTCCGTGAGCGCCAGGACGCGTTGTCTTCCTCTCTCATGGAGGAACACGGGCTGACCCGCGCCGACGCGCTGAAGCTCGGCTATCCGCAGGTGACCGCAGAAACCCGCGCCGAGGTGTTCCGCACCCAAACCGAATGCAAGAACAAGCTCCGCGCGATCGGAAGCGTCGATCTGGACGCGGTATCCAAGTATGACGAGCTCAAGACACGGTATGACTATATGAAGGGGCAGATCGAAGATCTGACCCGTGCCAAGGAAGAGCTGACAGGGATTATTTCCGATCTCGAAACCAACATGAAGGAAGCGTTTGTCAGGGCGTTCGATCAGATCAACGAGAACTTCAACAAGACCTTTTCGGAGCTGTTCGGCGGCGGAAGCGCGGAGTTGTCTCTGTCCGATCCCGAAAACGTACTGGAATCCGGCATTGAGATCAAAGCGGCACCTCCCGGCAAGATCATCAAGAACCTGATGCAGCTTTCCGGCGGCGAGCAGTCTTTTATCGGCGTGGCGCTGTTCTTTGCGATCTTACAGGTCAATCCGACGCCGTTCTGTATCCTTGACGAGATTGAAGCGGCGCTGGATGAGGTCAACGTCGAACGTCTGGCGCAGTACATCAAGCGATATTCGCACGGTACGCAGTTCATCATGATCTCACACCGCCGCGGTACCATGGCGGCGGCAGACCGGCTGTACGGCGTAACCATGCCCGAGCACGGCATTTCCAAGGTGCTGACGCTCGACATCAATCAGATTTCCAAGGAGAAAGGGGACGACTGGGATGGCATTTTTGGACAAATTGAAAGCGGGTCTTAAGAAAACCAAGGACGCGCTGTTCGGAAAAGTACATGATCTGCTCTCGAATTTTGTCAGAGTGGATGAAGATATGCTGGAGGAGCTGGAGGAGCTTCTGATCTCGGCGGATGTCGGTGTCAGTGCGACCGAGGAGATCATTGACGAGCTCCGCGACCGCATCAAGGACGGCAGACTCAAAGAAAAGGATCAGGTCGTCACGGCGCTTCAGGAGATTCTGACCGACATGATCGGCGAGGGTGAACCGCTTTGTCTTGACACCAAGCCCTCCGTGATCCTTGTCATCGGCGTCAACGGTGCGGGCAAGACCACCTCGATCGGCAAAATCGCAAACCGCCTGAAGAAGAGCGGCAAAAAGGTGGTTGTCGCGGCGGCGGATACCTTCCGCGCGGCGGCGATTGATCAGCTCGGTGTATGGTGCGACCGGGCGGGAGTGGATATGATCCGCCAGAATGAGGGCTCTGACCCGGCGGCGGTCGTGTTTGACGCGATTCATTATGCCGTCAACAACAAGGCGGATGTTCTTATGATCGACACGGCGGGAAGGTTGCAGAACAAGGTCAACCTGATGAACGAGCTTGCCAAAATCAACCGCGTCATTGACCGCGAGTTGCCCGGTGCTTCGCGCGAAAACCTGCTCGTGCTTGATGCAACGACGGGGCAGAATGCAATCCTGCAGGCAAAGGAATTCCGCAATGCGGCAGCGATCACGGGGCTTGTGCTCAACAAGCTGGACGGCACCGCCAAGGGCGGAATCGTGCTTTCCATCAAGCATGAATTGAATATTCCCGTCAAGTTCATCGGCGTCGGCGAAAAGATCGACGATATGCAGGAATTTTCCGCGGACGATTTCGTCAAAGCACTGTTTGAATAAGGAGATACTATGAAGATCGTACTGGCTTCCCGTAACCGGCACAAGATCGCGGAACTGGAGACCATGCTCCGGAGGTATCTCCCGGAAGTGGAGCTTTTGTCGCTTGACGAGGTCGGGATCACGGAAGAGATCGAAGAGAACGGAAGTACGTTTGAAGAGAACGCGCTCATCAAGGCAAAAGCCGCTGCAAAAAGCGGGTATATCGGCGTTGGCGACGATTCCGGGCTGACAGTGGAGGCGCTCGGCGGTGCCCCCGGGATTTATTCCGCGCGTTATGCGGGCGGGCATGGTGACGACGAGGCAAACCGTCAGCTGTTGCTTCACAATCTTGCAGGGATTGCCGACCGCCGCGCGGCGTTTGTCTGCGCCATCGCCTGCGTTTTTCCGGACGGCAGGGAGCCGATCGTGGTAACGGGCAGATGTGACGGAAAGATTCTGTATCAGGAAGAGGGAAGCGGTGGCTTCGGCTATGACAGCCTGTTCTGCTATGAGGAATACGACCGCAGTTTTGCCGCCGTCACACAGGAACAGAAGGATGCGGTAAGTCACCGCGCACGCGCGATCAGCAGGTTCGCAGAAGAGTTTGCGTCGCGCATCGGAAACAACAAGGAGTAACAAAGCGATGATAACTTCCAAACAAAGAGCATACCTACGGGCTATGGCGTCGGGCATTCCGACGATCATGCAGATCGGAAAAGGCGGGATCACGGATAATCTTGTCAAGACCGTTTCCGACGCCCTGGAGGCAAGGGAACTGATCAAACTCTCGGTGCTCGAGAACAGCGAGGAATCCGCTCGTTCCGCGGCAGAAGCATTGGCAGAGCTCTGCGAGGCGGATATCGTGGCGGTGCCCGGCAGAAAAGTGGTGCTTTACCGTGAGTCCGTCAATCACAAGCACATCGACCTGCCGCGCTGAAACGGAATAACGCAATGACAAGAATCGGTATTTACGGCGGGACTTTTTCCCCGGTACACAACGGGCACGTTGCCGCCGCGAAGGCGTTTATGGAGCAGATGTGGCTGGATGTGCTGTTTGTCATTCCGGCGGGGATTCCGCCTCACAAACAGGTGGACCAGCAGGTTTCCGCCATCGACCGTTACCGGATGTGCGAGCTTGCGTTCGGTGACATGGAAGGCGTGATTGTCTCCGATCTGGAGCTCCGTCGGGACGGAAAGAGCTATACGGTGGATACGCTCCGGGAGCTGACCGCGCCGGACACGCGTCTGTTTTTGCTCATGGGAACCGATATGCTTCTTTCGCTTGACGAATGGCGGGAACCGGAGGAAATCTTCCGGCTCTCATATCCGGTCTACATCCGCCGGGAAAAGGACGCGGTGCTGGACGGACTGATCGTGAAGAAAATTGCAGAGTATCAGAAGAATTACGGCAAGGTGGTCAGACGGATCGTTGCGGATCCGATCGAGGTCTCTTCGACGGATATCCGCCGCGCGCTGAAGGAAGGACAGGACATTTCCGGTCTGGTCCCTCAAAAAGTCGCGGATTATATCCTTGCCAATAAATTGTATGTTTGAAGAAAAACGAAAGGTACACACTATGAGTACACTTCAGATTACGGAAGAGATGCTGGACGGTCTCAGGATCTCGCTTGCAGGGGAGATGTCCGAAAAGCGTTACCGCCACACGCTCGGCGTGGAACGGATGGTCACGCGGCTTGCATCCCTTTATTGCCCGGAGAAAACGCTCACGCTCCGTGCAGCGGCGCTTCTGCACGATACGACCAAGGAACTGACGACGGAGGAGCAGATCGCCCTTTGCGCAAAGTACGGACTTCCGGTCACCGGAACGGACAGACTCGCTCCCAAGACCTTTCACGCCCGTACCGCCGCCGCACAGATCCCGGAGGTCTATCCGGAGTTTGCCTCGGAGGAGGTCATTGCCTGTGTGCGTTGGCACACGACGGGACGTGCGGGGATGACGCTTTCCGAAAAACTGGTGTATCTTGCCGATTACATCGACGACTCGCGGACCTTCCGCGATTGTGTTCTGCTCCGGCGCTATTTTTTCGGTGCCGATCCCGATTCCATGAATCCGGAGGAACGCGCCGCATTGCTCCGGGATACCCTGATTTATTCTTATGACCTGACCGTCAGAGGACTTTTGGAGGAGGGAACCCCGATCAGTCCCGACACGACGGACGCAAGAAACGATCTCATTGTGAACGGCTGAACGCCGCCAGATCTCCACGGTTTGCACGCTCTTTTACATAAACGATAAGGAGAGTGCAAACCTATGAAACGACGTAAAAAACGCCGCCTTGCCAGAATCCGGTTTCTCGCCCTGTTTGCGGCGATCGGAGTGGCAATTGCCTGTCTTATCGGCTGTGACGGGGACGGTGGAAACGCCGACGGGGCAGGTTTTGTTCCGGAACACGTTACTCCCGGCGAAAGCGGATATTCCGACGGACGTGAGGTGACATCCGCCGGGATGATACATGGAACGACGCACTTTCTGGTGCTCGGCGAAGACCGATCCGGAAAGCTGTCCGACGTTATCATGCTGGTTTCCCTGAACGCCTCCGATCATTCGGCGGCGGTGATCCAGATCCCGCGCGATACCTATGCGAAGTACACCGGGCGCAATTACAGGAAGCTGAACGGTGCCGACGCATACCTCGGAACCGACGGATTCCGGGCGTTTTTGGAACGCAACATGGGTATCCGGATCGACCGGCATCTGATTCTGAATCTGGACGCGTTCTCCGACATCGTGGACGCAGTCGGCGGAGTGGAGGTCGACCTTCCTTCTGATCTTGTTTACGATGACCCGGTGCAGCACCTGTATATCGAACTGCACAAGGGAAAGCAACGCCTGATGGGAGACACTGCGGAGCAGTTTGTCCGGTATCGTGCAGGATATGCGGAAGCGGATCTCGGGCGGATGGACGCGCAGAAGCTGTTTCTTGCCGCGTTTATCGACGCTGTGAAGAGCAGCATGATGCTGCCCGGAACCGTGCGGCTTGTCCGCGCGCTGTACGGTGAGGTGGAGACCGATCTGACGTTCGGGGAGTGTTGTGCAATCCTGCCGGTGCTTTTGTCCACAGAACTTTCCGATGTGACTATGACGACGCTCGGCGGCGAAGCCGTCAGGACCGAGGCGGGCACCTGGTACTATGTGCTTTCCAGATCGTCTGCGGAGGCAACGCTGACGAAACAGTTTGACGCGCGGAATTTTGATCCGGAGGGTGTGTTCACGGATCCGGACAGACCTTCCATTGACGCAGCTTACCGAAAAGTTTACAAACCCCGGAATTACCGTGCCGACGAGATCCACCGGGACGGACTTCCGATCGAAACCAAACCATAACGAGGAGATACAAGAATGGAACTGACCCATGAAAATGAAATGATGGAGAATGAAATGACGACACCGGCTGAGGACGCGCAGCCGGCGGAATCCGCGGAGAATGTCGGCGAACCGATGGGGGGGCTGTCCCCGGAGGAGCTTGCAGAGGAACTTGCCGCGATGCTCGATAACAAGAAGGCGTTTGACATCAAGATTCTGAATCTGAAAGGAAAGTCGGATATCTGCGACTATTTTGTACTGGCAACAGGTACCTCCAACACCCACGTCCGCTCTCTTGCAGGCGAGTTGGAGTATAAATGCGGTCTGCGCGGCGTTCCGCCGTTTCATGTGGAGGGACGCGGCGGAAATACATGGATGGTGCTGGATTTTACCACGGTGATGGTGCATATTTTCACCAGAGAAACGCGGGAATTCTATCACCTTGACCGACTCTACCGGGACGACGCGCCGAAGTCGGAAAACTGACGGCGTATGGTACATACCGCGGACGGAAAACTCCGCCCGCGACGGTACTTTTTTTGCGCCGCCCCTTGACAAACAGGAAGACGGCGGGTATAATGAACATATGTTTTGATTCAAACGCAGAGAACGGAATCGGTTGATCCGGAAGCAAGAGAGAGGTGCCGGTCGGTGCAAGGCATTTGCAGGGGGATCTTCCACTCATCCGGGAGCGGCGACCTGAAGGTCGGATCGGGGAAGAAACGGTTTTTCCGTGCTTTCTCCGGTATCCGTCAGATAGGGAAGACGGTGCCACCGTTAAAGGGCAAGAGAGGGCGGACGTTTGTCCGTCAATCGGAGTGGTACCGCGGAACATGGCTTTCGTCTCCTTTTTTCGGGAGAGGAAGCTTTTTTTCTTTAGAAAAAACATTGCAAGGAGAAGCAGTTTTATCATGAAGTACGATTTTTCCGCCATTGAATCCAAATGGCAGGCGGAGTGGGAGAAGCAGCATGCTTTCCGCGCCGTCAATGATTTTACCAAGAAGAAATATTATGCGCTTGTGGAATTCCCGTATCCGTCGGGCGCGGGAATGCACGTCGGACACATCAAGGCGTATTCCGGACTTGAAGTTATCAGCCGCAAGAGAAGAATGCAGGGCTACAATGTACTGTTCCCGATCGGTTTTGACGCGTTCGGACTTCCGACCGAGAATACCGCGATCAAGACCAATACCCATCCGCGTATCGTGACCGACCGCAACAAGGTCCGCTTCACGGGTCAGCTCAAGCGTGTCGGCTTTTCCTTTGACTGGGAACGCGTGATCGACACGACGGAGGAAGGCTATTACAAGTGGACGCAGTGGATCTTCCTCAAGATGTTTGAAAAGGGACTGGTGTTCCGGGATACGGCGCTGGTCAACTATTGCCCGTCCTGCAAGGTCGTTCTGTCGAACGAGGACTCCCAGGGCGGCAAATGCGACATCTGCCACAGCGACGTCATTCAGAAATCCAAGGATGTCTGGTATCTGCGGATTACCGAGTATGCGGACAAACTGCTTCAGGGTCTTGATGAGGTGGATTACCTGCCAAACATCAAGCAGCAGCAGATCAACTGGATCGGCAAATCGACCGGTGCGTTCGTCAATTTCAGCCTGAAGGGGGCGGACGAAAGCCTCCGTATCTATACCACCCGTCCCGACACGCTTTTCGGCGTGACCTTTATGGTCATTGCGCCGGAGCATCCCGTGATCGAGAAGTACCGCGACCGCATCGCCAACATCGACGCGCTGGACGCATACCGCACGGAATGCGCCAAAAAGACCGAGTTTGAGCGCACTCAGCTGGTTAAGGAAAAAACGGGGATCCGTATTGAAGGAATCAGTGCAATCAACCCCGTAACGGGCAAGGAAGTGCCGATCTATATCTCCGACTACGTCATGATGGGATACGGCACCGGCGCGATCATGGCGGTCCCCGCGCATGATGAGCGTGACTACGCGTTTGCAAAGAAATTCGGCATTGACATCATTCCCGTTATCGAGGGCGGTAACGTCAATGAGGCGGCTTATACCGGCGACGGAGCCATGATCAATTCCGGATTTCTTGACGGCATCACCACCAAAAAAGAAGCCATCGAAAAGATGCTTGCTTACCTTGAAGAAAAGGGAATCGGCGAGAAGGGTGTCCAGTTCAAAATGAAGGACTGGGCGTTCAACCGCCAGCGTTACTGGGGCGAGCCGATCCCGATTGTGCATTGTCCCAAGTGCGGTATGGTTCCCGTACCGTATGACGAGCTTCCTTTGAAGCTCCCGCCGGTCGAAAACTTTGAGCCCGGCGAGGGCGGAGAAAGCCCGCTTGCCAAGATTCCGTCCTATGTCAACTGCAAGTGTCCGAAGTGCGGCGGTGACGCGAAGCGCGAGACGGACACCATGCCGCAGTGGGCAGGCTCCTCCTGGTATTTCCTCCGGTATATTGACCCGCACAACGACAAAGCGTTTGCAGACCCGGAGCTGCTCAGATACTGGATGCCGGTTGACTGGTACAACGGCGGCATGGAGCACGTCACGCGTCACATGATTTACTCCCGCTTCTGGTACAAGTTCCTCTATGATCTTGGCGTGGTTCCCACGTCGGAGCCGTATGCGAAGCGTACCGCACAGGGCTTGATTCTGGGTCCTGACGGCGAGAAAATGTCCAAATCCAAGGGAAATGTCATCGATCCCAATGATATTGTCGATCAGTACGGCGCGGACACGCTGCGTACCTATGTACTCTTTATGGGCGATTACGCAAGCGCGGCGCCGTGGTCGGAAAACGGTGTCAAGGGCTGCAAGCGGTTCCTTGAGCGCGTGGCTGACCTGCCCGGAATGGTCAAGGGAAGCGGCGCGTCCCCGAAGCTGGAAGCGCTCCTCCACAAGACCGTGAAAAAGGTGTCCTCCGACATTGAGGAGCTGAAATTCAATACGGCGATCGCTGCCATGATGTCGTTTATCAACGAGGTGTTTGACAACGGCTCTCTGACGCGCGATGAACTTAGTGTGTTCATCCGCCTTCTGTCACCGTTTGCTCCGCATTTGGCTGAGGAGATCTGGCAGGGACTCGGCGAGAAGGGGCTCTGCACGCTGGCACCCTGGCCCGAGTTTGATGAATCCAAGACGGTGGATGACACGGTCGAGGTCGCGGTGCAGATCAACGGCAAGGTGCGCGGAACCGTAACGCTTCCCATGAACTGCCCGAAGGAGCAGGCGCTGGAGGAGGCAAAGCGGGTCGTTTCGGCACAGTTGGAAGGAAAAACGATCGTCAAGGAAATCGCGGTTCCCAACCGGATCGTCAATATCGTGGTCCGCTGATCCCGGAACAGTCGCGCGGGCGATGCCATGGTCCCGCACGTATTTCTGCGGCGGAACACCGCCTACGGAATTTCCGCCAAGGTTTTCGGAAAATGTGCAAAAACCACTTGACAGGACGTCCGGAAAAGTGTATAATATTGAGCGTGACCGTGGAAGCAGCAATTCTTCTTCCGCGAATATGTCCTTGTTACAGCGGAGGGAGGGAAAACAGAAATGGCAGAAGTGAAGGTCAAAGAAGGCGAGTCCTTGGACAGCGCCCTTCGCCGCTTCAAGCGTCAGTGCGCACGTTCCGGCGTTCTCACCGAGCTCCGTAAGAGAGAGCACTACGAAAAGCCCAGCGTCAAGCGTAAGAAAAAGTCTGAAGCTGCACGCAAGCGTAAGTACAAATAATGGAACTTCATCAAGCGGAACGGGAAACCGTTCCGCTTTTTGTACTATCGGCGTGTTTGCTCTGGTCTTCGGAAGTGTCCGGGGCAAACACCGGAATCAACGTCTGACCAGGACGGCTTGCCGAAGAAGTTCAGGCAACCAAAAAACAGACTCCAAACGGAGTCTGTTTTTCTTGAATCAATTTGATATGCTTATCTTGATGGGTAGCACAGGAAACCTTTTCCGTTACGCGTTGTATCCAAGATCAAACGCCTTTTGATTGATTTCAAGGAATTTCGGCTTGACGACGGCATTCAGCGCATCCAGCCATCTGGATTTGTCAAACGGGAAGTACCGCGCAAGGCGACCCATCAGCACAATGTTGACCGCCTTCGGAGAACCGGCTTTCATGGCAAGCGAGAGAGCGTCCAGTCCGTCGATGGTCACCCCTTTGCCGGACAGTTCCTCCAGAACACCATGAGGGTAGGTCATGGCGCCGGTGATGACAGGCATCGGGTCGGTCTCTCGGGTATTGACAATGATCCTTCCGTCCGGCGCCAGGTGATCGGCGTACCGCGCCGCCTCCAGCTTCTCAAAAGCGACGATATAGTCCGCCTCGCCCTTATCAACAATCGGGGAGTAAACTTTGCCGGGATCGCCGAAACGGACATAGGTCACGACGCTTCCGCCGCGCTGACTCATTCCGTGGACCTCTGAAACCTTGACCTCATAATTTTCGTTAACAAGCAGTGCTCCGAGCAGTTTGCTTGCGAGAAGCGTACCCTGACCGCCGACGCCGACGATCATCAGATTGACTGTTTTCATGCGTTTTCCTCCTCACCCGCGAGCGCGCCGAACGCGCAGAGCTGACGGCAGACTCCGCAACCGATGCAGAGAGTTGCGTCAATGGCGGCTTTTCCGTCCTTCATGGAGATAGCAGGGCAGCCGAGCTTCATGCACTTTTTGCAGGAACGGCACTTGTCTTTGTTTACCGTAAGCGGCTTCCCGGGCTTCACATATTTTAAGAGTACGCAGGGGCGGCGCGAAATGATGACCGACGGTTCTTCTGCCGCAAGTTCTTCTCTCAGCGCTGTCTCGCAGGCGGCAAGGTCATACGGATCGACCACACGCACCCGACGGATGCCGACGGCGCGGCAGAGCGTTTCCAGATCCACCTTGGAGGCGGGATCGCCTTTGATGTTGTATCCCGTCGTCGGGTTCTGCTGATGACCCGTCATACCGGTGATGCTGTTATCGAGAATGATAACGGTGGAATTTGATGCGTTGTACGCGATGTTGACAAGCCCCGTAATACCTGAGTGCATAAAGGTGGAGTCGCCGATCACGGCAACGGTTTTTTTCTCGGTTTCCGTGCCGCGTGCTTTGTTGAAGCCGTGGATACCGGATACCGACGCGCCCATGCAGAGCACCGAATCAATGGCGTTCAGCGGCTGTGCGGAGCCGAGCGTGTAACAGCCGATGTCGCCGAGTACGGTGATTTTATTCTTGGCAAGAACGTAGAACATCCCCCGGTGCGGGCAACCCGCGCACATAACAGGCGGACGGACGGGAAGTGCTTCCTCGCATTTTGTGTACGGCTTGTCAGAAAAGCCGAACACACGGGCGACAAGTGACTGCGAAAATTCCCCCGTGAGCGGGAAGAGATTCTTGCCCTCGACCGTAAGGCCAAGCGATTTACAGTAGGTTTCGATCACGGGATCCAGTTCCTCTACGACGACGAGCCGGCTGACGCTTGCGGCAAAATCCCGGATCTTCTTTTCCGGGAGCGGATGTACCATGCCGAGCTTCAGTATACTGACTTTTCCGGAGTCTCCGAACACTTCCTTGACATATTGATAAGAGGTCCCCGACGTGATGATGCCGAGCGATCCGTCCCCATGCTCCTCGCGGTTCAGAGGAGAGGTCTCCGCGTATTCCGCGAGCTTTTTGAGCCGTTCCTCCACGACAGGATGGCGGCGGATGGCGTTTGCGGGGGACATGATGTATTTCTGCGGCTCCTTGACGTATTCTTTCAGCCCGTTGTCGGTGCAGTCGTTCAGCTCCACCACATTCTGGGAGTGTGCAATGCGGGTACACATCCGGAGAAGGACGGGCGTATCATAGAGTTCGGACAATTCAAACGCGAGTTTTGCAAATTCCTTTGCTTCAAAGGAGTCCGCCGGTTCCAGCATCGGAAGCTTTGCGGCGATTGCGTAGTGGCGGGAATCCTGTTCGTTCTGGGACGAATGCATTCCGGGGTCATCTGCTACGCAGACGACAAGTCCGCCGCGGACGCCTGTGTAGGAGAGGGTGAAGAGGGGATCCGCCGCAACATTCAGCCCGACGTGTTTCATGGCACAGGCGGAACGCGCACCCGCAAGAGAGGCACCGAACGCGACCTCCATGGCGACCTTTTCGTTGGGCGCCCACTCGCAGCGGATCTCATCATAGTTTGCGGCAAATTCAGTGATTTCGGTGGATGGCGTTCCGGGATAGGAAGAAATGACCCGGCATCCCGCCTCAAACAATCCTCTGGCAACCGCTTCGTTGCCGATCATCATTTTTTTCATAGGGTACCTCTTTTCGGATAAATCAAATCTGACAGTCCGGCTTGTATAATAATTCATTATATCATAATACTGAACGGAATTCAACCGGTTTTCCGGCTTTTTTGCATGAATAACCTTTGAATTTTTCAGATTCCCGGAGAGGAATGTTCCTGAAATACCGGGCATCCGTGATTGGGTACCCGGTTTGGCAAAGAACGGGAAAATATTTCTTCAAATTCGGGAAATCTCTTGATTTTTTGAGGGGAAGCGTGTATAATAAATACGAAAAAATATTATGCCAAGAGCAAGGAGAATGAAAATGTTAGTTTCCGCAAAAGAAATGCTTGCCAAAGCAAAGGCCGGTCACTATGCGGTCGGTCAGTTCAACATCAATAATCTGGAATGGACCAAGGCAATTCTGCAGACCGCAGAAGAGCAGAAGTCCCCTGTGATTCTCGGCGTTTCCGAGGGTGCGGGCAAATATATGGGCGGTTTCCCGGTCGTCGCCGCAATGGTTGACGCAATGGTGGATTCCCTCGGAATCACCGTTCCGGTCGCTCTGCATCTGGACCACGGCACCTATGAAGGCTGCTACAAGTGCATCAAGGCAGGCTTCTCCTCCATCATGTTTGACGGTTCGCATTATCCGATCGCCGAGAACGTGGAAAAGACCACCGAATTGGTTCACGTTGCAAACGCTCTGGGGCTTTCCCTGGAAGCGGAAGTCGGCGCGATCGGCGGCGAAGAGGACGGCGTTGTCGGTATGGGCGAATGCGCAGATCCGAACGAATGCAAGATGATCGCCGACCTCGGCGTTACCATGCTGGCTGCCGGAATCGGCAACATTCACGGCAAGTATCCCGCAAACTGGCCCGGACTCCGTTTTGACGTGCTTGCCGCTGTTTCCGAAAAGGTCGGCGACTCCATGCCCCTCGTTCTGCACGGCGGTACCGGTATCCCCGCTGACATGATCAAGAAGGCGATCTCCCTCGGTGTTTCCAAGATTAACGTCAATACCGAGTGCCAGCTCGCATTTGCGGCTGCTACCCGTAAGTACGTGGAAGCAGGCAAGGATCTCGAAGGCAAGGGCTTTGACCCGAGAAAGCTCCTCGCACCCGGTGTGGAAGCGATCAAGGCAACGGTCAAGGAGAAGATGGAACTGTTCGGCTCCGTCAACAAGGCGTAAGCTACAATTCGGAAATATGTGTCGGATGCTTCCGTCCCGGAGTGCGTCCGCGCAAAACAAAAAGCCGCTCTCACACGCTGTGGGAGCGGTTTTTGCGGTTTCAATGGTTTTAGGTAATTGATACATTTTGCTGTTTGTGTTTATAAGTATGCCGCGGTGTTGAAAAACCGAAACAGCCGCACACACGGAACAAATGAACCGTGTGCGCGGCTGTTTTGCCTGAATTTACAGATAAATCAGCAGGAACCGGGGAATTATTTCTTGCGGGATTCCGCGTAAGCGTCCGTGTCATTGATGAACACGGGAACGAGACGGAAGCGGAAGCCGAAATGTTTATCCTTGAACTGCCAATGCTCGTAGAGCACCGAACCGCAGGAGTTGGAGCCAATTCCGTTGTGACGCGCGTCGATGTTGACGCAGGTTTCCTTCATCGGGGTCAGTTCGTAATCGTGCATGGTTTCGGTCAGCTGCTCCGGCGTATAGTGCGAGCAATTGAAGCTGAACGGCTGGTCATCCTTTGCCGCAAGCAGACCGTGACCGGTCAGGGAAGTGACATACATCCAATGGGTATCCGCGTGCGCGAGGTTTTCCTGCGGCTTGATGTAATGCTCAAAGTGTTCGGTCACAGTGGTGTGGAATTCGCCCTCATGAGACGCCCAGCGTTTGTCCACGTAGCTTTCCTCGGGACCTCTTCCGAAGTAACCGAGGCGTTCGTTGCCTTCCGGCATATTGAACTGAACGCCGAAGCGGGGCAGGTAGTGCGCGTCCTTCCAGACGGTGTTGTCGAAGTCGAGGATGACGCCGCCATCGGAGAGGAAGGTGTAGACTACCGTCATGCGGAGGAAGGTCGGATAGGTGTCACCGCCAAGCGAAAGAGACGCATGGACCTTGACGGTTTTATCGGTTACTTCACCGAGCGAGCAGGCATAGCACTTGACGTGCGCACGGTCAAAGCCGAAGTTGTGCCAGATGTTTCTTACATTACGGTCATTGTCGGTCGGAGCGCGCCAGACGGTCGGAGTAACCGGTGTTGTCAGCATCTCTCTGCCGTTGTCCACGATGGAGGTAATCAGTCCGCGCTGTTTATTTACGGTGTAAACCGTTTCGTTGGTGTGAATGGTCACGTTACGGTCGTCCTCGGTTGCGTAAATGCCTGCGTCGGGTGCAACCGCATCGAGGAGGGAGGCCGTTTCGATCAGGCTTTCCAGTCTGATCTGGTCAAACCCGACTTCGTAGCCGATCTTCGCCCACGGCTTGGTTTCGCCTGTGCGGAGGGACAGGTTCAGATAGCATTCGCCGGTCAGTGCAAGTCCGGAGAGAGCGATTGTGAAGACGCGCACGGTCTGCGGCTTGACGGAAATGGCGGTGAAATGTCCCTCCCGGATAATCTGCCCGTCGCGTTCGATTGTGTAATACAGATCGAGGTCGGACATATCCTTGAAGAACCGGAGACTGCGGAATTTCAGTTTTCCGGTTGCCTGGTCGAATCCGTCAATGCGGAAGGGCTTGATGACCTGCTTGTATTCGAGAAGTCCCATGTGCGGACGACGATCGGGATATACCAGTCCGTCCACGCAGAAGTTGGAGCAGTTCGGGCTGTCGCCGAAGTCTCCGCCGTAGACGTATTTGGGGTTCCCGTAAATGTTGTCGCCCGTTGCGACCGAATGATCACAGAATTCCCAGACACAGCCGCCGAAGAATTCGTCATGTGAGTAAATGTAGTCCCAGTATTCCTGGAGACATCCGGGGCCGTTGCCCATGGCGTGCGAGTATTCGCAAAGGAAGAGCGGAGCACGGAAGTTCTTTCTGTGCTTGTAATAAATGCGGTCAAAATCCGCGGGCGTCGAGTACATCTGGCTCGTGATATCATAGTAATCCAGGTTGAACTTCGGCGCAGTATCCTTTTTCTTTGCGTCGTTGTTCCAGGATTCTCTGCGCGACGCGTCCTCGCAGTGAACGAGGGCATGGGGATCGCGTCCGTGGATGTAGTCCGCCTGCGCGCGCTGATTGCAGCCGATGCCGTATTCGTTTCCGAGCGACCAGAAGATCACGCACGCGTGGTTCTTGTCACGCTCAAACATCCGGGCGGTACGGTCTACATAGGCGTCGTGCCACGACGGGTCGTCCGTCAGCTCGTCCCAGTTGGTGTAAACAAAGCCGTGTGCCTCAAGGTCGGTCTCGTCGCAGACGTAGAAGCCGTATCTGTCGCACAATTCCAGAAAACGCGGATCGTTCGGGTAATGGCTGGTGCGGATCATGTTGATGTTGTGCTGCTTCATGATCATGAGGTCGCGGATCATGTGGTCCATCGGCGTTGCGTATCCGAGGATCGGGTGGCTGTCGTGGCGGTTGACGCCCTTTCCTTTGACCTTTTTGCCGTTGATGTACAGCACATTGTTTTTAATGGTCAGCTGCTTGAAGCCGATCTTCTGGCAGATATGCTCCGAGCCGCAGGAGAGAAGCAGGGTGTAAAGCCGGGGTTCCTCATCGTTCCAGAGAACGGGAGATGCCACACGGATGTTGATTTCTTTGCCGGTCTTTCCTTCGGCGATTGTTGCGCCTTCGGGAGAGAGCAGACGGTAAGAAATTTCCGCGTCGCCGTTGCGCTCCGCTTCGACCACAAGTTCACCCACGGAGAAATCCTCGTTCAAGGTCGGATGTACATACAGATCGACGATGTGTACCGGGTCGCGGAGAAGCAGATAGACCTCTCTGAAGATGCCGGAAAAACGGAATTTGTCCTGATCCTCGATGTAGGTTCCGTCGCACCATTTGAGCACCAGTACCTTGATCGTGTTGGCACCCTCGTGCAGGTACTCGTTGACAAGGAATTCGCTTGTCATATGGCTGACCTGACTGTATCCGACAAAGCGGTCGTTGATGAAAAGGTAGAAGCAGGAGTCCACGCCCTCAAAGTTCAGATAGACGGACTTTTCCAGCATTTTTTTCGTCACCGTGAAGTCGCGGACATAAAGCCCGCAGGGATTGTCGTCCGGCACATGGGGCGGATCCAGCGCGAAGGGCATATCCACATTGGTGTAGTTGGGTGTGTCGTAGCCGCGACCGAGCATGGTCTGCCAGGAGCGCGGAACGTCGATCTTATCCATGCCGGAGCGGGAGAATGCTTCCGACAGAAAGTCCTCAATGTTCAGAAGCGACGGGTAGAAGCGGAAATCCCACTCTCCGCACAGGGAAAGAAAGTCACGGCTTCTGCCGCGGACACCGGTCAGTGCCGCTGTCTCACTCTCATAAGGGATAAAATAGGCGTGCGGTTTTTCACATCCGACATGAAGAACGGTCTGTGTTTTGTGATAGCAAAAATCAAACATCCGATTCAGCCCGGCATGGCGCCGGTTCCTTTCCTGTAATGCTTTCATTCTACCATGCGGCACGGGAAAAGTCAATGATTTCATTGTGAAAGAAGCAGGTAAATCGGTTTACAAAACGGGGAGAGTGTGGTACAATGGAACAAGCGGAAACGGAGGAGAGAAATGCGACTTGACAGGTATCTTGTGGCATCGGGGCTGTGTACCCGAAGTCAGGCAGGCAAGCTGATCCGTGCCGGGAAGGTCACGGTCAACGGCGTGACACAAAGAAAGGCGGACAGCGCCGTCCGGGAAGAGAACGACACGGTCGTTTTCTGCGGTGAGACGGTCGTTTACAGAAAATACACCTATCTCATGCTCAACAAGCCGGCGGGGTATGTCAGCGCGACCGAGGACGGGCATGACCCGACCGTTCTGGAGCTGCTTCCGGAGACGCTCCGGCGAATCGGACTTTTCCCCTGCGGCAGACTGGACAAGAACACGCTCGGGCTGATGCTGCTGACCAATAACGGAGAACTTGCCCATCGTCTGCTCGCACCCAAGAGGCACGTGGACAAGTCGTATGTCTTTCATGCCGCGAATCCCGTGACGGAAGAGGACAGGACCCGCCTGGAAGCGGGTGTGGATATCGGCGGATATGTGACCGCTCCCTGCCGCGTGGAGATGACCGCTCTTTCGGAGGGTGTCATCACCATTCACGAGGGCAAGTATCACCAGATCAAGCTGATGCTGGCGGCAATAGGAAACAAAATCACCTATCTTGAACGCGTGACGTTCGGGCCCCTTGTGCTTGACGGGACACTTGATAGGGGTATGTATCGTTATCTTACGGAAGAAGAGGTCGCCGCGATCGAGTCGCTCGGATGAAATCCGGCGGGGATCGAAAGGATCACGGATGGGTTTCCCGGATTCCGCGAGTGGCGGATATCCCGTGACCATGCCAAAAATCATGAAGAAACAGGGAAAGGATGGTTTTCATTCAAAGAAAGCCGATCAGATCATGGACATCATCAAAACACTTGCAAACGAACTGCATCTCAAAGAAGAACAGGTACAGAAGACGGTGGAATTGCTTGACGCCGGCAACACCGTGCCGTTTATCGCACGCTACCGCAAGGAGGTCACCGGGTCGCTGGACGATAACGTGCTCCGCGACCTGGAAGATCGCCTCGGAACGCTTCGCAATATCGAAAAGCGTAAGGAAGAGGTCAAGGCGCTGATTGCCGAGCAGGGGAAGCTGACTGACGAGTTGATCGCTGCGATCGACAATGCAAAGACAGTGACCGAGGTGGATGATATTTACCGCCCCTATCGCCCGCACCGCAAGACCCGCGCGTCGGTCGCAAGGGAAAAGGGACTGGAGCCGCTTGCCGCCCTGATCATGGAACAGCGTCCGTCATATGAGCCGACGCTGGAGGAGACCGCCGCGGAATATATCAACGAAGAGACCGGAGTTGCCTCGGCGGAGGAAGCCTTGCAGGGAGCCATGGATATTATCGCCGAGGACATTTCCGACAATGCGGCATACCGCAAAGCCATCCGCGAGATGACCTGCGCCTACGGTATTCTGTCGGTGCGCAAGGCGAAGGACGCAGATTCCGTTTATTCCATGTACTACGAATTCGATAAGGTCGTTTCCAAGGTGCCGGGGCATCAGATCCTTGCCATCAACCGCGGCGAAAAAGAGGAATTTCTCAAGGTCAAGCTGGAAATGGACGAGGACGTGATCCTCAACTGGCTGAACAACGAGCTGATCGTCAATTTCTCCTCTCCCGCCGTCCGGTATATCACCCGCGCCGCCGTGGACAGCTATGAGCGTCTGATCGCTCCTTCCATTGAGCGCGAGATTCGCGGAGATGTGTTCGACGAGGCGTGCGAGGGCGCGATCAGGCTGTTTGCGGACAATCTCGGACACCTGCTCATGACCTCTCCCCTCAAAGGAAAGACCGTGCTCGGCTTTGACCCCGGCTATGTCAACGGCTGCAAGCTCGCGGTGGTCGATAAGACGGGCAAGGTGCTGGATACCGCTGTCATTTACCCGACCAAACCGAGGGAGCGTACCGAGGAGGCAAAGCGCGTCCTGAAACGCCTGATCCATACCCATCACGTGGATGTTATCGCCATTGGCAACGGCACGGCGTCCAAGGAAAGCGAGATTTTCATTGCCGGTCTTCTCAAGGAGATCGACGATCCCTGCAAGTATATCGTCGTCAGCGAGGCGGGGGCGTCGGTCTATTCCGCGTCCAAGCTCGCTGCCGAAGAATTCCCGGAATACGACGTCATGCAGAGAAGTGCGGTTTCCATTGCGAGAAGGTTGCAGGACCCGCTTGCGGAGCTGGTCAAGATCGATCCGAAGTCCATCGGCGTCGGACAGTATCAGCACGATATGAAGCCCGCACGGTTGGATCAGGCGCTGACCGGTGTGGTCGAGGATTGTGTCAACTCGGTCGGCGTGGATGTCAACACCGCATCCTATTCGCTGCTTTCCTACATTGCCGGAATCAACACGGTTGCGGCAAAGAACATTGTGAAATACCGTGAGGAGAACGGGGAATTCCGGTCCCGCTCGGCAATCAAAAAGGTACCGCGAATCGGCGACCGCGCCTTTGAACAGTGTGCGGGCTTCCTCCGCGTGGCGGACGGGAAGGAGATTCTCGACAACACGGCGGTCCATCCGGAATCCTATGCCGCGGCACGTGCACTGCTTGAGCAATACGGTTACACCGAAAAGGACGTGCGGGACGGCGCACTTGGCGAACTTGACAAAAAGATCGCGGCAGACGGGTATGCGGCGGTTGCCGCGCAACTCGGGATCGGAGAACCGACGCTCAGAGACATTGTATCGGAGCTTCGCAAACCCGGGCGCGACCTGCGCGACGATTTTGAAGCGCCCATCCTGCGCGACGATGTTATGGAGCTTTCTGATCTCAAGCCGGGTATGATTTTCAAGGGAACCGTCCGTAACGTCATTGATTTCGGCGCATTTGTGGACATCGGCGTGCATCAGGACGGGCTGGTTCATATTTCCGAGCTTGCGGATCGCTTTGTCAGGCATCCTTCCGAGGTGGTTTCCGTCGGCGATGTTGTGCAAGTCCGCGTTTTGTCGGTCGATCCTGCCAAAAAACGGATTGCGCTGTCTATGAAGTCGATTTCTTCGCCGAAAAACACCTGATTCGACTTGCACGCGCGTTCATTAATGAATAAATGTGAACGCTGATTCGCGCATTTTGAGTTCGGAAACGGCTTGAAGTGTACAAAATACACAAAACCTCTTTTGAAATTTTGGAGAATAACGCTCTACACATTCCGTATTTTTTTTGCTACAATATATCCGTACCAATTTTGTCCCTGCCGGACGGAATTAATGTGGAGGAAAAACATATGGCAAGTCTGTCTTTAAGACACATTTATAAGAAGTATCCGGGCGGCGTTACCGCTGTTTCCGACTTCAATCTGGAAATCAAGGACAAGGAGTTTCTCGTGCTCGTCGGACCTTCCGGTTGCGGCAAAACCACAACGCTCCGTATGATTGCGGGTCTGGAGGAGATCAGCGAAGGCGAACTGTTCATCGGCGACCGCCTCGTTAACGACGTGGCTCCGAAGGATCGTAAGATCGCGATGGTGTTCCAGAACTACGCACTGTATCCTCATATGTCCGTTTTCGACAACATGGCATTTGGACTGAAGCTGAATAAAACTCCGAAGGAAGAGATCAAGCGCCGCGTCGAAGAAGCGGCAAGAATGCTGGAGATCACTCACTTGCTTGACAGAAAGCCGAAGGCTCTGTCCGGCGGTCAGAAACAGCGTGTCGCACTCGGGCGTGCAATCGTCCGTAACCCTGCGGTCTTCCTGCTTGACGAGCCGCTGTCCAACCTGGACGCTAAGCTCCGTGCTTCCATGAGAACCGTGCTGACCAAGTTGCATAACCGTGTCGGTACCACTTTTGTTTACGTTACGCACGACCAGGTCGAGGCTATGACGATGGCAACCCGTATCGTCGTTATGAAGGACGGTTTGATCCAGCAGGTCGATACGCCTCAGAACCTGTACGATTATCCGTGCAATATGTTCGTGGCAGGCTTCATCGGCACGCCTCAGATGAACTTCATCAACGCAACGCTGGAAAAGAAGGGCTCTGATTACTTCTTCAAATTTGAAGAAAATGAGATTAAGATCCCGGCAGATAAGTTTACCGGAAAAGAAGACCTCATGAAAGACTATGTCGGCAAAGAGGTTGTGATCGGCATCCGCCCCGAGGCAATCGACGATTCCGCGCTTGCGCTGCAGAACAATCCTGACAGCACGATTGAAGTCAACGTCGATGTCACCGAGTTGATGGGCGCAGAGATTTACCTGTACCTGACGGTCGGCGAAACCAACCTGATCTCCCGCGTTTCCTCCCGTTCCACTTCGAGAGCCGGCGACAAGATCAAGGTGGCGTTTGATACGACCAGAGTACATATTTTTGACAAAGATACGGAGCAGTGCCTCGCACACTGAGAATTTTTACAACGCTGCCGCGGGTACTCCGCGGCAGCGTTTCTTTATATTCGGGTAAATGTGGAAGCATTATGGAAGTCGAGTTTACCTTCTTGTCTGTCGCATATCTGCCGGGTTTTTTCGGGACCCGTTTTTTGAACATTGCAAACCAATTGCGCAAGCGAAAATCGCAAACGAATCGTGCAAACCAATTGCGCAAACGAAAATCGCAAACGAATGGTGTAAATCGAGCAGCGCAAGCGAAAATCGCAAATCTGAAGTATCTGTCAAGGAGAATCTATGGATCCGTATATGTTGAAAGCTCTGGAGCAAGCCCGCCGTGCCGCTGACGCGGGAGAAGTCCCGGTTGGTGCGGTACTTGTCCGGAACGGTGAGATCATTGCCTCGGCTCATAACCTCTGCGAGTCCGAAAAGGACGCGACCGCGCATGCGGAGATGCTTGCAATCAGGTCCGCATCGGCAGAACTCGGCACCTGGCGTCTTTGTGACTGTACGCTGTATGTCACTATGGAGCCATGTCCCATGTGCGCGGGGGCAATTCTGAATGCACGGATTCCCAAGGTCGTTTTTGGCGTCAGGGATTCTGCGAAGGGTGCGTTTGGCAGCGTGATGGATCTTCGGAATTATCCCATCGGCTCAAAGCCGGAGGTAATCTGTGGCTGTGGGAAAGAGGAAGGACTGGAGCTACTGAAGGACTTTTTCGGCAGTAAGCGGGGAAGCCGAACCGGTTTCTGATCCGGCTTGTTTTTCTTCAAAAATATTTAGATAACGTAACACTTTCGAATGTTTGTGCCGCTTTACTGGGTGATTCCGGGCGAATGGCATCCTTGCCGGCTTGTTATTTTCCGAACCGTACCTGCCCGAGAAACGTGCGAATATTTTCCACGGTTCGGGGGCTAAGCGCGTGTTCGACCTTTTCGGTTTCCTCCAACTCATTTTCCGTGCGATTGAGAAAGCACAGAAGCCGGTTGATCGTTTCATGACGGAGTAAAAGGAAGGATCCGAGCCGTTCTCCCTCCGGCGTGAGGGCAAGATACCCGTACTTTTCATTTTTCAGGTAACCGCCGTCCCGCAATTGTCCCGTCATTTTGGTAACGGCGGACGGGGTGACATGGAGTGCTTCCGCAAGATTCTTGACTCTGACCGGCGCGCCGCTTTCTCCGAGCCGGCAGATCATTTCCAGGTAATCCTCCATGGCGTTTGTGACAGCGTTCTTTTCGGCACGTTCGTATCCCTTAATCGTATAGAATTCAGATGTTTCCGACATATTTCGGCTCCTTTCACCTTTTGCGTATGCCCGCATATATTGAAATCAGGAAACAGATTTTAAGGAAATCAAATCTGTTTACTCCATGATACGAGATAAAGGAGCCGATTATGACTGATACTACACTTGACCGTATGTGCGCAGGCGATGCCGCAACGGTTGATCATATTGTGCATTTTCCGCTGAAAAATCGTCTGGTTGACATTGGAATGAGAAGCGGTTCGTGTGTCCGCTGCCTTTCCGTCAGCCCGCTTGGCGATCCGGTCGCATATGAGATCTGCGGTGCCGTGATTGCCTTACGCCGCTGTGACGCGCAAAAAGTGGCGGTCCGGAAGGCGGGGCACTATGCCGTTTGAAAAAAAGCAGACACCGGATTTCCGGATTACGCTGATCGGGAATCCGAATGTCGGTAAAAGTACCCTTTTCAATGCATTGACCGGGATGAAGCAGCATACCGGAAACTGGACGGGGAAAACGGTCGGTTGCGCGGAAGGATATTTTCAGCATCAGGGGGAAACCGTTCTGATCGCCGACCTGCCCGGGACCTATTCTTTGGATTTCTTATCCGAGGAAGAGGCGGAGGCGTGCCGGTACCTGACCTCCGTTCAGAACGACTGTACCGTGGTCGTTTGCGATGCCTGTTGCCTGGAACGCAATCTGTTTCTTGTGCTTCAGGTGATGGCAAGGACAAAAGCAAGAGTCGTGGCATGCGTGAACCTTCTGGATGAGGCAACAAAGAAGGGAATTGACATTGATCTCTCCGCTCTTTCGGATGCGCTCGGCATTCCGGTGGTCGGCACCTCGGCGCGAAGCGGCAAAGGCATCACCGAGCTGGTGGATGCCTGCCTCGGAACACCTCCAAGGTCGGAGGACGCCAGATTGTCTGACGGGAGCAATGATCACCTGCGGGAGCTGGCGGGGGAGTTTTGTAAACGGACGGTACATACCGTCCGTGCGGATGTTCACAAAAAAGATCGCCGGCTTGACCGGGTCCTGACCGGTCGCGTGACTGCGTTTCCCATTATGTTTCTTTTGCTTGCTCTTGTGTTCTGGATTACTTTGTACGGAGCAAACGGGATCTCCGATCTGCTCTCGGCGGGTTTGTTCCGTGTTCAGGATCTGTTGCTTGATTTTATGCACTTTCTGGGAGCGCCGGAGTTTCTCACAGGGGCGTTGGTGCTTGGAATGTATCGGACGCTTGCATGGGTGGTTGCCGTAATGCTGCCGCCGATGGCGATTTTCTTTCCCCTGTTCACGCTTCTGGAGGATGCCGGGTATCTCCCGCGTATCGCGTTCAACCTGGATCGTTGCTTCCGCAAATGTAATTCCTGCGGGAAGCAGGCGCTCACCATGTGCTTGGCGACCGCTTTGCCGGATCGGGACGAAAGATGTCGCCCGAAAGGAGTATTTAGTGGCTGTATTTATCGGAATCAAAATTCCGGATCCTGTATCTGACGTGCTTGCACCCCTCGGAAAACGGATCGCAGAAGAGCTTGGTGGGAAACCGACGCGCCCCTGCAATTTTCATCTGACACTGCGTTTTCTCGGCGAAGTGTCTGATTATGCACCGATCTGTCACGCAATGGAGTCAACGGCAGAACGGTTTAACGGCGCATTTTATCTGACCCTAAATGGAATCGGGACCTTCCGACAGAAAAAGCGGGATATTTACTGGGCGGGAGTACGGGATTCTGAACCGCTTCTGCGTCTCGGGCATATTCTCGGAGAAGAGCTTGATGCAAGGGGAATGGGATCAGAACGGATTCCGTTTCGCCCCCACATCACACTATGCAGGAATGTCCCTGTCGGTATCCCGGAGTTGCCGGAGATCCCTTCGATCGGATTCCGGGTAGAAAAGATTATACTGTTTTCCTCGGAGCACACCGACGACGGGGTGTTTTACCGGGAAATCTTTCAGAAAGAATTACGCATATGAAAAAAACTGAGTATAGGTTACATTGTTCTCATATGGATGCGGCGTTTCGGATTCGCATTGCCGTTGTCGCAGATCTTCACGGCAATCCGCCGGACGAGGTTCTCCGAATCCTTCGGGCCGATCCGCCGGATTTTATTGCCGCGCCGGGCGATATCGGGGAACGGCTTGACGGAAGCGAACCCGAGGCGACCGGAAATCTTTTCAGGTTCTTTTCGGAAGCGATGCAGATCGCTCCGGTCGTGTATTCCTACGGAAATCACGAGATCGGCGCCTGCGGGCATTTCCGGGTCAGCAAAATATCGCTTGCAAATTGCGGGACGCAAATCGTTCTGCCGGAACTGCTTGCACGCATCCGGGAAACCGGAGTGACCTTCCTCGATGATACCTTCGCGGACATCGGAAGCATTCGTTTCGGTGGATTGACCTCCGGTATGGTCAATCGGGAGAACCGACCGAGGACCGATTGGCTGAAGGATTTCTGTACCGGGGCGGGGACGGACGGGAAGTACCGTGTCCTTTTGTGCCATCATCCGGAGTATTACGAGCCGTACCTGAAAGCGTTGCCGATTGATCTGATTCTTTCCGGGCACGCGCACGGCGGGCAATGGAGATTCTTCGGCAGAGGAATCTTTGCGCCCTGCCAGGGGCTGTTTCCCAAGTACACCTCCGGCGTGACGGACGGGCGGTTTGTGATATCCCGCGGAACCGGAGATCACACGTGGATCCCGCGGTTCTTCAATCCGCACGAGGTGGTGTATGTTACTGCCACGGGGGATAAGGTAGCAAGGTAATCCTGAACAAGAGGTGACGGTCGTTGCTGCCGTGGCGGGGCTCAAAAGTGCTGGCAGGGGGATAACTCCAAAGATTTGAATCATACAGAAGCGGCT
>CAKVOU010000008.1 GCA_934796165.1 uncultured Eubacteriales bacterium | reverse complement strand
ACCCTGCAATTGGATGGATTGTATTGGGGTTTGGGTATTTTCCGTCTCTCATCTTAATCTTCTCCTCAAATTCCGATTTGTCGATATCTTATCCTTGTTCTTTTATATACATTTCAAACTGCTCCCGCATAGCTTACAGGCGTTTGGTCACGGCGCTGTGCGTCTTATAGCCGAGCGCCTCCGCAATTTCCTTCTGCGTTTTATCGTTTTCCCGCATGATGAAAATCGCACGGTCATCCTCCGACAGCATGGCAAGAAATCCGTTTCGCAGTTCCGCATAGGCTTCTTCCGTGCTTTCGGCGGGTGAAAAGAAATCAGCGGCATTTTCAACGGCATCTCTGTCGGTTGCCATCACTTCTTCAAGTGACAATGCCGCGCCGAACTGCGTATCGGAATGCGTCCATCTTTTCAGAAAATTGATTTTGTCGTGATTTTCACACACGGAATCGTTGAAATCCTCGTGCGCCGTGAGTTTTGTATCACCCTTATGGAGTGCCGCAAAGATTTCCGGTGTTTTCTGTGCCGTCATCAGCGCGTTGATCATCTCTTCCATGAAAAGCCCGGCAAGTTTGTCCACAACATCTTCGATTTCTTCGTCGGTCAATTCCTCCGGTGTCTTTCCGTGCGCCTTTGCACAGGCTTTGAATCCGGCTTCGAGCGGCTCCTGCAAGTCGGAAAAGAATTTGTCAATAGAGACTTTGAATCGTTTCTCATCGCCCATAATTTCGGCAACCATATCCGCAATGTACGCCGCGTCGCCTTCTTTCAGACAGTTCAGCGGATAGTTTTTCGAGAAATTTCTCATCGAGCGCTTGTTGCCCGTTTCGGGAAGGAGCTTCAGCCATGACTGTGCAAAGAACTTTTTTGCCTTGACATAAATCCGAAGTTGTGCGGGCGTATATTTTTTGTCATCAAAGGCAGGGATGTTTCCGGTAAAATCATGCGTTTCATAGTACGCCTGAAGCGCATCCCGCGTTTCTTTGTCGTATGGCATGGCGAGCCCTCCGTGGAGATTATTCTTTCTGAATTAATTATACCATTTTTTCGGCTGTTTTTCAAGGACGAAAAAGTGCAAACAAAAACACGCAGAATTCAGAAATGAACTCTGCGTGTTTTTGTTTGCACCCTCAATCGGCAGATTTAGATGGATTCTTGAAAACATCCTTATGAGAAGTTGCCTTTTCCTGTCCTTTTTGCGTTTTAAGACAAAAATAATGCGCCGTTGCATATTTTAATGGCTTCCGGGCTGATCGTAAGCAGACGTGAACGAAATTGCAAGCTGAATTATTTTATAACTTTCCCGAAACTTGCAAACACACACCGGCAAAGCTGCGGTTTGAATATATACCGGCGAACAACAGGTTGCACATCATAACGACATTGCGCGAGCCTTCAGTTTATCGGCAACCATGTCTGTTTTTTGCACGTGTCCGTGAAAAATATCGATACCTTTC
Source organism: uncultured Eubacteriales bacterium (assembly GCA_934796165.1). Taxonomy (GTDB): domain Bacteria; phylum Bacillota; class Clostridia; order Oscillospirales; family CAG-272; genus CAKVOU01. The sequence goes on along the minus strand of CAKVOU010000008.1, from coordinate 92,878 downwards.
CGACGGCAATTTTGCCGGCAACAAGGATTCCGATAATATTCGGAAGGGAAGTAACTATGGCGGAAATCCGGGACGTTTACAACAAAAAGCGGATAAGAGTCGAACGATGGTGCGCGGAGAATTTATACATCCCGGTGAATAACATTCGTCCGTTCGTGTCTGCGTTTCCCGCTCCGATGGATAATTGCTGATTCAACGGCGGCAGTCGACGCGTATTTTTCCGAACAAACTGATTTATCCGAGGTGTCAGAACTCTTACCGGCGGCTTGATTACCGCTGACGAATCAAAATAACCCATCACATATATTTCTTCCGATCCGGTCGGAAGAATGATGTGACGGGTTGTTTTTATTTATGGTTGGAATAATACATCAGAACCGCTTGGCGCCGAGCAACTGCTGTTTGATGGACCACAGCTTTTCGGACAGGTCAACGTAGTAATTGTGCGGGTTGTTGAACCGTTTGACCTCGTCCCAGACCCCGTTGATCTCCGCCTGACAGTGTACGCGGATCTCTTCCAGCGTCGGAAGACCGTAAATCAATTCGCCGTTTTTGAAGATCGGCACCAGAAGTTCGGTTGCCGTGTAGTTTTCTAAAATTTTGCGTTTCCAGGTGTGTTCCGGGTCGAAAAGCTCGATCGGTTTGGTATCGTCAAGCACTTCATCGTGCAGGCAGATGAGATCGGCTTCCGCCTTGCCCGTGTCCCTTCCACGCAGGCGATATACTTTTTTGAAATGCGGCGTTGTGATCTTTCCGACGTTTTCGCTGATTTTGATCTTCGGTTCAATCGTTCCGTCTTCCCGTTCGATCGCTGCGAGTTTGTATACCGCACCGAATACCGGGTCACTTTTTGCCGTAATCAGGCGCTCGCCCACGCCGAATGCGTCAATTTCCGCCCCTTGGCGGATCAGTTCGCGGATCAGATATTCGTCAAGCGAATTGGAAACGATGATCTTGCAATCAGTCAATCCCTCTTCGTTGAGTTTTTCACGGATTTTTTTGGTCAGATAGGTGATGTCGCCGGAGTCGATTCGCACGCCACAGTGTGTGATGCCCTTGGGAAGGAGTACCTCCTTGAACGCGCGAATGGCGTTGGGAAGTCCGGATTCCAGTACATTGTAGGTGTCAATGAGCAATGTTGCGCCGTTCGGATAGATTTCACAGTAGGTTTTGAATGCATCGTATTCATTATCGAACATCTGCACCCAGGAGTGTGCCATGGTACCGCCCGCAGGAACGCCAAATATCTCATCAGAGATCGCGCAAGCAGTGCTGTTGCAACCTCCGATATAAGCGGCACGTGCACCGAGAACCGCGGCATCTGCACCCTGTGCCCGGCGGGACCCGAACTCGCTGACGGCTCTGCCCTTGGATGCACGGGTGATTCTGGATGCCTTGGTGGCGATCAACGACTGGTGGTTGATCTGAAGCAGAAGATAGGTTTCAATGAACTGAGCTTCGATCGCTTTGGCACGTACCGTGATAAGCGGTTCACCGGGGAAGACAACGGTTCCCTCCGGAACCGCCCAAAGATCTCCGCGGAACCGGAAATTCCGCAAATAATCCAGAAATCTTTCGGAAAAACACTTCTTTTCACGCAGATAGGCAATGTCGTCGTCGTCAAAGTGCAGATCCCGGAGGTATTCAATGATTTGTTCGAGCCCTGCGGCAATGGCATACCCGCCGTTGTCGGGGTTTTCGCGGTAGAAAACATCAAAATAAACGTAGCGGTCGGCTTTTCCGCATTCAAAATAACCGTTGCCCATGGTCAATTCGTAAAAATCAAACAGCATGGTCAGGTTTCGGCGGATGTCTTTCATAGGCGCTCCTTTTCCGGTGATGGATTTTTCCCCGGGGGACTTGTATTTGGCAGAAAAATGCGATATAATAAATGAAAGAAATGATGGTGTTTTTCTTATTGTATCACAAAAGAAAGGGTTTGTCCATACCATGAACCAAGGATTTTTGAAAGTTGCAGCGGCATCTCCGCGTCTGCTCGTCGCAGATTGTTCCCGCAATGAGGAACAACTTGTTTGTGCCGCGCAGGAAGCTGCGGGACGCGGGGTAAAGGTACTCGTCTTTCCGGAGCTTTCCCTGACCGGTTACACCTGTTCCGATCTTTTTTATTCGGAGACTCTGCTTGCAGCGGCAAAGAACGCGCTGCTTGCGTATCTTGAGGAAACGTCGGACCTGGATCTTTTGTCCGTGGTCGGTCTGCCGCTTGCTGTGAGGGACAAGCTCTATAACTGTGCCGCGGTCTGCAAGGGCGGTCAGGTGCTCGGATTTGTTCCGAAAACCAATATCCCCAACTACGGCGAGTTTTATGAGGTGCGGCAATTTACGCCGGCACCCGAAAAATCCGAGTATATCGTGTTCGAGGGTATGAGCATTCCGTTTGGTACGTCGCTCCTGTTTACCTGCGATTCCATGCCGACGTTCCGGTTCGGGGTGGAGATCTGCGAGGACCTCTGGGTAACCGTTCCGCCGTCCTGTCGCCTTGCCGAGGCGGGGGCGACCGTGATCGCCAATCTTTCCGCGTCCAATGAGACCATCGGCAAGGACGCGTACCGTCGGCTCCTGGTCACCTCCCAGTCCGCGCGTACCGTTTCCGGATATATTTACGCCGACTGCGGGGACGGAGAATCCACCAACGACATTGTGTTTTCCGGTCACTCGCTCATCGCGGAAAACGGAACTGTTCTTGCCGAGCGCAAACCGTTTGATTCCACGGTCGGGGACATGATTGTCAGTGAAATTGACGTGGAACGCCTTTCGTTTGACCGCCGCAGAATGAACACCTACCGTGCCGAAAAGCCGGAGAGCATCTGGGAGATCACGTTTGATACCGCGGTGGAGCAAACGACGCTGACCCGGTTTGTCGATCCCCATCCGTTTGTTCCCGCGGATACGGAGGAGCGTTCGCGTCGTTCGGAAACCATCCTGTCGATTCAGGCGGGCGGGCTGAAGCAACGCATCATCCGTTCCTTTGCGAAGAAGTGCGTCATCGGCATTTCCGGAGGCCTTGATTCCACGCTTGCTCTGCTTGTCGCCGTCCGTGCTATGGACGCGCTCGGAAGGCCGAGCACCGACGTGATCGGTGTGACCATGCCGTGCTTCGGAACCACCGAGCGGACCAAGTCCAATGCGGAGGCGCTTTGCCGTGAGCTCGGCGTGGAACTTCGGGAGGTCAATATCCGCGAAGCGGTGCTCCGCCATTTTTCTGACATCGGGCACGACCCGGAGAATCACAACGTGGTTTATGAAAACTGTCAGGCGCGCGAGCGCACGCAGGTGCTTATGGACATTGCCAACGCGGAGGGCGGAATCGTGGTCGGTACCGGCGACCTTTCCGAAATGGCGCTTGGCTGGTCCACCTACAACGGCGACCATATGTCCATGTACGCGGTCAATTGCTCGGTTCCGAAAACGCTCGTCCGCCACATCGTCGGCTACTGTGCCGATCGCGCGGAAAGTGCAGGGGAGACACGCCTTTGCGCGGTACTCCGTGACGTGCTGGATACCCCCGTCAGCCCGGAACTGCTTCCGGCGGACGGAAACGGGCAGATTGCGCAGAAAACGGAGGACCTTGTCGGTCCCTATGAATTGCACGATTTTTACCTGTATTACATGATTCGCTTCGGCTTTGCCCCCGAAAAGCTGTTCCGCCTCGCGCGGTACGCCCTCGGCGACCGGTATGACGACGAAACGCTTCTGCATTGGCTGGAAGTGTTTGTCCGCCGGTTCTTTGCCCAACAGTTCAAGCGCACCTGCGTTCCCGACGGTCCCAAGGTCGGCTCCATTGCACTCTCTCCCCGCGGAGACTGGCGGATGCCCTCGGACGCCTCGGTGGGAGAATGGATGACACGCATCGCGCTTCTCCGTGAATCGCTTGCGAAAAAATAATGATGTAAGGGCGGCTTCCGCCTGCATCCGGAAAAGATGTTCCCCGCTTTGTCACATTGTTTCCGGTGGGACGCACCGGAATCGGAAGGCACTTGGAACGCCCGTGAAATCATCCGATGAAAAACAATTACCCCGCTTTGTCATATTGCGTTTGTCGGTCCCTCCTGAACCGTGGACGTGCGGAATTCTCCACAAAATTATCCGAAAGGAATCAGAAATCATGAAGTTTGAAATCGAAAACCTCAACAAAAACGCGACCGTGACCTGCACGGAACGCGTCATGGCGGAAGGACTTATCGAACAAGATCTCGCGGTCGTTTTCTCCGAGCCGACCAAGCCGGAGCGGGTGACGCTCCGTTTCCGCATCCCTTGCGTAGACACTTATCTGATCTGGACGCCGCAGAATTCGTTCCAACGCGCCCTGTCCCCCGACTGGTGGTGGCAGGTCAGCCAGGCAAGACTGGCGGCGGGCGCACCGATTATGACACTGCTTTCCAAGAGCGGCGAAAACCGCATGACGATCACCCATTCCGACCCCAATCATAAGTCCAAGATCTGCGCGGGACTCTGTGAAGAGCAGGCAGATTTCCGTTTGGAACTGCATTTTCTGATCGATCCCATGAATCCGATCACCGAATATCATACCACCCTGCGCTTCGATACCCGCAAAATGCGGTATGACGACGCGATCATGGACGTGGAGAAGTGGTGGGAGGAGCGTTTCGGGTACGTCGGCGCCCCGGTGCCGGATCACGCAAAGATGCCGATGTATTCCGCGTGGTATTCCTTCCATCAGGCGCTTGATCCCGACGCGCTGGTTTATGAGTGCGAGCGGGCGAAGAAGCTCGGCATGGAAACCATCATCATCGACGACGGCTGGCAGACGGACAACAACGAGCGCGGCTACGCCTTTTGCGGCGACTGGGAACTCGCAACGAGCAAAATTCCCGATATGAAAGAACTGGTCGATCGCATCCACCGGGTCGGCATGAAGGTCATGCTCTGGTATTCGGTGCCGTTCGTCGGCATCCATTCCAAGGCGTACTCCCGGTTTTCCACTATGCTTCTGGACGGTCCCGCCGAGAACAAGGACACCTTCTGCCTCGACCCCCGTTTCAAGGAGGTCAGAGAATATCTCACCGGGGTGTACACAACGGCAGTCCGCAACTGGGGACTGGACGGTCTTAAACTTGATTTCATTGATTCCTTTACCCTGACCGAGCTTTCCGAAAAGGAAGATCCCCGGCGCGACATCGCGTCACTGGAGGACGCACTGGATGCGCTTCTTTCCGAGGTCACAACGGCACTTAGGAAGATTGACCCGGATTTCCTCATCGAATTCCGTCAGGGGTACATCGGACCCACCATCCGCAAATACGGCAATATGCTCCGGGTCGGCGACTGCCCGGATGACCCGATCCACAACCGCGTCGGTGCGGTGGATCTGCGCCTGACTTCCGGGAATACCGCAGTGCATTCGGATATGATCATGTGGCACAAGGACGACACGCCCGAAGAGGTTGCGACCCAGCTTTTGTCCATCCTTTTCACTGTTCCCCAGATCTCCGTCCGCGCGGACAATATCACGGAGGAACAGGCTGCGGTGCTTTCCCACTTCCTGGATTTCTGGAAGGGAAACCGCGATGTACTCATTGAAAGCCCCATTCATGCAGAGGATCCCGATTCCAACTATTCGCTCGTCCGCGCGGAAAAAGAAGATCGTATCATTGCCCTTGCGAATGTGGAAAAACCGCTCACGCTGGAGAGAATTTACCGGGATATTTTCTTCTTCAACGCAACGGGCGGGGAATCGCTCCTGATCCGTTCGGAGGAGTCGCTCGCCGGCGCGAAATACACCGTGTACGACTGCACGGGCAAGCGTATTACCTCCGGGATGCTGACAGGCAGCGGCGTTTATGACTTTGACGTTCCCAAGGGCGGCATGGTCAACGTACATACCGAGCGCTGAAAAATCACGATTTAAAAAACCGCCGCGCATTTGCGCGGCGGTTTATGTGTATTTCATTATATGATTCCGATTGATTTTTTGCTTGCACAGAAAGATCGACTGCTTTGTTTTTCAGTCCGCCGTCGCGGTGATCCTCCGGCAATCCGGGGCAAGCCCGTCCTTCAGGGTCGTGGCAAGATCAATTGTACACGTATCCTCCGCAAAGCGGAACTTTGCCGTCAGGATGTGCGGGCACATGAGAAAACGCGCTTCCAGTGTTACGCCGTCCGGTTCCTGACAATACGAGCAGGCGGCACTCAGCGTTTCACGGTAGTCCCCGCGCATGATGCCGAGCTTGGGGGTCAGGTGTACCCCGGTCCATTCTGAGGTAACAAAATGTCCGTTCCCGGCGGAGATACGATGGGAATATTGACCGTCGGTAAAACGCAGGATAAGGTCGCCGTTTTCCTTTTCGAGTGTAAAGGAGGAGATCCCCATGGGGTTCCGGTTCATCCGATAGACCTTTCCCGTGGAGGGAAGTGGCAGGTCGGGGGAGGTGAGCGGCGCGTACTCCGGAACCGTGAGGGAAGCGTCGTCATCTTTTTCGAAAAGTTCGTCAAGCAGCCGGTAGATTGCCGGAACGGGGTCGTGCCCCGGCTGAGATTCGGTCTGCATGGCAATGGTCAGTTGCTTTTCGGGGAAAATGAAGCAGTACTGCCCGAACGAACCTTCCGCATCATAACCGTCGTGCTCCTTCATCCAGAACTGATAACCGTAGCCGTTCAGCCGCGAGGGAGCGCCGCCGTTGTTGAGGTAGCAGATCTGCGGGGAACCGGCATCTCTGACATACTTTTCGGAAATCAGACGCTTTCCCTTGTAAACGCCTCCCCCGGCGAACAGAACGCCGAACTTTGCGATGTCGTCACAGCTTGCATGAAGACCCACGCCGCACTCGGTCGAACCGTCGCGGGTAGTATTCCAATATACATTTTCAATTCCCGCGAGCGGGAAAAACTTCAGCGCCAGATATTCGAGCGGATTCATGCCCGTGACACGCTCAAGTACAATGCCGAGCATACAGGTCGCACCCGTGTCATAACAGAAAGTGGTTCCCGGCGTATTCGGAAACGGTTCCGAAAGAAACGCGCGCGCCGCGTCCTCCGCGTTGCTCATGTTGAGGAAGGAACATTTTTCATGTCCGGTGGAAAGCGTCAGAAGATGGCGTACTGTCAGCTTTTTGAGATTTTCGGAGACAATCTCCGGCAATTTGTCCGGTAAAATGTCAACGATCCGGTCGTCCAGTGACAAAACGCCTTCGGTCACGGCAATCCCGATCGCCGCCGAGGTAAAGCTCTTGGATAAGGAATAGTTCTCCCGTTTGTCCGAGCAGGAGTACGGTGCAGCCGCAATGCGGACGAGCCGTGTCTCTCCCTGATAGATTTCAAACGTGTGGCAATTGACTTCCGTCTCGCGGAATGCGTTGAACATCCGTGAGAGTGCCGCACGGGAAACGGACGGGTGGATATATGTACTCGACATGGGTCTCCTCCAGATTCCCGGAATTGCGGCTTGGTGTCCGCCGGGTGTATCTGAAGTTATTTTATCACAAAAGAAAGGGGAATGCAAGGAAATTCCCGGCATTCCGATCAGCGAGAACCGCGTTTTTTCCAGACAAAACGTCAGTTTTGCGTTCTCTGAAAAAAAGTTCGGAAAATTTTGAAAAAGGTCTTGCAATCAGAGAAAGGATGTGGTATAATGCCAATGTTGTCACGGAGGCATAGCTCAGTTGGTTAGAGCGCATGCTTGACATGCATGAGGTCGCAGATTCGAGTTCTGCTGTCTCCACCAGAAAAATCCCGGATTCGTCCGGGATTTTCTTTTACCTGTCAAGCATTATTCCGTTATTAAATCTTTATCGTCCGTCCGCCCGTTCTGCCCGGGCGGCGTTTTGATTTTCCACCGCAATACCGTCCGTATCCAATGCGCCTCCTCTTTGTTGACCGCTCCCGTGAGACGAAGCAGTCCGCAATAGAAGATCGCGGCGACGCCGACATGAAGCACTGCGTCAAATGCGCCGTTTGCGCTGATTCCGGGCAGGGAAAACACCAACCGCGCAAGCCATGCGGCGGCAAGTACCGATAACGCGGGCTTGAGGAGGTTTTTCGTGAACGACGGCAAATATCCGCTGATCTTCATCAGCCTGGCAAGACTGAGCGACGTGTTGAAGCATTCGGATACAAAAATCGTAATGAGATACCCCCTGATGCCGCACCGCGGAACAAGAATCCAGACAATCAGAACCGAAATCAGCGCGTCGGCAATGTTGACGTTCATGCAGAAGACCTGTTCGCTCATTCCCTTGAGCAGCGCGTCTGTGGCGGTATCCACATACATAACCGGGATGAGAGGTGCGAGGATGCGGATATAATGCGCTGCCGGGGTACCGGGATAAAGCAGCCCGCCGATTTCACCGGCAAAACAGCAGAGGATTCCGCCGACCCCGACCGAAAACAGCATACTGAATGTGAACACGCGGGAGATGATGTACCCTTCGTGCCGTTTCTCTCCCTTGACCCGCGCCTCGGACATTTCCGGAACAAGAAGCCCGGAAAAGCAGGCGATCAGCGCGGCGGGGAACAGGACGACGGGGAGGACCATGCTGTGGATGATGCCGTATTCCGCGAGCGCTTCCGCGCGCGACGCACCGAAACGGGTCAGCCCGGACGGGATCAGAATATGTTCAAGCGTTACAAGCCCCGAACGGATGTACGCGCTGAAGGCAACAGGCAGGGTGATTCCCAACAGCTTTCCTGCGATCTGCTTCCTGGAAACCGATGGGTCTGCGGGCAGATGCCTGCGGCGATCTGTCAGATACAGGACAAAGTTGACGAGAAATGCGCCGAGATCGGCAATCACACCGCCGAGTACCAGAGACAGACAGGCGGCTTCCACGCCGCCGTCCGACAGGGAAAACAATAAGAAACAGGTGCCGCCGATACGCAGTGCGTCGTCGAAAATCTGTGCGACGGTGTTTTTGGTTACCCGCCTCACGGCAGTGAAGTATCCGCTGAAGACAGTGGACAGAGAGAGGAGCGGGAGCGAGAGGGCAAGCAGACGAAGAGAGGCGACGGTGCGTACATCGGAAAGCCAGACGCGTCCGATCGGTTCCGCAAAGATGTACAGGAGTATGGCAGAGGTGAAGCTGAATCCGACGGCGTACAACACACACCGGCGCATGACAAAGCGTACCTCCCCCGGTTTTCCCTCGCCGATCGCTTCCGCCACCACGCGGGTTGTACCCAGGTAAATGCCGGAGGTAGCAAGTGTCAGGGCAAAGGTGAAAACGCCGGACAAAAGCGAATAAAGTCCCATCGCCTCTGCACCGACCCGATTCGAAATGTATACACTGAAACTGACCCCTGCCGTTCTGGAAAAGAGCGTCACGGCGGTCAGAAGAAGCGCCTGCCGGAAGATACGTCCCGCCTGCTTCATGCCATCACCTGTCTTTCGGTTTATTGTATGAATGTTCCGGTCATAAAAGAAGCAGAAATATGACGTGTTTTTTGTTAATATGACTTGACAAACGCACCTGCCTGCTATATGATAGATACGCGTTCAGGCGCAGTGCCGGTCATCCGGCGGGTTTTGGGCGTGTGCTGCGTAAAACCCGGGAGGGTTACGGACATAATACCACCGGATTTGGTATCCGTTCGTGATACCGCATAAGGAAATCCGGACGTAAAGGAGGGAAGCCGATGGAAAAGTATGTATGTGAGCTGTGCGGATATGTATATAATCCCGCAGAGGGAGATCCGGAGAACGGGATCGCACCCGGCACGGAATTCGAAGAGTTGCCGGATGATTGGATCTGCCCGCTTTGCGGCGCAACCAAAGAAGATTTTGAAAAAATGACAGAGGATGGGGACGATATGGAGCCCGGACTGTCTGAGGAAAACTGAGGGGTCGTTGCTTTCCCGGGGCGTTGATTGCCGGACCGGAAGCAAGCGGCAAAAACCGGAGACGAAATCCACGTTTCCGGTTTTTTCTTGCATTATGGGGAAAACTGTGGTATACTGGAGCAGACAACAAATTCACCGGCAGCAAGCCGGAAAGCGGGGAACAGTATGAAAAAACTACTTGCGGTGGATGGGAACAGTATTCTCAACCGTGCATTTTACGGCGTGCGCGCGCTCACCAATCGGGACGGTTTCCCGACCAATGCGCTCTTCGGTATGGTCAACATGATCGAGCGGCAGGTGGAGGCGCTTCATCCGGATTACCTGGCGGTCGCGTTTGATTTGCACGCCCCGACCTTCCGCCATAAGATGTATGACGCATACAAGGCGGGACGCCGCCCGATGCCGGACGAATTGCGCCGGCAGTTTCCCGTGGCGAAGGACTGCCTTTCCATGTTCGGCTTTCACATTCTGGAGGCGGAGGGGTATGAGGCAGACGACATACTCGGCACGCTTGCAAAAATGAGTACAGAGGCGGACACGGAAGCATATCTTCTGACCGGTGACCGCGATTCGTTGCAATTGATCGGGGAAAATACGCGGGTTCTGCTTGCTACCAATACCGAAACGCTCACCATGGACCGGGACGCGTTTTTTGCCAAGTACGGTGTGGAGCCGACGCAGTTTGTGGATGTCAAGGCGTTGATGGGCGATTCTTCGGACAATATTCCCGGCGTTCCCGGAATCGGGGAGAAAACGGCGCTGTCGCTGATCTCGCAGTTTTCGTCCCTTGACGGTGTGTACGCGCAGTATGAAGAGGCAAAGCTGATCCCGTCCGTCAAAACAAGACTCGCAAACGGCAAGGACAGCGCGTATCTCTCCCAAAAACTCGCGCGCATCTTTTGCGAGGTGCCGCTCGGGTTGACGCTGGATGACCTTTGCGACAAGGGAATCGACCGTCCCGCGCTTGCGGGACTGTTCCGCAAACTGGAATTCACGTCATTCATCAAGCGCTTCGGGCTTGGCGGAGCAGAGAATGAGACAGGGACTGCTGCGACGGAGACCGCTTCCCGCATGGAGGTAAAAGAGGTCGGTGCAAAGGACCTGCCGGATGCCGATCCCGTTTCCGTGACGCTTGCAGACGGAAAACTGACGGTGTATGACGGAGAGAATGTGTACCGTTGTACCGATGCGCTCCCCGCGCTTTCGGAATATCTTTCCGCCCGCCGGACGATTCTCTATGACTGCAAGCAGTTTTACAAGGATGCGCAGGCGGCGGGCGTGCATCTCCGTTCCTGCTTCCGCGACGTCATGCTCGGCGCTTATATTGAAAACTCCGGAGAGGGAAGCTATGATCTGGACCGTCTGGTCAGCCGGTATCTCGGCGAGATCCGCAAAGAGAAGATCCCCGATGCGGTGTATCTGTATCGTCTCTTTCCCGTAATCGACGAAAAGATTTCGGCAAGTGGTCAGGAAAAGCTGTTTTCCGATATTGAGCTTCCGCTTGCCGCCGTGCTCGCGGATATGGAGCTTGCCGGCTTCCGCGTGGATACCGACGGTATCACCGCGTTCGGAAGAGAACTGGAGGACACGGCAAAGCAACTGGAGGAGCGTATCTATTATTATGCGGGCGGGGAATTCAACGTCAATTCTCCGAAGCAGCTCGGCGCCGTCCTCTTTGAGCGGCTGGGACTGCCCTTCGGGAAGAAGACCAAAACGGGGTATTCGACCAACGCAGAGGTCTTGGAAAAGCTGCGCCCCGCGCATCCGATCATTGAAGAGATCCTCGAATACCGCCAGGTGACCAAGCTCAAGAGCACCTATGCCGACGGGCTGGTCAAGGTCGCGGACGCGGATGGCAGGATTCACACAAGCTTCAAGCAGACGGGAACCGCAACTGGGCGGCTTTCCTCCGCGGAACCGAACCTGCAGAACATCCCCATCCGCACGGAGCTTGGCCGCAGGTTCCGAAAGTATTTTATTCCGGAGAACAGGGACTATGTGTTGATCGACGCGGACTATTCCCAGATCGAGCTTCGCCTGCTTGCCGCCATTTCCGGTGACCGCCACATGACCGAGGCGTTCCTTGAAGGGCAGGACATTCATGCGTCCACCGCGGCACGGGTCTTCGGCGTTCCGCAGAACGAAGTCACCACGGAACTGCGCAAGCGTGCCAAGGCGATCAATTTCGGGATTCTGTACGGCATGGGAGAATTTTCCCTTGCGGAGGACCTCGGCATTTCCCGCTATCAGGCAAAGGCGTATATCGACAGTTATCTGTCCACTTATCCCGCCATTGACCGTTATTTGCACAATATTGTGAAAGAGGGCTACGAAAAGGGATACGTGACCACCATGTTCGGCAGACGCCGCTATATTCCCGAGCTTGCGGCGCACAACAAGAACCTCAATCACTTCGGCGAGCGGGTCGCGATGAACAGTCCGATCCAGGGTTCTGCCGCCGACATCATCAAGATTGCCATGATCCGCGTTTCCGACCGACTGAAAAAGAGCGGAATCGATGCGCGGCTGATTCTTCAGGTACACGATGAATTGCTTGTGGAGGCAAACCGCAACTGCGTAGATGAGGCATATGCGATCCTCAAGGAGGAGATGGAGCACGCGGTCGATCTGCCGGTACCGCTCCGCGTCGGGATTGCCTCTGGCGACAACTGGTTTGACGCACACTGAGTGATAACTCCCGGTGAACCTGTGGCTTCCCCCCAAAAAAATGGGGAGCTACGGCTGAGAAACGAAAGTTATGGCTTTCGCCACCGCATTTGAGTCATGACCGCTGGTGAGCCTGTGGCTTGCGCAGTCCTGAAAAGGGGCAACTGCGGACAGTGACACGAAAGCGGAACAGAATTCTGGTACCGTACCTGAATCACAGTCAACCCTCACGTGCGATTTTGTGGGAATCGGACCCAGCGCGGTAAATCTGTGATTTGCATAATCCCCCAAAGGGGTAGCTGTGGACGAAAACGGCACAGACAGTCCGGCACTGTATTTCCAAAACAAAACGCCGCCGACCGGAAGGTCGGCGGCGTTATTGTACGTTTGTGTGTAATTTGTCACTTATTATCGGGGACGACCAGCACCTTGAGTGCCTCGTAGATACCGCGGATGGGGATCAGCTCCACGCCGCAGTCGATCTTTCGTTTTTCAACGTTGCGGTAGGGAACGATGACGCGGCGGAAGCCGATGCGTTCCGCCTCGTGGATGCGTACCTCCAGATTGGAGACTGCGCGGCATTCGCCGCCGAGTCCGAGTTCGCCGAGCGCGATGACGTCATCCGGAATGATCCGGTCGGTCATGGAGGAAACGAGCGCGAGTGCGACCGCAACGTCCGATGCAGGCTCGTCGATCCGCAAGCCGCCGATGACGTTGAGGTAAACGTCGTTCTGGTAAAACTTCATGTTGAGCCGCTTTTCCAGCACCGCGATGATGAGGCACATCCGGTTGTAATCAATGCCGTTGGTGGTGCGTCTGGGAGCTGGGAAGGCGGTCTGCGAAACCAGCGCCTGGATCTCCGCGATGATGGGGCGTGTACCCTCCATCGTACAGACGGCGCAGTTTCCGGAGATGTTGCGGGGGCGACCCGCAAGCAGCATTTCCGAAGGATTGGGAACTTCCTCAAGTCCCTTGTCGGTCATTTCAAACACGCCGATTTCGTTGGTCGAACCGTAACGGTTCTTGATGGCGCGGATAATGCGGTAGGATTGCTGCCTTTCCCCCTCAAAATACAGGACTGCGTCCACCATGTGCTCAAGCACCTTGGGACCCGCGATACTGCCTTCCTTGTTGACATGTCCGACGAGGAGCACCGAGATGCCTTCGCTTTTAGCCTTGGCAATAAAGGCGAGTGCGGCTTCCTTGACCTGCGTGATGCTTCCCGGAGCAGATGCGACCAGCTCCGAGTACATGGTCTGAATGGAGTCCACGATGATGACGTCCGGCTTGACTCCGGACGCTTCCGAAAGCACCCGTTCCATGTTGGTTTCGGTCAGAATGAAGAGGTTGTCCCCCCTCACACCGAGCCGCTTGGCGCGGAGCTTGAGCTGACCGCCCGATTCCTCGCCGGAGACATAAAGTACCTTGCGGTCGATTCCGAGCCTGTCCGAAATCTGCATGAGCAGGGTGGACTTACCGATACCGGGCTCGCCGGAAATGAGCACGACCGAGCCGTGTACGAGTCCTCCTCCGAGCACGCGGTCAAGCTCGCCGAGTCCCGTCCCCGTGCGGATATACTCGGGCATTTCCAGGTCGTGGTAAGCGACCGTGTGCGAGTCGGACGAGACGACGGAGACCCGCTTCGGCGCCTTTTTTTCGGCTGGCGACGTGTCGATCACGTCCTCGACAAGCGTATTCCACGCGCCGCAAGCGGGACATTTCCCGAGCCATTTCGGGCTGGTCTGCCCGCAGGCGGAGCAAACGTAAACGGTTTTGAGACCTTTCATGTCGGACCTCCAGGAAGAAGAGCTTGGTTCCTTGCCGTACCGAGGGAACCTCATCTCCCATTATACCGCCAGAGAGGCAAAAAATCAAGGGCTTTGTGTGCCGTCCTGCCCGGTTTTCTCCGCGCCGTCCAGAATCGCCGACGCGATGAAGAACGCAAGTTCCCGGCGATAAACGGGATCGGACAGTCGCGCCGCCTCGTCCGGGTTGGAAAGAAATCCGCACTCCACAAGAACCGCAGGGCAGTGCAGCCGGTCAAGCAGAAAAATGTTGCTCCCCGCCTTTTTGATGTGCCGGGTGTTGTCATTCTGCAGGTGCGCGGCGACGGTTTTCTGAATCCGTTCGGCGTACTCCTCGGAGCGTCCGTCATTCGGCGAATACCAGACCTGGAGCCCGTGGTATTTCCGGTCGGGAAAGGCGTTCATGTGAATACTGACAAACAGGTCGGGGGTTATCTTTTCCCCGACGGCGAGCCGCGCGGCAAGGTCCAGTGCTTTTTTTCGCCCGTTGTAATCGGTGCTCCGGTCGTAGAGCAGAATGTCTTCCGTTCTTGTCATAATGACACGAGCGCCGGTTGCCTCAAGAATTTCCTTAACATGAAAAGCAATGTCCAGATTGAGATCCTTTTCCGGCGTACCGTTCTCGTCCGATGTGCCGCCGTCCTCGCCCCCGTGACCTGCGTCGATCACGACAGTCAGGATGCGGCTGTCCGCACCCGCGTCCGCATCTTTACCGGCTTTTGCCGTGCGGATACTGTCGCAGGAGGAGATCAGGAGAAAAAGTCCCGCCGCGACTGCACAAAAGGCAAGAACGAACGCGATATATTTCAGCGTTTTTGTAAGTGCCGCGTGTTTCATAGCATCACCTTCCGCCCTATTTTATGAAAGAACGGAGCAAAAGATACTTACGATGCCGGCGGAGTGTCCCGAAAACACAAAAGGGGCTGTAAAAAACTCAAAAACGAGTTTTTTACAGCCTCTTTGCAGGTGAAAATCCGCGGTTCCGCCAAGGGTCCGGTTACTTCACTCAAACAGCGCGGTGCTGCTTATTTTTGCTTGGATTCCAGATAGGATACCACGTCTCCGACAGTGACGAATCTGTGGATATCGTCATCGTCGATGGTAATGCCGAATTTATCCTCGCAGAGCATGACCAGATCGGCAAGCTCAATCGAATTGATACCAAGATCTGCGGAAAGCTCTGCCTCGGGAGTAATATCCTTCTCCTCGACCTGAAGCTCTTCCATTAATATGGACTTCACTTTTTCAAACATTTGTTTGTCCTCCGATCAGAATACTGAATCACAACATCGTTTGTCATTATACCGCAAAGCACAGATTTTGTCAACAGGAATTTGCACTTTTTCCTCAGCTGTTGCGGATTCACACGACAGTGCCAGACAGCTCAAGGATCGGAATGGTCCGGCAGCAGATCTTCGCAAGGTCATCCGGATTTTCCTTTTTGCCGTTACAGATCCAGTACAGAAAAACTGCGTAGAATCCGCCGGCACAGCTGCTGATGCGATATTCCGCTTCCGCCGAGGTATCATTTGGCAGGAAGGTCTCACGCATGTACTTTTTGACGTTCTGATAGATCAGTTCGCCGAGATGCGCGCGGTAGGTGGCAATTCCGATGTCGCGGTGTTCCCCGAGCTCAATCAGCAGAGTCCTGAAATACGTATGCGAATCTCCGGCAGAACAGGACCGTGAAAGTGTTTCGTGAATATGTTCCCCGACTTCTTCCATATATTTATTCAGGATGTCATCCTTTGAAACGTAATTCCGGTAATAAGCCATGCGGGAGACCCCGGCGCGGTTGGCAATATCCGTAATGGAAATAGAATTGTAGGGCTTGATTTTCATCAGTTCAATCAGAGCTGTTACGATACACTCTTTGGCAAAAACATTCGCACTGTTTTTCCGTTTCATTGGCAGATACCCCCTTTTTGTCACTGAACCGCCGTTCGGGATTGACAAACAGAAAAAAACATGGTAAACTGATTTGGTTAAATAACATTCATATTTTATCATGAACCTGATGTGTTGTCAATAGATTCACGTCAGAAAGAGTCAAAAAGAGGAGGGCCTTATGAGCCGTACTTTTCAGCTGATCACCGATTCATCCTGCGATCTTCCCGCAGAGCTTGTAAAAAAACTTGACCTTGTGGTCGTCCCCCTGTACGTCACGATGGACAACGGAGAGAAAAACATTCCGAACGATTGCCTTGATATCAAGGAGTTTTACGGTCGGCTTCGCAACAAGGAAAGCATCAAAACGTCTGCGGTTGCGATCAGTGCATTTTCCGAAGTATTCGAGGAATACGCAAAGGCGGGAAAGGATATCCTCTATATCGGATTTTCCTCCGGACTCAGTGCAACCTATGCCGCCGGAAAAAATGCGGCGGAGGAAGTTTCGGAAAAGTATCCGGACCGCAAGATCCTGACCGTGGATTCGCTCAGCGCGTCGATGGGGCAGGGGCTGCTTGTCTATCTGGTTGCCGGGTATGCAGACAGCGGCGTCAGTGTAGAGGACGCGGCAAAGTATGCGGAGGAACTCAGGTTTCGTGTCTGCCATGAATTCACGGTGGACGATCTGTTCTTCCTGCGCCGCGGCGGACGCGTCAGTGCTGCAACAGCAGTGGTCGGCTCCATGCTTGCCATCAAGCCGATCATGCACATGGACAACGAAGGTCATCTTATCGCGGTCGGCAAGGAGCGCGGAAGACTGAATTCCCTCAAGAAACTGTGCGACAAATTGTGCGAAAATGCAGTCAACGCCAAGGAACAGACCGTGTTTATCAGCCACGGTGACTGCCTTGAGGACGCACAGAAGCTGGCGGATATGATCCGTGAACGTGCCGAGGTCAAGGATATTGTGATATCCTATGTCGGTCCTGTCATCGGTGCGCATTCCGGACCCGGAACCGTTGCGCTCTTCTTTGTTGCCGAGAAGCGCTGACGAATTTTTGCCGTATTCCTGAACCTCTGAACACAAAACAACCCCAAGGGACTGTTGAAAAACTTATTTTGAGTTTTTTGACAGCCCCTTTTTATATGTCCGGAAAGGGATTGACAAAATCTAACAGGCGTGGTAAGATAGAACACGGAAATTGTCACGGAAAGGAGATGGGGTCATGAATTTCTTCCGACGCCGGCCGCTGGCGCTGGCAGGCTTTCTTTTCCTCGGCTCCTCTCTTGCCGCGTTCTTCCTTGGCGGTATGTACAAACTGTTGATCGCCGGTGCGGTTCTTATTCCGCTTGCGGTGTTCTCGGCATATGTGTATCTGTCGCATCGGGAATACCTGAAGAAAAACATTCTGCGTCTTGCGCTGATCCTTGTGCCGGTCACGGTTTCCATGCTTTCTTCCTTCCTGTATTTCGATTTTTACTTTGACCGGACAGAAGCAGACTATGCAGAGAAGCCCTGCGTGATCGAAGCGACTGTAACAGAACGGAGCGGCGGTGCGTTCGGAGTTTCCTACGAGTTGATTGCAACGAGGATCAACGGGGAACCGGTAAATCTGCCGATCAGACTGCGGATGGACGGTGCCTGTCCGGCGCGTGAGGGTGATTCACTGACGGTTACCGCTGTTCCGCAAACACTGAGGGCGTTTGCGGACAATCAGACGGCGCTTTGTTCGTATATATCGGACGGATTCCTGCTTGGTGTTACGGTAGACGGGGAGCAAACCGCTGATGTCCGTGTGACAGAATCAGGGGAAAATCCGGACGGACTGAACTTCCTTGCGCGCGTCGGACTTTCGGTTTCCGATGTCCGGAACCGGCTTTCGCTGTATTTGTCCGACGCGGTCGGCGGCGATGCGGGCGAGCTTGCCTCCGCACTCCTTCTGGGCGACAAATCCCGAGTATCGGAGTCGGTGACACGGGATTTCCACCGCACCGGTGCATCTCATCTTCTCGCGCTCAGCGGACTGCACGTCGTCCTGCTTTCCGGTATGGCGGAATGGGTTCTTCGCCGGTTACGGATGCCCAAGCGTCCGCGGGTCATTCTGCTTGGGATCCTGATGCTTTGTTACCTCGCCCTGATCGGGTTTCCTCCGTCTGCGGTGCGCGCGGTATTCATGCTGCTGTTCACCTATCTGTCCTACCTGTTTGCCGGGGATCACGATACACCGACCGCGCTGTTTTCTGCCTGCTCGCTCATTCTTCTGCTGTCTCCCGCTTCGGTCTGTGATCTCTCCTTCTGGATGTCCTTCGCCGCGACCTTTGGGATCGTGTCTTTGTATGTTCCCTTTGAGCAAGCGTTCCGCGAGAGATTCCGGAAGAGCATAAAGCGCCGGCTGCACCCGGTCGGGTCGGCACTTCTGCGGTTCGGCAAGGGGATCGTTTCTTCACTTGCCGTCAGTGTTTCCGCGTGTATTGCGGCCAGCACGGTCCTGTGGGTGTTTTCCGAAGAAATGCCGCTTTTGTCGCCGCTTATCACCTTGCTTCTGATGCCGGCAGTTACCGTTTCGCTGGTCCTTGCCGTTCTTTGTCTGCTGTTTGCGCGTATTCCGCTTCTTTGTGCGTTCTTCCCGGATCTTTTGCACGTTGTCGGGGAATATATGCTTCACGTTACCTCCCGGTTCGCAAAAATTCCGGATACGACGGTGCCGCTTACTCATCCGGCGACTCCGTATGTACTGATTCTGATGACCGGGGCGTTGTTGGTCATGCTGTTTCTCCGTTTCCGTCACAAGTGGGCAGTCGTTCTTCCTCCGGTTGCGGCGGCGCTGACGATCGCCGTCTGTCTCGGCGTTTCTTCTGCAGCGGCTCGGGACCGGGTCCTGTTTACGTATCTGCAGATGGGAAGCGACAGTGAACAGTTGGTTTTCACCGGAAACGACGGAGGCGTGATCGTCGATTTTTCGGACGGGTATGCTTCCCGGTTCCGTCAGTCGGCGAAAACGGTCAGCCGTGCAGGGTGTCCGGAGATCCGTGCAGTGGTTCTGACCCACTATCATCAGGCGCACACCTCCGGCGTGACCGCTTTGATGGAGAGTTCTTACGTGCGGGAACTGTGGCTTCCGTACCCGGGGACGGAGCGGGATTATGCCGTGATGAACCGGCTTGTGCGTGATGCGGAACGCGCCGGCGTTGCCGTCCGGCTGTATCGGGACGGAGAAACTCTTACGGTGTTCGGAGAATTGCGACTGAATATTTCCGGAGCATCTATCAAACGTTCCGCTCAGAAGACGTTTGTCCTGACCCTGACCGGGGAGAAGACTTCTTTGACCTATCTCGGCGGAGCGGTGCAGGAAAGTGAACTCTCCGCCGTAGCGGAGGCGGCGGTCGGGACATCCGACGTGACCGTTTTCGGGGTACACGGACCCGGGACCGGTGACATTGTTTTCCATGGAGGCGATGCTTTGCGGCGCGCCGGGACCATCCTGTTTGCAAATGATGCGGTGCTGTCACGGATATGCTTTGATCCGGATACGGCACCGGAAGCCGGCAACGGGATCCTTTTGAAAAATCCCAGGTACTTTCAGGCAATCCTTCCTATTGGCGGGCACCAAGACGACTGAAGCCTCATATTCTGTAGTATGACGAATCCTACGGAAGGAATGAGCTATGAACGATCACATTCACAAGAAAAAGCTTGCCGTCCTCGGCGGTGACAGGCGGCAGATCGCGCTTGCCGGAAGACTGGCGGAGCACGGTTATGCCGTTGATACGTGGGGGATCGGAGAAGAATATTATAACGATCACAAGGAGGGGGTCACGGTCCGTTCCGGCTGGCAGGAAGCGGTGGACGGAGCCGGGGCGGTGATCCTGCCGCTTCCGGTATCCTCTGACGGGGTGCGCCTGCACACTCCGATGAAGGAAGGAACCGGACTGCGCCTGACCGTACTGTTTGACCGGATCGGCGGGAGCGTTCCCGTGTTCGGCGGCAGATGCTCCCCGATGGTCAAAAGTGCAGCGGAGAGCCGGGAGGTCCGGCTCTGGGATTATTTTGACAGCGAGGAACTTCAGATCCGTAATGCCGTGCCGACCGCGGAGGGAGCGATCGCCATTGCCATGAACGAATTGCCCGTTACCATAGATGATTGCCGGGTGGCGGTAGTCGGGTACGGACGGGTCGGGCACGTGCTTGCCGATAAACTGAAACTGCTCGGCGCCAATGTAACGGTTGCCGCGCGGCGGAAATCGGATCTCGCGGTTGCAAAGAACCACGGACTGACGCCGCTCCGGATCAACTACCGGGACGGGGTCTCTTCGCTCTCAAGGCTCACAACCGGTTATGACGTAATTTTCAACACCGTCCCGTACTGGTTGTTTGACGCCGGACTTGCGGGGCAGATCGACAGCCGGACCCTCTTTATTGACCTTGCATCAGCACCCGGCGGAATTGATGTCCGCTCCGCCAAGGAGCACGGCGTTCATGTGATCTGGGCGCTGTCCCTGCCGGGAAAATGCGCTCCGGTTACCGCCGGGCAGATCATTGCGGATACACTGCTTTCGGAATATATTTCGGAAGGAGGAGAAAAGGAATGATCGGCTTTGCAATGTGCGGCTCCTTTTGTACGCACAAACGGGCGCTGGAAACGCTTCGGGGGCTGATCGGCGAAGGGTATGAGGTGCTTCCCGTTTTCAGCGAATGTGTCTGGGATACGGATACCCGGTTCGGGAATGCCGCAGACCGCATCCGGGAAGTCAGTACGCTTTGCGGAAGAGAACCGATCCATACGGTCGTCGGGGCGGAGCCGCTCGGACCTGCGCTCCGGCTGGAGGCACTGGTTATTTGCCCCTGCACCGGAAATACACTTGCCAAGATTGCCGGCGGCATTACGGACGGGACGGTACCGATGGCTGCCAAGGCTCACCTCAGAAGCGACCGCCCGCTTGTGATTGCACTTGCCTCCAACGATGCGCTTTCCGCAAACCTCGGCAATATTGCAACGCTCCTGTCCCGGAAAAATGTATATTTTGTGCCGATGGCGGAGGATGATCCGGTAAATAAGCCGCACTCGCTTGTCGCTGATTTCGGGCTTGTTTCGGATACGCTCCGGGACGCGCTCAGAGGAAAACAGTATCCGAGGGTATTCCGCTAAGCGTCGGTTATATAATGTTACGGGGACGTAACCGGTCTCCCGCGAAGCGTCGGTTACACACTTTTCAGATTCGCGGCAAAAGAGCTGTCACAAACAGACGGCTCTTTTGTCTTTTTTGCTTTTTTCTTCCCGCAGAATCTTGAAAACAACGGAAGGGTATGGTAAAATAAAATATATACACCGCCAAGATTCCCGGAAAGGAAACCCGAAGATGAAAAACACGGTCCGCATTCTTGCCCTCCTGCTTCTTTGCTGCCTGCTCATTTCCTGTGCCCCCGTAACCGTTCCTTCTGAAACACAGGGAAGCAGCGATACGGCTACGTCGGCTGACACGAGGGAATCGGCGACGGCAACTATTTCTGAAACAGAGTCCGAGCCGGAATCGGCGACGGAGACCTCTTCGTCGGTCCCGCCGATGTCGGAGGAAGAGCGCATCCGGTATCTGTATGAGCATACCGAGGCGATTGAACAGAAAATCATTTCCTGGGGAATGACTCATGATCCGGAGCTTTACGAGACCTTTTTCGGATTACTTCTTGACGCGGGGATCAATACCGCGCTGGTCGATGACGAATATTACGGAAACGGATTGCGTTTGTGTCCGGTCGCGGAAGCCGCGGAGAATACCGGTATGAAGTTGTATATCAACACCTTTGGGGACGACGGCGGAACGATCGCTTATAAGATGGAGCTGCTTCTGGACTGTCCTTCGGTGACGGGGATCTATCTTTGTGACGAACCGCATCCGACAAGATTTGCAAGTCTCGGTGAATCCGTCAAAGAGATTTACGAACGCCTTCCCGAAGCCGGGCGATGGCCGATCGGAGCCAATCTGTTTCCTGCAATCGCCATGGGCGGCGGGTCACGCAATTATCAGATTGTCGAGGAGTATCTGGATGTCGTCAAGCCGGACTATTTAAGCTGGGATTTCTACCCGTTTTCTTCCCAGACCTCCCGGGAAAGCCGATTCCCGATCTATCTTGCCAACATGCTTCAGATGCAGATCCTGGCAGGGAAGGCGGATATCCCGCTGTATACGTATATCCAGACCTGCCGGATCAACAATCAGGAAACTCCCTCAGAGGAACAGCTCCGGCTGCTCATGAATTCCGCGCTTGCGCTCGGGTCAGAGACGCTTCTTCTGTTCATGGTCGGGCAGCACGGGGCGGACGAGCCGTATACCGGTGCGTACGAAACCTTCAGTTACCTGATCTCAAGTGACTGCACCGATGTGACCGATGCCTATTATCGTCTGAAGGACGTCCTGACCGGCATTCATGCGATGAAGGGAATCTATCTGAATTATCAGTTCCTTTTTGCGGATTTTGATCTTTATCCCGATGCACTGGCTCTCGCAGGCGAATATCGGCTTTCCGTCGGACTTGCATCCGTTTACGGTCAGTATCAGGGGATCACCTGCGCCGACCCGGACGGCGGTGCGGTGGTCGGTTACTTTACCAAGGACGCGGAAGCGGGGGACGACGCGCTGTATGTCGTCAACACCGATTATACCCTCAAAGGGGATGCCACGGAGTACACGCTTCACTTTTCCGGGGAGCAGACCTATCAGATCTGGGGAAGCAACGGGCTGGAAGCGATCGGAAGCGGTACTGAGATTACTCTCGACATCCTGCCCGGCGACGGGAAATTCGTGGTGCTGAACGCGGACAATTCCGTGCCGGAGCAGCCTTAAATTTAAAGGAAACGCGATATTTGTCATAATCAAGAACATCATGTAAAAGGAGAACACATATATGGCAGAGCTGAAAATGCTTGCGATCGACCTTGGTGCGTCCAGCGGACGCGGGATCGTCGGAAGCTTTGACGGAAAGAAACTGACGCTGCGGGAGAATCATCGGTTTTCCAACGATCCCGTTATGGTCAACGGTCGTTTTACCTGGGACATCCTGCGGATCTTCTTTGAGATCAAACAGTCGATCTCAAAAACCGTGCTTGCCGGGGACGACGTGACCAGCATGGGCATTGATACCTGGGGCGTTGACTACGGACTTTTGGATAAAGGGGGCAGACTGCTCGCGAATCCGACTCATTACCGCGATACCCGCACGGTCGGGATTGAAGAGTATGTGGACAAAACCGTTCCGCTCTCCGAGATCTACCGCGTTGCCGGTATTCAGTCGATGGAGTTCAACACGCTCTATCAGCTCGCGGCGGAGAAACGCGATAACCCGGACCTGCTTGCCGTTTCCGCGCGTCTGCTCAATACCCCCGACCTGCTCAACTATTTCCTGACCGGTGTAATGGCAAATGAATATACCATTGTTTCGACCGGTGCTCTGCTTGACGCAAAGAAGCGTGACTATGCCTCTGACCTTTTGGACAGACTCGGCATCCCGAAGCATCTGTTCGGAAAGCTGGTTCAGCCCGGCAACTGCCTTGGTAAGCTGCTCCCGCAGATCACGGAGGAGGTCGGAAAGAACCGGATCCGTGTCGTCAATGTCGCATCTCACGATACCGCGTCCGCTGTGATTGCCGTACCGAGCCGCAAGGAGGATTTCGTGTTCATCAGCAGCGGCACCTGGTCGCTGATGGGGACCGAGCTTGGAGAACCGCTCATCACCGAACAATCACGCGCCATGAACTTCACCAACGAGGGCGGTGCGATGGGGACCATTCGTTTCCTCAAAAATATCATGGGTCTCTGGATCCTTCAGGAATCCAGACGTCAGTGGAAGCGGGAAGGAAACGAGTATTCCTTTGCGCAGTTGGAGCAGTGGGCAAAAGAAGCCAAGCCCTTCCGCTCGTTCATCAATCCGGACGACGCAACCTTCAACACGCCCGGTAATATGCCCGAAAAGATCCGCGAATTCTGCCGTAAGACCGCTCAGCCGGTTCCGGAGAGTGTCGGTGAGGTGGTGCGTTGCATTTATGAAAGCCTTTCCCTCAAGTACCGCATGACGGTCGAAAGCATTGAAACGCTTCAGAACCGCAAGGTCAGTGTCATCAATGTGGTCGGCGGCGGAACTAAGGATCACTTCCTCAGCCAGATGACCGCCGATGCCTGCGGCAAGCACGTGACCGCCGGTCCCGAAGAGGCGACCGCGATCGGCAACCTCATGATGCAGGCGATCGCCGCCGGCGAGGTAAAGGATCTCGGCGAGGCAAGGGAAGTGGTTGCCGCTTCCTTCGACCCCAAGGAGTACGAACCGTGCGCCGACCGCGCCGCATGGGACGATGCGTTCGGCAGGTTCCGGACGATCTGCTGACGATTTGTTGTCAGTTTTCACAAACCGGTTGCACGGGACTAACCGCGATTTGACAAGGACGAAAAAAGTGACACTTCTCCGAAAAAAAGGTTGAATCCGGGGAATCGGTGTGATATAATAAGGACGTATGGCGGTTTCTGCCGTCGGATGAAAACAAAATATTCTGGAGGGACTTATGAAGGATACTCAGTGGGGTGAACTCAGTGTCATCGGCATGAAGGGCTGCGAACAGTTTGCATCGCAGGTGGATTATTACCTGAAGGACTGGAGAAGACACGGCGGCGAGGAGAGCTTCCTTGCGTCGGTGGAATGCCCGAGATTTGCGACCGGTGAAGCGAAAGGCCTCCTGCGTCAGTCCATGCGCGGACACGATGTGTACATCATCTGTGACACCTTCAATTACGGTGTGACCTACAAAATGTACGGGCGGGAAGTCCCGATGAGCCCGGACGACCATTATGCAGACCTCAAGCGTATCATTGCCGCAATGGCAGGCAAGGCAAGACGGATCAACGTCATCATGCCGATGCTCTACGAGGGCAGACAGCATAAGAGAAGCTCCCGCGAGTCGCTTGACTGTGCATTGATGCTTCAGGAGCTGGTTTCCATGGGTGTTTCCAACATCATCACGTTTGACGCGCATGATTCACGGATTTCCAACGCAATCCCGCTTGCCGGCTTTGACAATGTGCGACCCACCTATCAGATGATCAAGTCGCTCGTGAAAGTCGTTCCCGATGTGGTGCTTGACAAGGAAAACCTCATGATCATCTCCCCTGACGAGGGCGCTATGGCGCGTTGTATCTATTATTCCTCCGTGCTGGGGCTGGATATCGGTATGTTCTACAAACGCCGTAACTATGCGGTGGTCGTCAACGGTCGTAATCCGATTGAAGCGCACGAGTACCTCGGTCAGGATCTCAACGGCAAAGACGCCATCATTGTGGACGATATGATCTCTTCCGGCGAATCCATGCTGGACGTAGCAAAGCAGGTCAAAACCAAGGGCGCGAAGCGTATCTTCTGCTTTGCAACCTTCGGACTTTTCACCGACGGACTTGACAAGTTCGACAAGGCGCACGCGGACGGAATTATCGACAAGGTGTTCTCCACCAACCTTGTATACCGCACGCCGGAGCTGCTCTCCCGTGACTGGTTTGTCAGTGTCAATATGTGCAAGTTTGTTTCTTATATCATTGATACCCTGAATCACGACGATACCATCAGCACGCTGCTTGATCCCGTCAAGCGTATCCACACGCTGGTAGAAAAGCATAAGGCGGAGATGGGCGGACAGATTCAGATGTCCTTCGAGGATTGACAAACGCCTTTTGAACACCTGGCAAGCCTGCCGGGGACCAAGGTACCTCACGGAGTACGACTGCGGGTACCGATATCAGACAAAGGCGGTTTTTCGGAACCGCCTTTTGTCGACCTTTGATGATGAAAGGAGACTGCTTTATGCATGACGAACACAGAGAACGGATGCGCGAACGCCTGATCCGTGACGGCGCGGATACGCTTGCACCGCACGAAACGCTGGAAATGCTTTTATATTATGCGATACCGCGCGAAGATACCAACCCGATTGCGCATCGTCTGATCGAGCGGTTCGGTTCTGTCAGCGCGGCGCTTGCGGCGGACGACGTGCTTCTGTGTCAGTTAGAGGGGATCGGACCGAAAACAGCCACCTATCTGAAAGTGGTCAACAGCGTACTCCGGACTTGTGCGCTGGAGGAACAAAGGACAGCGTTTGTTTATGACAGCTCCGAAAAGATCGCGGCATATCTGCGGCCTCTGTATGCAGGATTGTCTGTGGAGCGGGTATATCTGCTTCTGTTTGACAACCGGATGTCCATGCTTGCCTGCGAACATATTTCCGACGGTACGGTCAACTGCGCCGCACCGAGCCTGCGCAAAATGATGGATGCTATTGTGAGATACAACGCGTCAACTGTTGTGCTGTCTCACAGTCACCCGAACGGGATCGCGCTTCCGTCCGGCGACGATATCCAGCTTACCAATACGCTGGAGAGCTATTTTGCAGCTATCGGCGTCCGCCTTCTGGAGCATTACGTGGTTTCCGGCAATCAGTGTACTGCGATCATGGATGCGTCGCACGGCGGGAGATATATGGCCTCCGTTTCGCCGACCTTCTGGAAGGACTGACGCACGGTTTTACCGTTCAGTTTCTCCGTGACCGGCATTTCTGCTTTTCAAACAAAACCGGCACTCCCCGAAATTCCGAATTTCGGGGAGTGCCGGTTGTCTTTCGATTTTACCGAATGCAGAAAAGATGTTTCAGGCACGCTTGGAAAGGACCTCTGCTTCGTACTTGCGCACCAGCCCGAACCATTCGTCCTCGGCGGGAGCACCGTTCCTTCTGCAGAATTCTTCCCAGACATCGCCGAAGGGAAGTGTCTTTGCCTCTTCCTGAAGCATGAACAGCTCCGTATTTCTTCCCTCGTCCTGCAGTGCTTTCCAGGCTTTGTTCGGAGTGAGAAGACCGAGAAGCAGCGCCTTCTGGGTATCTCTCATGCCGAGCACCCACGCAGCAATACGGTTGATGCTCGCGTCAAAGTAATCGGTGGCGAGGATCACGCGGTCCAGTCCGCAACGGACAGCTTCCAGCATCATTTCCTTGGTCTCGTCGTCCAGGCGGACAACGTGGTCGGAATCCCAACGAACGCCGCGCGTGATATGGAGGGCGATGCGCTCGTTGAAGGCAAGCAGTGCGGAGATCTTATCCGAGACGACCTCGGTCGGATGGTAGTGACCGTTGTCCATCAGGGGAACGATGCCGCGCGTCATGGCATAGGACAGGCAGAATTCCGCGGAACCGACCGTGTAGGATTCCAGCCCGATGCCGAACACCTTGGATTCCAGCGTAACACGGACCAGGTTCTTGTCGTAGCCGCAGCCGAGAATCTGGTCGAGGGAATCCGCATAACGCTTTCTCGGACCCAGACGGTCGGCGGGAGTGTCCTTCATGCCGTCGGGAATCCAGATGTTCATGAGGCAGGGCGTTCCCAGCTCCTTTGCAAAGTATTCCGAAATACGGATGCAGGCGATGCCGTGCCGGATCCAGAACTGACGGATATTCTCGTCGGGAGAGGACAGGGTCGCGGTCTGTGCGAGCGGGTGGGAGAAATATGTAGGATTGAAGTCAATGCCGAGTCCGCGTGCTTTTGCGTATTCGACCCATTTCTTGAAATGCTTCGGCTCGAGACGGTCGCGGTCCACCTTCTCTCCGTCTTCGAAGATTGCGTAGGATGCGTGCAGATTGATGCGGTGCTTGCCGGGGATCATGGAGAGGGCTTTGTCAAAGTCCTGCATCAGTTCCTCCGGGGTGCGAGCCGCACCGGGGTAGTTACCCGTTGCCTGAATACCGCCCGTGAGAGGTCCTGCGTTCTCAAAGCCGCGCACGTCATCCCCCTGCCAGCAATGCATGGAGATCGGTGTTGCGGTGAGAATTCTGATTGCTTCTTCGGTGTCCACGCCAAGTCTGGCATATTTTTCTTTTGCAAAAAGATATCTTTCGTTCTGATTCATTCCCGTACCTCCGGTTTTGTTCATAATTTCAGATATATTATACCTGTAAATGTCCATCTTTTCAAGGAAATTCTGAAAATTCGTCAAAAATATTTTCAAACCGCGGGAAGTATGTTATAATGTATCCGAAGAGTCGCGGAAACCAGTCGTTTTCCGGTACACGCTGCTGTCGGAATGACATCCGGCAAGACCGGAACGGCACACTGTGCAATGCTGTCAAATGATATTTGGAGGACATCGGTCTTTGTGAGCGGTGACGGACCTGCGGAAAGGAGGAATCGGAATGAAACGGGTATTTGCGGTATTTTTATGCCTTTGTCTGCTTGTCCCCATCATGGTCCAGCCGACGTATGCGCGGGGCGGAACGGATCTGCGGGAAAACTATCCGGATTGTCTGGAACGCTTTTCGACCGATTCCTTTGAGGAATCCTTGGGAAGAATGATTCCGTACAATTCCGAGTCCCTGATGTTTTCCATCCGCGCGTCCGGCGCGTCCTTTTCCTTTACCCCGGCACCGGTTTCCGGAAATACGACCTGCAACGCCTATCGGTTCGTTCTTGCCAATTACACCGCGAGCAACAAAATGACCGTTACATACCGCTATACGGGCAGCAGCGAAACCTATACGTCGGATTGCGTTCTCGAGCAGACGCAAAGAACTCAGACCTGCCTTGTGTACATTCCGGACGCTGAGCGCGTCAGCCGGATCACCGTATCCTTCTTCGGCGTGCGTAACGGCTCCGTCCGGTTGTATTCTGTCAATCCGGTATCGGCATATGAAGCGATTCCTACGGAGTACGGCACGCTTTCCTCCTGTGTCGCAAACCCGTCCGCCGGGACGGTGACGCTGAACGGGCGGGTGCTTTCCGGTGTTACGGCGCGCTTCACGGACGCAAAACTGCTTTTGTACCGCCTTCCGTTCGGTGCGGATCCGCTTACGTATCTTGCGGATGAGACCCGCACGCCGCTGGCAGAACTCAAAATTGCCTCCAAGTTTACCTTTACGGTCCCGGCGGAGACCGCGGGCGACCGCCTCTCAAGATATATCGTGACGCTGAAAACGACGGGCGGCACCGAAACGCCCCTCACCGGACCGACCTATGTCACCTCCATCGGCGGCGAAGCGGTTGCCGGAGGAGAATTGTCCGGCGGAAGCTATAAAGGGATCATCGCCGATGAGACCTCGACCGTGATCTCGCTTGGAGCGGGCCGTACGATAGTGGATGTGTACCTCAACCGATTGCTTTCCGACAGCCAGTCCCCATACTCCTATACCTCCGGTGGCACGACGATCCAGATCGACCGGACCTATGTTGCAGAGCTGGACGCAAGGATCCGGGCTTATACCGCGTCCGGAGCCACCGTCTACCTGCGGTATCTGGTTTCCGCAGACTCGTCGGACGGGCGGTTTGCTGTGGCGGGGGAGACGGATGCAAAATACAAGGGCATCCTGCTTTCCGGAAATGATTCTGCATCGCTTTTGTATTCCGTCACCGATTACCTCGCAGAACGCTATGGAAATCAGACCTTCGGAAGGATCGGCGGGATTATCTTAGGAAGCGGAATTGACGACGCAAAGGGCTACAACGATTGCGGGGAACTGTCGCTTGATGCCTATATCCGTAATTATGCACAGGCGGTTCTCACCGTCCGGATGGCTCTTAGTAAGAGCGGGCGCGGCATGAAGATCGTAGTGCCCGTGACCGACCGCGTTTCCCCTGAACTGATCGGTAGGGCGGAACGGGACGGCGAATATGACAAATATCTGCTTTTATCCGGACTTGCAAAGCTGTTCGCGGAAAGTGATTTTTCGGAATATACCGTACTTCTCGAAAGCCGGAACGCGCCGTATCGTCTGGCGGTCGGCGAAACCGGGGAATTGACTCTTGTGGCGGCACAGTCCGGTTCTTATACCGCCGCAACTGCCCGGGATTTTGAGAATCTGCTTTCGGAATGCGGGATGTCAAAAGCCGGTTATCTGTTCGTCTGGTATCCGCCGGAGGATCTGACAGATACGGAGCTGATCGTTTCCTATCTGTATTCCTATCATGCCCTGAACCGTTCCGGCGGACCCGGTGCGTTGTTCCTTTGTATTGACCGGGAACGCCTGAAACGGCTTGCACTTGTGATCTCCCGGATCGACACGGAAGAGGGAACCGGACAGGATGATTTTGTGCTGAGTGTATTCGGAGTCAACTCCTGGCAGGAACTCCTCAATCGGCAAAAAAAAGGAGCATCCGTAATTCAACTCGAATTAAAAGAGGGAATTGCGGCGCAGAATGCCGCAGGGACCTACGCCTGCTTCGACTTCTCCTCCGCACTCGGAACCATGAACTGGAATTCCGATCCGAATGTTTCCGGATTCGGAATCGGCGTGGGCAAAACGGTGGGACGGGCACTGGCTGCAACGGTCGATTTCAGCAGTGACACCGGTGGCGGAATCTATTATACATTTACTTACCCGGAAGACATGACATTGTATGATTCGCTCGCGTTTTGTTTTGCCGTGGAGGATCTGGACGATGTGCGATCGGTATTTGAACTCGGTCTGACACTGTACGGAGAAGGATTTGCGGCAACGGGCAGAGTGCTTGTCGGTGCGGGTGCGGAAACAGAATGTGCCTTTGATACTTCGTCGCTCCCGGGCGATATCCGGGCGATCCGTTTGACTGTGCGGTCTGTCAGTGGCTCCGATTCCGCCTGCCGCGTCTTTTTGAAAAATATCACCGCCTGCAGCGAAACTCTGAATTCTGATGAGCTTCAGGCAGAAATCAAGCAGGCGCGAAAGGAAGCACGCGAGGACGCGGAAAGAATTTCCGACACCCTGAATCCTGTCGGTCTGACCGTGCTTGTGATTCTGGCGGTTGCAACGGTGTTCCTCACGCTCTTTCTCGTCCGGCAGAGCAAGCACAAAAAGACCACGTGAGTGGGAGCAGTTGCCCGCTGCTCAGAAACCCGAAGCCAGGCGGTCTGCCTGTTTTTTCTGAAACGGAGGGACCGTGGTCCGCAATCTTGTGTTGGAACTATTACAAAAAAATCCATGGAGAGAGCCATGGATTTTTTTTCTTGAAAAAATGAAAAAAGTGTGAAAATATCATCAGAATTTTCTTGACAGCTGAAAGGAAACATGATACAATGTTTTATAATTGGGGTAAAAGGTTTTTTTATGGTTTTTAACCGGTTATCTCATATGATTTTCCGGATGGAGGTTGGGTAAATGGACAAGAGTAAAACGGTCGGAAATGAGAAAATTTCCCGTCTTTTCGATCCCGGTACGTTTGTGGAAACAAACGCGTATCTGAAGAGAAAAGGCGACGCGGAAGAGTACGAGGGCGTCATCAGCGGCTACGGCGCGATCGACGGTAAGCTCGCTTTCGCGTTTGTGCAGGACAGTGACCGCATGAAGGGCGCGTTCGACGCACTTGCCGCGAAGAAGATTGCGGCACTGTACGCTACTGCCGTCAAAAACGGCGCACCCGTCATCGGCGTGTTTGACAGCACGGGTGCGGTGGTCACGGAGGGCAGCGAAGTGCTTTCCGCATACGGTGCGTTCCTCAAGTGCGTGTCCGATGCGTCCGGCGTCGTCCCGCAGATCGCGGTCGTTACCGGTTCTGCAACGGGGATTTCTTCGGTTGCGGTTTCGATGTTCGATATTGCTGTGACTGTGAAGGAGAAATCCCAGGTCAGCTATCATCCCGCATTCAATGTTGGGAAAGAGTCTGCCGCGAATGCCAAGGCATACGTTTCCGATGTGGACGAAAAGGACGAGGAGAGCGCATTCCTCGCCGTAAGAAAACTGGTTGCTCTGCTTCCGTCCAACAATGTTGAGGGGATTTCGATAACGGAGAACGGTGACGATCCGAACCGTCTGATCTCCGCCGCCGACGTAGCTTCTCTTGCTGACGCGGGAAGTGCCCTGGTCCTCGATGAAGCTTGCGTAGACGGCGTTGTTACCACACTTGCAAAGCTCGGTGGTGTGACCGTCGGCTTCATCAGTGTCACCGGCAAGATGGATTCCTGCGGCGCGAAGAAAGCAGCCTGGTTTACGGGGCTTTGCGACAGCTTCCGTATCCCCGTGATTACGCTCGTTGACAGCGAAGGCGTCGGAACCGATGCGGAAGACAACGAATCGGTTGCTCCGTCCCTTGCTTCCTTTGCCGCTGTTTACGCTTCCGCGACCACGCCGAAGATCAGCGTGGTGACCGGTAAGGCTTACGGCGCCGCGTTCGCGCTTGCCGCTTCCAAGGCCATCGGCGCTGACCTCGCGCTTGCGCTGGAAGGAACAGAGATCAGCCCCATGTCTCCTGCCGCCGCCGTTGCGTTTCTTTGCAACGACAAGGTGACAGCAGACAAGAGCCGGGCAGAGGTCGAAGCGGAATGGGCAGAAGCCAACGCCAAGGCGGAGATCGCCGCCGCAAACGGCGATGTGGACGATATTGTGCCTGCCGCCGAGCTTCGCCAGAGACTGTGCGCCGCGGTGTATATGCTGATGAAGAAAACGGATTCTGCACCTGCGCGCAAGCACGCGAATCTTCCGCTTTAACGGAGGTAACCTCTGATGAAAAGAATACTGACAGGCTTGTTTGCGATTCTGCTTGTGCTCTCGCTCGCTCTGACGGTCATGACCGTCAGCGTCTCTGCGATGATGGACAAAGCGGCGGAGCAGACTCCCGCACCGATCGCGGCAGATGCCGGGGCGGCAGGGAAAACCGACATGACCTTCGGGGAACGTCTTGCCGAGGCAGGACAGATCACCCTTCTCGGTATGGGCATGGTCTTTTCCGTACTTGCACTTCTGTGGGGAGTCCTTGAACTTTTCCGCGTGATCATGCAGAAATCGGAAAAGAAGAAAAAGACTGCGGAACCGGTTATTCCGGAAAAATCCGTGCCTGCACCTGCTCCGGTAACGGCGGAGCCCACGCCCTCTGAAGCGGGCGATGACGGAGATTTGACCGCAGCGATTACCGCCGCTGTCGCGGCTTACCTTGCGTCCGAAGGGGACGCGGCTTACGCGGGAGGCTTCCGCGTGGTATCCTTCAGAAGAAGCGGAAACGGTTCCGCTTGGAACAAATAATGCTTGAAAGGTTTTGAAGAATTATGAAAAGATTCAATGTGACAGTCAACGGTACCTCTTATGATGTTGTTGTGGAAGAAGTCGGTGCAGATGTTGCAGCTGCTCCCGCAACCGTTTCCGCTCCCGCTCCTGCCCCCAAGGCAGCACCCAAGGCTCCCGCCGCTCCCGCAGGAAAGGCTGGCGCAACCGTGATCAAAGCTCCGATGCAGGGCAACCTCATCAAGATCAATGTCAAGCCCGGCGACGCAGTGAAAAAGGGCGACGTCCTTTGCGTCCTCGAAGCAATGAAGATGGAAAACGATATTATGGCTCCTGCCGATGGCGTTGTTGCAACGGTTGACGCAGTGAAGGGCTCCTCCGTTGCGACGGACGCGGTCCTCCTGACGCTCAATTGACGTTTTCCGGTTTCCAAACGCTATCGAAAGGATAAAACTGCACAATGTTAGACGGGTTGCTTAATTTTTTAGTTGGCACCGGTATCTGGAATTGGCTGTTCACCGAGACGGAAAACGGCTTTTCGTTCGGCGGAGCAAGCTGGGAGTTCAACGCCTCCAGCTGGCAGACGCTCGTGATGTTCATCATCTCGGGTGTTCTCATCTACCTTGCAATCGTCAAGAAGTTTGAACCGCTTCTGCTTCTGCCGATTGCGATCGGTATGCTGCTTACCAATATGCCCGGAGCCACCCTGTTCCACCTTGATTTCTTTATTACGCAAGGCGAGATAGATTACGGTCAGATACTCCACGACGGAGGAATTCTGGACCTGCTGTATCTTGGCGTCAAGCTCGGTATATACCCCTGCCTGATATTTATCGGCATCGGTGCAATGACCGACTTTACTCCTCTGATTGCAAACCCCAAGAGCCTGCTCATCGGTGCGGGTGCACAGCTCGGCGTGTTCGTTGCGTTCTCGCTTGCGCTCATCTCCGGTCAGTTCAACCCGCTGGAAGCCGCTGCGATCGGCATCATCGGCGGTGCGGACGGACCTACGGCAATTCTTGTGACCAAGACGCTGGCGCCTCACCTGCTCGGTGCGATCGCAATTGCCGCATACAGCTATATGGCGCTGATCCCGATGATCCAACCGCCGTTCATGAAGCTTCTGACCACTCCCAAGGAACGCGCAATCAAAATGACGGCACTTCGTCAGGTCTCCAAGACTGAAAAAATTCTGTTCCCGATCATCGTTACCTTTATCGTCGGACTGATTGTAAAAGACGCATTGCCCCTGATCGGATGTCTGATGTTCGGTAACCTGCTCAATGCATGCGGCGTGACCGACCGCCTTTCCAAGACGGCGCAGAACGAGCTGATGAACATCGTCACGATCTTCCTCGGCATTTCGGTCGGCGCAACGGCATCTGCCGCAAACTTCCTGAATCTCCAGACCATTCTCATCATCGTCTGCGGTCTGTTTGCGTTCTCCATTTCCACCGTCGGCGGACTGCTGACCGCAAAGCTGATGAATTTCCTGACCCACGGTAAGATCAATCCTCTGATTGGTTCCGCAGGCGTTTCCGCCGTTCCGATGGCGGCACGTGTCTCGCAGATCGTCGGTCAGAAGGAAGACCCCTCCAACTTCCTGCTCATGCACGCCATGGGTCCGAACGTCGCAGGTGTCATCGGTTCCGCAGTGGCGGCTGGCGTGTTCCTGTCGCAGTTTGCGCATATTTGATTGGGAGGTAAATAGAACATGGCAAAAGTAAAAATTACGGAAACCGTTCTCCGTGACGCTCATCAGTCGCTGATCGCGACCAGAATGACGACGGAGGAAATGCTTCCGATCCTCAAAACAATGGACGAAGTCGGATACCATTCCATCGAAGCATGGGGCGGTGCGACCTTTGACTCCTGCATGAGATTCCTCAACGAGGATCCGTGGGAGCGTCTCCGCAAGATCCGTGCGGAAGTGAAGAACACCAAGCTTCAGATGCTGTTCCGCGGACAGAACATCCTCGGCTACCGTCACTATTCGGACGATGTTGTTGCGTACTTCGTACAGAAGTCCATTGCAAACGGCATTGATATCATCCGTATCTTTGACGCGCTGAACGATCCCCGCAACCTCAAGACCGCGATCGACGCGACCAAAAAAGAGGGCGGACACGTGCAGGCGGCGTTCAGCTATACCACGGGACCCGTGTACACGATGGAGTACTACTCCAAGTACGCAAAGGAACTTGAAGAGATGGGCGCGGATTCCATCTGCATCAAGGATATGTCCGGGCTTCTCAAACCGTTTGACGCATATGAACTGGTCAAAACGCTCAAGGAGAGCGTCAAGGTTCCGATTCAGCTTCACACCCATTACACCGCCGGACTTGCGTCCATGACGCTTCTCAAGGCAGTGGAAGCAGGTGTTGATGTCATCGACACCGCTATCTCCCCGATGGCGATGGGTACCTCGCAGGCTCCGACCGAAACCATGGTCGCGGCGCTTGCCGGCACCGAATACGATACGGGTCTTGACCTCGGCAAGCTCAACGAGATTGCCAAGTATTTCACGCCTCTTCGTGAGAAGTACCTGAAGGAGGGGCTGCTCAACCCGAAGGCACTTGCCGTCAACGTCAATGCGCTTCTGTATCAGGTTCCGGGCGGAATGCTCTCCAACCTGATGAAGCAGCTCAAGGATGCCGGCAAGGAAGACCTCCTGACCGCAGTTCTGGAGGAAGTGCCGCGCGTGAGAGCCGATGTCGGCTATCCTCCTCTGGTCACTCCGTCCTCCCAGATCGTCGGCACGCAGGCTGTGTTCAACGTACTGTTCGGCGAAAGATACAAGACGGTCACCAAGGAATTCAAGGGTATCGTGCTCGGCAAGTACGGCAAGACGCCCGTGCCGATCGACCCCGCGTTCGTCAAGAAGATCTGCGGCGACGAAAAGCCGATCACTTACCGTCCCGCGGACGACCTGAAGCCGGAGCTTGACACACTTCGCAAGGAGTGCGCACAGTATCTGGAGCAGGACGAGGACGTGCTCTCTTATGCACTGTTCCCGGAAGTTTCCAAGAAGTTCTTCGAGTACCGCAAGGAAAAGAAATACGGACTGGATTCTGCCGCTGATGCAGAGAAGGGGATTCATACAATCTGATCCTGTTCCTGCAAATAGAAAGAGCCCCGCCCGCCGCGTATGCGGCGGGCGGGGCTCTTTTAAATTTACCACTTTTTCAGTTTTGCCATGGAATCGCGGTAGCCGTAATACTTCTGGGTTGCGTCGGTTTTATCCTTCGCGAGAAGCAGATAGTAAAACTTGATCTTCGGCTCGGTACCGGACGGGCGGATGACAATGACATCGTTGTTTTCCAGCCGGTAGTAAAGTACGTTGGACTTGGGAAGCCCGGTTGGCTCCGCTTTACCGGTCGCAAGCGTTGTCATGGTTTCCTTTTCGTAGTCTCCGATCATGGCAACAGAGGCGCAGCCAAAGGCTTTCGGCGGATTGTTGCGCATCCGATCCATGAAATCCGCCATCTGTCGGGGACCGTCCACGCCTTCCATATAGACCTCTTCGTTTGCCTCAAAGCAGTAGCCGTAGCGCTCGTACAGATGATTCAGCGCGTCGGACAGGGTCATGTTCTTTGCCTTGTAGTAAGCGGTCATTTCGGCGATCAACATAGATGCCACGACCGCATCCTTGTCGCGTGCGTAGGTGCCCTTGAGGTATCCGTAGCTTTCCTCAAAGCCGAGCAGAAAATGTCCGTATCCCTTTGCCTCGTAATTCTTGATGACCTCGCCGATGAATTTGAATCCGGTCAGCACATTGTGCATGGTAACACTGTGTTCGCGGCAGATTTTGGATGCAAGCTCGGTTGACACAATGGTTTTGACTGCATAGGCATCCTTCGGAAGCGTGCCTGCCTGTTCCTCCGCTGTAATGATATAGTCCAGCAAAAGGGCGCCCATCTGATTGCCCGTAATGGTGATGAATCCGCCACCCGCAGCGCGCGTCATGACACCGACGCGGTCTGCGTCCGGATCGGTTGCAATGATCAGGTCGCTGCCGACCCGGTTTGCAACCTCAATGCCGAGCTTGAAAACCTCGGGATATTCGGGGTTGGGCTTTGCAACGGTGGGGAAGTTTCCGTCGATCTGCATCTGCTCGTCAACCGTGTAGAGATGCTTCAGTCCTGCGCGCTTCAGAATTTCGGGAACCAGACGGTATCCGGTTCCGTGAAGCGGGGAATAGACGATTTTCAGATCCTCCGCAACCGCGGGAATCGCACCCGGATTGACCGTTTGTTCCTTGACAGCGGCAAGATATTTTTCGTCGATCTCACTGCCGATGACATTGATCTTTCCCGCCAACACCGCAGAACGGTAATCTGTCATGCGGATCGCGGTGAAGATGTTGAGCTTGGCAATCTCGGCGGAAACGGTCTCGGCGTGCTCCGGGGGAAGCTGTGCACCGTCCTCCCAATATGCCTTATAACCGTTGTACTGCTTCGGGTTGTGCGAGGCTGTGATGTTGATGCCGGCAACGCATTTCAACTCCCTCAGCGCAAAGGAAAGCTCAGGGGTCGGGCGAAGCTCGTCGAAAATATAGACCTTGATTCCGTTTGCGGCAAGCACCGATGCTGCAGTACGCGCAAAGAGGGAAGAGTTGTTCCGGCAGTCATAGGCAATGACTACGCCGTCCGCGGCACGGCCTTCCTTGAGAATCAGCGCGGCAAGTCCCTGGGTGGCGTATGCGACGGTATGGACGTTCATCGCGTTCATGCCCACCTTCATGACGCCGCGCAGACCGGCGGTGCCGAAGGACAGGTAGGAGGAGAAACGCTGGCGGATTTCGTCATCGTTATCCGCAATTTCGCGCAGCTCCTGCTTCTCATCTTCGCTCAGCATATCGGAAGCGAGCCATTCACGGTAGTTATCGAGGTAATTCATAGGAGTACTCCTTCATGAAAGAATTGGCAACGGAACATTTCGGGACGATGGCGGAAAGGGCGGACGTAAGAAGGCTCAGCAATCTGCAAGCGCTTCCAGAATCGCGTCAGAAAGTTGATCGGGGCAGGAGGTTTCCTTATAGCCGCACAGAATGCCCTTCATCCGCTCTGCGGCTTCTTTTGCATCCATGCCCTCAAGCAGGGCGGCAAGTCCGAGCGTGTTCCCGGGGCAACCGCCGATAAAGCGTACATTGAAAATTTTTCCGTCTGTCAGATCAAATTCGACACGCTTGGAGCAGGTGCCGGTATTCTGGTGTGAATAGTGTTTTGTCATTTTGTATTATGGCTTTCGTGAAAGGAAAGCGTCCTTTCTTTTGGAATTTGGTTTCCGTGTGTGCAGGCGCGTTATCGCGGGACTCTGAAAATAAATTCCACGGATCATCGCTCCGGAACATTCTGATAAAGTCCGATCGGCACTGCCTGCGGAAGATCAACGGAGAGGTAAGTGTAAAACGTAAACAGATCTGCGTTGTCTGCACGGAAAACAGGATAATAGGCAACACTTGCGCCGTCTCTTGCGGGCAGGGTATCCACGCGTTCCGGATACAGGGAGCAGAATTCTGCGGCAGACAAAAACTCGCGGAGCGTCTCCCTGTGATCCGGCACCACAGAAAACTGAAGATATTCTCCGCCGTTCAGGCGCGGGGGAAAGAGATCGGCGGTTTTGGCGACCAGAACAAATTCGTTGGTCGTACCGCCTTCACTCGGGACAGAGGCGGCTGCAACAATTTTCAATTCGTACCGCTCGATCAGCGCAACAAACCGGAGCAGTTTTCCCTCAGAGGAGTTCCCTGCGGGAAGAATCCCGAATTCAGTGACACCGTTGTATACATCCTCGCAGACCTCAGTAAAGTGGCTGCGGTAGGACGCACGCGCATTCTTTACCCGATCACTGCCGGAGAACAAAAGATACGCGCTGTCGGAATAGTGATTCTGCTGATAGGAGATCCTTCCGGCGGCGGACGCGGAAACAGGTTCCGTCAGTGCATAGCGGTCGGTAAAGAACATCGGATTTTTTTTGAGCATCAGAAGCCCGATCTCCCGAAACAGAATCATCCGCAGATAAAAACGAGTTTCGGTTCTGTCAAACGAGAGCAGGTGCCTGGAGGCAACCGGAAAATCGAGTGGGATCTCCTCCAGATATTTTCCCCGTTCTCCGAGCAGAGTGGCAATTTCCTGCGCGTCCTCGCAAACGGCGGTGATCTCCTCTGCGTATTCCCGGATATGGAACAGTGCCTGTTCACCGGCAAGCGACTGCCGCATACAGCATTCCCGCAGGTTATCTTCCAGAATCTCAAAATGATCGGTCGTGTCGGCGGCGGTCGGTTTTGCCGTAAATTTCATCATGGGTCAGATCATGTCGAGCAGTCTGAAAGAATCGGCAAGGAAGCTCTTCAGCTCTTCTGCGGACAGCTTTCTTTGTGCGAGCACTGATAGCCGATAGATCTGCCCGGCGATCAGCTTTGCTTTTTCGTGATCGGCGGCATCCTTTTCCGCAAGCCCCGAGATCAGGGGAGACGCGGAATTAAGCGTCAGCGTAGCTTCGGTGGGGAAGGGATTGGTGCCCACGTCCATGCCGGACATGGCGTACATCTTCATCATGTCCTCCATACGGCGGGACTGCTCGGAAACGGTCAGAAGCGCGGGAACCTCGCCGGACTTGAACGCCTGCAATTTTACTGTCAGTTTGTCGTTTCCGCTGACCTCACGGAAGAGCTTCTGCAGTGTCTCGTCGGTCTTTTCGTCGCCTTCACCCTTCAGAGCCTTGGCAACATCGGCATCCACGCGTTCGAATTTCAGCCCGTTACCGACATAGGATTCGACGAGAGAAAGGAATTGTGCATCCAAAGGCTTGTCGTAGACCGCAACCTTGATGCCTTCGGCGTTCAGCATGGAAATATATTGTGCCTGGAGCGCCTTGTCGCTTGTGTAGTAAACCGTGTTTTCGTGTTTTTCCTTGGCTTCTTCAAGATATGCAGGAAGCGTGGTAAAGGTCCCGTCGGTCAACTCCAGCAGGATCGCATCCTTCATGCGGTCGTAGAATTTCTTGTCTCTCATCGAGCCGTATTCCACGAAGATCTTGAGGTCTTTCCAGAGCTTTTCGTAGTTTTCTCGGTCGTTCTGGCACATGGAGGTCAGCTTGTCCGTCACCTTTTTGACGATGTGATTGCCGACTTTCGTGACATAGGTGTTGTTCTGCAGATAGCTTCTTGATACGTTGAGCGGAAGCTCCGGGCAGTCGAGTACGCCGCGCAACATCAGAAGGTAGTCGGGAATGACTTCTTTGATGTTGTCTGCAACAAACACCTGATTATAGTACAGCTTGACCTGACCCTCAATGGATTCGTATTCGCTCGTGATCTTCGGGAAGTAAAGGATGCCCTTGAAGTTGAGCGGGTAATCCGCGTTGATGTGAACGTGGAAGAGCGGGTCACGGTAGTCGCCGAACACCTTGCGGTAGAACGCTTTGTATTCTTCCTCGGTACATTCCGACGGATTTTTCAGCCAGAGCGGATTCTTGTCGTTGATAGGCTTCGGTGCTTCGGGCTCCTTACCGTCCTCCGGCTTCTTTTCGGTGTCGTCCCCTTCCACGCGGAAGAAAATATCTACCGGCATAAACGCACAGTATTTGTTGAGAATCCCCTCGATCTTGTAGCGGTCAAGGTATGCCTCTTCTTCGTCCGTGATGTGCAGGATGACCTCGGTACCGCGCGCCTCGCGGTCACCTGCGGCGATTTCATATTCGCCGCTTTCCTTGCAGGTAAAGCGAACGGCAGGGGCACCGGTGTAGGATTTCGTATTGACCTCCACCACGTCACTGACCATGAAAGCGGAATAGAATCCGAGACCGAAATGCCCGATGATTCCGTCGTTCTTCTGGTCGGTTCCCTCATATTTCTGAACGAAATCCAATGCGCCGGAAAGTGCCATCTGGCAGAGATACTTGCCGACCTCTTCTTCCGTCATGCCGATGCCGTTGTCCTCGACCGTCAGCGTCTTTGCCGCCTTGTCAAGCGTCACCGTGATTTTCCAGTCGTCCGTAATATCCGCTTCGCCGAGCGAATTCAGCCGCTTGAGCTTGGTGACTGCGTCCGATGCGTTGGAAACAATCTCGCGCAGAAAGATATCTTTGTCGGAATACAGCCATTTTTTGATGACCGGGAAAATGTGCTCGGTTTCGACCGAGATCCCGCCTTTTTTCAAAACTTCATTTTCCATGATAATTGCCTCCGGAATATGCAAATATGTTTCTCCTCGTAAGGGGAGAAGTCACACCGTGTTGCAGGTGAAAGAGTCGTGCTTATTTGTTCTGATCATCCGGCTTGTCCGGATGCTTGTCCGCGTCGGGCGTTTCTGCGGTGGGACTGCCTGTGGAGGAACCCTTTGCTCCACCCTTGTTTTCTCCGTGTTCCGCCGTCTCCGCGTCGGAATTTTTGCCTTTTTTGAATTTTGTCTTCACGTATCGCGCGACGCGCTTGGAAAACGTCTGATGTTCCTCAACATAGTGAGGATGCAGATCATCCGGATCGACCTCCGGCGGATATTCAGCCGTGTCGACTTCTGCCACGGGACCCGGAACCATATATTTTTCCGTGTCGATCGGTTTGTGCTTCCGGCGGAGTCGTTTGTCAAGAAACTCGCCGACAAATTCAATAATGACGGCAAAGAGCGGAACGCCGACGATCATGCCGACCACTCCGAACAGATTTCCCATAATGACAATGGAGATCATAACGCAGAAGGAGGACACACCGATATTATCTCCGAGGATCTTCGGTCCGATCACATTTCCGTCAAGTTGCTGAATAATCAGGACGATGATGAGAAAAGGAATGACCTTTTTCGGGTCCTCGATAAAAATAATGAACGCGGACGCAAACGCGCCGATAAAGGGACCGAACACGGGAATGATGTTGGTGATGCCCACGACAAACGCAACCAGCACCGGGAAGGGAATACGGAAGATCAGAAGAACCACGTAGGTCAGAATTCCGATGATGGCGGAATCGAGAATCTTTCCCTCAAAGAATCCGCCGAAGGACGAGTCGATCCGACGCGCGGCCCGGTACAGGAACCGTTGCTGTTTGTCGCCGAACACGGCGGTGACGAATTTTTTGCACTGCGCACAGCGCTTTTCCTTGGAGAACAGAAAATACACAGAGATCACAAGACCGATAAACACGTTTTTGACACCGGAAAGCAGGGACCCGCCGTAATTCTGGACGAATCCGATGATATGGTTCAGCAGATTCTCGGTGCCAAGCAAAAATTCCGTGATTTTCTTCCGGATCTCCTCTTCCTTGAAGTTGTCGGAGGCGATACCGGGAAAATATTTTTCGATAAATCCGGCGATATTTTCGGATGCGGTCTTAGCGTATTCGGAATATTGTCTCGTCAATTCGCTCAGGCTCTTCATCAATTCAGGAATCAGAATCCATAAAAAACCGAAGATAATTGCCAGAACGATGGCATATGTGAGGAGAATGGAGAAAAGTCGGCGGAGTACATCAGAGCGGACCTTTTTGAAAACGTGCAGGTCAAACAGCTTGAGGATCGGGTTGCAAAGGTATGCAATGGCAAGTCCCAAGAGAAGCGGGGACAGCACCGCCATGATTTTTCCGAACCAGGCGGAAATAGCGGTGGAATTGACGATCATGTATACGCACAGCGCAACGACCGCATAGATTCCGGCAGCAATCAGCCAGATTTTTTTGTTCTTGTTTTGTCCGTTACGCTCGGAATCCGGCATACCATTCACCGCCCGGATTGCTCCGGAATCCTTTCTTTATGCTAAAAACCATATTATATTTTATACTTAAATACGCGTGTCGTCAAGGGGGGTAAGGGCAACAACCTTAATTTTTCTGACGGAAACTTGCAAAGAATGTTCCGATGTGTTAAAATACCGGGTGAGAGTGTACGGGAACAAGTGTGCGGATGCAAATGCGGAGGCGGACGGGAAGTTTTCCGGAAGAGGTTTACGGAAAGGAGTATCTGATGACCGAGCTGGCAAGGGCAAAGATCAATTTTTATCTGGATGTGACGAAAAAACGTGCCGACGGATATCACGAAATCGTGAGTGTGATGCAGAGCGTATCTCTTGCGGACATTGTGACGCTGGAGAGAGCGGATGAACTGACAGTATTCTGCGATCATCCTGCAGTACCCGGAGGCAAAGAAAACCTCGCCTTTCGTGCGGCGGAAGCATTCTTCCGGGAAACCGGAATGGCGGGCGGTGCCGCGATACGCATTGAAAAACGTATTCCCGTGGCGGCAGGCCTTGCCGGAGGAAGTGCCGACGCGGCGGCGGTTTTGCGCGGGCTCAACCGCCTTTACGGAACGGAATTATCGGATGCGGTTCTTTGCGGAATCGGGAAAACGCTTGGTGCGGATATTCCGTTCTGTATCTGCGGCGGAACCGCGTTGACCCGCGGGATCGGTGAAAAACTTTCCCCTCTGCCGTCCCCGGGCAAATGCTTTTTTGTGATTGCCAAGGGAGAGACCGGAATTTCCACCGCCGCGGCGTATGCCGCGCTTGATCAAAAATACAATGATTTCCGTGCGGTTCCCGGGGCGGGGATACACGACGGCTTTCATTGCGAAAACAGGTTTGTTGACGGCAAGTCCATCAGTTGCGGTAAGTGCAACGAAAACAATCCCGACATACCCCGTTGCGGCAGGCTTTCCAGAATGGAAGCCGCTCTGCAAGCAGGGGATAGCGAAACGGTATTCTGGAATATGTTCAATATCTTTGAAGAAGTAGTTCCTCCTGAATGTGAAGAGGTTTTTGCGATCAGAAATGAATTACTGGACGCGGGGGCGGTTTCTGCTATGATGAGCGGAAGCGGCCCGGCTGTTTTCGGCGTATTCCGGGAGGAATCCCGCGCTGTGCGTGCAAGGGACAGACTGCGTGTCTCCGGTATTTTTGCCGAAACTTGCGTTCCGGAAGCGGAAGATCCAAACCAATAAAAAACGGCTGCCGTTTTTCGGCAGCCGTTTCCTTATGAGGTCAATCCGGATATGCATGGGTGCGGAAATAGGCAAGCACCTGCTTGTAGCCCTCGGCGGTGATGTGTACCCCGTCGC
Organism: uncultured Eubacteriales bacterium; assembly: GCA_934796165.1. Taxonomy (GTDB): domain Bacteria; phylum Bacillota; class Clostridia; order Oscillospirales; family CAG-272; genus CAKVOU01. The sequence continues at coordinate 48,685 of CAKVOU010000008.1, read as the reverse complement.
TCATGGCATATGCCGGATCCAGAAATCCATCCTTGCCGGTGACGGCGGACGCCGCGTCGCAGAATTTCAAACCGTTTTTCCGGGCAAGCTCCATCGTCCATTCGTTGATCTGCTTCAGGTAGGAGTTGATGGTCGCGGCATCCGACTTGAAGTCCGGGCAACCTCTGGCGACCGGGTAAATGCTTTCGAGAATAATCTTTGTGTCCGGTGAATTTCTCCGGATCTCGTCAATGAGCGACTGATAACTTGTGACAAACAGCTTTTTACCAGTTTCGCCCGACGAAAATTTTTCCACACCGTTGAGTCCGAAGCAGAGTACAAGGTATTCCGGCTTCACTTTCTTGACAATGTTGCCGATCGTGTCTTCCTCGGTACTGTCGCCGAGATAACGCAGTTTGGTCGAGCACGCATTTTGAATCTGGAGAGTATTGGTGTTGGGGTGAAAGACCTGCTTTGTGGATTTTCCGCCGGTGAGTACGCCGCGGGACTTGAGATGTGCAGTCGTGGATTCGCCGAAGAAGTACAGGCGATCCTGATAATCCGTTCCCATGTCTGCGGTTTCCGGGAGAAGCACCGACGTGGGCAGGGAAGACGTGTCGGTTTCGGGATCCGTCGAGGGATCCTGTGTGTTGCCGGATTCTCCCGTTTCCGTGTCGGTATCCGTCCCGTCGGCGGGGGGCGCTTTTCTGCTGACCGAGAAGAGCACGATAGTCGCCACAGTGCAGAGCGCCACGAGCAGTGCCGCAATCAGTATGAGAATCCGTAACAGCTTGTCCTGAGTTTTCATGATTTGCGATCAGATCCTTTCTCGTATTGGGGAACGTAGGACGGATTGTTCTTCGCTTTTGCACGTTCTCTGGAACGCCGGATCAGGGCTTCGGTGCCGTATACCATTGTATAGAGAAGAGTCAGAATAATAATCAGCACGAAGACAGACCCGCTTTTCAGTTCTATACCGGACGGTAAGAGCAGGCACACAAAGAGCGCACCGAGGAGTACGGCATAGTGAACGGGGTACCGGATCCACGCAGAGATTTGCCTTTGTGAACGGAACACGCTCATCCCAGCCGCGATTACGCAGAAAAGGAGGATCCACAGGGTCCGTACAGGATCCAGTACAAGACTGGCTTTTCCGCTTGCAAGCAGAACCAGATTTAAGAAGATGGTCAGAACAGTATAAAACATACAGGCGTACAGGAATATGAGTTTCAGAATCAATCCCGCTTTTTTCATCGGCAAAATCCTCGCACATTTCATGATAGTTACACTGTACCATATTCCGCCGGAGATTTCAACAGAAAAGAGGAAAGAAAACAAGAATTTTCACAGGCTTACCGCCCGTTTTCTGCTCGTATGAACCAAAAACGGGATACAGAATCAGTCCGGCGTTTCGGGATAGAGATATACGGTATCCGAAAAGGAGTCGCCCGCATCCTTGTGAACCTGTGCACGGTTACGGGACAAAAAATCGGTCAGTTCGTACAGATCGATCCAGATCTGATTCCAGCCGTCGATCTGGGACTTGTCAAAGATGATCTCCATGCCGAAATGCAGGTGCGGGACATCGATGTTGTTGACGTCTTCTTTTGCGCTGTATCCCGTCATGCCGAGGTAACCGATGACCTCGCCGGCGTTCACGTATTTACCCTCGTACAGATCGCAGTACGGGTGTCCCTGCCGCAGATGGGCATAATAATAGTATCGTTTCCCGTCAAAAGATCGAATCCCGATCCGCCAGCCGCCGTACTGATTCCAGCCGAGGTGCTCCACATACCCGCTTTCCGTTGCGATGATCGGCGTTCCCACGTTTCCCATGATGTCATGCCCGAGGTGCCGCCGTTTGTACCCGTAGGAACGCGACGCACCGAAGTCGTCGTAATCGTTGTAGCTGTACCCCTTTGCAATGGGAGAAAAGACCCGCAGTCCGTACCGCGTGTCCCCGGTCGGCGTCCCGCCTTTCTGCGTGGTGACAGCGTACTCCCCGACCATCCCGCCGAGGATCGCACCATATGCTTCGAGGTAGTAGCGGTAGAGCCTCTGATTCTTTGTCAGCTCTTCCGGTGCTTTTCCGGCGGACAGTTCTTCTGCGAGCCGGCGGATGTCGGAGACCGAAACCTTCGAGAAGTTTCCGCCGCTTCCGGCGGCGACAAGTGCAAGCAGGGTAATCCACCCCACGGGATGTTCTGTTTCGTGCGTAGAGATGTCCGCGTCCAGCGCCGCGCCGAGGATCGCTGCCGTCGGGGTAAACTCGACCCAGCGGATGTAGTCTTTTCCGGCGTTTTCAGAGGATTTTGTTTTCCCGGAAGCATCTGTTCCGTCCGGTGCGTCAGTCTTTCCGGACCGGGCGGCGTCGTCGGAGAATCCCGCTCCGACGGGGCACATCGGCTCTTCCTTTGACTTGCCCGGGCGGTCGGTGTTTGTCGGCAAAGTGACGAAAATAAGCAGAATCGCGCACAGTGTCAGCGCGGCTGACAATCGTTTGAACATGGAACACTCCTTTCTTGTCTTTGCTTTTAGTATGAGCGGAAAAATGAATATTTTCTCCGGAATATTCATTTTTACGGTTGACAATGAAAGGCTCGGGGAGTATAATTATCTTATTATGGAGTTTTATGCGGATAACAGTTTCCGGCATAAAACAAGGAAGCAAAAAATCCGAATGAAATGCGGGAGAATCGAAGAAAAATGACCAGAACAGAAGCGCGGGAAGCGGTGTTTTCCCTGTTGTTTGAAACGGAGTTTCAGAAGGACAAATCCCCGGAGGAGATCTACCTGCTTGCCAGGGAAGACCGCGATATCGCGGAGAATAAGTACATCCGGAACACTTATTTCGGAATTCTTGAGCACACCGAGGAACTTGATGCGATCATCGCGCGACACGCAAACGGCTGGCGGACCGACCGGCTGTCGCGCGTGTCCCGTGCGATCATCCGCCTTTGTACCTATGAAATGAAATATGATCCCGCCATTCCGAAAAATGTTTCTCTCAATGAGGCGGTTGAACTGACCAAGAAATTCGATGACCCGAAAGCGAAGGCGTTTGTCAACGGCGTGCTCAATGCGGTCAAGAATGAACTTGACGGCGCGGACAGCGCAAGTGCCGCAGACAACGTACCGGGCGAATCCGGGGAATCTGCCGGAGTGACCGGAAGCGACGAAAATGACTGACGGAGTGTTCGTCGGGATAGACACGAGCAACTACACGACCTCCGCGGCGGTGGTCACGGAAGCGGGCGAGGTGCTTGCCAATCTCAAGTTGCCGCTTCCCGTCGGCGACGGCGCAAGAGGGCTTCGACAAAGTGACGCGCTGTTCGCGCACAATAAAAATCTTCCCGTCATGGCAGAAATGCTCCGGAAAGCACTTGGGGAACATCGGATTCTCGCGGTCGGATGCTCCGCCCGTCCCCGCGACGCGGAGGGTTCCTATATGCCTTGCTTCCTTGCCGGCCGCAGTGCCGCGGGCATGATGGCATCGGGACTGCGGGTTCCGCTCTTTGAATTCTCACATCAGAACGGACATATCATGGCAGCGGTTTATTCATCCGGCGCGTCGGAAAAGTTGCTTGCCGCTCCGTTCGGCGCGTTTCATGTGTCGGGCGGTACGACAGAACTGGTACTTGCGGAGCCAACCGGTGTCTCGTTCCGGGTGACTCTGCTCGGCGGGACCGACGATCTCAATGCGGGGCAGGCGATCGACCGTACCGGCGTGCTCATGGGACTGCATTTTCCCTGCGGGCATGAAATGGAGTTGCTAGCAAACGAAAACAAGGCGCCTGTTCCCGCCCCGCACGTATCGGTGAAGGGACTGCACTGCAATCTGTCTGGGCTTGAAAACCTTGCCGGTAAACTGTATCTGGAAACCGGGGATAAGGGACTTACGTCGGCATTTGTCTTCGACTATGTTGCAAAAACGCTCGGAAAGCTGACGGAAAATTTCCGCGCGGAGCACGGCAGTCTGCCGGTTCTTTACGCGGGCGGGGTCATGAGCAACCGGCGGATCAAAAATGCGCTTTCCCGTTATGCGGACACGTATTTTTCAGAGCCGCAGTTTTCCGCGGACAACGCGGCGGGCGTCGCACTCCTCACAAGAAAACAGTTTCTTGCCGGGAAAGCTGACAGGTAATCGGCGCGTTGGTATTCCGGCGGGAGCAATCAAACGGAGTGAACTCACATGATGAATGAAAGAAGCGTTCTGACCGTTTCTCAGGTCAATCAGTATGTCAAACTGCTGCTTGACGGCGACGAAACGTTGCAGTATCTCTGGGTACGCGGGGAGATTTCCAATTTTAAACGCCACTATGCGTCGGGACATCTGTACTTTTCCCTCAAGGACGCGGACGGGCTGATCCGCGCGGTCATGTTCCGTTCGGCGGCGGACAAGGTACGCTTCACACCTGCGGACGGCATGAAGGTGCTGGCGCGGGGCAGAGTCTCCGCGTTCCCCCGGGACGGACAATACCAACTCTACGTTGAGGAAATGCAGCCGGACGGCATGGGTGCTCTGTACCTTGCCTACGAACAGCTTCGTGCGAAGCTCGCGTCCGAGGGACTGTTTGACGCGGTACGCAAAAAACCTCTTCCCAAGTATCCGGAGCGTATCGGCATTATTACCTCCGCGACCGGCGCGGCAATCCATGACATGATCACCGTTACGGGCAGACGTTTTCCTGCGGCAGAGTTGTATCTCTATCCCTCGCAGGTGCAGGGGCCGGAAGCCCCGCGTCAGTTGATCGGCGCACTATCGTATTTTAACCGCACAAAATCGGTTGATGTGATCATTATCGGGCGAGGCGGCGGTTCGCTTGAAGACCTGTGGGCGTTCAACAATGAAACGCTTGCCCGCGCCGTTGCCGCATCGGAGATTCCTGTGATTTCGGCGGTCGGACATGAAAGCGATTTTACCATCTGTGATTTTGCCGCCGATCTTCGCGCGGCAACACCGTCCGCGGCGGCGGAACTCTCCGTGCCGTCCGCGGCACAACTTCTTGAAGGATTGTCGGGTACCCGGCAGTCCATGGACCGTGCACTTGTGCGAAAGATCGACGGGCTCCGGCAGAAACTGAAGGTTCTCGCCTCCGGACGCGCACTGTCCGCCCCCATTCACCTGGTCAATGATCGGCGGATGACGCTTGCGTTTATGGAAGAAAAGCTGGATACCCTCACCGACCGGAAACTTGCGGATCTTCGCGGAAGCTTTGCGGCGCTCTGCGGTAAACTGGATTCACTGAACCCTTTGTCGGTGCTGTCGCGCGGATATGCGGCGGTGCTGAATGAGGATAGCGGGATCGTGAAATCGGTGAAGGATGTACACCCCGGGGAACGGGTCAGAATCCGTTTTTGTGACGGAGAAACGGGTGCCGTGATCGACGGCAACTGACTGCACAGGGAAACCGGAAGAAAGGAAGAATCGTATGGTGACCAAACAACAAAAGCTGGAAGAGGCGATGGCGCGCCTTTCCGAGATCGTTGCATCGCTCGAAAAGGGAGACACGGATCTTGACACATCGCTGAAGTTATACGAGGAGGGTGTGGCACTGGTCAGGCTTTGTTCGGATCGACTGGACAAAGCGGAACAGAAGGTGAAGCTCTTACGAGTGGATGCCGACGGAAATGTTGCCGCAGAGCCGTTTTCGGCGGAGGACTCGGAATCCGGGAAAGCCGGCGGAAATCCCGGAGAGCGGTAAACCGACCGGAAACGGAGATATTTCGTCAAGCGGGTGAGCAGACAGGAAGCTGTAAAATCCCGGCAAACAGACATGGAACAGCGCCGGCAAACCGATCGGAATGTGAGGAGCAAAAGCCCGTCATGGCGAAGGCAGTATCCGCTGAGGCGCGTGCTGTAACAATGGGTTGCGTGTTTTGTGAACGGAACAGAGAATCAGGTAAATGTATGAATACTGAGTATTATGAAGAACTGAATACGTTTGGCGTGACCGATGCGGAAACGAAGACTATGCTGGAACGGCTTTCGGCAGATGCCGGGTTGACTGCGCAGGCGCTGGAAGCGTATGTGCCGTCCGTCCCTCTCAAAGAGGATGGCACCGGACAGACCGGGGCAGTTGAGCCGACGCTTTCCGAGGCGATGCGGTACAGCCTTTTCTCCGGCGGAAAGAAAATCCGCCCGGCACTGGTCATCGAGACCTGCCGGATGTTCGGAGGGACGGTGGCTTCGGCGCTTCCGTTTGCCTGCGGACTTGAGATGATCCATACCTATTCGCTCATCCATGATGATCTGCCCTGTATGGACAATGACAATCTCCGACGCGGGAAACCCACCAATCACAAGGTTTACGGAGAAGCAATTGCCGTGCTTGCGGGGGACGCGCTTCTCACCGACGCATTTCGTGTTGTGGCGGGAAACACACAGGTTCCTCCGGCTGTCCGCGCAGAAGCGGTCACGGTGCTGTCAGGCGCGGCAGGATCTTTCGGGATGGTGAGCGGGCAGGTGATGGACATGAAGGGAGAAAAAGAACATCTTTCCCTTGCCGGGCTTGAGAATCTGCACCGCCACAAAACCGGTGCGCTCATCTGCGCGGCAGTGAAACTGGGCTGTCTTGCTGCCGGAGTCCCGCTTGACGATGATCGCGCTGTCTCCGTAACGCAGTATGCGGAAAAGCTCGGGATCGCGTTTCAGGTGGTGGACGACGTGCTCGATGTCACCTCACAGCCGTCCGTCCTCGGAAAGAGCACGGGGAAGGACCTTGCGGAAGGGAAAACCACGTTTCTGACCTATTATACTCCCGAGCAAGCAATGAAGTATGCCGCCGGACTGACGGATGAGGCGGTACAGGCAATCGGTGCGTATCCGGCGAACGGGGTTCTCCGGGCGCTCGCAAAGTATCTGTTGATGAGGAAAAACTGATGGAATATATATTGGCTTTTTTCAGTAATTTTATGTTGATGTGCGGGGTCGTTGCGTGGTTTGCCGCGCAGATCCTCAAAATTCCGAGCGAGCTTTACCGTCACCGGGGGCTCAGTCTGCGGCGCATTTTCTTCGGCAACGGCGGCATGCCGAGCTCTCACTCGGCGACCGTCTGCGCAGTCTCCTGTGCGGCGGCGCTCAAATACGGATTGGATTCTGCCGTGTTCGCAATCTGTTGCGTGCTTGCCATGATCGTAATGAACGATGCGATGGGTGTACGCCGGGAAACCGGTGATCAGGCAAAGGTACTCAACAAGATCGTAGCGGATCTGCCGGAAGAAAAAGCGGACGACATTATGCCGAGGGCTCTCAAGGAAATGGTCGGACATACGCCGCTTCAGGTTGTGATCGGCGGACTTGTCGGCATTGCGATCCCGTTTCTGATGCAGTTCATCCCCACGTTCGGACTTCACTGATGCGGGCGGATGTGTATCTGGCGGAAAACGGGTATGCTCCGAGCCGCCAGAAGGCGAAGATGCTGATCGAAGCAGGAGCGGTCCTCCTTGACGGGAAACCGCTGACCAAAGCGTCTTTTGCCGTGGAGGAAAATACGATACACTCCGTGACGATCACGGAAACCGAACGCTATGTCGGGCGCGGCGGTTACAAGCTGGAGGCTGCGCTTGATGCATTCGGAGTCAACCCCGCAGGACGGAACAGCCTTGATATCGGTGCATCCACCGGCGGGTTTACAGATTGCCTTCTGCAAAATGGCGCCGACCATGTGACCGCTATTGACGCAGGAAGCGGGCAGCTCGCTTCTTCGCTTCTCAGTGACAGCCGTGTGACCAACGTGGAACATTACAATGCGCGCGACCTGTCCCGGGAAGATTTCGCAAAGGCTCCGTTTGACCTTGTCGTGGCGGATGTTTCCTTCATATCCCAAACATATATTCTTCCGCGGATTCCGGCGATACTGAATGACGGCGGGATCTATATCGGACTGGTCAAACCGCAGTTTGAGGCGGGGAGGAGCGCGATCGGAAAGGGCGGAATCGTCAAAGAGAAAAAGCATCGGCTTGCCGCCGCCATGCGGGTGTATGACTGCGGCGTCTCGCTCGGCTTGGTTCCGACCGGTTTCGTCCGGTCCCCGATTCCCGGTGGCGACGGAAATACGGAATACCTGATCTGCTTTCGGAAAAATGATTCCGGACCGGTGCTTTTGCCGGATCGGATCTCCGCAATCATCAATCAAAAGGATGTCGGAAAAAATGAAACGAATTGCGCTGATTACAAATTTTAATATATCGGAGAAGGCAGCCGCTGCCATGCGGGTTGCGTCGGTTCTCTCCGGATATGATTGCGAACTTCTGGTTGCCGCATTCAACCGGGAACGGATTGCGCGGCAGAAGTCCGGGGTACGGTTTACGTATCTCTCGGTCGATGATCTGTATGCCAAAGCGGACATTGTGATCGTGCTTGGCGGAGACGGCTCGATTCTGGAGGCGGCAAGACGTTCCGCCAAACGGGAAACGCCGATCCTCGGGGTCAACCTCGGCAGACTCGGCTACATGGCGGAACTGGAAATGTCTGAACTGTCGCTCCTTTCTCACCTGTTTGACGGAGAGTATGAACTGGAGGAGCGTTCGATGCTGCTCGTCCGGGTCCTCGGGAATGATCGGAATGAACGGTTCTCCTCTTATGCGCTCAACGAAGCGGTGATTACCAACGGTTCGGTTGCACGGATCATTGATCTGGAGATGTCCGAGGGCGGAGTCCCCGTAACGACTTATCGCGCCGACGGGCTGATTGTGGCAACCCCGACCGGTTCCACCGCGTATTCCTTGTCTGCCGGCGGGCCGATCGTTGATCCGCGCCTGCATTGCTTCTGTGTCACGCCGATCTGCCCGCACTCTTTGTCCGCGCGTCCGTTGATTTTCCCGGATGAAGCGGTGCTGGAAATCAAGAATATCTGTCAGCGGGAAAAATCCCTTTTTCTTGCCGTGGACGGCAGAATCAATTATGAATTATATCGCGGGAACACGGTGGAGATCCGCCGTTCCGCGTCCGCAACGAAGCTGATCAGGTTCCGCAAGTGCGGATTTTACAACCGCCTGCGTGAGAAAATGGCGGATGCTAAGTAAGACGTGCGGATACGACGATTTGTGAATGTGTAAAAGGATGGTACATCTATGAAAAAAGACAGACAGTCACTGATTCTCGATCTGGTGGCAGAAAGAGAGATCGGGACGCAGGATGAACTGATCGCGGGGCTGAGAGCACACGGATTTGCGGTGACGCAGGCAACGATTTCCCGGGATATCCGGGAGCTCAAGCTGAGTAAGGTTTCTACGGGTAACGGAACGTACCGTTACGTTGCACCGCACTATGCGGACCATACCGACGGGGTTGGCTTTCGTTCCATGCTCGCTGGCGCGGTGCGCTCGATCGTGTCGGCACAGAATATCATTGTTCTGCGTACCAATTCAGGGTTGGCTCAGCCGGTTGCACTCGGAATTGATAACCTCGGTCTTCCCGAAATACTCGGCTGCGTCGCAGGAGACGATACCGTAATTGCGGTGGCTCGCGACACGGAAACCGCCGTCGAAACGGCGGTGCGACTCCGTGAGATTCTCAAATCTGTCTGACGGTTCGTGTTTTTTCAATCCGTCCGACAATTTTTGACGGATAACGGAAGTTGTTCAGTATCTGCTTGCCCGGTAATTGATGATACCGCAAAGCTGCGCCGATCTACCTGACCAATACTTGTCATATCGTGAAGAGGAGGGGAATTATGCTCCGGTCATTACACATTGAGAATATTGCCGTTATCCGGAGAGCCGACCTGACCTTTTCGGATGGGCTGACCGTTCTTACGGGCGAGACAGGCGCCGGTAAATCCGTCCTGATCGACAGCATCGGATTCCTTATGGGCGGAAAGGTCACAAAAGAACTGATCCGTACCGGAGAAAGTCAGGCAACGGTAAGCGGCGTGTTTACCGATGTCGGCGAGGCTGCCGAAGCCGTTGCAAAACAGAACGGGTTTGACGCGGAGGAGGGGGAGTTCCTTCTCCAGAGGACCATTACGTCGGACGGGCGCTCCGCGGCGCGCATCAACGGCAGACCCGTGACACTCTCCATGCTCCGTGAGATCGGCGGCAGTATGATAGCCATTCACGGTCAGCATGACAGTCTCCGTCTGATCCGCCCGGAGGAGCAGCTTGCGGCGCTCGACCGCTTTGCTTTAGACGACACGGAGCTTGCCGCGTATCGGAACGTATATGAAAAGCTTTGTGCCGTAACGGGCGAGATCGGGCGGCTTCGTCAGGCGGAAAGCGAACGTGCGCGGCTGCCCGAAATTCTGCAATTTCAGATCAAAGACATCGACGGAAAGAAGTTGAAGCCCGGTGAAGAAGAACTTCTGCTCGCGGAGCGGGACAAACTCCGGGGGCTTGATAAGATTGTCAGACAGGTGGGACTTACCTGCAAGCTGCTCACCGACCACGAGCAGGGAAATGCCGCTCTTCTTTTGGAACGCGCCGCCGCGTCGGTCGCTGCCATCGGGCAGACTGTCCCGGAGGCGACGGAAATTGCCGAAAAGCTGAAAACGCTACGGTATGAGGTGGTTGATCTCTCCGAGCGGTCAAGAGAACTGATCCCCGATGTGGACGGTGACCCATCAGAACGCCTTGACCGCATTGAAGGCAGGCTGGATGCCATCGGACGACTCAAAAAGAAATACGGAGCGACCGTAGAAGAGATCCTCGCGTTCCGGCGCGATGCGGCGGCAAGACTGGCGGAGCTGGAGCATTCCGACGAGCGTATGGCGGATCTTTCCGCCGAAGAGAAACGGCTCACGGCAGAAGCCAAAAGTGCCGCGCTCTCGCTGACAAAAAAGCGTACCGAAGCCGCAAGGACCGTATCCCGGCGCGTTGTGGAAACGCTTACGTTTCTCGATATGCCCAAGGTACGGTTTGAGATTTCGGTTACCCAACAGGAACTGACCGCGGACGGCGGAGACCGGGTGGAATTCTTGCTTGCCGCAAACGCAGGCGAGCCGCTTCTTTCCATGTCACGGATCGCGTCGGGCGGGGAACTTTCCCGCATTATGCTTGCACTTTCCGATGTTCTGAATGACGTCGGCGGCGTGTCGACGGTCATCTATGATGAGATTGACACCGGTATCTCCGGCAGCACCTCCAGACGGGTCGGAATCAAGCTGAAAGAAACCGCAAAACGGGTGCAGACGTTCTCGGTGACCCATTCCGCTCAGATTGCCTCGCTTGCGGATTTCCATTTTTTCATCTCAAAAGCGGAAACGAACGGCAGAACCGAAACCGCCGTGCGCGAGCTTTGTGAAGAGGAACGCGTTGCCGAGATTTCGAGAATCCTGGGCGGGCTCACGATCACCGACGCTCAGCGGACGGCGGCACGGGAAATGATTGAAGAAGGGAAGTCATTATAATGTCGGACAAGAACGGCAAGAAAGGAAAAGAGAAAAAACTGCGTACCAACGCCATGCGGATGCTGGACGCGGCAAAGATTCCGTATGAGGAACTGGAATACGAGGTGGACGAAGACGATCTGTCCGGTGTCCATATCGCGAAAGAATTGAATTTTCCGCCCAAGCGGATGTTCAAAACGCTGGTCGCCAAGGGAGACAAAACCGGTGTCGTGGTGCTTTGCATTCCGGTTGCCGAGGAGATCGATCTCAAGGTTGCCGCGGCGGTGACCGGAAACAAGAGGATCGAATTGATCCCGGTCAAGGACCTGCTCGGACTGACCGGATATATCCGGGGAGGATGCTCGCCGATCGGCATGAAGAAAACGTATCCGACATGGTTTGACGAGTCGGTCAGGAATTTCGACCGTGTTACCGTCAGTGCAGGAGTCCGCGGAGCACAACTACTGCTTGAGGCGGACAAATTGCTTGCCTTCACAGATGCGTCTGTTGCGGCACTGATCCGTCGCTGACGACAAGCGAAATGCCGGAAAATAAACATTCACTCTTGCAAATGGATGATACTTGCGATATAATGGACAATAGTTTATGTAAAGAGGACACGATATGCAAAAAATCAACGAATTGATCGCGCAGTCGATTCTGGACGCGCTGAAAAAGATCGCTCCGGACAGCGGACTTGATGAAAAAGAGATCGTCGGGATGCTTGAATACCCTCCCGATCCCGCAATGGGGGATGTCGCACTCCCTTGTTTTCGCCTCAGCCGCTCGCTTCACCGTTCTCCCGTACAGATTGCGGACGCGCTCGCAAAGGACTTTTCCTGTGAATGCGTCGGGAGAGCCGCGGCGGTCAACGGATATTTCAATCTGTACCTGTCCGACGAATATCTTGCGGGGACAGTTGTTCCCGAGATTCTGGAAAAGGGTGACCGCTACGGTTCCTCCGACATCGGAGAAGGCAAGGAGGTTGTGCTGGACTACTCCTCCCCGAATGTTGCAAAGCCCTTTCACATCGGGCACCTCGGCACGACCGTTATCGGGCATTCGCTCAAAATGCTTCATGAATTTGCCGGTTACCATTGCACCGGTATCAATTACCTCGGTGACTGGGGCACCCAGTTCGGCAAGATGATCGTTGCCTACCGCAAGTGGGGCAACCGCGAGGAGATTGAGCGCGGCGGCGTCGATAAACTGGTGGAGTTGTATGTCCGCATCAACAACGAGATCAAAGGCGACCCCGAAAAGGGAATTCCGGAAAACAAAGCGCTTGCCGATGAGGCAAGAGCGGAGTTTCACAAGCTGGAGACCGGCGACGAGGAGAATCTCAAGCTGTGGAAATGGTTTGTAGACCTCAGCATGGTCGAGTATCAGAAGACCTATCGCCAGCTTGGCATCACATTCGACAGTTACAAGGGCGAGAGCTTCTACACCGACAAAATGCCTGCGCAGGTGGAGATTCTGCGTCAGAAGGGGCTGCTCAAGATCGACCAGGGCGCGTCCATCGTGGATCTTTCCGCGTACAATATGCCGCCCTGCCTGATTCTCAAAGCGGACGGTTCCACGCTGTATCCGACGCGCGACATTGCCGCCGCAGTATACCGTAAAAACACTTACCATTTCGACAAGTGCATCTATGTGACAAGCGCACAGCAGTGCCTGCATTTCAGACAGTGGTTCAAGGTCGTGGAGCTGATGGGCTATGACTGGTACAACGAGTTGGTTCACGTCCCTTACGGAACGGTCAGTCTCAACGGCGCAAAGCTCGCAACGCGTACCGGCAACGTCGTCCTGCTCAAGGATCTGTTTGCGACGGCGATTGAAAAGGTCAAGGAGATCATGGAGACCAAGTCGCCGGATCTTGAAAACAAGGACGAGGTTGCGGAAGCCGTCGGTGTCGGTGCCGTGGTGTTCTACTACCTGTCGAGCAACCGCATGAACGATATTGATTTTGTCATGGATGATGCATTGAACTTCGACGGAAACACGGGCCCCTACGTCCAGTACACCTACGCGCGCGCCTGCTCGCTTCTTTCCAAGAGCGGCGGATACGACGATTCCAAGCCCGTGAAGATTACAGCTCCCGAAGAGAGCGCACTGGTCAAAACGCTGGCAAAATTCGGGGAAAAGGTGCTCGCCGCATTGGATTCCTATGAGCCGTCCGTCATTACCAGATACATTCTGGAGGTCGCGGGTGCGTTCAACCGTTTCTATCATAACTGCCCGATCCTCTCCTCGGAGGACGAAGAGATCCGCAACAGCCGGATCAAACTGACCGCCGCCGCAAAGACGGTGCTCGGAAACGCGTTCGGGCTGATTTGCTTAAAGAAAACTGAAAAAATTTAACTTATGAGAGTTGTGAGGTAAAAGAGTATGTCCGGACATAGCAAATGGGCGAATATCAAGCACAAAAAAGAAAAAACCGACGCACAGCGCGGCAAGATCTTTACCAAGATCGGTAAGGAGATCACCGTGGCGGTCAAAGAGGGCGGCGGAGATCCCGTTTCCAACTCCAAACTGCGTGACCTGATTCAGAAGGCAAAGGACAACAATGTCCCGAACGACAACATCGAGCGCACCATCAAGAAGGCGCTCGGAGGGACCGGAGAGGTTTACGAAGAGATCGTGTACGAGGGCTACGGACCCGGCGGTGTCGCCGTTATCATCAACGCGACCACCGATAACCGCAACCGTACCGCTGGTAACATTCGTGCGGCATTCTCCAAGTATCACGGCAACATGGGGCAGACCGGTTGCGTCAGCTATCTGTTTACCGACAAGGGCGAGATCATCATTTCCAACGAGGACGGCGATATCGACGAGGATAAGCTGATGGAAGCGGCGCTTGAAGCCGGCGCGGAGGATTTTGTTTCCGACGGCGACGTGTTCACGATTTACACCGAGCCGGACGACCTCTACGGAATCAAGGAAGACCTGGAAAAAGCGGGATACACGATTGCATCCGCCGAGAAGACCAAGTTGCCCTCCACTTGGACGACGCTGGACGCGGATGAGGACCGCAAGTTCATGGGTCTGCTCGTCGAAAAGCTGGAAGATGACGACGACGTTATGGACGTGTTCCACAACTGGGAAAACAGCGACGAGGAATAATTATCTTGCGGGTCAGCCGATACCCGAGTGTTCGGCTGACCCACTGTGAAATTCCAACAAAAACGAAAAGATTTTCACGGAAAACTATTGACAAACAGAAGGGAATCGGGTATAATAATCACGTTCGTGTGACGGGAAACCGCGGCGAATGAAGCAATATTTGCTGGTGTGGCTCAGTTGGTAGAGCAGCTGATTCGTAATCAGCAGGTCGCCGGTTCAAGTCCGGCCACCAGCTCCAAAAGAGAGGTCAGAATGACCTCTCTTTTTTTGTGTATCCGGCGACCTGCGTGATTTCTCATCCTGTTTTTGCCTTCGAAAAAAACGATTCGTAATTTGCCGCTTCGCGGCAATGTTCCAGCAGTCGCCGGTCGGGGTCCGGCGCACCAGCTCCAGAAGAGAGGTCAGAATGACCTCTCTTTTTTTGTGTATCCGGCGACCTGCGTAATTTCTCATCATGTTTTTGCCTTCGGCAAAAACGATTCGTAATTTGCCGCTTCGCGGCAATGTTCCAGCAGTCGCCGGTCGGGGTCCGGCGCACCGGCTCCAAAAGAGAGGTTTTAAGACCTCTCTTTTTTGTGTATCCGGCGACCTGCGTGATTCCTCAACCTGTTTTTGCCTCCGGAAAAAACGATTCGAGTCACCCGCCACCCAATTAGGGCGACGCGATAAAATGTGATTACTATCAGTCCAATACCAAACAATCACCCGCGTCCGTCAGTTCGCGAATGCACGGGTGTTCCTCGCCTTGCCGGTTGGGAGAGTGGTAGATCAGGGCAAGCGAATTTGTACCGATTTTGCGAAAGATCATGCCGTGACCGCCGTCGTTTGTAATCAGCGGAGGAAGGTGAATAAAATGTCCGTCAAGCTTCCCGTTGTCGGAACGCGCGACGCACTGGGCATATTGCCCCTGGATTGATGTAGACCAGATGAGAAGCAGTTCTCCGGTTTGGGTACAAAAGAGAAAGGGGCCGTCCGTGATATAATGTTTACCCGCCGGCTTTTTATCTGCCCAATCGGGTGAAGAGCCGCTGAACAGATACACGGGATCTCCGACAGAGTGCGTCAGATCTTCCGATAGACGGAGATAACAGATTGTACCATCGACGACTTGGGTGTGCTCATGGCAGAACACGAGATACGGTTCCCCGTTGTCGGAAAGGTATAGCGTTCCGTCAAGACATTCCCAGTCTTTTGGAGTGACTGCACCATCGGAATGCGGCAGGAAAGGTCCCATCGGCGACTCGGACACAAGAATATATACGCCACGCAGATTATTGTCCTGTGTAAAAGTTGCAAACATGTAGTATTTTCCACGGTATTTGTGAACTTCAGGCGCCCAGTTTACCTGACGGTTCAAGCCGAACTTTACGGAATCAAAACACTGGATCGGGTCACTCCATTCTTGAAGGTCGGCAGAGGTATACACGTCAAAACCGCCGGTATAGGTACCAAACCATTGTGGTCTGGTTCCATAGAGATAGTAAATTCCGTCCGCGGACAGGATGAACGGATCGCGGATGTTGATCTTGGCTAAACGCATTTAAAATCCCTTTCTGTTTGGTATATGCATCCATTATAAACCAATCCCGTGAATTTGTCAATCTGTGACCATTTGTCATCTTGCGTTTACGGCATTTGAGAAACAGTCCGATTTTTATACAATTGACAATATTCGGATAAATGTCACAAAAAATCCGGTTGACAAACCTGTTCGATTTGATTATAATACGGACGTCGGGGAAATGTGCCGGATTGGGTCAATTCCCACGAAATCTGCCGCGGGAGGGATGTCTGTGATGATCAGAGCAACAAGGCAAAAAAACGGGTTGTTTGCCCCGGTCGATCTGACGAAGGGAAATTGCTGGAAGATTATTCTTCGGTTTTCGCTGCCGGTTATTTTATCCTATCTGCTTCAGCAGGTGTACACCATCAGCGACGCGATGATTGTCGGACAGACGTTGACGGCGGGCGAGGTCGCCGGGGTGAATGATACCGGTTCGCTGATTTTTATTTTTCTGCAATTTGCGTTCGGTGTCAGTGCAGGCTTCTGCGTGATCACCTCCTGTCGGGTCGGTGCAAAGGATGACGCGGGTGTCCGTCGATCATTTGCAACACAGATTCTTTTGTCCGTCGCGCTGACTGTTATTCTGACGGGGCTGTCGCTGTCGCTTCTCAATCCGATGCTTGCGTGGATTCACGTCACGCCGGATCAGGGTGAGGTCTATCGTGCGGCGTTTATTTACTGTGCCATCATCTTCGCCGGAATCGGTGCGCAGCTTTTCTATAACTTCATCTGTTCCTTCCTCCGCAGTATGGGCGATTCGCTCACGCCGCTTCTGTTCCTTTTATTTTCCACAGTCCTCAATATCGGGCTGGACCTCGCATTCATTCTGGTATTCCGTTGGGGCGTTGCGGGTGCGGCGATCGCAACGGTCGCGGCTCAGCTCATCAGCACGATCGCGTGTTTCTTTTATGCGTTTATGAAGTACCCCGCAATCCGTCTGCACAGACAGGATTTCCGTATTACCGGACAGGACGCGCTTCAGCATATCACCAAAGGCATTCCGCTGGGACTTCAG
The DNA here is from genome assembly GCA_934796165.1 of uncultured Eubacteriales bacterium. Lineage (GTDB taxonomy): Bacteria > Bacillota > Clostridia > Oscillospirales > CAG-272 > CAKVOU01. The sequence goes on along the minus strand of CAKVOU010000008.1, from coordinate 31,674 downwards.
TTTTCTGTGCTTGCGATCGGGATTATTATCATGCAGAGCGTGGTTGTCAAATTCGATATGCAGGGCGGTATGATGGTTTCGAACGCCGCGCAGAACGGCTTCGGTGCGGCAAATAAGATCTTCAGCCTGATTATCACGCCTGTCAGCGGTCTCGGTACCGCAATGACCAGTTTTACGGCGCAGAACCTTGGTGCCGGCGAGCATAAGCGGATCCGTCGCGGAACGCTGGAGGGGCTTCTGATGATGCTGATGATTCTGGCGGTTTCGGTCGGCGCAGGATTGTTTCTCATGCTGAATAACACTTATCTGCACCTGTTCCTCAGTGCGGAGAAGGTCACGGCGGAAACCATCCGTTACGGAAATTCGTATCTGTATGTCGTATTCAGCCTCAGTCCGCTGGTCGGCTGTATCTTCGTCGTCCGGAACTGCGTGCAGGGAATCGGGAAGTCCGGATTTGTCCTCGGAGCCGGCGCGGCAGAACTGGTGGCAAGAATTCTGGTGTGTCTGATCTTTCCCGCTCTGTTTGCGGGCGGCGAAGTCAGTGCGGCGGCGCCCGCGATCGCCTTTTTCGCATTGTGCGCCGCCGATCCCTGTGCGTGGATCGCTTCGGATTCTGTACTTGCGGTTCCGTTCATCCGCAATATTCTGAGGGAGGATTACAGTTACTATCACGAGGAGAGGATGCTCCCGAAAGAAATGACGGGCGAGAATAGTTGACGCTTTTTCGCAGAGCGTGGAAGATTTTCTCGCTTTGATGAATATACAAAATCCGTACCGACGCAAAGCGTCGGTACGGATTTTTCTTATTTTGGTTTATGCAATGCGTCCGGCATTGCTCATAGAACAGCTGCCGTCGGATTTTTCATTAACCGAGTCTTGCGGACAGAGCAGCCAGCTCCTCAAACATTTCCTTCGGCACATGGTCACCGACCTGGTTGTAGAAGGACAGGATGTTGAGGATGTCTGCCTTCCAGGATTCCTTGTCGATGGAGAGCAGTCCCTTGATGGTGTCGAGCGTCACGCCGTCAAGCCCTTCAATGTTGATGTCTTCAGGCTTCGGAACATAGCCGATTGCGGTTTCGACAGCGTCCACCTTGCCTTCGCAACGTGCGAGGATCCACAGAACCACGCGGAGGTTATCACCGAATCCGGGCCAGATGAAGTTGCCTTCGTCGTCGGTGCGGAACCAGTTGACGTGGAAGATCTTCGGAGGATTGGGAATAATCTTGCCCATGTCGAGCCAATGCTGCCAGTAGTCGCCCATGTTGTAGCCGACGAACGGACGCATTGCCATCGGGTCACGACGGACAACGCCGATTGCACCTGCTGCCGCAGCGGTCGTTTCGGATGCCATGATGGAGCCGACGAAGGTGCCGTGCTGCCAGTTAAAGGACTGGTACACAAGGGGAGCGGTCTTTGCGCGTCTGCCGCCGAAGATGATTGCGGAGACGGGAACACCGGTCAGCGAATTGAATTCGGAAGAGAGGCAGGGACAGTTGGTCGCCTTTGCGGTAAACCGGCTGTTCGGATGTGCGCCGGAGGTGTTGATCTTGTCTGCCTTGTCGTACTTGCGGTAATCCCACGGCTCGCCCTTCCAGTTGATCGCGCCGTCTTCGGGAGTGGGCGGATTATTGTCAAGGCCTTCCCACCAGACGGTGTTCTCTTTCGCGTTGTAGCAGACGTTGGTGAAGATGGTATCTCTCTTGGTGGTTGCAAGTGCATTGGGGTTGGACTTTTCGTTGGTGCCGGGAGCAACGCCGAAGAAGCCGTTCTCCGGGTTGACAGCGTAGAGTCTGCCGTCAGCCTTGTTGACACGGAGCCATGCGATGTCGTCTCCGACCGTCCAGACCTTGTAGCCCTCTTTCTTGTACACTTCGGGCGGGATGAGCATTGCAAGGTTGGTCTTGCCGCAAGCGGACGGGAATGCAGCGGTCACATACTTGATCTCGCCGTCGGGGTATTCCACCCCGAGGATGAGCATATGCTCAGCCATCCAGCCTTCCTTGCGTCCAAGGTAGGAAGCGATACGGAGCGCAAAGCACTTCTTGCCGAGCAGAACGTTTCCGCCGTATGCCGAGTTGACGGACATGATGGTGTTGTCCTGCGGGAAGTGGGTGATATAACGGTTTTCGGGATCGCAGTCAGCAGTTGCGTGCAGACCCTTGATGAAGTGATCGCTGTTTCCGAGAGATTCCAGAACATTGAGACCGACACGGGTCATAATGATCATATTGAGAACGACATAGATGGAGTCGGTCAGTTCAATGCCGATCTTTGCGAAGTCGGAACCGACAACGCCCATGGAGTAGGGAATGACGTACATAGTCTTACCCTTCATGGAGCCGGTGTACAGCTTCTTCAGCTTTGCATACATTTCATCGGGAGCCATCCAGTTGTTGATGTTGCCTGCTTCCTCCTTGGTGGGAGTGCAGATGAACGTGCGGGATTCCACACGTGCGACATCGTTGACAGCGGTGCGATGGAGATAGCAGTTCGGCAGGAGCTTTTCGTTCAGCTTGATCAGCTCACCGCTTGCGCACGCTTCCTTGCGGAGGGCGTCCTGCTGTTCCTCGGAGCCGTCGATCAGAACGATTTTATCAGGCTGCGTCATCGCTGCCATCTCGTTGATCCAAGCGTCCACAAACTTATTCTTGGTAATGGTGCTCATGGTATTCTCCTTTTTTATATCAGTGTATTTTTTCGGTTTGAATACTCGTTCCCCACCTTAAATATTACTACCTTTTTTGTTTTTTTTCAAGACCGTCTTCGCAAAGGTTACATTTTGTTAACATCTTAACGGAAAACAGGCGGATAGCCTTTGAAATCCGTAACTTTAACTTACAACCAGCGGAGGAATGTCACATAGAATTGATAACTGAAAAATGTCGGGAAGGGGGACTTGACATCATTATTTTTAAGTATGCTTTGCCCGCTCCGGATTTTATTCCGTATCTCGTATCTCGGAGCGGTAAAATGTTTACAGAATGTTTGGAAGTTTCCTTGACAAGTTGAAATGAATCTGTTATAATAAGTGTACTATCACAAGTAGTACACTGACGTTGCAGGGGGGGAGAACGTGATTATCAATAAACTGTCGGAGGTGCCGGTATACGAACAATTGATTTCGGAAACCGAACGGGAGATTCTGTGCGGGATTCTGGCAGAAGAGACACAGATTCCGTCGGTCAGGGAACTGTCTCTGACGGTCGGGGTGAATCCGAACACCATTCAGAAGGCATATCTGGAGCTTGCCAGGAGGGAAGAAATCATTGTGTCGCCCGGTAACGGGTATTTTGTTGCACCCGGTGCCAAGGATCGCGTCAGAAAAAGGGAGATCGCACGCCTGATGCGGCTTTGTTCGGAACTGTGTGATTTCGGGATTTCACTTGACGAATTGCTTGACGCTGTTCAGAACGCTTATAAGAAGAAAGGGGAAGGACATGATTGAAGCGAAAAACGTTACCATGCGGTTTGACAAATTTACCGCGGTGAATCAACTGAACTGCCGGATACCGGACGGTTGTATCTACGGGCTTGTCGGTTCCAACGGTGCCGGAAAATCCACATTCCTCCGGCTTGCCGCGGGAGTGTATCGCCCGGCGGAAGGACAGGTGGAGGTGGATGGCGAGGGCGTCTGGGAATCCCCGGCGGTCAAGGACAAGATCGTTTATGTGCCGGATGAGCTGTATTTCCTGCCGCAGTCCAATATGAACAAGATGGCAAAGTATTACCGCACCATCTACCGTAGGTTTAACATGGAACGCTACCGTAAACTGACGGAGACCTTCCGGCTTGACCCGACCGCCAATTTCAACACCTTCTCAAAGGGCATGAGACGTCAGGCGGCAACGGTGCTTGCCTTGTCCGCCATGCCGCAGTATCTGTTTTTTGATGAGACCTTTGACGGTCTTGACCCCGTGATGCGGAATCTCGTCAAGCAGGTGATCTATTCCGACGTGGTGGAGCGCAAGACCACGACCATCATCACCTCGCACAGCCTGCGCGAATTGGAGGACACCTGCGACCAGCTTGCGCTTCTGCATAAGGGCGGCATTGTCTTTGAGAGCGACATTCAGGACCTCAAAACCGCGCTCTTCAAGGTACAGACGGCATTCGCGGAACCGTTCGGGAAAGAAAAATTCGAAGGTGTCGAGATGCTGACCTATCATCAGATGGGTTCGGTCGCAACCTTTATTGTTCGCGGTGACAGGGAAGAGACCCGGCAGAAGATTCAGGGCATGAACCCGCTTCTGCTTGACGTTCTGCCGCTTTCTCTGGAAGAAGTGTTTGTTTACGAAATGGAAGCGCTCGGTTACGCCTTCCATGATGTGGAACTGTGAGGTGCGATATGAAGACGAAAAATCCGAATACCCGGTTCAGCTTCGGCCTTTATCGTGAGGGACTGAAAAAGGTCCGCCTGATCGGGATTGTAGCCGCGGTTCTTTGCATTGTCATCACCGCGTTGATACCGATTGTCAGTATTGTTGAAGCGAGCAGAAACCCGGAGAGTTACTACGGGGGGACCAACTGGGGAGCTTATCACGCACCGATCGTGAAAACGGTCGAAGCCGACGATTTCGCGCCGCTTCTTCTGATTCTCGTGTTCACCCCGCTCATCATTTTCATGATGTTCTCCTATCTGAACAAACGGTCGGAATCGGATTTCTTCCATTCCATTCCGTATCACAGGGAAACGGTGTACCTCAGTTTCACCGCTGCGGCGATGACATGGATCTGGGGAATCGTGATCGTTTCTCTGACCGTTTCGGGAATTCTCTGGGGAGTACACCCGTATGCGGTGTTTGCCGTCACGGACCTGCTTCAGCTGGGACTTGCGTATCTTTTATCCACAGCATTTATCGCCGGAATCGCGCTCGTTGCGATGATGCTTACCGGAACAGTTGCCACGAATCTGTTTCTTTTCGTGCTGATTGCCGGCTTTGTCCGTGTGTTCGGCTGGCTGACGACAGGCTGTCTCGAAAAGCTGGCTCCCGTCTACGATATTTCGTTTTCTGCCGGGAGATTTCTTGACCCCTCGTTCAGCCTTCCGTACAAATTGATTGAAAAAAGTTTCAACTCCTATAACAGTCAGTCGTTCCTTTCCAATCCCTCGCTCCTTGTTTACACGGGCGTGTGCGCGCTGCTTCTGTTCATTGTGGCGGGAGTGCTTTACCGTTTCCGCAAGAGCGAAATGGCTGGAAATTCCGCTCCCAATCGGGTTCTGCAACACGTATACCGCTGTGCATTCACGCTTCCGTTTGTCCTGATGTTGGTAGCACAACTGCTGACCAGAAGCAGGAATACCACATGGCTCATTGTCAACGCAGTCGGAATTATACTTGTTTATTTTCTGTATGAACTGATTACCACCAAGAAACTGAAACGTCTGATTACGGCTGCGCCGTTTCTCGGTGTGTTGGTTGTGGCGGGCGGTATCTTTGCGGGATCGCTTCTGCTGATTACCGGTGGTATTCTGAAGGAGAATATTCAGGTGGACGAGATCAAGGCCGTTTCTATGTATATACAGGATCAGAACGGCGGGTATTTTGATGCTGCAAGCGCCGACATTGAAATTGATGACCGCGACGCACTGACGCTGGTTGCAGAGAAACTCCGGGAGACCGAACGGGCTCAATTGGACGGATACATCCGTCCGCCGTACGGTGGAGGACAATACGATTGGAACAGACAGTGGGAATCCTGCAATATCAGAATCCGTCTGAAGTCCGGGAAGGTGATCGGCAGAAATGTCTGGATGAGAAATGCGGAAAAAGCGCAGCTTGAAAAGTATTTTATTTCCTCGCCGGATTATCTGAAAGCGCGGACGACGCTCCCCGATGATTCAAAAATTTTCAGTATCACAGCCGATTTCCAAGGAAAATATGACGACAATACAGAGAAAATCAAAGAACTCTGGAAGCTGTTCCGCGAGGAATTTGATGCGCTTGATGAAGGGGAGAAATATGAACTGCTGAATTCCTCCGGCACTTATATCAGAGGGGAATATGCCGGCTTCCGGATCAATTTCAGTTCTGATTACGGCACCTTTGGTCTGACAGTTCCCGTAACGAGCAAAACGCCGCGTACTCTGCAAAGATTTTTTGCCATCTGTTATAGTGACTCTGACCCGGTTCGGGTGAGAAGGGTGTTGCGTCAAATGACAGATGACAATTGGTGGACGGCACACCCGAATAAGCAATATTTGATTTACATTGACCTTTGTTCGCTCGGCGGCGATGATCCGGGAAGGGCAGTCGGTATGAAAGGCATTTTGTTCAAGGCGGATTCTGATCCTGAAACTTGTCTGTATGTGAAAAAGCTTTCGGATTTTCTGGATAACAGAGAATCAGAACCGCAAGAAAGGTCGTATTTTTTGAGTGTTCAGGTCACTTCAAATTATGATGTTGCGAATGAATCCACGGATACATCCGATTCGTTTTATTCGGTAACCGGCGGTTTCTGGCTGACAGAGCACGAAGCCGATGAGCTTGGCAAAATTCTTAATCTCTACGAGTAAAATTTTCGCGCCTCCGCACATTGTGCGGAGGCGCGTTTTATGTTTGTGTTTCGTTGGCAGTTATTTCAGGTGCTTTCCGCGGGCGTCCTGTCACCGGTCGTCTGGGTTCTCTCTCGCCTTTTCCAGCTGACAAACGTGTGCGTGTCATTGACAAGGAAAATCAGAAAATTGACGATCACAGGGATGTACACGGGGTCTTTGAGCGCGGCAAGTGTCCAGAGAATCATGAGCACTACGTCGTTGAGTGCGTAGGCGAGCGCAAAATAGGAGGAACGTAGCACGGTCAGGGAAGCGGCAAAGAAACTGGTTGCAACCGACAGTGTGCTGAAGAAAAGGTTCGGCGTGTCAAATGCACCGAGCAGGAAGTAAAACGCTACCGTGACGAGCACCGCCGCCGCGGCAAGGACAGCAAACAGTTTTCCTGTCATTTGACGGATGGATACCGCACCCTGCTTCCCGCCGGATTGATTGCGGATCCAGGAAACCAGCGAGCAGACCGCCATCGGGAGCGACATTCCGAGATAGGTAATCATTTCTCCCCAGTAACGGAAACGGAACGAAATGATGGCGTACAGGACGGCAAAGAGGATCATGAACACCTGCGTCCACGCGTTACCCTTGGCGGCGAAGATCAGGGCGGTGATACCGACCCAAGTCGCAATCAGCGTGAGAAAATCAAAGCTGCCGCCAGCAATATTGGAAACAGTAACAACGGTAAGTGAAGCAATCCAGAGAAACCAGTCTTTGGGGTTCAGAGATTTGAAGGGGTTATGCATAATCGGTCCTTTTTGTAAGTAAACAGTTTTTTTGACGACGGAGACAGAGAACAGAATTCCGTCTGAACGACCGATGTGCGAAAGAACAATCGGCGGGAGACGGTCAATACCTCCCGGCGGCGCGGTCAAGCCGGTTCAGACATTCCAGCATGACGGCAGAAAGAACGAGGAAAAACAACAGAAACGCAGGAAGAAGACGGATTGACACGTTGTCGGCGATGAGACCGAAGACGGGCGGCATGAGGGTCGTGCCGATATAGGCGAACGCCATCTGAATTCCGATCACGGATTGGGAATTTTCCTTCCCGAAATGAAACGGCGTCGAATGAATGATAGACGGGTAAACCGGTGCGCAACCGAGACCGAGCAGAATAAAACCGATGACCGGAAGTACCGTCCCGCCGACCGGGAGTGCAATGACATCGATGCCGACAGCGACGACTGAAAGACCGATGCGGATCATATTCCGGTCGCCAAAGCGGTCTGAAACAAACCCGGAAAGGAATCTGCCGGCGGTAATTCCGATAAAGAAGAGCGACCCGAACGCGGCGGCTCTTTCCTCTGTGATTCCACGTGTCTGAAACAAAAAGGAGCTTGCCCAGAGCATGACGGTGGATTCAATCGCTTCAAACGCGAGAAATCCGAGCAGCATAAAAATGACGCCGCGGATTTTCAGCGCGTGTGCAACACCGAAGGATTTGCCGTCGGGTGAGGTCGTTGTGTTGCCGCCGCTTTCCTGAATGCTTCCGGATTCGGCGGAGACCTTTTTCCAGAGTGGGAGGGCAAGGAGCAGTACCGCAAGCACGCCAAGCTGAATAAATCCGACGGTGCGGTACCCCATGGGCCAACCTTTGCCCGACGCGATCGCGTGACTCATGATGTAGGGACTGATGATGGTCCCGACACCCCAGAAGCAGTGGAGCCAGCTCATCTGCCTTGACGAATAATGAAGTGCGACATAATTATTGAGCGCTGCATCGATTGCTCCGGCGCCGAGTCCGTAAGGAACGGCAAATGCGCAGAGTACGGGAAAAGTGCCCGCAAAGGAGAAGCCGAACATTCCGGCGACCGTCAGCGCGACGCTGACGGTGACCACGACTCCGGTTCCGAGGCGGCGGTTGATCCGGTCGGAAAGGAGGCTCGAAATGATGGTGCAGGCAGAGATGATCATGGTGACAATCCCGGCTGCACTGATCGGCATTCCCATCAGCTGGTACATTTCCGGCCAGGCAGAGCCGAGCAGGGAATCCGGAAGTCCGAGACTGATGAACGCAAGATAAATTACGGGAAGCAACAAAGAAAGCATATAAAGTACCTTCCTGTGTGTAAAGAATCAGAACTTCTCGGGATGAGAAAGTTCTCGTGTACCAGGTGAGCGCGGGATTTCACCACCGGAAACCGGAATTTCACAACAAGGAGCATTGTAACATAGATCCCACGGAAATGCAAGAGGTGTTGCAGAAATAGCGGATGCCGGGCGGGAAGCATACTGTTTTTTTCTTTGACTCGAAGTGCAGGCTCCAGATGAAGACTTTTCCAGGTTGACCATGTCGAACAAGCCGAGCTTTCCGTTTCGGGGACTTGTCCGGCGGATGTTGTATATTCTCTCACTTCAAAAACTGCCCGACGAAGCGGGCGGGGGTGGCGTTCTCCCGGTGATTCGGAACACAGCATTCGCCGTGGGACAAATACTTTCCCGACGTGAAAAAAGCGATTCGGCGAATGCGGACATACTGCGTATGTCCACGGGCGTTCTTACACCCCGGAAACGAAAAATTCCTGCCCGTTTCGGGCAGGATTTTTTGGCGTTCTCCCGGTGATTCGGAACACAGCATTCGCCGAGGGGGATACCCTATCTCTGCCGTGAAAAAGCGATTCGGCGAATGCGGACATACTACGTATGTCCACGGGCGTTCTCACACCCCGGAAACGAAAAAATCCTGCCCGTTTCGGGCAGGATTTTTTGGCGTTCCCGAGGTGATTCGGAACACAGCATTCGCCGTGGGACAAATACTTTCCCGACGTGAAAAAAGTTATTCGGCGAATGCGGACATGCTGCGTATGTCCACGGGCGTTCTCACACCCCGGAAACGAAAAAATCCTGCCCGTTTCGGGCAGGATTTTTTGGCGTTCCCGAGGTGATTCGAACACCCGACCTACCGCTTAGGAGGCGGTCGCTCTATCCAGCTGAGCTACGGAAACAAATATCAACCTTTCATAGCAGAGGCATGCAGTTGGACACAGGGACAAAATACGGGTGTCACTCGTTTGTCAGACCATGCCTCTGTTCATTTACGGAGACTATTCTATCATGTTTTACACGGGATTTCAACCTTTTCCGGTAATTTTCTTATTGAAATTCGTGCAAGCCTGATCCAGCCAACGGTTACGCAGATAACGGAGCAACCAACTGTGCGGGAAAGATGTATTCCATGAGATTTCCTTCGGGAATTCCGCATTTGGTGGAAAATACTTTTCGACCATTTCTTTTACTGCGTAATACTTGCGTTCCGCGTAAATATACCAGACCGTTACACCACCCAGATACAGATTGCCGGCAACCATGTGTGCAATCTTCAGAGAATCTGCCTCCGCATTTCCCGTAAGACAGTTCTTTAAGGAACGAACCACCGGGACCCGACCCGGAGCGAGAAAAATACTGAATACCTCGTCTCCGAGATGCAGACCGAAAAATGTCTGCTTGTCGCCGGACAGAACCTCTGCTCCCTTGGCAACGGTGGAAACCCGGTCGGCAGTGCAAAGTATCCGATGATCCGTTACCTCCTCCACTTTCTTTTTGAGCGTGTCAGCATTCGGAAAAGACGGACGGAGCGGGGCAGTCGGATCGAGAAACCGGACAGGCGGAGGGAGATGCAGTGCGCACATCAACGGTGCGGTTGTACTGCCTCCTTGACGGACCCGGTTTCCGTAGGATTCCAGATTTGCGTCCAACGGATACAGGGCATAATACGGATAGAGAATGGAACGGACCACTGTCCCGTCGGCGGTGTAATCCGTGCAGGTAAAGGTTTGGGTTGACAGGTCGTGGATGCGGAACAGAATCGGACAGTGTACCCGAAATCCGGACGCGTGTCTGCCTTTTCCGGTATTCTTTCCGGGATATTCGGATAGAAAGCCGTAGGTTTTCAGCGTATCTATGTCGTATCCTGCTTTGGAAAGACTGACACCGAGCCGTCTTGCGATCGTCGCACGGGTAATACCGGGCTCATCTGCAACCAGATGGAAGATCTTCTTGTTGAAGCGGATCTCTTTTTGTTCACCTTTTGCCGCCGGTTCTTTTTTCAAGGTCAGTCCTCCTTTCGTTTTGTCCTGGCACCGCCCGGATGATCTGAAGCAGGCTGCGGGGAATCGCTGAGGGATCACACACCGTCAGGATTGAAACAAGCTAATGGTTCCGACCGGTCAGATGGATTCCAGCACATAGACGATATGCGGCAATTCCGCAATTTTGGTTATCAGTTCTTTGGCGGTGACATCTGCATCATGACGCCGGACAGTCGCTTCGATCCCGACGTTGTTTTCAACCGCGGAACGCGGCGGAGTGACCTGAATATCGGTTGCCCCCCAAGTCGTGTTCAGATACGCAGTGATTGCATTGACTTCTTTTACATTGTCAAGCTCCAGATAAATTCCGAGCCGCTGGTTGGTATGATTGATGCGTGTTTCCAGTCGCAACAGGCACGCGACGGTGAGTACCGCGAGGATCGTGCCGAGAAGCGCACCTTCATAAAAGCCGTAACCGGTGGCAAGACCGATTGCGGCGGTAGCCCAGAGTCCTGCGGCTGTCGTCAACCCGGAAACCTGAAAGCGACCCTTGATAACAATGGTTCCGACGCCGAGAAAACCAATGCCGGAAATGACTTGAGCGGCAATACGCGAGGCATCCGAGGCAAGCCCCAATTTTACGGTAATGAACACACCGAGCAGGGAGGTCATGGCAGCGCCGAGGCAGACCAGAATATGCGTCCGAAGTCCCGCGGCGCGTCCGTGACGACCGCGCTCGATTCCGATAAAACCACCGAGCAAAACGGACAGAATAAGTCTGACCACCACCGAAATAACGTTATAATCCCTGAGGTAGTCCAGTATCCGGAGGAACTCGTTCATTATTTCCGACTCCTTTCTGTAAAATTTATCTTGCTGATGTGTTTGTTAACGGTACAGATCAACAGATTATGTCTTCTGTTTTAGCAGGATCGACTTCGCCCGGGGTGAGCGGGGGGAAGAGGCGGCACCCCTGCGTGCGGAAGACGAAGATCATGTGTTCCAGGTCGGCTGTGCTGGTACCCAGTTCTGCAGCAAGGCAATCCATACAAAGAAACTGTGTGGTTGCCCGCCCGAGATATTTGAGACAGAGTCCCCTTTCATTGGATGAAAGGGGACTCTTCCGGCATTTGAAACAAATGTCATCCATGAACGATCAGTCTGCGAGACGGTTTCCGTCAAAACCGTTGCGGGGTACGAAACGGCAACGAATGAGCTTGCAGCCATGCTTCATGGGAGTAACCGTCAGGTCATCGACAAAGGTGCCAAGCGGCTTTTCTTCCAGAATGTCGTATGCTTCCACGGCAACGCCGGAGCTGATCGGCATACCGCAGTCGGTCAGGAGAATATCGGTCAATTGCTGGGTGTCGTTCAGGTTGAAGACACCGATGACGAATTCGTTGTTATTGACTTCTTTCACAAAGGTAAATTTGTCGCCCTCGCGCCTGACAAGGAATGGAGGACGCTGTTCTTCGTCCTGGTTCAACTCAATGAGCGCCTTATTCTGGAGAAGTGCCTTGGTCTTTTTGCGAAGCTCGTCGGTGTCCTTGTCGCCGGTCATTTCGTTGAGCTTGCGGAGATCTGCGCCCATCATAAGAGGAGCGTTGAAGTAGCACCAGAATGCAAACTGTGTTACGTATTCCTCGTAGTTGTTGAAATCTTCCTGCCCGCCGACATGGCCCTGACCGTACATACCGACCGTCATCATATCAATGTCGTTGTAGCAGTTGGGCGCGTTCATATTGAACTTGTCATACTGCTGCTTGATGATGTTTGCCGTATCACGGAAGGTGTCGAAAATATCACTTGTCGAACGGTAGAGATGAGCTCCGACGCTTCTCATCCAGGTCCAGGGCTCTTCCACACCCCAGTTGCAGGCGGAGAAGACGATGTCTCTTCCGGTTGCACGGAGCGCCTGGGACATCATAAGATAACGGAGCTTGCAGTCCGCACGGTTGGGGAAGAAGCAGAAATCGTACTTGAGGTAATCAACGCCCCAGGAAGCAAAGGTGCGGGCATCCTGATATTCGTGATCATAGGAGCCGGGGTATCCGGCGCAGGTACGGACACCGGCACAGGAATACATTCCGAACTTGAAGCCTTTGGAATGTACGTAATCGGCAAGCGCCTTCATACCGTAGGGGAACTTTTCGGGATCGGCGATCAGTTCGCCGTCCTTTCCGCGTTCGCGGAGCGACCAGCAGTCGTCGATGACGATGTATTCATAACCGGCATCGCGATAACCCTCCGTGACCATCATATCCACGGTTTCCCGGATCAGCTGATCGGAAATGTGCTCGGCAAAGGTGTTCCAGGTGTTCCAACCCATCGGCGGATTCTTCAATAACATGGTGTAATCTCCTCATGAATCTGATTTTTTTGAGACAGCCTTTTTGATGCAAATCAGACGCAAAAACGTCCGATCTTCAAAATTATCGTACCATATCCGGAATATCTTGTCAAGACAATAAAAGTAAAAAGATATATAAAAAATCCGCAAGGGAATTCATAAAAAACGGTACCCACACAATTGATCCGTGCGGGTACCGACAGAAGTGAGACTTTGATTGTATCAGAGCAGCATCACACCGGCGTTTTCGCAGGCACGGACGGTTTCCTCGTCCCAGATGGAAGCCTGAACTTCACCGATATGTGCGCATCCCATCATGAGCATGCAGAGTCTCGATTGACCGATGCCGCCGCCGATGGTGAGGGGAAGCTCTCCGGAGAGCAGCATCCTGTGGAAGGGCAGGTTTCTTCTGTCCTCGCAACCCGCCAAGCGGAGCTGGCGGTCAAGTGACTCTGCGTCTACGCGGATGCCCATTGAGGACACCTCGAACGCGCGCCCGAGGACATCGTTCCAGAAGAGAATATCGCCGTTGAGCGACCAGTCGTCGTAATCGGGAGCTCTCCCGTCGTGTGGTCTTCCGGAGCGCAGTGCGCCGCCGATCTGCATGAGAAAGGTGGTCGGATGATCCTTGACAAAAAGGGTTTCACGCTCCGCGGGGGCTTTGTCGGGATAAAGGTCCTCCAGTTCCTGCGAGGTAATGTAGGTGACCTTACGGGAAAGAGAAACGTCCAGCTGAGGGAAGGCAACCTTGAGCATATCGTAGGTGTCGCAGATGGCACCGACGATAGAGGCGACCGTGTTCTTCAGATAATCGAGGTTTCTTGCTTCTCTTGTGATGATTTTCTCCCAGTCCCACTGATCCACATAGACCGAGTGGAGATTGTCCGGGATCTCATCGCGGCGAATGGCGTTCATGTCGGTGTACAGTCCGGTACCGACCGAGAAACCGTAACGCTTGAGGGCAAGACGTTTCCATTTTGCAAGCGAATGTACGACTTCCGCCTCACAGCCGACTGCGGGAATATCAAAGGAAACCGGGCGTTCCACGCCGTTTAAGTTGTCATTGAGTCCTGATGCGCCGGTGACGAACAGGGGAGCGGAGACGCGCTTGAGTGCAAGCGCAGAGGAGAACTCGGCTTGAAAGTCCTTTTTAATAAACTGTATAGCAAGCTGGGTATCATACGCGCCGAGAATCGGGCGGTATCCGTCGGGAATGATGGTCTTTTGCATGAAAACGTCCTCTCTTTATATGTACAAAAATGTGGAATTGTTGCGGTAAACAGCGATTACTCCCGGATCTGACCCATTCCGGAGATCAGATATTTTTCGGTGGTGAGTGCGGACAGTCCCATCGGTCCCCTCACATGGAGTTTCTGCGTGGAGATGCCGATTTCGGCACCAAAGCCGAATTCGCCGCCGTCGGTGAAACGGGTGGATGCGTTGACATATACCGCCGCGGCGTTGACTTCGTTCTGAAAACGTCTTGCTGAGGAGTAGTCATTGGTCAGAATGGCTTCGCTGTGACCCGTTCCGTATTGGTTGATGTGTGCGATCGCATCGGAGAGACTGTCCACCACGCGGACGGCTAAAATGTAGTCATCGTACTCGGTCTCCCAGTCTGTTTCACAGGCGGGAAGTGCATCGGGAATATAAGTTCTTGTGCGTTCGTCTCCGCGGATCTCCAGCGGATATTTCCCGTGTACGGCATTCCGGAACATCGGAAGAAATTTCTCCGCAATGTCTTTGTGTACCAGCATGGTTTCCGCCGCGTTGCAGACGGCGGGGCGGGAGCACTTCGCGTTGACTGCGACGCGCACCGCCATCCGGAGGTCCGCGGAAGTGTCCACATACACGTGACAGTTGCCCGCGCCCGTTTCGATAACGGGAACCTTCGCGTTGTCCGCGACCGACCGGATGAGATTTTTGCCGCCGCGCGGAATGAGCACATCAAGAAGCCCGCGCATGGACATGAGCGCCTCGGCGCTTTCGCGGGAGGTGTCCGACACAAGGCAGATCGTGTCGGCGGGGAGCCCCACGGAGCGGACAGCTCCGCGCATCAGTTCCGTAAGAATCGTATTGGACCGGATGGCTTCCTTGCCGCCGCGCAGAACGACGGCGTTCCCGGATTTGAGGCACATGGTCGCCGCGTCCGCCGTGACATTTGGACGAGCCTCGTAGATCATACCGACGGTACCGAGCGGGACACGCTTGCGGGTGATGACCAACCCGTTCGGGCGGGTGAACACATCGCCGGTTCCGATCGGATCGGGGAGGGAAACGAGCTGTTCGATGGCAGAACAGATCCCGTCCATTCGTTTTTCGGTCAGTGCGAGACGATCGAGCATGGCGTCCGGAATCCCGTTATCTTTTGCCGCGTTCAGATCGGCATGGTTTGCTTCAAGTATTCTTTCCCGGTTTTCCGGGTTCCGGAATGCCTCAGCAATGGAAAAAAGCGCTGTATTGCGGAGTTCCGTATCGGTCGCGGCAAGCAGCCCCGCCGCGTTTTTTGCCGCCGTGCAGAGGGCACGGACGGAAGCAAAGGTATTCGTTTCCTGCATATTCGTCATCATGTTGTCTCCTTCGGCGTTCAAGGGAACGATCAGTCCGCCTTCAGTACCTTTTTGATTTCGCAGATGTAGACTCGGTGGAAATCTTCTTTCGGATAATTGGAAAGCGGCTCGGGAGAAAGAAACTCCGATTTCTTCAGCTCGCTTTGGTACAATACCTTACAGATCATTGCGCTGTCCGCTTCGGCGATATACGGGATTCCGTCCTCATAGGCGGGAGTCAACCCCGTTTCACGGAATTTGTCCGTGTCGCGCCCGGAGTGAGCCCCGCAGAAGCGCAGTGCCTCTCGGACCTTCGCGTCATGCACGACATCCTCATATCTGCCGGTGGGGAAAGGATCCTCCTCCCCGCGGAAGAAGGAGAGGGAAAGTGCCCCCGTCCTGTCAACGAGCGCGGTCGTATAACGCTGCGGACGAAGAAACACGAATGCAACAGGCTTGTTCCAAAGCACACCGACGCCGCCCCAACTTGCCGTCATGGTGTTGGGTTTTCCTGCTTCCGACTCGGCAGAGACAAGCATCCAATCTTTCCCGATCTTTTCAAATGCATTTCCGGACCAATCCTCCGGGGCAATCTCATGAAACCTGTGCGACATGGCGTGATTCCTCCCATTTGATGTTTTGATTATAAATTATACACTGTTTTTCTCCGAAATGCAAGACTTGACACAGAGAATTGCGTGTGTTAAAATACAAATAAAGGTTTTTTGCCGGAATTTTTCTGTAAAATTTAAATGAATGAAGCGGGGAAGGAGCTTTCCTCCCGGAGGAGTATATGCGGGTACTGATTATGTCTGTGACCGCCGGCGGCGGTCACAATTCAACCGCTGCGGCGATCGAGAGCGGCCTCAGGGCCGGAGGTGCGGAGTGTCATGTGCTGGACACTCTGAAATATATCAACTCTCTTCTGGATTTTACCGTCTCGGAAGGATATTTGTTTGTAACCAAGCGTCTGAAAAAACTGTACGGAACCAGCTATCGCGCCGCGGAAAAACGGCGCGCGACGGGAGACCGTATGTCAGCGGCGCGTCTGGAGTGGAGTATTCTTTCCCGCAGGCTGCGCGTGTATCTCGATGAATATGATCCGGACGTCATCGTATTCACGCATGTTTTTGTCGGCATCATGCTTGACCACATCAAGGAAAAGTGGGGACTCCGCGCGAAGACTGTCGGTATCCTGACTGATTTTGCGTTCCATCCGTACTGGGAGGAGGCAAAACACCTCGATTTTGTGGTCACCGCCGATAAGACTCTGGATTATCAGGCGTTCGGGAAGGGGTACAAGCCGGAGCAGATCCTTCCTCTCGGCATTCCCGTCAATCCGAAATTTGCCGTGAAACACGACAAGGCGGAAATGAGACAGAAGCTCGGACTTGACCCGGGGAAGCCTGTCGTGCTCTTCATGGGCGGAAGCATGGGTTACGGTAATATGGCGGAAAACGTCAAAAAGCTTGACGGGCTGGACCGCGACTTTCAGATCATAGCCGTATGCGGAAGCAACAAAAAAGCGCTTGAGTCGATGAAAGGAACGGAATTCAAAAAGAAGGTATTGTCCTTCGGCTTTGTGAAAAATGTGGATGAGCTGATGGATGCCGCCGATATTCTGATCACCAAGCCGGGCGGGCTCACCACCTCGGAGTCCTTGACAAAGGGACTTCCGATGATCATCGTCAACCCGATTCCGGGTCAGGAGGACCAGAACACCGAATTCCTGCTCAACAACGGCGCGGCGGCGGCAGTTACAAAGGGATATTCGCTGGAAGAAGCGGTATACAACCTTGTCACTTCTCCGGAGCGTATCCGTAATATGGAGGATGCGATCTCCATTCTCCGCAAGCCCAACGCGACCAATGACATCTGCCGGTTCGTGCTGGACGGGTGCGTAAGAAAGCCGGAAACGGAATACAACTGATTTTCCGGCTCGGACGGACTCGCCGCCGGACGGACGAATGCGGAGAATCTTTCCGCAGTAGTTTCTTACCGTCATGTTACCGCAAGGTACGCCCCGCGGACAAGGCGGGGGGGAAGGGTTCTTTCCCCTGCACGACGGCGCGCGAAAACAAAATAATCTGCTGCGGTCGCCCGGCGACCGCAATTGTTCTGAAAAGGCTTTTCGGAACGGAAAGGAAAACGGATGAAAACCAAAGGACAAAATACGGTGGGACTTGTTATAGGTATCCTGCTTGTCGCACTCCTGATTCTGGTCGCGCTCTTCGGCGGTATCGGCGATTTTCAGGGGATCAACCGGGATTCCGTCACCCTCGGGCTTGATCTCGCGGGCGGCTCACGCATTGTATATGAAGCGGTTCTCCCGGACGGATATAATTCCGCAAATCAGTCAAAAGACATCAAAAAAGCGGTCGCCATGATCCAGACCCGCCTTGATGTCCTGAATTATACGGAAGCGACTGTTTCCACTGAAGGTGATCGCAGGGTCGTCGTGGAGATTCCGGGAACCAACGCGTCGGACGCAGTGGACAAGATCGGTGCAAACGGTGTGATCACCTTTGAGTTGTCCGACGGTACTGTTGTTTTATCCTCCGAAAAGGGGGATATCACCAACGCGGAGAAGGGATATTCTGAAAAGGAAGGCTGGGTCATCAGTGTCCGGCTGTCGACCGAAGAAGCCCAGAAGCGGTTTACGGAGGGGACAAAGAAAGCGGCTAACCGTAAGAACGGGGACAAGACGATTGACAATCAGATTTATATCAAGCAGGACGGGGAAACCATCACCAGTCCCGCCGTCGGTACGGAATTCAGGGAAAACGGTATCACCGGCGATTCGTTCGTGATTCAGGGCGGATTCACCGAAACCAACGCAGAGTATTACGCCAACCTTATCAATTCCGGCTCGCTTCCGTTCCGCCTTTCGATCATCAGCGAAGACAACGTGGGTGCAACGCTCGGAGACCAGGCGCTTTCCATCAGTCTGATTGCCGGTTTGATCGGGATTCTTGCCGTCATGGTGCTGATGATTATTGTATACCGTCTGCCGGGGTTGGTTGCTTCGGTCGCGCTGGTCGGATACACGGCGGCGTTTGCTTTGTGCATCGTACTTTTCGGGGTTCAGCTTTCGCTTCCGGGGATTGCGGGAATCATTCTGTCAATCGGCATGGCAGTGGACGCGAACGTGATTATTTATGAGCGTATGAAAGAGGAACTGCTCGCGGACAAAACGACTGCGGCGGCACTCAAGGCGGGTTTCCGCCATGCGTTTACGGCAATCCTTGATTCCAACATCACCACGCTGATCGCGGCGGTGGTTCTCTGGATTTTTGGTTCAGGTTCGGTAAAGGGCTTTGCCATCACGCTCTTTATCGGAATTCTTCTGTCCATGGTTTTTGCGATTTTCGTGACCCGCTATTTCCTTGCGCGGATCGTTGGAATGCGCGTGACCAACCCGTGGCTGTATGGCGTCAGCCGCAAAAAGATCGCTGCGGCGAAAGCCGATGGAAGGGAGGCGCTCTGATATGAAGAACTTCAGTTTTACCCGTTCCCGCAAGACGTTCTTCCTTGTGAGTGTCGTATTTCTGGTGCTCGGCATTGTCTGTTTCTTTGTCCGCGGCTTTGTGTTTGACGTGGATTTCACCGGCGGTACGACCGTAACGGTTTCGGGGCAGGAAGAGGAGATCTCCGACGCAAAGCAGACGGAACTGATGAACGCGGTTGCAAAGCACCCCGGCGTTTCCGTATCCTCGTTCCAGAAAACCAGTGCGGTTTCTGCCGATGACGGAAAAACCACATACGGTTTTATCATGCGGATTCAGGGAATGGATACCGATACGGAAACGAGGCAGGCGACGGAAAAGGAAATTCGTCAGCTGCTCGGTAATGCAAATGCGGAAACCGAGGAGGGAAAACTGCTTGATTCCAAATACATCAGCACCTCCAGCGTCAGCGGCACCGTGTCCGGGGAGCTCCGGAGAGCCGCTGTTATCGCGTCGGTCATTGCCGTTGCGCTGATGCTGGTGTATATCACTGTCCGCTTTGACCTTGCCTCCGGGCTTGCCGCCGTGACCTGCCTTGTCCATGACCTGTTTGCTATGCTCGTGGCATACTCGCTGTTCGGTATTCCCATGGGAAGCACCATGATCGCGGCGCTTCTGACCATTCTCGGGTATTCCATCAACGCTACCATCATTATTTTTGATCGCGTGCGGGAAAACCGGAAGCTGCAGAATCCCGACGGCACCGTCCGCTTTGCGGGATTTGACGATACGGTGGACCGGTCGGTGAAGGAAACCATGAAGCGTTCGGTGTTTACGTCTTTAACGACGCTTGTGACCATCGGCGTTCTGTATGTTGCAAGCCGGATCGGCAACATTCCGTCGGTCACGAACTTTGCGCTTCCGCTGATTGTCGGCATCATTGCAGGCTTCTATTCCTCCGTCTGCCTGTCTGGAAATCTCTGGTGCGTGTACAGCCGCTTGTTCGGAAAACGCAGGCGTTCTTCCGCACCGCAGAGCGAATCATAATTTTCTCGGAAAAATTTGAAATAATGCTTGACAAGCTCTCTTTCTTTATGCTATAATAGACTGCCGCGTGAATTTGGCAGGGAAAAGTACATCCTTTCCGGATGTCGCCAAAGTCAGCGAGTCTATTTGAAAGTGAGGTGCTTTTCGTGTTTGCAGTCATTGAAACCGGCGGAAAGCAGTACAAGGTCATTGAGCAGGACGTGATTTTCATTGAAAAGCTCGATGCGAAGGAAGGCGACGAGGTCGTATTCGACAAAGTCGTAGCAATGTCCGGCGATTCCGGCTTCCGTGCGGGTGCTCCCGTTCTGGAAGGCGCGAAGGTCACGGCGAAGGTTCTCAAGCAGGGCAAGAACAAGAAGATCTACATTCTGAAGTACAAGTCCAAGAAGAACGAGAAGTCGAGAATCGGACACAGACAGCCTTATACCAAGGTTCAGATCGAGAAGATTGAGGGCTGATTTCAGCCATGACGAAGATCGTTTTCTACCGGAGCGACGGAATTTATTACGGCTTTCAGGAGATCGGTCACGTGGGATTCGGAGACTGGGGACAGGATCCGTTCTGCGCGATGCTTTCTTCTCTGACCATGTACATCGTGGACGCCATCGAGGAAACCTACGGCGGCGTTGCCGAATATCAGATTGACGAGGAAAACGTGTCGATCACCGTCCGTTCCAAATCGGCACTCCCCGCTTACGAGGAGGACGACCGTGTCCGCTATGCGGTATCGGGACTGTTCCTTACCTATTATCTCATGCTCCGCGATATGCTGGATCATGACGATACCTACGAATTTACGGGGGACAGCGGTTTTGAGGTTGAAATCGTTGACAGGGATTACGAATAACTCCCCGTGCCGCTTTCCGAGGGAAAGCCAACCGAAATCATGATGGAGGAAAAAACTATGTTAAGAATCAGTCTTCAGTTCTTCGCTCATAAGAAGGGCGTTGGTTCTACCAAGAACGGCAGAGACAGTAACGCACAGCGTCTCGGTGTCAAGAAGTCTGACGGTGAGGCAGTTCTCGCGGGCAACATCATTGTCCGTCAGAGAGGCACGTCTGTCCGTCCCGGCAACAATGTCGGTCTCGGCAAGGACGACACGCTGTTCGCACTGATCGACGGAACCGTGAAGTTCGAGCATGTCAGAGGCGGCAAAAAGCAGGTCAGCGTTTACGCTGCTGAATGAGTTTGTCTGTCTGACTATTATCTGAATAAACACCAATGGGGCTCCTGCAAACAGGCAGGCGCCCCATTGGTGTTTTTTTGTGGTAATCGGGTTATCAATCGGTTGTAAAAGTTGCGCTGCTTGAGCCAAGGTACACAACGAGTGCCGAAAGCCGGCAGGGCATTGTGACGGAGCTTGTGATACTGCCGTCAATCCTGACGGAAAGCGTTTGTCCCTCGTTCAGATTCATGGACGTTTTGGTACCAACTGCAGAGAAGTTCCGGCAGTTGACTGCTTCATTTGCCATGCCGTTCGCGGGGCAGAGCGCAAGAACCGTGCCGCCGGTGTAGGTGTACCCCTGTTCGGTATCAATGGAGGAGTCACCGCCCGAGGTGCTGACGACCGTGATTTCGCCGCCTGCAAACAGGATTCCCTGGTAAGAGGCGCGGCTGTTCGAATCAATGCCGTCTCCGCCCGCGTAAACAAATACCTTCCCGCCCTCAAATGTGATGCCGGTACCGGAAGTGGTCGTTGCATTGATGCCGTCGTCGGAAGATACGATCGAGATTTCTCCGCCATTTACCCGGACATAGGTGCCTTCAAGCCCTTCATAGCTTCCGGTAACGCTGATTTTGCCGTCCGATACCGTCAGCGTACCGTCGGCGTGGATGCCGTCATCCTTGGTGAGAAGCGTGAGCGTGCCGCCCGAGATCAGAATGTTTCCGGTTGCCGTACTGCCGTTTCCAAGTACCGTTCCGCTGTTCGCGTGCAGCGAATCGTCATAGGAGCAGACGGTAATTGTGCCGCCGGAGATAAGAATCTCGTTTCCGGCTTTGATGCCTTTTGTGGAATGATCGCCCTTCTCGGTGTTTCCGTCCGTCATGCCGCCGGGGCCTCCCCCGCCGGGTTTCCCGCCACCACCAAAACCACCGTTTCCGCTGAAGTCCTCGTTCTCACCCGGGCGTCCGGCTCCGCCGGGCGTTCCCGTGACATCTGATCCGTTACCCGTGAAGGAAAAACCGGAGTCGGCGGAATCGGACGAGGGCTGCCCGGAACTTCCGGTGCCGGACTGCGCGGAGGTTTCCGAATAGGGGGAATAGACGTCGGTATAGATGTTCACGATCGCTTCGTCGCTGATTTCGACATCGTATGCCGCGTCGATCCCGTCACAGGCGGCGTAAATTGTCACGGTTCCGCCGGTGATTGAAACAATCCCGCGCTGGTTGCCCTTGGAAGAGATATCGGTATTTTTCGTCTTGATTCCGTCTCCTGATTTCGCAATCAGCGTCAGAATACCGCCGGAGATATTCACGCTGTCGTTTCCCTTGAGTGCGTTATCCTGACAGGTGACCGAAAGGGAGAGGTTTTTGATCTTCAGATCGTCTTTGGTATGGATTCCGTTGTTGTTTGAGGAAATGACGATCAATTCTCCTTTTCCGCCAAGATCCAGATCACATTTTGCATAAATGGCGGCGGAAATCGCAGTATCATCATCGGACGGAACGGCTTCCCGCGTGTCATAGATTTCGTTCTTTGTTTCCTTCTTTGCGGTCAGGGTCACCTTGTCGCCTGAAAGAATGCTGACGGGATTCTGCTCTCCGTTATACAGCTTCACGCCGCAAAGCACCAGCTCAAAGCGGTAATTATTCCCCGCGTCAATTACAATCTGTCCGTCGAATTCTCCGGAAATCGAGCAAACGGTGTCAGCTGTCAGCCCGGAAAATGTCAGCGTCTGTCCGTCAAAGCTCCAGCATTGGTCAGTCCCCTCGGAGCAGGTGATCTGCAGGGTGTTTGCGTTTTCGGTCAGGTCATCGGGAATATCGGTGATTTCCGGATCTGCTCTTTCCGCAGTCGTTTCCGATTCACCCGACGGGGTCTGAGTGAGCGTTGTTGTTTCGCCGGTGGTACTTCCCGCCGTATTACAAGCGGTCAGGATGCCTGCAAGCAGACAGATGATGAGAAACATTGACAATCCTTTTTTCATAATACGAAGCCTCCTTTACAGTTCGTTTTCGTTCAGCCCGGTACGGCATGAACAGATTTCCAGATTTCCGTTGCGGGTGCGGATTGCATCGAGCATTGGTTTTTCACAGGCGGCGTTTTTCAGAACAACGCGGTACGTCAGTCGGAACATACTGCCCATGTTGGTCGATTTCACCGATTCCAGTTCGGTACGGTCGGCAAATTCCATGAAAATATCGTCAAACACGGTGGTGTAGTCGAGCGTTTCCGGGATCGTGATCTTTACAAGTTTTTCTTTCATGCCGGCTTTCTCTGCTTTTGCCGACAGCCTGCCGATGAGGAAGAGAAGAGCTCCGGACAGGATCAGAAAGATCGCGCCGTAGGCAAGATACCCCATTCCGAAGGCAAGTCCCGATGCCATGGCAATGAAAATAACGGTGATCTCCCGTGCCGTTCCGGGCGCCGAACGGAACCTCACCAGACCGAACGCTCCGGCGATCGCAACTCCGACTCCGAGATTTCCGTTGACCAGTGCGATCACCGCCGCGACCGTCATCGGGATCAATGCCGCCGCAATGGCAAAATTCATGGATGATTTTGAGCGGTAACAGGAAAGAAACGCATAGAGTATCCCAGAAGCGAGTGCGACACTCAGGACGATAAAGAAGTTGACAGCGGCAACGCCTCCGTCGCCGAAAACGGATTCAAACATAAGATTTTCTCCTTAGGTTTTGTTGTTTTCCGGCACTCAAGCTCATAGGCGGCGCCGTATTTTGAAAAGGATTGCTTTTGGACGGCTTCCCGAGAGAGCAGGTCACACAACCACAAGGGAAACGCCGTTCCGGTTTTCAGCTCCATCAGCACAGTGCCTTCCGGGAGCAACCGGTCTCCGTCAAGTGAAGTGTGAAGGTTCAGCTCAGATATGCGGTAGCGCACACGACTGTCGAAGGTGACCCGCAGATCGCTGCCCGGGTCGCAGAACGCCTCCCGGTCATAGAGGATCAGCATTTTCGGAGCAAGTTCACTGTAAAATCGGAAGAAATATGCAAGCTCCTTTTCAATCTGAGAGTTGCCGCTGCCGTGCAACAGATTTCCCGCTTCATTCTCCTTGCAGGCAATCCTGCGCTTGTAAACCACGCCGCCGTATTTTCGCTTCATTTCCAGATAAACGTCTTTGTAGCAGTCGTTCAGACCGTAACAGCGCAGGCGGAGTTTTTCCTTGAAGATCGGCTTTTCCAGCGATTCGCGGATGAGCCTGCTCTCCTGCGTGTCGTAATAAAGACTCTGTATCGTTGTTCTGCCGAAGGCATCCGGCGAAAGCTCCTGCGCAATTCCGGCTTTTATGGAGTTGTATTGTTCCTTTGTAAGCAGATACTTCAACTCATACCGTTTGAAAACATAACTGATCAATTCACACTCTCCTTTCCTTTACACCGGAAGTTTATCACCCGAGTCTTAATCGGACTTAAAATAGAAAGACCGGCAGAAAAATTTCTGCCGGTCTTATTTCTTTATTGAATTTCACATCGGTATGGTTGCAGTAACCCGGAAATCCTTTCCGCTTTCGGTGCTCGCCGAGATACTTCCGCCATGGGCTTCCACGATCGCTTTCGCAATCGACAGCCCGATGCCGTGACCGCCCGTTTCGGAATTCCTTGACGCGTCGGTCCGGTAAAAACGGTCGAAAACATGGGGAAGCGATGCCTTTTCCACTTCGGCTTCGGTTGTATTGAAAACCGTCAGCACCACTGCTTTTTTGCTTTGTGAAAGTCCGACGGCAACCTTACCTCCGGTCGGAGTATATTTGACCGCGTTTTCGATCAGTACCGACAAAAGCTGACGGATGGCATCCGGAGAACCGTTTGCCGCAATGTCCGGGGTGATATCGGGGGAAAGGTCAAGCTGCTTTGAGACGATGAGAGAGTGAAAAGAGTTCACCGTTTCACTCACAATGTCCGAAAGCGGCATTTCCACCATCATGAGTTTATGCGCGGTCTCCTCCATTTTGGAGAGATACACCAGATTGTTCGTCAGTTCCGTCAGTCGTTCGGTCTGGGTGCGGATCTCGTCAAGTTCTTCCTGTCCGGTGTTTCCGTCAAGAAGGTCCAGGTTGGCGTGGATGATGGTCAGCGGCGTTTTCATTTCGTGGCCTGCGTCCGAGATAAACCTTTTTTGCTTTTCGTAGCTTTCGGCAATCGGTCTGACGATCTTTCCGGATATCAGAAGAAACACCACAAAGACAACGACGCATCCGCCAAAACCTACGCAGAGGCTGGTCAGGAGAAAGGAGAAAAACGAGTCAAGCCTGCGCCCGCAGTCAAGAAACACAATGCGGGTACCGTTCCGGCTCTGCGTTTTCAGATAACGGAACTGACCGACAAATCCCCGCTCTCCGCCACGTTGCGCTTTTTCGACATATTTGCTTACGGAATTGCTGTCAACCGACAGAATCCTTGAAAAATCGGATTCCGTGACAGTTCCGTCCTCCGCGACGGTTACGGAAAAATAGCGTGATTCGTACGGGACCTCCGGGGACATTCCGCGCGGAATGAACGGATCGTTCTCCTTTTTCGTTTTATCGGGACGGTTTTCTTTGTCACCGAACGGCGCATCCGGCTGTGAAAGAACACGCAGCGTCTCGTCGCTTTCCCGCACGACAACGGAATAGTTGATCGCATTCATCATACCAACGAGCACGGTCATCAGTACAAAAGTTGAAACGGTTGCGAGAATGATGAATTTTCGTTTGAGCTTACTGATCATCGACGACCTCCAGAGAATATCCGGCATTTCTTGTTGCCTTGATCTGCACATTCGCGCCGAGCGCGGTCAGCTTTTTGCGGAGGTAAGAAATATATACCCAAACCACGTTGATTTCGGCTTCGCTGTCAAAGCCCCAGATTTTCTCCATGAGCTGGTCGGCTGAAATAATGCGCCGCGGATTTGAGAGAAAGCATTCCATCAGCTGATATTCTTTGTTTGCGAGCCGGAAGCTCCCGGTGGGGGACGAAAGCTCAAAGGTTGCCCGGTCAAGCGTGATGTTCCCGCACGTCAGCCTGGTATCCGTTTCCGACCTTGTGCGCGTGATTGCCCTGATACGGGCGAGCAGCTCCCTTGCGTCAAAGGGTTTGGGCAGGTAATCATTTGCGCCGGAGTCAAGTCCCAGAACTCTGTCCTCAATTTCGGATTTCGCCGTGAGCATCAGAATGGGAATCTGGTTTCCAGACGCACGGACCTTTTTTAAGACCGTGATCCCGTCCATCTTCGGCATCATGATGTCGAGCACCGCGGCATCGTAGTTTCCCGATTCTATATATGCAAGCGCGTCCTCGCCGTCGTATACCGCATCGGCTGAATAATTGTTCTTCTCAAAGATTCTGACGATCACCTTTGCAAGCGCCTTTTCGTCCTCGGCAAGCAGAATGCGCATATCCAAAGCCCCCTTTCTTTTTCCTGCATTGTAACACGGGTTTCTTAAATCAGGTTAAAAGCTCCCGTTTTTTTACAGTTTCCATTATAACATGGTTACTGTGCTTTTTCAAGGTGCCGCCGCTTGCTTTGCCATCCGGGGGACGGAGTGTCCGGGCAGAGTTGATCAGCTCCCCACGGATATTCTTTTTTCTTATTTCCCGCATGAATCCATGAGAAACTCAATAAAATGGAATAAAGCGGAACACACGCTGGCGTGTGACCGCTGAATCAAACGGGAGGAATGAAAATGAAAAAAGCGGTGATTTTTCTGGCGGTGCTTTTGTCCGCCGTAATACTTGCTGGTTCCGTGTCCGCGAAAGACATCGGAAAAGGCAACGGTGAGGTCGGAATGGTCAGCCCGGCGTTGTATCAGCTTGCGGAGCAACACGGGATGGCAATGTCCGCAATGGTCGGCAACCCGGTACAGTTTACCAAGGACGATTTTCTCCGTGCGGCAAACCTGTCCGATTTCACTTACCTTGTGATTACCTCGGTTCCGTCGGAAAAGGATGGGAAATTGCTGGTCGGTTCCACGACGGTTGAGACAGGACAGAGAATTTCCGCAACCAACATAGAACAGCTGTCCTTTTCCGGGGCGAAAAATTCCACAGGGGGCAGCTTTGGCTTTGCGGTGGATGGCGGCGCCTACTCTTATACCTGCCGGGTAAGATTTACGCGGACGGTCAACTATGCGCCGACGCTCCGGGGAACGCCGAAGCTGGAGCTTGCACTCAGCACATACAATGGAACTTTCACGGAGGGCAGACTCCGGGCATATGACCCGGAGGGCGACGCGCTGACGTTCCGGATCGTCACCCCGCCGAGGCACGGCTCTGTGATCCTGACGGATACGCGTACCGGCGCGTATGAGTATCAGCCGAAGAACGGTTATACCGGCACGGATTCTTTTTCCTATGCCGTATTTGACAAATTCGGCAACTGGAGTCCGTCCGGTGAGGTAACTGTTACCGTTACGGGGCAAAAGACTTCGCTTACCTATGCGGACGTGGAGAAGGGAACTTTGTATAACGCCGCCATTACCATGACGGAACACGGAATTATGAGCGGAGACGCGGTCGGCGGCAAGCAGTATTTCCGTCCGGACGAGAAGATCACCCGTGCGGAATTTGTGGTGGCAATGCTCCATGCCGCGGGGATCACCGACGTACCCGACGCGGAGAAGACCCCGTTTGCAGATGACGCCGAAATTGAAAACTCTATGAAAGGGTACCTCACCGCCGCGTATTCGCTCGGTTATATTACCGGGAGCGTCTCGGGAGGAAAATGCTATTTCAGACCGGATGATGAGATTACCCGGGCAGAGGCGGCAGTCCTCATCAGCCGTATGACCGGGCTCTCCGGCGGTGCCGTCGCGGTATTTGCGGATTCCGGGAGCATCCCGACGTGGGCAAAGGACGCGGTGTACTGCCTGTACCGAGAGGGAATCATGACGGCGGTTGACGGAAAGATTGCCTCGACTGCAACCCTCTCCCGTGCGGATACGGCATTGCTTCTGGAGCGTCTGATGCGATACCTTGGCTGAGTCCGAAAAGAAGTCAAAAAACTTTTTTTGAGGGTATTGCAAACATCCGGGAAATCTGATATAATACTATGTACACAGCATCGGGCTGTGAAAGTAGGCCATACCAGCCGGGGAAGCAGCGGAGCCCTGCACCTGAAATCCGCTACAGCAGGGGTGGATCCCTCCCGTGAGGGTCGATCCTTTACGAATTGAGTCGTACGATTCTGCGTTGACGAGTGGGTCTTGCGCAATCGGACACTGTGAACCATGTCAGGCGGGGAACCGAGCAGCATTAAGCAGAGAATCCGGTGTGCCGCGAGAGCGCCTGCTCCGAGCAGAGCGTGCGAAGATCGCGTGAGGGTGACGTTCGACCGGGGGGTGTATGGTCTTCTTTCACAGCCCGTACTATATGAATCCGGAGGTGTATCCCACATGAAGAATTTTTTCAAGTTCGCACTCGTCGGCGCATTTGCGGCGTCACTTGTTCCTTTTGTAGTTGACGTGGACGATTCGGACGAAACTCAGAAGAAGACCTCGGTCAAGTCGCTTCTTTACAGCATTGATCTGACGACGACTGCCACCGGTGACGAAGCACATCCCGAAAAGACCAACGTTTCCGTGACGATCCCCGGACTTCTCGGAGATTTCATCGGGAAAATGAAGTGCCGCCGCGCCATCCCCGACGAAATGGTGGAGGAGATCGCAGGCAAGATCGACCGTGAGTGCTGTGAGGAACCGGAAGCGGATTCCGATGCGGAAGCGGTAACTGACGCAGAGTGATTCGTCGCCCCAACGATTCAGAAACATAAAAGGAGTGGAAGGAATGCATCAGGCGTTGTACAGAAAATGGCGCCCGCAGAGGTTTGATGACGTTTGCGGACAGGAGCATATCACCTCCATTCTCAAATATGAGACCGAGCATGGACAGTTCAGCCATGCTTATCTCTTCTGCGGTTCCCGCGGAACCGGGAAAACAACCTGTGCGAAAATCCTCGCAAAGGCGGTCAACTGCCTTTCCCCGGAGAACGGCAATCCCTGCGGCAAATGCGCCGCCTGCCGGATGATTGATTCCGGGGCTGCGACGGACGTTCTGGAAATGGACGCTGCGTCCAACAACGGCGTAGAGGATATCCGCGGAATCCGCGACGAGGTCGCCTATGCGCCCTCCGCGCTGAAATACCGCGTGTATATCGTGGACGAGGTGCATATGCTGTCCCAGAGCGCGTTCAACGCGCTGCTCAAAACGTTGGAGGAGCCTCCGGCGCATGTTGTGTTTATTCTGGCGACGACGGAATTGCAGAAGTTGCCCGCGACCATTATTTCGCGGTGTCAGCGGTTTGATTTCCGCCGGATCGCCATGCCGGTTCTCCGCGACCGGCTTTTGTACATTGCCGGAGAAGAGAAGATCAACCTCGACCCGGATGCGGCGCAGTTACTTGCCCGGCTGGCGCAGGGCGGTATGCGTGACGCAATCAGTCTGTTTGAGCTTTGCGCCGGGACTAACAGTGAAGTTACGGTGGAGACGGTCAACGAAACGGTGGGTATCACCGGGCGCGGTACCATGATTTCGACCGCACGCGCCATTGCGGATAAGGATTACGATACGCTGCTCGGAACCGTTGCGGAGATCGTGCGTTCTTCCAAGGATATTGCGGTATTCTGGCAGGACCTGTTGTCGCTGTTCCGCGATTTGCTGGTTGTACGCACCTCGAAATCGGCGGCACAGTATCTCGACCTGACCGACGCGGAAGCGGCGGAACTTTCGGAGCTTGCCGGACGCTTTACAAGAGAAACGCTTCTTTACATCTGCGGACTGACGGAGGATGCGCTTTTTGCCATGCAGAAGGCGAACTCCTTAAAACGTGTCGTCGCGGAAATGACTCTTTTGCGGATGTGCGACGAAACTCTGGATACCTCAAACGCGGCGCTTGCCGCAAGACTGTCCCAGCTTGAGGACACGGTCGCGGCTGGCGGATACTCTTCCGTAAAGCCGGCACAGATCCCGCCGGCAGAGAAGCCCAAGGCGCAACTTGCGGATCAACCGAAGCCGGAACCGTCGCCTTCTCCCGCACCGTCCCTGACCGATGCCAGAATTCTGCATCCGGTCAAGTGCTGGCTGGAGGTCTCCGACCGGGTCGCGGAAAAGGATTCCATGGTTGCTTCCTTTGTCAGACAGGCGCACGGTTTCCGCACGGACAGCGGCGAGATTATCGTGCAGTTTGACAATAAATTCCTCATGGATATGCTCTCGCGCGGGAACGGAAAAGAACTTCTGCGCGGCGCATTGTCCGTCTGCCTCCGCAGGGAAGTGACGGATACCCAACTGATTTTTGAAGAAAAGGCGACGGCTCCCAAAAGCTCGGTGATAGATGAGATTCTGGAAGCATCGGATGCCAAAGACCAATAAAGGAGAGAATCATGAAAGCAAATGTTCCGAAGGGGATCGGCGGAGGTCCCGGTAATATGCAGGCGATGATCCGTCAGGCGCAGAAGATGCAGGAAGACATGGCTGCCAAGCAGGAGGAACTGGATGCCTGCGAGTATGAGACGACTGCGGGCGGTGGAATGGTCACCGTGAAGATCAACGGCAAAAAAGAAATCCTCGGTATTGATATCAAGCCGGAAATTGTCGATCCCGATGACATTGAAACGCTCTCCGATGTTCTGGTAGCGGCGGTAAACGAAGCGATTCGTAAGGTGGAAACCACCAACGCCTCGGAAATGG
Source organism: uncultured Eubacteriales bacterium (assembly GCA_934796165.1). Taxonomy (GTDB): domain Bacteria; phylum Bacillota; class Clostridia; order Oscillospirales; family CAG-272; genus CAKVOU01. The sequence continues at coordinate 859 of CAKVOU010000008.1, read as the reverse complement.
AGAAGATCACCGGTAGCATGGGCATGGGTATGCCCGGAATGTTCTGAAATGGCGGACTACATTGAATCTTTGCAGCGCCTTGCCGAGGCGTTCGGACGACTTGACGGAGTAGGCAGAAAATCCGCAATGCGGATGGCATACTCGGTTCTGGACCTTCCGGACGAAGAAGCTGCGGCATTTGCACAGGCAATCCGCGATGCAAAAGAAAAGATTCATCTTTGCCCGGTCTGTATGAATCTGACAGATCGGGAGCTTTGCAGTATCTGTGAGGATGAAAACCGTGACCGTTCGGTGGTTTGTGTCGTGGAAGATCCGAAAACCGTTGTGTCTATGGAAAAGGTCCGCGAGTTCCGCGGAGTGTATCATGTGCTTCACGGAGCTATCTCGCCTCTGAACGGTGTCACTCCGGAGCAGTTGAAGGTGAAGGAATTGCTTCATCGTCTGGAGGAGGGCGGCATACGCGAGGTGATCGTGGCGACCAACCCGACCGTGGAAGGGGAGGCAACTGCGATGTACCTGTCGAGACTCATCCGACCGTTCGGCATCCGCGTGACCCGTCTTGCTTACGGTGTGCCGGTCGGCTCCGACCTGGAATATGCCGACGAAAATACGCTCTACCGTGCGCTTCAGGGCAGACAAAGTGTGGAGAACTGAACCGATTGTTGTTGAACAGCCATCCGAAAACGCTTTCCGATCCGATAGGACGGAGGCGTTTTTGTTTCCTTGAAATTTTGAAAAAATCGAACGGAAATTTGCCGAAAAGACTTGACAAAACGCTTTAAATGTGGTAATCTAATAAAGCTGTCCCGAAAAAAAGGGGGTAGCGAGCCGTGGAAGTGAGTTTGGAGAGGACGAAAAA
>CAKVOU010000007.1 GCA_934796165.1 uncultured Eubacteriales bacterium | reverse complement strand
GCCGGGAAGGAGCCGGAGGGGACAGCCGGGGAAACAAACCGGCGCGAACGGTACACCGGGGCTCAGTCGGATACGGCGGTCTGGCTCGGGGGCGACAAGTGGGATCAGGTCCCGGATGTCCGTCCCGGCACCATCGTTTATTCCGAGCACTTGAGGAGCCTGCTGGAACAGTATCCGGAGGATGCCCGTGTTGTGGTGACAGTGGTGTTCCTTCCGATGGTATCGGAAGAGGATCGGGCACTTGCAAAGCAAGGGAAAACCGAACGTTATTATGACCTGCTTGATCGGATTTCGCCGGAATTTGAAGCAGTCCATGCGACGGTACTGCAACCGTATTTCTCCTGTGAACTCAATTTCATGTTTCATGTGGAGATCGCCAAGCGGGACCTGCTTTCTCTGACCTGCAAGAGCGATGAAGCGCTTTATATCGCTGCTATCGAACAGTTGAAATAAAGAAATCCCCCGCCCACGGGCGGGGGATTGTTTTATGAAGGCAAATCGGTTTTCGGGCGCTTCGAGCGGAGCCGGCAGTTTTCCGATCCGTGCGGAGCGCCGGGGCGGGCATTCGCCGCCGGTCAGAACAGCTGCTCACCGGAGCGCCGTCCCTCCTCAGAGCACCCGTCTGATCCGTTCGATCGCTTCGGCGGTACGGTCGCGGTCGCCAAAGCCCGTCAGGCGGAAGAAGCCTTCTCCCATCTCACCGAAGCCCGCGCCGGGCGTTCCGACGATCCGGGCTTTGTCCAGAAGAAGATCGAAAAATTCCCACGACCCCATGCCGCGGGGACACTGCATCCAGATATACGGCGAGTTGCTGCCGCCCGTGTACCACACGCCCGCCCCGTCCAGCATCTTTGCAATCGCCGCGGCGTTCTGCTTGTAGTACGCGACATTCGCGCGGCACTCCGCGAGTCCCGCCTCGCAGAACACCGCTTCGGCGCCGCGCTGGATGACGTAGGACACACCGTTGAATTTGGTCGTCTGGCGGCGGAGCCAGAGCTTCCGGAGTTTCACCCCGTCCCGCTCCAACTCGTCCGGCACGACGGTGTAGCCGCAACGTGTGCCTGTAAAGCCGGCGGTTTTGGAGAGCGAGCAGAATTCGATCGCGCATTCGCGTGCGCCGGGAATCTCAAGAATCGAGCGGGGAAGCGAGACGTCTCCGACAAAGGCTTCATACGCCGCGTCAAAGAGGATAACGGCGTTTTCTTTTTTTGCGTAGGCGACCCATCCGGCAAGCGCGTCCTTCGTGTACACCGCGCCGGTCGGGTTGCCGGGGGAGCAGAGGTAGATGAGGTCGGCGTGGACGCTTTCGTCGGGCATGGGCAAAAAGCCGTTCTCCGCCGTGCCCTTCATGTAAAGAATCCTGCGTCCGTCCATCACGTTGGTGTCCACATAGACCGGGTAGACGGGGTCCTGCACGAGCACCGTGCAGTCGCGCGAGAAGAGGTCAAGGATGTTGCCGAGGTCGCTCTTGGCGCCGTCCGAAACCAGAATTTCGTCCGCCCCGACCTTCACGCCGTGGCTTGCGTAATAGCGCGAGATCGCCTCGCGGAGGAACGGATACCCCTGCTCGGGGCCGTAGCCGCGGAAGGTCTCCTTCTTTCCCATTTCGTCCGCCGCGCGCTTCATTGCGTCGGTGACGGTCGGCGCGAGCGGGAGCGTGACGTCTCCGATGCCGAGCCGGATGATGTCCGCGTCCGGGTGCGCTTTTGCGTATGCCGCGACGCGCGACGCGATGTCGGTGAACAGGTAACTGTCCTTCAGCTGTAAATATCCGCGATTGATCATGTGGGTACCTCCCGGTCATAGTTCATTCGGAATGTCATGGATTTCTGTTTGTATTTCAGTTTATCATAAAAACGCGTCCGCCGCAAGGGAAGGACGAGCCGTGTGGCATAGAATTTACAAAAAATTTTGCAAATTTTCCGCGGGGTCGGTTCGGTGGCGGAAAAGTTTGGCTTGCATGAATGCCGCGCGTCGCGCAGAAACTGTATCTGACCGGATCATGATCCGGGCGAAACTACCGGTATCGGGGGAAATTTGATTATGAAGATTATGGACAGAATCGCACTGATCCTGACCGTGATCGGCGCCATCAACTGGGGAAGCATCGGCATTTTCCGGTTTGACATTGTGGCGTGGATCTGCGGCGGGCAGATGTCCGCGGTCAGCCGGGTGATCTACACGATCGTCGGGCTTGCGGGACTCTGGTGCATTTCGCTGTTTTTCCGGGAGAGAGACGACATGGAAGACGAGCTTCCGAGCGGTCGTGTCCGCCCCGTGAACAACTGATCGCCGATCTCTGATCACTGACAGCTGATCTCTGAGTTTCCGGGCAACTGCTCCGGAGCTTCCGCAGCATACAGTGTTTTTTTGGGTGTCAAAAACTCGCCTTGAGTTTTTGACACCTTTTTTCTTGTGACAGAGGAAACGGCACCGGAGGGAAACATTACATCCCGGATTCTTTGCCGTTTTCTCTTTACTTTTTCTCTTTTATCGGTTATCATGGAACCGGACCTCTGTGTCCCGCGGGCTTCGGTGAAAATTACGTGAAAGTTTTAGCAAACGGGTACTTTTTTCGAGAAAAACCTTTACTTTTCCCGCGGGATATGCTATAATGACCGTTGGGCTTTGAGCTGTTTTGATACAGTCGATTCAAAAAATTATTCACACATAGACAGGAGGAAACTCAAAACATGGCAATTAAAAGAAAAATGATTTCCATGGACGGTAATACCGCGGCAGCGCACGTAAGCTATGCGTTTACGGAAGTTGCGGCGATTTACCCGATCACCCCGTCCAGTCCGATGGCGGAAGTGACCGACACCTGGTCCGCAACGGACAAGAACATCTTCGGCAAACCCGCAAGAAACATTTTCGGTGAACGCGTCAAGGTCATCGAAATGGAATCCGAGGGCGGCGCGGCAGGTGCCGTACACGGCTCTCTGGGCGCCGGCGCTCTGACGACGACCTACACTGCGTCTCAGGGTCTGCTTCTCATGATCCCGAACCTGTACAAGATCGCTGGCGAGCTTCTTCCCTGCGTCATCCACGTTTCCGCAAGATGCGTCGCGTCCCACGCGCTGAACATCTTCGGCGACCACTCCGACGTTTATGCCTGCCGTCAGACCGGCTTTGCAATGCTTGCAGAGACCAACCAGCAGGAGATCATGGACCTCGGCGCCGTTGCACACCTGTCCACCATCAAGGGCCGCGTGCCGTTCATCAACTTCTTTGACGGCTTCCGTACCTCCCACGAGATCCAGAAGATCGCCGCATGGGATTACAAGGATCTTGCCGACATGGTTGACATGGACGCAGTCAAGGCGTTCCGTGACCGCGCGCTCAACCCCGATCACCCCGTCCTGCACGGCTCTGCCGAGAACGGCGATATCTTCTTCCAGCACAGAGAGGCTTGCAACCCCTACTATGACGCAATCCCCGGCATCGTCGAGGAGTACATGAAGAAGGTCAACAAGAAGCTCGGCACCGATTATAAGCTGTTCAACTACTACGGCGCTCCCGACGCAGAGGAAGTCATCGTTGCGATGGGCTCCGTCTGTGACGTTGCCGAAGAAGTCATCGACTACATGATGAAGAAGGGCAAGAAGGTCGGCCTGCTCAAGGTCCGCCTGTTCCGTCCGTTCGTCGCAAAGAAGATGGTCGCAGAACTTCCCAAGACCTGCAAGCGCATCGCAGTGCTTGACCGTACCAAGGAACCCGGCGCGCTCGGCGAACCTCTGTACCTTGACGTGGTCGCAGCGCTCGCGGAATGCGGCGTGACCGGTATCGAAGTCGTCGGCGGCAGATACGGCCTCGGCTCCAAGGATACCACCCCTGCTTCCATTTTCGCGGTTTACGATAACCTGTCCAAGAAGAAGCCGAAGAATCACTTCACCATCGGCATCGTCGATGACGTGACCGGACACAGCCTGCCTGAAAAGGTTGCTCCCGATACCGCTCCCAAGGGCGCGATCGCGTGCAAGTTCTGGGGTCTCGGCGGCGACGGTACCGTCGGTGCAAACAAAAACTCCATCAAGATCATCGGCGACCATACCGATAAGTACATTCAGGCTTACTTCCAGTACGACTCCAAGAAGACCGGCGGTGTGACCATTTCCCACCTCCAGTTCGGCGATACGCCCATCAAGTCGCACTACTACATCACCAAGGCAAACTTCGTCGCCTGCCACAATGTTTCTTATATCCTCAAGGGATACAAGATCGTGCAGGACGTCAAGCCGGGCGGCACCTTCCTGCTCGACTGCCAGTGGAAGCCCGAGGAGCTTGACAAGCATCTGCCCGCTTCCGTCAAGACCTACATCGCAAAGAACAAGATCAACTTCTACATCATCGACGCGACCGATATCGCAAAGAACGCCGTCGGCAACATGAAGGTCAAGAACACCGTCCTTCAGTCCGCATTCTTCAAGCTCGCGGGCATTCTGCCGATCGACGACGCAATCGCTTACATGAAGGACAAGGCAACCAAGTCCTACTCCAAGTTCGGCGAAGACGTTGTGGCGCAGAACCACAAGGCAATCGAGATGGGTGCCGGCGCACTCGTCAAGGTTGACGTTCCCGCTGCCTGGGCAAATGCCGGCGAGACGCCCGCTGAGGCTCCCGCAACCGGCGACCGTCAGGACCTGGTCGATTTCGTCAACACCGTGGTTCGTCCCGTGTCCAAGATGGACGGCGACAGCCTGCCCGTCTCCGCCTTCAAGGGCAGAGAAGACGGCACCTATCCGCAGGGCGCGGCTGCTTACGAAAAGCGCGGCGTTGCGGTGTTCGCTCCCATCTGGAACCCCAAGACCTGTATCCAGTGCAACCAGTGTGCGTTCGTTTGCCCGCACGCGGCAATCCGTCCCTTCGCAATGAACGCGGACGAGGCTGCAAAGGCTCCCGCAAACACGCTGTTCGCAGAAAAGCCGGTCATCAAGACCGATTACAAGTTCACCATGGCAGTCAGCCCGCTTGACTGTATGGGATGCACGCTTTGTGTCAAGGCTTGCCCTGTGACCGCCAAGGCAACCAAGGACGGCAAGCCGGAGAACGCCGCGCTCGTCATGTCCTCCCAGGAGAAGGCACTCTTCCAGCAGGATGCGTTCAACTACGCGGTAGAGAACGTTTCCGAGAAGCCCGAGCTGCTCGGCACCACCGTCAAGGCAAGCCAGTTCAAGCAGCCGCTGCTTGAATTCTCCGGCTCCTGCGCAGGCTGTGCGGAGACGTCCTACGCACGTCTTGTCACCCAGCTCTTCGGCGAGAGAATGTACATCTCCAACGCGACCGGATGCTCCTCCATCTGGGGCGGCTCCGCTCCCGCAACTCCTTACACCGTCAACAAGGCAACCGGCAGAGGTCCCGCATGGGCAAACTCTCTGTTTGAGGACAACGCAGAGCACGGTCTCGGTATGTACCTCGGTCAGAAGGCAGTCCGTGAGAGACTGATCGGATATGTCAGATCGCTGGACTACTCCTCCTGCCCCGAATGCCAGGCAAAACTGGACGCATACCTCAACACATTGGAAGACGGCAAGGCAAACGAGATCGCTACCAAGGAAATGGTGGAGATGCTTGAAAAGAACGTCTGTGAGGGCGAGTGCGATTGCTGTGTGACCGAGAAGAAGATTCTCGCGGAGAAGGACTTCCTCTCCAAGAAGTCTGTCTGGATCTTCGGCGGCGACGGCTGGGCTTACGACATCGGCTTCGGTGGTCTTGACCACGTTCTTGCTTCCGGCGAGGACATCAATGTCATGGTCTTCGACACCGAGGTGTACTCCAACACCGGCGGACAGGCGTCCAAGGCGTCCAACATCGGTCAGGTCGCACAGTTTGCGGCAGCAGGCAAGGCAATCGGCAAGAAGAACCTCGCCGAGATCGCTATGTCCTACGGCTACGTTTACGTCGCACAGGTTGCAATGGGTGCTGACCAGAATCAGCTCCTCAAGGCACTGACCGAGGCGGAAGCTTACCATGGCCCGTCCCTCATCATCGGCTACGCTCCCTGCGAAATGCACGGCATCAAGAAGGGCGGTATGCAGAACTGCCAGATCGAAATGAAGAAGGCAGTCGATGCAGGCTACTGGAATATGTTCCGGTACAACCCGACCCTTGCTGAGAACAAGCTGACGATTGATTCCAAGGATCCGACCGGCTCTTACCGTGACTTCATCTCCAACGAAGCGCGTTACGCACGTCTCGCGCAGACCTTCCCGGACAGAGCAGAGAAGCTCTACGAGAAGGCAGAGGAGAACGCTGTCGCACGCTACGCACGTCTCAAGAAGATGGCGGAGCTGTACAAGTAATATCCGCAATATATCCGTAAAACAAACGGGGGCTGTCGCGAAAGCGAAAGCCCCTTTTGGGTTTTGTTTGGTTTCATTCCGCGCGCCGGGTTTTCTTCGGGACGGAACTTTTACTTTTACGCGACCGTCCGGTAGCGGTTCTCGATCTCCGAAATCACCATCGGAATGCCCGCACGGATGTGCGAGAGCGCGTCCTCAAATCTTGTGTACAGCCGGTCGGACAGCGCCGGATTTTCCTCCAGCACCAGCATCGACGCGACGTAGTATGCCGCCGCAGGGGCGAACCGCACGCTCATCGGAAAATCCTCCGTTTCGTCGATCACGGCTTTGTCGAATACTTCCGGGAGAACGGTCTCTCCCGTGATCGCAAGCCGCTGACGGTAGGAGGCGTCCATGCCGTAGCATTCCCCGATGAAGCAGGCGAGCAGATACCGCATCCGTTCGGCGTAATCCTCCGTCAGGTCGGGATCGCTTCCCGCGCCCGCAAGCCGGAGGGCGTTATCAAAGATGGATTTGCATTTTTGTGCCATGTGCCATGCCTTTCCGCTTTCTCAGCTTTTTTCTTTGGTTTATTACTCTTGGTTTTGGACCTTCGATTTGGTCTTTTCTTCATCGAAGGGGGACCGGATTCCCTTGACAGCGAGCCTGCGGAGACTGCGGTCTTTGCGGAACCTGCGGCAGGGAATCCGGATTATTCATGCTTACGCGGCAAAGCCGAGGTCAAGCAGGATGAGTTCCTTGGGGTAAACGACCTTTGCGCCGTAGAGGTGCAGACCCTTGACTGCGTCGGCAAAACGCTTCTCGGGGCGGTATGCTTCAATCTCGGAGAGCTGTTCCGCGAACGCGATTGCGCGGCGGGTACGCGCGAAGCACTTGTGGAACACCTTTTTGTTGGCGGTGTCGGCAACCGTTGCAATGTTGCCGGAGACATAGATCTTGCATCCGCCGACAGAGCCGATACAGCCGTTCTCCAGCACATCGGAGTTGTCGGATGCGCTCGTGATCTTCGCCTTGAAAATCAGCTCGGCGACCTCGGGGGAGACTTCGATCACGATGTCGGAGGGATCGGTCACACCTTCCTTGAGGAGCTTGGTACGCGCGCTGATGAGCGTGTCAAGCACGTTGGTTGCGCTGACGGATGCCTGAGAGACAGTCGTTCCGGCGCTTCCGTAAAGCGAGTAGACATACGTGTCTGCGGTTGCCGCAAGTGCGTTCGCCGCGACCTTCATCGCTTCGTTCATCAGCTGGGGCTTTGCCTGCGCGCGGTCCACGTCGTCGATCTGGAAGTTGAAGCATTTCGCCTGATTGATGGTCAGCTCGCGCACCGTATCGGAAAGCGCCTCGGGAGAGGACAGATCGGTGTTTTTGGTGTAGTCGGATACGGTGACATCGCCGACGCCGAGAATCTTGACGACACTGCCCGCTTCGCGGATGTCGCCCTCAAAGGCGCGGTTACAGTTTGCAACGCCGACATACTTCTTGTCAAGCGCGGTATAGAGGTTTTCGCTCCAGACGGTGGGAATAAAATTGGTGATAGCCATATTTTTTGATCCTTTCTGATTTTATCATGTTGCCGTGGTGGTCACGGTGTTGTTGGTTGATCATCTATTTTTACCGATCCCAGTGTTTCATGGAATCGAGGATCGCCGCGTAGTGGGTGCGGACCTCCGGAGAGGACATCGCACGCACCTCGTCGGGCGAATAAAAGCCGGTGGGGACGGTACTTCCTGCGGATGGAGACGCATTCTCCCGGTTGCGCTCGTTGGTCGCTTTCGCAAGCTCGGCGGCACGGGCACGGTAGCGTTCCTCCAGGGCAAAGGACGCGGCGAGCGGCACGCCGCGGGAAAACGCATCCCAGACCGACGCGGAAAGCGAGTCGGGCGATACGTCGGGGTAAAGGGTGCGGAATTCCGCGATTTCTCCGGCGATGCGCGAACGTTCCTTTTCCGCGCGGTCAAGCCGTTCCTTCAATTGCGCGATCTCGCACAGCAGCGTTTCGGCTGACGGCGGGGCGGGGGAGGCTGCCTCGCTTGTCACGTACGCCGCCGGATCCCCATCGGTTGCCTCGCTTGTTTCTTCCGCCGGGACGGCTTTAGCCGCGCTCGCCCCCGATGGGTGCCCGCCGGCAGGCTCGCTGTCTTGCGCCGGCATCGCCGCCGGATCCCCGTCGGTTGCATCGCTTACTTCATTTACCCCGACGGTATCAGTCGCGCTCGCCCCCGATGGGTGCCCGCCGGCAGGCTCGCCGTCTTGCGCCGGCTCCGCCGCCGGATCCCCATCGCTTGCCTCGCTTGTTTCTTCCGCCGGGACGCTCTCTGTCGCGCTCGCCCCCGATGGGTGCCCGCCGGCAGGCTCGCCGTCTTGCGCCGGCATCGCCGCCGGATCCCCATCGTTTGCCTCGCTTGTTTCTTCCGCCGGGACGCTCTCTGCCGCGCTCGCCCCCGATGGGTGCCCGCCGGCAGGCTCGCCGTCTTGCGCCGGCATCGCCGCCGGATCCCCATCCGGGACTTCGCTTACCCCGGTAACTTCCGTTATTTCATCCATTTCCGTTGTTTCCATCGCTTTCGCCGCCCTCCTTTCCGCTCTCCTTCAGCTCCGCGAGAAGAGAATCTCTCCCCGCAAGCAGTCCGGACGGCAGACGCTCCAGATACTGTACCGCAGTAATGTGTCCGCCCGAAAGCAGCTTGTCCAGCACATTCACCGTTTCGGATGCACTGTATCGCCCGCTGCCCGCAATCTCCGCAAGCGCATGGACGGTGAGCCCGCCAAGCACCGAGAAATCCGCATAGCGGACCATGCCGGAACCGTCGGGCTTCGGAACCGGCCGCTCCGGCGGATAGGCGGAACGGATGAGATCCGCCCAGATCTCCGCGATCTCCTCCAAGAATCTGGTGTACGCGGAAACGACCTGCCCGAGCGAGACACGCGACGCTTCCTGAAGCGCCAGGATCGCGCTTGTGTTGGAAGCCTCCGCGGAGCCAAGCACCGTGTCTGTCGCACCCATCATTTCTTTGGTCGCCTCGGTCACACGGTCGATGAAGGACTGATAGCCCTCCGCCATCTTGCCCGTTCCCACGACGCTCACTGCGTCGGAAATGTTTCCGCCGCCGACCGCCGCGATCGCTTCTCCGACCTCGTTGCTCCATTCGGGGATCCGCGACTGGTCGTAGATCACCTTGGAGAACGCCGTGTCGCGCATATGCTTCATGCAGAGCGCGTAGGCAAGATTCAGAAAACGCTGGTTCGGAAGCAACGACGTGACCGGCGATGTGCCGTGATAGCTCCCACGCGTCCGGTACCAGTTGAAGAGCGCGATGGGATAAAGGCGTCTTTTGGTGTGCACCTCCGGGAAGTCCACCTCACGGGTGGATTTCCGGAAGACCACATATCCGTCCTGATCGCGCCGGAAGCGGATGAGGAAGGTCGCGTAGTCGTCCGTGGGAAGAGCGTCGGCAAGGTCGCCGATTTTGGTGTCGCGGTTGTCGTCCGGCAGGATCCTTGAAAGGTCTGCCTCGCTGACACCCGCAAGCGCAGCGTCGCGGCGAAGCTCCCCGACGGATGCTCGTCCTGCCAGCATGACCCACGCCTGCGACTGAATGTCGGAGGAGGATACATCCGCGAGAAACAGATTCGCACCGTCGATCCGGTCGGTCTCCACGTTGCCGCTGAAACCGCCCGCACTCCCCATGTCGCCGTTCCAACGGCAGTAGACGGCGGCGTCGCCGGTCAGAGCGGCATCAAGAAGCAGCTCCGGAACTCTTCGCTCTACCCGGGAATCCTTCCACAGATCGGTCGCGGCGTCCGACAGAACATCCAGCGCTTCCGCCCGGGCTTTGATGACTTCCGCGTTCCCGGCAATCACATCGTCCGTGACGAACGAAAAGCTGACATTACCGGAGCCGACAGAGGAAACGAGGTAATCCGTCACCCGGCGGACAATGTTGAACACGGGATGCGGCAGTCCGTCCTCCTCCGTGCCGTACCACTGATCTCCCCGGTAAAAGCGTTCGTTTTTCCGGATCGTGGCGTACAGCCCGATCCGTCTGTTGTATTCCCTGCCGGCATCGTACAGCCGCCAGGAAACGGTAGTTGTTTGTTTCATATTTGATCTTTTTCCTTTCGGTTGATAAGCGGCGGGTACGCCCGCTTTCATTTTCTTCCCGCAACACAAAGGCGGTAAAGCCCGATGTGCTCCGTGCTGTCGGAGGTGATCCGTATCTTGAAGAAGCGGAAACGACCGGGGTTGAAGCCGTATTCCAGGATCGCCGGCGCTTCCGGGGCGGAGGGCGTGTCCCTGCTGACGGTCGCTTTGCAATCGGCTCCGGAATCGGTCAGGACCTCAAGGGTGAACTTCCCGCCGCCGGTCAGGCAGGTCAGAGCAAGCGTCCCGGAACGCCGGACGGGGTTTCCGGCACCGAAGCCCATCCAGTGTGTTTCGGCAAGTGCGTGGATCGGAACGTCGTCTCCGTTTGTATCTTCGTCCGTTGAACGGGTGTCGTCCGTGAGATACAGGGACTTTCCGCCGAAATACCCGACCTGTCTGTCAAAGAGGAAGAACCCGTTTGCCGGAATGCCGGAAAAGATGTACCAGGCGTTTGTCTGTACGTTGTAAATGTGTACAAGCCCCTCAGAGGAGGTCATATCCCGGATCCACAGCTCGTGCCGGATGCGGTCAAAGAACAGACACGCTCCGCCGGCTAATCCGAGGTCGCCGATGGCACCGGATACCGGGGCGGCATCGTCCAGATCGGATTCCTCGGAGTTGTCGGTGAAACGGCACAGATTTCCGTCTGAGATGGTGACCGGCGCATTCTCCACAATGGCGGTTGCATTGGGCGAGACACATCCGATGCTGCTGTTGCAGAAGCGGAAGCGCGGACTCGGATCCAACCGGAGAAGCTGATAGGTCGCGTTTTCCGTAAAGCAAAGAATCCGGTCAAAGTGACGGGTGAATCCGGTGATCGGATATCCGTCCGGCACCGGGTCGAAGTAGTTGGCTTTGGGGAAATACACGCTCCCGACCCCGTCGTCCGGAATGGGGTTGCTCCAACGGCAGCCGCCGTCCGGCATGGCAAGGATGAGGTACTGTTGCCCCTCCAGCCCGCTGGTTTTGAAAAAGAATGCCGAGCCGGCTTGGGACAGCGGATGGTCGTCCTCCCCGAAGACCGAGTCCGGCGCGGCGCAGATCAGCTCCGCCGTTCCTCCCTTGGCAACCTCAGCGGACAAGCGCATAAACAGGTATCCGTTGAGGGTCTCAAAGGTGTAGGTCCCTGTCCATTTCTGCCCGTTGACCTTGAGGGTACGGACCGATTTCGGCTGAAAAGGCAGGCAGATGAGATCTGTGTCGGTCTTGAAAGCAAAGGTCATGCGGACATACCGTGTCAGAAGGTTGAAATCCTCGTAAACATCGGTCGCAAGACAGGGAAGTGTGCTTTCGTGGTCCTTCAGATAGGTAGGGAGATACGCGCTTGCCGAAATGCGGTTGACGGCAACGCGGAAGGTCTGCCCGTTCATAAACAGGCTGAGCCCGCTCGCGGCGCGGTAAAAGTAGGTACAGTCGCCCGCCGGGGACATGGAAGTGATGCGGCGGATTCCGAGGTCCTCGGAGTAATCGTACACCCCGTTTGCGGTGGCGCAGATCAGATGCTCCTCGCCGTTGTACAGAAGCGGGACGGCGGCACGGATCTGCCCCGCCAGCGTGGCAAGACAGCGGAAGCCCTTGCGTTTTTCCAGCGCGCCGCCGGGAAGAACACGGAAGTTCCTGACATCTGCCACGGCGGACGGTCCCGAGCCGGACGGCTCTCCTCCGGGGCAGATTCTTTTGTCGATGCCGGCAAAGCCGGCAACCGTAACGATTTTTTCAGCGGCGGCGGAGCCGCCGACCGGAGAGACCGTGCCCGATGTGACATGTGACATTTGTTTCTCCTTGTTCTTGTGTTTTTGTGGGTGTTCGGATGGTTTTGTTCTTTTCCTGTGCGGATGCGTTCCGCCCTTTCGGTAATTGCAGACCTTCGCCGTTTTTCTGATGCCGGTACCGTTTGTTAAGGACAGTATACCGGGCGTACAGGTGAGAAACATACGGGAGGATGACCTCTCGGATGGGGTCGTCCCGTGTTTTGGGGGAGGCGGAGGAAGAGCAACTGCCGGGTGTCTTACCGGTGGACCCGCATGGACCCGCGAGGGAAAGAAGTCCGGATGGGGGCAACCGGGCAACTTACCGGGCAGATTGCCGGAGAGCGGGCACGGGGCATCCGGATGTCCGGGGACTCTCCGGCACTTTCAGAACGAATACGCTGCTTTTTTTGAGGGGAAGCGGAAGTCGTGTCTTGCCGGCGGCTTTGCCGGCGGTTGGCTCCGGCTCATCACCGCGTACCGGAGTGCCTCCGGCGCATGGGTGACGGCGTGGGGTTCCCCGGACGCGTCCTCCGACCTCTCCCGGTCAAACAGCAGTGCAGGGAGGCACCGGATGAGTTCGCGGCAATCCCGTGAGATCATTAGCCGGGGTTTGCCTTGAGACTCTTCCGATACGCGGAGCAATTCGCGGAGTACCCGCCAGCCGGGCACGCGGCGGTCATCGGCTGCCCGCATCGGGGGCATCCCCGGGCAAGCCTGCATGATCTCAAAGCCGCTGCGTCCCGTATCCTGCCGGCGGTTCCACAAATCCGGAGAGGCGACCGCGTATTCGCAAGCCTCCCCCCGGGCAAGCTCTGCCACCTTCATCGCCGCTTCCCCCACTGTCAGTCCCGGCACGCAGGTTTCGCGCAACACGTACAGTATCCCGTCCTCGCCGACTCCGAGAAGCAGGGCGGCGAGCATATCGAATCCGTAGTCCAGTGCGACAAAGCGTCTTGTGTATTGGGGAATCACCGAACGGTCGCAGGTGTGAATCTCCGGATCAAACTCGGGAAAAAACTGTCCCTCGAATACGTCCCAGCGTCCGAGGAGCCACGCGTCGCGCAGCCGCGGCGGCAGGCTTTCGAGGCTTTTGACGTATTCGGGGTCCGCGTCTGTCAGAACGTGATTGTCGGAAACGCGGGCTGGGATGAAGCAGTAGTCGTCCGGATTTTCTCCCTTGCGGAAGGCGCGGTCAACAAACAGACGCTTGACCCACGCGTGTCCCACGCCGCCGGGGTTACAGGTCAGATACATTCTTCGGGGACAGTCCCCGGTGCCTCGCAGACAGGCCTTGAAAATGGAAAACTGATATTCGCTCAGTTGCGTTGCCTCGTCGATGGCGATAATGTCGTATTCCTGACCCTGGTAGCGCAGCACGTCGCGTTCCGACGCGCAGTATCCGAGGTAAATGCGGCTTCCGTTCGGGAAGGAAATGCACTTTTGTTCCTCGGAATAGGAGAGAAGCTCCGCGTACTCGGTGAGCAGCGGACGAAGGTGGTTTGCGCGCAGCTCCGGGAGCGTCCTGCGGACAAGCAGGCAGGTGATCCCGGGGTAGCGGAGGCAGAGGGCGACCAGCTTGCGCCGGAGCGCCCAGGATTTTCCCCCGCCTCGCGCCCCGCCGTAGGCGGTAAAACGGGCGGTGGAGCGGAAGAAGAGAAGCTGGCGCGGATTGGGGGTTCCCGGAATGTGAAGCTCGCGTGTCATACCCTCATGCGCCGTCCTCCCAGATGTCGTGGTCGAAGATCAGCCGGATCCCTCCCGGATCCTCGTCGTCGGAGGAGGCGGGCGCCTTTTCCGCATAGCCGAGACGCTTCTTGAAGTAGGGAGTCAGCACCGAGGCGGAAACGCCCGAATTGAGCGCTTCGTCCTCGAAGACCGCGCAGAGGGAATCGTAGATTTCCGGTTCCTTTGCGGCAAGCTGCTCCATCTTCGCCATACCGACACCGAGGAACCGACAGAAGCCCGCGAGGTTGGGAAAGCGGCTGACGGGGGCGGCTTTTTTGGTTTCTCTTGTGCCGGATACCGCTTTCGCGGACGGATTGCTTTTCCCGGTTCCCGGTGTGCCGGGTTTTCCGGAACAGTGCTCCAGATACAGGGAAAGCAGATCGAAGAGCAGACCGCCTCTGGCAAGCGCCAGCGGATCGCGGCAGTCCCGCGGGATGGGGCGGGGCAGGGAGGCAATTCCCCCCGCACCCGGTCCCGCGGGTGCTGTATTCCCGGTCCCGTCCCCCGCCGCGCTCATCGGCGGGGATGTGGGCTTGCGGGAGCGACTGCCGCTTTTGGTAGGTTTGCCGTTCCCATCGTCGTCCTCCGCCGCGCTCATCGGCAGGGACGCGGGTTTGCGGGAGCGACTGCCGCTTTTGGTGGGTTTGCCGTTCTCGTCGTCCTCCGCCGCGCTCATCGGCGGGGATGTGGGCTTGCGGGAGCGACTGCCGCTTTTGGTGGGTTTGCCGTTCCCATCGTCGTCCTCCGCCGCGCTCATCGGCGGGGATGTGGGCTTGCGGGAGCGACTGCCGCTTTTGGTAGGTTTGCCGTTCCCATCGTCGTCCCCCGCCGCGCTCATCGGCGGGGACGTGGGTTTACGGGAGCGACTGCCGTTTTTGGCGGGTCCGCCGTTCCCGTCGTCGTCGCAGAAGGCGACGCCGGGGGCGGCTTCCGGTTGCCCGGAGTTTTGCTCCGGCTGTCCGGTCGGCAGTTCTGTTTCTATCGGTATCTGCATCTGCTCGGCTTTCACTGTGCCTGACTCCTTTCTTCCGGATTCCGGAGGTCCGCCGTTTCCGGAGAACCTCCGTGCCTGTCCTCTCGCCGCAGGAGTTTCGCTTGACGTTTCTGCTTTCCGCTTTTCTGCGTTCCGCTCTCCGCGCCTCACTTTGTGCCTGCGGCGATGCACGTTTGCCCCGTGCAAGCTGATTATAGCAGGACTTTTTCTGACAAACCATGTCGCAGACTGCCATAAAATGACAGTTGAAATAAAAATTTCAAGAAATTGGGAGCAAAGGGGCAGATTGACTTGACCGGACAAGCCGATAAGAGGGGTGGCACGGATCTGCTTAAAAGAAAGTTCCGCACAAAGCTGTTTGTACGGACATCCGTATAAGCGGGGTTGCCTGAAAATTACGCCCTGCGGCTGTCGGGAAATTTTCCGACGGATTCGCAAGTTTTTTCCTGAATTTCGGAAACTTCTTGCACTCTCGTCCGTCCTATGTTATAATAGTGTGGAAACTGTAACCAGATTTCGAGTACCTGCGGTCGCGTCTGTGTTGTCGGCACGCAAAGCCGATGTGCCGGGCGGCAAAAAAACGACCGGTCAGGAATCATATGGGGGAAAACTATGAAAACTATATCTGTCATCGTGCCATGCTACAATGAGGAATCGACCGTTCTCACCTTCTTCGGTGAGGCGGAACGCGTCCGGCGCGAACTGTTCACACCGCTGGACGTGGACTTTGAATATCTGTTTGTGGACGACGGTTCGACCGACAAAACGCTTGAACTCATCAAGGGGCTCCGGGAGAAGAACGACCGCGTCCGGTTTATTTCGTTCTCCCGCAACTTCGGCAAGGAAGCCGCGATGCTTGCGGGCATGGAGAACGCAACGGGCGATTTCGTGACCATGCTGGACGCCGACCTGCAGGACCCGCCCGCCATGCTCCGCACCATGTATGACGGCATTGTGGACGAGGGCTACGATCAGGTTGCCGCGCGCCGCGTCACAAGAAAAGGGGAACCGATTCTCAAGACCATCGGCGCCAATGCCTTCTACAAGCTGATCGACAAATTGTCCGACGTGGAAATGGTCAGCGGCGCGCGCGATTTCCGTCTTATGAAGCGCAAGGTCGTTGAGGCGATTCTCGCGCTCCCCGAAAAGTGCCGTTATTCCAAGGGCATTTTCAGCTTTGTCGGATTCCGCACCAAATGGATTCCGTATGAAAACAGCAAGCGGGTCGCGGGCGTCAGTAAATTCCCGCTCGGCAAGCTCATCCGCTATGCGTTTGAGGGCATTACCGCATTTTCGACCGCGCCGCTGTATCTTTCCGCCGTTACGGGCGGACTGCTCCTCACGGGCGGTATCGTCACGCTGATCCTCGCCATCATTTTCTCGAATTCCGTTCTGACCGGCTGTACCATCGGACTGCTCATCGGCGGCTCGATCCTTCTGGGGCTCGGAATCCTCGGGCAGTACCTCTCCCAGATCTTCATTGAGATCAAGGCGCGCCCCGTTTACATCGTCCGTGAAACCGAAACGGACCATTCCATTGAACTGAAAAAGGATTGAACCGTTATCATGCCGACCATATCCCAACAAAAAAAGCTTCCCATATGGCACCTTATCGTCTTGTTCGCGGGAGCTGTGTATCTGATTTCCGGTTGTTTTTCAAACAGTCTCTGGTTTGACGAGTCCTTCACCGTGGGGCTCATGAATCACACAAGCCTCTTTGAGATGATCAAGTGGTCATCTTACGACGTGCATCCGCATCTGTACTACATCGTTCTCTGGCTCTTTACCCGCGTGTTCGGAACCTCCATTCCCGTCATGCGCCTGTTCTCCGCGCTGTTCGCGGTGGCGTTCGCTTCGCTGGGACTGACCCACATCCGCCGTGACTTCGGTGACCGTATCGGCTTCTGGTTCACGACCGTGACCTACCTGCTCGGCGCCACCCTGACCTACGCGCTTCAGATCCGGATGTACTCAATGGCAATGTATCTGGTCGGTCTGACCGCAATCTATGCCTACCGCATCTCGCGCGGGGAAGCGACAAAAAAGAACTGCATCCTGTTTGCCGTTTTTTCGATTGCGTCGGCGTATACCCATTATTTCGCGCTCTTCACGGTCGCGGCGATCAACGTCATGCTGCTCGTCCGCACGATTCTGCAAAAGGATTCCGTCAGACGCTGGCTGATCCTCGGCGCCGCGCAGATCTGCGCGTACCTGCCGGGTGCGTATGTATTCCGGCTCCAGATCAGAACGGGCGGCGCGGACTGGATCCGTCTTCTCTGGCCCGACACCGTGTACAACCTCGTTTCCTATCATCTGGTCGGGGACGAGCTGTATACCTTTTTTGAAACAACAAAGCAATACCGCTACGGCGGGCTTGTGTTCCTGGCGCTTTATGTTCTCGCTGGTATCGTTCTGTACAGGCGTTCGCACAAGGAGCCGACGGTACCGGATGACACCGAAAAAACGCGCGAAGCCGTCCGCTGGTCGCTCTATGCCTATTTCGGCGTGGTGCTCTTTTCCATGCTTGTGTCGCTGGTGCGCGAGATCTTCTATATCCGCTACACCATGGTGCTGTTCGTGTTTACGGTTTTCGTGATCGCGTATCTGATTGCCACGTCGAAGGGCGCATGGAAAAAGGCGGTCGCGGTGATCCTGCTGGTCGCGCTTGCCGCGTACCCGGTTTACGGCACTTTCCGCCTGATCTATGATCCGTCTGCGGACGCGGTGACGGACGCGCTGGACGACAAGGTGGAGGAGGGCGACATCTTCTTCTTTGAGGGGGCGGATGTCTTTGTCGCAACGGTGCGCTATCCCGGCAATATGCAGTATTATTACAACGGTGCCCACTGGAAGGTGGAGAAAACCTACCGTTCCTTCGGACCCAATGCACGGGTGTTGGATTCCCTCGACTGCCCCGAAATCAATGAGCTCCGGGGACGCGTCTGGGTGACGCGCGGCGCCTGCTACGACTATTTGATGAGCCTCGGCGACTGCCGCGAGGTGACCTCGACGGGGACGATTCATCTGAAAAATCACAATTATAATTTTGAGTTTGTTCTCATTGAAAAGGGAATGAACTGACGCTGTACCGGCTCCGGCAACCGACGCGGAGCGGAGAATTGTTTTCCGTTTTTGCGGCGTTGTCCGGCGAAGGGCGACGCATGGGGAAACCCGCCGCGCCGTCGGTCACGGGTTATCAAAGCATCAAGGGCGACCGCCGGTCGCCCTTGATTTTTATATTGAAAATCCCTTCAGACCGCAAGGTCTGAAGGGATTTATGTTTTCAGAAGGGGATTTTCCGTCTTCCGGTTCCGGTGTGATCGCTTTTTATCCGGGGACGGGAAGAATCCGGATGCGGAACGCGGGGGACGGTCCTCCCCCTGGACGTCCGGCGGGATTTCTTCGTTCCCGCGCCCGCGGGCGCGTGAGGCGGCGGAGCCGCCTCACGCGTTTTGGGACGCGCCGAAGGCGCGTCCCGTTCCGCCGCGGCAAGCCGCGGCGCGCGGGCGCGGGGCTTCACCGGTTCCGCGGACTCCACGTCCTGTGCCCGTCCCCGCGCCTCCCCCCGTTCCGCGCTCGCTCCGGGGCGACTTCCGCCTCCGCCGCGCCAACTCCGGCGGCGCGTCGAAAACTTCCGGGTTTGCGGAGCAAATCCCGCGTTTTCCGCGGAGCGAAAACTCCCGCCGCCCCGTCTCCGCTTCGCTTGCTTACGCCGCTTTCCGGAGAATCTCCGGCATCTCGCGGAGCATATTCGTGATAAAAATGCCGTATCCCGTCGTCGGATCGTTGATGAGCACATGGGTCACCGCCCCCACAAACTTACCGTCCTGAATGATCGGACTGCCCGACATCCCCTGCACGATACCGCCCGATACCTCAAGCAGCTTCGGGTCGGTGATGGTCACCGTAAAGCATTTGTTGCCCGTCGCAGAGCAGTCGATCGCCGACAGCTTCACTGCATATTTCTGCGGTTCCCCCGCATTCATGGTACACCAGATATACGCGTCGCCCGCGCGTACCTCCTCCGGCTTCGCCACAGGGAAGGGACCCTCCGGGATGTTGGCAGGCTTCTCGGTCAGCATACCGAACACCCCGCAGTGACTGTTGCCGATCAGCGCGCCGATCTTTTCCGCACCGAAATATCCCTTGATTTCTCCCGGTGTTCCCGGCTGTCCGCGCACGATCTGGCTGACCGTCACGCCGGTGATGCTGCCTCGCTTCATGGGGATCAGCTTGCCTGTGTCCGTGTCGCAGATGCCGTGCCCAAGCCCCGCAAAGGTCGTTCCGTCCGCCGTGAGAAAGGTGACGGTCCCGATGCCCGCGCCGCTGTCGCGTACCCATACGCCGGTGCGGTACTTGCCCGCACTGCCGCTCGGTGTCAGCTTCATTGTCATGGTGCGCGTGTCCCGCGTGAGGGTGACCGTGATTTCTTTCCCGCCGGTGTCTGCGACCAGCTTTGAGAGATGGTCCGCGCCCTCCACGGTTTTTCCGTTGATCCCGGTGATGACGTCTCCGATGCGGATTCCTGCTTTTGCTGCCGGGTTTGCCTCGCGTCCGCCTTCCTCGTCGGCAAACCCGACGACCAGAACGCCGTTCACGAAGAATCTGACACCGAATGGCATTCCGCCGGGATAAAGCAGTACCCTGTCGCCGCTTGCCGACACGGGAACCATGCCGAAAAGCGAGAACAGCATCACCGCCGCCGTCAGGATTGCCGCACACCTGACGGGTCTTTTGTTTTTCCCTGACTGTAACTGTTCACGTTTCATAAAAGGACTTCCTTTATTCTGTAATCTGTATTCCGGGGAGCTCCGACGTCCGGCTTCCGGAACGGACGCAGGCGCTCCTCACTGTCCCGGCGGGCACGACTGCCGCGGCGGGAGTAACCATATCATCAAGCATTGTAAAAAGGGCAGATGGATCCCGACCGCGGTTTTTCCGCGGCAGTTTCCGTCTGCTTTTATCATGTCCCACGGGCGGTGTTTCATGTCTTACAATATTGCTCATAGCGTGCGGAAATTGCCGATTGTCTGCCGCCGCAAAGACTGCGTGACTGCACCAAAGCGGCAAACAGCGATCGTTGCGTCGGTATGTACCGGGGAAATGTAAACAAATCGGGAAAAATTGCGTTTGTCTCTTGATTTTTTCGGGAACACGTGTATAATTAGTTTATAAACTAACTAATTTTTGATCCGAAAAACGCGAACATCACCGTGACATCTGCCGCAAGCGCCCGCCGCACGAGCCCGTTGCACAAGCCCGTTGCAAGCGGTCGCCGCAAGCGCCCACACAGGCGCCAACCGCGAGCGCCAACCGCAAGCGCCAACCACAAGCGCCCACCGCGAGCCCGTTGCGCCCGCCGCAAGCGCCCACCGCGAGCGCCAACCGCGAGTGCCAACCACAAGCGCCAACCGCGAGTCCGTTGCAAGCGGTCGTCGCAAGCGCCCACCACACGAGCCCGTTGCAAGCGGTCGCCGCAAGCCCCCGCCGCACGAGCCCGTTGCACAAGCCCGTTGCACAAGCCCGTCGCAAGCGCCGCCGCGAGCCCGTTGCGTGCACGTTGCCGCAAGAGTCGCCTTCCTCAAAACCGATTACCGAAAGGAGTGCATTTCCTTTGAAAAAAGATCAGAAAAATACTTCCCGCCCCACGGAAATTCCGCCGCCCCCGCCGCCGTGTCCCGACCCGGAGCAGGTCACCCCGCCCATGTTGGTCAATGAGATTTCCCGGCTGTTCGGCGCGTGGATGCGGACGAATTCCGGAGAGACGGTCGGCGTGATGTCCCAGAACAGCGCACGCCTCATCATGCGCCACCTGTCCTTCCTCGACGGCGTCAACCAGCTGGAACTGGTCCGCGCCACCTCCCTCAAGGCTCCCACTATCAGTGTTACGCTCAAAAAAATGGAGGAAGAGGGACTTATCCGCCGGGAAACCAACGAGGATGACCAGCGCGCCGTCCGCGTTTATCTGACCGAAAAGGGCAGGGGACACGACGAATTCGTGCGGGAAAATCTGCTCCGCGCCGACCGGATTGTCATGCGGAATTTTTCGGAAGAAGAATACGAGGTAACAAAAAAAGTATTGCTCCGGATGCGCGATAATATTCTTTCGGATCTGTGTGCGGCAGGAGTTTTTCCGGACAGACCGCCGTTTCCCCCAAAAAAGGACGCGGAAATATCCGGCAACGCCGCAGAGCGTCCGACAACTCCGGGGAAAGGAACTCTTTGATTTCATATGAAAAAACTGATAAAATATCTGAAGCCGTATCGTTTGCTTGCCATCGTGTCGCCGCTTATGATGATCGGCGAGGTGCTGGCGGATCTGCTGCTGCCGTATCTGACCACGTTTCTGGTCAATTACGGCATTGAAGGGATCTCCGTCACCGACCCGGAGCACGGGAGCGAAATCGCTTTCCGCCTGATGACGCTGTTCGGAGTCGGGGACGGAGAACGCATGAAGATCATTCTTCTGTTCGGTATCCTGATGCTTTGTATCACGCTCGTCGGCGGTTTCTTCGGTGTCCTCTGCGCCTGGACTGCCGCGACGGCGGCGCAGGGATTCGGCAGAGACCTCCGCCGCGACGCCTTCGGGCGGGTCATGTCGCTCTCCATTGAACAGACCGACCGCTTCACGACCGGCTCTCTTGTCACGCGGATGACCAACGACATTTCCATGATTGTGGATTTTGTCGAACAGATCCTCCGGATGTTCGTCCGTGCGCCCATGTTCCTCGTCGGCGGAACCGTCGCTCTGCTTTTGCTCAACGTAAAATTCGGATTTGTGCTTGCCTGCGCCATCCCGATTCTTTTAGTCATGCTCGGCGTGATCCTCTTCCGGGCAGTGCCGATCTTTGATAAAGTGCAGAAGAAGCTCGACCGCGTCAATTCGATCGTGCAGGAGAACGTCAGCGGCGCAAGAGTCGTCAAGGCGTATGTCAGAGAGGACTACGAGGGGAAGCGCTTTGATCAGGCAAACCGTGAACTGCGGGATACCAATTATTCGGTTCTGCGCCTGCTTTCGATCATCTCTCCTGTCCTGACCGTCATCATGAACTTTGCGATCGCGGCTGTCATTTTCATCGGCGGATGGCAGATCCGCATCGGCGAGGCGGGCATGAGCGTCGGCACCATTATGGCGGCGATCACCTATATCACGCAGGTCATCATGTCGGTGATGATGGTGACCATGATGTTTCAGTCGGTGTCGCGTGCGCTGGCTTCGGCAAAGCGTGTCAGCGAGGTGCTGGAGACCGAACCGGTGATCCGCGGCGGCAAGGTCGGCGCGGGGAACGGAACTGCGGCGAATTCCGCCGCAGAGAATTCCGCGGCAAATCGATTCACCGCAGAAAACTCCGCCTCAGATGGACTTACCGCGGGGTACCCCGCCGCAGGCGACGCACTTGCGGGGGCTGCCTCCGTTCCGACGACGCAGCCGGCGAAATCTGCCACAGCGTTCCAAAACGACAATGCGTCCGACCCCGTCATCCGCTTCTCGGATGTTTCCTTCCGTTACCCGGGTACGGCGGGCGACGACGTGCTCAAACATATTGACCTCACGGTCAGACGCGGCGAGGTGTTCGCCGTCATCGGCGCGACGGGCACGGGAAAATCCTCGCTTGTCTCGCTCATCCCCCGCTTTTACGACCCCACGTCGGGTGAGGTATTTGTGGACGGGATTCCGGTCAGGGACTACGACCTGACCGCGCTCCGGAAAAAGATCGGCTTTGTCATGCAGAAGAGCGAACTGTTCTCCGACACGGTGGAAAACAACATCAAATGGGGCAAGCCCGACGCGACCCGCGAGGAGGTCGTCTCTGCGGCGCATACCGCGCAGGCAGACGGATTTATTGAAGGGTTTGCAGGCGGCTTTGACAGTTTTATCGCCGAGAAGGGCGCGTCGCTCTCCGGTGGACAGAAACAGCGGATTTCCATCGCGCGGGCGCTCGTCCGTCGCCCCGAAATCCTGATTCTCGACGATTCCACCTCGGCACTGGACCTCTCCACCGAGGCAAAGCTCCGGAGGGCGCTCCGCGAGCGGATGAAGGGAACGACGGTCATTCTCATCGCGCAGCGGATTGCGAGCGTGAAGGAAGCCGACCGCATCGCGGTACTGGAGGCGGACGGCAGTATCCGCCATTGCGCGCCGCATGAGGAACTCTTACGCGTATCGGAAACCTATCGGGACATCTGCGCGTCTCAGGCGCGCCAGCTCCGTCCGGAGACCCCCGGCACGCCGGCGAAAAAGATTCTGACGGGAGGCGAGGAAGCATGACGGAAGCAGAGAATCACGCAATGCAAAATTCCATAGAAGGCAGCCCCGCGACAAGCGCAGGTAACTCCGCCGTACCCGGCAGCCCCGCGACAGATATGGGCACCCCTGCCGTACCCGGCAGCCCCGCGACAGATATGGGCACCCCTGCCGTACCCGGCAGCCCCGCGACAAGCGCGGGCAATCCCGACGCGCCCGGCACTCCCGCCGACACCCCCGCAGTAGCACAGCCTCCCCGTACTGCCGCACCCGGCGCACAGCGCCCCGGTATGGGCTTCGGTCCCGGCGGACCCATGGGTGCGAGAATGCACGCGGAAAAGCCCAAGAATCTCGGCAAAACCGTCGGTCGGTTGTTCCGTTATATCGGCAAGAGTCGGTTCGTGCTTCTCCTGATGCTCCTTTTCATGGTCGCCGTCACCGTGGTGGATGTCATGGGGCCGATGCTCCAGCAGAAGGCAATCGACACCATCACCTTTGACACGGCAACGGGCAAGCTCGCGGTGGATTTTCCCCAATTGGTGCGTTTCCTGATTTTCATGGTCGTGTTTTTCGGCGCGTCCGCCGTGCTGTCGTTCTTCATGAACCTTATGGCGATGAAGCTGTCGCAGAACACGGTCTACACGCTTCGGAATGATCTCTTCCGCAAGCTCTCGCGCCTGCCCATCCGCTACACGGATACCCACAAGCACGGTGACATCATGTCCCGCATGACCAACGACTGCGAAAACGTGTCCAACGCCGTCAGCCAGTCGGTCTCCACGCTGTTTTCGGGGATTCTCACCATCACCGGCGCACTTGTCATGATGCTGTATTACAGCCCGCTCATGACGCTCGTCGCTGTCGTGACCATTCCGCTTACGATCTTTGTTTCGGGACGGCTTGCCAAATTCATGCGGAAGTACTTCGTCCGCCAGCAGGAGCTGCTCGGTCAGATGAACGGTCAGGTGGAGGAGGCGGTTACGGGCTACAAGACCGTTGTCGCCTACGGAAAAGAGCCGGAGGCGGTGGAACGTTTCTCCGCGTCCTCAGACGAATACCGCAAGACCTCCATTTCCGCGCGGGTCTGGGGCTCCGTCATGGGACCGATCATGAACTTTATCGGCAACTTCCAGTATGTGCTGTTGGCGGCGACCGGCGGCGCGCTGATTCTTACCGGCAATCCCATCACCATCGGCGCAATCCAGGCAATGCTCCAGTATTCCAAGCAGTTCACCCGCCCGATCAATATGATCGCCAACCAGTATTCCACCCTGCTTACCGCACTTGCGGGCGCGGAGCGTATCTTTGAAATCATGGACACGCCGGACGAGGTGGACGAGGGCAAGGCGCCCATCCTGCCGGAGGATGTGAAGGGCGAAATTGATTTCCGGGATATTCACTTTTCTTATGTCCCCGGTGAACCGGTGCTGAAGGGCCTCAATCTGGACGTCCGTCCCGGGCAGAAGATTGCCATTGTCGGCGCGACCGGCTCCGGAAAAACTACCATCGTCAATCTGCTTACGCGGTTTTATGAGGTGGATTCCGGAAGCATTACCATTGACGGGACTGACATCCGCGATATTCCCAAACCGGTCTTGCGCCACGCGATCGCCATCGTGCTTCAGGATACCGTGCTGTTCTCGGACAGTATCGCCGCGAATATCCGCTACGGCAGACAGGATGCGACCGACGAGGAGATTCGCGCGGCGGCAAAGCACGCAAACGCGGACAGCTTCATTGAGCGGTTGCCGGAGGGCTACCGGACGGTGCTAGCCGAGTCGGGAAGCAATCTTTCCGAGGGGCAGAGACAGCTGCTTGCCATCGCCCGCGCGGTGCTTGCCGATCCCAAGATTCTGATTCTTGACGAGGCAACCTCATCGGTCGATACCAGAACCGAAATGCATATTCAGAAGGCAATGGTCGCGCTCATGAAGGGCAGGACCTCGCTCATCATCGCACATCGGCTTTCCACCATCCGCGACGCGGACCGGATCGTGGTGGTCAAGGACGGCGTGATCGCGGAATCCGGCAATCACGACGAGCTGCTCGCCGCCGGCGGGGAGTACGCGAAGCTGTACAGCAGTCAGTTTGCGGGGCAGGCGACATAAGTGATATCGGCTGACTGCCGTCAGTTTGCGGGACAGGCGACGTAAACGGATTGGTTGGACTGCAGTCGGTTCGCAGGACAGGCGACGTAACAGAATGCCGCCAGTTCGCCGGGCAGGCGACATAAGTGATATCGGCTGACTGCCGTCAGCGGACCAAAAAACGCCGCCCGCACGGCGGGGAAGCCGGAGAATTCCGTCGATGCCGGAAACGCGAAATCGTCCAAAAAATCATCAACCGGGAAGGAGGGAAAACGCAATGGCAACATCCGAAAAAGCCAAAGCGACGAAAGTGACCATGGCGGTGAAGGAAACTCAGGCGCCGAAGAGCCCGGCAGCACCGGGAGCGACCAAGGAACTGCAAGCGATCCCGGCGCAGGTGACCAATGCACCGAAAACAAACCGGGTACCCCACGCGTCCAAGAAGTCAAAGAACCCGGCAGCGCCGGGAGCGACTCAAGTGCCAAAGAGCCCGGCAGCGCAGGTGACCAATACACCGAAAGCAAACCGGGTACCCCACGCGTCCAAGATGTCAAAGTGCCCGGCAGCGCCCCAAACACCGAAAATCTCCGATTTGCCGGAAGCGCCGGGAACAGCAGTGCCGGAAACGGGAAACTCCGTTTCTGCCGGGACGGCGGAAGCTATCGTGGCTGAGCAGAAAAACGTTTCCGTTGCTGCCAGCCGCGCGCGGTTTGCCCGCCTGATCCGGGAGAATATGCTGGAAGCGCAGGCGCATGACGGCGGCATCGGTACGCTCGGTGAAAAACGAATGCACGCGGTCATCAAGAATTATCTGGCGGACAGGCAGTTTCAGGAAATCCGGATGGATGCCGTGGATCGTTCCCGCTCCACGCGGTTCGTTGCCGATGTGTTCGACGGCGAACGCATTTTTGAGGTACAGACGGGCAGCTTTTACCCGCTTCGCGCCAAGCTTGACTATTATCTCAAGAAGACCCCGTACCCCGTGACACTGGTTCACCCCGTCTCAGTCGTCAAGCGCCTTTCGTGGATCGATCCCGTAACGGGGGAGATCAGTACTCCCCGGAAATCCCCCCGCCGCGGGAGAATACAGGATGTTGCGGGACAGTTGTTCTGGCTGACGCCGTATATTTCGTCGGGGCGGCTCTCGCTTCGCCTGCTTTTGTGCGAAACCAGTGAATATCGCTGGAAAAACGGCTGGGGCAGGGACGGTAAGCGCGGTTCCGTCCGATACGAACGCATCCCGACGGCTCTGCTTGACGACGTGACCTACACCGTCCCCGAAGATTATCGCGCGGATTTTCTGCCGGACACCCTGCCGGAACGCTTTACTGCCGCAGAATACGCAAGGGCGACCCGCATTTGCGGTATGGCGACCTACGGAACGCTCGGTTTCCTTACGGCGCTCGGACTTCTTTTTGAAGACGGGAAGTCCGGCAGGGGCAAGGCTTGGCGCAGAGTCTGAAAACACCCCCGTCGTCCCTTTGCATGGGTACTTGGTTTCACGGAGGGGAAAAAGACTGCCGGGTTCCGCCGCTCCGTTCCTGCGGAACCCGTTTCCCTCAACGTTCTCGGGTACTGCACTGCCGGAAACGCCACCTTATCCGGAGATCCCTCCAAATAAAAAAGCAGGCAACCGCCACGGCGGTTGCCTGCTTTTTTTGCTGTTCAGATTACAGAAGCCAGTAGGGAAGTGCGTCGCCGACTGCACAGAATGCGGCGGATGCCCGGCTTTCCCCGGCGGACTTCACGGCGGTCCCCTCCGGAGCGGTCACTGCTGCCGCGGATTCCGCGGTTTTTGCGGGAAGTACTTTCGCTTTGGACGCCGAAGTCCTCTTGCGGGTACCTGTTTGTGCAGGGACGGTTGCCGTCTTTGCGTTCTCTTTCGTGCGCTTGCCTGTTACTTTCTTTGCCGCGCTCTTCGCGGTTTTTTCCGCTTTCTTTGCCGCCGTTTCCGTCACCTCGTTTGCTTCCGGGAACTTCTTTGCGGTCTTTTCCGTCGGGTTCTGCTTTCCCCCGGACAGACGGGAAATACTGTTCTTACCGATCGACATACTGAAGAATCTCCTTTGTCAGTTCTGTGTATTCCTTTGCACTCCGGCTGGAGGGCTTGAACGCGATTACCGGCTTGGAATCGTCCTGTGCCCATTCCACCGATGCGTCAATGCGGATGTAATGTTCAAACAGGCGAACATCGTTCTGCGAACGGAGCGTTTCGACCGTCTGCTTGAAATAATTCTTGCGTTCGTCCGCTTTGGTGATGGCGATGCCGAGCAGACTGAGGTCCGGCGCAATGCCGCGCACCTGACCGACAAAATCAAACATATTGGCAAGCCCGAACAGCCCCCACGGGCTGGCTTCCACCGGAATGATGAGGTAGTCCGACGCGCACATGATGTTCATGACCCACCCGCCGAGCGTCGGCGGCGCGTCAATGAGCACGTAGTCGTAAACGCCGGAGTCAAGGATTTTTGCAAGCCCCTTTTTGAGAATGAATTCTCTTTGCCACTTGGTGAACAGATCAAATTCGATCGAGCTCATGAGCGTGGAGGAGGGAATCAGATCAACGCCCGCATACGCCGTCGGGACGACGTATTCCGAAAGGTCCCGCGCTTCCTTCATGCCCGTGTACAGGTTCTTTCCGGATTGCACGAAGCCGAGCGCTTCCTCCTCGGAAAAGAAGGAAAGGGTCAGGTTGAGCTGCATGTCCCCGTCGATGAGCAGAACCCGCTTTCCCGCCAGTGCCATGGCATAGCCGACGTTGGAGCAAGTGGTGGACTTCCCGGAGCCGCCTTTGTTGTTGGCAAAACAGATGACTTTGGTCTTTCTATTCATAGTTCCCTCGCAATCATGTAAAGATACGTGGTCGTGCGATGAAATCGGGTGAGCAGACGGGTGATTGCCGATTGTCCGGAGATACGGAACGGAACGCACCGCGCAGGAGAGATACAGATGTGCAGCCCGTCAGCCCCAAAAGGACAAGGAAAAAACGGATCGGCACACCGGGCAACCGTCGGATGCCGGCGCGGAAGCGGCAAGAAACGCCGCGTCCCAGGATAGGGGCAACAGGTACATACTCTTCGTCAGATGTCAGGACCGGCGGACGGTTCGCCGGAGCGGACGATTGTTTTTTCGCTTCTCTCAGAAAATCAGGCATCCAGATAGGCAATCAGGTCACCAAGTCCCTCGCCCGTTACGGAGGACAGGCGGAACACGCGCCGGCACCCCGAAAGCCGCAGCCAGCGCTCAGCGCGGTCGGGATCGGCGCCCGGTCTGTCAATACCGGAAACGATTCCGATGACCTCGCGGTTGACCATGCCCGTGATCGCGGGCGGAAACACCGAATACGGCTCCTCCGCACCGATGACCAGCCCCACAATGTCCGCTTCGTAAGCGTAAAGCTGAAGCGCGGCACCGAGGCGGGCAACCTCCGTATATTCACCGGGGGTGTCGATGATGGTGTCGCGGTAGTCGATGTACTGGGTCTTGCAGTAGCGGAGCTGTTCGCCACGCAGTGCCTGGGTCAGCGTGGTTTTCCCCGCCGCGACCCTGCCCATGAGGATCAGTTTCTTCATGAAGGTTACGTGCGCGTCATGGGGCAGACCGCGTAACCGAGTGTTGCGCGGAAGTATTCCGTGACTGCCGAAAAGGAGGATTCCACCGCGGAAACCGAACCGGTCAGGAGCACCGTGCCCGTGAAGCGGTCCACAAAGCCGAGCGACGCGTCCGAGGACTTCATGGAGAGATCCGCCGCGATGACAGCGGATTCCGCGGGACTGACGGTCAGAATGCCGATTGCCGCGTGCGCGTAATCCACCGCGGGGTCAAGTCCCAGCTTGCGGTACAGCTCGCGGTCGGGGTTGGCGATGATGTGCGCGAGTGTGATCTGCCGCCCTGGAACCAGCTCCTGGACAATACGCATATTTTCTTTGAACAGGTCTTGGCTCATTGCATTCTCCTTATCCGGGAAAACCGTGCGGAACAGTTCTCCGTGCTTGTGTGGTGTACCGCCGCCGGGAAGAACCCCTTTGCGGTACCGCGCCCGCGCCACCCGCGGAGCGGGTGGCGGGGCGCCGGGAGCCGGGGCGGAGAACCGCCCGTTTTTTTGAAACATGATTGCCCGGCTCCCGGCGGCAGCGGCGCGAAGCGCCGCAGGCGGGCGCGGGAAGCGAGCGTGGCGGCGGATGTCAGCCGCCGATCTGACAGGTCAGCCCGGATTCTTCTGCAACCGAAAGAAGCGTTTCCATGTGCTCCTTTGTCGGCGGGGGAACCTCCCCCATTCCGTAGTCGCGGGATAACCCCGTGTATTTGTCCTGTCCCAGACGATGGTAGGGAAGCAGGTGTAGTTTTTTCACGCCGGGTAACCCCGCCGCGAATGCGGCGATCGCGCGGATCTCTTCCTCCGTATCGTTGAAGGTCGGGATGACCGGTACCCGGATGATCAGTTCTTTTGCGTGGAAGGCGGTATAGCGTGCATTGGAAAGAATCCGTTCGTTGGATTGCCCCGTGAAGGCACGGTGCTTGTTTTTGTCCATGTGCTTGATGTCCATCAGCACATGATCGACTTCGGGGAGCACCCGTACAAGGTTTTCTTCGGGAACAAAGCCCGCCGTCTCGATTGCAGTGTCAAGCCCTTCGTCGTGCGCCGCCCGGAGGAGTGCAAGGGCAAATTCCGGCTGAAGCAGTGCCTCTCCGCCGGAGAGCGTCATACCGCCGCCGGAACGCAGGTAATACGGACGGTCGCGGAGCACCTCGGAAAGCACCTCGTCAACGGTCACGTCGCGCCCGACCGTTTCGGTCTTTCCCGCGCGGACCATGGTCTGGATTCCGGATTCCTGGGATTCGGGGTTGCAGCACCAACGGCAACGCAGCGCACAGCCCTTGAAGAATACAATGGTGCGGATGCCGGGACCGTCGTGTACGGAGTATCTTTGGATGTCAAAGATGCGCCCCCTGACGGAGCCGTCCGGAGATTCCGCCCGGCTGTCAGCATTCGATTGTCCGCCGTACAGATACATGGCACGGTCTCCTTTCGGTCTTTTTTATGGGCAAATCTGCTGGTCCGAGGGGTAACTCTGTACTGTGCGAGGGACGACTTTACCGGTATACGCAGAAACCTGTATCCGCGCGCAGCCGGGCGACTTCCGCCCGCGCTCAGCGGCTCTCCGTCCGCCGTGCCCCCTCGTCTCCCAGAGCCCCCGAGCCGCAACCGCGGACTTCCGCCGCCCGACTCGCTTACTCTCCCGGAATTCCCTTAAAACCCTTGCTCGGTACGGCTGATGATGTCGTCCTGAAGCGAACGCGACAGCGTCGTGAAGAGCGCACTGTATCCCGCAACGCGGACGACCAGCGTTTTGTAGTTTTCGGGGTGCGCCTGCGCGTCAAGCAACGTCTCCCTGGAGACCACGTTGAACTGCACGTGCATACCTTTCTGATCGAAGAATCCGCGGATGAAGGCGGCAAACTTTTCAAGTCCCGCCATGCCCGCAAGCGCGGACGGATGGAATTTCATGTTGAACAGCGTTCCGTTGGAGGCAATGCCGTGATCCAGCTTCGCCACGGAGTTTGCCGCCGCCGTCGGACCGTGGGTGTCCCGCCCCTGCGCGGGGCCGACCCCGTCCGCAATTGGCGTGCCGCAGAGCCTTCCGTCCGGCGTCGCTCCCGTCTCCGCGCCGAGCGGAACATTGGCGGATACCGGATACAGTCCTGCCTGATACCGCCCGCCGCGCGGGTTGGTAAAGGTCTCAAGCGGACGCGTGTAGGTGTAGGCGACCTCGCGTGCAAGCAGATCGACCGTCTCGTCGTCGTTGCCGTACCTCGGCAGCGCGTCGATCATTTCCCTGATTTCATGGTAACGCGCGCGCTTTGCCTCGGGGAGCGCGTTGCCCGAGAGAATCATGCGGCAGATGTCCGCGATCTGCGCGTCCGTGACGGTGACACCGGTCCCGGTCAGCTGTGCGACTACCTCCGCCGTCAGCCGGATCGCTTCTTCCTTGGAGGGCGCTTCGCCGAAGTTGGCGGCGATCGCTTCCTTCATTTCTTTCATGGTGACCGACTTTTGGTTGTAGACCAGCTCCCGGATCGCCGTGAGCGCATCGGTCACGTTGGCAATGCCGAAGCCCTGCGGACCCGTGAAATTGTAGTGCGCACCGCCCTCCTGGAGTGATCTGCCGCGCCCGATGCAGTCATCCACCATGGAGGACTCAAAGGGCAGGGGACAGCGCACCGCGTGCGCCAGATCCACCGCGTTGTCGGCGTTCACCAGCATTCTGAGCATGGCGTGCTCCTGCTTTTTGTAGGCGTCAAAGAATTCTTCAAAGGTGGAGAACTCCTCCACATTCCCCGTGTGGGGACCGATCTGCACTCCGCGGTCAAAGCCGTCGGAAAATACCATTTCCAGAGGACGGCACATATTGAAGAACGCCGCGTCGTGCCAGCCGTCGGTCATGTGTCCCTTCTGCGGCTCCACGCAACCGATGATGCAGTAGTCGCGCGCCTCGGCAAGCGAAAGCCCCCGATTCATCAGCGCGGGAATAATCACCTCGTCGTTGTAGAACGCGGGAACACCGAGCCCGTCGCGCGTGACCGAGACCGCCTTGATCATGAGATCGTGCGGCGTGCCGTTCCAGATCCGGATGGACAGGGACGGCTGGGGCAGACGGACGTGCATGGAGGCTTCGAGGCAAAGATAGGACAATTCGTTGGTCGCGTCGCGCCCGTTCTCGTCCTGACCGCCCACGATCAGATTCTGGAACAGCCCGTATCCGGCAAAGCCCTTTGCCGATGCCGCGTCGCGCACCTTGTTCAGGTCATTGAGTTTGACCCAGATGTTGTCGATCAGCTCCTGTGCCGATTCGAGGGTTTCTCTGCCCGACTCAATGTCCGCCCTGAAATAGGGATACATATACTGATCAAAGCGCCCGGGAGAGATGGAATGTCCGCTGGATTCCAGCTGCAGAAGCTGCTGCACGAACCAGAAGGACTGGCACGCCTCGAAGAAGGTACGCGCACCATGCTCCGGGACCCACCGGCAGGCGTCGGCAATGCGCTTCAGCTCGCGGCGGCGGACCGGATCGGCACAGCCGCCGGCGGTCTTTTCCGCAAGCTCCGCATAGCGGTGCGCGTAGCCGATGACGGCAAGGAGCGATTCCTCCACCGCGTCGAGAAACTGCTTGCGCGTAATGTAGTCGCCGCTTCCCATGTCAAGCGACGCGCGCGTCCTGCGCACTTCGTCAAGGAAGGATGCATACCCGTCGCGGATGACCTTTTCGTAGTTGACGTTGACGTGCCCGATGCCGTTGTAGAAGTAGTTGCCGACCGTGAAAATGCCGTGGTGCAGGAAAACATCCAGTACCTCGGGATCCATGTTTGAAGCGGCAAGGTCGCTCACCGTCTTACCCTTCCAATAAGGGTGGACGGCAGAAAGACGACGCTTGGTATCGTCGGAAATGTAAAAAGGATCCGCTTCGCGTGTGGCAATCGTGTCAAACTCCGGCTCCAGCCATTCAAAGGAGTATTCCGGGAAGGTCTGACACCCGCGCGGGGAAACGGAGTTGGAGCCGGCAATCAGCTCCCCGTCACGGATAACGACGGGGAAGTTTTCGAGAATATGACGAAAAGCCGCCGAACGTCTTTTGATGATCGGCAGGTTTTCGGTCTGTTTGTAGCTCTCTGTGACCAGCTCGGCACGGTACGGCTCAATCTCGGGGAGATGATCGTAGAGGTCGTGCACCAGCTTGGTGATACGCTCGCTCTTTTTAAGGCAAAAACGAATGGATTCCACGGGCTTGCCTCCTTTCGGACGGAATCAAACGGGGAAAACCGGAAGCCGTTCCGGAAAAACCGGCGGCTTTCGGTAATTCTTTGCAGGCTGCGGGGATATTCTCCCGGCATCCGGCAATTTTATCAGAGCTGTTCCCAGAGCTCCTCGTGGGGAGCGGCGATGACAGCGGAGTAGTTATAGAGCGACTGCTCCTTTGCGTACTTTGCGCCGGCTTCCACGGCAGCCGTTACGTCCCCGACCTCGCCCGTGACGAGGAGAACGCCCTTGCCGCCCATACCGCGGGACAGACGCAATTCGTAAATCTCCACGCGGGAGGTCTTGACCGCGATATCCGCCGCCTTGATCGCGGAGGACGCGGAATAGGTCTCGACAATGCCGAGTGAACCTTCCTTTGCGACTGCCTGCGTGCCGTAGAGAGCGGTGATGACCTGCTCGTCGATTCTGCCCATGACGCAGCTGTCCACGATCACGTCTCCGAATCTTTCCTTGACATGATCGACGGCGGCGGTCACATTGGACACCGAGCCTGTCAGAATGATTTCGTATTTTCCGGGGCAGGAGGGATGCGCGGACACGAGACGGATTCCCGCGCTCTTGAGCGCGTCGTCTGCCGCTTCGATCCCCTTGGCGATGCTTTTGAGTTCCATGACTCCGACTGCCTGATACATATATTAACTCTGCCTTTCTGTGGATTCGTTCCGGTATTTGGTTTCACGGCTGTATCCCGGCGGTGCCGCGGCACGATCCGGTATATACCACCGCGTCAGTCTGCCTGAATGATGATCTGCTTTGCGTCGGCAAAGGTGACCTTGCCCGTGACGGACGCGTACTGGGGAACCGAGAGCGCACCCTCGGCGGCGCCCGCAATCAGCTGTCCTGCCGTCACATGGTCGCCGACACTCACTGCGGGGACCGACGGCGCGCCGATGTGCATACTCATGGGAATGACAACCTCTTTGGCTCCCATGAGGTCGGGGAGGAACTTACCTTCCTTGTCAAACCGCTTGACGCCGAGCAGCTCTTTCCAGCGCTCGGAGGACATCATGCGGTTCTCTCTGTCGGGATGGGGATGATAGATCTTGCCGTTCGCGTTGAAGCGGACGCGGTTCTTTGCAAGGATCCCCTTGTATTCGTTGATGACCGCGCGGGGGGAAATGCCCTGACAGCACGCGGCAACGGAACAGATGCCGCAGGAACAGCAGACCTGCGCCGTCTGGATGAGAATCGGATCGTCCTTGGCGATGCTCACCGAGGAACGTACCATGCGGTGCGGTTCGATCGGGTAGCCGAGCATATGCCGCGGGCAAAGCTCCGTACAGCGCGAGCACTGGCAGCAGACCGAGCTTGCGATTTTTCTCTGCTCGTCCGGCGAGCGGTTCTGGTTGACCACGGCGGGAATGGTGTCGGGAAGGATCAGAAGACCCTTGGTCGTCTTGCGGATGACCGAGCCGGAAAGCGGGATGATCTTGCCCATGGACGGACCGCCGTCGATGAGTACGTGCCCTTCGGGGATGGTGATGCCGAGCTTTTCAAACAGCTCGGAGATGCGCATGCCGATCGGGACCCGGACGATGTAGCCCTGTTTTAAGTCGCCGCCGATGGACAGCCACTTTTCCGTGACGGGCGCGCCCTCGGTTACGGCGCGGTAGATGTTGTAGACCGTTTCCGCGTTGTAGACGATGACGTGCTGGGTGATGGGAAGCGCACCGGGCTGAACCAGCCTGCCGGTTGTTTCGTAAATGAGTGAGATTTCGTCGCCCATCGGGTAGACGTCGGGAAGCAGGCAGACGGTGACGTTCTTGCCGAGCACCTGCCCGTCTGTGTAACCGAGCTCCTTGCCCGTGTGGGTCTTCATGCCGACGATGCCGCGCTCCATTCCCGTTTCCGAGAGAACGATCTCCACGCCGCGGATGATCTCGGGCATATGATGACGCATGAGCGTCAGGTCGGTATAGGTCAGAGGCTCACACTCGGCGGCGTTGACCACCAGCGTGTCCGCTCCGTCCGCAATCTTTGCATAGGAGGGGAAGCCCGCTCCGCCCGCACCGACGACGGACGCCTGTTTCATGAGTTCAACAAGTTTCGTTTGCATAAGTACTGTTCCTTATGAACCTCCCGGGAGGGGAGGGTAATAGTCGGGTTGCCCGACAGAAGCTTTCGGATTCCGTTGGTTTGCCGGATCGCTGCCCGCCCGCGGGACTGCGGCTCGGGTACCGGCAGAGTTGTCGCATGGGGTGTCGTCCGGATACGGCGTTTCTTCCGGCTTTCCGGCGGATCCGCCCGGGAAAATCCGGTGTCCGCGCGTCAATAATCGACGATACCGACGACTGCCGCGTCCACCGGAGCGTCCGGGGAACGGAGCGCAAGACGTGCACCGCTTCCGGTCGTGAGGAGAACGGTCTCGCCGATGCCGGCGCCGACCGTGTCTACCGCGATGAGATACTTGTCCGTCTCACGGTTGTTTTCAATGATCCTGACCTCGAGAAACTTGTATCCGACCAGCGTGTCCTGTTTCCGCGTGGATACGACGTTTCCGATGACGATTCCTTTTTGCATGGAGTTCCTGCCTTTCCCGCCGGACCCTGTGGCGCGGCGTGCGAGTATGGATACCGCCTCCCCCGGGGAGCGGTGAATTTTCCGATGGTTGCCGGCTGACAGATGATGACAGCCGGATAGTTGAACGACCGCAGACCAACGATTACGGATGACCACTGCCGTTGACTGCCGACCGCTGATCATTGCTTGTTCCCCGTGCAGTTTCACGGCAAAAATCCGTGCGCCGCGGGGCGGACGCCCGAGGGACGCGGCTGGCTGTCCCGGTATGATGCGCATACGGAACGGGAAGCCCTGTTGTGCGATGCTCCCTCCTCATGCGGAAGGGACACCGGTAAAAAAGCAAAGCGGATAGAAAAAACGGATAGGGAAAAACGGATATGGCGGAAGCGCCCAAAAAGGAAACACAGCGCCGGGGCTCTGCCGGGCAGTCCCGCTTTGAGACTGCCCGGCAAGCGGCATACGGGAGACGAAAAGCGTCCCGCAGGCGGTTGCCCGGATCAGCTGTCAGACGACAATCAGCCGAGCTTGGGGAGCAGCTTTTCGACGTCTGCGTGAGGTCTCGGGATCACGTGGGTCGCAACGACTTCGCCGAGCTTGCCTGCTGCGGCTCCGCCTGCTTCGACAGCTGCCTTTACGGCACCGACATCTCCGCGCACCATGACGCTGACCAAACCGGAACCGATCTTCTCGGAGCCGATGAGGACGACGTTTGCTGCCTTGACCATTGCATCGGCTGCCTCGATTGCGGCAACCAGACCTCTGGTCTCAATCATGCCAAGAGCTTCCATTGTAATATCCTCCTATTTGATATCATTACTTATTTTATGTTTTCCGCGTATGCGGTCAACAGGCGTTGGTATCCGTTCCCGAACGGGGACGCCGCGCCTTGGGGAGCGGTTTTTCGCGGGAAACGGGTGTTTCCGGTCACTTCAGAAATTTCATGACCTCTTCGTGAGGACGGGCGATGACCTCCGCGCATTTGACGGTTCCGACCTCTCCCGCCGCGACCTTTCCGGCTTCAAGCGCCGCGGTCACGTCGGAAACGGAACCCTCCACAACGACGGTGATGAGCCGTCCGCCGAGGCGGCGCTCGACGTGGATGAGACGGACGTTTGCCGCCTTCACCATTGCGTCAAGCCCCGCGATCGCGGCGACATTCGCCTGTACTTCAAGAAGTGCAATTGCGTTTTCCATGACGGATCAGGAAAATCAGCCGAGCTTGGGGAGCAGCTTCTCGACGTCTGCGTGGGGTCTCGGGATTACGTGGGTTGCAACGACCTCGCCGAGTCTGCTTGCCGCTTCGTTTCCTGCTTCCACAGCCGACTTGACAGCTCCGACATCTCCGCGGACCATGATGCTGACGAGCCCGGATCCGATCTTCTCGGAGCCGACGAGGACGACGTTTGCCGCCTTGACCATGGCGTCTGCTGCTTCAATTGCTGCGACGAGACCTCTTGTCTCGATCATTCCGAGTGCTTCCTGCATTGTTTTGTTCTCCTTAAATATAATGTTCAGATTATGTTTCGTTTTCCGCCTCAGCGGAGCTTGTCATGCCCCGTCGCGTCCAGACGCGCAAACCATTCCGCGTCCTCCGAGAGCCGGGCAATCAGCTTTGAGGTAATGTAGCGTCCGCGATCCCGGGCAGCCTTGATGCCTGCCTCCATCGCCGCCTCCACTGCGTCCTCGCTGCCTTCCATTTTGACGACCATCACGAGCGGAACCTCGCATTTGTCGGCATTTGCCGGCTTGTTCTTGTCAATGGCAACGATCTCCACGTCCGCCGCTTTCGCCGCGGCGTCCGCCGTGACAATGGCAGTCGTGAAGCCGTATACCTCGATCATTCCGAGCGCGTGTGACATTCCGGTGTTCCTCTTTCTTTTTGATGATGCGTTTGTTTGTTACTTTGCAATGTAGCAGATCTTGATGCCCTTCTGCGCCACGTTGGTCTCCATCGCTTCGTTCATCTGGTCGAGCGGGAAGGAGTGGGTGATGAGCTTCTCCACGGGGATGTTCATCTCCGCGCACTGCTTGAGGAATGCGACGGCGGTCGGGTAATCCGATGCGCTGTAATCCCACGAGCCGACGATGTTGATCTCCTTGTTGCACATAGCAAGGTGCGGGTTGACGGAGTACTCTCCGTTGTTGACGAAGAAGCCCATCTCGCACATGCCGCCGCCCCGGCGGATGTAGGAGTAGATGTCAGCCGCCGCCGCGGGTGCGCCCGTGCACTGATATGCAAAGTCCACGCCGACGCCGTTGGCAAGCTCCTTGATCTTTGCAACGCGCTTGTCAAGCGTGTCCTCATCGGGACGCTTGAAGCAGATCGTTGACTTGGCTCCCAGTGCCTGCGCCAGCTTCAGACGGTCTTCGTTGCCATCCAGCGCGATGACGTGGTTGATGCCCGCCGCGCGGAGCACACACAACATCATCAGTCCGACAGGTCCGCAGCCCTGTAAGAGAACCTTGGAGTTGAAGTTGAGCAGACCCGTGCTCTGACCGCGCTCCAGCGCGTGAACACAGACGGTCGCAAGCTCGAGGAGCATTCTCTGGTTGAGGTTCAGCTCGTTGACGCGGAAGTAGGTCGTGCCCTTGCCGCGGATGAGCATGTAATCCGAGAACCAGCCGTTGAGGCGGTTGCCCTCGGCGGTGCCGCGCTTGTCGCCGATCAGACCGAACACGCCCTGCGCGTCGCAGAGGTTGGTTCTGCCCGGCACCATGCGGCAGATGTAGCAGTCGCCGCAGGAGATGACCGAGGTCACCAGCTTGTCGCCGACTTTCAGCGGATTTCCCGCCGTGTCCTTTTTGATGTTCTTGCCGAGGTAGACCACCTCGCCCGTTCCCTCGTGACCGAGCACGACGGGAATGAGTCCGAACGGATCGGCGCGCCATTCATGCACGTCGGTTCCGCAGACGCCGGCACCCTCGACCCGGACGAGAATGTCGTCGTCCGTGAGCTCGGGAACGGGGAATTCCTTGACTTCAAAATGCTTGGGACCGGTCAGCATCGCAACGTGCGCGGTTTTGGGAAGGGGACCGCCCGCATTTGCGGCGGTGCTCCCGACCGAGCCGAGCACTTCTCTGACGATGCGTTCGATCTCATTCTGACTGAGTTCCATAGTTATGTATGATTCCTTTCCGTAAATTTTCGGGAATCCGGATTATTTGTTCAGCTGTGCCATCACGCGGCGGGTGATCTCGGCGACAAGGTCGGGATTTGCCGTGTTGGAGGAACAGGTCGTGGCATCGGTCTTGCAGTGGCACTTGTCGGTTCCCTTGTTGGGGCACATCCGGCAACCGGGATGCCTGCCGGGCATATTCATCTTCTTGCGGAGCTCCATCAGCTTTTCAAGCTGGTCGCAGGGGATCTCGTCCACGCCGCCGAGCTGGCGCGCATACATACAGATCTTTGCGTTGAACTCGACCTCTTCCATGACAAACATTGCCTTCTGCAGGCTGTTGCCGACGGTCAGGGCGCCGTGGTTCTTGAGCAGGAACGCGTCGTGATTCTGGATGTAGGGCATGAGGGAATCCGGAATCTCCATGGTGGACGGCGTGCCGTATTCGCAGGTCGGAACGTCACCGAGGGAAAGGACCGCCTCGGGAAGAATATACTGGTTGAGCGGGACGTTCGCAACCGTGAACGCCGTAGCGATCGGAGGATGTGCGTGCACGACTGCCATGACATCGGGACGCTCGCGGTAAACGCGCAGGTGCATCTTGATCTCGGAGGAGGGGTTCAGACGACCCTCCAGCTTGTTGCCGTTTCCGTCAATGCGGATGATCATGTCGGGGGTCATGTAGCCCTTGGACACGCCGGTCGGGGTGCAGTAAAACTCGTTGTCGTTCACTTTAACGGAGATGTTGCCGTCATTTGCCGCGACAAAGCCCTTGTCATACACGCGCTTGCCGATCTCGCAGATCTCTTTTTTGATTTCGTAAGGAGACATTGCCATACTGTTTTTTATTTCCTTTCTGTTTGTTTTCCGATGGTTGAATCCTGCCGGAGCCGGGTGCTCCGACGCCCTTGCAATCTGCCTTGTCCCGGCATTTTACAATTAATTATATTATATCTTAATGCCCTATTTTTTGCAAGAGCATTTCCTAAAAAAAGCACAAAAAACGAAAATACACTTGATTTTGTATATATTTTCTGATAAAATTAAGTTGGAGACGCATAGATATGGAAATTTCGCTCGGAAAACAGACGTTTCCGGTGCGGACAGAGACGGATGAGGAGGCAAACCCATGAAGAAAAGATGGATTCTTTTGATCGCGGCTGTCGTACTTCTTGCGGCGGTCCCCGTCACGGTAGTCGCCTTTGGCGAAACGGGGGGCGTTGTCAGGGCATATGACCCCGCGTCGGAGCTGACGGCAAAACCGATGGAAGCCGGGGAGGCATATTCTTTCCTCTTTGAAGCCAATGCTTCGTTTACGTCCCTGAATGTCAGCCTGACCTGCCTCGGCACAGAGCCGGGAGAGGCGGTCGTCTCGCTTCGCCCGTATGCCGGGGACGTGGCGGCGACGCTGGAAAATCAGCCGCTGTCCTCGAAAACCGTCACGGTGAAAGACGACGGAGAGGCATCGCTTGCCTTCCCGAAGCAGCGTGCGGGGAAGTATCTTCTGACCGTCTCGGCACAGAGCGGAACGGTTGCGCTGCTTGCGGCGGATAACAACCTCATCGCCGGGACCGACTGCTATTTCGGCACGACGGATATCTCCGACTTTGACATCCGGATGACCGTCACCTTTACCGACACCAAAGAAACGGCTTCCGACTGCTTTGTGCGCAAGGCAGCCCGCGCGGCAAGCGGCACCTTTGACGCCTCCGACGCAAAATATACGGTAAAGCCCGGGACATGGGTGTTTACCGACGCGCTCGGCAGAACCTCGCTCACCAATGCCGATGTCGGCGACCCCGTAGAGGGCAAGACGCTAGCCATGTTCTTCTGGGACTGGCACCTGCAGGTCAACGGGTCCCCGCGGCTCGGGAAAACGCCGGTCAACGTGCAGAAGCTGATGGAGAAGTACCCCGAGATTCAGAATGATTATGCAAGCATCTACTGGGGGGATCCCTCGAGCCATGTTTATTTCTGGAACGAGCCGATCTACGGATATTACTCCTCCATCGACAGATGGGTCATCCGCCGTCAGAGCGAGCTGCTCGCCAACGCGGGGGTCGATGCCATCTTCTTTGACAACACCAACGGCACCTTTACCTGGGATGCCGCCTATCCCCTGGTGTTCGATACCTTCACCGCAGCAAAGGAGGGAGGCGTCAACGCCCCGAAGATCTCCTTCACGCTTCCGCTTGCCGCAAATGCGGCTTCCGCGACACAGGCGAACCTGATCTACAACAGCGTGTATGCGGCAGGCAAGTGGTCGGATCTGTGGTACCGTGTGAACGGCAAGCCGTTCCTCATGGCGTATTCCTCCAACCTTTCCTCCACGCTTCAGAATTTCTTCACCTTCCGCGCCGGTCACGGCACCTATACCGCGAGCGCGGCTTCCGCAAAGGGTTCCACCTATTGGGGCTGGCTCAACATCTATCCCCAGCCGGTATTCGGCTCGGCGACGAACCTGACACAGGTGACGGTCTCCCCCGCGCAGAACTATACTTACAGAAATATCGCCGGATCGTCGTATCCCATCATTGCGATGAACGGTCAGTACGTCATGGGTCGCTCCTATACCCACGCACAGGGTGACCGGTATGACGGCGGCAATTCGTCGCTCTACGGCTACAATTTCGCGGAGCAGTTTGAATACGCGCTTTCGAAGAATCCCGATGTCCTCTTCGTGACCGGCTGGAACGAATGGGTCGCGGACCGTCAGGTGACCTGGCCTGCCGATGCCGGCTATAACCAGACGGCAAACGCGCTGCCGGATACCTTCAAGGACGAGTACAGCCGCGACATCGAGCCGACGAAGGGCGCGCTCAAGGACAACTACTACTACCAGATGGTCAACTATATCCGCCGCTACAAGGGTACCGAGGCGATCACGCCCGCCGGAAGGGCAATGGCGATCGACATTTACGGCGACCTTTCCCAGTGGGAGGCGATCGACCTGTACTTTGCCGCTTACCGGAACAATACCGGTGACCGTTCCTCCTACGGCTACGGCGGAAAGCTTTACACCGAAACCTCAGGCAGAAACGACATCATCGGCGCACAGGTCGCCCGCGACGACGACAATCTCTACTTTCTGATTGAGTGCATGGACAATATTACCCCCTATACCGGCGGCAGATGGATGACGCTCTATCTTGATACCGACCAGTCGAATGGGGGCTGGGAGACCTTTGATTACGTCATCAACAAGACCACGCCGACCGCAACGACCGCAACGCTGGAGCGTTTTACCGGAAACGGCTATGAGACCGAGACGGTCGGAACCGTGTCCTACGCGGTGGACGGCAGATACCTGCAGATAAAGATCCCGAAGAAGTTCGTCCGCATCAGCGGGTACGATTTTACCGTCAACTTCAGCGTGACGGACAACGTGCATGACGAGGGAAATTACGACACCTTCTCCGGCGACATCATGGATTTCTACATCTCCGGCGACGTTGCTCCCGGCGGACGCTTCAAGTACAGCTATGTGAGTACCGCACAGAACGCCCTTGCGGGACTGGACGATTACGAAAAGCTCACGATTTCCGGCTGGTACGAGCAGAATTTCTCCGGCATCATGGGGCTCGCGGGAACCCGCCTGATTGATATGACCGGATTTGCGACTGACCTGACGGCAACCGGCTGGACGCGTACTGCGACCCTGTACATCCCGGAAGGGGAGTACGGCGCGGACGACGAGATCGGTATCTTCGGCTGGAGAGGCGCTGACGAGGGAAGCTGGACGACCGGTATCCGGTACAATCTGTCCACCGGCAGGATCTCCTCCGTAAACCCCGCACTCTTCCCGTCCGCAAGCGTGACTCCCGTGAAGCTGTCCGGCTGGGTGTTCTTCGCGGATACCTTTGACGGCGTGACCCAGAAGGTCTATATCAACGGCTCGCTCGCTTATACCGCGACGGTTTCCGACGGGGCGGCAGGCAAAGCGGCGCTCGCCGCTTCGGCACAGAATACCCTGCTTGTCGGCGGCAAGGCGACCTTCGGCGACGCGGACAACGCGGTCGTCAATCAGTTCGACGCTTACGGCGTAGTTCTGCTGAATACCCGGGGATACCACCTTGCAACGACGGACGCGGTCATCTCCCGGTTGTACGAGACGGCGGGAATTGACGCGATGAACGACCCGGACGGCATGAAATACGACTATTCCGACGTGCTCGCAGAACCGTGGTATGCATACGACTATACAAAGACCGAGGCGGGAAC
This sequence comes from uncultured Eubacteriales bacterium, assembly GCA_934796165.1. Lineage (GTDB taxonomy): Bacteria > Bacillota > Clostridia > Oscillospirales > CAG-272 > CAKVOU01. The sequence goes on along the minus strand of CAKVOU010000007.1, from coordinate 53,112 downwards.
GCTCATGAATACCACGCGTGTGGCGGTGAATATGGTCGATATGCGGGATATGGACAGCTGGACCAAGATCGCGCGGTACCGGATCCCGGAAAATGAGTATACGGATTCAAACAAGCTGCTGGTGTTTGGTATCAAGAGCACGGGCGCAACCGGCGCCGCGGATATTGAGACCGGCATCGGATACAATCTCGGTACGGGACTTGCGTATTTCTCGAACGAGGAGAACTTCACCGTCCGGTATCAGAAAGCAAAGACCGTGACGGGAGAGGCATACTTCCTTGCGACCTTCTCCACCGGTTCTCTTCGGGTGTACCTGAACGGGGAGCTGATCCTTGAGGGCACTGCCCGGAAGGACCTTTCCCGGGATCTTACGAAGGAATCCCAGAATCAGATCTTCCTCAACGTATTTGCAAATTACGGCGGAAAGCGGACCGGCTTCCGGAGCCAGTATTCTCTCTACGGAGTCTCCCTCGATTATTCGTTCGGTTACGCACACGCCGCAAGTACGGAAGCGGCAAACAGATTCTACATGGAATCCCTTGCCGGGAAGCCCTCCAACTATGATGCCGTGATCGCAGACGGCTGGTTCTCCTTCGATTTCGGATCGGGGCTGACCGGAAAACAGAGCGTGTCGGTCGGAGGCTTTGCGGGGCTGACCGGCTGGACACACGAAACGGTGTTCTATATCCCCGAGGCGGCATACGGCGCGGGCGACTACATCGGCGTGCTGGAGCCGTACGGCAATGACGACGGTTTCTGGTTTGGCGGCATCCGGTACAACCCCGCGACGGGACTGGTTTCCTCGACGAATACCGGACTCTTCCCGCTGAAGACGCGGGTGCAGACTGCAGTTCCCGCGACCGGGTATGTGCATTTCACCGAGACCTTTGACGGCGTGACCCAGAAGGTTTATGTGAACGGCGTTCTCGCGTACAGTGCGACAGCCCGCAAAACGGTTGATCTGCTCTCGGGGACGACAGGCAGTCATCTGCTTCTCGGCGCGTATGCGTCGGCAGGCGTTCCCTCCGGCTCGGCGGTTGACATATATGCGGCTTACGGAGTACGCCAGATTTCCATGAAGGCATACCGCACGGTGGCTGACGCAAATGCAGTTGCGAAGCTGTACTGCGTGTATGCGGGGAATTGAAGCGCAGTCCCGCTCATCAAATGAACAAGCGGCTCCCGGCATCAGCCGGGAGCCGCTTTGGGTCATGCGGGATATTCTGTTTTGCCATGCGCTGTCAGCCGCGTGGCAACCTGTGGGGGGCAAGCTGCCGTGCGGAACCTACCGGGTGACAACCCGTCGGGGACAATCCGTCGCGTGGCGTTCCGCCGGGTGTATTCCGCCATGCGCTGTCAGCCGTGCGGCAACCCGTCGGGTACAATCCGCCCTGCGGCAACCCGTTGCGGGCATTTTACCGTGCGGCAACCCGTCGGGCTCAATCCGCCCTGCGGCGTTCTTCCGCAAGGTGAACGGAAAACAAGTTCTTTCTTGTCAACCGCACAATTTTATTGCGCAATCCTCCGGACTGCCCCCGCGGGAGCGGCACCCTTTTCGTAGGCGGCGATCACACGGTCCACCTCCTCCGGCGATTCCACCGTAAAGAGGAAAATCTGCCGCAGGACGCGGTAATGCGCAAGCAGATCCGCCCGGTCCGCCATAAAGGTCGGCACCGAGTTGAACACCAGCGAGCGGTGCGGCGGCGTGCGGAGCACCGGGAATACGGCGCCCATCCGGTCGGTGAGGGCAAGCTTGTTTTCCGCGCAGCGGGCACAACCGCCGAGCTCGGTCCCCACGCATTTTTCCAGCACCATGAGCGGCATCCGCCCGTAAACAATTGCCGCGGTATCGGGGAAGGAAAGGTCGCGCAGGCGCGGGAGCGTCAGCTCAGGGGAGAGAATCAAACCGGAAAACCCGAGCGACCGCTCCACCGCAAGGCTTGCCGCGTTGCAGACATTCAGCCGGAAGTCCCCGACGGGGATCAGCCCCGCTTCCCGCACAACGTCAAGGTGTCCGACGTTCCCCGTCAGCGCGTATTTTGCGCCCATGCGTTTTGCTTCAAGGAGCCGCCGCGAAACGTCCGCGCGCTCGCTGTCCGGAATGACCGGAGGAAGCAGAACGCCATCCGGGACCCACGGAAGCGGTTTTTGCCGGTTGCCGGTGATCACCTTCGCACGCGCGTCGGCACTTTGGGGATACGTCCCGTCCGAGAAATATTCCAGCGGCAGATAGACCCGGTCAAAGGTTTTTCGTACCCGGTCCGTCAGCTGCTCCGGCAGATAACAGACCGCCTGACGGCGGGGCATTTCGGGGGAAATGTCCGTGCGAGCGGCGATCGTGTTCCCCGTATCGGCTGTCTTACCTGTTACCCCGGTAGTCGCATTTCCCGTATCGGCGGTCACGGTTTCCGCGTCCGGGGATACATCTCCTGCTCCGACAGTCGCGTCACCCGCGTCAGCGGCTTCTTCTTTCAAATCGGCGGTCGCATTCCGCATATCCGTGGAATCATTTTCCGCCCCGGCACAAAGATTCCTGCCAAGTCCGGAGAGCACCTCGTCCCCGATCGTCCCGCGGAACAGTCCCGGCGAAACCCTGCCCGTTTCGGTCAGCGCTCCGACGGCATCCCGCCGCATGGCGTTGAGCGCGGAGAAGGGAAGGAGCAACCCGTCGTCGAGGAAAATCTCCGCGCGCCGCGCCTCATACGGCGTTCCGCCGAGGCGGGTCAGCTTGGGGAGAAGATCTTCCTTTTTTGACGGTCGGTTCTGCGCCTCCTCCGGGATCTCCCCCGTAACGGCAGCGCTCTTTCCGCCCGCGTCGGTCACGGTCAGGGTGACGGGCTTTCCCCGTTTCACCGTCAGCACCATGTCGAGCGGTACCTTTCTCGTCAGCCCCCCGAACGGCTGTGCCGCGCGGCTGACCTCCTTGTCCTCGCGTGAACGGATGCCGAGCATACTGCCGTCCGGTTTCCCGCGGAAATATCCGTCGGTAAATCCGCCGCGCGAAAACAGTTCCGCCAGCTCGCGCATCTCGCCGGGCGTTGCCGCGCGGCATTCGTCGAGCAGCCTGCGGAAGACAGCCGTCACGCCGTACACATAGGAGGGAGACTTCATGCGCCCTTCAATCTTGAGCGACGACACGCCCGACGCGATCAGCTCCGGAATATGTCCCGCAAGCGAAAGATCCTTCAGGGAGAGCGGGTAGGTATCCCGCCCGCCGTAGGGAAGACGGCAGGGCTGGGCACATTCGCCGCGGTTGCCGCTCCTGCCGCCGACGGCATAGGAAAAGAGACATTGCCCCGAGGCGCTGACGCAAAGCGCGCCGTGAACAAACAGCTCGGTTTCGATGGGGGAGTTTTGACAGAGCGTCATCAGATTTTCATAAGAGGTCTCCCTCGCCACGACCATGCGCGAAAAGCCGAGCGTTTTCAGCCCGGCTGCCATATCCGTGTTGTGTCCCGACATCTGGGTGCTTGCGTGGATCTCAAAGTCGGGAAAGTAGCGCTTTACCAGTGCCGCACCGCCGATGTCCGCAAGAATCAGCGCGTCGGCGCCCGCCGTGTACGCCCCCTCCACGGCACGGAGCCAGTCCGGCAGTTCGCGATCGTAGACCTGCGTGTTGAGTGTGACGTAGACTTTCACCCCGTATGCGTGGGCAAGCGCAATGCCCTCACGGAGTGACTGTGCGTCGAAATTCTGCGCCCCGGCGCGGGCGTTGAATCCGATCCCGCCGAGGTACACCGCGTCGGCTCCGCCTTCGATCGCGGCGCGGAGCGCCTCGGGAGAACCTGCGGGAGAGAGCAGTTCCGGCAGGAAGGGATTCTTCCCCCCTGCCGGATGCTCGGTATATCGTCCGGTGATCTGCTCACCGTGTTGTTTCACGGGGCTTTTCTGCACGGCGGACCTTGCCGTCTGTTCCCGTCCGTTTTGCTGTGCCGGCTGTTCCGGTGCGGCAGACCTTTTCGCCGGGTTCTGCCCGCTTGACTTTGCCGGCTTTTCCGGAACGGCGTGTGTTGCCGCCGGACCCTGTCCGTTCTGTTTCATCTGCCTCCCGACGCTCATACGTCGTCGTTGAAGGTCAGAAGGTCAAACATATTGCCGACGCGGCTTCTCTTACCGTTCTTCTGGCTCTTTGCCTTGGCGTTTGCCGCATTCTCCAGAGCCGACACGTCGCGCCGGGTCACATTCGCGGAACCCTCCGGCGTGTCTCCGCTGTCACCGCCGCCGCGTTTCTGCTCGGCAAGCAGCTTTTCGAGCGCCGCCTTGAGGCGTGCGTTTTCTCCGGTCAGATTTGCGATCTGTGCCTGATACTTCACCGCATTTTCTTCCAGCTCCGCGAGATGCTCCTCCTCGGCAAGATGCTCGGAGCAGTATTCGAGGGCGCAGAGAAGCGCCGCCTCATTCTTGGAGCAGGTCGGGCTGTGCAGAAAAATTTCCCGCATTTTGCGGTCGAGGCTTGCCACAACGGTCTCTACGGACTCCGCGTCCCCGTCGGACAGAACGTTGAGGTCGATGCCGGCAACGGTGATCGTATACTTCTGTTTCATATGTTTTACCTCCTTGCCGCCGGACGGCAGATTCCCGTTTTGTTTTTCTTCCGCGGGCGTTTTCCGGAAAACGCTTGCAAAAAAGAACAAACCGTTGTATAATAAACGGGAAAAATATCTATTCACATTTATTATAAATCAAAAAATCTTTTTTGAAAAGGGGTTTTTTGAATTTTCCGCGAAGAAACTTCACGCGGGGACTTCGAAATGACGCGGATAAACGGGAAACTGCCGCCATATGACGGGAAAACGGTCGTCTGCCGTTCCGGCTTCCGGAAGACGCTCTGCGTCCGCGGTATTTCCTGCGCTCGCGGGGAAGAACACAGCCGCGGCAGGACTGCCGGGGGTGAGTCGTCACCGTAGAATCACCGTGGGGGGACGACCATGTGAGAATTCCGCGAAAACCCCACGGAACGGGGCGCGGAAGAATTCCGTAAAAACCTCGCGGCGGCACAGGAATCAAGAGACAGGAAAGGCGCTCCCGCGGGCGGGAGCGAGGGTCACGGAATGAGTTATTTTGCTGAGAGTAAGCGCATCGTCGTCAAGGTCGGGTCGTCCACGCTGACCCACCCGACGGGGAATCTCAATCTCCGCCGGATCGAGGAGCTGGCGGAGGTATTGTCGGATTTTGTCAACGCGGGCAAGCAGGTGATCCTTGTGTCATCGGGCGCAGTCGCGTCGGGCGTTGCGAAAATGAAGCTCGGGCACCGTCCCGCGACCATCCCGGAAAAGCAGGCGATGGCGGCGGTCGGTCAGAGCGAGCTGATGAAGCTGTACGACCGTTGCTTCTCGGACTTCGGGCACACCGTGGCGCAGATCCTTCTGACCAAGGACGTGGTGGATGACCGCGTGGGCTGTGCCGCGGCGAAGGATACCTTCCGCACGCTGCTGGAGTTGGGATGCGTCCCCGTGGTCAACGAAAACGACTCGGTTTCGACCGAGGAGCTTCACAAATTCGGCGGAAACGACCTGCTTTCCGCGTACGTTGCCGTGATGACGGAGGCGGATCTTCTGCTCAACCTTTCCGATGTGGACGGGCTGTACACGGATGACCCGAGACAGAATCCGGAGGCGGAACTCATCAGCTCGGTGGCAAAGGTGACCGACGAAATGTTGGCGTCGGCAGGCGGCGCGGGCACCGACCGCGGGACCGGCGGAATGCTGGCAAAGCTCAGAGCTGCGCGTATTGCGACCGAGGCGGGGATCCCCATGTTCATCCTCAACGGAAGCGACCCGAAGATTCTGTACCGCCTCATGGACGGCGGGCATATCGGTACCTATTTCAGAGCAAAAGAAAAAACGGAATGAAAGAGAAACCGCCGCCCGCGCCGTATGGCGCGGGCGGCGGTTTCTCTTTGTCCGTGTTTCCCCGGCGGAACCGCGCCTTCGGATTTATTCACTCCGCCGCCAGAGCAACCGTTCCCCGTCCGAGAGGGTCGTGACCGATCCGTCGTCCAGCATCCACGAGAGGTACGCGCGCAGTGTACTGCCGAGGATTGCGTGGCGGAACAGGTCAAGCCTCAAGCCGTGTGAACCGGCAAAGCGCCCGATCAGAACGTCAAACGGAACCGGCTCGGCGGTCAGAGCAAGCAGGCAGTCGCGCGTCGCGAGGATCCGCTCCCGGTTGAGGCACGTAAGGGCGGAAATATCCTCCGTCGGCTTTGCGTGCGAGGGAATGTACAGCTTTGCGGGCAGGTGCTCCAGCCGGTCCAGCGATTCCAGCGCCTGTCCGACCCGGTAAAGGTACGGCGCGCCGCCTTTTTTCCACGCGTTCTCGTCCACGACTGCGTCCGCGGCAAACAGAACTCCGTCCGGGGTGCGCACGGCGATCATCCCGACCGAGTGCCCGGGGAGCGGGAGGATCTCCAGTTCCTTCGGGAACGCGGGATGCTCAAATCCGCTGACCCGGCAGTCGCCGGCATACAGATAATGAATGCGGCGAAGCTCCTCCGGCGGATAGGCGCCGTAGAGCAGGGAGGTGTTAAGGATGGGATTTGCGATGATCGCTCCCTCCGCGGGGGACGCAAAGACCGGGCATCCCGTTATGTCCTGCAGACGCCGGTTGCCGCCGGTATGGTCGGCGTGCGCGTGGGTGCTGATGACTCCCGCGAGCGTCAGCCCGTTTTCCCCGAGCACGCGGAGGATTGCGTCGGCGTCGGCATCATGGCTGCCGGTATCAATGACATAGGCGGTGTTTCCGCGCAGATAGATTCCGATGTTGGTGGGGGCGGAAAGATAGCAGGTGTGCCCGCCCACACGGTGAAATTCGTACATATATCAGGTTTCTCCTTGTATTGCGGTTCCTCTGCGGTCAGCTCTCGAACGGGTCGTCGGATGATACGGATCCGGTGGCGCTCCGATGCCCGGCGCGTCCCCGGTTTTTTCGGAAAAAACGGGCTGCCGTTCCCGGCGGATCAGTAGGATTTCAGGTTCCGGACAAAGCGGAACGCTTCCTTTTCTCCCTTTTCGGCAAGCACGGTCAGCATTTTCTCCATCATGGCATAGGATTCCGGGTGCATCAGATCCCGGTCGTTCCGCGTCGTCAGGTATTCGAGCGGGTGGCGGTCGGTGTAATTCTTCCCCTGGTAAGTCTTGGAGGCGGCAATGCGGTCGCAGAACATTTCCTTCAGATATTTCAGCGGCATTTTGACCGGCTCGTAACGCCCGGTCGCCTTGGAAAAGTCCGTCCAGTATTCAAAATGATGCGGATTGCGCCCCTTGTGGTGCATCCACGCGACCGAATAACCGATCGCTTCGCGCTCCGCGGCGTTGGGACTGCGGGTGCCGAGGTAATATTTTGCCCCCGTGAAGAACTCGGTGGGACTGTATTTGGACAGGTCATGCAGAAGTCCCCGCCACGGGATTCCCGCGCGGAAACAGCCGGCAATGACAAGATGCCGGTGATGAGTGATCGTCCGGAAGTGCCGGAAGGGATGCATAGGTTGCGCCGCCTTTCATAGATTGCCCCCATTATAGCAGACAAGCCGGACAATTGCAAGTAAAAAACAGTGTAAGATCCCGCCTCCCCGGAAAAATTTCCGCAAAACGCTTGACAAGCCGCCCGGAACGTGGTAAAATGGCTTTACCTCTGCGAAAAGGTCTTTTTTTCGTGCCCGGAAAAGCGCCATCCGTTTTTACGGTCCCGGCACGCGACGTTCGCCGAGGGAGGTACTGGGTTTCCCTCGGAAACCAAATAATTTATAATGGGAGGTGCCGCTAATATGGCTAATGACGCAAGAGTCAAGATCACGCTCGTTTGCACCGAGTGCAAGCAGAGAAACTATGACACGACCAAGAACAAGAAAAACGATCCCGACAGACTTGAACTTCAGAAGTTCTGCCCGTTCTGCCGGAAACACACTCTTCACAAAGAATCCAAGTAATTCGGAGGATTGAGAAATGGCTGAAGAAAAAACAAAGGTCGGCTTCGGCGAGAAGGTAAAGCGCTTCTTCCGCAGCTACCGCAGTGAGATCAGAAAGATTGTCTGGTTCTCCTGGGATCAGACCTGGAAGAACACGCTGATCGTGCTGGTCGCGTCCGTTGCAATTGCCGTACTGGTCGGATTGCTTGACTGGGGCTTCACCAAGGGGATCATCGCGCTGAGCGGTCTCGTCGGTTGAGGATTTTCCTATGAGCGATTTCGACGAAATGAACGTAGGCCCGAAATGGTATGTGGCGCACACATATTCGGGGTACGAAAACAAAGTCAAGGATAACCTGGAGAAAATCGTTGAAAACCGCAAGCTCGGACACCTGATCTTCGATACGAAGATCCCGACGGAAACCATCGTCGAGAAAAACGGCGATGTGGAAAAGACCAAGGAAGTCAAGGTGTTTCCGTGCTACGTGTATATCAAGATGGTCATGACAGACGAAAGCTGGCACGCCGTCCGTAACATTACGGGCGTGACCGGATTCGTGGGTCCCGGATCCAGACCGACGCCTCTTTCCGACGCGGAGGTTGCCGCGCTCTCCATCGAGGAGACGCAGGTTCGTCTTTCCTTCAAGGAAGGGGATACCGTTTCGATCATCAGCGGTTTGTTCGAAGGCTACGAGGGAGTCGTTCAGTCGATTTCCGATGACAAGAAAAACGTCACGGTGCTCGTCAAGAGAGGCCGCCGTGATATGCCCGTGGAGATTGAAGCCGACGCGCTCAAGCTCGCGGACAGTGCCGTCTGACCAAAGACGGACACGTGGGAGGGAGAAAAATCTGATTTCTCCCGCATCAACCACATCTAAGGAGGTTAATTCACAATGGCTAAGAAGATTATGGGTTATATCAAGCTGCAGCTGCCCGCAGGCAAGGCAACTCCTCAGCCGCCTGTCGGTCCTGCACTCGGTGCTTACGGTGTCGCAATCGCCGTGTTCACCAAGGAATTCAACGAGCGCACCAAGAATGACATCGGTCTGATTATCCCGGTCGTCATTACGGTATACGCTGACCGTTCCTTCACGTTCATCACCAAGACTCCTCCCGCTCCCGTTCTGATCAAGAAGGCGTGCGGCATTGAGACTGCTTCCGCGGCTCCGAACAAGACCAAGGTTGCAAAGCTCACCAAGGAGCAGGTGAAGAAGATCGCCGAGACCAAGATGCCCGACCTGAACGCTGCATCCCTCGAAAGTGCAATGAGCATGATCGCAGGTACCGCGCGCAGCATGGGTATCACGGTGGAAGACTGAGAAGGAGGGCATGAAAAATGGGAAAGAAGTATACTGACAGCGTAAAGCTGATTGAAAAGAGCAAGCTGTACGACTCTGCCGACGCGATCGCACTGGTGTGCCAGACCTCCAAGGCAAAGTTCGACGAAACCATTGAATGCCACATCCGTCTCGGCGTTGACTCCCGTCATGCTGATCAGCAGGTCAGAGGCGCAGTCGTCCTCCCGAACGGTACCGGTAAGACGGTCCGCACCCTTGTTTTCGCAAAGGGAGACAATGTGGACAAGGCAAAGGCAGCAGGCGCTGACTATGTCGGCGGCGCAGAATTGGCAGACAAAATCGTTCATGAGAACTGGTTCGAGTTTGACGTGGTCATCGCAAGCCCCGATATGATGGGCGTGATCGGTAAGCTCGGTAAGGTCCTCGGTCCGAAGGGCTTGATGCCTTCTCCGAAGGCAGGTACCGTTACCCCCGACGTGGCTAAGGCAGTGACCGAAGCCAAGGCAGGTAAGGTGGAGTACCGTCTCGATAAGACCAACATCATCCACTGCGCGATCGGCAAGGCTTCCTTCGGTGCTGAGAAGCTGAAGGAGAACTTTGACACGCTGCTCGGTGCTGTCATCAAGGCAAAGCCGGCAACCGCGAAGGGTCAGTACATCAAGAGCTGCGTTGTCGCATCCACGATGGGCCCCGGCATCAAGATCAACCAGGCAAAGCTTGGTTAATGGTTGAATGAAATAACAGCCCCGCTTTCCGGAAGGGAAGCGGGGCTGTTTTATTATTGATTTTTATTTTAATTCGTGGGGATGGCTGAAAATGAATTGAAAACTCTGTGTTCTACGGATTATCTGTAATAATTTTTTTCTTTGCGCTCCCCGCGCGGGGGATACCTTTCCCGACGAAGTGGAAACAGTTTTCGCAAGCGAAAACGACCGAAAGGTTCGCCCATAGGGGCGCTGCCCCTTTGGGGATACCCCGCCCGCCCCGACTGGGGGATGAATGTCGGGGCGGGAACTGCGCTCGTTCCGCGGAATGGAGAAGGTTGCGGAAACGCCGTCACAAGCGGAAGCGGGTACATTGAAACGGGATGTTTGTGCAGCGAAAGGCGATTGTCTTTTATTTCGAGTACCGCGCGCGGATCGCCCCGCGGAAATCGTTTGGTCAGCGCCCGCGCGGGTCGGGGAACGGGAGTTTCACGGCGGGAGCGCGTGTGGAGTTTTGCGGAAATTCTTCTCTTTGGCGCTTGCGGGGGCGGGCAATATTCCGGCGTTTAGCAGGAGGGCATCAGTTTGCGCGGCTTCGTTATTATGGAGTTTGCGGGGGGCGGGAGAATGAAGAACAGAGGTTCTCCCGGTATGCGGGCATCCGCCGTCCCGACATTGCCCCGGTCGGGGCGGGGAACACAAAAACAACGCGCCCCACAGGGGGCGCGTCTGTTATATATGCGATTGAACGACGGTAACGGAAGGGCAGAGGGATGCGCCGTCACCACTTGTAATTCCCGTTATGTACCCCGCCTTTTCCGATAAACCCGACCTGGCAGAAGTCCTCCGGATTGTGGCGGATGATGTAATCCAGATAGGACATTACAAACTTCGCCGTCAGAAGATACCCCGCGGCATTCATATGAAAACCGACAAAAAATCTCTTGCGGAACGCTTCGTCATAGACGGGCGCATATTTGCGGAAATCCAGTACATAGGTGAACGGGAACGCTTCGGCGATTCCGCGGATCAGCTCCGCGTGGCGGTCTTCCCGGCGGATGATTTCGGGGTCGGTGTCGGGATTGCGCGGGATAGTCATAAGAAAAATCCGGCTTTTCGGCTCCTGCTCCCTGACCTTGCGGATGATGTGCGCCATATCCCCGGCGAAGGTCGGTTTTCCGGCGGCGCGCGGATCGTTTTCTATGTCGGCAAGCTCGCCGAGCGTCCCGGCATATGCCCAGTTCACGTCGTTGACGCCGAGCGCGATGATGTATGCCTGGCTTGCGTATTCGGGCGACCAGAAGCCGTTCTCGTCCGCAAAGGTCGAGATGTATTCATTTGCCGTCATGCCGCCGCGCGACAAATTATAAACTTTGGAACCGAGCGTCCGCGCCATAAACTGTCCCCACGAGTATTCAAAATAGTCGAGGTACAAGCCCGAACCGTCCTCGGCAGTTCCCTCGTGCTCGCCGGAGGAAAGGCTGTCGCCGATGCAGGCGATGGTGCGGAAGATTGCGGAGAAACCGCCGTCGTCCGCCATGCGGTCAAAGGGCTTCTCCGTTTCGGGTGCGTCGTAAAACATAGGGTGCCTCCTTGCAAAATCAAAGTCGGGGCGCGGACAACATCTCTGCCACCCGGTGCGTGGCTTTGCGTCCGGAAATCGGCGCTTTCTCGGCGGATTCCCGCGCGGAATCTATCCCTCGTGTCCGCCATTTCCGATTTTCGGTCAATCTGGCAGTGTGCCGGTTGCTTTTTGTTTCGCCCGGTCAGTACACGATCCGCTCAACCCGTCTGACGCGCCCTGTGCCTTCGTCTACGTCAAACAGTGCCCCGTGGGTCGTGATCTCGCCGTCAGCGACCGTGAAGCGTGCGGGGAGGTGCGTGAGAAACCGGTCAATGACGGTCTGCGCGTCGGTGCCGATGATTCCGTTCCCGGGACCCGTCATGCCGAGGTCGGTAATGTACCCGGACCCCTTCGGCAGAATCTGTTCGTCCGCCGTCTGGACGTGTGTGTGGGTGCCGAACATGACCGCGATCCGCCCGTCAAAGTAATGCGCAATGGCGAGCTTTTCCGAGGTCGCCTCGGCGTGGATATCCATAAGCGCAAAGTCGTAAGCGCCCTTTTCGCGCGCCAGAATACGGTCCACCGTTTCAAACGGGCTTGCGAGCGTGTCCATGTACACAACGCCCTGGACGCTGATACAGAGTATCCGGTAGCCGTCCGCGTTCAGCGTGCGGTATCCCATACCGGGCGCCGCAGCCGGGAAATTGGCGGGACGGATCATGGGGAAGGACTCGTCCTCCAGAAGATCGTAAAGGTCGCGCATTCCGTAGGTGTGGTTGCCGAGCGTGATGAGATCGACGCCCGCGTCGGCAAGCAGATGTGCGTCTCTCGCGCACAGTCCGCGCACCTCGGTCGCGTTTTCGCCGTTGACGACCACAAGGTCGGCGCCGAGTTCTGCGCGTTTCTTCCGGATGCCGGAGATCAGGGTGGCGAGTGCGGTCTGACCGACCACGTCGCCGATGGCAAGAATTCTCATAAGGTTGTCACTTTCTATCGGACATTCGGTGCCCGCGCCGTTTCAGCCGTGACGGCTGTTTTTTTGATTGCTGCGGTTGTTTCGTTCCGGCTGCGGCAGGGATTCCAGCCGCCTCAGATGTTCCGGGCGTTTCGGTTGTGAAAGGTGATTCAGCCGATCCGGTCCATCAACCGTTTCTTCCCGCAAGCGGGATCTTTTCTTCGGTGCGCACGGTTCCGTCCGAGGAAACATAGCGCGGAAGAATTCCGTCCGCGGTGAGCGTCAGCGTGCCGCAGGTGTAGACCTCGTTCTCAAAGTCCGGGCGGCAGGAGAGGAACAGCGGGCAAAACTGGATGTGTTCTTTGTCTCTTTCACATCCCGGCTGACAGACCTCACAGACGTGCAGGTGCCCCGATACCATCAGATCCGGGCGGATTCCCTTGCCGATCATGCGGCACCAGTCCGCATACCGTCCGCGTTCAATGTCAAACGGCGGTTCCTTGGGAAAGGGGAACGGAACGTGGCTGATGACCAACCGCCATCTGATGTCCGGTGCGTCGGGGGAAAGGGAAGCGGTTTCCCGGGAACCGGGAAGGTTGCCGCTCTTTTCGGTCAGGCGACGGAGAAACGCGCTCTCCGCCTCGCGGTACAGGGAAAAGTCGTTGACAAACCCGTATTCGGGGTGGTCGTCCGGCTTGTCCTCGCCGCAGTCCAGCACCAGTCCCCACAGCCCGCCCAGACGGAAGGTGTAGTAATACACACCGCCGACCGTCGGTGCGATTTCGGGAAGATACTCCGCAAAAGCGCCGCGCGTGTCGTGGTTGCCCCGCGCATAGACGATGGGAATCTCCCCGTGGGCAAGCTCCGACACAAGGCGGGGGAGGGCTTGGTACTCCGTCTCGCCGCCGTTGTGGTTGTGCACGTCGCCGGTAAATAAGATCAGGTCAAAGCCGTCCGGAACGGGAGTGCGCACGGACGGTTCCCTGGTGATCACGCCGGTTCTTTCTCCGGTCGTTCCGTCGGTCACTTCCGTCGCGGCTATCTCCGCCGCGTGGACTGCCGGAGCGAGAAGCCCGTGCGTGTCGGACAGGTGACAGAGCCGCAGATTTCCCGTTTCCGGAACGGGGCGGAAACAGAAGGTCGCCGTTTCCTCGTCTCCCGCCTCGGTGAAATACGGCTTTCTTTCCGGGATCCTGCGCCAGTGCAGGGTGTATTCCCCGGCGCGGTCGAGGGACTCCATCGGCACCGTGACCTTGTGACAGAGTGTACCGGAGCGCAGAACGCCGCCTCTGGCGTCGTCAAAGCGTTCTTTGCCGACGGTTGCCCACATGACCGAGGCTTCCCGCACCGGAATGAAGATCTGATAAACGTTCTCCGTCGCATATACCGCGGGGAACGCTGCAAAAAAGGCGGGGCAGGATCTGTTTTTCATGCGGAACTCCACCGAGCTCCCGCGTGGCGGAAGCCCCTTCTTCTGATTTTTTGTTGCTTGTCGTTTCAAAAAAATACGTTGTCGGCACTTTCCCGGTATGGCGTAGCACCCGGGCACGTTGTTCATTATATCATATCCCCCCATCAAAAGCAACCGCCCGATTTGTTTTGCACAAGGAAAATCAAAGACGAGCGGGTCGTTTTGCACTCTTTCCGGGAAAATCGGAAGCATTGACGAAAATCTTTCAAAAAAGTTTCGTGTTTTCGGAGAAAAAAACAAAAATTTGCTTGACAAACCGAAAAACCGATGCTATAATGACAATAAGCATTCCGTTCCAATCGGGACGGCATAAATAAGACAGGGAGACCGCCGGAGGGGCGGTCTTCTTGTTTTTTGCGAAAAAATTTACCGAAACGCAAAAAAATGTGAAAACCCTCTTGCCAAACCTGCCTTTTTGGTGTAAAATAACAGTAACTGTATGGTTGCCGGCGTTTTTATCGCCGCCAATACGGATAATCCACTCTATTTCGGAGGTTTCAACCATGGCATCAGTAGTTGTTGCAGGAGATTTCAAGAACGGCATTACCTTTGACGACGGAACGGGCAATGTGCTTCAGGTCATTGAATTCCAGCACGTCAAACCCGGCAAGGGCGCGGCATTCGTCCGTACCAAGCTCAAGAACGTGATTTCCGGCGCTGTCGTCGAAAAGACGTTCAACCCGACGGACAAGTTTGACATCGCGTATATCGAAAGAAAGGATATGCAGTACTCCTACGACGACGGCGATCTGTACCATTTCATGGATACCGAGACCTGGGAAGAAACGCTCGTGCCGCACAACAAGGTCGGCGACGCGTTCAAGTTCGTCAAGGAAGAGATGATGTGCAAGATCGTTTCCTACAAGGGCAACATCTTTGAGGTCGATCCGCCCACCTTCGTCGAGCTGCAGATCACCAAGACCGATCCCGGCTTCGCAGGTAACACCGCAACCAATACCCTCAAGCCCGCAACGCTGGAAACCGGCGCTGAGATCAAGGTCCCGCTCTTCCTCAACGAGGGCGACATGGTCAAGATCGACACGCGTACCGGCGAGTATCTGTCGAGAGCTTAAGATTGTTTCCGCGCCTTGTGCGGGGAATTTCCGCGACCGACGGGAGAAGTTCCGTTTGTCGGCGCACGGAAGATCCGGAGAAGACGGAGTGACACGAATAAAGACGGGAAAACAATGCTTGACGGTATGTTTTCCCGTTTTTCGGAATCAGGACACCGGATGGGTGTCACAGGCGGGGAAGACCGCCGAAGAAAGATGGAAGGAGAATTCAGTATGGAACTCAAGGAAAAAGCAGCATATATCAAGGGACTTGCCGAGGGGCTTGTTCTTGACAAGAACACCAAGGAAGGCAAGCTGATCGACGCGCTGATCGGACTTTGCGGCGAAATGGCGGATGAAATCACCACGCTGTCGAGCACGGTCGAATATCTGGATCAGTATGTTTCCGAGGTGGACGAGGATCTCGGCGAGGTCGAGGACTATGTGTTCGACGACGAGGACGACGAGGATGACGATGACGAAATCACCGACGAGGACTGCGACGGCAACTGTGCCACCTGCGGCGAGGACTGCGAGTTCGCAGGGGAGGATGACGACGATGAGTATTATGAAATCGTCTGCCCGTCCTGCGGCGAAACCGTCTGCTTTGACGCATCTCTTGCAGACAAGGAAATGGTCTGCCCTGCGTGCGGCGAAAAGTTTGACTGCGTGATCGAAGAGGAGAAGTCCGCCGACAAGGAGTAAGCCTTGCTTCGGGCGTGGTGTATGGGCAACGGATTGCCCGCTGTCCGATGGGCAGTTCTGGCATGAGCAATATCTGTTGCGGATGCTGTCCCGGCAACTGAATGAAATCCCCCGCCGCACTTTGTGCGGCGGGGGATGCTTTTGTTTTATGATGCTTCGTTCCGGCGTTTCTCTTTCTGCCGCGCAGGGGTGCCCGCCTCCAGCCTCCCCATGCGGGGAGGCGGAGGATCCCCCTCCGCGCTGTTCTCGGGTCCCGGTCGTTCCGCCTGTCTTTTCAGTACGGCTTGTAGATGCTCTCCACCGCACAAAGCGACTTCGCCGCTTCATCGATCGTGCACTTGATGGGCAGATCGTGCAGCGCGGCTTCGAGGAACTCGGTGTCCTCGTCGATGAACATATCATTGCGGCGGGTCTCGAAATGCTTCTTCTCCCACGCGCCCTTGGACTTCTCGTAGATCTCCAGATCCGCTTCGTCCCACGACGCAAAATCCACCGTGATGACACCGTCCGTGCCGATCAGCTCGGTCTTACGGCGGCGGGGCGTCTGGAAGAAGTCCAGATGCACCGATGCGGTGCAACGATCCTCAAATTCCAGCAGCATTTCCACCGTGTCGGGCGACTCAAACTCATAGTTGCTGAACGCGCCGTACACGCCGTAGGTCTTCTTGACCTTCTGCCCCGCAAACCAGATGGCGAGATCAAGGTCGTGGATCAGCTCGAACGCGCCGGAGTACTTAGACAGATACATCGACTTGTATTCGGGGTGAATGGACGGGAAGCACTCTCCCATCAGGGCACGCACCGACACCAGTCTGCCGATCTTGCCTGCGTCCAGCAGCTTCTTTGCCTCAAGCAACGCCTCGTGATAACGGAAGCAGAAGCCGATCATGACCTTGCGGTTTGCCTTTTCTGCCGCAACCTTGAGGTCTTCGATGCCCTCGGAGGAGTTGGACAGCGGCTTTTCGATGAAGACGTGTGCGCCGGCTTCCAGCGCCTGGATCGCCATCGGAATGTGCATCTTGGTCGGGGTCAGAATGAAGACGGCGAAGGGCTTCTTCTTCAGCGCTTCGGTGTAATCGGTCTCGTATCCGAACTCGGGATGCTGCGCCCGGATGACATCCAGAGCGGCGGGGAAGGGGTCGCAGACGGTCTGGTTCTTAACGCCCATTTCGTAAAGAACCTCAATGTGCCGCTTGCCGATGGCACCCGCGCCGACGACAAGTACCGGCAGATCGTTGTATTCGGGATGAGGAGTATGCTGTTCCATGATGTATGTATCCTTTCTCTGACCGGCAAATGCCGGATTAAGTGACGGATTTGGTTGCGGCGTTGCCGCATTCCGGGGGCTGGATCCGCTCTTTCCGGATTCCCTCCGGGAAAGCGTTCCGCTCCGATTCCATTATAGCACGGATTGTTGCAGGTGCTTGGATATTCCGTGACAATTTGTAAATTTTCCGGTTTTATGCGATTGCCAGTCCCGGATTATTTTTCTCCGGCGGCATAGCGTGCTTCCGGTGCCCACTCCGGATTGCTTTTTCGGCTCCGCAGAATACTTCCGGACTTACTCCGGATTACTTCTTTTCGACGCCGTAGAACGCTTCCAGTACCCGCGCCGCGGCAATGGATGCATACTGCCCGGAAACGCCTTTTTCAAGCACGCAGCAGATCACGATGTCCGGCGTGTCATAAGGCGCGGCGCACACGAGGAGCGCGTTGTCAATGCCGGTTCCGCGCTGTGCGGTACCCGTCTTCGCGCCGACCGTGACGGGCAGATTCTTCATCTGCCGCCTGATAAACGAATTACCGGAGGAAATCTCATTTCCCGCGGTCGCGGTATCGTTTCCCCAGACCGCCTCGCGCATTCCCTCACGCACGAGGGCTGCCGATTCCGCCGTAATGGACGCTTTCCCAGCGATGGTCGGTTTGTTTTCAAAGAGGATCTCTCCCTCAAAGGTGCGTACCGAGCCGAGCAGATGCACCGCATAGCGCGTGCCGCCGTTCAAAAGCGTGGAAACGTAATTTGCGATCTGGAGCGGCGTGAAGGAGTTGTCGCACTGCCCGATCGCCGCCTGAATGGTCAGTCCCGGCGTCCACTGTATGGGATTACCGTTTTCGTCCTTGTGGTGGATGGGGTATTCGTCGGGGGAAGCGAGCGTGCCTGTGACCTCGCCGATTTCAATGCCGGTCTTTTGCCCCAGTCCGAAGGAGGTGCAGTAGTCGACGATGCGTTCGATGCCGAGCAGTCTGCCGACCTCGTAGAAGAAGCAGTTGCAGGAGACGCGGATCGCCTTGACCACGTTGGTGTCGCCGTGCGAGCCGGGATAGACCCAGCATTTCGGCTGATAATCCGAATAATAGGTGTACCTGCCGGAGCAGATGTTGACCGAATCACCGGCGACGATGCCCTCGGTCAGTGCGGCGGCGGCAACCCCCAGCTTGAAGGTCGAGCCGGGCGCGTAGATTTCACTGGTCGCGCGGTTGAGCAGGGGCTTGTACGCATCGCTTGACAGCGTGTCGTACATTTCGTTGAAGCGGGAGAGGTCATAAGTCGGATAGGAGGCGACTGCCAGCACTTCGCCGCTTGACGGATCAAGGGCGGTGAGCGCACCGGAATTGCAGTTTTCGTAGGCAGTGCTGAGGTTCCGGATGTACTCCGCGTTTTCGGCAAGCCCGTCCTCCGCGGCGATCTGGAGATTGATGTCAATCGTCAGGTAAATGTCCTTGCCGGCGACCGGCTCGGTGATGACGTTGCGCTCGACGAGGTTTCCGTCCTTGTCGAATTTCAGCTCCACCTTGCCGTCCTGCCCGTGCAGGTATTCCTCAAACGCAAGCTCGCATCCGGATACCCCGACCAGCGAGTTCATGGAATAGCCGCGCTCCGCGTAATAGTCCCAGTCCTCCTTGTAGATCTGGCTGATCCTGCCTAAGATGTGGGACGCGTAGCCGGGATAGAGGTAGGTACGGCTGACCTCCGATGCAAAGGTCACGCCGGAGAGGTTCCGTTCGCTGATGTACCCGATGAACCGGGAATCCACGTCCTCCGAAAGGGTAAACTGCGCGGTCCTGTCGCCGAAACTGTCCGCAAGCAGGTCGCAGCGGATGGAGAGGAGGCGCGTCATTTCCTCGGGCGAGTAGAGCTTTTCGTCAAGCAGATATGTCTTTTTCAGATAATCGATCAGCTCCGCGGCACCCGCGCCGTCCTTGAGCTTTGCCGCTCTGACCAGAGAAGCCAATTTATCCCCGCCGTCGTCCTTGACCGAAAGATCCGGATAGACCCCTTCAAACGGGCAGTCCGACTCATACGGAGAACCGTATTGCTCCATGGAAGAAAGCACCGAGAGCAGAAGGTCGTTCTGATTTGCTTTCCCGCGCGGAAACGACGCATAGTCCAGCACAAAGCGGTAGGTGTAATGATTTCCCACCAGCTTGACACCGTTGCGGTCATAGATCTCGCCGCGTACCGCCTGAATATCGCGGTATTCGGTGGTGTATTTCCCGGCGTCGCCGAGATAATTGTTTCTCGAGATGATCTGGACGTAAAACATGCGGCAGATATAAACGAGACATACGACACAGAACACCGCCGCAACGGCAATGTATCTGCGCCGATGCCCGGACGGGGTTCCTTGATTCATGAGGGTTCCTTTCCGGCGCCATGACGCCTGACGTTTTGGGTATGGATTTCAGACAGAAGGCTTGCGACCCGCAGAGAAAAGCTGTTCCGGGATGTCGTACCGCCCCGCGGCGGGAAGCCGTCCCCTTTGATTATTGCGCGGAGAGCCAGAACATGATGAGGAAGAGAAGCCCCATCAGCGGGACCCCGGGATTGGAAAAGACGGCGCCGATGCGACTGCCGTCCCCCGTGATCGGGGAGGGGTAGGCGTCAAGGGATTCCCGGATATTTCTTTTTTTGACTGCCAGACAGATCCACGTAATGATGAGTGCAGTAAGCAGGAAGGCAAAATAGAGCAGGTACAGAAGAAACGCTACCGGGTGCGCCGCGATGATGTCGCCGGTTATTCCCTGTTCGGTACCGATACCGAGGATTTCGGTCAGCTTGGGGACGAGAACGCCGCCGAGCAGATTGAACAGCACGTGTAAGGAGATCGAGTACAGGATGTTTCCGCCGCTGTACAGATAGATCCAGCCGAAGATCAGCCCGAGCCCGGTCGCGTAAAACGCCTGATAGAAGTTGCCGTGGAACAGTCCGAAAATAATGGCGGAGACCAGCACCGCACCGAAGCCGCCGATGGGAGCAAGCCGGTCAATGAGCAGCTTGCGGAAAAACAGCTCTTCGATCACGGGCGCGAGCACGACGCTGAAAAGAATCGTGACAAAGACCGGTGCCTCGGCGACCGTATCGTTCAGCTGGAAGTCAAAGGAATGTCCCGTGATCCATTCCAGCAGATTCAG
Source organism: uncultured Eubacteriales bacterium (assembly GCA_934796165.1). Classification (GTDB taxonomy): domain Bacteria; phylum Bacillota; class Clostridia; order Oscillospirales; family CAG-272; genus CAKVOU01. The sequence goes on along the minus strand of CAKVOU010000007.1, from coordinate 33,044 downwards.
CGTGTTGCTGCTGAGGATCTGCCCGATGACCTGCATCCCGTAGCATATCACGAAGAAAAGCAGGTACATCCGGACGGACACGCGGTTTTTTGTCAGCGAAGCACGGGGAAGTCTTCTGATGATCAGGGCAGCGGGAAGAAACCCGAAGAGATACATGGGGACCGTCCCGGCGATCAGCAGAAAGACGGCGGATTCGTACAGGGTGGGAGAAACCAGATAAACGATCGTCTGAATGAGCCCGCTGGCAAGATAAGAGGCAAGGATCAGCACGCACATGGCAAGCCCGACGGTCGTATACGTCTGCCTTGCCGAGCGCATGGCGGCTTTGTTTGCCGCTTTTTCTGAGAGCAGTGCCGCCCCTGCGGCTTCGGCTTGCTCCGGGGGGAAAGTATCCGTGGCGGCAGTGTCGTCGGCGGAGGGGGCGGGAGATGCCTGCTCTTCGGGTTCCGGGGCCTCCTCCGGTTCTGTATTTCTGGGATCCATATAAAAACTCCTTTTCGGTTCAGTTTTCATCCGTTTCCGGTTCAGTTTTTGCCCGTGCGGAACAGCTTGCGGAATTTTTCCGGTTCTTCGAGGATCCGGCAAAGTCCCGTCGCCGCCGCGTCGAGCGGAGATTTTACAAAAAATACGCGTACACCGCAGGTGTTGCCGATGACCTGCCCGATACCGGGAAGAAGGGAGGTTCCGCCGGAAAGCACCACTCCGCGGCTCATCACGTCCCCTGCCAGCTCGGGCGGCGCGTTTCCGAGCGCCGACTTGATGCCCATGGCAATGTCATATACAGCCTCAGCGGTCGCCTCCGCAAGCTGGTTGGAGGAAATGTCCGCGCTCATGGCGAGTCCTGTTTTGGTGCCGCGCCCGGTGACCGTCTGAAACTCCCGGCGAAGTCCGGGGAGCGCCGCGCCGACGCGCAATTTGAGCCGCTCCGCGGCAGAGATCCCGATGAGGATCCCCGCGTCGGAAGCAAGTTTTTCTACGATTGCCCGGTCCAGATCGTCGCCCCCCTTGCGCAGCGCAGAGGAGGATACCACCCCGCCGAGCGAGAGCACCGACGCTTCGGTGGTTCCGGCGCCGATGTCTGCGATCATGCATCCGCGCGGTCCCCCGACGGGAAGCCCCGCGCCGACCGCAGCGGCAACCGACGCGTCAAGCAGTGTCACGCTCCGGGCACCCGCGTCAAAAGCCGCATCCTCTACCGCTCTGCGCTCCACGGCGGTCACGCCGGCGGGAACGGTAATGAGTACATCGGGACGGCTGAACATGGAGATCACGCCGATCCTGCGGAACAGATAGGACAGAAGGGTTGCCGCCACGTCTCCGTCCGCGATTACGCCGCCCTCAATCGGGCGGATGACCTGAATGCTGGCGGGCGTTTTGCCGAGCATTTCGCGCGCCTTCATGCCGTGGGCAATGATTTCTCCGGTATTTTTCTTGCGCGCGATCACCGAGGGAGTGCGCAGAACAATGCCTTTTCCGCGTACACACACGCGCACGTTGGACGTGCCGAGATCGATCCCGACTGATTCTGCCATCAGAACTCCCCCTTTCATGATTTCTGCAATCTGTGATGTGATAAAATCTGCCGCGCCCGTTATCCCCGCGCTTCACGCTCCGCGAGACGGCAGGGGATCTTTCGGTCGCGCCGATCTGTTTTGGTTACCGTGCTTCACGCGACCGGGACGTGGATTTCTTTGTTTTCTGCTCCTCTGCTTCCGGCGGTTTCAGGCGCTTCACGCGTCCGCGAGATCGCAAAGCTCTTTTCCGGTCAGTTCCCGGATCTTTCCCGCAAGCAGATTGACGGGCAATCCGACCACGTTGAAGTAGTCGCCCTCAATTCCGCGGATCCAGACCGACGCGTGTCCCTGGATCGCGTATGCACCCGCCTTGTCGTATGGCTCGTCGGAGTCAAGATAGGCTTCAAGCAGCTTTTCCGGGATGGGGTCAAAGTCCACCGCCGTCACGGCGTGCGCGGTCAGCTCCCGGCAGCCGAGGATCAGCGCAATCCCGCTGACGACCGTGTGCCGTCTGCCGGAAAGAAGGCGCAGCATCCGTTCCGCGTCCGCGCGCGTGTGCGGCTTGCCGAGGATTTCTCCGTCCGGCGCGGCGACGACCGTGTCCGAGGCGATGATGAGCGTCCGGTCCGTCATGTCTCCGGTTTTCCGCAGTTGTTCTGCCGCCGCCCGCGCCTTGCGGAGCGACAGGACTTCGGTCAGTTCGCCGGGATCTGTCTTGTCGCAGGTCTCGTCCGTTCCGGCTGCCAGCACCGAAAACCGGACACCGAGGGAAGAAAGAATCTCCCGGCGGCGGGGAGAGCCTGACGCAAGAATGATATTCATCGGATACCTCACAAATGACCGGAGCATCCGGCAGGGCACGACGGAACCTTGGAAAGCGCCCTGCACCTGCCTCCGGCGTATATTTATTTCAGTATATCATATGCGGGTCGTTTTTTCAAGAAATTTCTTGCAATTCCCGTACTTTTCTATTCTGACGGAAAAGCGTCAGTCCGGTGGCGTGACGGTGTGTTATGCTTGACATGGGGCGGCGGAAAACGAAAGGAGAGAGATCAGACATGACATGGGAGATCGTCGTCGGCATCGTGACGCTCGTGTCGGCGCTGTGCTCGGTCATCAGTGTGGTCCTCCGGGTCAACCGGACGCTGGTATCCCTTGAGGACGCGGTAAAACAGCTGCGTACCTTTATGGAAACACAGGGCAAGGAAAACCTGACCGTCCGGAGCATTCTCGGAAACCTTGACAGGCGGCTGTCCCGCCTGGAGGGCGTACGGTCCGGACGGGAATATGAAACGGATTGACTACGGCGACACAGGCAACAGATAAAAATCAGAATGCACAAACGAAAAAACAAAAAAGGAGAACCGATCAAATGAAACAGACAACAAAAGATACGCTTTGGCGCAAGCTCACCAGCCGGAAATTCTGGCTGACGGTCGCGGGACTCGTCGGCACACTGTGCGCGGCGATCGGGTTCGGTGATACGCTTGCGGCAAAGATCACATCGATCATCACTGCCGGCGGTCTGATCATCGCTTACATATTCGGCGAGAGTCTGACCGATGCGGCATATGCCGTCGGAGCGGAGCCGGTGAAAACGGGTATTCCGGACGATCCGGAGACCGGGGTACCGGAAACCGGGGAACCGATCATCCGTCCGAAAAAAACGGATCCCGGTGAAGGAGAATCCGCATCTCCTGCCCGGCAGGGATTGATTCCGTCAGCACCTGATACCGACTGAAAAACAAAAAGGGGGCTGTGAAAAAACTCATTCTGAGGTTTTTCACAGCCCCTGTTTTATCTGTAAGGCCTTCCGGCCGTTTTTTCTTTTGCGCCGTGTCGGCGCCGGGACATCAGTCCTTCGGCACTTCACGGAACAGGTCGAAGCGAACCAGCTTGGATTCGTCCTCCCGGTTGTCACAGCGCAGCGTTGCGTCCACAATGATGCCGCCCTGGATCAGCTTGGTCAGACCCATGATCTGGCTGAGCTTGGACTTGAGGTTGAAACGGTCGCCCTCGCCGGTCTCCAGATACACATTTCCCTTGCAGCTCTCCACCGTGCGGATGAAATCCTTGACATCAACGTCGTGCAGATCAATCGTGTTTCCCATCTGAGATCCTCCTTTGTCAGTAAATTTTTCCGGTTCCGTCGGTCGCCCTTCCGGAACCATTGTCATTATAGCGCGGATTTTCCATCTTGTCAAGTACCTGACCGTAAAATTAAACAATTATTCACTTTTGATTTTGTGCAATACGACAAAAACCGCAAAATCGGGTTGACAATTCGTTCATTACGCGGTAACATGAACACGTGATAATCATTTGGCTATACATATTATAAGTAAAGGATTATACAAACACATGAATCTGAAGCAGATCCGTTATGTGGAAACGCTGGCGCGGCTCGGCAGCTTCTCGGAGGCGGCGGCAGAGCTGGGCATTTCCCAGCCGTCGCTCAGCCAGTACGTGAAGAAGATCGAGGCGGAGCTTGGCACCGAACTGTTTTACCGCACCGCCTCGCCGCTCCGGCTGACCGAAGCGGGCAAGGTGTACCTTTCGATGGGGCAACGGATAGCCGACCTTGAGACGCAGATGCTTTCGCGGATCGGAGATCTCAAGTCCGACCGTACCGGCGTGCTTCGTATGGGCGCCGCACCGTTCCGGACCTTCTCACTCCTGCCGCGGGCAATCGCGCGGTTCCGGGAAAGGTATCCCGGCTTTACCGTTCATGTGACCGAAGCGACCACCGCCGAACTGACCGAGGGAGCGGAGCGCGGAGCGTTTGACCTGTGTCTGCTCACCCCGCCGGCGGACGAAACCCGGTTTGTGTGCACGGATGTGACCGGGGAACGGCTGGTCATCGCGGTTCCCGCCGCATTCCCCGTCTGCCGGGAGCTTCCGGAGGATGGGGAAGCCGTCCCGTTTTCCCGGTTTGCCGGGGTGCCGTTTGTTACGGTCGGCGACGGGCAGGTGCTCGGCAAGCGTCTTTCGGAAATCGCCGCCGACGCGGGCGTGACCGTCTGCCGCGCGGCAGTCTGCATCAATGTGGAGTCCTGCCTTGCCATGGTGCGGGCGGGGATCGGTGCGGCACTTTTGCCGGAGTATCTGGTGACAGGGGATCCATCACTCCGTGTCTGCCGGCTCCTCGGGGAAGAGGATGTTCGGCGGGTGATCGTCCTGTACCGCCGCGACGCGTACCTGAGCGAGCCGATGAAGTGTATGCTCGATATTCTCCGGAAGACGACCGGGGACCTGTAACCGTGCTTTTTTGTTCCGGGAACAATCGTTAATAATCGGGAGGAACCGTTTATGTCTGAAACACACGTGAGTGCCATGCTCGCCCGCTTTGCGGCAGAGCTCCGCTTTGAAGATCTGCCCGCGGAAACGGTGGAGCATACCAGAATATATCTTGCCGACTGGTTTGCAGCCTCGTTTGCCGGAGAAAAGGTCAACGGCGCATACAACCGCGCGGTGAGGGAGATCCTCTTTGATATGGGCGGCAAGGAGGAAGCGTCGGTGATGTTCTCCGATTGCCGCCTGCCTGTCATGCACGCCGCATTTCTGCTTGCTACCTACGCGCACGGCGCGGATATGGACGACGGCAACCGTAAGGCGATGGGGCACGTCGGCGCGCACGTCATGTCTGCGGCGCTGGCGCTTTCCGAGACGCTTCCGGATGTCACCGGGCGGGATCTCGTCACGGCGATCAACGTCGGCTACGAGGTGTACAACCGCGTTGCCGCCGCCGCACAGCCGGGACTGGTCAGAAGAGGCTTTCATTCCACGGGAACAGCCGGGGCGATCGCCTGCGCCGCTGTCGCCGCGAAGCTCATGAGGCTTGACGAGGCTGGAATCTATGCCGCCATGTCCGCCGCCGCCGTGCAGGCGTCGGGACTGATCATCATTGCGGAGAGCGGGCAGGCACTGAAACCTGTCAACCCCGCGAATGCCGCGAGGACGGGTATTTTTTCGGCAAAGCTCGCCGCTGCCCGTGTCGATTGCCCGCGCTACCCGCTGGAGTCCGACAAGGGCTGGCTTCACGCCATGACCGACGCCCCGGATCTCTCCATGATCACGGACGGACTTGGGAAGACCTTCACGATTGACGGAAGCTACCTCAAGCCGTATCCCTCCTGCCGCCACACCCATCCCGGTATTGAATGTGCGCTCCGCCTCCGCGCCCGCATGGCGGAAAAGTACGGAGAATTCCGCACCGGGGACGTGTCCGCAGTGGAGGTGTACATTTATGAAAACGCCATCCGCATTGCGGGACAGATCCGGATCCCCGCAACGGACGACGATTCCAAATTCTCGGTGCATTACTCGCTTGCAACGGCGCTTGTCCGCGGGCATTTCGATCTTTCCGATCTTGCCGTTTCCGGTATTACGGACGAAATCCGGGAAACGGTGGATAAGATCCGCCTCATCCCCGACGCTTCCATGGAACAGCGTGACGCGGGGATCCGCGGCTGCCGCACGGTGCTTGTGACGAAGGACGGCGAAAGACTGGAGGAGACCGTGCTCATCCCCAAAGGCGACGCGGCGAATCCCTTTACGTGGGAGGATATCCGGCAAAAGCTCGCCGGATGTGCCGACGGACTTCTCTCTGCCTTGGGGCAGGAGAAGCTGATTGCCGCTGTCCGCGGGATCGACCGCGCGGAGCGCTTCCCGGATGTCCGTATCCTGACCCGCGATTGATCCGATGCGGGTACGCCCGCAGTATTCATTCCCGCCCGCATGGCGTTTGCCGGAGCTGCCGGTATCCCTTATTGTCTCAAATTCATTCAAAGGAGAGTATTCATGGAATCCGTATCCGCCTTTCTTGCCGCGAATTCCGCGGTGATCAGTCTTATCATCTTTGCATTTTCGGTCGCGCTTTTCATCTGGGATAAGCTCCCCATGGCAACCTCCGCGATCCTTGGCTGTGCGCTGATGGTCATCTTCGGGGTCTGCGACTTCAAGACTGCCTTCGGGCAGTTCGCATCCACGACGGTGCTCATGCTGATCGGCGTGCTCATTGTCGGCGCGGCAGTCGCGGAGACCGGCGTCGCCGCCGTGATCGGGCGAGCCATAACCAAAGTCTCGCGCGGGAACGAGCGCGTGCTGCTTGCCGTTTCCTTCCTTGCCGCCATGGCGCTCTCCACCTTTATGACCAACGTCACGGTGCTTGCCATCTTCATCCCGATTTTCTTTGCCCTGGCAAAGGACAACAAGAACATCAACCCGCTCAACCTCGTCATCCCGCTGACGCTTGCCGTCAACATGGGCGGCGTGGCGACGCTCGCCGGCTCCTCCCAGCAGATGACCGCGCAGGGACTCCTGGAGGATTACGGTTTCACCCCCTTCAGGATGTTTGATTTTCTCCCGTTCGGGCTGATCCTCGGCGCGGTCGCGCTTCTTTACTGCCTCTTTGTCGGATACCCCCTGGGCAAGCGCATCTGGGGGAACCGGGATGAATCGGATTCGGAATACGCGCAGGCAGAGACCCGCGAGATCCGGCTGGAGAAACGTAAGGTCATCTCCATCTCCGTGATCTTTGTCCTCATGGTGTTCTTCTACATTTATCAGAAGATCCCGTTCACGGATATCAAGGTTCCGATCCAGTGGACCTCCACTGCGGCGGCGCTTGCCTGCATCATTACCGGCTGTATCAGTCAGAAGAAGGCGATCACGTCGGTCAACTGGAACATTGTCGGCAGACTTGCAGGCTGTCTCGGTATCGCGGCGGCACTCAAAGCGGGCGGCGGTATCAAACTGATCGGAGAATTGTTCATGAAGCTGGAGAACATCGGCTGTACGCCCTTCGTCCTCTTTGCAATTCTCGTGCTGATCGCACAGCTGACGAGCCTCTTCGTTTCCAATTCGACCGCGATCTCGGTAACGCTCATGATCGTCATCGCCATTGCCGAAGCGGGGACGACCGGAAGCCTCTCCGGGCTTAATGTTACCGCGTATGCGATGGGCATTGTGCTCGGTTCCTCGATGGGCGCCTCCTGCCCTCTGTCCGGATCGACGTGGGGGATCTCCATGGCTGCCGGCTACAGGTTCCGCGACTACTTCAAGTACGGTGTCGGGATCGATGTGCTTTCCTATCTCGTCATTCTCGTAACGGTTCCGCTCTTCATGGGGCTGACCCTGTAACCCAGGTCTGTTCTGCGGAACTATTTGCAGGTTTTGCACGATTTGCTGCCGCCGCACGGATGTGCGGCGGCAAATTTTGCATTTTCCACCATTCGGATGTTGCAAAATAGCGCAAAAATCGCGTTCTTTCCGGAGATTTCTTTGTCAGAAAACCGTCAATTTGGACAGATAAATGCAAAATTCGGATTCAAAAGTTTGCAATTCTGTCGTAATCGACAATTGACAAGAGAAAACACCGGTGATATAATACAACAAAAGATGAAAATGGGACAGATTTTCTACCTGTTCAATACGGCTTTTTGAGCCTGATTTGCAATTTTTTCACTATGAAACTGCATCCTTCACAAATCTGTCACCCAAAAACCAGACTTCTTCGTACAAGCCCCGTTTTCATTCGACTTTTGCCGTGGCGGTATCCCGGCACGGAAAGACAGGAGGCTCTGTATGAGTAAAAAAAGAGCAGGACTTGGGATCTTCCTTACCGCGCTCGCGCTCCTTTGCGTGTGTGCGCTGGTGCTTGCAGGATGCGGGAAGAAAGAAGATCCGACTCCGGAGACACCGAAATCCGGCGAGGAAGCCGGCGTTTATTATTTCGACGCCGGAAACAACGAAGAGTATCTTCTGACGCTCGGCGGTGAGTGTCAGTATACACTTGCGATCGGAAGCACGTCGGAGAGCGGTTCCTACAAGCTCGAAGGCGAAACGCTTACCCTGACCGCGAACGGCGCAAGCACGACCGCGACTGCGGCAAACGGGGCAATTACCCTTACCCGCGACGGCGCGCAGATGCGCTTTCTCAAAAAAATATATTACAATGTAAAGTTTGACACGGCGGGCGGAAGCGCTGTTTCCGCGCTGACTGTGCTCAACGGCAAGACGATCCCGGCTCCCGCGGCTCCGACGCGCGACGGCTATGTGTTCCTCGGCTGGTATATTGACGCGGAATACTCCGAAGCCTTCACGTTCGACGGAACCCCCGTGACCGCCGACATCACCCTGTATGCGCGGTTTGCAAAGACGGAAGCCGGCAAGCCCGAATACAACATTTCCTATGACCTCGGCTATGACGGCGAGACCATCGCCGACGCAACCACCATCGGCGGTAAGCTGTACGCACCCGCTGTTCCCGCCGCAAGAGAAGGCTTCACCTTTGTCGGCTGGTGGGTGAGCACTGCCAACCTCGGCGATCAGCTTTCCTATCGGTTTGAAGAGGGAAGTGAGAGCGCCGGTACCGTGTTCGATTCCGACACCACGCTGTTTGCTGTCTGGCAGCCGAACAGTGACGGAACTGTCGCACCCGCAGTCAGCGTCACGTCTTCCGCGATTACCTGGGAATCGGTCGGAAGTGCGGCTTACCTGGTCAGGGTCACCGCTCCCGACGGTTCCGTCGTGGTCGATAATCAGCGTACCACGAGCACGACCTTTACGGTCGACTTCTCCGCGGCAGGCGACTACCGCATTGAAGTGACCGCCATCAACGCTGGCGGTACCGCTGTTTCTTCGACAACGGTCAGATATTTCAGAAACCTCGCGCTTCCGCGCGTGTCCGGATTTACGGTCATGGATCCCTCCGTGCTCGTGTTCCGCGGCGTGGCTGGCGCTGAAAAGTACCTCATCACGGTGTCCTGCGGCAACGAAAAGCATCAGCATACCGCGTATGACAACGGTACTGCCGTCTACTTCAGCTTCGCAAACTGCGAGATGAAGCAGGGCGGGATCGTCTTTACCGTGACCGCAGTCGCGGACGGCAAGGCATCCTCTGCGGCAACCTTTGTTTACGAAAAGAACCTTGACGCTGTGGACGGTGTGACCGTCACGGACGACGTTCTCACATGGAACGCAGTCAAGGGCGCTTCCATGTATCTTGTCACGATCGGCGACAAGACCTGCACCGTGCTCGGCACTTCCTTCGGGCTCGGCACCCTTGCGGACGGTTCCTACACCATCTCCGTCACTCCCGTGACGCACGGTGCAAACTCCCCTGCGGCAACGAGCATTACATATAAGAAGGAAACGCCCGCGGTTCCCGCAAACATCCGCCTCGTCGGCACAGTCCTTTCCTGGGACGCAGTGGACGGCGCAACCTTCTATCAGGTGAAATTCAACGGCAAGACGCTGGATGTTCCCGCAGGCGAGACTTCTCTTGACCTTGCGGATGCCGCTTCCTTCACCGAGGGCGCGGACTACACGCTTTCCGTCAAGGTGACCGGCGCGAACGCTTCCGCCGAAACCGAAGAGATCACCGTCCGTTACAACCAGATGGGCGACAAGCTGACCTATGGGGCAAGCGTGCTCCGCTGGACGCCCGTGCTCGGCGCACTTTCCTATGAAGTGCAGATGAACGACGGCGCGATCATCACCGTGGAGAACGGCGAGAACTTCCTTTACATCAACAGCTTTGACCGCGCGGGTGAAAACACCCTCCGCGTCAGATGCAACAACGGCAGCTACGTGTCCGCATGGGTGGAGATCAAGGTCACCGCTCACGCAGTGACGCTGGACAGCCGCGGCGGCAGTGAAGCGGAATCCCTCTTCAAGGCAGTCGGCGACGTGATCGAGCTGCCCGCCCTCTCCAAGAAGGGCTACGACTTTGCCGGCTGGTACAACCTTCCCGGCGGTGCTGACGCAAACGGCAGGGAATACACCGACCGCTATTTCGTCGGGTCCGGCGAGCAGGTGCTCTACGCATTCTATACGCCCAAGGCATACAAGGTGCGCTATGAGACCGGCGACGACTCCGACGAATGGACGACTGTTTACTACGGAAGGAATTTCACCTTCAAGACCCCTGTCTCCGCTGACGGCACCAAGGTGTTCGGCGGCTGGTACAGTGCTCCCTACGGAGCAGGCGTTGCCTTCACCGATGCGGAGGGCAATTCGCTTGCACCCTGGAACTTTACCGATGACGAAGTGACCGTTTATGCCTTCTGGGTGGACGGTGTGCTCAACTATACGCAGATCGGCGGCGGTTACGCGGTTTCAAAGGGACCCCGCATCAACCTCGTCTCCTCTGTGACTATTCCCGCGGAATACAACGGACTGCCCGTGACCGAGATCCTGATGGGCGCGTTTGAAAACAGCACGACGCTTACCGAGCTCCGTCTTCCCGACAGCCTGCTCCGCATCGCGGCTGACACCGCATTCGCAGGTTGCACCAACTTAACGTCCGTTGAGGTCTATGCCTCCGGTAAGAGCGGCGCACGCTACTCCTCCGCGGACGGCGTGCTGTTTGACAGCGGCGATTCGGTGACCCCGCATGCGCCCCGTCCCGTGTTCATGCCCGTAGCAAAGACCGGTACCTATACGGTTCCCGGCGGTGTTGACGTAATTCCGCGCAGCGCATTCGCAGGCAGCAAACTCTCCAAGATCATCCTTCCCGTCAGTGTGAAGGAGATCGGCGTGGAAGCGTTTGCAAACTGCACCGAGCTGACTTCTGTTACCTTTGAGGAAGCAGGCGCTACCAACGGTGTCGCCGGACTCACAATCGGAGACCGCGCGTTCCTCGGTTGCGAAAAGCTCGCGGTCCTCACGCTCCCCGCAAGACTGGAGAACATCTCCCTTGCCGGCTTCCGTATGACCGAGCTGGGAATCTCCTTCACCGATACCCCGAGCGCTTTTGAAGGCTGCACGGCGCTTTCCGAGATCATTGTCGCCAAGGGACAGAACGCAAAGTTCACATCCGAGGACGGCGTGCTGATCGGAGAGAACGGCACCGCACTTCTGTACTTCCCCGCAGCGAAGCGCGCAGAAAACTATCAGATCCCCGCAGGTATCACCCGGATCGGAGAGGGCGCATTCCTGTCCGTTTCCGGTCTCACCGGTGAACTGATCCTGCCCGGACGTGTGACCTCGATCGGTACCGCGGCGTTCGCCGATTGCGCAAAACTGACCGCAGTTACCTTTGAGGAAGGCCTCAGCGACGTGACGATCGGTGATTATGCGTTCGCGTACACCGGAATTTCCGCCATTACGTTCAATGAAGGCAGCCGCGTTACCGGAATCGGTGCAGATGCCTTTGCAAAGGACGATACTTATGACAAGGTGGATGATGAGAAGGAGCTGATCCTTCCCGCGACCCTTACTTCTGTCGGCGACCGTGCCTTCTCCGGCTTCGGCTCGCTCGTGGTGACCATTGAGGAAGGAACTGCTCCCCTCTCCTTCGGCAACGATGTCTTCTATGACTGCTACATTTCGTCCCTGACGCTTCCCGCAAACGTGACGGCACTGCCCAACTTCTTCGGCGGTCTGTCCGTTGAGGAGATCCTCGTCAGCGAAGGCAACAAGGCGTTCGTCTCGGTGGAAGGCGTGCTTTACAGCAAGAACGCTGACGGCAACCCCGGCGTGCTCCTGGTTTACCCCTCCGGCAAGAGCGACGAATCCTTCACCGTTCCCGCAACCGTCACGGCGATTGCAGACGGCGCGTTCAAGTATCACAGCGACCTTGCCGAGATTACCATCCCTGCTTCTGTTACTTCTATCGGTAAGGAAGCGTTCCGGGAATCCTCCCTGACTGCCGTTACTTTCGAGGACGGCGACAAGAAGCTTACGATCGGCGATTACGCATTCTGCGGTACTTCGATTGCCTCTGTTGAACTTCCTGCAAGAGCACAGAAGCTCGGCGAGTACGCACTTGCGGATATGAGTCAGCTGAGTGTTCTGACGCTCGGCGGCATTGAATCCATCGGTGCACACGCGTTTGAAGAGACCGGTAACTGGAGAGGACTGAATATCGTTATCCCCGCAACCGTTACCGAGATCGGCGACTTCGCGTTCAACGAAGCCGAGAATGTCGAATCCTTCACGTTTGAGGATGGTTCTGCGCTCCGCACGATCGGCGCGTATGCCTTCGCTGAAACCGGCATTACCGAATTTACGGTTCCCGGCAGCGTGGAAACCATCGGTTCCTTCGCGTTTGCCGACTGCAGTTATCTTGAAAGCCTGAGCTTTGAGGAGGGCGACGCTGACCTGATCTTCGGCGTTCCTTATCAGGGTGAATACGGCATGAGATACGGCAATGTCATCGACGGCACTGCCATCAAGGAGCTTCACTTCCCGGCAAGACTGACCGAGATCGGCAGAGAAGCCTTTACTCTGAAGTACAGCCTCAAATCTGTTACCTTCGGCGAAATCGACGAGGCAACCGGCAAGTCGAACAGCCGCCTGACCACCATCGGGCAGAGCGCGTTTGACAACTGTTCTCTTGAGAATGTGTTCCTCCCCGCGTCTCTCCGTAACACCGATGCTTCGATCGCGATCGGTGAGAGCGCATTCGCTTACGCGATCAACGGTACTCTGACCTTTGAGATGGGCGGCGACGCTCCTCTTACCATCGGCGCGAGCGCCTTCTCCGGCATCGACTTGGAGACCGTGACGCTTCCCGCACGCCTTGCGACCTTTACCGATGCAAACGGCAACACGATTGCTCCTCTTGCAAACGGCAGAGGCGTCTTCTCGAGCTACGTCAAGAACTTTGTGATTGAAGGCAAGGGCGGCGAATATGCAACGAGCGACGGCGTTATCTACTCCGCCGACATGACCGAACTGATCTTCTGCCCTGCGGGCAAGGAAGGTACGGTCACGATTCCCGCATCCGTCAGGAAGATCCGCGAAAATGCATTTGCAAATTGCTCCGGACTGACCGCGGTCACCTTTGAAGCCGGCAGTGCCCTGACCGAAATCGGCTCGCTTGCATTCAACTGGTGCACGGGACTTACGGAACTGGCGCTTCCCGACAGTGTTGCAAAGATCGGTGCGGATGCGTTCGGCAACTGCACCGGGCTGACTGCCCTCACTCTGCCGGCGGCATTTACCGAGTTTGATTCTTCCATCATTTCCGGATGCAAGAACCTGAGAGAACTCAACGTCAGCGCGGCAAACACCAACTACAAATCCATTGACGGCGTGCTGTTCTCAGCGGACGGCAAGACGCTGGTCTACTACCTGGGTACCCGTACCGATACCGATTATACGGTTCCCGCAGGAACCGAAACGATCGGAGAGGGCGCGTTCAATGCAAACGGTTACCTCGCTCATGTGACCTTCCCTGCTTCCGTGAAGCTGATCGGCGAGGGTTCGTTTGCCAGCTGCAGCTCGCTTTCCTCCGTTACCTTTGAAGCGGGCAACGAGCCGCTTGTCATCGGTTACAATGCGTTCTCTTATAGCTCGTTAAGCGAACTGACAATCCCCGCAAGAGCCGTTGCCATCAACGGTCAGGCTTTTGCCGGCATCAAGACGCTGAAGACGCTCCGCTTTGCGGAGGGCAGCAAGCTCAACTCCATCGGCGACGGTGCATTCGCCTCTACGGGATTGGAAGCAATCCTGCTTCCCGCGAGTGTGCGTGAGATCGGTGCAGGTGTATTCGGAAACTGCGCAGCTCTCGTGGCAGCAACACTTTCCGAAGGACTGATCACAGCAGGTGACTCTCTCTTCATGGGCTGCACCTCGCTTGAGACCGTCTACCTGCCTGCAACGCTGGAGACGATCGGCAACTTCGTGTTCCGCGATTGCGAATCGCTGAAGAATGTCAACTTCGCAAAGGATTCCGTCATCAAGGTCCTGCCGGTCGGTACCTTTATCGGCTGCACGGGACTTGAGAGCATCGAGCTTCCCGCAAGCATTACTGAGATTCCCGACAAGAACACGGAGCTCTTTGATGAGGACAAGGACCTCGGTCTGTTCTCCGGATGCACGTCGCTGAAGCGCGTCACCTTTGCAGAGGGAAGTAAGTGCACCAAGATCGGCGATTATGCCTTCGGCGAGACCGCTCTTGAGGAATTCGTCTTCCCGTCCGCTGTCACTTCCATCGGTGTGCGTGCGTTCTATCACACTAACCTCCGCAGCGTGACCATCCCCACGACCGTGACGCTCATTGATACCGGTGCGTTCGGCGGATGCTCGCTTCTCACCTCCGTCAGGCTCGGCGCGGGCGTCAAGGAGCTGAAGTCAACCGTGTTCGCAAACTGCGAATCCCTGACGAGCTTCACCATTCCCGCAACGCTGACGGCAGTTTCTCCCGAAGCGTTCAGCGGTTGTGACAACCTTGACCGGTTCCTCCTGGAGGAGGGCAGTACCTCCTTCACCGAAAAGGACGGCGTCATCTACACCGTGAATTGGGAGATCGCGCTCTTCCCGGTCACCAAGACCGAGTACACCATCCCGAAGGAAGTCGTGTCTCTGCCCGAGAACTTCTTTAAGGATTACAGCATTGCCTCCATTTCCGTGGAAGAGGGCAACACCGCATTCCAGGCAATCGGCGGCGTGCTCTATGACGCGGCAATGACAAAGATTCTCTATTTCGGCGATTCCGTCACCGAGTACGAGATCCCCGCGACCCTGCCGAGCGGCATGACCGAAGAGGAATTCTTCGAGGTGCTCTTCGGCGCGACCAACCTCAAGTACATCACCGTTGCAGCAGGCAACACCGCATATCAGGCGAAATTCGGTGCGGTCTACGACATGGATTGGAATCTGCTCGTCTTCCCGATGGGTGCGACCGAGTACAAGATCCCCGTGGAAGTGACCAACCTTTCTCCGATGCTGACCTATACCTTTGCGGACTCTGCTCTCGAGACCGTAACCTTTGAAGAGGGTGAGCGCGCCGGCGGACTTACCATCGGCAACTATATGTTCCAGGAGGCTGCCAACCTGCAGTACGTCAGCCTGCCGGAAGGAACCGTCAAGATCGGACGGAGCGCATTCTCCAGATGTTACGCACTCCGCGTGGTGAACCTGCCTTCGACCCTGTCCAATATCATGGGTGCGTCGGGTGCCTTCTCGGCAAGCTCCGAGCTGGAAGCGGTCAACGTTGCTCCCGGCAACGCATCTTACGTGTCCGTTGACGGCGTCCTGTTCACCTCCAGTATGAGCATGGTTTGCTTCCCTGTGAAGAAGACCAGCTTCACCATCCCCGCAAGCATGACCAGCCTGCCGTCTCTCTCCAGCGCGAAGGGACTCCAGACCATCACCTTTGAGCGCGACGAAAACGGAAACGAGGTTTCCGGCGAAGCACTTTCCCTCGCGTACAACGCGTTCCGGAACCTTGAAAACCTGGTTTCCGTCGAGCTTCCCTCGCGTATCTCCTCCTTCTCCGTTGGTATGTTCTCCGGCTGTACGTCTCTGACCTCCATCCGTTTTGCGGACGGCGTGGAGAAGTACCGTACCGATGATTCCGGCGTACTCTACGAGAAGAACGAGACCGGCTGGACGCTCCTCTACATCCCCGCAGGCGTGAAGTTCGACAGCTTTGAGATCCCCGCGGATGTGACCGTTATCAACGGCGGTCTGTTCGCAAACACCGGTGTTAAGACGATTACCTTCGCAGACAGCGAACTGCCGCTTGACCTGGTGGATGGTGCATACACCTTTGACGACAGCAATTTTGTCTGGTACTACAACGGCGTTTTCGCAAACTGCACGCAACTGACTTCCATCGTACTTCCCGAACGCGCAGGAAAGATTTCCGAGGGTCTGTTCTTCGGATGCTCCGCGCTTGAGAGCGTGACCATCCCCGCCGGAGTGACCTCCATCGGCACCGCGGCGTTCAGCGGATGCACTTCGCTGAAGTCTTTGACCCTGCCCGCAGGACTTGAGAGCATTGGCGATGAGGTGTTCAAGGATTGCACGTCTCTGACCTCTGTCACGCTTCCCGCTTCCGTTGCGAAGACCGGACGTTACCTCTTTGAGAACTGGACGTCCGCACAGACCGTCAACGTTGCATTTGCCGAGGACAAGGTGCCTGCCGGCTTCGACCGCGATTGGCTGAGAGGCAGTGAAGCAACCGTAAACTACGCGCACTGACGCAGATTCCACAACGCGCGGCTGACTCCGGTGGCTCCCGGAGCGCAAGCCGCGCGGGCAGGGAACCGCCGCGGCAATGCTCCGGATTTCCGGACGAACCGCGGTACAGTGTGCATTTCCCAAAGACTTTTTGATTGATACAATAGAGACAGAAAAGCATTCGTCGGGAGGACTCTCCCCGGCGAATGCTTACTGTCGTTTTTAGAGAACCGTCAATTTTCCTGCTTTTTTGTATGTTTGCGTGGTGTTGCTGTGACACAACGGAGAAAACGGCACCTTCCGGATGACATTTGCGAAAACCGGAACGCAATGCGGCAAAAAAGCGGAACATACGTTTTCCGCCTTCGTCTGAAAGAAAAAGGCGGAGAGCACGGGTTCCGGTCCGATGCCCGGTTCTCATCGGCATAAGCCGGTAACCAACCTCCCACCTTGATGCGTCTGTCACCGGTACAGGCGGCAGATGAATACAGACAAGGAGATGATACCATGTACAATGATGAAATGTTAAAAAAATACCGCGCAAAGCTCGTCAGAGAGGGAATTGTGTCCTCGCTTGCGTTCGGGCTGATGATCGGCGCGGCGGCGGACTTCCTGACGGCGCTCGCCTGTTGGATTTTCGCTTTTTCCGGCGTATGGCTTCCGCTTTGCGTCGGCGGCGCAGTGCTCGCGGTCAGCGCGGTACTGCTTTACCTTCTGAAATTCCGTCCCACCGAAAGAACGGTTGCGCTCCGCATGGACCGTATGGGTCTTGAGGAACGTACCGTGACCATGCTGGAGCTTTCAGGCGAGGATTCCTATATTGCAAAAAGACAGCGTGCGGATGCGCAGGAAAAAGCTGCTTCCGTCACGCCGGCACAGGTAAAGGCGAACTTCCCGCTGTACGCGCTCCGGCGGGGCGCGACGGTCCTGCTTGCCGTTGCAGTCCTCTGCGGCGCCGGCATGACGACCGTGATGGCGCTTGCCGACGCGGGAGTCCTCCCGTCCCCCGATATCCTGCCCTCGGACGATGCTGCCGACCGGTACTTCAACGTGTCTTATCTCGTTGAGGGCGGCGGCGACATTGAAGGTGAGCCCGAACAGCCCGTGCTTGCGGGCGGCGATGCATCTCCCGTGGTCGCGGTTGCCGAGGACGGCTGGGTGTTCGTCAAATGGAGCGACGGCATCGAGGACCCCGCACGCACCGATCTGAACGTCACCGAGGATTTGACCGTAACGGCGATCTTTGAGGAAATCGGCGAGGGCGGCGATGGCTCCGGCGATGATGACTCCACCTCCTCCGACGAGGGTGACCACGACAAGGACGCACCTGACGGCAATGATCAGGACAGTTCGTCCATCGGCGGCAGCAACGGAGACGGCGGCGAAGGTGACGGCAGCGGCAACAAGGGTGACGGCAGCGGTACCGGCGACGGCGGTCAGCAGGGCGACGGCAAGGGCAACGGCAGAGGCGACGGCGCCGGCGGCGGTGCCTCCGGTGATGCCAGCAAGACCTATGACGGCAAGACCGATTACCGCGACGTTTACGAAATCTACTACGACCAGGCAATGGAGATCCTCCGGAATGGCGGCGAGCTGCCGGATTATCTGAAGGAATTCATTGAGAAATACTACGGCAGCATCTGATCCGGGACGCTTCCCGAACACAGCAAAATCCGAAATTTGAAATTCAGCAAAGGAAGAAACAATCCATGATTACAGAGGAAAGCATCCGCCAATTCAGCGAGAACTGCGAGAACATTTTCACCCAGATCCGCCGCGACGTCATCGGTCA
Source organism: uncultured Eubacteriales bacterium (assembly GCA_934796165.1). Taxonomy (GTDB): domain Bacteria; phylum Bacillota; class Clostridia; order Oscillospirales; family CAG-272; genus CAKVOU01. The sequence goes on along the minus strand of CAKVOU010000007.1, from coordinate 14,822 downwards.
GACCGAGGTCGTGGAGGGCACCGTCATTGCCATGATCGCGGGCGGCAACGTCCTGCTTGAGGGCGTGCCCGGCGTCGGTAAGACACGTCTTGTCCGAAGCCTCGGCAGAGTATTTGATATGCCGTTTTCCCGTATCCAGTTCACCCCGGACCTGATGCCGGCGGACGTGACCGGTACCAACATCATCGTCAAGGATGAGAACGGAAACTCCAGCTTCCAGTTCCAGCCCGGCCCGATCTTCTCCAACATCGTGCTCGCGGACGAAATCAACCGCGCGACGCCGAAGACCCAGTCCGCCCTGCTGGAAGCCATGCAGGAGCACACCGTGACGGTCATGGGCGTTTCCCGTAAGATGAAGGAACCCTTCTTCGTGCTGGCGACCCAGAACCCGATCGAGCAGGACGGTACCTATCCTCTGCCGGAAGCGCAGATGGACCGTTTCATGTTCAACCTGATCGTTCCGAACCCGGGACTTGACGAGCTGATGGCGATTGTCAACATGACCCAGAAGACCATGGCGGAGGTCGCAGAGCCCGTGTGCAGCGGCGAGGAGCTGCTCCGCATGAGAGAGACCGCAAATCAGGTTCCCGTCGCGGAGGAGGTCATGCGCTACGCGATGACGCTCTGCTCGGCAACCCACGCCGACAGCGAGTGCGCATCCGAAGCGGCAAAGAAGTACGTCCGTCTCGGAGCCAGCCCACGTGCGGGTCAGGCGCTCATCTCCGCGGCAAAGGTCAAGGCGCTCATGAAGGGTCGCTTCAATGTGTCCTTCGGCGATGTCAACTCGCTTGCCATCCCCGTTCTGCGCCACCGTATGAAGCTCAACTTTGAGGCAATCGCGGACCGCGTTTCGCCGGATACCATCGTAAAGGAGATCATCGAAGAGGTCTCCGGACGCTTCGGCATCAGCGAAAAGAAGGCGGAAGCCGCAACCGCAAAAGAGGAAAAGAAAAAGGGACTCTTCTCCGGAAAGAAAGCATAAGAAGCCCGTGAACCTCTGACATGGGACGTAAGCGCCCTGTGTTTTCGCCACCTGCCCCACGGGGCAGGTGGCGGCGGAGCGTTCAGGCTTGGACGGCTCCGCCGTTTTGCGGGAGCCGGTGCCGGGGAAGGGCTAAGACCCTTTGCGGGAGCCGGTGACCGCAGGATACGAAAGAAAGGAACTTTTGCACAGAGAGAAAAAGCGCAAAAGACGGGTTTTTAACGCATGAAGACCTCATATCTCAACGACGCGTTCTTTTCCAGATTGGAAACCTGCGCGCTCACGCTCCGCCGCGACCTCGAAGGCTTCTTCGGCGGGAAACACCTGGTCAAGACCTACGGTCAGACGGTGGAATTCGCGGATTACCGGGAGTATATGCTCGGCGACGACATCCGCCGGATCGACTGGAATCTGTACAGCCGGTTTGAAAAATATTTTCTCAAGCTCTTCACGGACGAGCGGCAGATGCACACCCAGATCTTCCTTGACTGCTCCGCCTCCATGGGTAAGGTCAATCAGAAAAAGGGGGCTTACGCCATTGCCGCGGCGGCGGCACTCGGCTTTCTGTCCGTGCACAACACCGACAAGGTATCCTTCAAACTGATGAAGGGCGACCGGGCGGAGGATCCGTTCGGAACGCTTGTCGGAAAAAAAGCGTTCTTCCGTGCCATTTCCTCCCTTGAGGAAACGGAGTTCGACGGAGACGTGGACATTGCCGCGGCGGTGACCGGTACCGAGACCGGGAGCCGGGACGGCCTCAGCGTGATTATTTCCGACTTCTTCACCGAAAACGACTGGAAGAAGGCGGTGGACTATCTGAAATATAAGCAAAGACAGGTTCTGCTTCTGCAGGTCCTGACCCCCGACGAGCTGGATCCCTCGTATTCCGGAAACGTCAACCTGATGGATTCCGAGGCGGTGGATCTGTTCGACGAACGCAATATGCGTCTCAAGATCAACGCGGGACTCCTGACGGCGTACAGTGAGGCAATGCAGGATTTTCTCGGCGGAATCAAAACCTTTTGCTCGTCCCGCGATGCCGGCTACCTGACGGTGAATACAAAGGAGCCGATCGAGCGCGTGATTTTCAGCGAGCTTCTGAAAGCAGGTATCATGAAATGAGTTTACTCCTTCCACTCGGTCTGATAGGTCTTGCCGGCGTTCTGGTGCTGATCTTTATCTATCTTATCAAGCCGAACTATCAGCAGAAATTCGTTTCCAGTACCTACGTCTGGAAGCTGAGTCTGAAATACAGGAAAAAGCGTCTCCCGGTCAGCAGGCTGCGGAATATTCTGATTTTCCTCTGCCAGCTGCTTGCCCTCACTGCGTTCGGGCTTTTGCTTGCGCAGCCGGTCATTCCGCAGGAGACGACGACCCCCAAAAACGAAAAGATCGCCATCATCGACGCGTCGGCAAGCATGCTGGTGACGTCGGACGGCGAGAGTCGGTTTGAGCGCGCGGTGAAGCAGGTGAAGGACCTTGCCGAGACCACGCTTGCGGGCGAGGACGGCGCAATCTCCGTCATCGTGGCGGATTCCGACGCGTACCTGCTCATCTCCCGCGCCACCGCGGAAAATCTGGATGACGTGCGCTCTCAGCTGAACGCGCTCACCGACGGGAATACCGCATGCGGCTTCGGCAGTGCGGATCTTGACGGCGCGGCAAAGCTCGCCGAGGAGATTCTGTCGCACAACTCCGAATCCGAGGTCGTTCTGTTCACGGGAACCGAGTACATCGACAAGGGCGCGTTCACCGTGGTGGATGTGTCCGGCGAGGATGACTGGAACGTCGCGGTGCTGGACTGCAAGCCCACACTGCTTGATACCAACAATTATTCCTTCTCCGTGGAAATCGGCTGCTTCGGCAGATCCAAATCCGTCTCCGTGGTGTGCGAGCTCTACGGGGTCAACAAGAAGACCGACAAGGACGGCAAGGTGACCTCGCCCGGCAAGAATCTGACGGCGGTCAGGACCGAATACTTCAGCGACGCCATGCCGGAAAAGACCCTCATCTTCACGACTGCGGATTTTGAAGGCAACGGCGACCCGATCGTTTCCTTTGAATATATGTATGTCCACGTGGACGAGGCGGACAGCTTTGAGCGGGACAACACCTACAACGTCTACGGCGGCGAGAAGCCCGTTCTGCGGATCCAGTACGCAAGCACCAAGCCGAACAACTACTTTGCCGGCATTCTGCGCACGCTCCGCGAGACCGAAAAAAATCTTTACAACATCGAATTGCGCGAGGTCGCTCCCGCGTCGGCGGCGAGTGAAGGGTATGACCTTTACATTTACGAGCATCAGATGCCCGAGATCCTTCCGACCGACGGCGTGGTGCTCCTGATCGACCCCGACAAGGCGCCCGAGGGAAGCGGACTGCGCCTCGGCGATTCGATAACGGTTGCCAGCGACTCCACGCTTGCATCGGGACAGGCACACCCCATCATTGCGAATATGGACCCGAACCGTATCACGGTCGCAAAGTACCGCAAGATCCTGTCGAGCGACGGCTATGAGGAGTTGATGTACTATCACGGCGACCCGGTGATCCTCGTGCGCGAGGATGCCCGCGAAAAGGTGATCGTCCTGGCGCTGGACCTCAACTATTCCAGCCTCGGCGTCGTGGTGGATTTCCCGATGCTCATTCATAACATCTATGATCACTTCCTGCCGGCGACTCTCAAGGGCAATGCCTTTGAGGTCGGTGACACGGTTAAGATCAACGCCCGCGGCGACGGACTGACGCTGGATGGTCCCGGTTTCTCCAAGACCACCCTTGAAACACTTCCCGCGACCGTAACGGTCAACCAGCCGGGCGACTATACCCTGACTCAGATCAATATGCGCGGTGAGGCGCAGGTCGAACAGTTCTTCGTACACATTCCGAAAGAGCAGAGCGACCTTTCCCGCCGGGTGGACGAACTTCCGCTCCTCCGCAGTGAAACCACAACGGTCGGGGTCAATTACGACCTGCTTCTGTGGATCGCCGCCGCGGCACTGTTGCTTCTGTGCCTTGAGTGGTGGCTCCACGCAAGAGAAAACCGCCAGTAAGAAAGGAGATTGCAATGTCACACTTCCGAATTGATTTTGCCAACCCGTGGCTGCTTCTCCTTCTGGTCCCGGCGCTTGCACTGACCCTCATTCCGTTTTTCCGGCTGACGAAGAAATTCCGCCGGACGCGCAACCGCGTCATTTCCGTCGTGACCCACGCGCTCGCGGTGACGCTCTGCGTTCTCCTGATTGCAGGGATTTCCTTTTCCTACGAGCTGCCGAACAAGAACAACGAGCTTCTCGTGCTCGTCGATCTTTCCGACAGCGGCAGTGAGTCGGCGGAATCGCGTGACGACTTCGTCCGCAGCGTGATCGACGCCTGCGACAAGAATTACAAGGTCGGTGTCATCACCTTCGGTTACGGCACGGTCTATGCCGCACCGCTGTCCGAAAATACCCGTGACACCTACCGGAAGTACCTTTCCGCGGACAAGCCGGATACCTCGGCGACCGACATCGCGTCCGCCATCCGTTTTGCATCGGAGCAGTTCTCCAACCCCAAGACGGCAAAGATTCTGCTGCTCTCCGACGGACTTGAAACCGACGGGGAAGCGCTTTCCGCCGTCAAGCTCGCCGCGGCGAGCGGTATCAAGGTGGATACCGTGGAATTCCCGAACGCCTCGCACCCGGAAATCCAGATCATTGACGCCACTATGCCCACGGACAAGATCGTGGTGGGGCAGGAAGTCAAGATCACGCTGACGGTGGAGACCAACCTCCGCACGGAGGAAACTGTGACCGTCAACGTCTCGGATATGGGCTATCACAGCGGCTCCAACCAGGTCACGCTCAAAAGCGGAGTCCAGACGGTGGAGCTCCGGCACGTTTTCCAGTCCGCCGGTGTCCATGACCTCCGGTTTGATCTGGAATCAGTCACCGACTCGGACACCGTGAAGAACAACAACCTTTACCATTCCTATATCAATATCCCCGTACTGGAACACGTTCTGGTGCTGGAGAATATCCGGGGCGAAGCCGATACGCTTGCCTCCGTACTCGGAGAGGAGCATGAGGTGACGGTGGTCAACATCCACTCGGACACCGACCTGATTCCGAAGGATGCGCGTGAGCTTTCCGCTTATGAGGAGGTCGTGCTGGTCAACCTGTCCAACGCGGACCTTTGCAGTGCGGATATGCCCGAAAACTTTGTTGAGTCGCTGTATGACTACGTTTACAACCTCGGCGGCGGTCTCTTCACCACCGGCGGCAAGAATGATCTGGCGCCCGACGGCGTGACCCCCATTCCGCACGCATATAACCGCACGGATATGGCGGACAGCCTGTTCCAGCAGATGCTTCCCGTGCAGGTCATCGACTACACGCCTCCTGTTGCCGTTATGATCGTCGTGGATGCCTCCGGCTCCATGAGCAGCGGCAGATACGAGGCGGCGCTCAAGGCGGCGGAGGGAATCCTGAACACACTGACCGACCGCGATTATTGCGGTGTCATGACCTTCAGCACTTCCGCGACCGAGGAGATCAGCGTGATGCCTGTCTCCCAGCGTGACCGGATTCTGGATACCATCCGCGCGCTTGCGGGGAATCAGGATAGCGGCGGTGCGGCAGGGCAGGGCGGCACTGTGTTCTCCGGTGCGATCGACCGTGCCGGCAGAGCGCTCGCTCCCATTCCGGTCGAGCGGCGGCACATCGTGCTGGTGACCGACGGTAATCCTTCCGATCCTCTGGAAAAGACGGATAATCCCGATCAGGAATACTACGGCAAATACATTTCCTACAACTATAATCAGAACAGCACCACCATGTCCGTCTTTGCGGTCGGCATGACGAGCGGCAGCCGGGAGGACCTTAAGAAGGCGGTCACAATGGGACACGGCAATTTCTACGATATTCCTCTGTCCGACCTGGACCGTATCACGACCTGCGCCCGCGAGGACCTTGCCGAGGTCACGCTGTCCGAGATCTGCGACAACATCGAGTTTACGCCGAAGATCAAGGATCAGACCTCTGTGTTTGCGGGAATGGATTCCACCATGAAGATCCCCGTGCTTCGCGGATATTACGGCACCAAAACCAAGGAGGGCGCGAAGGTCCCGCTCATTTACGACTACGTTCCGATCTATGCCGAATGGGATTTCGGTGCCGGACGCGTCGGCAGCTTTCTGTCGGATCTCGGCGGTGCGTGGTCGCGTGATTTCGTGACCGATCCCGTCGGCGTCCAGCTCATCAAGAACATCGCGGAAAGCCTTGCACCTGACGATACCATCGAGGCGGACCGGCTGAACCTGATCCTCAAGACAACCAAGGACAACTACACGACACGCCTTGACGTTTTCACACAGCTTGCCGAGGGGGAGAGTGTACTCGTCACCGTGAAGCCGCTTACCGACACCGCCATGGATTTCTACGGCGGAGACGTTCCCGTCACGCCGGTCGGCGACAATGTGGGCTTTGATTTCCACATCATGCGCGGCGGACTTTACCGCATCCTTGTAGAAAAGAAGGACGCGGCGGGCAACACGGTTGCCGAACGAACGGTTTATGAAACCTTCTCCTATTCGGAGGAATACGACGCATTCCGCGCGGCGGACGAGGGCACGCTCCTGCTCCATTCTCTTGCAGAGAACGGCAACGGCGAGGTCATCACCGACCCGGTCGGGGCATATGCGTCCTTCGCAAAGACCTATTCCAAAACGACCGATCCGCGGATGGTGTTTCTCATCATCGCCATCGTGTGCGTGCTTCTGGATGTCGCGGTCCGCAAGTTCAAATTCAAGTGGCCCCATGAGATTCTGCGAGATCGCCGCGAACTGAAGCAACTTTCCGGCGGGAAAGCAGACGCGGAAAATAACAGAAAGTGAGGGAGGACAAATGAAAAAACACGTTAGTTTTCTGTTGCTTTGCCTCTCCCTCGCCCTTGGACTGACCCTGCTCCTTTCTTCCTGTGCGGGCCGCGCTATTGCGACTCCCGGGCAGGTCGCGGTCGATCAGATCACGCTGACGCTTTCCTGGAAGCCCGTCGGCGGCGCGGCGTACTACACCGTGGAGATTGACGACGGAAAGGAAAAGACCGAAAAGGATTCCGGCAAAAACGAATATTCCCTGGAACGCCTCGCGGAAGGCACCTATACCATCCGCGTCCGGGCGGTTGCCAAGGACTCGGAGGAGGGACGGTCGGACTCCGCATGGTCGAAGCCGCTGACCTTCGTCCGGGAAAAGGAAACGGGACTTGCCTTTACGCTCTCTGCCGGCGGACGCTCTTTCCTGGTGTCCGGCGTCGGCTCGGCGGAGGGAGAGATTACGGTTCCCACCACCTATCGCGGTCTCCCGGTCACGGGAATCGCGGATCGTGCCTTCTACAACTCGGGGGCTGTGACCTATGTGCATCTGGGGGAGGGGATCACCTCCATCGGCAGGCAGGCGTTTGCAAACTGTTCTTACCTGACTGGCGTGGACCTTCCCTCGACTCTGACCGAGATCGGCGCTTCGGCGTTCCAGAGCTGCCGCGCGTTTTCCGTGCCGCTCCGGATCCCGGACGGCGTAAGGGAGATCGGCAAGCAGGCGTTTGAATACTGCCGCAAGCTGCCCTCCGTCACCTTCGGGAGCAGTACGGCGATCATCGGCGAGGCGGCATTTGACGGCTGTGAGGCACTCACCTCCGTGACGCTTCCCGACAGCATCCGGGAACTCGGCGACAGCGCGTTCGCGCGCTGTACCGCCCTTGCTTCCGTGACGATCGGAAGCGGGCTTGGCACGCTTCCCAAGGATGCCTTCCGCGAATGCTCCGCGCTCACCGCAGTTACACTCGGGGATAGCGTGACCTCCATCGGGGAGAGTGCGTTCGCCGCCTGTACCTCGCTCGGCAGCATCCGTCTGAGCGGAGCGCTTACCGAAATCGGAGACGGCGCGTTCTCGGGCTGTACCTCGCTTTCCGGGGTCACCGGCATCGGCGCGGCGCTCACGGGAATCGGCAAAAATGCGTTTGCCTCCACCGCGCTTTATGACGGCGCGGGAGAGAATACCGTGTACGTCGGGGGCTGGTTCCTCGGCGTGAAGAACGGCGATATGCGCGGCATGACGATTGCGGACGGGACCGTCGGGATTGCGGATTATGCACTTTCCGGCTGTGAATATTTCGACGACCGCCTGACGCTTCCCGACAGCCTTGTGTATATCGGCACCGGCGCGTTTTCCAACTGTAAGAAGCTGAATGCCGTCATCATCGGCAAGGGGACAAAGGAGATCGGGGACGACGCGTTCCTCGGCTGTGCTGCCCTCACCAATGTGATCCTCGGCTCCTATGACCGCTCCCAGTCGAGCGGACTCGGCGAAAGCAGCCTTGAGACGATCGGTGAATACGCGTTTTATTCCTGCTCGTCGCTCAAGCTCGTGGAAATGCCGGGCAGCGTGCGGTCAATCGGCAAATACTCCTTCCGGAATTCCGGAATTTATGAAAATGCAAAGCGCGACGTGTACGCCGGCAACTGGCTGGTGGACTGCAAGAGCGACGGCGCTTACGGCACGGTCGCAGTGTCGGAGGGCACCGTCGGCATCGCGGATTACGCGTTTTACAACTGCCTCGGCGTAACCGGAATCATTCTTCCGGATACCATGCGGGTGATCGGCAGAGGCGCGTTCTACAAATGTAAGCTGCTGTCTTCCGTCAACCTCCCGGCAGGAATTACCGAGATCCGGGATTACACCTTCTATCATTGTGATTCTCTGGTGCTTCCGGAATTCCCGGAGGGACTGACCCGTATCGGACGTTCCGCATTCTATAAATGCAGACTGGTCCCCGACGGCGGGGAGGGCGAAGAGCATCGCCTGGTGATCCCCGACAGCGTCCGGGAGATCGGCGCGTTCGCGTTCTACGGCTGCGTTTACACCTACACCGACCGCGCGACTGCCCAGCAGATGACAGGCGGCATGGATTACCTTGTGATCGGTTCCGGCGTTTCCGTGATCGGAGAGCAGGCGTTTTCCGGTCTGTCGTCGCTCCGCGGCGTGACGCTCGGCTCGTCGGTGACAAGCATCGGCGACAAGGCGTTCTATAAATGCAGCGCACTTGTCGCGGTGGATTTTGATCCGGCACTCGTCTCCATCGGCGAAAAAGCGTTCTACCGGTGCTCCGCGCTGGAGGAGATCCGCCTGCCGGCAACCCTTGAGACCATCGGCAGATATGCATTTTACAAATGTACCTCCGTGAAGGTCCTGGAGCTTGGCGGTGTCCGTGAGATCGGCGACGCCGCGTTCCTCGGCTGCACGGGTCTGACGGAGCTGAACCTGCCCGAATCACTGACTGCAATCGGCAAGCAGGCATTCCGCGGCTGTACGGGGCTTTCCGGCGTCGTGCTCGGTACCGGGATCACCTCGGTCGGCGCACACGCGTTCTATGGCTGTCCGAACCTTACCGTTTTTCTTGCCGGGGAGGAGATTCCCGCAGGCTTTGACGAACGGTGGAATTCCTCTTACCGTCCCGTCGTGCTTGGCGTCTCGGTCGGAGAGGACGGAACCGTCAGCTTTGTCCGCAGCGCGAATAATCCGAAGCACCTCAATCAGAGCAATGTCCTGACCGCGCCCGGAAAAGAGGGCATGACCTTTGCGGGTTGGTCGACCGCCCCGGATGCATCCTCTGCGGAGTATACTCCCGGAAATGTGAAAAATGCGCCCGACGGGACCCGCCTGTACGCGGTCTATCAGCATAACTGACAAAGAATCCCCGAATATCCCGGCGACGCCCACGCGTTGCCCGTGAGATCTCTGAAAAAAGAAAGGAAACAAAACCTATGAAGAACAAGTTTTCCGCCCTTGCGGCATTGCTTCTTCTTGCCCTCGCGGTTCTCTTTGCCTTTACCGGCTGCTCCGGCGGCGTCAAGGAGCTTTCCGTTGATCAGGCGCATAAGCCTCAGACCGTTTACGTGCTGGGCAATGACCTGGATCTTTCTGCCGGCATGCTGACAGCGGACGGCAAGTCCGTCGCCATGACCGACAGCGGCGTTGAGGTGAGCGGTTATGACAAGGACCGCCTCGGCGAACAGACCCTGACCATCACCTATAAGAAGAAGACCGTCGAGCTCAAGGTGACGGTGGTTCCGCGTGTCCAGACGGCGGAAAAATACGTGTATTTTATCGGGGAATCCATGGACGCAGTGTCTCTGCGCCTTAAGATTACCAAGGACGACGGCACCAGCTTTTCCGTTGCGGCGACCGATGAGGGCGTGACGCTGACCGGCTTTTCCTCCGACAAGGAAAACGAGGCGCTGACGCTTGAGGCAGTCTGCCAGAAAAACGGGGAAGAATATCGCGGCTCCTTTGAGGTAGCGGTCGTCAATCCCGAGATCAGCATCAAGAAGCCCCGCAAGACGACCTACGGAAGCCATGAGACTGCGCTGGACCTGACCGGCTTCACGCTTTCCATGAAGTCCGCGGACGGCAAAACGACCCGTAACGTCAACAACACCGAACTTGTGACCGAAGGCTTTGACCCGTTGCTCGCAACCAAGGACAACCCCGAGGTGACCGAGACCATCCGCGTGCTCTACGGAACGCGGGAGATGGGTACCTTTGAGATCACCGTCACGTACAGCAAGGTTTCAAAGATCAGAGACGAAGCAAAGGAATTTGCAAAGCTTGACTGGTCGGAATACAAGTATACCGAGGACGGCAGGATGCACCTGCCCGCCGGCACGACCGACGAGCTCGGCAAGCGCGCCATGGATGCGCTGGAAGCATACTACAATCTTTCCTCCAAGGATAAGGAGCTGATCGCGCAGGATGACCTTGATGCAGTTGCGCGCCTTGCGGTCGTTTACGGCTACAACGAATGGACCGCAACCGTCAACCGCGCTTACAAGGGCGTGTTCCAGATAGAACTCGGCTCCATTTCCTACACCTGCGAGAGCTTTGACGCCGCTAAGGCGGGGCTTGCGAAGCTGCAGGAAAAGAGCGACGATGACACCAAGCTGGTGCTCCGTTACGGAACTCTTCTCTCCAATGCGGAGCTGACCGAGCGCTGCAATGACACCGTGATTTACAAGGGCGCCCAGATGGAGGGCGTGGATGTCGATCTGACGGTCGGTCACCTGGTGACGATTATATACGGTTCCTCTTTCTTCACGAAGGTGGAAAATGTACTTGAAAAAATGGTTTCACTTCCTGCGGTACTGAATGTTCCCGCGGATTGGAAGGAATCCGACCTGCCGGCATATGCGGATGCAATCGAGTCTGCATACCAGACTGTCATGGATATCAGCTTCAGCGATGCCGGTGAGCTCGGTGCACTGGAGATCGTAAACAACTGGCGGGAAAAGAAGGATTTCTTCGATATTCTCTACCGCTATTACTATGATGTTTACACCGGAGAGGACAAAACTGCATCCGATGCCGCAAGCAAGAAGATCGATGAAATGACGGAGGTCTATTTGCCCGGTAAGATGGAGGAGCTCCGTGTAACGGTCATGTCTGCGATGTACGTACAGACTGCAATGAAGAAGATCGTTGAAAACATTACGTATTCCGGGGATAAGATGCCAAGCATTATGGAAAGCTCCATGTTCTTCTCTTTCTACCGCGACGCGGTCAGAGAGAGCGAGGAACTGCTTGCGACCAATGACCCGATGTACCTTGAGGTCTATTCCCGTGTGTTTGCAGGTGCGATGACTTTGCTTCAGAACGGGGACTGCGGATATTATAAGCTGCTCGGCACTTCCGCGTTTGATGAGGGATGCATTGACGTTCTTCAGAAGTATCTTGACCTTTGGGAAGCTTTTGGAAGCGATCCTTCTTATGCCGGAACCGAAGAATTCGGCGTGAAAGTCAACGAGATGTTCCTCGCATTTGCCGACCTTGATCCCAATCGTCAGTACAATGTGCTCCATACCATCAACTATCTCTATGGTGACCCGCTGGAATTCACCGCGCTCTATCCGAACGGAGAGAACGGACTGTATTCTGAATTTGCATCCTTTATTTACGCGTATTATCTGGAGCAGCTGGGTGTTAAGGTCGATACCGAGAAAGAGAGCACCGCATATGACGTGTTCTCCGGACTCCTTTACTCGATGGAATGCTTTGCAAACGGCGACTGGACTTCTTTCGGCACGACCCTGTCCGACGTGAACGGGCTGTATGAAAAGTGGAGCGGTGCCGATCGTGTGACCTTCGACACGCTTCTGAAGCCTGTTCTGGAAAAGTACAACGGCTACCTGTCTATGTTTGAAGCAAAGACTGACGGGGAGGGGAAGACCTCCTATGTGTTCAAGCGGATCGATCTTGGCGAATATGCCGAGGTATTTACGCAGCTTGAGGGTGAATTGACCAGACTGCAGATCGCACAGCTGTTTATCGAGAGTCTGGCGGAGATCACCGGCGAGTCCGTGCCGCTCTATCTGCCCTATCTTGCTTCTTACGAAAAAGCAAGGTTGCTGAAGGAACAGATCCTGAACTGCGGCGATCCTGAAATTCTGCGTGCGTATTACTTCCAGCCGGATGGCTCGGATACCGCTCTCCCGCTCTACAATGCGGTATACGACGTGGATGCGACCACGCTCCGGTATCTCTACAGCCTCGGAGTGGATGCAGAGCAGTACGAAAAGGCGACTCATCTGCGTAATTTCCTTAAGACGTATGCGGATTATTACTGGACGACTGTCAGTAAAACCTATCCTTCTTTCCAGGAGACGATCGGTAATGTGTTTGTCATGAATGCGGATTCCGTCAGGGAAATGACGAATGCGTTCCGTGCGCTGTCGGCGGATGAGCAGCACCTCCTTCTGACACTGGACAGCCTTAACCTGTATTACGGCGGTCTGGTCCTGCACTTTACGGAGAACTTCAAGACGAGCTATCAGAAGCTTCCGGACCTCGCGTCTGCTCTGTTCTCGGTGGAGATCTATACCTTCACCTATCGCATGAATCCGGACGGTGTTTACACCCAGACAAACGGTTCTCAGATCACGTTTAAGCAAATGCTGCTTGACAGCTGGGACGAGTTCGCCTACGGCGAGAACGGCTACCGTTCCCTCACGGAGGATGAAAGATCTGTATTTGACAGTTACCTTGGCGATATGTATGAATACTATCATGCGGTCATCGAGGAACTGAAAGCAGGGAACTGAACAACAATTCAAAGAAAGCCCCCGGCGCGCACTGCGCGCCGGGGGCAAGTTGCGAATTCTTAATCCTCGCTCCGCTCGGGGGCAAGTTGCGGCTTCTTTCGCCGGGAGCAAGATCCCCCGGAGCAACTCGCACAAGTTTCGCCTGCCCGGTACCCCAGCCAACGAAAAAAACCACCCGTGAAGGGTGGTTTATCGTTGTATCGCACCGCTGAAAAAGATATCGTTCTTTCAGCGAAGAATTAATCGCAAACTGACAGTTTGTTGCCTTCGAACTGTTCTATTAACCATTTATCATAGTCTTCGGGGATTTGAGGTTCCTGCAACAGCAATTCAAAAACAGCAACCGATGTAGGGCAATTATCGCCGTACTCTTTCTTTGCTCTTTTCAAAAGCCGCTCTTTTGAATAATTCCCTGACAAATAGCAAAGGTAATATTCTGCCGCCATAACGAATTCTTCTTCATCGCCCGGATAATCTTCAAGCAGGGCATGGTGACACGCTTTTAATTTTTCGTTGCTCTCAACGTGTTTCCGATATAACTCCGTCAATTTCTCGCTCGCAAAACCGTGCATAAGCTCGTGAGCAATATTGGAGTAAAAATCAACTGCTCCGGCAAGGCAAAAACAAGTCAGAAACGAGCCGCCGTACAGAGTAAATGCCGTCGGAGCGCTGAAAAACGACACATAAATATTGGCGGAAGTTATGACGGACGATTTTTTCAGTAAAGAAACGTTCCGGAATAATGAGTCGGCATTGTAACCTGCAACATCAGCTTCCCTTTGTTTCATTTCAGAATCCACCATAGGGAAGATGCGTTCTTTGTATATGCCCTCAAATCCTATGTTTTTCAGCACAGTCAATCTCTTTGCATACAGGCTGGCGTATCCGTCATTCAGCCACTCCAGAACCGGATATATATACGATGCCGTAAACCCGCCCGTTATTCTCTCCTTTACCGTTTTTTCAATTTTTCGCGGATCGCGGAACATGTCAATCAGATCGTCTAACGTCAGACATTCCAGATCCCCATCAAAGTATGCACTTACAATCAGGCAGATATTTGACATTCCTATATAATTATCCCCGAAGTCTTCCGGTAAAAGAGCGTTGATATGTTTGATTTCCTCGATTTGTTTTTCGTTCATCCATTTGGTATCATTCAGCAACCTTTTTTCGAGAAAGCAAAGCGTATCAAGAGCAAGGCTTGATTTTACCTGAATACGGGACATCAGCGTACCTCCTATGGTTTATTTATTAATTGTATCACAAAATTTGTTTGGTTTCAACTTTTTTGTTGCGAATAATAAAAGCCTTACCGAACGAGGTACTAGGATTCAGAACCAATCCTCGCTCCGCTCGGGGGCAAGTTGCGGATTCTTTCGTCGGGAGCAAGATCCCCGGAGCAACTTGCACAAGTTTCGCCTGCCCGGTACCCCAGCCAACGAAAAAAACCACCCGTGAAGGGTGGTTTATCGTTGGCTGGGGTACTAGGATTCAGAACCAATCCTCGCTCCGCTCGGGGGCAAGTTGCGGCTTCTTTCGCCGGGGCAATGTTTTCCGGAGCAACTCGCACAAGCTTCGCCTGCCCGGTACCCCAGCCAACGAAAAAACCACCCGTGAAGGGTGGTTTATCGTTGGCTGGGGTACTAGGATTCGAACCTAGGTAATGACGGAGTCAGAGTCCGTTGCCTTACCGCTTGGCGATACCCCAAT
>CAKVOU010000006.1 GCA_934796165.1 uncultured Eubacteriales bacterium | reverse complement strand
CCGCCGCGGGCTTTTCTGCATTTGGCGTGATCGTTCGCCGCGGAGGTTCTTCTGTTTCGGCACAATCGCCCGCCGTGGACTTTTCTGCATTCGGCGCGAACGCTCGCCGCGGAGGGGCTTCTGCTTCAGCACGGACATTTGTATATCTGTATAAAGATCGGAGCTTGCCCCGGCGGGTACCGCGTGTAGTTTTCCCGGCGGGTACCGTTTACGGTTGCATATTTTTACCCGATCGGCGCTGCCCAGTCCACCTGCTTTCCCTCGTCGGTGCAGACTGTCACGCGGCATCCCGCAAGCTCGCGCGTGTGAAACGCGATACCGGGTTGCATTGTCGTGTCGATTGCCGCAATACCGCCGGGAACCGAAAAACCGTCCCCCAGATACTTGAGGTAGGATTCCTTTCTCGTCCAAGCGGTGAAGAATTCCATCTGCCGCTCTCCCCCTGAAAAGAACCGGGCGGCAACCCGGGGGGAGTCCTTCATGTCCCGGATAAATTCCGCGTCGATTCCGACGCGTCCCTCATCGGACAGCACACAGAACGCGATCCCCTTGGTGTGGGTAATGTTGAAATCAAGTGCCGGGTAATCGGGAAGATACGGTCTTCCCGCCTCGTTCCGGGCAAGGCGGAACGGAGGAGTCAGCCCGTATGTGCGAAGAAGTGCGGCAAGGCAGGCAAGGCCCCTGCATGATTCCGCGGAGGCGTTACACACGCGCTCTTCCAGATCAGCAAGGTACTCCGGTGCGTCAAAATAAGCCTTCGCCGCGGCAATTTCCGAAGTCGCTTTTGCTGTTCCCGCGCGATGCGCCGGAATTGCCGAATGACAGGTGACCCGTATCATCTTCGTAGCTTCTCCTCTCTTTCTGCCCTGCTCCCCGCCGCTTCCGTCTGCTCTGTCGTCCTTCTTTTGCCGAACCGGTGAAGCGGTCCACGGCTCGCGGGGCTTCTTCTGTTATTGTAACACAGGATCGTCCCGATGACAAGTCCTGCGCCCCGGCACGCGCATAAAACCCCGGCATCTTTGAGTTTTTTCGGAATTCCGATAATTTTTATCTGTTTTACGCCAGAAATATTGACATATACTTCAAAATGTTATATAATATTTCCAATTCACCGATGCCGCAGAGGCGCAGACCTCTTTTCAGGATTCAAAAAACGGAGGAGTATTATGAAACAGATTCTGTCTTTGATTTTTGTTCTGCTTCTGATTCAGAGTCTTGCCGTGTCACTGACCTCCTGCCGTGCAGATCCTGCGCCGGAAAGGGTGAGGCAGACTGCGACAAGTGCTTTCTCGGAGGAATCACAGGGAAGTGAGGGGCAGTCCGCGCTTCCTTCGGACACGTCGACCCTGACCGAATCCGATACCAAGCCGCATTTTGAATTGTCGGAAGAGAACGGGAACCTGGAAGAGGTTCTCGCGCATCCGTGGTTCCGCTTTCATTACGCAGATGATTGCATCGGCGGGCTATCTGCGGCGACCGACGGTCTTTGCGAATGCCGGATCGTGGACCTCAGCACTCAGAAGCTGGATTGCGCGACTCCGGACGGCTGGACACAGATCGTCGTGTATTACATTCCGGAAAAGAAGCCGGACGGTACCGCTTTCACCTCGTCCGATTACCTCTCGGTCGGTGCCTTCCGCGCCGGAGTCGACGGTGCCTATTCCTTCGGTATGAATTTTTGCCTCGGAAACGGAAGAACCGCGGTGTTATCGCAGGAATTGTATTTCAGCCCGAGACGTCTTCTGAAATTGAAAAAGAATGCCTATACCGGTCAGTATGTCATGTTCGCGCAGGTGTTTGAGGCGAAGCAAATGACGCTTTATCTCAACGGGAAGGCAATTGCCGCTGCTGATTCGATCTCTCCGGAATATACTGTTGCCGGAAATACCGCGCGATTTCATCATACACTTGCCCTGAACGGCTTTGTCCGGACAAACGCCTCAGATCGCTTTGTCACGGATCAGTATGAACGGTATCGGATCCGGCTATTATATACGACCGGTTACGCCTGCGCCGCAGACGGAAAGGCGGTCGAGGCGTTCTATCGGTACTTTGCTGCCGGAGAAACGCTTCCCGTACCGGACCGGGTGATCTCCCTTGATTTTGAGGACCGGTATCCGGTTCCGGAACTGAAGGCTGACGATGACGCGCCGTCCAATTACCGAAAAGTCTTGGAAAACCGCCGATTTGAGCTGGATTTTACAGAAGAACGGGGGCTTCGGGGAATCAAGGTCATTCATCTTGGCGCCAAAAAGGAAAACGGCGAATTCCTTTACTGGAGGGGACCCATGACCAAAGGACGCTGCAGTGTGGGGCTGTATTACATCCCCGATGCGGTGTACGGGTCCGATGATTATCTCGGACTGATGCAGAATAAGGATTTTGTGCCCGGAGGGTTCGATTCCAGCCTGCGTTTCAATCTGGGTACCGGGTTGATCTCCACCGGAAACGCTCATATGGTCAATCCGATGATCAGCGCGTATCGGGAGGTACACCCGACCGGCTGGACGTTGTTTGTCAGTTCTTTCGACGGAAAGACTCTGGAGGTCTACTGTAACAATGAGCTGATCCTCAGATCAGATCTGCTCCTTGCCGGGACACAGCAGACCTATGTTCTCGGATACGATTCCGGACATCCGGAGGTCGGGTACCCGCAACGCCTTCAGCAGATGGTCCTGAACGGGTATGCGCACGTTGGGGAAACGACATTGGAGGATCCGGAATATGTTGCCGACGATCTGTATGAGAAGTACGGAATTTACATGCTGTATGCACGGTTTTACGCCTGTGCGCCCAACCGGAATGCGGCAACGGAGATTTATGAAGAGGTCATGCGGGAATTGGATGCTTATCTGAACCGGAATTGACGGTACGGTTTTGAGGGACGCCTTACGGCGTCCCTTTTTCCGATTTCCCCGGAACGGTATTGGCGGGTGTCCCTGTGTCTGCGCCGGCGGGGGGCGGGGCGACTTCCGCCTCCGCCGACGGCACATCCGCGCCGCGGCGAAGACTTCCGCCGCCCCGCCCCCGCCGGCTTTGTTTTCCCCCGATTGACAAATAATCCGACCTGTGATATAATAGATTGTTTAATGGGGGAGTATGCTTCCCGCGGAGGTAAGAAAATGGTAACAATTACGGGCGTGGAGGAACGCTCCAGAGCGGCGCGGGCGGGAATCGTTCCCGGCGACGTTCTGCTGGAGATCAACGGACGCGAAATCACGGATGTGCTGGATTATCGCTTCCGCCTGACCGCGCGGGTTGTCACCCTGTCGCTTTCCCGGAACGGGGAAGAGTTCGCGGTCACCATCCATAAGGGCGAGTACGACGACATCGGGCTGGACTTTGAAACACCGCTCATGGATAAAAAGCACTCCTGTGAAAACCGCTGTATTTTCTGCTTCATCGACCAGCTGCCGCCCGGAATGCGCAAAACGCTGTATTTCAAGGACGACGACAGCCGGCTTTCCTTCCTCCACGGCAACTACATCACCCTCACCAATCTCTCCGACCACGACATCGACCGCATTATCGAGATGCACATTTCTCCCGTCAACGTTTCGGTGCATACGACCAACCCCGCACTGCGTGTCTCCATGATGCACAACAAGCACGCAGGAGAGGTGCTCCGGTACCTTGACCGCCTTGCTGAGGCGGGGATCGCGCTCTGCGGACAGATCGTGCTCTGCCGCGGGATCAACGACGGCGCGGAGCTTGACCGCTCCATGCACGACCTCGTGAAATATGTGCCGTCTCTCCGCAGTGTGTCCATCGTTCCCGCGGGACTGACACGCTATCGGGAAAAGCTGTACCCGCTGACTCTGTTTTCAAGGGAGGAATCCGCCGCCGTCATCCGGCAGGTGGAAGCGTTTGCGGAGGAGTGCCTCGAAAAGTACGGCTCGCGCCTGTTCTTCTGCTCGGATGAATTTTACCTGAATGCGGGTCTTCCGCTTCACGACGAGGAATACTATGAGGGATTCCCGCAGTTTGAAAACGGCGTCGGAATGCTGACTTCTCTGCTCTCGGAATTTCACGCGGAGCTGTATTTCCTGCCGGAGTATCTGGAAAAGTTCAAGGCTCCCAGAACCGTCTCGGTCTGTACCGGTGCCGCGTCTTTTGAAACCATCAGGGGAATGGCGGCAACACTGGAGGCGCAGGTCGAGGGGCTGACCATTCACGTATATAAAATTATCAACCATTTCTTCGGAGAAAGCGTCACGGTCGCGGGTCTGCTCACGGGCAAGGATATGGAGGAACAGCTCCGCGGCAAAGAACTTGGCGACGTGCTGTATTTTCCGTCCGCCACGCTCCGCGCCGAGGGCGACGTGTTTCTTGATGACCGTTCCCCCGCCGATCTTTCTGCGGCGCTCGGCGTTCCTGCGCTCCCCGCTCCCTGTGAGAGCGGCGGTGCATTTGTTGAGTGTATGCTCGGCGTGACTTTGTAACGCGGTCACTTTGAAAAACGGCGACTTGTAACGCCGCCATATTCTGACGTTGCAACTTTGCGGATGTTGCCGCTGTGCGGCGTCACCGCGGTGACGGACGCTACTGTTGTACCCGACGCTGCTGCTTCTCCCCGCACGCGTTTGACTGCTCGCTTGCCGCGCGGAAAACACGCCGTGCGGAACTCTCACCCGCTTTGATTCGTCAGCACTGCGGAAGCGGTCCGCAGGTGCCGACGGTTTTCAGGAAAGGATTTTGTTATGTCTATGTTGTCTACCACAGGCGCTACGCACGTCGTCAATACGAATCCGACGCTCGCGGCGGAGCAGCCGGACCTCGTCATGGATTCCGGAAAAGCCTCCGAAGCCAAAGACGGGGCAGCAGGGAAACCGAAAAAGTCCTCTGCTGCCAAAGCATCCATTGCGGCGGCGCTCTTTTGCACCGTTGCGGTCATTCTGGTGGAGGTACTGGGCTTTTCGTCCGTGTTGAGCGAGGAGACTGCCAACCTGATTGCGCTTCCCCTGCTTGCCACGGCGGCGCTGTTCGGCGGAATCCAGAGTTATTTCCGCAGTCAGACCGTCCGCTCCGCACTTTCCGCCGCGGTGTTTCAGTTTGTTGCCGCCGCAATCCTGTATGCCTGCAGTGCCGCGGTTCTGCTTTTCCGCCTGTTCATTGCCTGATTTCCCCAAGGAGGTGTTTTTATGTCCAAACCCGTGATCGCGATTGTCGGCAGACCGAATGTCGGCAAGAGTACGCTTTTCAATAAACTTATCGGCGAGCGGCGCTCCATCGTGGAGGATACCCCCGGCGTCACGCGCGACCGGATCTACGCGGAGACCGTCTGGAACGGCGTTCCGCTGATCCTCATCGACACCGGCGGTATCGAACCAAAAACCGACGACGTGATTCTGTCCCAGATGAAGATTCAGGCGCAGATCGCAGTGGATACCGCCGATGTGATTGTGTTTCTGTGCGATGTCCGCACGGGGCTGACCGCCGCCGACCGCGACATTGCCGTTATGCTCAAGAAGTCCGGCAAGCCGGTCATCCCCTGTATCAACAAGTGCGATTCGACGGGCGGGCTGCCTTACGAATTCTATGAATTCTACGAGCTTGGTTTCACGGAGGACCCCATTGCCGTCTCCTCGGTACACGGCACCGGCACGGGCGACCTCCTGGACGCGTGCATCCGCGCCATCGGCGAGCTTCCCCCGGACACGGAGGAAGACGACACCATCAAGGTCGCCGTCATCGGCAAGCCGAACGCGGGCAAGTCCTCCATCATCAATAAGATCGTCGGCTCCAACCGCCTCATCGTTTCGGACATTGCCGGAACGACCCGCGACGCGGTGGATACGCCCGTGGAAAACGAGTGCGGCAGATTCACCTTCATTGATACAGCGGGTATCCGCAGGCAGTCCAAGGTGACCGATTCCATCGAAAAATACAGCGTGCTCCGCGCCCACATGGCAGTGGAACGCGCCGATGTGTGCCTCATCATGATCGACGCGACCGAGGGCATCACCGAGCAGGACGAAAAGATCGCCGGAATCGCGCACAACGCAGGCAAGGCGTCCATCATCGTCGTCAACAAGTGGGACGCGGTGGAGAAGGACAACTCCACGGTCAAAGCGTTTACGGACAAGATCCGCACTGCGCTCGCGTATATGACCTACGCGCCCATCGTATTCGTGTCCGCCCTGACGGGACAACGGCTTCCCAATCTGTTCCGCACCATCACCGACGCGTATGCCGAGGCGCACCGACGCATTACGACGGGTATGCTCAACGATGTGCTGAACGACGCGACCACGAGAGTCCAGCCGCCGACCGACAAGGGACGGAGGCTCAAGATCTATTATATGACGCAGAACAGCATTGCTCCGCCGACCTTTGTGCTCTTCTGCAACAGCGCGGCGCTGTTCCACTTCTCCTATCAGCGGTATCTGGAAAACTGCCTCCGCGAGACCTTCGGCTTTGCGGGAACCCCCATCAAGCTTATCATCCGCGAGAAGGGCGAGGAAATGCCGGACGGACCGCGGCTTCCGCAGAATCAGTAAAAACGCGCAGTCCGCGGGTATGGCGGACTGCGGAGGCGATGCGTGGGCAGACAGCTCATCCGCAAGTTGTACCGACTCGTGCCATCCTGAACGGGTGTGCACCGGCTGTGTTGTCCCCGAATGTTTCAGAGCGACAGCCGTGCACCATCCGCGTGTGTCGGTACCACGCGCGTGTTATCTGTCTGCGGGCGGGGCGCAACGCATTTTCCTGTGCGGGCGCACATTTACCTCCGCGTGTCTCCGGGCGGACAGGAATCAATCACGTATCAACGGGGGCGGCTGACAGCCTGACAGTCGAGCGTTATCAACCGGTATTGCGGCACCACCGCACGCACGATCCGTGTGTTGCCGCGACAGCGCGTCATCCATGTGCGGCAAAGACCGCCGGAATTCAGTGAGGGATCAGAATGTTTATTGATCACGTAAAAATCTATGTCAAGGCGGGGGACGGCGGCAACGGTGCCGTTTCCTTCCGCAGAGAAAAATATGTCGCCGCAGGCGGACCTGACGGCGGAGACGGCGGCAAGGGCGGAAACATCATTTTCCGCGTGGACGAGGGAGAGAACACCCTGCTTGCCTTCCGCTACCGCAAGAAATTCGTTGCGGGACGCGGCGGGGACGGCTCCGGCGCCAAATTCCACGGCGCAACAGCGGACGACCTGTATATTATGGTGCCGCCCGGAACGCTCATCAAGGACGCGGCGACGGGGCAGATTATCCACGATATGTCCGAGGGGGACGGCGCGGACTTCCTTTGCTGTCGCGGCGGACGCGGCGGCTGGGGCAACCGGCATTTCGCCACGCCGACAAGACAGGTTCCCATGTTTGCCAAGAGCGGCACGCACGGCGAGGAAAAAGAGGTCGAGCTGGAGCTCAAGATGATCGCGGACGTCGGTCTGATCGGGTATCCGAGCGTCGGCAAATCCTCCATTCTCGCGCGCATTTCCGCGGCGCGTCCCAAGATCGCGGATTACCATTTCACCACGCTTTCCCCCAATCTCGGCGTTGTCAGAGCCGACGGCGAGGGCAAGGGCTTTGTCGCCGCGGACATCCCGGGGCTGATCGAGGGTGCGGCGGACGGCGCGGGTCTCGGGCACGAATTCCTCCGCCACGTGGACCGTTGCAGACTGCTTCTGCACGTCGTGGATATTTCCTGTTTCGAGGGACGCGACCCGGTGAACGACATCGAGGTCATCAACGGGGAGCTCCGGCGGTACAGCGAACAGCTTGCCTCCCGCCCCCAGATCATTGTCGCCAACAAGTGCGATGCGCTTGACCGGGAGACCGTGGATATTCCGCGGTTCGAGGTATATGTGAAGGAGCACGGCTGGCAGCTTCTGTACGTTTCCGCCGCGACGGGCGAGGGAATCCGGGAGCTGGTCAGAGCGACCGCCGACCGCTTGTCCGAATTGCCCCCCATCACGGTTTACGAGAGCAACTACACGCCCGAGGAACCGCTTGTCGGCGAGGGCAAGGAGACCACCATCCGCCGCGAGAACGGCAAATTTATTGTGGAGGGTGAATGGCTGTTCAACCTGACCGGGCAGGTCAACTTTGAAAATTACGAGTCGCTGAACTTCTTCCAGCGGGTACTCCAGAAGAGCGGTGTGTTTGAACAACTGGAGGCGGCGGGCTGCCGCGACGGCGACACCGTTTCCATTTACGATTTCGAGTTCGATTTTATCAAGTAAGTGTTTCCGCACAAATAAAGGACGGATCTGCCGTTTTGCGGAACAGGAAAAAATCTGCGCGGCTGAACCTGCGCGACGGAATCTGCGCGGCAAAACCTGTACCCTCCCTGTCCCGGCATTTGCCGGCGGAGCCTGTACCCGGATGGGGAAACATCCACCCCCGAATGAGGAGAAACCAAGAAAGAGGTGACCATATGAACATCTGGCACGACATTGACCCCCGCGAGATCTCGGCGGAGGAGTTTACCGCCGTCATTGAGATTCCGAAGGGAAGCTCCTGCAAATACGAGCTGGACAAGAATACGGGGCTGATCAAGCTCGACCGTGTGCTGTACACGGCGACCCACTATCCCGCCAATTACGGCTTTATCCCGCGCACCTTTGCGGACGACGGAGACCCCCTTGACGTGCTGGTGCTCGGCGAGGTGTCCGTCTATCCCCTGACGCTCATCCGGGTACGTCCCATCGGCGTCATGCGGATGCTGGATTCGGGGGCACTTGACGACAAAATCATCGCCGTTCCGGTCGCCAATCCCAATTACACGGGCGTTACCTCCATTGACGAGCTGCCCGCACACATTTTTGACGAGATCATGCACTTCTTCTCGGTCTACAAGCAGCTGGAAAACAAGCAGACTGCGGTCAAGGAGCTGTTCACGACCGAAGATGCAAAAGAGATCATCCGCGAGGCAATGGCTTCCTACGACCGCAAATACGGCGACCGCAAGGCGGGTAACTGATACGGACGGCGATGGAACAGATCTATACCATTGAGGTCAACGAGGCGTTTGAGGCAAGCGAGAGAGACGCCGCCTGCGGCTGTCCCATGTGTACTCTGTACAACAAACTTGAGGAAAACGAACTGGAGATCATCCTCGGCGCGTCCATGATGGAGCCGGATGTCCGTATCCGTACCAACGAGCGGGGCTTCTGCCGCACGCACTACGACATGATGTTTGTGCGCAAGAACCGCCTCGGCATGGGACTGACGCTGGAAAGCCACTTGAACGAACTCAAAAAAGAGATCCGGAGCGGCGGATTTGCGTCGCGTCCCGGCGAGAAGCCGCTGAAACGCATCGGCGAGCTGGAGAAGTCCTGCTACGTCTGCGAGCGGATCGACGTGAATTTTACGAAAATGACGGACACCGTCGTCTACCTCTGGCAGCATGACGAAACCTTCCCGCGAAAGGTCAAGGCACAGCCGTATTTCTGCCTGCCGCACTACCGATTGCTTCTTTCTTATGGGAAGGAGCATCTGCCGAAGAAGCTGTTTCCCGATTTCGCGGGAGACCTTGCTTCGGTGGTGGAGCCCTATCTTGACAAATTGTCCGAGGACGTTTCCTGGTTCTGCAAAAAATTCGATTACCGGTACCATGAGGAGCCGTGGAAGGATTCCCGGGACGCGGTGGAGCGGGCGATCCGCTTTCTCCGCGCCGATCTGCACCGGGGAGAGGGTACAAAATGATTGATCTTTTGGAAATGCACAAATTCTATATTCTCCGCCACCTGCACGCGGGGGACGTTGCGGTCGATTTCACGATGGGCAACGGACACGACACCGAGTTTCTCTCCAAAACCGTCGGAGAGAGCGGACGCGTGTACGCGTTTGACGTGCAGGAAAGCGCAGTGGAATCCACAAGAGAGCACCTGCGCGCGGCGGGCTGCCCCGAGAACTACACGCTCATCCACGCCTCGCACCACCTTGTCCTTGATTACGTCAAGGAACCGATCAAGGCGGGAATGTTCAATCTCGGTTGGCTTCCCGGCGGGGACAAGTCCATCACCACCATGCGGGAAACGACCATGCCCGCGATCGAGGCGGCGATCAGCCTGCTTGACAAGGACGCGATCCTGAACATCGCCGTGTATCCGGGACACCCGGAGGGCGACGCCGAGGGGCATATGATCGACGAGTACCTGCGTTCGCTCAGCCGCTTCAAGGTATCGGCGACCAAGGTGCAGATCATCAATTCGCCCGCGTCTCCGTACTTTTTCATGCTGGAGACCAAATAAGATGCCGTATTCCGTACATGGCGGATGACACCGGCATTTTGCCCCGTGAGAAGAGAAAAGCCAGACTGTCGGGATCCCCGTAAAGTGGGGACCCCTCCGCTCTCAAAGAGGCGCAGTGCCGCCTCTTGCCGCCGTCGGCGGTGAAATCGAAGAGGATATCGAAACGATGAAATTTTCTTTTGTGAATGTAAAACGCGTTGCCGCCACTCTTGCGGCGCTTCTTTTTGTGCTTCCCATGGTCGCTTCCTGCGCGGGAAAGCCGACCGAATCTTCCACTGATCCGCAGGACACGGTCACCGATCCCGACACCGGAACGGAGACCGAAGCGCCCGTTTCTTATGATTACGCGTTCCGTGCGGATCTGTCCCGGTATCTGCCTTACCTCAACCCGGAGGGCGGGAAGTTGGTGCTTGCCAACAAGCAGACCCCGGTCGGAAAGGATTTTGATCCCGGCTCGGTCGTGACGCTCGACAAGTCCTTCTGCCTGTACGGAAAAGAAATTCAGCTGGAAGAGACGGCGGCAGAAGCGCTTTATGCCATGCTGACCGAAATGCGTGCCGAGGGAATCACGGATACCTATGCGACGAGCGGGTACCGCTCCTATGCGCGGCAGGAGTATCTGTTCAATTATTATCTGCAGAAAGAATCCGATGCTCATCCCGACT
This sequence comes from uncultured Eubacteriales bacterium, assembly GCA_934796165.1. Lineage (GTDB taxonomy): Bacteria > Bacillota > Clostridia > Oscillospirales > CAG-272 > CAKVOU01. The sequence continues at coordinate 96,594 of CAKVOU010000006.1, read as the reverse complement.
GGTCGGAAACAAAGGTCCGGGAATATGTGCTGTCCTATTCGGCGTTTCCCGGAACCAGCGAGCATCAGACCGGACTTTGCGTGGACCTGATGACCACCTCCATGGGGGAATTGTTCAATTACGCAAGCGAATACGGGAACGGTTCCAAGCCGGGGTTTGCGGAAACCTCCGCGTACCCGTGGCTCCGGGAGAACGCCTACAAATTCGGCTTTATTCTGCGTTACCCCGAGGACAAAGTGGACGTGACGGGGTACTCCTATGAATCCTGGCACTACCGGTTTGTCGGGCAGGCGGCGGCGAGAGCCATCCACGACGGAAACCTGACGCTTGAGGAATACCTCGCCGGGGCAAAGAACTGATTGCGAAAACCGGGGTTGCGGGCTGCCGCTGTAAGTTGCTGAAGCCGGTTGATGCCGGCAGCTTGCGGATGCCTCGCAGTCTGCAAACAAACCCAAAGAACCTCCTGCGACAGAATGGTCAGATTCGTCGCAGGAGGTTTTTGTGTTTATGAGCGCCCCGCCCGGGCACTGCAAAGAAAGAATCAAAAAGTCAACGGGCGGGGCAAGGAGAAACCCGTGCCCGGATGCTGAAAAAGAAACAGATCGAAAAGTCATCGGGCGAGAGCGCCCCGCCCGGGCATTGCAAAGAAAAAATCAAAAAGTCAACGGGCGGGGCAAGGAGAAGCCGTGCCCGGATGCTGAAAAAGAAACAGATCGAAAAGTCATCGGGCGAGAGCGCCCCGCCCGGGGCGCTGAAAAAGAGAAAATCCAAAAGTCATCGGGCGGGGCAAGGAGAAGCCATGCCCGGATGCTGAAAAAGAAACAGATCGAAAAGTCATCGGGCGAGAGCGCCCCGCCCGGGGCACTGCAAAGAAAGAATCAAAAAGTCAACGGGCGGGGCAAGGAGAAACCCATGCCCGGATGCTGAAAAAGAAACAGATCGAAAAGTCATCGGGCGAGAGCGCCCCGCCCGGGGCACTGCAAAGAAAGAATCAAAAAGTCAACGGGCGGGGCAAGGAGAAACCGTGCCCGGATGCTGAAAAAGAAACAGATCGAAAAGTCATCGGGCGAGAGCGCCCCGCCCGGGGCATTGCAAAGAAAAAATCAAAAAGTCAACGGGCGGGGCAAGGAGAAACCCGTGCCCGGATACCTGAAAGGAAACAAATCAAAAAGTCCCGGGCGGGGGATCAACTACAAATTGAATAGAAACGGGACACTGCCGCTTCCGGGGAAAAGATCGCCACATCACGCGGAACGTCTGCCGGCGTATCGCCGTCGGATCAACGCCGATCGTACCGCAGATCAGCCGATCACGCGGACACGGATGATGCCGGACACCGCTTCGATTTTTTTGGCGGTGTTGCCGGATGCCTTTCCGGTGATATCCGCGATGGTGTATGCGTAGTCGCCGCGCGACTTATTGATCATGTTTTCGATGTTCACGCCCTCCTCGGAGAGAAGTCCCGTGATCTGCGCGATGATGTTCGGGATATTTTCGTGCAGGATACAGATGCGCGTGTTGGCACTGACCGGCATGGAAACATTGGGATAATTGACGCTGTTGCGGATATTGCCGAACCGCAGGTATTCGTCCAGCTCCTTTGCCGCCATGACCGCGCAGTTGATCTCCGCCTCCTCGGTCGATGCGCCGAGGTGAGGAATGGCAACGATGCCGGGAACGCCGACGGTCTCCTCGGTCGGGAAATCCGTGACGTATGCGGCGACCTTGCCGGCAGTCAGCGCGGCTTTGAGGTCCTCGGCGCATACGAGGTCGGCGCGGGCAAGGTTCAGAATCCTGACACCGGGTTTCATCAGTGCGATGGATTCCTTGTTGATCATGTTCTTGGTCTGCGGCGTTGCGGGAATGTGCAGGGTAATGTAGTCGGCTTTTGCGAAAATTTCCTCGTAGGTCGCCGCCTTGCCGACGGAGCGGGACAGGTGCCATGCACCGTCCACCGAGAGGAACGGATCGCATCCGATGACCTTCATGCCGAGATCTGCCGCCGCGTTGGCGACAAGACCTCCGATGGCGCCGAGTCCGATGACACCGAGCGTTTTGCCTTTAATCTCGGTTCCGGCAAATCTGGATTTTCCCTTTTCCACCTGCTTTGCAATGCCTTCGGTTCCCGCAAGCGACTGCGCCCACACAGCGCCGCCGAGGATGTCGCGGGAGGCAAGCATGAGGGCGGCAATTGCCAGTTCTTTGACCGCATTGGCATTTGCGCCGGGGGTGTTGAAGACCACGATGCCGCGTTTGGCACATTCCTCCACAGGGATGTTGTTGACTCCCGCTCCGGCTCTCGCGATTGCCTTGAGGGCAGGTCCGAGCGGTGCTTCGTGCAGGTCGGCGGAGCGTACCAGAACGCCGTCCGGATTTTCGATATTGTCGCCGACAATAAAGGTTTCGTCGTCCAGCGCCTCTGTTCCCTCCGCGGCGATTTTATTCATCAGTTGTATTTTCATCATGTCAGATGTCCTCATTTCTTTGGGTTTTCCGCCGCGAACTTTTTCATGAACGCGACAAGCGCCGCGACGCCCTCTTCGGGCATGGCGTTGTAGATGGAAGCCCGCATTCCGCCGACCGAGCGGTGACCCTTGAGGTTCTTCAGTCCTGCGGCGGCAGCTTCCCCGGCAAACTTCTTGTCAAGTTCCGCGTCGCCCGTGACAAACGTGACGTTCATCATGGATCGGGAATCCTTTCTGACAGGCGCTTTGTAGTAGTCCTGGCTGTCCAGGTAATCATAAAGCAGAGCCGCCTTGCGCTCATTGCGCTTTTTCATTTCGTCAAGTCCGCCGATGGACAAAAGCCACTCGGCGACCAACCCCAGCATATAGATGGAGTAGCAGGGCGGGGTGTTGTACATGGAACCGTTCTCCGCTTCGACCCGCCAGTCCAGCATGGTGGGCATTTTTTCTTCCGCCGTGCCGAGCAGATCTTCCCTGACGATGACGACGGTTACCCCGGCAGGAGCCATATTTTTCTGCGCGCCTGCGTAGATCACGCCGAATTTAGTGACATCTACCGGCTCCGAAAGGATACAAGAGGACATATCCGCGACGAGCGGAATGTCGCCGGTTTCGGGAATGTAAGGATATTTCGTCCCGTAGATGGTGTTGTTGAAGCAGATGTGCAGATAGGATGCGTCGGGACGGATCATGTCTTTGGTGATCGACGGCACATGGTCGAAGTTGTCGTCCTTGGTGGTCGCAATGCAGGAAACATCGTAGCCGAGCTTCTGCGCCTCCTTGAACGCCTTGCCGGAGAATTGCCCCGAGACTGCGTAATCGGCTTTGCCGGTGCGGCGGATGAGGTTAAGCGGAACGGCGGCAAACTGGGTGCTTGCACCGCCCTGCAAAAAGAGCACCTTGTAGTTGTCCGGAATATTCATGAGCTTACGGAGATTCGCCTCCGCCGCGCCGATAATCGCTTCAAACTCCGGAGATCGGTGGGACATCTCCATGACGGACATTCCGGAGGAGCCGTAGGAAAGCAGCTCGGACGCCGCTTTTTCGAGCACCGGAACGGGTAACATGGATGGACCTGCCGAAAAGTTGTACACTCTGTTCATGGAAGTACCTCCGAAGTGGTTGATTTTCTTTTTTGCGGGAGACGCCTGTTCTGTCGGCTTTGCTGAGCCTGCCGATTGTGCCGGACTGCACCCGACGATACATGGCGATGTATGAAAATGCATGGTGTCGCCCGGTAATATGCGCGGATGCCCGGTCGCATGTGGCGTAAACAGACACGGCTTTGAAAAAATATATGCATATTATAAACCAATCTCTTGCAAATGTCAAGAGGGGTTACAAAAATCTGACGTTTGAACAGATTTATATACTGCAACGAGGTCGCAGATTATAACAAGTAACCAAAGGAACCTGCAATCTGCATAAAAATGATGCGATTATTGCAAACGCTTTTATACATTACATTGGTATCATAATAAAATGTTATGCTGAAAAAGCGGGCGCCGTGAGGCGCCCGCCAAATCATTTTGTTCAGAGAATAAAAAGAAAAAGGAATTTTTGTGCACCGTGGCGAAAGCCGCCGAAAATCAAACGCTCCGAAGCGAAAACTCCCGCTGCGGCAGGAGTCACCCCGTGCGCGCTCGCCGGGCGAAACTGCCCATTGCGTTGTGTTCAGCCCGGATAGCCCGGCAGTGCCTCAGTTGTGCGTTTCCTTTACGAGGATCAGCTCCTTTGCGTAGGGAAGCGAGAGAATCCAGTCGCAATAGGTATGCCACTCCGCCAGCTTGTGATTCTTTCTGGCGTAGTACATATTCACAAGATTCTCGTAGTTCATGGTGACCGTCCGCATCTGGTTGTAGGAGGACGGAAGCATCTGAATGATGTTGTGCCACGGCTGGCGGTCTTCCTTGTTCGCCACAAACTTCTGCCGCTCCGCTTCGAGATACGCGATCAGCGCGTCCAGTGCGGCAAGCCCGCCCTCATCGAGGCGGTCGTGGGAAAAGTCGTCGCGGTCAAATGCTTTGGCGTGGATCTTGTGCATGGTCGAGGTCGAGTTGGCGACCGTGCCGACCTTGTAGGTGTCGAATTCCTTCCACCAGTAAAGGGGCGCGGTGATGTCCACCGACACGAAGATCTGCCGGATGAATTTCCGGTGATCGCTTCCCGCTCTTGCAAGCCGTCCCGCAAGATCGAGATCGTTCGCGCCGAGCACATAGTTGCCGGCTTCGTCATATGCGCTGTCCGACCGCGCCCAGCTGTTCATGGGGTTGCGCGCGCCGCGCATAGCGTTTTCCAGATTCATGACAGAGCATCTTTCCAGTTTGATCATGGGTACACTTCCTTATCAATTACAAGTATTTTCGGATTTTCGGGGACCCGGATGCCATTTTGCGGGACCGGCTCCGGGACGCGGCTTAATCTGCAATCGCCTCTGCGATCATGCGGTCAATCTTTTCCCGGAGGGCAAGCAGGTCGTGTGCGTTTTCGACGCAATGGTCAAATTTCACTTCGCCGACGGTCTCCCGGATGACGGCAAGCACGCGGTCCCTGCCCACGAGAGATTCGGCAAGCTGCATGGCGGCGTAGTCCTCAAGCGCTTCGTGGAACACGATGAGACGGAGGGATTCCAGCGCGGTCCCGTCCGGTGCGGGGTAGACCGACGCGCAGTCGCCGCCGGGTACCCAGTTTTCGCCGCAGATGTCGATGAAGGGGTTGATGCTGTCCACCGACTTGTCGTTGTTGTAGAAGTTATAGCCCCACTGCAAAAAGCCCTTGATGTTGTAGACATAGAACTGCGTGCCGATGAAGCGGTTGCGCCAGGACGGCATGGCAATGAGACGGTTGGAAACGCCGAGATACTGTCCGCAGCAGTAATAGGTCCAGAGGTCCTTCACGCCCGCGTCGATGAACGGCTGAATCGCGGAGTTTGCGGGGATGGGCGTGCGGACGACGCCTTCCTTGTAGAAGGAGAAATCCGACAGCGCATCCATGATGATGTAATCCGAGAGCAGGTCCTCCACGATCGCTTTGGACTTGCGGTACTGGGGCAGATGCTCTTCGGACGGCTCGTCGGAAACGTGGAAGAGACAACGCTTGTCGTCCCCCCGCGCCTTCATGTGCGCAAGGAAATCGGAAAGGAACGCGCAAAGGAATACGGGGTATTCGTCTCCTGTCGCGTCGGTCTCCCAGCCGAAGATTTTTTTGTAGGTGCCGTCCACGGTCGCCATGATCTTGGGCGCGTGCCCTGCGCCCCACTGGGTGAAGAGGTGGGAGATCTCCAGGTATCTGATCCCTGTGCGGTTGCACATTTCGATCCAGCGGTCAAGGAGCGTGTAATCGAAGGAATATTCCCCGCCGTTTTTCGTCACGTCGACGAGCTGGACGGTCAGGCGTTCTCCGCCGATCTCGGTGTCGAGCGGAGGCGTGAATACGGGAGTGAGGAGCAGGTTGATGCCGTTTTTCACCGCGGTGCGGACAAAGTTTTCGATGATCTCCCAATGCTTTTCGGAGAACACGTCCACGTGGTACCAGTGGGCAAGACTGTCGCAGTGGAACCATTGGGTGACATACATTCTGGGGGCGGGGAGGCGCGCGCCGATGACGGTGATGTTGACCGTGTTCTCGGAAACGACGACCTCTTTTTGGTTGCCCTCACCGTCCTTTGTCTCATAGTAGATCGTGAAGGTCAGGGGGTGAAGTCCCGCGGAGAGCCCTCCGTCCGGCTCCACGTCGATCCAGTAGGTGCGGAGTTGTCCCAGCACCACCTGCACGCAGTCGCCGCCGTAATGGAGCGGGCGGAGCAGGTCGGGGTAAAGCCCCGGCTCATAGGACAGGTAATTTGCGTCCTTGTCGCGCGCGTCGCCGTAGACCGGGAAGGTGTTCGGAACCTGTTCCACGACGCGGACGGTCACAAAGGGAGCGGCGTCGCCCGTGATGCGAAGGCGGAGCTTTGCGCGGAAGGTCAGGCGGTCCGTGGTGTCGGGGTAGCCCGCCGTAACGAGCTGAAGCGACAGGTGCTCGTTTTCCAGCATGGAGATCTCGCGGATCTCCGGGAATTTGCCGATCGGGTCGGTGAGAAAGCACTTTTCCAGTGACGAGGTGATCTTTGAAAGAATCTGCATTGCGGTTTCCCCTTTGTTTCTGTGATCTCTGTCCGGCAGTTGTGACCGGTATTTTTTGATTTTTGTCCGGTGCCCGTTTCCGGTAACTGTTCCGGCGAACCGGGGCCCGGCGTTTGCTCCGGAATTTTCGGCGAAGCGGTCCCGTTGCCGCCGCTCTTTCGTTCTGCGGCACGAAACGCGGCGGTTTCCCGGAAGCACATGCCCGCCGCGGTATCAGAAAAAGTATAGCATATTCTCCCGGTAAAGTCAATGCCGGGGGGGCGGGGAGAACGGGAGAATTTACGCGCTTTTGGGGCGTTTTTCGGCAAAAAACACAAAAGAAATCCTGCGCACGGAAAAATAACCGTCAAAATACTGCTTTTCATCGCAAGAAAAGTATGGTATAATGAAATGCTAATGTGCGGACGTATGCCTTTTTGGAGGCACGCCGCATGACTCGCCGGTTTTCCGGCATATCCGATGGAGGAACAGCATGATCCGCGAAGATTTGAGAAATATTGCGATTATTGCGCACGTTGACCACGGCAAAACCACCCTTGTGGACGGGCTTCTGAAGCAGGGCGGCATTTACCGGGAGAATCAGGAGACCGTCACCTGCGTGATGGATTCCGGCGACCTGGAACGCGAGCGCGGGATCACCATTCTGGCAAAGAACACCGCCGTGCACTACAACGGCGTCAAGATCAACATCATCGACACCCCCGGCCACGCCGATTTCGGCGGTGAGGTCGAGCGGTCGCTCAAGATGGTGAACGGTGTCATTCTTCTGGTGGACGCCGCCGAGGGACCCATGCCCCAGACGCGTTTCGTGCTTCAGAAGGCGCTGGCGCTCAACCATCGCGTGATCGTCTGCATCAACAAGATCGACAAGCCGGACGCGCGGCTCGGCGAGGTAGAGGACGAAGTTCTCGAGCTGCTCCTGGACCTCGGCGCATCGGACGAGCAGCTGGACAGCCCGTTCCTGTACTGCTCCGGCAGAGCGGGGACCGCATCGCTCTCTCCCGACGTTCCCGGAACTGACCTCAAGCCGCTCTTCGACAAGATTCTTGAATATATCCCCGCCCCCGGCGGAGACGAGACCGGCGGCTTGCAGCTTCTTGTTTCGTCTATTGACTATAACGATTACGTCGGTCGGATCGGCATCGGGCGCATCGACCGCGGCTCGGTCAAGGTCGGGCAGGAGGTTGCCATCTGCAACTGGCACAACCCCGGTGCGGCACCCAAGAAGACAAAAATCGTTTCCCTGTATCAGATCGACGGACTGAACCGTGTTCCCGTGGAAACCGCGACGGTCGGCGACATCGTCTGCTTTGCGGGCGCGTCGGACATTGCAATCGGAGATACCATCACCTCTCCCGCCGCTCCGGAGCCGCTGGAATTCGTCAAGGTCGGAGAGCCGACCATGGAAATGACTTTCGCGGTCAACAGCAGTCCGCTTGCGGGCAAGGAGGGCAAGTTCGTGACCTCCCGCCAGATCCGCGCACGCCTTGAAAAGGAATTGCTCAAGGACGTGTCGCTCCGCGTTTCGGACGGCGACACAACGGACGAGTTCCGTGTTGCGGGACGCGGCGAAATGCACCTGTCCATCCTGATCGAAACCATGCGCCGTGAAGGCTTTGAGCTTTGTTGCTCCAATCCCCGCGTGCTTTACGAGGAGATCGACGGCGTCAAGTGCGAGCCGTTTGAACGTGTTACCATCGACGTGCCGCAGGAATATGTGGGTACGGTCGTGGAAAAACTGGGTCAGCGCAAGGGCGATCTGCTCGAAATGGAGCCGGTCGGTAAGCGCACCCGCATTGAATATCTCATTCCGACGCGCTGTCTGTTCGGTTACCGCTCGGAATTCATGACCGCCACGCACGGCGAGGGCATCATCAGCTCGATTTTTGACAGCTATCAGCCCTATCGCGGAGAGGTCGTCATGCGCTTCACCGGATCGCTTGTCGCGTCCAACGCTGGCATTACCACGAGATACGGTCTTTACAAGACGCAGGAGCGCGGGCTGATGTTTGTTGGTCCGCAGACCGAGGTCTACGAGGGCATGATCGTCGGCGAGAACCCCAAGAACGACGACATTTCGGTCAACCCCTGTGCCGAAAAGCACCTGACGGCGATCCGTTCCGCGGGCGCCGACGAAAAGCTGCTGCTCACGCCTCCCAAGGTGTTTACGCTGGAGGAAGCGATTGACTATATCCTCGACGACGAGTTGATCGAAGTCACGCCCAAGTCCATCCGTCTGCGCAAAAAGATTCTTCAGACAGACCTCAGACTCAAGGACATGATGCGCCGCCGCCGTGAGCTGGAAGCGAAGAAATAAAGATACGACAAAACAATCCCGGACCGCTTTGGCGGCCCGGGATTGTTTTGCGCGGGGCGGGGAACGGGGAACGTTTGGGGGACTTTTTGCAAAAAGTCCCCCAAACCCCTCAAAAAACTTTGGGGAAGAGGATGGAGGCGGGGAACGTTCGCCCGCCGCGCGGGGGAAGGAAACATGGATAGATGCGGGAGAAGAACGACTTGGGGGACTTTTTGCAAAAAGTCCCCCAAACCCTTCAAAAAACTTTGGGGAAGAGGATGGAGGCGGGGAATGTTCGCCCGCCGCAAGCCCGGGAGAAAATTTTTTTGCCCCGTGAAAAAAGTCTCCGCGAAATACGGAGACCTTTTTTATAAAAGTTTTTTGCGGTTCCAAGGTGCTTTTTTACAAAAAAGCACCTTGGCAGGGCGCGGGACGGAGTCCTGCGGGAGTCTTATTCAACCGTGACAAACACGCCCTCGGCGCTTCCGATGGTAATGGAGTAAACGCCGTCGGTCGCGGTCAGCACCTCGCTCCCCCCGTGGTGGTGCGCGGTGACGGTCTTGCCCTCCCCAGTGACGCGGAAGGTGACGGTCGTGTCGGCGTCAGCGGTAAAGGGATCGGTCTGGTTGACGAACATCGCGGCACAGCCGTCTCCGGCCTTTTCGAGGAATCCGCCGACGAGAATGCCGCCGTCGGTCGAAATGCCGGTGAAGCCGTCAATGGATTCGGCGGTATAGCCGGATTCCTCACTCCGCAGGTTCTGCCTCTGCAATTGAAGGTCAATGGCACGGACAGAGGAGGCGCCGAAGGTATAGACTCCCATGCTTTCGTATTTCATGAAAGTATCGGACAGAGCGTGTATTTCGTCGTTGATCGGCTTACAGATATCCCAGAGCGGGGTCTTTTCTCCGACATTTTTGGAATCGGACTGCCAGAGCGAGGTGCCGTCCTCCCACCAGGAGGGTGTGTAATTTGCGTAGGAAAGTCCGGTCGCGCCGTAGGCAAGCGCCGTGAAAACCTGATAGCGGATGGTCTCATTGGTCATCTGCTTGTCGGTTACGGCAGCGGGATACTCCGATCCTGCCTGGAGAATGACCCACATATCCTTGTCATACTTTCGTGCTGCCTGCGCATTGATGTCATAGGTGTAGAGAACAGCGTCGAGAAAATCCGTGACGATGTTTCCGGTGTTGCGGAAGAACGGATAAACGTCAAAGGTGATGAGGTCGGACGGGATCATGCGGCAATACATCTCTACATAGTCTTTGTAGCTTGCGAAATCTCCGACAGCGCCTTCTTCCCATGCCGGGTTGAGGATCATCAGTCCGAGCTGCCCGGGCATCTGCTCATTGTAGGTCTGCATGATACGGCGGAAGGTGAGAAATACGTCCTTTTTGGGTGCAATTTCATCATAAAGATAGTCTCCGATGACGCTCGGTTCTTTGGAATATTTGTCTGCGATATTGTCATATTCGCCGTTGCGGATGCCCCGCAGGACCCGGATCAGTTGTTGGGAGAGAGAAGAATAGGGAACGTTCAGATTCATGCCGAGCACAGGAATACCGTACTTTGTCAGCTGATCAAACGCCGCGGTTTTGCTCGGATGGAGGACCAGATCCGTGCCGAAATTCTTGAGGGACGCGGCACCCTCTTCGCTTTTGGAGACTTTCCTGGTGTAGTCCCAGACGCTGATGACGATCCGGGAGCGGTCGAGCTCCAGCCGTTTGATGGATTCTTCTTCGGGCGGCGTGTTCTCCGCAGCTTTGCTTGTGTCCGGCACTTCCCCGGAAACGTTCGGAGGCGTCGCCTCTTCCGCATTTACGGAGATACAGCCGGTCAGTGCTCCGGCAAGCAGGAGCAGGGCAAGGAAGCAGGCAAACAGCCTGAAGAAACGGTTTTTCATGGGACCCCTCGCTTTCATTCGGCAGATCCGGGAAACGGATACTGGTATTTGTCCTTGGACAGTATTCCCATTATATCTGAATTTTCCGCCATTGTCAAGACACGGCGTTGACAATTCCGCCCGGCTGTGTTATACTGTTGACACCCCCAAAGCCGGGTCTTCCGTTTTGGAAACCGGGGGAAACCTGAATCAGAGAGGGAACCTGAAAGCATGAAAAGATCGACCGCGGCGGTGCTGGTGGCACTGCTGATCCTGATGGCTATGTGCTTAAACGCCTGCGCGGGGAATCCCGCCGGAGGGGAAACGTCCTCCGCGACCGATACCGCCGGGGAGTCCGCGACGGAGCGTGCAAGCGAAACTGCGACCGGAACTTCTGTCCCGTCCGAATCCGAGAGCGCGACGCGGGAGGAACCCGGAACGGAGACAGGAACGGAGTCCGGAACAGAATCCGCAACCGAAACGGAGCCAGATCCGGTACCTCCGGAAGAGGCGGCGTGCTATACGCTGGAATATGTGACGAACGATCGCGGCAGGATCCGCGAGAAAAAGACCTACTTCCGCACGGTGCGGGAAGCGGTCGGTGCAAATCCGGGCGGAGCCGATATCTGGCTGTGCCGCGCGGCATCTGAGGAGGACAAGGGCGTCACGTTCCCGGAGAGCGGCGATTTCGCGCTCCACACGGTGCAGTTTGACTATAACTTTGCCGATTACTACCCGACCGGTGCCGTGTACGAAATCACCGAGCACTATTTTACCGAGCGCGCGTATTTTACCTCGTTTAAGGCACTGCGTGCATATTTTGAGGATCCCGTGCTCGCCGATTACCGGATGCCGCTTGCCGATCATTCCGTCTGGCTGTTTGCCGCTGCGGACGGATATGAGGCAGGGAAATACTTTGTCTCGGTAAATACGGAGGGCAGCTTTGACTTTGAGCGGGAATGCGGTATCGAATACTGGTATCAGCCTGCGTACTTCAGTGTGGATACGCGCGTGTTCTACACGTTTGCACAGTTGTCGGAGTATCTGGACGTACACACCGAGGTACTGACAATCCACCTGCTCCGGGATTATGAATCCGAAGAGACGATCGAGTTTCGCTACGGCATCGGATACCGCCTGGCATACGACGGAAACCGGTTGTCTGCACCCTTCGCGTGGGGCATTACCTTTGATGACGGAAGCGACGGGCTCTGTTATTACAACGATCCGACTACGCTGTTCAATAACCCTGCCATTGTGGCAAAGGACAAAACAGGAAAGATCATTTCTTCCATTACCGTCTGGACGGAGGAGGAGAGCTATCAGCCCGGCAGATACCGGATCGTTGAGGGAACGGATCAGCCGGAAGCATTTAATCCCGAAACCGGAAATATGACGGTGATCCATCTGAAGCTCTTGAACCTGACGCTGGTCTGGGACGCTCCGCTTGCGGAATAAAGCGGGTTGCCCATCCGGCGGGAAACGGTAAACAGAAAATGTCCGCGGTCTCCTGCCGGAACGGCAGAGACCGCGGACGTTTTACATCAGAAAATTACATCCGCCATGCGGCGCACCGGGCGCGACATGGCGGACACGTTTTTCTGTACGGTTCAATAGGAATTGATGGGAATATTCGGATCGTCCACGCCCTTGGTGATTTTGCGGATCTCCACGCGGTAACTGTACTTGTCGTTGACCCGGATGGTGACCCGGTCGCCGACCTTCTTTCCGAGTACGGCGCGTCCGAACGGCGCATCCTTGGAGACCTTCGGCACGTCCTCCGCCAGCACGTTGGTACGGAGCGTCGTGACGATCTGGTAGACCTCGTCTTCCTCATCGTCAAGGTTGTAGACCTCCACCGTATCAAAAAGACCGACCTCGTTGTCCTTGGATTTCACCTCGATGACGATCGCGGTGTCGATCATGTTCTTTAAGTAGCGGATGCGGCTTTCGTTGGCGTTCTTTTCCCGCTTGGCGGTTTTGTATTCGTCGTTTTCGGACAGGTCGCCGAATTCACGGGTACGTTTGACCTCCGCGAGCAGCTCCGGAATGCGGCGCTCCCTCTCGGCGATCTCCTCTTTCATTTTCTGAATATCGACCTTGGTCAGTTCATTGTGCATGGGTTGCCTCCGTGTGAAAATGGGTTCAGGGGGGATGGGCGGCGCGCCTGCCGTCTGCGGGAGGAATTTCCCGACCGGATTATTGCTGATCCTGTCCTTCCGTTCCGGCGACCGCCTCTTCGATCGGCATGACGGGTTTTCTCAGCTTTACGCCCGCAATGACGCCGGAGATCAGATAGTACAGAACCCAGCCGTGGAAAGCAAGATCAATGAGATTGCTTGCCTCGAAGCCGGCGCTGAAGAGCGTGTATATCATATACGCGCAGTCGATTGCGAAGAAGGCGAGCGCGGCAATGAGAAATCCGAAGTGCTTTTTGGACAGGAAAAAGAAGAGCAGGTACAGAAGCAGGATGGCTGCCGCGATGACGAGCATGACGACAAGAAACGAGTCCGGCAGGAATTCGATTTTCTGTCCTTCGGGGACCTCATCCGGCAGATGTCCGGTCCAAAACAAGCCGTAAACTGCAAGGAAATACGGAACGGTTGCGGAAAAGAGAAAATACAGATCGCTTTTTGTGATGACGAAAACGATGTTGACGAGTGTAAAGGCGACCAGCAACAAAAGGTTGAGGCGGGAATTCCGGAAAGTCATTGCCGCTTTTGCGTGTGCGGCAGGGGTAATCATATTGCGATCCATAAAAAATTCCTCCGTTTTTTGTAACCTGGTTTCCCCCGGGTTCCCTTTCAGCATATCACCGCACGCTCAAAAAGTCAATGGCTGTTTTGAAAAGTTCATATCCACCATACGGGAAACGAGAAAACGGACAGAAAAAACACGGGGAAAAGTAAAATCGGCAAGCCTAGTTAAGACTTGCCGATTTTGGTGGGGGAAGGTGGATTCGGACCACCGAAGGCAGTGCCAGCAGATTTACAGTCTGTCCCCTTTGGCCACTCGGGAATTCCCCCATATGAAGAACGCCTGATCCGGACGATGCAGGCGCTCATTGGAGCTGGTGATCGGAGTCGAACCAACAACCTGCTGATTACAAATCAGCTGCTCTGCCATTGAGCCACACCAGCATTTCACCGGAACGTCAGCATTATATCATACAAAAGAACGCTTGTCAACCCTTTTTTGAGATTTTTTTCGCGGAATCGGTCTCGGGCGCACTCCGCCGCCGTCCCCGCGCCGCCCCTTGCGGGTGCCCCGCCGGCAGGCTCCGTTTGTTCCGCGTATTTCATCCTGCGTATGCGGCTCCCGTGAATACCCGCCGTCCCCGCGCCGCCCCCGGGCGGGTGCCCCGCCGGCAGGCTCCTCCGGAGCCGCCGGATCCCCGCCCGGGGCGGCTTTATCTTCCGCCATTGGCAAGTTCCGCTTTACGGTGCGGAATCTTTGCCCCTTGCAATGCCGCCGGCGGTATGATATAATGAGCACAACATCACGGGCGCCGTGCGGCGCTCCGGAATTGTCCCGATACGGGGCACGGAGGGAAACATATGACCGGAAGAGGAGCTACCTGGATCTGGGTATTCGGCGATTTTGAATTGCATCACCATAAAAAAATCTGTATGCAGAGAGAGGAACGCGGGCACCGCTATCCCGCGCCGTGGAGAGTGTACGACTGCAACCGGCAGGCACGTTTCCGCCGCACCTTTACGCTGGAGAAGCCCGAGACCGTCACCTTTTATTTTGACGGCGAGGGCTACGTTGAGGTCAGAGGAAAACGTTATGCCCCCGGTACCCCCGTCCCGCTTGAGGCGGGCACCAATGAAATTCTCGTGCCGGTCATGAATGAGTACGGTCTCCCCGCCATTTTTGCCGACGGCGAAGCCGTCGTGACCGACGGGACCTGGGAAGCGACTACCTTTGACGGCAAATGGTCGCCCGTCGGCTGCTGGGATCTGTCCGACCCATGCGTAAAACCGTCCGATTTCGGGCTTCCCACCGCGCGGCAGGACTATGTGTCCGTGATCCCGACGGAATCGGGAACCGTCTATGACTTCGGCAAGGAAACCTTTATCAAGCTGGTACTCGGAGGGCTGACCCCCGGAAAAGAGGTCCGCCTTTGCTACGGCGAGAGTTTTGAGGAAGCGATGGACGACGAATTCGCCGTCATTTCCGACCGCCTCACCCCGACGGGCGAGCGGCATACCTTCCCCGCCCGCGCCTGCCGCTACGTCCGCGTCACGGCGGAAACACAGGTGCGTGAGGTGTACGGGCTTTATGAATACCTGCCCTTCGAGATTCGTTGCCGTTTCGATTGCCCCGACGAAGAAATCAAACGTATTTACGACGTCGCGGAATATACCTTCCGCCTGAACAGCCGGATGTTCTACCAGGACGGCATCAAAAGAGACCGCTGGGTGTGGTCGGGCGACGCGTATCAGAGTTACTTCTTTAATTATTACAGTTACTTTGATCCCGGAATCATCAAGCGTACCATCCTTGCCCTGCGCGGCGGCGACCCCATCGCGTCGCACATCAACACCATTGTCGATTATTCGCTCTATTGGCTTGCCTCCATCGCGGATTACTACCGCTTCACGGGCGACAGGCGCTTCCTCTCGCAGGTGTACGGGCGCGCGGTCGGACTTGCCCGGTATCTTCTGCAGTTTGAGAACGCCGAGGGGCTGATCGAGGGACGCGAGGGCCTGGACTGGACCTTCGTCGACTGGTCGGACATGGACAAGACCGGCGCGCTTTGCATCATGCAGATGCTGTACTGCCGCGCGATGGAAGCCATGACGGCGTGCGCACTCGCGGTCGGGGATACGGAAAACGAAAAAATCTATCGGAAAAAGGCGGAATTTCTGCGTACCGCGGTTAAAAAGATCTACTGGAACCGCGAGAAGGGCGCGTTCGTGACCACGGTCCACGGCAGAACCCCCTCGGAGGAGGTGCGCCGCCACGCGAATATTTTTGCGGTGCTCTTCGGTTTCGCGGATGAAAAAATGAAGGAATCCATTCTCAGTAACGTGCTGATGAATGAGGAGATCCCGGCGATCACCACGCCGTATTTCCAGCTTTACGAGCTGGAGGCGCTCTGCCGCCTCGGAAAGACCGGGCTTGTGACCGGGCGGATGCGCGCGTACTGGGGCGGAATGCTCAGAGAGGGCGCGACCACCTTCTGGGAGGAATACGACCCGGAGAAGCCGCGCGAAGAACAGCTCGGGATGTACGGCTGGAAGTTCGACAAGTCGCTCTGCCATGCGTGGGGTGCTGGACCTCTGTACCTCCTCGGCAGATACTACGCGGGAATCGAGCCGACCTCGGACGGCTACGAGACTTTTACGGTGACTCCGGTGCTCGGCGGACTGCCCGCGTATGACATTACGGTGCCCGTGAAGGACGGAAGCGTGCGCGTCTGTCTTGCCGGTGACCGGGCGGAAATCCTCTCCACCCGCGCGGGCGGGACGGCGGTTGTGTTCGGTAAAAGCTGCCCCCTCACGGCGGGCGAGACGCTTATCGTAAGCCGGGAGTAAGGACGAAGATGCGCAACGCCGCGCGGACACATGACGCGCTCATTGCTTGCGCCTGCCAAAGTACACC
This sequence comes from uncultured Eubacteriales bacterium, assembly GCA_934796165.1. Classification (GTDB taxonomy): domain Bacteria; phylum Bacillota; class Clostridia; order Oscillospirales; family CAG-272; genus CAKVOU01. Next base: position 80,217 of record CAKVOU010000006.1, on the reverse strand, counting down.
GGGTTATCCGGATCGTGCGCCGCAGGCAACGCGCCGGGGGTACACCGGACAATCCGCGCCGCGGACAGCGCATTGATTACCACATTGTGTCGCGCAATCCCCGATGACGCGCCCGCAGGCAACGCGCCGGGGGCGCGTTGCCTCCCGCTTCCTCAGCCGTGCCGCCCGCAGGCGGCACGGCTTTTTTATGAAATTTTGTGCATTGTTGCGGATTTGCCCGTCCGCAGGCTCCGTTTTTTGCGATTATTTGTCGTTTTTTTGATTGACAGCATCCGGGGGCAGTGCTATAATAATAAATTGTGGCTTTGTGCCGGAATATCTTTTTCTGCCGTATGGCAGGCGGGGGCTTCCGACTTTGCGGATCTCCCGACCTCAAGGAGGATTTATCCATGGAATATTATGACGTGCTGCTGCCGCTGGCGATCATCCTGGTGCTTTCCAAGGTGTTCACCAAGTGCTGTGAACGGGTGAAACTGCCGCAGGTGGTCGGAATGCTGCTGACCGGCGTCGTGCTGTTCGGTATCCGGCTGATCCCCGGACAGGCGGTCATCAGCGGGGACGCGCTGGAGGGAATTGCGTATCTTGCCAAGATCGGCGTGATCTTGATTATGTTTTCCGCCGGAATCGGTACCGACATCAAGAAGATCCGCTCGGTCGGGGTCCCGTCCGTCATCATCACCTGCGCGGGCGTTATCGTTCCGATGGGGCTCGGCGTGCTCGTGTCCTACCTGTTCAGCGGATCGCATGATATTTATTCCGCACTCTTCTACGGTGCGATTCTCACCGCGACCTCGGTCAGCGTGACCGTCGCAACGCTCCGCGAGATCGGAAAGCTCAACTCACGCGTGGGTAACACCATCGTCGCCGCCGCGATCCTTGACGATATCATCGGCATCGTGGTGCTCTCCGTCGTCATTTCGCTTTCCGGCAATGAAACGGGTGCGACCTCCGAAAGCCCGCTTTTCGTGCTCCTCAAGATCCTTCTCTTCTTTGTCGCCGCGGTCGTCGTCGGTCTGCTCGTCAAAAAGGGAATGGAGTGCCTCGACCGCCGTTTCCAGCATCATCGCATGATCCCGATCTTCAGCCTTGCCGTCTGTTTCTTTTTCGCATATGCCAGCGAAAAATGGTTCGGCGTGGCGGACATCACGGGCGCATATGTCGCGGGACTGGTGCTCTCGGGCAACCAGGATCACGCTTACATCGAAAAGCGTTCCGACATGATGAGCTATCTCATTTTCACGCCGGTGTTCTTTGCGAATGTTGTCCTGTCCATTGACCCGTCCGGCTTCCGCCTCAATCCCGGGTTTATCCTGTTCGGCGTTCTCTTCGTGCTTGCGGGACTTGCGGGCAAGGTGCTCGGCTGCTCCGGTACCGCGCTCCTCTGCCGCTACCGCCCGAAGGACGCGCTGCGCATCGGAATCGGCATGATGGCACGCGCCGAGGTCGCGCTCGTCTGTATGACCAAGGGTATTGACTCCGGGTTGATCGACCCGTCCATCGCCATTTTTGTGGTGGTGCTGATCGTCGTATCCAGTTTTGTCACCCCGATTGTCCTCCGTTCCTCTTACAAAGGGGAAGAGGCAGTGACGGACGCGCCGGGTGCATAACCGAATTTTTTGCCGGTCCGGCTCCCAATGGGGAGCCGGACCGGTGTTTTCTTTTGACAGGCGGGGAATTTTGTGGTATGATGAAACCAACGACAGCCGGATGAGGAGGACGCAGAATGCTGATCAGGACGGACAATAACGGGTATCAGAATGTTGGGACCGCCCTTGTGTGGATCGCTCTGGCGGCGGTGATTCTCGTCGGCGGATTGCTGATTTTCCTCAGGGCGCAGGGTTCTCCGGCGGACTTCCTCCGCGATACAATCAGAAACGGCGACAGAACCGTGGAAGTCAGCGGAGGTCCCATATCCTCCGGAGAACTTGGCGGGCTATGCTGGGGCGATCCCGCGATGTTCCATGTGGACGGGATTTCCTACCGGAGTGCCGACGGGAAAACGACCTATACCGTTTCCTATAACGCCTATGCCGCCGACTACGACAAAAATTACGAGGAGTACCGCACGCTGCTTTCGGGACTTGTGTCGGACATCCGCGGGAAAATGCGGGAGGGAGACGGCGAACGTGAGGTGCTCCGCCTCATCCACGACGGGATCGTGAACCGCTATTCCTACGACGAATCCCTGACTGTCCGTCATGCTTACGGCATGATGAAGACGGGGAGCGGGGTCTGCTCCGCCTATACCCAGCTGTTCCTTGCGCTTTGCAATGAATTCGGATTTGAGTGCCATTACCTCCTCAGCCGGTCGATGGATCACGCGTGGAATCTGGTGCGGGTGGGCGGAAAATACCTGCACGTGGACTGCACCTGGGACGACCCGGTCGGGGGAAGCCCGACGGATACGTATTTTCTCCTTTCGGATGAAGAAATGCGGGCAAACGGACATTTCGGCTGGGTGGACGTGACCCGGGCGGCTGAACCGGATTTCCGGGGCGTCTGTCTCGCATTTTACATACTGCTCGGGCTTTTTGTCCTGTCCGTTCTCATTCTGGTTGTGAGAATTGTGTCTGTAAAGAAGCGCGGGCGGAACGGCGCGCCGCGTTGTATCGGAAGATGCTCGGACGAGGAGCTTCTGCTTGCCATGGCGCGTGCCAACGCGCTGACCGGAGAGTCGGGATGGCTGAACGGGGACGGCACGGAGGACCGGTATTCCCGGAGAAACGCGCCCCCGGATGACCGGAGCGGCGACTGACCGACCCACGTGCGGCACCCGTCCCGCGTGCGGTTCCCTCGTCACTGCGTCGCGTGCTGCCGGACCTTGCCTCCCGCGGGTGCGGCGCACCCCGCCCGCATTCTCCGGAATGCCGTTGCTCTCCGGAAAATTGCCGGTTGTTTCCGGAAATGCGTTCCTGCCGCCGTTTCCTCGGCAAATATTTCACAAAAGTCTTGCGCGACGGGAAAAAATGTGGTATATTAATGAGTGGTAAAATTTAATGATCCTTAGGAAAGGGGTTCATGTTATGACTTACAACAAAAAATCCATTGAAGACGTCAATGTCGCGGGCAAAAAGGTATTTGTCCGCTGTGACTTCAACGTGCCGATCAAGGACGGTGTCATCACCTCCGAGAAGAGAATCGTCGAAGCGCTCCCCACGATCAAGTATCTGCTCGGTCAGGGCGCGATGGTGATCCTCGCCTCCCACATGGGCAAGCCCCACAACATTCTGACTCCCGGCTTCGGTCTTACCAAGAAGGAGAAGAAGGCAGTCGAGGCGCTTCCCGAAGATCAGCGCGCGGCAGCAACCAAGGAGTATCTCGACAAGGCACTTGTCGCCGACAAGAAGAAGCTGACCTTAAAGCCGGTCGCCGACCGCCTCAACCAGTATCTGGACGGCGCTGTCACCTTCGCTGAGGACATCGTCGGCGAGGACGCAAAGGCAAAGGTCGCGGCACTCACCCCCGGCAAGGCAGTTCTGCTTGAGAACATCCGCTTTGACGCGCGCGAGGAAAAGAACGACGAGGGCTTCTCCAAGGAGCTCGCTTCCTATGCGGAAGTGTACGTCAACGATGCGTTCGGCACGGCGCACCGTGCACACGCTTCCACCGCGGGCATCGCAATGTACGGCGGACTTCCCGCTGTCTGCGGCTACCTGATCCAGAAGGAGATCACCGTGATGGGCAAGGCGCTGGAGAACCCGGCACGTCCGTTCGTGGCAATCCTCGGCGGCGCGAAGGTCTCCGACAAGATCGGCGTTATCAACAACCTCATCGACAAGTGCGACACGCTCATCGTCGGCGGCGGTATGGCTTACACCTTCTTTGCCGCGATGGGCAACCGCGTCGGCACCTCGCTCTGCGAGACCGACAAGATCGATCTTGCGCGTGAGCTGATGGAAAAGGCGCGTACAAAGGGCGTCAACTTTGTCCTCCCCGTGGATAACGTGGTCGGCAGAGAGTACGACGAAAACACGGTCAATATGCGGATCTACTCCGACTCCATCCCGGACGGCTGGATGGGTCTTGACATCGGTCCCGTTACCCGCGAGCTGTTCTCCAAGACGGTCATCGGCGCGGGCACGGTGGTCTGGAACGGCCCGATGGGCGTTTCCGAATGGAAGAACTTTGCCGCAGGTACCGAGGCAGTTGCGGAAGCAGTTGCAAATTCCGGTGCGATCTCCATCATCGGCGGCGGCGACTCCGCGGAAGCGGTCGAGCGTCTCGGCTTCGCTCCCAAGATGACCCACATCTCCACGGGCGGCGGCGCGTCTCTTGAATTCCTGGAAGGCAAGGAGCTTCCCGGCATTGCCTGCCTTGATAACAAGGACTGAGCGGGAATAACCGAAGAAAGACAGGTAGGTATCATGAATAAAGCAAAAAGACAGGTTGTCATTGCGGGCAACTGGAAGATGAACTTCACCCCCTCTGAGGCAACGAAGTTTATCGAAGAGGTCAAGCCGCTGGTCGCAGGCAAGAACGGCTGCAAGGTCGTGTTCTGCGCACCCTATGTCACCATTGCGGCGGCACAGAAGGCGGCGGAAGGCTCCGATATTTCCATCGGCGCCGAGAACGTTCACTTTGAGGATCACGGCGCGTTCACCGGCGAGGTGTCCGCGAGAATGCTCACCGAGTGCGGCGTGAAATACGTCATCATCGGTCACTCCGAAAGACGTCAGTATTTTGCGGAGACCGACGAAACGGTCAACAAGCGCGTCAAGGCTGCTCTCGCGGCAGGTATGACGGTTATCCTCTGCCTTGGCGAAGTCAAGGAGCAGAGACTTGCGGGCATCACCCGCGAGGTCGTCTCCATGCAGACCAAGCTTGACCTTGCAGGCGTCAGCGCGGAAGAGATGAAGAGAGTCATCATCGCTTACGAGCCCGTCTGGGCAATCGGCACCGGGCTGACCGCAACGCCGGATCAGGCAGACGAGACCTGCGGACAGATCCGCGAGGCGCTGAAGGAGCTGTACGGCGAGGAAGTTGCCGAGGCAACGACCATCCAGTACGGCGGTTCCATGAACGAAAAGAACGCCGCTGAGCTTCTCCGGAAGCCCAACGTGGACGGCGGTCTGATCGGCGGCGCGTCGCTCGTCGCGGAGAAGTTCCGCGCGATCGTGGACGCAGCACAGTAACAAAAAAGAAAGCGGGGCTGTCGCCTTTTGCGGCAGCCCCTCAAGTTTCCCGTCGGATTCTGCCGCCCGGGACACGGAAAGGAGAATGTCATGCCGTATTATTTCATGATCCCGTTTTTCCTGGTATTTTTCACCGCCTTTGCGTTTATCATTTTTGCATTTGTCCGTTCGGCAAAGGAAGCAGGGCATAATGCGCGTTCTCCGCGTCTCACCGTCCCGGCACGCATCGTTGCCAAGCGCACGCAGATCGGCGGACGTGCGGGCAGTACCGGTACGCGCGGGTATGCGACCAGATATTTTGCCACCTTTGAGGTGGAGAGCGGCGACCGGATGGAGCTTACGGTCCCGGAGAACGAATACGGGTATCTGATTGAAGGCGACGAGGGGACCCTTACGTTTCAGGGAAACCTGTTTCTCAGCTTTACCCGTTGACCGGGAACCTTGAAAGGAGTAACACAGAATGGCTAATTACAGACGCGGACGCATCAACGAAGAGATGATGAAGGAGACCGCGATGATTCTGCGCGAGGTCAAGGACCCGCGCGTTTCGGACGCCTTCATCAGCGTGACGGGCGCGGAGGTGACGGCGGATCTCAAATACGCGAAAATCTTCTATTCCGCTATGCGCGGCGATAAAAAAGAGGTCACAAAGGGGCTGAAGGCGGCGACTGGCTTCATCCGCCGCGAGATCGCAAGGCGGCTCAATCTGCGGATCACGCCGGAGCTTTCCTTCGTCGAGGATACCTCCATTGCCTACGGTGCGCATATTTCCGAGATTTTAAGCAAGATCACCTATGCACCCGAGACCGAAGAGACGGGCAGTGCGGAAGAAGAGAACAGCGTGTCTGTTCCCGGCGGACAGACCGGGGAACCGGATGTGACGGAGGAAAAGGAGACGAAAAATGGAAACTGACCGTGCGATGACCGGAGTTTCGCCGGAACACGAATGGGAACGCCTCGGCTTTGACGAGCTTTGCGACCGGCTGGAAATTCCCATGAAGACCCTCTTGCTCATGCATACCTCGCCCGACGCGGACACGCTCGGCTCCTGCCTTGCGCTTGCGTCGCTCTTGTCGGCGGCGGACAGCACTGCGTACTGCGCTTGTGCCGACCCGATGCCGGAGCACCTGCATTTTCTTTCCGATGGACAAAAATGCCTTGAAATTCCTGCCGGATTTGTGCCCGACCGCGTGATTGCGGTGGACGTCGCGTCCCCGTCACAGCTCGGCGCACTGCGGGAAAAATACGAGGGCAAGGTCAGCCTCATGATCGACCATCACGGCATGGGAACGCCGTTTGCGGATCATTTTGTGGATCCCGACGCGGCGGCAACCGGCGAGATTATTTTTGACATTGCAAAGGAGTTTTTGCATGACGGCATCATCTGCCGCGTGCCGGAGGTTTTCTGGACCTATTGCTATGCGGCGATTGCGGGGGATACGGGCGGATTCCGTTTTTCCAACACCACTCCCGCCACCATGCGCCGCGCGGCAGTGCTTCTGGAACACGGCGTGGATGCGGCACAGATCAGCGATCGGCTTTTCTGCCAGCGGTCGCTTTCCCAGCTGCGGGCGGAGTGCATCGGTTTTGAGCGGATGAAACTGTTCCTTGACGGGCGGCTTGCCATTACGACCATGCCGCAGGAGATCATTGCGGAAAACGGCTTTTCTGACGGTGATCTCGGAACGCTCATTGACGTGGTGCGCTCGGTGCGCGGCGTGGAGGTCGCGGCGGTCGTCAAACAGCTGACTGCGGAAAAGAAGTTCCGCGTTTCGCTCCGTTCCTCGGTGGATTTCGATGTGGCAGAGGTCGCGGCGGAGTTCGGCGGCGGCGGGCATACCCGCGCGGCGGGCTGTACCATTCTTGCAGACAGTATCGACGAGGCGGCGGAAAAACTGCAAAGCGCCATCGCCGCACGGTTTGAGTGAGAGGAGTTTATGCCGGACGAAAGAAATCGTGCCCGGCAGAAGCTTGCGCCCGACAAAAAATGTACGTCGGGTGTAAAGCGCCCACGGCGGATCGCGCTGCAATCGGGCAAAAAAATCGCGGCTGTCACTGAAACTTTTCGGAAATCTTCCGGACTACGAATAAAAAAGACCCGTTCGGGGGGATACTGAAGTATCTTCCCGGGCGGGCTTTTTGTCTGCTTCCGGTGAGAAATCCTTGCGGAAATCCGTGCTGTCACAGGATACTGTTATCCTGCTTTGCGGGAAAAAGAAAGGACCATCCGAAATGAAAAAATCAGTGTTACTTATCCTTCTGACCATTCTTCTGCTTGCCGGTGCGACCGTGGCAAGTCTGTTTTTGCCGGTGCATGGCGAGGGTGCGGTATACGACACGGTCGTGCGGCTTCATGTACTTGCCAACTCGGACTCCGAGGAGGATCAGGCACTCAAGCTGAAGGTACGTGACGCGCTTCTTACGGTCACTTCTCCTCTGATCGAAGGCTGTACCGACCGCGCCGAGGCAGAACGGATCCTCCGCGACGCCGAGCCGCAACTGCTGTGTGCCGCGCGGGAAGTCATCGCCGGAGAGGGGTACGACTACCCGGTGGCGATCACCTTCTGTGAGGAGGAGTATCCCGAACGGGAGTATGGGGAATTTACCTTTCCCGCGGGGACGTATCTTTCCATGCGGGTACTGATCGGCGAAGGGGAAGGGCACAACTGGTGGTGCGTACTGTTCCCGCCGCTTTGCCTCAGCGCGGCAACCAAAAGCAAGGAGGAGACCGAGGACGCGTTTACCTCGGTGGGGCTGACTAAGGAGCAGTACGGTGTGATTACCGAGACAGACAAGACGACCTATCGGGTACGTTTCCGGATCCTCGAGATGGTGCAGGACTGGTTCCGGTGAGGAATGGCGGTTGCGCACTGTTTCCCGCAAGCACGTCGCGGCACGTTCTTGTGCCGCCGTGTTGGGGGGTGTTCCGCGCCGCGCTGTGGGCGTTCACGCCATGCGGGACTTCCCGCGCCACATTGGGGCACCCCGCGCCATGCCGGGAACCTTTTCATCAAAAAGACGTTCGAAACTCCGGAAATTTCTGAATATTGTGAAAAAGAAATAGGGGCACGATAGCCCCTCTTTTCTTGGAGATTCCCGCCCCTCCGTTGCCGTCCCTCAGAACGACAGCGCGGCGGCGGCGATGTACAGAATCAGGCAAAGCAATGTCGAAAGATACCCTGCCGCGTCAAAAAAACGCCGGGGAAGCTGCTTCACGGACGGTTTGTCCTCCGGAAAATCGGAGGGAAGGTTCCGCGCGGCATAACCGCGGTAGAACCGCACCGCCTGTCCGCAGAACACGGCGGCGGCAAGGAGCAGGATGGTCACGAGCAGGAACACGAACATCGCCGTGCTTCCCGTGTAGGCGTAAAACGCGGTGATGTAGGGCTGACCGAACAGGCAGAACAGGTTGTAGAGAAAGTGCACAGCCATGACGGCAAACAGGCTCTTGGTCGCGTAATAGGTAACGGACAGGACCAACCCCGCAAAAAGATATACCGGCAGATTTGCAAAGCTGAAATGCAGAAGCGCAAAAAACAGGGAGGACAGGCAGACCGACACGACCGCGCCGTACCGCTCGAACTCCGCCGAAAGAATGCCCCGGAAAATCAGCTCCTCCGAGAATGCGGGGAGTGCGGCGTAGGCGAGAATCAGGTAGATGACGCCCCCCGCCGTGCCGTTGTTTTTGGAGATGAAGGTCTCGTAGAGTGTAAACGAACCGGACAGCGACTGCATGCCGTTTAAGGCAAGGCTGATGAAGAGACAGCCCGCGGCGAGCACCAGTGCCGCCGACAGAATGGACGGGATGCGGTCGACCCCTGCGAGCTTCAGCTTGAACACCCGTCCGTAGCCCTCCCCGCGGATGCGGCAGAATACTGCGGCGGGGATGAGAAAGATCATGATCTGTAAGAGCACGACGGCAAGATATTCGTTGTCGTGCGTCAGGTAGGATGCGTCCACAAAGCGGGAGAAAAGCAGCAGAAGGTATGAGGAAAAGACCAGCCAGATACACCCGCCGCCCAAGAGCCGACGGAAGCGGCCTGCGTATTCTCCGGATGTCTTTTCAGTCATGCGCCGTCATTGCTCCTTTCTCGCTTAAAATCAGGGAAACGGGCAGGTCGTACCTGCCGTGCGGCAGAGGAATTTCCGAAATCAGGCGGGAATATACCGCGCCGACGGTCATGGGGAACAGGCGGGGATTTCCCGCGTCCGCCGCTCTCCTTGCGCACTCCGACAGAAACCGGTCGTAATACCCGCCGCCGTAGCCGAGGCGGAACCCGTTTTTGTCATAGGACAGGGCAGGAACGAGGCAAAAAGTTTTCCCGTCGGGGATAATCTCCTCCGCATCCGCGGACGGCTCGGGGATCCCGTGAAAGCCGGGGACGAGGTCCTTTGTGTCTGCCACACGGTAAAACGCAATCCGATGCGACGCGGGATCGGTTCTCGGGTACGCAAGAATCTTTCCGCGCCGGAGCGCCTCTTTGGCGACGCGCGAGGTGTCCGGCTCCGAAGCGTAGGACGCGTAGAGGAAAACGGCTTCGGCGTTCCCGAATTCCGCAAGCGAGATGACCTCTCCGGAAAGGGCAAGGTCGAGCGCTTCTTTTTCTTTTGGGGAAATCGCCGCGCGGAGTGCGCCGTACTTTTTGCGGAGCTGCTTTTTGGCTTTTGCGATGTCCGCGTCAGTAAGGTTCCCGGCTTCGGAAACGGGGGCCGCCGTGTGGGCGGATGTGTTATCTTTGGTTCCGGCGAAGGGAATCGGCGTGTCGTCAGTCCTCATTGGTCAGTGTCAGTCGGAGATAAAGCCGCGGCGAAGCTCGTCCGCCTTGTCTTTTCCCGCGAGCAGTTCCACAAGAAGAAATCCGTATTCCACCGCGACACCGGGGCCCATGGCGGTCACGAATCTGTCGTCCTGCACCAGCCGCTCACCCGTGACGGTGGCACCGGTGAGTTCGGGTTCAAAGCCGGGGTAACAGGTTGCCTTTTTCCCTTTCAGCAGTCCTCTCTTGCCGAGCAGGTAGGGCGCGGCGCAGATGGCGCAGACATATCCGCCGTTCTTCGCGGTAACGCGGATGGCGGTGTCCACCACGGGCGACGCGTCAAGATTCTTCGCTCCCGGCATTCCGCCGGGGAGCAGGATGGCTTCGGGGTTCGGGTCGCGGAAAAGTACATCGGGAATGTCCGCGCGGACGGTAATCCCGTGTGCTCCCTGGATTTCTTCTCCGCCGATGCCGACGAGCGTCACCTGCTTTCCCGCACGGCGCAGCAGATCGACCGGCGCGAGCGCCTCGACCTCTTCAAATCCGTTTGCCAGAAATACATAAATCATGATGTTCCTCCTGCGTCCCGGCGGTTGTTTTGCCGGGACGACGCTTTTGGCACAATTCTGTACACATGGTTTCCGCTCGTCCGGGCGGAGGGCGGTACCGGAATGCGGTTTGCTCCCGGCAAATCCCCAGTGTCGCATCCGGCGCGGCTTTGCGACGGGCTTTTGCCGCGCGGTGCGTGCCCGGTTGGGTTCTCCGACAGCCGCGTGCGACATGAAGCAAACTCAACCGCGATGCGGCGTTCCCTCACAGGCGGGAGATCTTCCGGTTACTTTTTGAAAAATCCGCCGAGCTCTGCGTGGGAAACGACCGTTTCCTCGCGCGTGGAAAGATTCTTTACCTTGACCACGCCCGCTGCGTATTCGTCGCCGCCCATGATGACGACGTGGGAATAGCTGTCCTTCACGGCATAGTCGATCTGCTTGCCGAATTTCTTTTGCCCGAGGTACACCGAAGCAGGGACGCCTGCGGTGCGAAGCTCGTCCGCCAGTCCGGCGTATGCGGCAAACGGCACGTCGGGGAAGCGGGTGACAAGCACCCTGGTGCCGCCCGAATACACGTCTGCGGGAATCAGCCCGTGCGCACGGAGGAACAGCTCAAGCGTGACGTCGCCCATGCCGAAGCCGACGCCGGATACCTTCGCGTCCTTGACGAACAGCCCGACTAAGTTGTCATACCTTCCGCCGCCGAACATGGCGCGGTTGTTTTCGGGATCCTCGTCGAACACCTCAAACACGGTGCCCGTGTAGTAATCCAGTCCGCGGATGATACCGAAATCGAACACACAGTATTTTTCAAGGTCCATCGTGCGGAGCGCCGCGAAGAGGTCGCGCAATTCTCCCGAGCCGACCGAATCGGGGCAGAGGGCAGTCGCCTCCTCTACGCTCATGCCGTAGAGTGCGTCGATCTTTGCAATCTGCTCCCCGCTGAGTCCAAGCGCCCGCAGTTCGGTTTCGTAGGTCTCCCGGTCGATCTTATCCTTGCGGTCCACCACCTTGGAGACTGCCCTGGCGCCCTCTCCGTCGGTTCCCGCAATGGCGGCGATGACGTCGTTGAAGAAACGGCGGTTGTTCACGTGTACGCGGAACATGGTCTCGTCCGCGCCGAGCGCCTGCATAATGCGGATGGCGACCGCGACGGTCTCCAGGTCCGCCTCGTAGCTGTCCACACCGAAAATATCGACGTTCAGCTGCCAGAATTCACGCAGTCTGCCCCTCTGGGCGCGCTCGTAACGGTACATATTGGGAATGGAGAACCACTTGAGCGGGAAGTTGAGCTCTCCCAGCTTTGCCGCGACCATGCGCGCGACGGTCGGGGTCATTTCGGGGCGGATGGCAAGACGGCGGTCGCCGCGGTCCACAAAGTTGTAGGTCTGCTTTGCCGCGATCTCCTCACCGGACTTTGCCTCATAAAGCTCAAGAGCCTCCAGCATCGGTCCGTTGTATTCGTCAAACGCCGACAGGATCAGTGCCTCGCGGATTCTTCCGAAGAACCAGTTGCGCAGCTTCATGTCGTCGGGGTAAAAGTCTCTTGTGCCCTTGTAGGGATTGGTTGATAATTTCAAGTTGCTCATGCTCAGCCTCTTACAAAGAAAGAATATAGTTATAATTAATATAACATAAACCCGCGGAATTGTCAAGAAAGAATCCGTCCCCTGCCTGTTGACAAGACCCGGACTTCTGTGTATAATACCTTCGTCCGGTGTTTTGCCGGAGGGAAAGGGAAACTGAAATCGTGAAAGTCAAAAGCTTATTCCGACAGGAGATCAACATGACGGAGGGGCCGCTGCTTGGCAAGATCCTCCTTTTCGTTTTGCCGCTTGCCCTGACCAACCTGCTTCAGGTGCTGTATAACGCGGCGGACATGGTGGTCGTCAGCCTGTCCCGGGAGCCGGACGCGGTTGGCGCGATCGGAACGACGGGCGCCTTCATCAACCTGATTCTCAATATTTTTATCGGCTTCTCGGTTGGCGCGAACGTGGTGGTTGCCCGGCATCTCGGCAGCGGAAACGCGGAAAAGGCGTCCCGCGCGGTACATACCTCGATCTGTATGAGCGTGCTCTTCGGCGTGGCGGGGACCGTTGTCGGTCTTCTTGTCACACGCCCGGTGCTTGCCGCGATGGGAAACACGGGAAAACTGCTTGACCTTGCGGTACGGTACACCATCATTTATTTCATCGGTGTTCCGTTTTCCTCGCTTGCCAACTACGCCATTGCAATCCTGCGCGCCAAGGGCGATACCCGCACGCCGCTGTATATCCTGACCGCGACGGGACTGCTCAACGTCGGACTGAACTTCTTTTTTGTGCTTGCCCTCGATATGTCGGTGGATGGAGTGGCGTATGCGACCTCCATCTCCAACGCGGTCTCGGCGGTTCTCCTTGTCATCTGCCTGTCCAAAGAAAAGGGCGCCTGCCGGTTTTCATTCCGGAAGCTCGGCATGGATCGGAGCGCGTTCGGAGACATCCTCTATGTGGGACTTCCCGCGGGACTTCAGGGCGCTTTGTTCTCGCTTTCCAATATGCTCATCCAGTCCTCGATCCTTCAGGTCAACAACACCATGTGCCCTGCGGACAGCGCGTATCAGCCGGTCGTCAAGGGTAACGCCGCCGCGTCAAACCTGGAGAACTTCGCCTATACCGCGACCAACTCGGTGCATCAGGCGTCGGTCACCTTCACGAGCCAGAACGTCGGTGCGGAGAAGTATGAGCGCGTGTCCCGCGTCATGAAGTGTTGCTATTTCGTGACCTTCCTCATTGCCGTGGTCATGTCCGGAATCGTGCTTCTCCTCAGAGAGCCGCTGCTTGCCCTGTACGGAGTGAAGGCGGGTGCCGACGGCAGTCTTGACAGCATTGCCATGAGCACTGCTGTCACGCGGATGCTGTATATGCTGACCACCTATTTCCTGTGCTCCTTTATGGAGGTCGGTTCCGGCGTGCTCCGTGGGCTTGGCAAGTCGGTGACCTCGACGGTCGTGTCGCTGGTCGGTTCCTGCGTGCTCCGCGTCGTCTGGATCTTTACGGTATTCCGCCTAGACCCGACGCTCGGCGCGATCTATATCTCCTATCCGCTTTCCTGGGGACTGACGGCGCTGATCCACTTTGCCTGCTGTATCGTCACCAAGAACAAGCTGATCCGGCAAAAGAAAGAGCGCGACGCATCAGCCGCCGTGCGTCAGAATGCCGAAAAGGCAACAGAAACGCCCGTCGGCTGACGGAATTCAAAGAAAAGCGATCCTCGGCGAGAGGGTCGCTTTTTTGTGCCGGATATTTTCCGGGCTGGCGCTCTTTGCCTGTGCTGCCATCCGGGCTGGCACTCTTTGCCTGTGCTGCCTTTCACGGTAAAGGAGCACTCCCGGGTCAGCGCGGTCTTCGGTGTGTTTTTTTGCGCTATCTCCTCGTAAACACCCGCCGCCGGAGCGTGCGGCAGACCGCCATGGCGGGGAGACTCACGAGATACCACAGCCCCGTGAAGGGCAGGCAGATCTGCCCGAGGAAGGAAAACGGGAGCGCGGAATAATCCCATACGCCAAGACCGAGGACAAGGTTGACGAGTACGCCGAACAAAAATTCCCACGCGGTGATGACGAGCGCACCGGACACGGCGCGGAGGAAAAGCGGGGTACGGGGCATACACGCGTCGAGCGCGTAGAGCGAAAGGAAGCACAGCCCGCCGCAGATCGCCATGCTGACGTGCGAGTACCCGCGGAACAACACCTCGAGCAGGTAGTACCCCATGCTGCCGACCGAGAAGAAAAACAGGATCTCCGCAAACAAACGAAGCCGCGCGAGGGAAGTAACCCCCGCAGGCAAAACCGGAGAACGCATACCGTGACCTCCCCCAAGACCTTTTGTCTTTATTTTCTCCGTCTGTTCCGGTTTCATGCGGCAACGCGCGGAAAATTGCGGAAATCCCTTGTAAAAACCCGCGCGGTTTGCTATAATAAAAAAGATAGCGGCAGTTTTTTCTCCGGAACCGGGTCAGCCGGAAACTGGCAAGCCGCCCTTTCGCGCCGGAACGCGCCGCCCGCGCCTTTCCCGGATCGAGGAAACCCTGTCGTGTTTTCCGGAATCACGGGAAGCATAGCCGCATTTCCCGATTGCGGGAAGCCCTGTCGTCTTTCCCGGCTCATCCGGCTTTTGATGTGTTTTCAGAAAGGAAGCGATTTCAGATGAAAACCCTGATTTACAACGCAAAAGTTTACGATACCGCCCGCCGCGCCTTTACGGACGGCGGAATTCTTGCGGAGAACGGCGTTTTTTGCAAGGTGTTCCGTATGCCGGTTGCCGGGAGTGCGGCATCCGCGGACAAGTCGGTGGACGCGCACGGCGCTTACCTTGTGCCGGGTCTTGTGGATGTGCATACCCACGGGCGCGCCGGCGGCGACTTTGTCTCTGCGGACGAGGACAAACTCACCGAGATGGCAAAGTCCTATCTTGCCTCCGGTGTGACGAGCGTCATGCCGACCTTTGCGTCCGCCCCGCTTGAGGGACTGTACGCCGCCTGCGACCGGGTCAACCGGGTACGGGAGCATACCGGCGGTGCGCGGTTTGTCGGCACGCATCTGGAGGGAAGATACCTGAATCCCGCCAAGAGAGGTGCCCACGCGCCGGAACTTCTGGTCAAGCCGGACGCGGAAGAACTGCGCGGGCTGATGGAGCGCATGGGGCTTCCGTGCCACATCAGTGCGGCGCTGGAGCTTGACACCGACGGCTCGTTTGCAAAAGCTGCACTGGACTTTGGCGCGACGCTCTCGCTCGGGCACACCGCCGCGACCTATGACGAGGCGAGCCTTGCCTTTTCGCGCGGCGCGACGGCGGTTACACACCTGTATAACTGCATGCCCCCGATCCACCACAGAGAGGGCGGCGCGGCGGTTGCCGCAATGACGGGAAACGTGTTCTGCGAGCTGATCGTGGACGGCTTCCACATCTCGCCCCCCGTGGTGAAGATGACCGAGCGGCTGACCTCCCCCGACCGCCTGACGCTGATTACCGACTCCATGGAGGCGACCGGCTGTCCCGACGGGGAGTATTCCATCGCGGGCATGCCCGTCACCGTGAAGAACGGCAAGGCGCTGACGCACGACGGTGCGATCGCGGGAAGCACGCTGTCGCTCTTTGACGGCGTGAAGAATCTTATGCGCTTTGCGGACATTTCCTTCGGGAAAGCGCTGTATTACGCAACGGCAACGCCCGCAAAGGAGATCGGCGTTTTCCGCCGGCTCGGCTCGGTCGCGGTCGGCAAATATGCGGATTTCCTTCTGGTCGATCCCGACACGCTTGCTATGCGCGAGGTCTGGCTCGGCGGAGAGCGGAGATTCCCGGAGTTCTGACGGGATACGTCCGCGAGATCTTCCCCAAAATAACTTGACACAACCCGCACGCGGCTCATTTGCCCGGCGGCAGAAAGGTTGATGAACATGGAACAGAAAGCATTTTATATCACAACAGCGATTCCTTACGCGTCCAGAAAGCCGCATTTCGGCAACACCTACGAGGTCATCATGTCCGACGCGGTCGCAAGGTTCCGGCGGTCGGAGGGCTTTGACGTCGAATTCGGCACCGGTACCGACGAGCACGGACAGAAGGTCGAGGACCTTGCCCGCGCCGCGGGAATCACGCCCAAGGAATACGTGGACCGCGTGGTCGCCGAGATCCGCGGCGTGTGGGACCGCATGAATACAAGCTACGATCACTTCATCCGCACGACCGATCCGTACCACGAGGCGGCGGTCAGCAAGATGTTCAAACGGTTTTACGATCAGGGCGATATTTACAAGGGACACTACGAGGGTTGGTACTGCAAGCCCTGCGAGTCCTTCTTCACCGCCACGCAGGTCACGGACGGCAAGTGCCCCGACTGCGGCGCGCCCGTCGAGCAGGCGCGCGAGGAAGCGTATTTCTTTAAGATGAGCAAGTATGCGGACCGCCTCATCGAGCACATCGAGACCCATCCCGGCTTTATTCAGCCGGAATCCCGCAAAAAGGAGATGCTCAACAACTTCCTCAAAGCCGAGGGCGGCTTGCAGGATCTCTGCGTTTCGCGTTCCACCTTCACATGGGGGGTCAAGACCTTCGACCCGAAGCACGTCTGCTACGTCTGGATCGACGCGCTGTCCAATTATATCACGGCGCTCGGCTACGACCCCGACAAGACCTATGAAGAGCAGTCGGAAAAGTTCCGGAAATTCTGGCCCTGCGACGTACACGTCATCGGCAAGGACATCCTCCGGTTCCACACCATCTACTGGCCCATCTTCCTCATGGCGCTGGGACTTCCGCTCCCGAAGAAAATTTTCGGACACCCGTGGTTCAATTTCGGATTGGACAAGATGTCCAAGTCCAAAGGTAACGTCATTTACGCGGACGAGCTTGCCGATCATTTCGGCGTGGACGGCGTGAGATACTACGCACTTGCCGAGATGCCCTACAACAACGACGGTTCCATCACCTATGAAAACGTCATCAAACGCTACAACACCGACCTCGTCAACAACCTCGGCAACCTCGTCAAGAGAACGCTGGATATGCAGAAGAAGTACTTTGACAAGGTCATAGCTGCGCCTACGGCGCCCGAAGCACTGGACGGGGAACTGAAAAACGCCTGCTTCACCGCTTACGGCAAGGTAAAAGAAGCGGTGGAAAGCTACCACATCGCGGACGCGACGGCGGCGCTCATGGAGCTGTTCAGCCGCGCAAACAAATATATCGACGAGACGACCCCGTGGACGCTTGCCAAGGACGAAAGCAAAAAGGCACGCCTCGGCACGGTGCTCTACGAGCTTCTTTCCGCGATCCGCTTCGGCGCAGTACTGCTCGCTCCCTTCCTTTCCGAAACATCGAAGGAAATCCTCACGGAGCTTGCGGCAAAGCCGGAGCTTGACGCAATCGGGGAAAGCGTGAAGTCGGGCAGGCACGGCGACATCCTGTTTGACCGGTTCCTGTCGGAGGACGCCTACCACAGCCTTGTTCCCGGCGATACGGTCGGCGACAGCCGCGTGCTGTTCGCCCGCATTGACGAGGAGAAGAAGCTCACGGAACTGGAAGAGATCCGCAAGGCAAGAATGGCGGCAGCCGCAAAAGCAACAGAGAAAGCGGCGGACGGAAAATCGGAAACGGAGAAGCCGGCAGAGAATACCAAGGGCGGTGCGTCCGGCGCGGGCGAGCCGGCAGACGGCGCGAATGCCGCGAAGCAGTCCGGCGGCAAGCCCGAGGGCTGCGCGCAGATCGGAATCGACGATTTTCTGAACGTGGAGCTACGCGTGGCGGAAATTCTGTCCGCCGAGCCGATCCCCAAGGCAAAGAAATTGCTCCGCCTCCGCGTCAGTCTCGGCGACGAGGAGCGGCAGGTCGTTTCCGGTATCGCAAAATTCTATCAGCCAAATGACCTCATCGGCAAGAAAGTCATCCTCGTTTCCAACCTGAAGCCCGCGACGCTCTGCGGCGTGGAATCCTACGGTATGCTGCTTGCGTCCGGCGAGGAGCAGGTGCGCGTTATTTTCCTGAATCCCGAAACGCCGAACGGCGAGCGGATTCACTGAATCACACTTTGGAGGAATCGTATGAAAATCACGGTAATCGGTTGCGGGCGATGGGGATCCCTCATCACCTGGTATCTTGACCGCATCGGAAACGACGTGACGCTTTACGGAATGGAATCCGATCCCGGCTATCAGAGATTTGTGCGCGAGCGCAGAAACGATCTTCTGGTGCTTCCGGAGTCGATCGGGCTTTCTTCCGACATTCATTGCACGGAGGGTGCGGAGGTCATTATCATCTCGGTCCCCTCGCAGGCGCTTGCGGGGCTGATGAACGAGCTGAAGCCGCTGGGGCTTCAGAACAAGACGTTCGTGCTCTGCATGAAGGGAATTGAGATTTCCACGGGCAGACGGCTTTCCGAGATCGTGAAGGAAAACACCGACCCCTCAAACAAGATCGCGGTCTGGGTCGGTCCCGGGCACGTGCAGGAGTTTTACGCGGGACATCCGAGCTGTATGGTCATCGACTCGGAGGACCCGGAGGTCACCCGCCGGCTGGTGGACAGCTTTACGAGCGACCTCATCCGCTTCTATTACGGCAACGACCTTGTGGGAAGCGAGATCGGCGCGGCGTCCAAGAACGTTATCGGCATTGCGGCGGGCTTCCTCGACGGACTGGGACTTTCCACGCTCAAGGGCGCACTCATGGCGCGCGGCGCGCATGAGATTGCCCGCCTGATCGGTGCAATGGGAGGTAACCCCATGTCCGCCTACGGGCTCTGCCACCTCGGCGATTACGAGGCGACGGTTTTTTCCGCGCACAGCCACAACCGCGCGTTCGGTGAGGCGTATGTCAAGGGCGAAAAATTTGCCGGCGGGCTTGCCGAGGGCTATTATACGGCAAAGGCGATGATGGTGCTTTCGGAGCGCTATCACGTCGAGCTTCCGATCTGCGAGGCGGTCTACCACGTGCTCTATGACGGCGCGGATGTGAAGGAGAGCATTGCACAACTCTTCCGCCGTTCCATCAAGGTGGAATACTGATGCAGACATTTCCCGCGGAGCACCCGGGGAGCGCGGACGGCGCCCTGCCGGAAAATCCCGGAACGGAAAATTCCGTGCCGGAAGTTTCTTCTGTTTTCCCGGAAACGTGCGAAGTCTCCGGGGATACTGCCACGAGACACGCGACGGACAAGACTGCATTCGTCTCTCCGGACGCAGGCAAAGCCTCCGGGGCGGAACCGGAAACGGATTTCCCGGCACCCGGAATGTTCGACTCCCACGCGCACTATTACGACAAGAAGTTTGACGCGCTTCCCGGCGGTGCGGACGCGCTGCTGGAAAAGCTGTTCGAGAGCGGCGAGGTCGAAAAGATCATCAACGTTGCCACCAACCCGGAGAACACGGAGCTGTGCGTGAAGATGGCTGCGCGGTATCCCGGAATGTACGTCGCCGCCGGTATTCATCCCGAGGACTGCGAGGCGTACCCCGACACGGACGCGGCGCTCTCCGCACTGTACGGGCGGATTTCGTCGGCGGAGGTCAGGCGGCGAGACAAGATCGTGGCGATCGGTGAGATCGGGCTGGATTATTATTGGAAGCCGCATGACAAAAAAAAACAAGCGGACTTTTTTGACGCGCAGATGGCGTTTGCTTCGGAGTTGGGGCTACCCGTCATCATCCACGACCGCGAGGCGCACGGGGACTGCTTTGAGACCGTGCTCCGGTATCCGCAGGTGCGCGGCGTGTTCCACAGCTACAGCGGAAGCGCGGAAATGGCGCGGGAGCTGATCCGGCGCGGGTGGTATATCTCCTTTTCCGGGGTTGTGACCTTCAAAAACGCTTCGCGCGTCAGGGAGGTTGCGGCGAGTGTCCCTGCCGACCGGTTGCTCATCGAGACCGATTGCCCGTATCTTGCGCCCCATCCCCACCGCGGGGAGATCAACCATTCGGGACTGATGCGCTATACTGCGGAGGTGCTCGCCGGGGTGCACGGAATGACGGTCGCGGAACTGATTGAACGCACCAAAGAGAACGCAGAAGTGCTGTTCGGGCTATCAGAGAGCTGATTTTCGGGATGCGGGGAGCGGAACGCCGGAACTGCCGGAGGAGCCGACCCGGACACGCCGGAATACGCATTTCCGACGCTCGGAGAATACGCATATGCCGTCGGGATTCAGTTTCCCGTCCGGCGGGAAAAGACACTTGCCGGAAGGAATTTCCGCAGCGACAGAAAGAAAGCATACGGTTACGGACTGTGACCGGTGCTTTCTTTTTTTGCCGTCCTTTCGTAACCGGAGTAAAAAATTTTGACCCGCACGACGGTTTGACAAGTTTTGCGCATCAGACGTGGTATTATGGGAACGAAAACAAATACAGGAAGCAAATTACAGATTCCGATGACGGAAAGGAAGGAAACTATGCCATTGACCGGGAACGGCGTGAAAACCGAATTCGGCGATCAGGTACTGACGGTGTATCTGACCGGCGAAATTGACCATCATAACGCGGGAAAGATGCGACTGGAGATTGATGAAGAAATTTGCCGCCGCCGTCCGAAGCGGGTGATTCTGGATCTCGGGTCCATTGATTTTATGGATTCCTCGGGGCTCGGACTTGTGATGGGCAGATATGCCCTGATCCGCAAAATGAACGGAGACCTGATTCTGCGGAACCCGTCCCAACGGGTGAAAAAAATCTTTGATCTGTCGGGGCTTGACCGCATGATCCACATGGAATATGACAAGGGAGGCAAAGCAAATTGAAACGCAAGGAAGCATTGGAGAATGAACTGAAACTCGAATTGCCGTCCCTTTCAGTCAATGAGGGAATCGCGCGGGCAACGGTCGCGGTATTCTGTTCCCAGCTCGATCCGACGGCGACCGAACTGGCGGACATCAAGTGCGCGGTATCCGAGGCGGTGACCAACTGCATCGTACACGCATACCGCGGCACGCACGGGAAGATCCATATCAATGTGCGCCTGTACGAGGGCAGACTGATCCGCATCCTCATCCGCGACGACGGCTGCGGCATCCCGGACGTGAAGCTGGCACGTCAGCCGCTCTTCACGACCGACGCGGAAAGCGAGCGGAGCGGCATGGGCTTTACCGTCATGGAAAGCTTCTGCGACCGGGTACGCGTGACCTCGCGCGTCGGCAAGGGCACCACGGTGATCCTGTATAAAAAGCTGGCGGAGAAGTCCTTCGGACATTGAGTGCGCTTCTACATATCCTGAGGAAAAGGACGGGAGGCGCACATGACCATGCTTGAAAAAACGAATACGGGATGTCTGATTCCCTCATTGGACGACGAAATCAGTGAGGACGCGGAAACGGAATGCCCGGATGCGGAACCGGAACAGGACAACCCCGATGGGGAGGGCCGGGAAGAGCCGGGGAAGGAACGCATCGCGCGTAACCGCGAATTGCTTCGTGCCGCGCAGCAAGGGGACGAGGGAGCGACCGAAACGCTGATCACGGAAAACATGGGACTTGTCCGACGGGTCGCGTCAAGATTTCTTGACAGAGGCACCGAATACGAAGACCTCATCCAGATCGGCACGCTCGGCATGCTCCGGGCGGTACGTTCCTTTGATCTCGAACGCGGGACGGCATTTTCCACCTACGCAGTTCCGCTCATCATCGGGGAGATCCGCCGCCATCTGCGGGACGACGGGATCATCCGGGTCAGCCGTACCTATAAGCGTACCGGTGCGATCCTGATGCGCGAGCGGGCAAAAATCCTGTCGGAGGAAGGCAGGGAACCCGGTATCGCGGAGCTTGCCGCGCGAGCCGGAGTGAGCACCGAGGACGCGGCAATTGCGCTTGATGCGCTGACCCCCGTGACCATGCTGTCGGAAACCGTGTACGGCGAGGAATCCGGTATGACGCTGGAGGGGACCGTCACGGACGGGGAAGAAAACGAAATGGAGCGTATCTGTGACCGTGTTGCGCTCTCGCAGGCGATCGGGAAAATGCAGCCGCTCTGGCAGAAGATCGTCCTGCTCCGGTATTACCGCGACATGACCCAACAAGAGGTCGCGGACAATCTCGGGTTGTCGCAGGTCAAGGTGTCGCGAGAGGAAAAGAAGATCATGGCGTTCCTTCGCGCCGAGCTTGCGTAAGGCGGGCGTCTGGAACGATCCGGACCGGGTACCGGCGACGCTTGCCACGGCAGGATGAGACAAGGTTCGGCGGCGCCGGAAACGGCGGAAGGCAGATTCAAAAAAGAAAGCATCCAACCAAAGCGGGCGGTTGGATGCTTTCTTTTGATAATCCTGTATCCGGTGGGGCGCACGGAAATGCTGTTCTGTACGGGGAAGTTTCCGGAAAGTGCCGCGCCGCCCCGGGCGACTTCCGCCCGCGTTTGCCGGCTCTCCGCCCCGCAAAAATCAGAAAATCCCGGAATCTCCGAGCCGCAATCGCGGACTTCCGCCGCCCCCGGCGGCTTTTTTCGTTGTCCGTGTAAATCGCCGCGCCCCGCCGCCGGATCCCCGCTTTGCGGGTGCCCCGCCGGCAGGCGGGGCGCTTTTTGTCAGTCAAACTCCAACAGATCAAACAGCCTGTAAATATCCCCCGCTCCCATCACGATCAGCCCGTCCCCCGGGCGCAGCTCCCGGTTCAGATACCCGGCAATCCGGGAAAGGTCCCCAGGCGCCCCGGCAAAGGTACGCCCCTCTTTTTCGTTGATCGCATCTGCAAGCTTTTCCGGCGTCACGCCGAGCGTGTCCGTCTCCCGCGCCGCGTAGATCGGCGCAATCAGAAGATGCGTACAGGGAGAAAAGGCAGTCAGGAATTCGTCCCACAGCCCCCTCGTCCGGCTGTATGTGTGCGACTGAAATACGCAGAATAGCCGCTCAAACCCCATTTCTCCCGCGCCTCTGAGTGTGGCGCGCACCTCGGTCGGGTGATGCCCGTAGTCATCGTATACGTCCGCACCGTGCAGGGTCCCTTTGTGCTCCATGCGACGGAGCGCCCCCGGAAAGGAGGAAAGTCCCGCCCCGATCTTCTCGGGAGAAATGCGGCAGAGATCGCACGCCGCAGCCGCGGCAAGCGCGTTCATGATCTGAAATTCGCCCGGCACGCGGAGCGTCACATGGCAGAAGAAGCGCCCGCTTTTCAGAATGTCAAACGTCGCCCGCCCGCGCTCCATTGTCAGGTTTGCGGCGGTGTAGTCCGCGTTCTCCGTCCGCCCGAAGGTCACAAGGTGCCCGCGGTATCCCGATACGGCAGACATGACGTTTTTGTCGTCCGCATTCACGACCGCAAAGCCGTCCTCGCCCGTCAGGGACGCAAACCGCCCGAAGGAGGTGCGGATCTGCTCCATATCGTGAAAATAGTCCACGTGATCCATCTCGATGTTGAGAAGCACGGCGATGTTCGGGGAAAAATCGAGAAACGAATCCATGTACTCGCAGGCTTCAAACAGAAAATCCTCTCCGTCCCCGATACGGGTGGACCCGCCCATTGCCCGCATCTCCGCACCGGAAAGCACCGTCGGGTCGACGCCTGCGTCCATGAGAATTTCCGCGCACATGGAGGTGGTACTGCTCTTGCCGTGCATTCCGGAAATACCGATCCGCCGGGGGTACGCGGACATGAGATACCCCATGTAATCCGCACGGGAAAGCACCGGAAGCCCCCGCCGGAGGGCTTCCAGATACTCCGGATTGTCGTTTTGAATGGCAACGGTGTAGACTACCGCGTCGACGTGTACCTCGTCGAGGTGCGAGGCGTCGTGCGTGTCAAAGACCCGGATGCCGGCGGCACGCAGATGTTCGGTCAGCGCGGTCATCTGGCGGTCGGAGCCGCTGACGGCAAAGCCCCGCTTTTTGGTCAGCAGAGCAAGCGACGAGACGTTGATCCCGCCGATCCCGATGAAATAAAACGAACGGCAGCCCGCAAGCATACGCCCGGCTTCCGCCGCGCCGTAATGAGTGTTCGGAACAGACATAATCCTCTCCACGCCGCACATCGGCGGCTTTGATAAAATTTCAAAAATGTTACAGCAATGGCGATTCGTGTAACCTCCCGGCAGGAATCTTCACAAAAAATCCTCTTTGCCGTTGAATAATTATCACAATACAACTTTATACTGTAAACAAAGAAGTAACTACTTGGAATGCTACGGCATCTGACACATGAAGGAGGAAGAAAAATGCAGATTACAGACGTAAAGGTGAGAAAATTATTCGATGAGGGCCCGATGAGAGCCATCGTATCGGTTACGTTTGACAACCAGCTGGCAGTACACGACATCAAGGTCATTCACGCTCGTGAAAAATACTTTATCGTGATGCCGAGCCGCAAGAATCAGGACGACACCTACCGCGACATCGTGCACCCCATCAATGCGCAGTTCCGTTCGGTCCTTGAAACCGCGGTGATCGAGGCGTATGACCGTGCCGTGGAAGCGGCGAAGGTCGCCGAGGCGACTGCAGGGGCTGAGGAAACGGACGGCATGACCGTTGAGACCGAAACGGCTGTTCCGGATACAACGACCGTCTGACATTCTCTGACCGGACGGAAAATCCCGGGAACCCGAAGCGGGTTTGGGAGATTTTTGGTCTTTGCAGGGAAGGAATGACCGGTGGGGGGAAGTACACCGGAAATAAACAGTGAGGCATCGGGTATCCGGTGCCGGAAAAAGGGAGAGAGTTGCCGCACGGCTGTGCGGCAACTTTTTTTGTCCCCGTCAATCAGAGCGAGCCGAGGCTGAGGTGCGGTACACCGTCCCGGATGTTCAGAAAAGCGAAGCTGTCCCCGTATCCGATGCTGCCGGGATTGAGCACCCAGAGCGGGCGGGAGAGCGTAATTCCGCCGACCGTTTCACCTGCGTCAATCGTTTCGCAAAACGCCTCGTGCGTATGTCCGAACAGAAGTACATCCGCTCCCTCCCTCACGGCATGGGCAATTGCCGCGCCGGGACCGGATTTGACTCCGTACAGATGACCGTGCAGGAGCAGAACGCGTATCCCTTCCACCGTGACGAGCCGCTCTGTCGGGCTGGTGTTACCCGGCGAGAGAAATCCGTCGCAGTTTCCGGAAACTTCGTAAAGCGGAATGTTTCCGACTGCCGCTTCCGCATCGGAGATCCCGTCGCCGAGGAAAAATACTCCGCATGGGCGGGAGATCTGACGGGACAGTACCTCGCGGATCTTTTCGGGGGAACGGTGGGAATCGGAAAAAATCAGATACTCCATGGTGACCTCCTTCCCTGAAATATCAAAGCATTAACAGTATATCACGATCTGTCCCGGAATGCAAGGAAATCACGGCGTAAATCTTTGCCCGAACCGCCCCTCACAGTGGCTCATATACTGGCGTAAGAACCGGAACGGGGAAAACGGACGCACCGTCCGTCCTTTTCCGTAAGCAGAGGAGGGAGTACATGAAGCTTGACAAACGGGCACTGGAACGGTTGCTTACCCTGTCAGACGATCAGCTTTTACAGGTGATACAAAAACTGGCGGCGGAATCGGGGATCAATCTCGGCGCCATGAATATCGGAAAAGGAGATCTTGCCCGCCTGCGGGCGGCACTCCACGGCGCGGACGACGGGGATCTGGAACGCTTGAAACAGCAGTTCGGACAGTTCGGGCAACCCGGGTACCCCGGACGGTCAGCCGCCAAGGGGCGGAACGGCACTGCCGGGATGCCGTCTGATTCGCGGAAATCCGGCGCGGATCCGGTAAACGGAGGGGGGAACTGATGGAACAGGGAGATTCCCGCCTCACGGATACGCTGTCCATGCTGATGCAGCACCCGGAAATGCTCCGGGGCTTTGCGTCGCTCCTCGGCGGAATGAACATGAGCGGGAGAAACAGCGGGAACGGCGCTTCCGGCACCGGAAGGCAGCCGGCGGACGGGAACGGTTGGAGCACTGCCGGCATGACAGGTGTTTCGGGGGCTGGCGCACCCGGCTTCGGGGAGGGGCAGTTTCCCGATAATCGGCAGTCACCCGGAGCGGGGCAATCCTTCTCGGGGGAAACGTCGGTTCATGGCGGTCGTTTGTCCGATGACCGGCAGTCGTCCGGCGACCGGCTGTCGGAGATCATTGATTCGGTCGTGGCGGAAGGAAATGCGGCACACACCGGCGGCGGGGAAACATTTTTCTCCGGCGCGGGTGCCGATGGGGAAATCAGCTCCGGCGGATCCGACGTAAGGGGACAGGTCGGCGGGGACGGCGAAAACGACGGTACGGGTGTTGCTGCCGGGGCATTTCCGGCGACGGGTGCCGGCGGAAAACGGCAGATCCGGTTTCCCTGTGACAAGCGGCTGACGCTTCTCGTTGCGCTCAAGCCCTACCTGTCCCCCCGCCGCGCCGCGGCGGTAGACAGCATGGTGCGCTTCGGCAAGATCGGCGAACTTCTGGAAGGGTTTCTGCCCGGAAACGGAGGAAAATGAATGTATTACCGGACACCGGATAACCGGCGGCGGGTACCGTATCCGTCGGATGACGTAGCGATACCGGAGAATTACAGCGGAAATGTATTTCACAAAAACGGCGGGAAGACGACTTTTTCTCCCCTTGAGGAGCAGGTGACGCCTGCGGGGGACGCTCCGGAGGAGCCGGCAGGCGGTACGGGGTGGGGTTCCGCTCCGGAGCGCGGTACTTCCGAGGAGCAGAACGTGCGTTCCGGCGAAGCCGCCGGGGGGACGGGAAACTTCCCGGTTTTCGGCACGGAGCCGGGGGATGCGGGGCGGGCGGCGGAAGTCGCGCGCGAGCGCGGCGGAAGTCGCCCGACGGCGGCGCCCGGCGATGGGGGGAACCGGGACTTCGGAGAAGCGGATGGCGGTTATGAAGGGGCTGGACCGGTTCAGGAAACCCGCGGGTATGGCGGTTCCGGCACGGAGATCTGCGGGTTTCACGGAAACGGATGCAGCGGGCGGATCGGAGATTCCTGCAATTCCGGGGATCCCGGTGATTCCGGAAACTGCGGGGGATCCGGGTACTCCTGTGACCCCGGTGCCCCCGGCGATTTCCGCGATGACGGATGCTCCTGCAATTCCGGAGATTCCTGTAACGCCGGAAACTCCTGCGACCCTGTCGTCGGGGAAGCCCTGCCGCACTCGCTCCCCAAGCCACCGGGATTTCTGGAGCACTTTTCGCTTCCCCACGCGCTCGGCTCGGAGGAAT
This sequence comes from uncultured Eubacteriales bacterium, assembly GCA_934796165.1. Classification (GTDB taxonomy): domain Bacteria; phylum Bacillota; class Clostridia; order Oscillospirales; family CAG-272; genus CAKVOU01. The sequence continues at coordinate 53,141 of CAKVOU010000006.1, read as the reverse complement.
TGCTCCTGCTTGGGCTGATGTATCTGACCTCGCAGAAGCCGGGCGACGACCTGTGGATATACCTTCTGGTGTTGCTTTTCTGCGGGTGAATGGCGGACAGCCGGGAAAGGCGCGTTCTTTTCGGCAGACCCGGCTATCGGATGCTGTTACGCAAAACGAAAATCCCCCGGCGGACCGTCAGGTCTGCCGGGGGAGGTTTTGTTTTTTTAATCGGGCGTTCAATCCGGGAGGATCTGAAAATCCGTATACCCGCTTTCCCGGAGCCGGGTGCGCGTTGCCTCGTCGGAAGCGCGGAGGAGCAGGCGCACGGGGAAGGCGCGGAGACAGTAGGAAGCACTGCCGAGCAGATCGGAAAGTTCCTCCGTGTCGCTGATTCCGCGCAGATCAAGCGCAAAGAAATCCGCAGACCGGAGATAGTGCCGGAGCGTTGCCTCCCGGTTGCCGCTTTTGAAGAAATCCGCGGGGAGCACGACCCCGACGGCGGTGTCTTTTGTATCCGCGCGAAGCGCGGAAAGATACGCAAGTGATACGCTCTCGTTTTCCCCGTCAAACCGCAGTCCGTCGAAAAGGATGGCGTCAATCCCCGCTCCTGCAATCTCTGCGGCAAGCGAACGCTCGTAGTATTCCTCGGCGGTTCCTGCCTGTCCGTCAAGCCCCCCGGAGAGGACCTGGAAGAACCCGCAGACATACATCCCGTTTTCGTGGAGGTAGGCGATCTCCGCTCCGGCGTTTTCGTTTACCGCGCCGTCCGCCTGCCGCTTCATATGGATCGCGGTCTCCGAGCGGTATCCGAGTGTATCGTCCGCGCCCCGGAGAACCACCGAGACGGCGGTCGTTCCGGTTGCCTTCATATTATCCACCGCATACCCGAATGCAAACGCTTCACACGAAACGCCCGGAATGCGGATGTTGCCGTAGGTCACGGAAACGTCGTCTCTCCCCGCAGGGAGCCCCTCCGCCTGTTTTCCGAGTACGTTCCCGAGAAGAATGGCGAGCGCTATGGCAAGAAGTACCACGCCGCCGAGGATCAGCCACGGCAGATATCTTTCCCTGTTTCCGGCTCCCCCCATGCGCATGGCGCGTCGGCGGCGGAGCCTTCTCTGTCTTGATCCGATCATTTGTTCATCGTGAGTGTGAGGAGATCCAGGCTCTTTCCGTAGTCGTTCAGATCAACGGTCAGTCCCGCTTTGATTTCCTCTATGTACGACTCGAGGATTGCGCTCTGATATTCCTTCAGAAGTGTCTGCGCCTGTGAAAGCAGTTTGGCTTCGTCAGGGGCAACGCGCACGGCGACATAGTACCCGCCGGGAGTTTCGATGACGGGGCTGACGTCGCCCTCGTTCCGGAGTCCCGAGACACCGTTCCAGAATGCGTCTGTGTAGGTGCCGCGGACGATGAAATAGGGTCCGACTCCCGTGTAAGCGCAGTTCTTGTCCGAGCCGAGGATACTTCCGAGCAGTGCCTCGCGCTCTTCCGGAGCGGCGGCAAGCAGCTGTTCCTGATAGGTGGCGGCAAGGGCGCGGTTGACCTCCTTGTCCTCGCCTGCATCGTTTTCAATGAAAAGGTAATCCACCGGAATCAGATTCTCCGACGGGACACGCTTGCCGGAGGATTCTTCGGTCAGGTAATCGTTGTAGAATTTTGCGTAATCGGCGGGGGTATTGTAGTTGCCGTAAAAGTCGTATTCCGTGCTGCCGACCGTTACCTTACCGATGAAGTCGCGGAGCTGGAAGTACAGCTCGTTCTGCGCCTGCTCGGCAAGCAGGGTGAAGCGGAAGAGATGGTCGGTCAGGTAGTATTTCTCAAGCTGTTTTTTGTAGGCGCTGCGGCTGCCCGCTTCCTTACGCGCCTCTTCAATCTGCGTCTGCACCGCATCGGAAAGCGCGGAGTCCTGGTAGTTGATCTGATATGCGTCGCACGCCGCAAAGATGGCGTAATTGTTGCGGAGCACCGAAAGGACCGTTTCCCGGAATTCCCGGCACTTGTCCGGATCGTTCCAGACCTCTTTCCCGTACGCCTTTTCATAGGTATCGCGGTAGGTCATGGCGACAAAGCGAAGCTCCTCATACTGAATCTCCATACCGCCGCAGGTCCCGACGACCCGCTTTTCCTCATCGGTCTGAGGAATGGGACGGTCGCCTGTGAGGTACATGACGAGCAGAGTGACACCGACGGCGACAAGCAGCACCGCGAGTACAACTGCCGCAATGATGAGGACCTTTTTGCGGGTGTTGCGCACCGGCTTTCCGACGGTTTTGCTGTTTTGCGGCGTGTTCTTGCTTTTCTTTGATATTTTTTCGTTCTCTGCCATGGCTTCCTCCGTCCGACCGCGTATTCTTGCCCTGATTATACCGCAATTTTGTGAAGGATGTATGAATTGCAGTCGTTTTTTCTCAAAAGCTCTTTGCAAAACGCGGAAATTATGATAAAATGAACAAAAGAATCCCCGGCAAGCCGGGGATGCCCGACAAACCGGGCGGGGAGGAACCAGAAGGTATGGAAATCAAGTATACCATTCCGCTCTCGGAGATCGTCAACGAATTTTCTTTTGAAAAGATCTATCTGCCGGAGGATTATGAGAGCATCAAGATCGTCACGCCGGAGGTCAACCGCCCGGGGCTTGCCCTGACCGGCTTTTTCGGTGCGTTCGAGGAACAGAGACTGCAACTGATCGGCAACGCGGAGAACAAGTATCTCAAGAGCCTGACCGACGCGGATCGTACCCGTGCCATCCGCCGCTTCATGCACAGACGCCCCGCGGCAGTGCTGTTCACCTCCAACCTTGAGGTGTATGAGGCGATGATCGACGCGGCAAAGGACGAAAACGTCCCCGTGCTCCGTACAAAGGAAAAGACCAGCCCCATCATGTCCTCGCTCATTGCGTCACTCAATACGCATCTGGCTCCCCGCGTGACCCAGCACGGCGTTCTGGTCGAGGTTTACGGCGAGGGAATGCTTTTGCTCGGCGACAGCGGCGTCGGTAAGAGTGAGACTGCGATCGAGCTGGTCAAAAGAGGGCATCGTCTCATTGCCGACGACGTGGTGGACATCAAGCGCGTTTCCGCAAAAACGCTGGTCGGCGCCGCTCCGGAGATCATCCGCCACTATGTGGAGCTGCGCGGCATCGGTATCATCGATGTCCGCCGCATCTTCGGTATGGGCGCGGTCAAGCAGAGCGAACGCATTGACCTGGTCATCAAGCTGGAGCAATGGCAGGACGGCAAGATGTACGACCGTCTGGGGCTTGACGATCAGACCGAGAATATTCTGGGGCTTGACATCCCGGCAATCACCATTCCGGTCAAGCCCGGCAGAAACCTTGCCATTATTCTGGAGATTGCCGCCATGAACAACCGTCAGAAGAAGATGGGGTACAACACGGCGGAGGAATTCAACAAAAAGCTGTTGAATCAGATGGGACTGGGAACGGATACGCCGTAACCGCCGGCGGCATCCGCACGGGGAACGCTTCCCGCACCCGGCTGACCGGCAGACACAGCGCCCGGTCGAGCGATCAACGGACCGGCGGAGGCAACCCTGCACCCGGCTGACGGGTGAACCCGGCATCCGGTAATGCGGTCAACAGATCCGGCGGGGCAGGGACACAATTCCGGAATTGACAATGTGACCGGGCACTCCCCGTCAGCGGGTCAGTCGGAAAAATCCCCGTAGTCGTAAGGAATCCCGTGCGTGTCGCAGAAGCGGCGGAAGAGGACCAGTGCGTTTTCCCGGTCCAGCGCCCCGGCGAGCCGTCGGACAAGACCGTCCGGCGTTACGCCAAGCAGCTTTGCCAGACGGAGTGTCCCGGCTCGGTCAAGGTTGAGGTAGCATTCCTCGCGTTCCGGGTCGGCTCCGGGATTCTGACGGACCCCCGTCATGCTGACGCCGAAAAGCCCGTTTTCCGATAATTCCGCGTGCGTTTCACTGTGTAAACAGCCGGTACGGGAATCGGTCGATCTCATGTATCATGCTTCCTTTCTTTGCAGAGATGCGCGGACGGTGCCAGCCCCCGTCCGCATTGTCAGTGTACCCGAAACAGTGTCCGATAAAGAGGACTTGCGGGCTGGTTTTCTGTGATAATGAAAAAGTTTACAGATTCTGCTTGTATTTTTTTGTGTAATATGATAACATGGTCACACTTCCCCATGCAAACGGGGAACGAATGGAGGAATTTATGAAGAAAATCGTGTCGATCCTGCTTGTGTGTCTGCTCGTGCTCGGGATATTTGCGTCCTGCGCCGGAAACAAGCCACAGGAAACGAAAACGGAACCGACCACGAAGGGACCGGCGGAATCCGCGAGTGAAGCCGCAAGCGAGTCCGCGAGTGAGTCCGCAAGCGAAACTGCAAGCGAAAGCGCGAGCGAGTCTGCCACGGAATCGGTTCACGAACATACTTATGAAGTAAAAGAAACCCATGACGCGTCCTGTACCGAGGGCGGATATGAGATCTCCGTTTGCACCGGCTGCGGGGAAGAAATGCGCAAGGATTTTCCCGCCCTCGGGCATCTGCTTGCCGGAAACCGCCACGTGTCGGACGGGAAGACCGTTGTGACCTGCGCGCGGTGCCGGGAGGAGCTCGAGGTGGCGGACAGCGAGAGAGAACGCCTCATTGCCATTGCCGACCGCATTGTCGGCGAGCGGCTCCGGATCACCGCATACGGCACTCCCGACTGTAACAGTTCTATTATTGAGGAACAGTTTCTGAAGATGCTGGATGCCGGTATCAACACCGCGGTGATGAACGGCGTTGAGACCTCGCTCGGGCTGTGGGCGGTTGCCGATGCGGCGAACAACACCGGCATGGATGTGCTTGTGGATACGACCCCGACGGCGATCAACAATCCCGAGGATGTTGTCGCCAAAATGTGGGAACTGGATAAGGAACCGCATTTTGTCGGTCTGTACCTGCGCGACGAGCCGTATCCGTTCTGGTTCGGCAATCTCGGAAAGACCACCGAACAGCTCCGTGCGGAGTACCCCGGCGCCAAATGGTGCATGGGCGCAAACCTGCTTGGCTGGGGCAATCCCGCATATGTCTGGAAGGGCATCTGGGAAGACGGCACGCAGGAGTGGAAGTCCTTCGGCAAGGAGAACCCGGATGGCTCGCCTGCAACGGATGCCAACGGTTCGCTTGCTTTCGGGGACGGCATGACCGCAGAAGCGATGCATTACGCGATGAATGTGTACTGGGAGACCGTCAAGCCGGATTTCTTCTGCTTTGACGTGTACCCGTACCACAATCAGAAGTCCGGCAACCTGCCGAACTATCTGGCAAATCTCGCGTTCTTCCAGTATTACGCGCTGAAGTACGACGTTCCGATGTGGACCTTCCTCCAGACCGCGAACGGTCCCGTGGACGGCTCCGCCGATCCGACCTACACGCAGATCCGTTGCGAGTCCAACCTGTCTCTTGCCGCCGGTGCGAAGAGCCTGCTCTGTTTCACCGTTGTGCAGACCTCGGAGTGGTCGTATATGATCTCTGCGGACGGCACCGAATTCCGCCCGATCTACTATGACGCAAAGAACGTCTTTACCGGGATCCACCAGATGAAAGGTACTTATCTGAGCTACGACTTCGACAAGTACATTGTGAATTCCGCGGATAAGAATTACGGCAAGTACTTCACGGAATTTGAAATGGACGGGATGCTTACCGACACCTACGCGGAGCTTGCTTCCGTGGACGGAGAGGAGATTTTTGTCGGCTGCGGCAAAAACGCCGAGGGTAAGACCGGACTTTACGTGGTCAATCTCAATTACAAGAAGAATGCCGCTCCGACGACCGCTACGCTTTACCTGACGGAAGAGTTGTCCTACCGCCTGTGGGGCGATACCGAAGGTCTGGAGGGCGAGGGCGTGACCGACCGCTTCCTGCTTACGCTGGAGCCCGGCGAGGGCTGCTTCATTGAACTGAACCCCGCTGACTGATTGCCGGCAAGTCACGGGACGCGCATACCGGAAACCTGATCCGAAATTCATACATTAAGAGGAGAAAACCGTGAAAAACATGAAACGAATGACAGTTCTGCTTCTTGCGGTGCTGATGGTGCTTTCCGCAGCGGCGATCTTTGCGTCGTGCGGCAGAAAAATTCCCGTTCTGCCCGAGGACTCGTCCGGTGCGGCAGACGGGACGGAGCCGAACACCGAGAGGGAAAGTGAAACGGAAAATCCCGATGAATCCGCATCTGAATCCGCAACTGAACCCGCAACTGAACCCGCAACCACCCACACCCACGCCTTCGGCGATTGGGAGGTCACAAAGGAAGCGACCTGTACCGAGGACGGCGAGGAAACGCGCACCTGTGCCTGCGGAGAAAAGGAAACCAGATCCATTGCCGCAAAGGGACACACTTTCGGTGACTGGGTGCTGACCAAGCCCGCCTGCACCGAAGACGGTGAGGAAACGCGTACCTGCGCCTGCGGGGAAAAGGAAACCAGACCTGTTGCGAAAACGGGGCATATGTTCGGCGACAAGCCGACCTTTGCCAAGGACAGTGATGGAAATGTCTGCACCGTCTGCACGGTGTGCGGCTTCCTCAAGCCTCTCAGCAAGGACGAAACGCGCAAGGCGATCTATGACAGTATGCCGGATTTTGTGCAGGAGGTCGTTGCATACGACTGCTCTGATGCGGAGAATGCTGAGAATTACGTCAAAGTGTTCACTTTGATGAAGGAAGCCGGGATTACCGGAATCGTCTCCTGTTGTCAGACGCTCGGCACCACGCTGATCCCGCAGCTGCTGGATGCGTGTACCGAAGCGGATATCGATGTATATCTGAATATGCACGGCATGAGTGCTGGCGACATGGTATACAAACTCGACTGGTTCGTGGGCGGCTACGACTGTGTCCGCGGTATTTACCTCAAGGATGAGCCGGTCGTCAATATGTTCGAGGGACTTGCCGAGGCAAAGCGCCGCATTCTGGAAGAGATCGACGGCGCCGACAATTGGCGGATCGCCGCAAATATGCTTCCCTACGGGGACAAAGCATACGAAGAAAAGGGCTGGTACAATACCCTCGTTGAATATGCGGAAACGGTCCACCCGGACTTCATCTGCTTTGACCGTTATCCGTGGAATTCCGTCGGCGACGAGTCGGATGCCGCCAACACCCCCTACGATTATGTGGCAAATCTGCTGGTTGCCAAAAAGGTCGCGGATCAGTTCGGGCTTCCGCTTGCGACCTTCCTGCAGCTCGTCCCGGTCGGCGGGCACAAGGCTCCGACCGATATTCAGCTCCGCTGTCAGATCAACCTGTCGCTTGCCTGCGGCGCGGATACCTTCTTCCTGTTTACTGTGTACGAGGGACATGGCTTTACCGGAGTCATCCAGAATGGCGGAGACGTCCTTCTCGACAATTATTACAATCTGCAGACCATCATGGAAGAGGTCAATGCCATGAAGGGTATCTATGATATGTTTGATCTCCAGAAGGTCATGACGGTCGGATGCGATGAATATTCCAAGGCGTTGAAGAGATTCTCCGAGGCGGAGGATTACCTGACCGACTCCTACGGAAGACTTTCGTCGGTTGAGACCGACGGCAAGGCATTTGTCGGCTGCATGAAGGATGACGCCGGAAGAAACGGTTACTACCTGGTCAACAACCAGTTCCGGAACGAGGGGATGAGCACCTACACCCTCACCTTTACCGAGGAAACGACTTACCAGCTCTGGACGATGGACGGACTGGTCGAAATGGGAACGGCAAGCTCGCTTACATATGAATTGATGTGCGGCGAGGGACTGTTCCTCGTGCTCGGCGGCGAAAACGTTCCGCTCGGCACGACGGATGCCGCAGGAAACTGATTCCGATACAGAATCCGGATTTACAACGGGCAACCCGAGCGGTTGCCCGTTTTTCTGCGTTCCCGGCATTTGTGCAGGGCGGCTATTATCCATTGTCACCTTGGCGGTGTATTTTCCTGCTTTCCCGTCCGCGCGGGAGGGGTGCCCGCCGCCACGCCCCAAGACCGTATCCTCCGGGCGGGCGGATCCCCCTCCCGCGCTTCGCCCCTCCGCCGCCCCCGCTTCTCCCTTGCTCTGCGTGTACCGCGGGACGGCAAGACATCGCGATTTCTTGTGTGTACCGCGACCCGGGAATACTCCGTCCGTCGCATGACCGGGAATCCGTGAATCCCATTGACAAAATGGAATAAAGTGTTATAATGAATGTAAATCTAATCCGGAAACCGGAGGGACGAAAGACGAAATGAAAAAATATGTTTTGTTGTTTGCGATTTTTCTTGCCCTGGTTCTTTGCCTCGGGACGCTTGCGGCGTGCAAAGGGGATCAACCAAAGGAGACCGAAACCGCCGGAGCGGGGACGGCTGGCAGCGAATCCGATACCGTACCCGGAGAAGAGAACACCGGTTCTTCTCACAAGCACGCTTTCGGCGACTGGAAAGTGACCGGAGAAGCAACCTGCACCGAGGACGGAGAAGAGGAGCGTTCCTGCGCCTGCGGAGAAAAGGAAACGAGAAAAATCGACGCAAAGGGACATGCCTACGAGGACACGGTGACTCCCCCGACCAAAACCGGGAAGGGCTACACCACGCATACCTGTTCCGCCTGCGGCGATTCCTATCAGGACAGCTTTACCGACCCGACCGGCTCGATCGGATTGACGTTTTCGTTCGGAACCGACGGAAGGACTGCCACGGTAACGGGAATCGGCACCTGCCAGGACAGCGATGTCGTCATTCCGTCAACATATCAGGGCAGGACGGTGACGGGGATCGGTTCGTGGGCATTTGACCGCTGTAAAACCATCACAAGCATCACTATCCCCGACAGCGTGACGAGTATCGGCAGCTGGGCGTTCAACCAATGTGAAGCCCTTACCAGCGTCACAATTCCCGACAGCGTGACGAGTATTGACAGCCGCGCGTTCTCCGATTGTAAGAGCCTTGCGAATATCTCGATTCCCGACAGCGTCCAGGACATCGGGGGAGCGGTATTCCTGAATACGGCACTCTATAACAATGAGGACAACTGGGAAGACGGGGTACTCTATATCGGAACCTGCCTGATCAGGGCAGAACTGACCGGATGCAAGTCCTATACCGTGAAGCCGGGAACAAGACTGATTGCGTGGTCTGCGTTCGGTGACTGCAAGGGGCTTGTCAGCGTTTCGATCCCGGGCAGCGTGAAGATCATCGGCGACGAAGCGTTCGTTCACTGTTCGGACCTTGCAAGCGTGATGATCGGAAACAACGTGACGCATATCGGCAGACACGCATTCTATGGCTGCAAAAACCTGACGGACATCATCATTCCCGACAACGTGTCCGGTATCGGATACGGTGCGTTTGCGGGTACCGGGTATTATAATAATCCGGATAACTGGGAGCAGGGTGTGCTCTATATCGGAAAACATCTGATCATTTCTCCGAATGATATGTCCGGTTCGTACACCGTAAAGGAGGGAACGAAAACGATTGCGGAATATGCATTTGCCTATTCCGGTAAAATGACGGGTATTACGATCCCGGACAGCGTGACGTATATCGGCGAATGGGCGTTCGCCAATTGCAAGGCACTGACGGATATTACGGTATCTGCCGGGAATCCGGTGTATCATTCCGCGGGGAATTGCCTGATCGAAACCGCAAGCAAAACGCTGATCGCGGGATGCGGCAGCAGTGTGATTCCCGATGACGGAAGCGTGACGGTCATCGGCGAAGCGGCTTTCGCCGGATGTACCGGGCTGACAAGTATCAAAATCCCGGACAGCGTGACGTGCATCGGTGAATATGCGTTTACAGATTGCACGAAGCTTACAGATATCACGATTCCGGACAGCGTAACGAGCATTGGCGGTGGTGCATTTGGCAGTTGCGAGGGTCTTACATGCATTACGATCCCGGACGGAGTGAGGTACATTGGCGATTATACGTTCGCCAGCTGTAAGAACATTACAAGCATCACAATCCCGGACGGTGTGACGAGCATCGGAGAGGCTGCGTTCGTCAATTGCGGGAAACTGGAAAGCATCACGATTCCGGGCAGTGTGACGTATATAGGGGAAGACGCATTTTCCTATTGCGACAGCCTGAAAAGTGTTTCTGTTACGGACCTTGCCGGATGGTGTGAAATCCGGTTTGAGAACGAGAAATCCAATCCTCTGTGCAATTCTGCCGGGCTGTACCTGAACGGAGAACTTGTCACGGAACCTGTGATTCCGGACGGTGTGACGGTCATCGGTGATTATGCGTTCAGCTCTTACGGATACCTTACTGGCATCACAATCCCGGACAGCGTGACGAGCGTCGGAAAGTATGCTTTTGCCGGCTGCACTGGCCTTACAAGTATTACGATTCCGGACAGCGTGACGAGTATCGGCTTTTCCGCGTTCTCGGGCTGCACGTGCCTTGAGAGCATCACAATTCCTTTTGTCGGGGAGACAAAGGACTGCGGAACGAACACGCGCATCGATGACATTTTCGGTGAGACAACGGACGGGAACACGCATTTCGGCTACATTTTCGGCGCAGATTCGTATTCGGGGCAGGTCAATTTTGTTCCGGATCAGTTGAAGACGGTCGTCATTACCGGCGGCTCCTGTATCGCCGACTGTGCGTTTTTTCGCTGCTGGAACCTGACATCTGTTACCATTCCGGACAGCGTGACGAGCATCGGATGGTATGCGTTCTACTATTGTACGGGTCTTGAGAGTATCACGATCCCGGACAGCGTGACGAGCATTGGAACGGAAGCATTCCTGTGCTGCACGAGCCTTGCGGAGCTCACGCTCGGAAACAGCGTGACAAGCATTGGCGGCGCTGCATTTGCCGGCTGTACGAGCATTGAATGTGTCACAATCCCGGACAGCCTGACGCGCATTGATTTTGATTTGTTCAGAAGTTGCACGAGTCTTGCGCGTGTTACGATCCCGGACAGTGTGACAAGCATTGGCAGCAGCGCGTTCCGGGGGTGCGAGAGCCTTGATGACGTCATCATCCCCGACAGCGTGACGGACATCGGAGCGGAAGCGTTCCGCGATTGCACCTACCTTTTGAGCCTGACAATCGGAAACGGCGTGACGGAGATAGGGGACTCTGCGTTCTTAGGCTGTATCTGCCTCAAACACATCATCATCCCGGACAGTGTAACGAGCATCGGCAATGAGGCGTTTTCCGATTGCTCGAGCCTTACAAGCATCACGATCGGAAATGGCGTGACAAGCATTGGTTATTGGACGTTCGGGGGTTGCGAGAACCTTATAAGCATCACGATTGGGAATGGCGTGACGAGCATTGACAAATCTGCGTTCGCTGGTTGCACGAGCCTTACAACAATTACGGTAACTGATGGGAACCCTGTATACCATTCTGCGGGGAATTGTTTGATTGAAACTGCGAGCAAAACATTGATTGCCGGGCGTAAAAACAGCGTGATTCCGAACGACGGAAGCGTGACGAGCATTGGCGATTATGCGTTCTCCGGTTGCACGGACCTTACAAGCATCACGATTCCGGACAGTGTGACGAGCATTGGCGAAGGTGCGTTCTCCGATTGCACGAACCTTACAAGCATCACGCTTCCGGACAGCGTGACGAGCATTGGCAATTCTGCGTTCCGCGGTTGCACGAGCCTTACCAGTATCACGATTCCGGACAGCGTGACGAGCATTGGCGGTTCTGCGTTCCGCGATTGCAAGAGCCTTACCAGCATCACCTTCAAAGGTACGAAAGCACAGTGGAACGCAATTCTAAAAGAATTCTACTGGAATTCCGTTACCGGCTCCTACACCATCCACTGCACCGACGGGGACATCAAAAAGTAATTTTCCCAAGCAACTTCAAATTTCAAAGCCGCCCTTCGGGGCGGCTTTCTTTTGCCGATGTTCTGGTTTTCGCTATTTTTTGTTCCGTCATCGCCGGGTGGTGTCTCCGCTTTTTATTTCTTTTGTCAGAGGATTCTTTCGTTCCGTTTTCCGCCCGCCCCCTCTTGCAAGACGGCGGATTCTGTGTTACAATAAAAGTTGTTTGAAATGTCCCCACAGTCAAGCGGGGGCAACCGGAAGGAATCAGCATGATAACGGATCGGAACGGAAAACATTGGTACAAGGTCAACCTGCACACCCACACGACGCGCTCGGACGGGCACGTCAGCCCCGAGGAGGCGGCTCGCATTTACCGCGACGCGGGATACGACGCGCTGGCAATTACCGACCACTGGGCGTGGACGGAGGATGTCCCTGATTTCGGGGGAATTTATCTCATGGGCGGCGCGGAATACGACACGGGGACAAGAGACGGCAGAGCCGGTGTGTTTCACATCCTTGGGATTGGCATGAGCGCCCCCGCGGACTGTGAGCGCGGTGCCGATGCACAAACGATTATCCGAAGCATCAAAGAGAAGGGCGGCTACCCCATCCTCGCGCATCCCGCATGGTCGCTCAACCGCCCGTCGCAGGTCAAAATGGCGGTGGATGCCGGCGTGATTGCCACCGAGGTCTGGAACTCGGTCTCCGCCATCGGGATGTCGAACCGCCCCGATTCCTCGCTCCTGATTGATCTGTACGCCTGCGAGGGAATCTTTCTCCCGCTGCTTGCGTCGGACGATACCCATTACTACACGGGAGACTGTCTGGTCGGCGCGACGTATGTGCAGGCGGACGAGCTGAATTCCCGTGCGATCTGCGAGGCGATCCGCGCCGGAAGAACGCTTGCCACCGAGGGACCCATTGCAACACTCGCGCGTGAGGGCGACGAGATCATTCTCGACACCACGCCCGCCGACGAAGTGGTGTTCTGCTCCAATATCGTTTGGTGGCAGGGGAGAAAGCAAACGGCGGACGGCGGTACGCGCTTTGTGTACAAGCCCGCATACGATGAGGGAGAATTTTACGTCCGCGCCGAGGTGACCGACCGCATGGGCAGGCGCGCGTGGACGAACTGCCTGAAGCTTGATTGAAATAACGCCGGGCTGTGAGCGGCTGACCGCCGCCCGCCGTCCGGTCTTGGGACAGACCCGAAAAGGAGACAGAAAAAAGTATGGAATACCGCATCGAACACGATTCCATGGGGGAAGTGAAGGTCCCCGCAGATAAATACTGGGGCGCGCAGACCGAGCGCAGCTTTGAGAATTTCCGCATCGGTGACGTGCTTATGCCGCGTGAGATCATCCGCGCGTTTGCAATCCTCAAAAAAGCGGCGGCGCTTGCCAACCGCGAGCTTCGTCCGGAGAAAATGACCGAGGAAAAGCTGGACGCGATCTCCTCCGCGTGCGACGCGATCCTGCGCGGCGACCTTGACGACCAGTTCCCGCTTGTCGTTTTCCAGACGGGAAGCGGCACCCAGTCCAACATGAACGTCAACGAGGTCATCGCAAATTACGGAAACGAGCTGGCAGGCGGCAGACTGCTTCACCCGAACGACGACGTGAATATGTCCCAGTCCTCCAACGATACCTTCCCCACTGCCATGCACATCGCGGCGGTGCTCGGCGTGACGGGCGACCTGCTCCCCGAGCTTGACCGCATGATTGCCGAAATGAAGCGGCTGGAGGAAGAGAACCGCGGGATTGTCAAGAGCGGGCGGACGCACCTGCAGGACGCCGTTCCGATTGCATTTTCGCAGGAAATCTCCGGTTGGCGGGCAAGTCTTGAACGCGACAAGACCCTGATTCTTGACGCGACGGTCGATCTGTGCGAGCTGGCGCTCGGCGGAACGGCGGTCGGCACGGGGCTTAATGCGCCGGCGGGTTTTGACGTGCTTGTGGCGAAGAAGATTTCCGACCTGACGGGCAAGCCGTTCTCCACGGCGGAAAACAAATTCCACGCGCTGACTTCGCGCGGCGAGCTGGTCTTTTCGCACGGCGCCATGAAGGCGCTTGCCGCGGATCTGTTCAAGATTGCAAATGACGTGCGGTGGCTTGCGAGCGGTCCTCGTTGCGGACTTGGGGAGATCCGTATTCCCGAAAACGAACCCGGTTCGTCCATCATGCCGGGCAAGGTCAACCCGACCCAGTGCGAGGCGGTTACCATGCTGTCGGTGCAGGTCATGGCAAACGATACGGCGGTGGGACTTGCCGCGTCGCAGGGCAATTTCGAGCTTAATGTCTTCCTGCCTGTGATCGCATACAATTATCTGCAGTCGGTGCGGCTTTTGTCCGACGGGCTGCGCTCCTTCAGGGAACACTGCGTGTCCGGAATCGTTGCCAACCGCGAAAAAATGGCGGAAAACCTCCACCGTTCCCTGATGCTCGTCACCGCGCTGAACCCGTACATCGGCTATGAGAACGCCGCTAAGGTCGCAAAGACCGCGCACAAGGAGGGAATCACCCTGAAGGAAGCCTGCGTGAAGCTCGGTTTCCTTTCCTCCGAGCGGTTTGACGAGGTATTCCGCCCAGAGGAAATGGTCTGACCGCCGTGCCTCAGAAATCCGATTCGTCAGACAGTTTATTTGAATCCGCCCGCGTTTCCCGAAATCCATCAACCGAGGAATGAAATCATGAATATCCGAGAAGAATCCTTAAAGAAGCATTATGAATGGAAGGGCAAGATCGAGGTCGTGACCCGTTGCCCCATCAACACCCGCGAGGACCTGTCGCTCGCGTATACGCCCGGCGTTGCCGAGCCCTGCCTGGAAATTCAGAAGCACCCCGAAAAGTCCTATGAACTGACAAGACGCTCCAACCTGGTTGCCGTCGTGACCGACGGAACCGCAGTTCTGGGGCTTGGAGACATCGGTCCCGAGGCGGGGATGCCCGTCATGGAGGGCAAGTGCGCGCTGTTCAAGCGCTTTGCCGACGTGGATGCGTTCCCCATCTGCATCCGATCCAAGGATCCGGATGAGATTGTCCGCACCGTGTCGCTCATTGCCGGTTCCTTCGGCGGTATTAACCTCGAAGACATTTCCGCACCGCGCTGCTTTGAAATCGAAAGAAAGCTGACCGAGGTCTGCGACATTCCCGTGTTCCACGACGACCAGCACGGCACGGCGATTGTGGTCGCCGCCGCGCTCATCAATGCCCTCAAGGTGGTCGGAAAGAAAATGGATTCCGTCCGCGTGGTCATCAGCGGCGCAGGCGCGGCAGGCATCTCCATCGCGCGGCACCTTCTGCACATGGGCTTTTTTGACATTACCATGTGTGACCGCTTCGGCATTGTGACCACAGGCGACGAGCGCAACAATGTGGCGCAGGAGGAGATCGCCGCCCTCACCAATCCGTCCCATCTGACGGGAACTCTCGCCGACGCGCTTCGCGGCGCGGATGTTTTTGTCGGCGTGTCCGCCCCCGGTATTGTGACGGAGGAGATGGTGCGCTCCATGGCAAAGGACGCAATTGTGTTCCCCATGGCGAACCCCACGCCCGAGATCATGCCCGATCTTGCAAAGGAAGCGGGCGCGCGCATTGTCGGCACGGGACGTTCGGATTTTCCCAACCAGATCAACAACGTGCTGGCGTTCCCCGGGATTTTCCGCGGCGCTTTGGACTGCCGCGCGTCGCGTATCAATGAAGAGATGAAGGTTGCGACCTCGTTCGCGCTTGCGACCCTGATTCCCGACGGGAAACTGAACGAAGAAAATATCATTCCCGCGGCGCTCGACCGACGCGTTGCCGAGGTGGTATCTGCTGCGGTCGTGAAGGCGGCACACGAAACGGGCGTCGCGCGGATCTGACACCGACCGTCCTGCAAAACACGGTGTACCGCGCGGACGGAAGGTGACCTGCGGCACAACCTGCGTCTCAAATTGCGGCACGACCCGCGGCGCGAGCGGCGAAAGGTGATCCACGGACGATCCGCGTCTCAAATTGCGGCACGACCCGCGGCGCGAGCGGCGAAAGGTGATCCACGGACGATCCGCGTCTCAAATTGCGGCACAACCTGCGGCACGGAAAAAGAAACCGCCTGCCGATGCGGTCCCCGGTTCGGGCGGCGTCAACGTCTGCCGGGCTGTACTTTACGGTGTGGTCGGTTTGGAAGCCGATTGAGAGCGGTGTATATTGCCGGGAAATGAGTCGTGTCCCGGTACATCTTTCCACATGTCAACGGAAGGAGGAGTTATTTATGAACAGTCCCGAACATTCCGGATATTCCGCGAATTTTGCGGATTCCGGCAACTTTGCAAGACCCGCAAATCCCGGAAGCCCTGTAAATGCGGGGAATCCCGGATATTCTGCAAATTCCGGCAATCCCGGAAGTCCCGCAGATCCTGAAAATTCCGCCGGGGGAACAGCTTTTTCGTCGGAGATGCTCGTATTTGCCGCAGACATCGGAAACTCCAGTGTCCGGTTCGGCGTAGCGGACAGCACGGGAAATCTGTTGTTCCGTTCGCGCGTCTGTACCTCCGAGGCACGGAGCGCGGACGAATACGCCGTACTCTTTGACAGCCTTCTCCGGATGCACGGCATCGGAAAGCAGGCAGTGACGGACGCGATCCTATCTTCTGTCGTGCCGGGAATGACCCACCGCGTCGCGGATGCCGTCAGGCTGGTGTTTGGTATCAGCGCTATGATCGTCGGAAAGGGGCTGCACACCGGATTCCCCATCCGCACGGATTCTCCCGCCGAGGTTGGCGCGGATCTGATCGCCAACGCGGCGGCAGTGCTTGAAAAGTTCGGCGCTCCCGCCATCATTCTCGACTTCGGAACGGCGACCACGCTGTCGGTCATCGACGCGTCGCGCGCGTTTGTGGGCGGCTGTATCCTCCCCGGTGTCGCCGTGTCGCTTTCCGCCATGCGGGACAGTGCGGCACAGCTTCCCGAGGTTGCCCTGGAAAACACGCCGCCGGTGCTCGGCAAAAACACTGCCGACAGTATGCGCTCCGGGTTGATCTTCGGTTCCGCTGCGGCGGCGGACGGTATGATCGACCGCCTTGCCCGGGAAACGGGAATTTCCCCCGACCGGGGACATCTCATTGCGACGGGCGGGCTTGCCCCCCTGATCGTCCCCCATCTGTCGCACACGGCGACGCTTTGTCCCGATCTGACGCTGGAGGGATTGTGCGTACTGTATCGCCGGAACCTCCGCTGACGCGATGCTGATCGCATGATGCTGTCATCCGGCACGCGGAGCTGATTTTTACCTGATCCGGGCATATGCCCGTTTCAAAATTTAACGCGCTGTACCGGTTCCTCCGGACGGCAGCACCGGGTGAAAATCCCGGAAGGAGTATTCTTTATGCAAAGAACCCATGAAAAGACGCTCAGGATGGTACAATTGGCTATACTTGTTGCGCTCGTCATCGTTCTGCAATTGGTCGGCAGTAACATTCATGTCGGTCCGGTATCGTTCTCGCTCGTGCTCATCCCGATCGCGGTCGGGGGCGTCCTGCTCGGTCCTGCCGCCGGAGCAATCCTCGGCGCCGTATTCGGTCTGATTACTGTCATCGGCGGTGTCAGCGGTGCGGATGTGTTCACGAATTTTCTGTTTTCCAAGCAGCCTGTTCTGACGGTCGTGCTTTGCCTTGCCAAGGCGACGCTCGCGGGACTTTGCGCGGGACTTGTGTTCCGTGCGCTGGAAAAGCATAACCGCTGGGTCGCGGTAGTTCTCGCGTCGGCGGTCGCGCCGGTTGTCAATACGGGTATTTTCGTGCTTGGCACCATCACCCTGTTCCGTTCAACGCTTGAGGAGTATATTCTGAATGTCGGTGCGGGCGTCAGCGTCGTGTACTTCGTTGTGATTCTTTGCGCCGGTGTCAATTTCCTTGCGGAATTCGGTGTCAACCTCGTTGCCTCCCCCGCGGTTTACCGCATCTGGACGGCAGTGGCAAAGAAAAAATAAGCGATCCGGAGGGAGAAGAGTCGGGGCTTTGCCCCGAAACCCGGAGGGGGAAGAGTCGGGGCTCCGCCCCGGACCCCGGAAAGGGGACTTTTTGAAAAAAGTCCCCTTTCATCCCTCAAAAACTTTTGAATAAAAACAAAAGGGGACGCGCGTCCCCCTTTTTTTCATAATCCTTATTCAGTTGCAAGGGCGTTTTTACAGAAACACGGCAGGTGCGGCGGGAACCCGGTCGCTCCTGTTGCGGGACGGTGCCGGGACCTGTCACACGATCTGGAAAATATAGAATTTCAGGTAGTCCGTCTCCGGCACGTTCCAGAGAATCGGGTGATCCGGTGCCTGCTGGCGCGCTTCGATCTGGCGGAGCGACACGCCCGCGTCTTCGGCGGCGTTGTGCAGCATCTGTTTGAAATAGGTCTCGGTCATGAAGTGGGAACAGGAGCAGGTCGCCAGATACCCGCCGCGCGGGAGCAGTTTCATGGCAAGATAATTGATCTCCCGGTATCCTTTGATCGCGTTGCGGAGCGTATCGCGGCTCTTGGTGAAGGCGGGCGGGTCGAGAATGATGAAGTCGTAGTCGGATTTCTTTTCTTTTTGCAGGACGGAGAGCAGGTCAAATACGTCCGCGACCATAAAATCCATGTGCCCGTCCAGTCCGTTTTCTTTGGCGTTGCGTTTTGCCATGGCGATCGCGTCGGCGGAAATATCGACCGAGGTGACGTGCAGGGCGCCCGCCGCGGCGGCGTTCAGCCCGAATGAACCCGTGTGGGTGAAGCAGTCCAGCACCCGCTTGCCCCGGGCGATCTGCCGGATGGCGCGGCGGTTGTACTTCTGATCGAGGAAAAATCCCGTTTTCTGTCCGTTTACCACGTCCACAAAATAGCGGATGCCGTTTTCCGTGATGGTTGTCTCGCCGCTCTCCGGATCCGGCAGTCCCGGAAGCGGGAAAAAGCCGCACCCGGTTTCCATGCCCTCCAATTTACGGATGGGGGAATCGTTGCGCTCGTAGATTCCGTCGATCTCCTCTCCCATTTCGCGCAGGATACGGACAAGGGCGGGGAAGAGCATCCCCTTGATTTTTTCGATACCGAGTGACAGCACCTCGGCGACGAGGATGTTCTCAAACCGATCGACCGTCAGCCCGGGAAACTGGTCCGCTTCACCGAAAATCAGCCGGCAGCACCGGAAATCCGTGTCGCCCATGACGGTCTTGCGGTACGCAACCGCGTAGGACAGGCGGCGCTCCCAGAATTTTTCGTCAAAGGTGTCGTTGGTATTCTTTGAAATAATCCGTACGCGGATCTTGGAATGACTGTTGTAAAAGCCGGTGCCGAGATATTTCCCTTTTTCGGAAAACACGTCCGCGAGCGCGCCGTCCTCCGGCGTTCCTTCCGCGGCAGTGATTTCATCGCCGTATACCCAGACGTGCCCGCCGCGGAGCAGCTTTTCCGCCTTTTCTGTGACCGTCAGCTTCGGATAATTTCTCATGTATCGGTTCCTCCGCGTCCGGCAACGCTGTGCCGGACCTGTTTTTTGTCTGATCCGCTTCATTATAACACATTGCACTCTCTGTTGCAAGAGAATCGACTGATTCCGACACAAAAGCGGCAAAGACGATCGTTTCCCTGCGGAAAACCGGGGCTGATTCTTTGAAAAGTGGTTTTCCGGGGCGTTTGTTTTCTGAAAATGCCAGGATTTTTTACAATTTGTGCAACTTGTATGTTTGTAGAAAAAAGCGGGCGGAAATTGTTTACTTTGTACAAGAATTGTAACAAAAATTTCTCTGCCGATCACACAGTCCTCACGGGAAACCGGGGAAGCGAGATTTACGTTTCGGAAACGGCTGAATAATTTGCCGGATTTCAATTGGCAAATTCAACAAAAATCAAGAAAAAAACGAGGGAATACACAATTTAACCGTAAACGATATTTACTTCTTACAATTTGCGCACGAGCGGGCTGGATCTGGGAGATGCTTCCATCGGTTTTTGTGGAGAAAAAACCGACAGGAAAGTTCACGGTTTGTTTTTATTGGGTGTTTTTGGACGATCCCGGAAACGCGGTCTCGTTTCTTGACAAATTGTCGGTAATATGGTATGATATCTCTATCAATTTGGGCATTTTGTAACGTGGATCCGCAAGCGGATCGCGTCTGTTCCGGGCTGCGGCTGCCGTCGATACGGCAGCCGCAGTATTCTGCCGGAATGGCGGGGCATCCCACGGCGATCTGCCCGCGGGACGGTGTGTTTCCGCGCCGTTTCCAAAACAAGCAGGAGGAAAACCGATGAAGAGATCCAGAATCCAGAGAGCGCTGGCACTGATCCTCAGCCTGACGTTTCTGATCGGCGGGTCCGTGACCGCGGCAAACGCGGCGGAAACTGTCGATAATCCGACGGTAACCGACAAAACCATCAAGGACTACGAGTCACAGCTCAACACAGATTCGTACAGTGCTTATCTTGCAAAGCGACAGGATCAGTACAAGAAGCCCTCGCACGAGATCCTGGTCGATGCCGTGAAGGCATTGGATACGGAAAAGACGACCGCGGAGTACGAGATCACCGACCGGTACGGAAAGAACGGCGTATATACTCCGGATACCGGAACCGTTTCCTGGACATTCCGCGTGCCGGAATCCGGGTGGTACAGCATCACGATCGAGTACTATTCCGTCGAGGGGAAGAATACGTCCATTGAACGGGAATTTTACATTGACGGCAAGGTTCCGTTTGACGGCGCGTATTCGCTGTCCTTCCCGAAGGTGTATACGTTCGAATACAAGAATGCGGCTTATCGGATCACGGATAAATCCAAGACCGCTGCTGAATTGCTTGCCCGCGCGGAGGAGCTCGGACTGACCGCCACCATGGAAAACCGTTCGGACGGTACCTATGTGGTGTTCGAAAAGCCCGAATACTTTACGGAAGCAAGCCATCAGTTCCTTTCCGAAGAGCTGGGACTCCGCTTCTTCCAGACGGACACCGAGGGCAATGAGATCCGCCCGACTACCTCGCAGACTCCGCAGTGGAGCGAGTACTCCCTGCATGATTCCTCCGGCTATTCCTCCGATAATTTTATGTTTGCGCTGGACGAGGGTGAGGTCACCTTTTCGCTTGCCGGTGTCAATGAAGCATTGGTCATCTCCTCCTTCCGCCTGACTCCGTATGAGACGGTCATGAGCTATGAGGAATACATTGCTCAGTACCAGGGAGAAAAGCAGGGCACCAGCGTGATCAAGCTGGAAGCGGAGTACGCAAACATGACCTCCTCCAACACGGTTTATCCCGTTGAGGACCGTACCAGTGCCGCCTCTTCTCCCTCCGATCCGTCGAGAACGCTGCTCAACACCATCGGCGGCGAGCAGTGGCAGAACGCGGGACAGTACATCACCTACAAGTTCCGTGTGGGAGACAGCGGACTTTACAACATCGCCGCTCGCTTCCGCCAGAATACGCTGGAAGGCCTTTACGTCTGCCGGAATCTCTACATATACAGTGATGGCATTGCCGAGGGTGAAAAGGGCTATTATGACGGTATCCCGTTTGCCGAGGCAAGCCAGCTTCGCTTCAATTACAAGAACTCCTGGCAGACCGGGAATCTGTCGGATGGTACCACGGACCTGCAGTTCTACTTCGCCAAGGACGTGACCTACACGATCCGCCTTGAGGTGACGCTCGGCTCCATGAGTGAAATCATTCAGCGACTGGAGGCTGCGCTGACTGCACTGGACGCAGATTATCTGACCATCCTCAAATTGACCGGCCCCTCTCCCGACAGCTATCGTACCTACGGCTTTGCTCGCCTGCTTCCTTCCACTCTGATCGATATGTACGACCAGATGGAGACGCTGGATGCCGCCGCAAGCCGCTTCCGCGAGCTTTCCGGGACTGCGACCGCGAATATCGCAACACTGGAGACCATCGCAAATCTGATCAAGACCATGGTGTCCGATCCCGAAATCGAGATCGCGAAGAACCTTGACAGCTTCAAGTCCAACCTTGGTACTCTCGGTACTTTCATCGGCGACGCCAAGACCCAGCCGCTTCAGCTGGATTACCTGCTTGTGCAGGGAAATGACAAGCCGATGCCGACCGCGGAGGAGAATGTCTTCCGCAATATCCTGCACGAAATTCTCAGCTTCTTCTGGAGCTTCTTCCGGGATTACAACCAGATGGGCAGCCTTGGTTCGTCCGACGGACAGGAGTCCATTGAGGTCTGGGTGGCTTACGGCCGTGACCAGTCTCAGGTTATCCGGAACCTGATCACCAACGACTTTACTCCGACCCACAATACGCCCGTTGCGCTCAAGCTGGTCACGGCAAGCACACTGCTTCCGTCCATTCTTGCGCAGGCGGGACCCGATGTGTATCTCGGTCTGTCGCAATCGGACGTCATCAACTATGCGGTCCGCGGTGCGCTGATTCCGATTGAGGATATGCCCGGCTTTGACGACGCCAAAAAGGACTTCAACGATGCCGCAATGCTGACGATCGGGATTGAGGACTCCGCCGGCAAGATGCACTATTACGGTCTCCCCGAGACGGAATCCTTCTACATGATGTTTGTCCGTCTTGACATTCTTGCCAACCTGAAATTGGAGATTCCCAAGACGTGGGACGAGATCTACGCGGCAATTCCCGTGCTTGGCTACAACAACATGGAGCTTGGCATGACTGCGTCCACCTTCAATCTTTCGCAGGCGTCCGATTACAAGTTCCTGCTCTACCAGAACGGCGGCACACTGTATGCCGACGGCGGTATGCGCATCAATCTGGATTCCCCGAAGGCGCTGTCCGCGTTTGAGACCATGTGCGACTTCTACACCGCTTACTCCAGCCCCTACTCCTATGACGCTGCAAACCGCTTCCGTTCGGGCGAAATGCCGATCGTCATCGCTCCCTATACCGATATGTATAATAAATTGAAGGTTTTCGCGACCGAAATCGAAGGACTCTGGGCAATGGTCCCGATTCCGGGCGTGGAACATGAGGGCGGCAGAATCGACAACCGCTCCATCGCTTCGACGACTGCGACGGTCATGGTCAAGGGCGTTGCCGATGAGAAAAAGGAAGCTGCCTGGAACTTCATGAAGTGGTACACCGGCGCAGATTGCCAGATCAACTACTCTTACGGCATGGCATCTGTCCTCGGCGAATCCGGTAAGCAGCCCACTGCAAACCGTACCGCGCTTGCAAGTCTGCCCTGGACGACCTCGGAATACAAAGAGGTTTCCAAGCAGTTTGATTGCCTTGCGGCGATCCCGAACTACCCCGGCTCCTACTACCTCGACCGTTACGTCAACTTCGCCTTCCTCTCCGCCTACAACAGCGGCGCTGACGCGAGAAGCGCGATCCTCTCCTACATTAATACCATTAACACCGAGATCCGCAGAAAGCGCGAGGAATTCGGGCTTGAGACTCTGGAAGCCGGTCAGACGCTTGCCGAAAAGCGGATGGGACAGGCAAGAGATCTGATGGATGAGCTCCGCGGCTCTGCTTATACGGAGCTTGTGACAAGCGCAAAGTACGCGATCGACAACAACAATATCAAACTGCTCACGGAATCCGCCGCACAGTTCCTTGCCGCATCGGAAAACGGCGGCTCGGACGCGGAACGTCTCAAGCAGATTTCCGCTTATCTGACTCAGGCGGTTGCCGCGCTGAGCTCGTACTGAGGAGGCTGAGACAGTGAACAATCTGACAGCAGCAATTGCTTTCACTCGCCACGCGGCAGAAAGGACAGGTGACTGACCTGATATGGAAAAGATTCAGAAAAAGAAAGCTGTCCAGAGAAACGAAATGAGCCGCGCCGCATGGACGTGGAAGGAAGTCAAAAGGAACTGGGTCGCGTATCTCATGATCCTGCCTTATTGTGCGATCTTCGCCCTGTTTACGGTGGTTCCGGTCGTGTTCTCCATCTACTTCAGCTTTACCAACTTCAATATGCTGGAGACGCCGGATTTCGTCTGGTTTGAAAACTACCTCAACCTGTTCTTCAAGGACGACATTTTTCTGATCGCCTGCAAGAACACCCTGATCTTTGCGGGCGTCGTCGGACCGATCTCCTACTTATTGTCCCTCATCGTGGCATGGTTCATCAATGAGCTGTCCCCGAAGCTCCGCGCAATCGTCACCCTGATCTTCTACGCGCCGTCCATTTCCGGCTCCGCGTATATGATCTGGGCAACCCTGTTCTCCTCCGACTCCTACGGCTGGGTCAACTCGTCGCTTATGAGTCTGCGGATTATTGATGCCCCGATCGCCTGGTTCCAGAACGCATCGTATATCATGCCGCTTTGTATCGTCGTCGCACTGTGGACATCGCTTGGCGTTTCGTTTCTGTCGTTCATTGCAGGTCTGCAGGGAATTGACAAGGCGCAGTACGAGGCGGGCGCCGTGGACGGTATCCGCAACCGCTGGCAGGAGCTTTGGCACATCACGCTTCCCAACATGAAGGGACAGCTGATGTTCGGCGCGATCATGTCCATTACCGGCTCCTTCGGCTTCGGTGCGGTCGTTACCGCGCTTTGCGGTATGCCTTCGACCGATTACGCCGGTCACACGATCATGCACCACCTGGACGACTATGCAAACAACCGCTACGAGATCGGTTATGCCTCGGCAATTGCCGTGGTGCTGTTTGCCGTCATGCTGTTCTCCAACTTCTTGGTCAACAAACTTCTTGCAAAGGTAGGTGAGTGACATGGCGAAAAAACTGAGAACCAGAAATCACAAGGTCGTCCTGTCACGTTCCTACGGAGGAGACGCTTTCATCACGGTCCTGCTCGTCATCCTCGGCGCGTTCATGTTCATCCCGATGCTCTATACGATCATGCAATCGCTCAAGCCGCTGGACGAACTCTTCCGTTATCCTCCGAAATTCTACGTGGTGCATCCTACCCCCGATAACTTCACGGACCTGTTTACCCTGCTCAATCAGTCGTGGGTGCCGTTCTCCCGGTACATCTTCAATACGGCGTTTACCACCTTCGTCGGCGTGTTCGGACATCTGTTCATCGCGTCGGTCTGTGCGTACGCGCTGGCAAAGATCAAGTTCCCCGGCAGAAGATTCGTGTTCAAGACCATCGAGCTGTCCCTGATGTTCAACTCGACCGTTACCACGACCATGAGCTTTATCATCATGAAGAATCTCCATCTGATCGACTCCTACTGGGCTGTCATTGTTCCCGCGTGGGGCTCGACGCTCGGTCTTTACCTGATGAAGAACTTCATGGATTCCTCCATCACCGACTCGGTGCTGGAATCCGCGCGTCTTGACGGCGCGAGCGAGCTCCGCACCTTCTGGGTCATCGCCATGCCGATGGTCAAGCCCGGCTGGCTGACGCTGATCGTGTACTGCTTCCAGTCGCTCTGGAATGCAGGCTCGTCTACTTACGTCTATTCCGAACAATACAAGTCCTTCAACTACGCGATCCAGCAGATCACCGCCGGCGGTATCAAGCGTTCCGGTGCGAGTGCTGCGGCTACGGTCGTTATGATGCTGGTCCCGATTCTCATCTTTGTCATCACGCAGTCCAGTATCATCGAGACCATGGGTTCCAGCGGTATGAAGGATTAAGGAGGAAACAATGAAAATGAGTCAAAGAAAACTGATTTCCGTTGTCTGCATTGCGTTTATCCTCCTGTTTGTGCTTGCCATTCCTGCCGGTGCGGTATCGGCATATCAGACTTATACCTACTCCATCTCCGGCGAAATGCTGCCTTCTCCTGACGCGTACACCGCAACACTCAGCGCCGATTACTCGTATATGGGGCTTGATGTGTCGGATCCGACCTGGAACAGTCAGCTCTCCAGTCCCGCCGATATGGTCGTGGACGATGAGAAGAATGTCTATATCGTGACGCGCGGCAGCCAATCGAACGAAGGCTGTGTGGTTGCACTGGATCCGTACCTCAAGGTTCGCTTCATCATCCGGGAATTCATCAACGACCAGGGGATTGTTGACCGGTTCAACCGTCCGCAGGGCTTGTTCGTGTCCTCGAAGTACATCTGGGTCTGCGATACGGAGAACCAGCGCGTGGTCGTCTTTGACCGCGAAGGCAATTTCGTCAAGCAGCTCTGGAAGCCCGAGAGCCAGCTCTTCCAGGATGATGCCAAGTATACCCCGGTTGCCATCGCGGTGGATAAATACAACCGCGTGTATGTTGTGTCAAGCTCGACCAGCGAGGGCATCATCATGATGACCGAGGACGGGAATTTTACCGGCTTTATCGGTGCACAGGCAACGACCATGTCTGCCTGGGAGATCCTGACGCGCCGGTTCCAGACGACCGCACAGAGAGAGAATACCGACGACAAGGTCTCTACGGAGTACCGGAACGTCTCCATCACCGAGGAAGGCTTTATTTACGCCGTCGTCGATGTCAAGAGCGGGTCTGATCTGGAAACCAAGATCGGGGAGGGAATTACCTCCGGCTCCCTGACCGGTGTGTACTCCCCCGTGAAGCTGCTCAACTCCAAGGGCACCGAAATCATGAAACGAAACGGCTTCTGGCCGCCGGCAGGCGAGGTGGACGTGGATTCCCTCGACCAGAACGAGCGGGTCGGTATTTCCAAGCTGATCGACGTTGCGGTCGGACCGGAAAGAACCTGGACGACCATCGATTCCAAGCGGAACCGTACTTACACTTACGATTACAACGGCAACCTGCTGTTCGCGTTCGGCGATAACAGCGCACTGCTCGGCGGTATCGGCAACATCGTTGCCGTTGCGTATCAGGGCAACTCCCTGCTCCTGCTTGACGGCGGTAATACCAACAGCATCACGGTCTATGACCGGACGGAGTACGGAGAACTGATCATCAAGGCGCTCAACGCCGAAAACCACATGGAATATGACCTTGCGGTGGAAAGCTGGAAGGGCGTGCTCCAGAGAAACTCCAACTACGACGCGGCGTACGTCGGTATCGGCAATGCGCTTTACCGCGACGGCAGATACAAGGAATCCCTTGATTATTACGAAGCCGCATATGATACGAAAAACTGGTCGCTGTCCTGGTCGGAGGTCCGTCGGGACTGGATGTCCAAGTACGTATTGATCTTTGTGGCGATCCTGGTGCTCGTATTCGTTGCCTGGGGTAAGTTCCTCAAATTTGCCAAAAAGGTCAACAAGGCGGCAACGGTGGACGGGAAGGCGCGTAAGACCTTCGGGCAGGAACTGCTCTACGGATTCTACGTCATCTTCCACCCCTTCGACGGCTTCTATGACCTCAAGCATGAGCACCGCGGCTCGGTGCGTGCGTCCCTCGTGTTCGTCGGCGTCGCCATTCTGACCTTCTTCTATCAGGCGGTCGGCGTCGGTTATGTCATGAATCCGACGAGAGAGTTTTCTTCGCTCTTCACACAGGCTCTGTCCGTTCTGATCCCGCTTGCACTGTTCATTGTCTCGAACTGGTGCCTGACCACCCTGTTTGACGGCGAGGGCAGCCTGAAGGATATTTTCATCGCTTCCTCGTATTCGTTGCTCCCCATTCCGATCCTGATCATTCCCGCGACGATACTGTCCAACTTCGTGACTGCGACGGAAGCGTCCCTGATTTCGATGTTTACCGTCATCGCGTTTATCTGGCTGGGAATCCTTCTGTTCCTCGGAACCATGGTGACGCACGATTATTCCATCGGGAAAAACTTTGTTACGGTGCTCGCAACGATCGTCGGCATGATCTGCATCATGTTCCTTGCGATCCTGTTTGTAACACTGATCGGAAAGCTGATCAGTCTTGTCGCGAATATCGTAACGGAAATTCAATTCCGGTCTTAAGTACCGAAAGGAGATCACAGAGATGAAAAAAACATATCGTATCATTTCCGTTCTTCTTGCGGTCGTCTGCGCGGTCGGCGGGTTCGGCGGTTTATTTACCGTCGGCGCCTCCGCCGAGACGGGCAGTACCGATGTCCGGATTGATTACAGCAACAATTACTATAATTACAAATTCAACGCCCCGTCGGATAAGCTGGCGGTGATGACCCCCTACATCGAATCCGATGAGTACCGCCTCTATGTCAACGATACGACCGGAGAGGTGGCACTGTATCAGAAAACGACCGGCGAGACCATTTTCTCCAACCCCTACGACATTTCCGCCTCCAAGGGCTCCAAGGATACCAAGTCCCAGCTGATGTCCCAGATCATTGTGCAGTATAAGGAGAACAGCGCGACTGACAACATCTCCAAGTATATGTACAGCTTTGAGGACGCAACGCTCCGGGATCAGGTCAATGTCAAAAACATCAAAAACGGTGTCCGTGTGGAATATGTCATCGGACAGGAATCCACGAGAAAACTGGTCCCCCGCATGATCTCCAAGAAGAATTTCGAGACTCTGATCCTGAATCTGGTCAAGGAAGGACTCGGCGATTCCAAGCAGGGTCAGAAGGACGCGCTCCGCTTTGAGTCGATGTACGACCTGAGAAGCTACGCAAGAGCAACCTCCGAAGCGGAACGCAAGGCGCTTCTGCAGACCTACAAGGTCCTGCAGAACAACCGGGATTTTGAATTCTATGTCTTTGCGGATAACGCCTCGGAGGGCGAGATCAACTGGGTCGAGTCCCAGATCAAGGCGTACTGCCCCAACTATACCTTCGAGCAGATGGAGGCAGACCACGCAGAGTGTATGTACGAGGAAACGAGGACGGAATCCCCCGTCTTCAAAATGGCTCTGGAATACACGCTGGATCAGAACGGACTTTCCGTAACGCTCCCCGCAAACGGTCTGCGCTACAACTCCGGCAAGTATACGCTGGAAAACATCGCCGTGCTTCCGTACATGGGAGCCGGAAACTCCGTCAACACGGGTTACATCTTCTACCCGGATGGCGCCGGTGCGCTCTTTGATTTCGATACGCCCGGCACGCCGTCCACGACGACCATCCGCGGACAGGTCTATGGCAAGGATTTCGCCTACCATGACATTTCCACCGGTAAGTATCAGCAGTCGGTGACCGGCGCGGTATTCGGACTGGTGGAGGAGCGGGAATACTACACCTATTCCTACGAACAGACCTTTATCAATAAGGATGAGATCCGCACGGAAACATATGATAATTTCACGGTCTCCCGTACCCAGAAGACGCTGGAAGAGATCATGGCAGAGATCAACGACCCGCTCCAGCGTATCACTCTGACCAGCGAGATCAAGACGACCACCTGCAAGAGCGGTTTCTTCGCGATCGTGGAGGATGGGGAGTCGCTCGCGTCGATTGAGATCTTCCGCCCCGGTACGCAGAGCAATTACAACTGCGCACGTGCGTACTTTAACCCGCGCCCCAAGGATACCTACGAATTGACCGACTCTATTTCCGCGAAGGACGACGACACGACAAAGTCCACCTGGACAGTGGTCTCCGACCGGAAGTTTACCGGCAACTTCACGCTCCGGTATGTCATGCTTTCCGATCCGGCACTTGCCGAGGCGGCTGGCGTGTCTGTCTACTATGAGCCGACTTACATCGGCATGGCGCAGGCGTATCGCGATTACCTGATCCGGAATGAGGCTCTTGCCCGTCTGACCGAAGAGGACGTGGACGGCTCGCATATTCCGCTTTATATCGAATCCTTCGGTACGATCGAGGCAACCGAGCAGTTCCTTTCCGTTCCCGTAACGGTCCACAAGGCGCTGACGACCTTCGAGAATGTCGCACAGATGTACCGTGACCTTTCCGAGGCGGGTATCACCAATGTCAATTTCCGCCTTACCGGCTTTGCCAACGGCGGTCTTTGGTATACGGTGCCCGCGGCACTCAAGTGGGAAAGCGCGGTCGGTGGTAAGAAGGGCTTCCGGGAGCTGGTTGCGTATGCAGAGAAAGTGAAGGAATCCGGCGGCAATCTCGGTATCTATCCGGATTTCGACTTCGCATACATCAACAAAAACACCGCGACCGACGCGACTTCCATGAAAAAGCACGCGGTGCGTACCATCGACAACCGGTATTCCTCCAAGAGGTATTACAACGCGACCAAGCAGAAGTACACGAGCTACTTCCAGTATGCGCTCTCTCCTGCTTACTTCAGCCACTTCTATGAAAAACTGACTGATAAATATGATGACTACAACATCAAGTCCCTCTCCATCGCCTCGCTCGGTTATACCCTGAATTCCGATTTTGATGAGGACGAACCTTACAACCGCGAGGACAACAAGGCGTATACGGTGGAGGCTTTCCGGTATCTGTCCATTGACAAGGGTTATTCCGTTATGACCGACGCGGCAAACTCCTACGTCTGGAAATATGCGGATCATATCCTGAACATGGCACTGGATTCCAGCCGCTTTACGTCCGCCTCCGCGTCGGTTCCGTTTATGGGAATCGTCCTGCACGGCTACGTACAGTATGCCGGCACGGCGATGAACATGGAAGGCAATACGGATTACGCGGTGCTCAAGTCGATCGAGAACGGCGCGTCGCCTTACTTCACGCTTTCCTACCAGAACACCGACCTGCTCAAGGAGGACGAATATTACAGCCAGTATTACTCGGTCCGCTACGATATCTGGAAGGATGACCTCATCAGCATTTACAAGGAACTGAATGAGGCTCTCTCCGATGTGCAGCTCAAGCAGATCGTCAATCACGAGATCCTGACCGGTATCCGTGTGCTGGATGCAAGCGAGATCAGCGCTCTGATCAAAAAGGAGCTTGCGGCAGCAGCAGAAGCGGAAAAGAACGCTTCCTATAACAAGGAATACGAGTCGATCCGGACGCTGGCACAGGCTATGGAATATCTCCGTACCTCGGTTGACCAGGCTGCCACGCAGTATTCGGTCGCCCAGACGATCCTCGGTCAGCTGGAAACCTATTTTGCAACGTTCCAAGAGGATCTGGAAAAGCTCAAGCAGGCGCCGAGCGACCGGAACCGTTCAACCGTCAAGCGTGACGCAACGCGTATGGTTACGACCTATTACCGTCTGATCACGGCTTGCAACAAGGTGGATAACTTCACGAAGAAGGACCAGGAGCTGTTTGACCGCGTCACCGCGGGACAAGAGATCCTGCCCAGCGTGCTGAACGACCTGAACGACAGCCTCGGCAAGGTCAGGGCGTTCTCCGATAAGCTGGCTTCCGGTGAGGATTACTCCGGAACCGCCTTTGAGGGGACCGGCTTCCGCGCACTCGCAAAGTTTGCGTATGACCGGACCATTGAAGCAGTTTCTCCGTACTTTACGGAAGAGGAGATCCGCTCCGGCGCAATCATTCCGACGGAGGAAAATGAGGATACCGGTTCCGGTGCCGAAACTCCGGATCAGAACACGGAGGATACGACGGATGAGTCGCTGATCTGCGATAACGGCAACATTGTGGCGGTTACCTACGGCGAAAGAAACGGAAACAGCATCACCGCGTACAAGGTCTTCATTCTCAACTACAACAATTTCACCGTCAAGGTGGAATACAACGGCGTGACATACTCCATCCCCGGACAGGGCTATGTCGTGATCAAAATGGATTAAGGAGGTGCGGACATGACAAAAGGCGAACACGTAAACAACCCCATGACAAGTCCCGCAAGTCCTGTGAAGAACAAGAAGAAAAAGAAGGTTGCATCGCTCGACCGCAAAAAGGCACGCGTCGGATGGCTTTTCGTCCTGCCGTTTGTGATCGGTCTGATCGTCATCTATCTTCCTCTGATCTACAACTCCATTTCGCTCAGCTTCTGTGCCGAAACCAGTACTTCCTCCGGTACGGTGTATGAATTCATCGGCTGGGAAAACTACCGCTACGTACTGATGGAGAATGCCGATTTCAAGGAGACCCTTGCAAAAGGACTTTTTGAACTGGTTCTTCAGATCCCCGCAATCGTCATTTTCGCCCTCTTCATGGCAGTGCTCCTGAACCAGAAGATGGCGGGACGCGCTGCGTTCCGTGCGATCTTCTTCATCCCGGTCGTCATTTCAACCGGTATCATGGAGTCGATCAACGCTTCGGATATGGTGACCGGCTCCACGCAGTCGGGTGTCGATACCGGCGCGGATGCGGCAAACAGCATTGTCAATGTGATGGACCTCGAACGGCTGTTCAGCAACATGAAGATCGGCAGCCAGCTTGCCACCTATGTCGTAAGTATCGTCAATAATATTTATGACATCGTGAACAAGGCGGGCGTTCAGATGCTGATCTTCCTTGCCGGGCTTCAGGCGATCTCTCCCGCGATCTACGAATCCTGTAAGATCGACGGTGCGACCGGCTGGGAAACCTTCTGGAAGATCACCTTCCCGATGATCAGTCCGATGATTCTTGTCAACGGGGTATATACCATTATCGACTCGTTTACCTCACAGACCAACAGCGTGATGGCGTATATCAACGAGCATAACAGCAAGAGCGCGGTCCAGAGTTCCGCGATGGCTTGGATTTACTTCCTGATCGTTATTCTGATCGTCGGAGTAATCGCCGCGATCCTTTCCGCCCGCGTGTTCTACCAGCGGCGGGAACGCTGAGAGAGGAGGAGTCAGTATGAACGCACAGAATACACAACCGAAGGTTCTGCGGGAATCCAAAAACCGGATCCGCGTGGATTTCGAGCGGACTCCTCTCAAGGATCGCCTGAAAGCAAGGTTCCTGAATGTTGCTTTCCTGACCAAGGTGATCGTTTACATCTTCCGGCTGCTTCTTCTGATCGGTATTTCCTATGTGGTGCTGTATCCGTTCATTGCGAAGATCTGCGCTTCCTTTATGGCAGGGCAGGACTTCATTGATGCGACGGTACGTCTTATCCCCAAAAACTTCACGCTGGAGCAGTACCAGAAGATCATTTCGGAGCTCGGATACTTTGACGCTTTCAAGAACACCTTCATCCTTTCCTTCTCCTGCGCTGTTTTTCAGACCTTTGTGTGCTGTCTGATCGGCTACGGTCTTGCAAAATTCCGCTTCAAGGGAAACAAGATTCTGTTCCTTCTGGTGATGCTGACCATGATCATCCCTCACCAGACGCTCCGGCTTTCGATGTACTATAACTTCCGCCATTTTGACATTCTCGGTATCTTTCAGCTCCTCGGCGGCGGCGGTTTCTCCATTCTCGACGGCATCAAGGCAGACGCGACCGGCTTCCTCGGTGCGCTCTATCACTTCAACGAGGGAGTCAAGCAGGCGATCAATATCGCACCGCATACCGTTTCCCCGGTCACCGGCTCTGTCATCTATACCTCGATCTGGGATGCCGGCGGTCTGAATCTGACCAACACCTACGCGCCGCTGATCCTCCTTTCCATGACGGGTCTGGCGTTCAAGAACGGTCTTTACATCTTCCTGCTCCGACAGTTCTTCAACGGAATCCCGGATGAACTTGAGGAATCCGCGTATATCGACGGTGCGGGAACCTTCCGGACCTTCATTCAGATCATTCTGCCGATCTCCATTCCGATGATGATCACCGTGTTCCTGTTCTCCTTCTGCTGGCAGTGGACGGATAATTTCTACACCAACATTTTCTTCACGAGCAACTCCAAGATTCAGTTGCTTGTGAACATTGTCGGTGTGCCGCGTTCGATCCTGAACGGGACGAGTTACGGTCTCAAGTACCAGTCGGCAATCAAGAACACCTGCGGTCTGATGATCATTGCGCCCCTCGTGGTGATTTATCTGTTCTTGCAGAGATACCTTGTCGAGGGCATCGAGCGTTCCGGTATCACGGGTTAATCCCGCCGGACTGCATTCAAAATCCCCGCACGCCTTTGGCGTGCGGGGATTTTTCCGTTATAATGGCTCCGGTTCCCGGCGGGAGGAAAAAGTTTTTGCTTCTTGAATGCTTGTTTCCGGTTTTCGGTGCCGCTGCGTGCGGTGTCCGGCTTCCGGTGAGTGAAAACCTTTGCTTTCCCAACGGTTATTTTTGTAACAGTCAAGAAGAATACCTCTGCTTTCCGGCGTCCGGGCGAGGGGCGACTTCCGCCCGTCCCCCGCACATCTGCGCGGGGGAGCGGACTTCCGCCGCCCCCTCGCCCGGACGCCTTCGTCTGCCGCGCGTAACCGCACTTTATTTCATTCCCGCGCTTTCTCTGCGCCTTCGGAAATATCGCCCTTTTGCATTTCGCCCCGTATCCGGGCTTGCAGATCGCCCCACAGATTCCATGGGTACCTGCCCTCGGGCGGGAAACTGAACACCTCGACCCGCTTTCCGGTTACGGGGTGTGCAAACGAAAGACGGTACGACCACAACGCCGCCGCAGGACTCCGGTTGTCCCGCCCGCCGTATTTTCCGTCTCCTGCGAGCGGGCAGCGGCGGGAGGCAAACTGTGCCCGGATCTGGTGCGTCCGCCCCGTGCGGAGCGTGACCAGACAGAGGGAAAGCGGGAATCCTTTGTCATTCACCCGGCTGTCAAGTACCCGGTAATCCAGAACCGCCTGCTTTGCGCCCTTGCGCGCGCGGCTGACGGCAAACACCTTGTTCCGGCTCCGGTCGTGAAAGAGCAGATCTTCCATCCGCCCCGCGGCGGGCGACGGTATCCCCTCTGCGATCGCAAAATATTCCTTTTCAAAGGTGCCGTCGTGCGCGGCAATGGCTTCGGAGAGCTTCCCCGTGACCCGCGGGTCGCAGGAGAAGAGCATCGCCCCGCCGGTCGTGCGGTCGAGCCGGTGTACCGAACCGATCTGCCTGCCGGTTTCCTTCTCCAGAAGCGAAATCATGTCCCCGCCGTCTGCGCTTTTTTCGGAAAGAATGCCGATCGGTTTCTCCGCTACGAGCAGATACGCGTCACGGTAAAGAATTTTCAGGGAAGCCACTGTGCCGGAAGTCGCCGCACCGGAAGCCGACGTATCGGAGGTCGTTGCATCGGAGGTCGTCGCGCCGGGAATCGCCGTGCCGGAAGCCGACGTATCGGAGGTCGTTGCATCGGAGGTCGTCGCGCCGGGAATCGCCGTACCGGAAGCCGACGTATCGGAGGTCGTTGCATCGGAAGTCGCCGCGCCGGAGGTTGCCGCACCGGGAATCGCCGCACCGGGAATCGCCGCGCCGGAAGTTGCCGCGCCGGGAATCGCCACGCCGGAAGTTGCCGCGCCGGGAATCGCCACGCCGGAAGTTGCCGCGCCGGGAATCGCCGCGCCGGAAACCGTAACCGTGTGGTTCCCGCCCGTGCCGTTCTTCGTCCGGGCAGATGCCTGATGTAAACGTTCTTTTTTCTGCTTCATTTGTCGCAGTTCCTCATCTTGTGCCGGAAGAGCAACATCGCCGCAAACGTCGCCGCAATCAGATACAGAAAGACGGTCAGAAGCTCCGACCCGAACCGCTCCCATGTCAATTCTTCCCCCGCGAGCACCAGCCTTCCGAGGTCTACCGCCGGATAGAAGGGAAGGAAGCGGCAGATGGTCTCAAAGTTCCCCATGGTCTCAAGCGGCATCCACGCACCGCTGATCAGTCCGCCTCCCGACAGAATCGCAGAGGATACTCCCGGCGCGGCGTTTTCGTTCAGCCCGGTTCCGATGAAAATCCCCAGCATGACGCAGAAAAGAATCATCGGCAGACAGACAAGGAAGGACAGAAGAATATTTCCGTAGGAGAGTGTCATCTCCCGCGTCAGCATCTGCCCGAATTCGTCGTATCCGCAACCCCATACGCCGGTAATCCCTCCGGTGCCGAGGCTGCTGCCGCTTGTGAGGAGCAGGATCAGTGAGGTCAGATAACAGAGGACGACCTGCGCAAGTCCGATGACGGTACCGGGAATCGCATACCCGAGCAGGTAATCTGCCGTGGTCATGCGCGTGGTATACAGACGCGTGAGAAACGCCGACGCGCGATCATGCGATACGAGAAGCGCCATGAAGAGCGTCACAAACAGAAAGGAGAACACGCAGATCCCCGGCGCAAGACGGTATACCTCAAACCAGTATGCCTGACGGGTATACCGGGAAATGATCTGAAAGATCAGAAGCATGACGACGGGAAATCCCACACAGAAGATGTAACTGAGCGGCGAGCGCAAAATTTCCCTGAGATTTCTTTTTGCAAAAATCAATGCACGCACGTCAGTGCACCTCCCCTCTCACATATGCGACAAACGCGTCCTCAAAACGGTCCTTGCCGGCACGCGCCCTGAGCTCTTCCGCCGTGCCGAGCGCGGTGAGCTTTCCGTCTGCGAGGATCCCGATCCGGTCGGACAGCTCCTCCGCTTCTTCCATGTAATGCGTCGTCAGAATGACGGTGACGCGCCCGTGCAGGGAAGAAATGACGTCCCACAGCTCGCGCCGGGCAAGCACGTCAAGCCCGAGCGTCGGCTCGTCGAGGAACAGCACTTCGGGGTCGGAAATGAGCGCCATGGCGATGGACAGGCGGCGCATAAGTCCTCCGGACAGCGTTTTCGCCGCGTTTTTGAGGTGCCCCGTCAGCCCGAACCGTTCCGCCAGCTTCATGGCGTGCGCCTTTGCCGTTTTTTTGTCCTCCCCCGCGATCCGCGCCATGAACACGAGATTTTCGAATACCGTCAGCTTTTCCGCGACCGCAGTTTCCTGCATGGAGATGCCGATGATCTTTTTGACCGCTTCGCTCTCCGTGCGGATACTGTGCCCCTCAATCCATGCGTCTCCCGCCGTGGGAGCGATCAGACCGGACAGCATCCGTACCGTGGTCGTTTTGCCCGCACCGTTGACGCCGAGCAGGGAAAAGAGCTCCCCGCGATGCACACTCAGGTCCAGCCCTCTGACCGCTTCGCGCCCGCCGTAGCGCTTACAAAGCCCCTTGATGACGATCGCGTCAGTCAATGCTTCCATCCGTGTCGCCTCCGCTTATTCTGTCGCTTTGGGTGTCTTCACTGTTCTCGTCTGTTTTGCCGCCGTTTCCCGGCTCCTCCGTCCCCCTGCTCTGGAAGATGCGTTCCGCAAACGGCTGGAACACCTCTGTCTTGCAGAGCGCCAGCCCCTGGTTGATGTCCCCGAAGAGCAGCATGGAGTCGCCCGGCTTCAGCCCGAACACCTCTCTTGCCTCCTTGGGAATCACGATCTGCCCCTTGTCGCTTAACCTGACAACGCCGAAAATATATTTTCCGGCTTGCTTCGGATCTGTAATCATGGTTATCCCACCTTTCCAACTTTTCCAACTTGTCAGAATTATTATACGCCGACGTGTCGCGCTTGTCAAGAAATTTTGTGAGATTTTTCAAAAATCAAATGGAATTTTGTGGGATATGCACATTGACGGGCGGAAAGGAATATGCTATAATACAAAAAACCGATGAGGAAGAGTAAGTAGAGACTGACGGAACGTCACAGAGAGCCGCGGGTGGTGGGATCGCGGTACGGGAAACGGTTTTGAATGGGCTTCCGAGGGCGAACCGAACCGGAAACGGTAGGCAAGACGGAGTGGGCGCTTCGTTAAAAAAGGTCTGTGTATCAGAGTGGTACATGAAAAGGCGGACGCGTAAGCGTCAAGCAGGGTGGCACCGCAGGAGATCTGAATGTTCAGCTCTTGTCCCGGCAAACAGCACGGGACGGGGGCTTTTTTCGTTCTTTCCCTCTCCCGCTGACAAGACTACGAAGAACCGGAAAGGAGTAATATCATGGAAAAACAGCAGATCCCCTACAAAATCTACCTCTCGGAAGAAGAGATGCCGCGCAGATGGTACAACATGCGGGCAGATATGAAGAAAAAGCCCGCGCCGCTTCTGAACCCTGCAACCGGCAAGCCGGTCACCTTTGACGACCTCCGTCCCGTATTCTGCGACGACCTCATCCGTCAGGAGCTGGACGATACCACGCCGTATATCGACATTCCGGACGAAATCCGCGACTTCTACAAGATGTATCGCCCGTCCCCCCTGGTGCGCGCGTACTGCCTGGAAAAGAAGCTGGACACCCCGGCGAAGATTTATTACAAATTTGAAGGCAACAACACGAGCGGCAGCCATAAGCTCAATTCCGCCATCGCACAGGCATATTACGCCAAGCGGCAGGGGCTTACCGGTGTGACGACCGAAACTGGCGCAGGGCAGTGGGGCACGGCGCTCTCCATGGCGTGTGCATACCTGGGACTTGACTGCAAGGTCTTCATGGTCAAGTGTTCCTATGAGCAGAAGCCGTTCCGCCGCGAGGTCATGCGGACCTACGGTGCGGACGTGACTCCCTCCCCCTCTATGACGACCGAAATCGGCAAGAAGATCCTCTCGCAGTTCCCCGGAACGACCGGCTCGCTCGGTTGTGCGATCTCCGAGGCGGTGGAATCCGCTCTCACCCATGAGGGATACCGCTATGTGCTCGGCAGTGTGCTCAATCAGGTGCTTCTGCACCAGTCGGTGATCGGACTGGAGACCAAGACCGCGCTTGATAAATACGGAGTCAAGCCGGATATCATCATCGGTTGCGCGGGCGGCGGCTCCAACCTCGGCGGACTGATCTCTCCGTTTGTCGGCGAACAGCTCCGCGGAAAAGCAAAGTACCGCTTTATCGCGGTGGAGCCAGCGTCCTGTCCCAGCCTGACCCGCGGCAAATTCGCCTATGATTTCTGTGATACGGGACACGTTTGCCCGCTTGCCAAAATGTATACGCTCGGTTCTGAATACATCCCGTCGGCGAACCACGCAGGCGGACTCCGGTACCACGGCATGAACACGGTGCTTTCCCAGCTTCATGAAGAAGGCATTCTCGAAGCGCGCGCGGTCGAGCAGACCTCGGTGTTTGAGGCGGCGGAGCTGTTTGCCCGGGTCGAGGGGATCCTTCCTGCGCCCGAGTCCAGTCACGCAATCCGCGGAGCGATTGACGAGGCGATGAAGTGTAAAGAGACGGGGGAGGAGAAGACCATTGTCTTCGGGCTGACCGGCACCGGTTACTTTGACATGGTTGCCTACGAGAAGTTCAACAACGGCACGATGACGGATTATATCCCCTCGGATGAAGAGCTTGCCGCGAGTTTCGCAAAACTTCCCCGGGTAAATGGGTAAAAAGAATACAGCCGCCGCGCCATCCGGCGCGGCGGCTTTTTGTATCCGGCAGAAAGTTTCCGCAAAGGGGTGAAAGAGGTGGCACGCCGGATGCGGCGATACGACCCGCATATTTTCGCACGTTTTTTCAAAGATTTTCAGAAAACCTATTGACAAGCAAAGCAGTCAGTGCTATACTGCAAACAGTTGAACAACAATTCAAATGTTCAATTGAAACGGAGGGAGATAAATGCACGATTCCGAATGCACGACGGAAAAGACCGGAAACACCGGTTCCGTTCCCGAAAAGAATCCCGAATTCATGCACGCGCACGAAGCGACGGTCGAGCAGGTACGGAACATCATGCCGGAGGAGGAAACGCTCTTCCGTCTGTCGGAGCTGTTCCGCGTCTTCGGCGACAGCACCCGGATCCGGATTCTGTATGTCCTCTTTGCCTCCGAAATGTGCGTCTGCGACATCGCGGGACTGCTCGGTATGACCGTTTCGGCGATCTCCCATCAGCTCCGCGTGCTCAAGGCGGCGGATCTGGTACGCTCCAGACGGGATGGTAAGACCGTGTTCTACGCGCTTGCGGACGATCACGTCAGAACCATCATCGGGCAGGGCATGGATCACGTCAACGAGTGACGGCGCGCTCCCAATCTGATTTCAAACCGACGGACCGCACGACCGGCGCCGGAGAAAGGATGTTCCCATGAGAAAAACGTTTGAACTGGAAGACCTGGATTGCGCGGTATGCGCCGGAAAGATGGAGGAAGCCATCAAAAAAATCGACGGTGTTACCGACGCGTCGGTCGTGTACATGACGCAGAAAATGACGGTGGAGGCGACTGACGAAGAATTTGACAAGGTTATGAAACAGGTCGTCAAGGTCTGCCGCAAGGTGGAACCGGACTGCACCATCAAGGGAGTGTGAGCTTCGGTTATGACAAAAAAACAGAAAAAAGCGCTCGTCCGCATTGTCGTCGCGGCGGTGCTGCTCGGCGTCGCGGTGCTGCTCGACAAGCTCGGCGTGCTCGCGGGGCTTGCGTGGTACATCGTCATGCCGATCTACCTCGTGCCGTACTTTATCGTCGGCTGGCAGGTGCTCCGCAAGGCGGGGATCAACATTGCGCACGGGCAGATCTTCGATGAAAACTTTCTCATGGCAATCGCCACCATCGGCGCGCTCTGCATCGGCTTTCTGCCCGACGCGGAACCGGAATACGCCGAGGCGGTATTTGTCATGCTCTTCTATCAGATCGGCGAACTGTTTGAGAGCATTGCCGTCGGCAAGAGCCGCAAGTCCATTTCGTCGCTCATGGACATCCGTCCCGACAGCGCGAATGTGGAGCGGAACGGCGAGGTCCTGACGGTCGCACCGGATGAGGTGGCGGTCGGCGAGATCCTTCTGGTCAAGCCGGGCGAAAAGATTCCGCTTGACGGCACCGTGATCGAAGGGCAGTCGTCCCTCAACACGGTTGCCCTGACGGGCGAATCGGTTCCGCGTGACGTGACGGTGGGCGACGATGTCATCAGCGGCTGCATCAATCAGTCGGGTCTTATCCGGATCCGGGTGACCAAGCCGTTTGGCGAATCGACGGTTTCCAAGATTCTTGCACTCGTGGAGAGCGCGGGCGAGAACAAGTCCCGCTCCGAAAACTTCATCACGCGGTTCGCGCATTGGTACACCCCCGCCGTGGTCATCGGCGCCGTGGTGCTTGCGGTAGTCCCGCCGCTGGTCTCCGGCTCCTTTGATTTCGGGAAATGGGTGTTCCGCGCACTGGAATTTTTGGTGATCTCCTGTCCCTGTGCACTGGTCATCTCGGTTCCCTTGTCCTTCTTCGGAGGCATCGGCGGCGCGTCGCGCAAGGGAATTCTCGTAAAAGGCTCCAACTACATGGAAGCGCTTGCCGACTGCCATACGGTGGTCTTTGACAAGACGGGTACCCTGACCAAGGGCAACTTCCGCGTGACCGGGGTCAAACCCGCGGACGGCGTGGAAGCCGACCGGCTTCTGGAGCTTGCCGCACACGCGGAATACGCATCGGATCACCCCGTGGCAAGATCCTTGACCGAGGCATACGGCAAAGAGCCTGACCGTTCCCGGGTATCCTCCGTGGAGGAGCTGTCCGGCAGAGGAATCCGCGCCGTTGTGGACGGACTTGTCGTACTTGTCGGCAACGGAAAGCTGCTCGACGAAGCGGGGATTACGCATCCCGATGCCGACGCGATCGGTACGGTCGTGTACCTTGCCGAAGACGGCAACTATCTTGGAGAGATCGTTATTTCCGACGAGCCGAAGGAGGACGCCAAAGAGGCGATCCGCGACCTGAAGCAGTCCGGTGTCGGGAAGACCGTCATGCTGACGGGCGACCGCCGCGCGGTTGCCGACGCGGTTGCGGCAGAGCTCGGTATCGACGAGGTGCGCTCGGAGCTTCTGCCCGCAGGGAAGGTGGCGGAGGTGGAGCGCCTGCTTTCGGAGAAGCCCGCGAAATCCACGCTTGCCTTTGTCGGCGACGGCATCAACGACGCCCCTGTCCTGACCCGCGCGGATGTCGGCGTGGCAATGGGTGCATTCGGTTCGGACGCGGCGATTGAAGCGGCGGACGTGGTGCTGATGGACGACAAGCCGTCCAAGCTTGCCGAAGCGATCCGGATTGCGCGCAAGACGCTCCGGATTGTCAGAGAGAACATCGTGTTCTCGCTGGCGGTCAAGTTTGTTGTGCTGATCATGTGTGCCGTGGTGGGGATCCCCATGACGCTTGCGATTTTTGCGGACGTCGGCGTGCTGGTGCTCGCCATCCTCAACGCGATGCGGGCGCTCCGTATCTGACCGGATTTCTTCTCGGTAAAAAACAAAGCCGACGCGGAACGCGTCGGCTTTTTTATTGTGCCCGGTCGGACACAGGAATCTGCCCGGTACAGAGAAACGGGTTCGGAGAAATTGCCGGAGCATTACCCGGCGGGAACCCGGAACGAAGGACGGATCCGTCCGAGTCAGGAGTTTTGTCTGTCCGGCGGGATTTCGGGCTTTGCTTCTTCTTCCTTTCTTCCGAACATCTGTGCACCGATGACACCCGCGACAATGAGGAAAATGCAGAGCGCGGTCAGCCAGGTGAAGTTTGCGCGTTCGGTGGGGAAGATGATGACGCTGAACACGGCGGTTGTGACGGTGGAGATTCCCGAAAACAGCATTGCCTGCGACACGGGGAGGTAGGT
Organism: uncultured Eubacteriales bacterium; assembly: GCA_934796165.1. GTDB lineage: Bacteria > Bacillota > Clostridia > Oscillospirales > CAG-272 > CAKVOU01. The sequence goes on along the minus strand of CAKVOU010000006.1, from coordinate 11,327 downwards.
CATGGAGTAGTTGTAGGCGACATATTCCACAGCGGAGGACAGGATGCCGAGCGCCAGGACGCAAAGCACGAACCTGGGGTTTGCAAGCGGGCGGACGAGTGCGGAGAGATCGCCGATATTTTCAATGACGGCGAGGAGATCGACGAGCACCATGCCCGAGAAGAAACAGCCGAAGGTGCGTTCAAACGCGCCGAATTCCTTGGCGCTTCCGCGGCTGATAAGCCCGTAGCCGACGCCGGACGCGACGGTGAGAAGCAGAAACAGGACGCCCTCAAGTGACACCGAGCCGTCGTTCTTCCCCTGAAGCGAGAGAATGACGACGCCGGCGACCGAGAGCACGCTGAACACGATCTGCAGGGCGGTCGGGATCTCGCGCAGGAAGATGGCGCCGAAGGCGAGCGCGAAGACCGGCATGAGCGCGACCATGACGGCGGTGAAGGTGGTGCTTGTGTTGCATTTGAGCGCGTAGTTGGTGCCGATGTAATAAAGGAGCGGGTCGCACACGCCCATAAAGAGGAGCGGGAGCAGCTTTTTGCCTCTGCCGCGAAGGTTACATTTCACGATGGGGAGGGGAATACAGACCGCCATGGCGAGTACGCAGATGGTACACTGGTAGGCAAGCAGGACGATGGGGGAAACCTCGTCGATGATGAGGTTTGAAAAAATGAAGTTGAAACCGAGGATCGCATTCGCGCCGACCCCGGCGACGATCGCGGTCAGTTTGCGGTGTTTCATAGAGTACCTTCTTTCAAAAGAGTGGAAGACGAGGGGGACAAACACCTTATTTTAGCACATCCGGGAAAGAAAAGCAAGGGATAAGGAAAAGAAACGCTCCGCCTGCCGGCGGGGCACCCGCGAAGCGGGGATCCGGCGGCGGAGCGGCGGAGAGGGGATGAATCTGATGGCCCGGAGACAGCTGATTTTCGGGAAAGCACCCGGGAGGGGCAGGCAAAAAAGCCGGGGAAGAAAGTGCGTTTAAGCGGGAATACCCGGCACGCATGAAACGTGCGGGTGCGGAAAAAACGAATCCGGGGTGATACCGCGCCGCACTTATGAAGGATTTTCTCGGCGTATATCAAAAAACTGTTGATTTTCCCTGTTTCGGTATGGTATACTATACTAAACAACTATTCAGTGTTCTGTAACACAGCAAACGGAGGGATACAGATGATTATCAACAAAAACGCAGACGGGGAAAAGCTGACGCTTGCCGTTTCCGGACGGCTGGATACGACCACAGCTCCCGCGCTGGAAGCGGAACTGAAGCAGTCGATCGGCGGGGTGAAGGAGCTGATTTTTGATTTTTCCGGAGTAGAATATATTTCCTCCGCGGGACTTCGCGTCCTGCTCGCGGCGCAGAAGGTGATGAACCGTCAGGGTAGCATGAAGTTAACGGGTGTCAGCGCGGAAGTCATGGAGGTCTTTGAGATCACGGGCTTTTCGGATATTCTGACAATCGGGTAAGCGGCAAGGACAGATGAAGACATTTCTGTGGCTTCTTTTGGTGTCGTTCTGCCCCGTGGCGCTGTCTGCCCTGGTGTATCTGCTGGGACGAACGAAATTTGCAAGCCGGATTCCGTCTGCCGCAAAGCAGATCGTGATCGGAATTCTGTTCGGCGGACTGGCGATTCTCGGGACCGAATTCGGCGTAAAAATCGACGGCGCGATTATCAACGCAAGAGACGCCTCTCCGATCTGCGCGGGACTTTTTTTCGGTGCGCCCGCCGGTATCATCGCAGGTGTCATCGGCGGCGTCGAACGGTGGTTCGCGGTTCTTTGGGGAGCCGGGCAATATACCCGTCTTGCCTGCAGCATTTCCACTGTTCTGGCGGGTGTTTTTGCGGCTTGGTTACGCAAATTCATGTTCGACGACAAGAAACCCAAATGGTTCTATTGTCTGGCAACGGCTGTCATCGCGGAAGTCATCCATATGCTGATGATCTTCCTGACGAACATGACCGACGCAAGGACCGCATTTTCATTTGTCCGTACCTGCTCTCTTCCGATGATCGCGGTCAACGGTATTGCCGTCATGCTGGCGGGGCTTTTGCTTTCGGTTTTGTCCGGCAGGGAGAAGACCGGCGCGCGGCATGAACTGAAAAAGATTTCGCAGACGTTTCAGCGGTTTCTCCTGATCTGCGTTACGGCGGGCTTTCTCATGACAACGATTTTCACATGGGCGTTACAGACGGAGCTTGCCGAAAACGAAGCAAACGACCTGGTAAAGCTGAACATCGAAGACGTAAAAGCGGATATCCTTGACGCTTCCAATCAGAACCTTCTGGCGCTCACTGCCAGAATTGCCGAACGCATCAATGCGGCAGACAAGGTGGATTATGAGCTGCTTTGCTCCCTCGGGAAAGAATACGATGTGGCTGAGATCAACATCATCAATCCGCAAGGGATCATCGTGGAAACTACATACGATAAGTTTCTTGATTACGATATGCGCGGAGGTCATCAATCGGCGGAGTTTCTTGTCCTGCTTGACGGAAAAACCAGGGAATACGTTCAAAACTATCAGCCCACATCGTCCAATCCGTCCATTTCCCGCAAATATGCGGGCATCGTGCTTGACGGCGGCGGCTTTGTGCAGGTGGCTTATGACGCGGAGCGCTTCCAAAAAGATATTGATGATGTTGTCATCGGAGTCACGCGCAACCGCCATGTCGGGGAAAGCGGCAGTATCATCATTGCCGGCGAGGACTGGAATATCGTAAGCGACCGGCACGGCAACGAGGGGAAGAACCTGGACGTTTCGGGCATTTACATCGACCGGAGCCGGATGCCGGAGGGCGAGCCGTTCGAAGCCACTGTTTACGGCGAGGCGGCGTTCTGCTCGTACATCGTGTCCGAGGGCTATTACATTGTTGCGGCGCTCCCCCGGACGGAAGCGATGTTCTCGCGCGATATTGCGGTATACGTCACGGTCTTTATGGAATTTGTCGTGTTCGGAATGCTGTTCATCGTGGTCTACTTCCTCATCAAGAAGCTGGTCGTGGACAACATGGTGAAGATCAACCGGTCGCTTGCCAGAATCACGAGCGGCAATCTGGATACCGTGGTGGACGTGCGGACCAACCAGGAGTTTGCGTCGCTTTCGGATGACATCAACTCGACAGTCCTGACGCTCAGACGCTACATCGCGGAGGCGGCGGCGCGCATCGACAAGGAACTGGAATTTGCCAAGGCGATTCAGCATTCCGCCATACCGACGGTTTTCCCGCCGTATCCGGGGCACCGCGAGTTTGAGATATATGCTGCCATGCATACCGCCAAGGAGGTCGGCGGCGACTTCTACGATTTCTATTTTGTCGGGGAAAACAAGCTGGGCTTCCTCATTGCCGACGTTTCCGGCAAAGGGATTCCCGCCGCCATGTTCATGATGACGGCGAAGACCATCATAAAAGGTTATGCCGAGGCAGGCAGGGCGGTGGACGAGGTTTTTGCCGTCGCCAATGCCAAGCTGTGCGAATCCAACGATGCCGGGATGTTCGTCACGGCGTGGATGGGCGTGCTGAATATTACGACCGGAGAGGTCGAATTTGCCAACGCGGGACATAACCCGCCGCTGGTGCGGCATACGGACGGCTCGTTTGCGTATCTGAAGACCAAGCCCGGCTTTGTCCTTGCCGGAATGGAGGGTGTGCGGTACCGGAGCAACCGGCTTGTCCTGGCTCCGGGGGACGAGTTATACCTCTATACCGACGGCGTGACCGAGGCGTCAAACAGCAACAACGAGCTGTACGGTGAGGACAGACTCCTTGATTTTCTGAACAGTCTGCACGCTCTGTCCGGCGAGGAGGTGTGCCGCGCCGTCAAGGCAGACATAGACGCTTTTGTGGGAGATGCCCCGCAGTTTGATGACATCACCATGCTGTATCTGAAATATAACGGAGGCTCTGAAAAATGAAGGAATTGACAATCCCCGCAACCGTTGAAAACATAGAAAAGGTGACCGAGTTTGTAAACCGTCAGCTCGAGGAGATTGCCTGCCCGCTGAGGGCGCAGATGCAGATCGACGTCGCGATTGACGAGCTGTTCGGCAACATCGCGCACTATGCCTATAACCCGGAGACCGGGCCTGCGACCGTGCGCGTGGAAGTATCGGAGACGCCGACGATTTCGGTCACGATTACCTTTATCGACCACGGCGTGCCGTATGACCCCTTGAAAAAGGATGACCCCGACATCACGCTGTCCGCAGAAGAACGCGAGATCGGCGGGCTCGGCATTTTCATGGTCAAGAAGACCATGGATGAGATCACCTACGAGTATAAGGACGGGCAGAACATTCTCCGTATCCGGAAGGATATCTGAACTTCAAACATTCAAACACCTGAGGGGGAAAAGACGATGAGTAAGCCGTTGTTCCGCAACAAAAGTCTGGAGAGGATTACCTCCCCGGAGCAGATGAACGATTATATCCGCGTTTCCAATCCGGGCGTCTGGATGGTCCTTGTTGCCGTTATCGTACTGCTTGCGGGTGTGTGCGTGTGGGGACTGTTCGGTCGTCTTGACACCGCCTTTCAGACGGGCGGCATCTGCAAGGACGGACATCTTACCGTTTATGTAAAGGAAGACGACTTTTCCAAAATCAAGGAAAAAGCGATACTTTCGGTTGACGGCTCGGAGCTTGCGCTGTCCGACCTGCCGGACGCGCCCGTTCGGCTTGATGAGAGCACCGATCCGTATCTTCTTCATCTCATAGGCGCTTCGGCGGGCGATTGGGTATATGTTCTGACGGTCGAAGCCAAAGACATGAACAGCGGCACATTCTCCGTTTCGGTCATTACCGAGCGCGTTAAGCCACTTGACTTTGTACTTAACTGAGGTGCGGGCATGAAGGTAACCAAAAAAATCAAGGCGCCGGTCACAAAAGGTGTCGCCAAGGTTCCCGTTGTCATGCAGATGGAGGCGCTGGAATGCGGTGCCGCAAGCCTTGCCATGATCCTTGCCTACTACGGAAAGTGGATCCCGCTGGAGCAGGTACGTCTTGACTGCGGTGTGTCCCGTGACGGCTCAAACGCAAGAAATCTTCTCCGTGCCGCCCGGAACTACGGTCTTTCGGCAAAGGGCTACCGCTACGAACCCGAAGCCCTGAAAAAAGAGGGGAAATTCCCCTGCATCATCCACTGGAATTTCAATCACTTCGTTGTACTTGACGGCTTCAAGGGCAACAAAGCGGTGTTGAATGATCCGGCAAAGGGAACGTATACCGTTCCGATGAAGACTTTTGACGAATCCTTCACCGGCATCTGCCTTTTGTTTGAGCCGGGCGAGACGTTTGTCCCGGAGGGCAAGCCGCAGTCCATGCTGGCGTATGCCAGAAAACGGCTGGTCGGCGCCGGAACCGCCATCGCTTTTGTGGTTCTGACCACCGTGATCTCGTCGCTTCTCGGCATGATCACGCCGGCGTTCTCCCGTATTTTTCTGGATCGCCTGCTGACCGGGATGAATCCCGATTGGCTCTTGCCGTTTACACTTGCGCTGGCGGGAATCAGCGTCCTGCAACTGATCGTTGCATGGGTACAGGCGGTCTATTCGCTCCGGATCAACGGAAAGCTCGCCATGGTGGGAAACACAACCTTTATGTGGAAAATTCTGCGGATGCCGATGGATTTTTTCTCCCAGCGCATGGCGGGAGATATTCAGGGCAGACAGGCGTCCAACGCCATGATAGCGGAACAGCTTGTCGAAACCTTTGCGCCGCTTGTGCTCAATGCCGGCATGATGGTGTTCTATCTGGTGGTCATGCTCCGATACAGCGTGCTTCTGACGCTGATCGGGCTTGCCTCGGTCCTGATGAATTTCGCCCTTTCCGCCATCATTTCCAAAAAGCGGATCAATATCACCCGCGTGCAGATGCGTGACGCCGGTAAGCTTGCGGGAACTACGGTTGCCGGCATAGAAATGATCGAAACCATCAAGGCAAGCGGAGCCGAAAACGGTTTTTTCGAAAAATGGGCAGGGTATCAGGCAAGCGTCAACAAGAGTCAGGTCCGGTTCCAGCGGCTCAACCAGTTTCTCGGACTGCTGCCGGTTCTGATCAGCGCTCTTTGCGGAACGGCAGTGCTGATGACGGGCGTGTTTCTTGCGATGAAGGGCGAATTCACCGTCGGTATGATACTGGCGTTTCAGGGGTTCCTTTCCGCTTTTGTTTCTCCCGCGACAACGCTGATCTCTGCCGGGCAGACCCTGCAGGAAATGCGGACCGACATGGAGCGCATTGAAGACGTGATGAAATATCCGACCGATGTCACCTTCGAGGCTCCCGCGGACGACGGGACTGCCGAGTATGATAAGCTCTCCGGCAATATTGAAATGAAAAACGTGACCTTCGGCTATTCAAAGCTTGCCGACCCGCTGATCAAGGAGTTCAGCATGACTTTGAAGCCGGGGAGCCGCGTGGCGTTTGTCGGTCCCTCCGGCTGCGGAAAATCCACGCTTTCCAAGCTCATTTCGGGTCTGTATCAGCCGTGGAGCGGGGAGATTCTCTTTGACGGGAAGCCGATGTCCGCCATCGACCGCTGTGTGTTCACCGGGTCGCTTGCCGTGGTGGATCAGGATATCATCCTGTTTGAGGACACCATTGCGAACAATATCAAAATGTGGGACAATTCCATTGAGGATTTTGAAATGATCATGGCAGCGCGCGACGCGCAGCTTCATGAGGACATCATGCAGCGCGAGGGCGGGTATCAGTACCGGCTGACCGAGGGCGGAAAGGATTTCTCCGGCGGTCAGAGACAGCGGATGGAGATCGCACGCGTGCTTGCGCAGGACCCCACGATCATCATTCTGGACGAAGCGACCAGTGCGCTGGACGCCAAAACCGAATACGATGTGGTACAGTCCATCAAGGATCGCGGCATCACCTGCATCGTGGTGGCGCACCGGCTGTCCACCATCCGCGACTGCGACGAGATCATCGTCCTGGACCAGGGGAACGTGGTCGAGCGGGGAACGCACGAGGAGCTGATGGCGCTCGGCGGTGCCTATACACAACTTGTATCCAATGAGTAAAGGAGGCAAAACACGGCATGGGTTGGTTTGACGAACAGATCAGAAACCGCAAGCAAAACGATGACGACGCGTTTGCCGAGGCGTTTGCCAATATGGCGTCTGCCATAACGGATCAGAAAACCGGAGCCTCCTTTCACAATGACCGCGTCGTCACCAAGGACGCAATTGATGAGATCTTGAAATATTACCATGTCAAAAGCCGCGAGATTCCCGACAATCTCTCCGACATGAACGAGCAGCTGGAATATCTGATGCGTCCCTATGGAATCATGCGGCGGACGGTGGAGCTGGAGGACGGCTGGTACCGGGACGCAATCGGCGCCATGCTCGGCGTACTCCGCGGGAGCGGGCGGGCCGTGGCACTGATTCCCACCGGAATTTCAGGCTATTGTTATTTTGATTACGAAACCGGCAAACGCAGACGCGTCAACCGGAAGAATCAGCATCTGTTTGAGACGGAGGCGATCGCGTTTTATCAGCCTTTCCCCCTGAAGCGGATCAGCCTCTCCTCGCTTGCCGTTTACATTGTGCGCTCGCTCTCCACCGCGGATTTTGTCCTGATCGCGCTGGCAACGATTGCTTTGACGCTGATCGGCATGATTTCCCCGATGATAAGCAAGCTCCTGTTTGCTCGTGTGCTTCCGTCGGGAAGCATGCGCCTGCTTGCCGCCATCACCGTCTTTTCCGTTTGCGTTTCGGTGAGTACGCTTCTCATCACCGCCGTGAAAAACATGATTACGGCACGGATCGAAACAAAACTGAATATATCGGTTGATGCTGCCGCCATGATGCGCGTCATGTCGCTCCCGGCGGATTTCTTCAAGCAGTACAGCGCGGGCGAGCTTTCCAACCGAGTGTCTCAGATCGGTGTGCTTTGCAAAATGCTGGCGTCCTCCGTCCTGTCTGTGGGACTGACCTCACTGTTTTCCTTAATCTACATATCGCAGATCTTTGTGTACGCGCCGGCACTGGTGGTTCCCGCACTGATCATTATTCTGGTGACGGTCGTGTTCTCGGTTGTCTCGTCGCTGGTCCAGATGCGGCTTACCACGCGTGAAATGGAGCTTTCCGGCAAGGAGAGCGGCATGACCTACGCTCTGATCACGGGAATCCGGAAGATCAGGCTGGCGGGTGCCGAAAAGCGCGCCTTCGCCAGATGGGGCAATCTCTATGCGGAAAGCGCAAAGCTGACGTACGGTCCGCCGACTTTCATCGAACTGAATTCGGTCATCAGCCTTGCCATCAGCCTCACGGGTACGCTTGTCATGTACTATATGGCGGTAAAATCGGGCATTTCCGTAGCCGATTATTACGCCTTCGACACGGCATACGGTATGGTGTCCGGCGCATTTATGTCGCTGGCGGGAATCGCGCTCGTCGTGGCGCAGATAAAGCCCATCCTCCATATGGTAAAACCGTTTTTTGATACCGCGCCTGAGGTTTCAGACGGCAAGCAGGTAATCACAAGACTGTCCGGCGGAATTGAACTGAACAATGTTTCCTTCCGATACAGCGAAAATATGCCGCTTGTGGTTGACGATATGTCACTCAAGATACGTCCGGGGCAGTACGTAGCCATTGTCGGAAAAACGGGCTGCGGAAAGTCCACGCTCATGCGGTTGCTGCTCGGATTTGAACATCCGCAAAAAGGAGCCGTCTATTATGACGGAAGAGACCTTGAACGGATTGATCTGCGCTCTCTGCGGCGTCGGATCGGTGTCGTGATGCAGAACGGAAAGCTGTTTCAGGGCGATGTATATTCAAATATTGTCATTTCCGCGCCTTGGCTGACACAGGCGGAGGCGTGGGAAGCGGCGGAGCTTGCGGGTATCGCCGATGATATCAGAAAAATGCCCATGGGGATGAATACGATCATCTCCGAAGGCTCCGGCGGTATCTCCGGTGGACAGCGCCAGCGGCTGATGATCGCCCGCGCAATCGCGCCAAAGCCCAAAATCCTTATGTTTGACGAGGCGACAAGCGCGCTGGACAATATCACGCAGAAAAAAATCTCCGAAGCGCTCGACTCATTGAAATGCACCAGAATCGTGATTGCACACCGACTTTCGACCATCAGGCAGTGCGACAGAATCCTCGTGCTGGATCACGGAAAGATCATCGAAGACGGCAGATATGACGAGCTGATCGAAAAAAACGGCTTCTTTGCGGAGCTTGTCGCGCGGCAGAGACTGGACAGTGTGCCGCAAGCCGACGCGTAACAAAACAATTCCCGGAAATCCGGGATTCTGAATTTTTCAGTAGCCATTTTTCCGGCTTGATCGTATCAATAAACAGGAGGGGGAGAAGAGCGTGAAAATAAGAGAGAACGGACAGGGCGGAGCCCGTGTCCCGATGAACGAGAAGACGCTTTCGGCTCTCTTTGATTACCAGTGCTTCGAGGAAGAGCCGTCGCTTGGGGAAATAATTGATGAGGTCGGTGACCGATACGGCACCGAACTCCCGGACGATGAGCTTGCCGATGTCAGCGCGGCAGGAGAGGCACAGCCTGCCCGCAGGCGGCACGATCCGGAGGGCGGTAATCCGTGGGACGGTGCAAAATGAACGGCATGAACGACAGGAACGGATTGAACAGCACGGGGGATATGACCGGGCAGGAAGCACTGTATACCGAGTACCGCGAGAAGGTCACGCGCTATGTCATCGGCAAACTGGGGAACCGGGACGATGCGGAGGATGTTGTCAGCGAGGTGTTTTTCAAGGTGTACGAAGGTTATCCGACCTACCACGCAGAGCGCGCCTCGGTTTCCACCTGGATCTACACCATTACGCGCAACACGGTGATTGATTATTTCCGTACCCACCACCGCCACGCCGAACTGACCGAGGACATCGCGGACGGCGGGTGCATCGATGACGGGATCCTGCGTGAGGAATCCCTGCAGGAGCTCGCGGCGGCGCTCCGGATGCTTGATGAGCGTTCGCGTGCGCTGATCGTGCTCAGGTATTACAAGAAACTCCCGCTGAAGGAGATTGCACAGCGCATGGGCATCTCGTATGCGTATGTGAAAATACTGCACAAACGCGCCTTACATAACATGCGGACCCGGATGAATACATGAAGAACGGCATTGTCTGCCGGCATCAGCCGGCAGTTGCAAAATTGAACCTGCAATTTGAACGGATAAGGAGATCGACGATGGAACTGAACAATGAACTCATTGCAAAGGCAAAGGAAGCCAAAACTCCGGAGGAGCTGATGTCCCTTGCAAAGGAAAACGGCATTGAACTGACCGGGGAGAGCGCAAACACATATTTTGAGCAGCTTCACCCTAAGACGGGCGAGCTGTCCGACGAGGAACTGGATAACGTGGCAGGCGGTGGTTGTTACTCAAAAGGCGGACGCCTGAAGACCACCTGCGGTTACAAATGCAAGCATTACGCGGACGGACCTTCCACCTATGGCGTGAAGGGAACCTGTTGCAGATGCAAATATTGGGGCGTTGATCCCAATCTGATGAACGCTTCTCTGTGGACAACGGTTTTAGAGCTGATTATGAAGGCGGCTGAAGCGGCAGAGCCCCGGGAGTGCTACCATCCGGCAAACAGCAAAAAAGGCTGACCGGCACGGCAAAACTGCGTATTCATAACGTTAATATATAAACTGCAAAGGAGTATTGCCATGGAACTGAACAAGGAATTGATTCAAAAAGCAAAAGAAGCAAAGTCCCCGGAGGAGCTGATGTCCCTTGCCAAAGACAACGGCGTGGAAATGACCGGGGAAAGTGCAACCGCATATTTTGAGCAGCTGAACCGGTCAGCGGGCGAGTTGTCCGACGAGGAACTGGATAACGTTGCCGGCGGTGGTTGCCAGGATGTGAACAGAAGACTGGACGTTACGGTAAAACCCAAGTACGACGATCCTTGCGGCAAAAAAGACAACGAGCTTTGACACCGGGCACAGAGCCTGCCTCCCTGCATTCCCGAACGAATGAATCAAACCTCTCCTTACCGGGAGAGGTTTTGTTGTTTTCGACATCTCCCCGCCGCATTCTTTTTCATCAAGTATTGACATTTTTTTGAAGTTGTGATATACTAAAGTTACGAATAACTTCTGCTTGCAACTCAGTTGAGAACAGAATGTAAATTTCCGGAACAGCGCTTGACAAAGGAGGAACGGGTCGTGTACAATGCCTTGACAGACAGACAGACAGACAGACAGACAGACAGACAGACAGACAGACCTGCCCGTTTTGTAAGCGCAGCTTCCGCACGGGCGTTTTTTGCGCCGGCGGACACTGTGGAGAGGGGCACTGCGCCCGTTTTGACCGCGATTCCGCCGT
>CAKVOU010000005.1 GCA_934796165.1 uncultured Eubacteriales bacterium | reverse complement strand
GGAGCATCCTTTGCTTCGATTTCGGTGTTGTACAGCCACTTGCCTTCGTCTGCCGTGAAGGTCTTGTCGTCGATGGTAATGGTTGCGGACTTCGCCTTGAAGTCCACACCGGGAACGGTCATTGCCGCACCGACGGTCTTATTGTTCAGGAGGAACTTGCGGGAACCGCCTTCGGCATTGTTGGCAGTGGAGTTGGGGGCGATGATGATGGTCTCGCCGTCCTGTCTGGAAGCAAACGCTTCGTTGATGTAGCCCGCGGGGGTGCACTTGCTCGCGTCCTGCACACCGTTCGGGTTGTCTGCGTCGTAATATTTGCCGTTCGCGCCGTCATAGATCCGGACGATCACGCCGTATGCGTCCACCACGAACGCGGCACCGTAACCGTTTGCGAAATCAATCTTTCCGGTGAATGCGGGCGTGAAGACAATGAACGCAAAGTTTCCGATGCCGGAAAGCTCTTCGTCGATTGCAATGCGGTCAAGCGCGATATTCATTTTCTTGTCGCCGACCGTCACGGCGCCGATGCCCTCCGACTTGACCTCGACCTCGCGCTCAAACTCGGTTTCCAGCTCGCCGTCGGAAACCTTGAGGCGGATCACATACGTACCTGCTTCGTTGACGTCGAAGCTGCCGCGATCCACGATCGTGATCTCGGTAAGGGTCACATCGTCGTCGGGGGAGAAGGTTCCGTTGTCGTCCTTGACGACAAGACCCGTGAGAATCGCGGTGTCAAGGACGAACGAGGTGTCGCCCATGGGAACGAGGATTCTGGTGTTGCCGCTGACCGTGGGCTTCTGGTTGATATAGGGAGTCAGCGTCTCATCGCTGTCCACCCAGAAGAGGCGGACCACGTTGCCGACCGAGTAGATGACATTGTAGTTCATGAATCCGCGTCCGTCGGTATCCGCCGTCGTGCCGGCATAGTTTGCCTGCACCACGATCGCATACCCGCCGGCGGGGATGGTCATGTTCTGAGCAAATGCGGAGGAAACCGAAACATCCTCATCGCCGACCTTGATGGTGGTCACGGTCGAGGTCGCGCGGAGCGGGTTCGATGCATTGATGAGTTTGCTGTTCGCGCCGTCGCGGCCTTCCACGACCACACCGTTCTTGTCGAGCACTGCGGAGCAGCCGTAGCCGCCCTCAACGGAGAGAACAATGTCGTGATCCGAGGTGTTATGGAACACGCCGCTCACCTTGGAAAGCTCGGTGTTCTCTGCAATCTCGGTAAAGAGCGCGTGTGCAAAGCTCAGGATCTTGCCCTGCCACTTGTTCTCGCCGAGATAGTTGGTGCGGACCTCAAGTCCGATGGCGGAAAGAGGAGCAAGCACCGTGATGGTACGGGTAGCCGTAGTCTTCTCTTCCCCCTTGGTCGCCTGATAGGTGATCGTGTAGGTACCGGGGGTGTCGGGATCAAACTCGCCGTCGTCAAGGACGATCAGGGTCGCGCCCTCTTCATTGACGGTGACACCGAAGAGCAGTTCAACCGTCTCGCCCGCATAGATTTCCATCTCGCCGGGGGTTACGGTGATTTTAAGTCCCGGTGCCGGTTCATCCGTGTCGGATTCCGACGGCTTTGTCGTCGGCTTCTCGGTAACGGATTCCGACGGCTTGGATGTTCCCGTTTCGGTGCCCTTGTCGCCGCCCGCGCACGCCATCAGCGTGACCGACAGGACAAGAACGAGAGCGAGAAGCAGTCCGATGAGCAGTTTCGTTCTTTTCATAGTTTCCTCCTAAAAAATATATCGTTTTGACTTTTTCCGAAGTCTGGGGTACGGATTGAAGAATTACTCCCGGTCGTCCTTCTTTTTGGACTTGGCAAGGCGGTACATGACGACACCCGTCACTGCCGCGACGGCGATGGCTGCGCCGAGCACGATCAGCATGATGACGAGCACGCGGTGGTTATTCGCCTCGTCGGCAGGGTTCGGCTGGCGGTTTGTCTCCGTTTCGCCGTTGCCCTTGGTCTCGGTTTCGGGGTAGCGGATTCCGTCCTCGGTGACCGTCGGGCGGGTCGGGTTCTCTTCCGGGTTCCAGTCGCCGTTTTCAATGAGGGCAACGGAGATCCGGGTATCGAGAAGCGAGACCAGCTCTTTGAGATTTTCCGAAATTCTCTGCCCGGAGTAGCCCTTGGCATACGGCGTTCCGGTCAGGCTGTACAATCCCTTGACGGCGGACTGAATCTTGTAGAGGTTCACTGCCCCGTCGGTCGGCATGGCGCGGATCTCATCGAATTTTGCCGCGAGCTGTGCGTACTGTTCGTCGGTCATACCGCCTGCCGGTTTGTACAGCCGGTCGGCGCGGTCGAGGATGCGGTCAAAGTAACCGGCAAGAACCTTTTCCACCGTATCGTGCGGGCGGACGCCGGGGGTGCTGTTGACACCCGCGAGCAGGACCTCCTGCACATCCTCGTGTCCGATGATCTGGGTGGAGCAGAAAATGGTGTAGCCGTTCGCACCGGCGAGGTAGGACGCCTCGATCTGCTCCTTGTTCTGCCATGCGGGAAGTCCGCTGTACGAGGAAGCAAGCCCCGTGTAGTAGTAGCAGATGTTGCCTGCGGACAGAATCATTGCCGTGACGTTGGTCAGGACATCCGACGCGTCGGTGTAATACGCCATCGGCGTTGCAATGTCGATCCAGCCGTTTCCGAACCAGGTCTTCCAGTCCTGCTTCTTTGCCTCTTTGGACTCAGTGATGGAAGCAAAAACTGCGGTGGACAGGAGAATCTTCTTCTGATCCTTGATCTCCGTCTTGATGCGGCGGACATATTCGGTCACAATGTCGGTGCGGAATGCCACCCAATCGGCGTAATTTTCGTCCGCCTCTCTCTGACCGCCGGCAAGATACTGGTAATCGAAGAGCTGGGAAAACTTGCGCGCCATCTTCTCGCGGCTTGCCTTCTGCGCGTCGGAAAAGGTCATTCCCTTCTTCGCGGCGAACGCCTCCATGGCGGCAATCGTATATCCGGAATCCTCCGCGGCATCGGTCACGGGGTAACGGATGTAGTCAAGATTCAGTCCGGCGACACCGGGAACCTTTTCAAACAGGTCTTTGTAATAGGAGATCAGCGCGTCCTGCACTTCTTTGTTGGCAGGATCGAGGAAGATGTAGCTGCCGCCCTCGTTGCGCTGGTAGATGGTCCCGTCGTCGTTGTACAGAATCCAGTCGGGATGGTTCTTCACCACATCGACGTCGTTCTGGGTACCGACGTAGAAGTTCTCCACCCATGCGTGTACTTCGATCCCGTTTTCCTCACAGCACGCGACAAACGCGGAGAGGTAATCCGGATAAACGGTGGTTTCGTCCTTGGCGTAGGATTCCGAAAGTTTGGGGTTATAGGGGAATTCCGACGAGGAGGAGCGGAAGGTCGAATACCCGTTGTAGAGCGTTTCGACGAACACCGTGTTGATGCCGATCTTCGCGTAGAGCGTGACGTTTTTCTCGATCTCTTCCCAGCTCATCTCCACGGGGCGGTGCCAGACGGCACGCGCGGACACGGGCTTGCTTTCCGCGGAGGACGACTGAATCTTTCTTTGCAGGCGCTCCACCGTGAGCTGGTAGTTGTTGTATTCCATCAGGTGACTGAGGCGTTCTTCCTCCGTCCAACCGGCGCCCTCCAGCCCGACCTCGATCTGTTCCTTGACCGTCTTCAGTTCCGCAAGCGCGTCGCGCACCTCGGAAATGTAGCCGTTCAGTTTGTCCGTGTCGAGATCGTAAAGCTGGCGCATACGGTTTTCCGCGACCGTGATGGTCGAGTTCACCGAGGTGACCAGGTTTTCATAGTAACTGTTGAGCGTAGTGGCAACCGAGAAGCTCTTGGTACTCTCGTCCAGCGTCACCGTCGCGCCGAGCACGATGTTGGAGCGGATGAAATCCCTTCCCTTGCCGTGACCCGAGATGACATAGCCGCCCTCGGGAATCGCGGACACATTGACGCCAAGCTCCACGACCACACCGTCGGCATCGACCGCCGCCTCAAAGCCGTAAACATTGGTTCCCGTGCCGGATGCGCCGTTGTAGCTCCAGCCGTCGCGGTAAATGATGATCTGGTTCTCGCCGCGGTATGCCGGGAACGGGGTGGACTCGGTCTCCATGCCCTTGGGGTTTTCCTCGGGTGTCGGGTTGATAAAATCGTATTCCCCGCGGACGGTTCCGCCGAAGCGGATGAAATCAAAGCCGACCATTTTGACGCTGTCGCCGACATTGAAGATCTGTCCCTTCACCAGAAGCGAACGGTAGCCGTCACCGTAGGCGCTGAGCACAAAGCTGTTGTCGGGGATCTCCGAACCGGACGCGTCGCCCGTTCCGAAGCCGCGGAAGGATTCCACGCGGAAGGTGTTGTTCTCGAAATCGTAAACGCAGGTCATTTCGGTGCCGAACACGTTGGTGCCCGTCTTTGCGCCGAACTGGTAGTCGTAGTAGACGACCATGGGACCGGAACGCGTCACGTTGGTGTGATCCACCGCGACACGCTTGCCCGAAGAGGACTCGACCGCTTTGGTCGGAATCGGGAGCTTGGTGCCACCGAGATTCAGCAGGTCGCCGACCGAGGCGAACGACGCGTGCGCGGCTTCATTGACCGAAAGGACAAAGCCGCCGACGGGGATATAGGTCTTGCCGTCCCCCGCTTTGCTGACCGAGGTGACGCGGAAGTCTGCGCCGTCCGGCTCACAGACATATTCCGTGACGCCCTCGCCGGTGCGTCCCGTCGTGGTATCCGGATACCATGCGGTATAGATTACCGAATCGGTTGCCGCGACTTTTTTGTACCGGATCTCGTAATCGTTGAGGTACCCGGAGGAGGATTCCTCATAATAGCTGACCGGGTCGGAATAGATTCCTTCGATCGTTTTGCCGTTTGCCGTAACCGTGATATCCGAAACGGACATCTCGCGGCTGTATTCGCCGTCCGCGAAAACCGTCAGGGCGCCGAGGGGGAGCATTGCCGCAACCAGCAGCACGCACAAAGCCCGTTTCACCCATGAACGGATGCTGTTTTTCTGTTTCATATCTGCACCTTTCTTCGTATGTGAAAATCATTGGAATCCGCGTTTCACATCAAAGTGTCTTATTCTTCCCCACCCGGCTTCCCACCGCGTTTCTTTGCCGCAAGGGCAAATGCAACTCCTGCCGTGAAGAGTGCCGCCACCGCGATCCCCGCGCCGATCACGGGGATGAGAGAAAAGCGTTTCCCGGGTCCCTTTCCGCCGTTACCGGACGGTTTTGCCGGTTCCGTTACGGCTTCTTCCGTTGCACCTGTCCCGTTTCCGGAAGACTCCGTTTCACTGCCCGCGGAGGTTTCGGTCTCCTTGCCGTCGTCCCCACCCGCGGGATACTTGATGCCGAGCCTTGCCGCGCGGATCTCCGTGAAGCGATACAGACGCTCCAGATCCTCTCTGACCGTGTCAAGGTTGTCCCCCGACACGTAAGCGGAAAGGTTGTATCTGACAAGCAGCCGCAGCTGTTTTCTTGCCGCCTCCAGGGAAGCGGTATCGCCGCGTTCCGCAATCTCGGATATGTTTCCGAGTTCCGTCCGAAGCGCCGCGATCTTTTCCTTGTCCTCACCGGCATCGGTCAGCTTCTTTTCCACTTTGGAAGCCGTCAGATCGAACAGCGCTTTGGGTTCCGCGTGCGGAAGCAGCGCAGTCTCCTCGCCGGAATAAGTCCGGTCAAGCAGGTCGATGTACCCCGGGTTATTCAGGATGGACTGCGAGCCGAAGAAGACGAATCCGTCGGCTCCCGCGTCGGCACAGGTCGCAATCTGTGAGAGAACCTGCTCATCGGAAAGGTTGTGGAAGGTCGGGGAGATGCCAGCGTAGCAGTAGCAGCCGCCGAGGTCTCCGAGCATCTGCGTCAGCGCGTTTTTCAGCGTTGCGGTATCGTCGTAATATGCCATCGGCGTGATGATATCAAGGTATCCGCGGCGGAGCCAGGTCGTGAAGTCCTGCTTTTTGTCCCCGAAGGATTTTCCCTGCTCCGGGAAGACCGCCGTGGAGAGCAGCACGCCCGCGTGGCGGCTCTTCACCATGTCAAACACACCGCCGACAAAGGTCGTGATCTGTTCTGCACGGTAAGTGACCCATTCGTTATAGTGCGAGGCGACGGTTTTTACCTTTTCCTCAAAGGTCGCGCCGTCCGGGAAGGCAAAGCCCTCCGCCCCGGCGAAGCCGTTCATGGCGACCTCCGTATACCCGGTATCGTCCGCGCGGTTCGACACGGGGTAGCGGATGTAGTCCAGATTCAGTCCGGCGATCCCCGGCACCTTTGTGAGCAATTCGTCATAGAAGCGGATCAGATAGGTTCTGACCTCGGGATTCGCCGCGTCAAGGAAGAGGTATCCGCCATAGTCGCGCCCCTCGCTCTGCCGGACGGAGCCGTCTGCGGTCCGCATCAGCCAGTCGGACAGATTCCGTGTGAAGTAATTTTCATTCACTCCGATGTAGAAGTCCTCGACCCATGCGTGGACCTCAATGCCCCGCTTCCCCGCCTCCGCGACAAACGCGGTGAGGTAATCGGGATAGGGGGAATAATCGAATTTGTCAAATCCCGTGTAATACGGGACCATGGAGGAACGGAACACCGTCATCCCATGGTAGAAGGTTTCGAGGAACACCAGATTGATCCCGGTTTTCCGGAAGGTATCGAGCACGTTGCAGATTCCCGCAAGGTCGGTCTCGGTTCCGGTGACGTTCGGGCGGTGCCACACGCCTCTTGCCTGTATTTGCTGAGTCGCCTGCGGGGTGACGTCCGCCGCGGCGCTGACTTTTTCAACGCTCATGAATCCTCCCGCCGACAGGAAGAGAAGTCCTGCCAGCACAAAACAAAGCACTCTTTTTTTCATTTTCCCGCTCTGACCGGATCCGCGGTCACTCCGTCCGGCTCTTCAGTGTCAGATCCACCTCAAACATCCGCCGCCACGGCATCCGGCATCGGTCGATCTCATAGGTATCCGCAATTTCCGGGAAATTTTCTTTCATATAAGTATTCAGTCGGTCACGCACGAGGTGCGCCACCACGCCGTCGGTTTCACCTGCGTCAAAGTATCCGAATCCCATCGGCTCAATCTCACGCGTTACCGCGCGCCGGACGTGTCCGCAATAGCCGACATCCTCATAAAGACGTTCGGCGGTGAAGAGCCGCAGGTTGTCGCTTGCTCCAAACAGCCACGCAAACACCGCCTGACAGACCGCCGTTCCGACGGTATTGGAGGAGGTATTCCAGCCGGCGTAGGACGAAAGATCGGTGAGGGATACGCGGTCGGCAAGCATCCGCACGAATTCCGCCTCGCCGCCGTTGCAGAATGCCACATCGGCGACCGCGACGATCTTCCCGTCCCTGACCTGTGCCGCAATGCGGTCGCAGAACGCGGGAAGGTTGCGCTCTCCGTACGCCGCCGACGGCTCGTCCCAGACCTCCCGCGGCTCGTTTGCCGGGTAGTTCAGGTACAGCGTGATGTCGGCGTTCTCCCCGTCACGGGGGAAGAGGCAACCGCTCGTCGAAAGCAGCAGCGGAAGCGTTTTCCCGACCGGACGATCTTCGTACAGGGGTGTCATGTCCTTTGCCCGGTCATCGGCATAAACGCAAGCCAGGCGCGGATGCCGCCCCGAAAGGTCGCACACCGCACGGCAAAGGAGCGTCATGCCCACCTCGTCGGCACCGGGATACATGGGAACATCCCCGTATCCGCTCTTCTCAATGATTCCTTTGAGATATTCGCGGTCCATCGTCGTATACCCGTAGGTCGCGGAATCGTCCTGCGGGATGACCAGAACCTCGAAGCAGTCCCTGTATTCCGTGAGGATCTTTTCCAGCATACTGCGGTTGACGCGGCGGCGGGTTTCAAAGTCCGAAAGGAATTCTTTTGTCTTCTGCCCGTACTCCGCAAGCAACGCGTCCGCTTCTTTTTGGGAAATGAGCCCAAGCTCCCGCCTGTGCTTCACCTGCCCCGAAAGAAAAATCTCCCTGCCGCAGGTTTCGTAGTAGTCCGGCTCCTCGTCGGAGGAGGAATAAGCGGGACAGCGCATGATGAGCGCAAAAGCAAAGATTTTCAACTCCGGATTCTCTTCTTTCATCCGGCGGACCGTGCCGAGTCTTTCTTCCAGCACTTCCGGGGACAGATAATGAATCCGCGACGGCACGATGCCGCCGTAAAGCAGCATATCGAGCGACAGCACGCACGCGTCGGCGCTCTTTCCTGCCGCAAGCAGGAATCTTTCGATCTCTTCCGCGTTTGCGGGCGTTTTCTTGTCTCCGAGCATTTCCCGCGGCGGTGTCAGAAGCGTCAGCGGCGAGCCGTCCGCAATCCGTGCGGCAAACGCCGCGTTGCAGGGGCGTTCGTCAAGCGGGAGGTAGACCACCTTCATATGTTCTCTTCCTCGCGCAGCCGGAGCGCTCCGCCCAGCCGCTCGGTGATGACCTTGGGTCGCGTGATCGCCGAGCCGACCACCACGGCATACGGGTTGATCTCGGATACCCGTTCCATGTGGGAGACCTCAAAGATCCCGCCCTCCGCGATCAGGTGGATGTGTTGAAGATGCTTTTTACATTCCGCCATGAAATCAAGGTCGGGAAGCGGCGCGCCTTTGGTTGCTTTGGTGTAGCCCCGCAGGGTGGTGGAAACATAGTCAAACCCGAGTTTCTCCGCGTAAAGCGCTTCCTCAAGCGTCGAAATGTCCGCCATCAGTTCCCTGCCGCCGCTGTTTGCCCGCGCGTAGGCGTAAAGCTCTTCAAGCGTCTCGCCCTGCGGTCGGGGACGGTCGGTCGCGTCCATGCAGAGCACATCGCACGGTACCCGGAGCAGACGGTCAATGTCCTTTTTCGTCGGCGTGATGTAGATCTCGCTGTCCGGATAATTCTGTTTGACAAGTCCGATGATGGGGAGGTCCACTTGCTTCCGGATGCTTTCCACATCCTCGCAGAGCGCACGGATACCGCAAGCCCCGCCTTCTTTTGCCGCCTTTGCAAACAGGTGCATGATCCCATATCCGTAAAGCGGCTCCCCTTTGGTTGCCTGACAGGATACAATTAAGCCACGGTTCAATCTGTTCATCTTCTCGCCCCATCCAATTGTTTTTCTTAAACCTGAATTCACCCTTTGTTCTTATATTATAGCGTAGTTCCATTCTGCTGTCAATAGCATTTTCATTTTTTCCGAAAATTTTGAAAATGGTTTTCATTCTGTTTTCGGATGGGGTCCGGAAAAGCAAACCGCCGAAAACAGACAAGGACCTGCCACATCCCCGATGCAACAGATCCTTGTCCTTGATTATTCGATTTTCAGGGTCTTGATCTCAAACGGTGCAAACACAAGGCTTGCTTCCCTGCCCGCAGGCAGCTGTGTCACCTCGTCCTCCAGAATATCGCAGAGGGTGAAGCGGTGTACCCCGTCCGTGCGGAGTGTGACGGTGCCGCTCCCGCCGAGGCTCTCATAGAGCCGGACGACCACGCCACCCCGCTCGCCGTACTTGACCGTTTCGGGAATCACCGTGGCGCTCCCCTCCAGTGTGAACGGGGGAAGGAGTCCCTCGCGCGTCGTCCGGACGGGTCGCAGGTTGAACGCATACGCCGCGCGGACCGTCTCCGTGCCGAGTGCTCCCTTGTGCGGAAGCAGAGCGAAGCGGAAACGGCTCACGCCCTCATCGCCCCGCGCGTCGGGGTGGGTACCGCTCTTGTAGAGCGTCAGACCGAGCGTCTTCTTTTGGCAGGAAACGCCGTATTTGCTGTCGGAGAGAAGCGAAAGTCCCACCCCTCTCTCGGAAAGGTCCGTCCACTTGTGCGCGGGAACCTCGAATTTCGCGTAATCCTCCCGCGACTTGGGGTAGCTGTTGCGCTCCACATAACCGAACTGCGTCTCCGCGCGGTAGTGGGGAGAGTAAAGCGTGGTATCGAAATACGTGCGCGCCAGCGTGTGTTTGTCGTGAAAATCCATGTAACAATCAAACAGGATTTCCGGAGAATCCGCGCGGAACACAAGATCGGTCCGGTAGACGGAAGCCTCCCCGATGCGCCATGAGACACGGAGAATCAGCACTCCGTCCGTGGCAAGCACGGTTTCGGTCCCCGCGTATTTTGCAGGGCGTTCCTTCAGGGTGTAATCCGCGTCGATGTCCCAGTTATCGTAAATATACGGAACATCCTCAGCAAAGCGGACCATGCCGAGCCCGTCACCGGCGATTTCGCGCCCGCCGAATACCAGCGACACGATCACGCCGTCCTTCACGGTCGCCTCATAATATGGCGTGGAGATTTTTCCGTTGTTTCCGTCATAGACCAGTTTTTCCGCCGCGGGGGACGGGGTACCGTACCCGAACGCGTCAAAATCGAACCGTGCAAGTGTCTCTTCCGTTCCGTCGGGTCCCGGGTAAGTCACGGCGCCGGGCGTGCCCGCCGGAACGGGCAGATACTCGCTCCGTGGGAAGAACAGCGTGTTATAGTAGCGTTCCTGCTCCCCGCTCCCGCGGATCAGGGCCTTCGCGTCCCGGATCGCGGCGGTCTGCTCCCGGATCGCCTGATCGGTCGCTTCGGCAATGCAGGTGCCGGGCAGAATGTCGTGGAACTGATTGAGAAGCAGGATGCGATAGAGATCGTCCGTCTCCTTTTTCAGATTCTCTCCCGCGAACACGGAGATCAGCTCCGCATCGTGCAGGGCTTCCTCCAGGCGCCGGTTGTTCTGCTTGAGCGCGTGCCCCGAGGTATAGGTGCCGCGGTGCAGTTCCAGATACAATTCCCCGGAGTATTCCGGGAGCGGGCGCGCCGTTGCACGTTTCATGAAATCGGAGACCGTCGTATGCCGGACGGTTGCGCATTTGCAATTTTTCTCGGTATACAGCGCACGCTCGACCATCTCGGCAGAAGGTCCCCCGCCGCCGTCGCCGAAGCCGTATGCCATCAGCACGCAGTCACTCTCGCGCTTGTCGTGTACCGCATGGAGCCGGTCGCCGACGCTCTTTTCATCCACCCATGTATGAATGGAATTGAAATGCACCGGGACCGCCGACCCGTCGATACCGAGCCAGAGGAAGGTCTCATAGGGGAAGGTATTGGTATCGTTCCAGCTCAGTTTGGTGGTGAGGAAATACTTCACCCCGCACTGCGAAAGAATCTGCGGAAGCGCCGCAGAATACCCGAAGGTATCCGGGAGCCAGAAGGTGTCCGACTCATACCCGAACTTCTCGCGGAGATAGGTTTTACCGAAGAGGAACTGCCGGCAGAGTGCCTCGGCTCCCGTCAGGTTGCCGTCGCATTCGACCCACGTCGCGCCGTTCGGCTCGATCCTGCCTTCACGGATCAGTTCGCCGACGCGCTCAAACAGCTCCGGGTCGTCCTCCTCCAGCCAGCGGAGATAAAGCACGGTGGAAAGGAAGAACTTATATCCCGGGTAACGCCCAAGAAGGGTCACCGCATTGGACACGGTGCGGCGCAGCTTACGTCTGGTTTCCGCGACGGGCCAGAGCCACGCCGTGTCAAGATGGCTGTGTCCGATGACGCCGACATAGGGTTTCTCTTCCCCGCCCGTGAGGAATCCGTCAATGATCAGGGCGGCTTGCCGGAGCGTCTCCCCGTCCGGGCAGACCTCCTTCATGGGGAGGAGGGCAAACAGCTTTTCGTATACCCGCTCCGCCGCTGCCGCCCGGAAACTGCCCGGTTCCTGCTCGCGGTAATACTGATTGAACAGCTCCAGTTTTTCGAGGAACGAGTAAAGCTCCTCGTCAAACACACAAAGCCCGATCCCGCGGTACGCCCGGTCGGGGTACAGCCCGTCCATGGAAAAGGTGGACGGCTTGTCATAGGGCATGGTGCCGGGGAAGGTGTGCGACCAGTACGCGTCGAGCGTCACCTCGTCGCCGTCCGAAAGTCCTTCCAGCAAAAGATACCGGTGGATGCGGAAAACCGGCTCAGATGCGTGATCGATGTAATCGAGCAGTCCGACGCTTTTTCCGTTCACCGCCACCTGATGCTCCACGGCACCCGTGTCGGCATACAGGCGGTACCTCTTTCCGGGCTTGATCCCCTCCGCGCAAAAAGAAAACCGCGCGACGCAAAATTCCCCGCCCCAGCGGTCGCCTGCCGCAATCTCACGGTCAGTACCGTTCTCGGTGACCGTAACCTTCGGCAGAACCGTTTCCCGGATGAGGAACGGACGGTACACTTCTCCGAGCCGCATGACCTTCGCGGTCAGGCGATCCACTTGTTTTCCGATCAGCATAGATCAATTGCCCCCGTCAGATGGATTTGTTCGCCACCGCCCCGGCAGTCCGGAGCGCGCGCTCGCGCACCTCGTCGCCGAGCGTTTCGTAAATGGCGTTATAGAGAACGTTCACGATAAAG
Organism: uncultured Eubacteriales bacterium; assembly: GCA_934796165.1. Classification (GTDB taxonomy): domain Bacteria; phylum Bacillota; class Clostridia; order Oscillospirales; family CAG-272; genus CAKVOU01. The sequence goes on along the minus strand of CAKVOU010000005.1, from coordinate 97,129 downwards.
GAAATGGACACGATGGTCGAGATGGAGCCGCCCTCGTGCGCCGCCTCGCGCCGCGTGGAGAACAGCACGTAATCGCCGAATTTGGCAAGCGGAGAACGGTCGTAACAGGTGATGACCACGATCTTGACGCCGTTTGCCTTGGCGATCTCCGCCACGTCAATGATGTCCTTGGTACTGCCCGACACGCTGATGAGGAACACGATGTCCCGGTCGGTCATGTTGCTTGTGATCATTGCCTGCATATGCGGATCGGGCGTGACGGTCACATTGATGCCGATACGCGCAAGCACGTTGCCGATCTCCATCGCCGTCACCGAGGAGTTGCCGACACCGAACGCGCCGATCTTATCTGCCCCGACCAGAAATCTGGCAATTTCAAGACACTTGTCGTATTGCAGGCTGTACGACGTTTCGGTGATCGCGTCGGTCATCTGCTGAGCAATGCGCTTGACGACGCTGCTCATGTCGCTTCTTGCGACCGTGCCGAGCTCCTTGCTGAGGCTCAGCTTGAAATCCTGAAAGCCGTTGTAGCCGAGCTTTTTGCAGAAGCGCACCACCGTCGCCTCCGCAACCTTGAGGCGGGAGGCAAGCTCGGTGATGGACATATACACAAGCTCGTCCGGCTCGATTCCCTCCAGTCCCTCGATCAGCTTACGTTCCTTGTTGGTCGCCATGTTCTTCATGGCATAAATGCGGTCAAACGGTTTTCCGATCATAGTATACCTCCCTGTTTTCTCTTGGGTCGATGACTGTCTCCGGATTTCCGGTTGTTCACCTTATTGTAACAAATCCGAGGAGAATTTGCAAGAACTTTTCCGGAAAATCCGGGCAGCGGAACCGGTTCGCTGGAGCGTATTTGCTGATTTCCTACATTATAATATCCGCTGATTTTTGATATGAAAAATTTTTTCAGAGAAATCAAATGATTTTGAAGAATCTGTACCAAATACAGCGAAAGAACGAAAAGAAGCTCCAAAATCGGAAGCGCAAAAACTCCCCGCCGCAGGGTGCCTGCGGCGGGGAGTTTTACATATCGGCAATTCATGCTGCAAGGTGAATGACAAAGCACTTCCCTGCTCTCAGGAATCTGCTCTGACGGCTCTCCCGTCAGGAGCGCGAAGCAGAATATTGGAGGTGATATAATCCACGCCCCACGAGATAAGGCGGTCGGCACAAGCGGGATCGTCCACCGTCCAGCAATTGACCCCGATACCGTTTTCGTGCAGCTCGCGGATGTACTCCTCCGAGAGAAGTCCCCACGCGATGTCCAGATCACAGCGGTTCTCACGGAGCACGCCGATGTTCACGGCACCCAGGTTGTCCGCAAGGAACTGGATCTTCTGCCCGGGACTGAAGCGGCGGACGGACATCAGGTTGTTGAAATCAAACGAAATGAAAATGATATGCTCCAAAGCGTACAAACCGCGGCAAATGTCAACGATCTTTCCGATATGGTGTTCTTCCATCGGATTCTTCAGCTCGATCACCGCGGTTTTGCGGTACCGCGCCATGATCCGGAGATATTCGTCAAGCGTGGCGATTTTCAGGGTCTCGCTGAACGCTTCCCCGCCGCTCTCGCGGATACGGAGCGAACGGAGCGTGTCAAAATCCGTCTCTTCCACATGGAGCGACCGGTCGCAGATGCGACAGGTCCAGTCATCGTGAAACACCACATATTTCCCGTCGCTTGTCACGTGCACGTCGCATTCCGCGCCGAAAAACGGGCGGTTCCCCGCCGCCACGAACGCCTCGGCGGTATTCTCCCGTTCTATGCCCGAAAGCCCTCTGTGCGCGATCATTTTTGTGCCCGACGTGTTGTTTTCAGTCATGATACCCTCCCCCCGCCGCACCGGATGCCGGAACGGCTGGATATTGCTGATCGACATTACCCTCATCATACCCCATTCCGCCGGGAATGTCAATGCCAAAGTTTACCGGCAACATCCTTCCCTCCGCCAATCATGTTTGCCGGTGTTGCGATTCCGCTTCAGTCTGTCTTGATTGAATCGCGGAACGAAAAATCGCCCGCTCGCTGGCGTTCCGAATCGACGCGAATTCCCGCAACCGTGATCCGGCAGATACTCCACTTCCGTCGTATCTGCCTTGCCGTCTGTTCATTCCGCGGAAATCGACAGCATTTGATTTTTTGCTTTGCTTCCTCTTGAAAGCGGAGCGTCACCCTTCGGAATATGGCTGTAAATGTTATTTGCTGTTTTTGCATAATTATGATATAATTTTATTATGAGAAATGCGCGGAAGGAAAAACAGTCAGCCTCGCGTACAATGTATGGAATGAGTATTGTTTCTGAGTTGTTCTCGTTTGGGAGAGACAACTGGGCATTTGTTGATACAAATGTACACAACACCGTTTTATAAACAGATTGGTTCAATTTAATCGGAGGGATCAACCATGCCAAAACCAGTTACCAATAAACCGTCAAGACAAGTTTTTGGAGTATTGTTTCTCTTACTGGCAGTATCTTTGTTCACAACGGGATGCGGACAAAAATCAAAATTTGAAAAAGGGTTTGGGTACACCCCGACTCCGGAAAGTATCATGTTTGGAGTGCGTTCTGATACCGACACTTTTTTCAAAAACGATGTTTCCTTTGATTTATATTATGGCGTACACGATATCGGATACGATGACAAGTATAATTCTGACCCTAAAAAGAGCTATCAAAAAGATGGATACGAGACAATTTTCTTTGGTTTGTATATTTGCAAAACTGCGTACCGTTTTGATGTCCGGAATGATACGGAAATATCTGATTATCAGGTGATCGACAATCATTATTTTATAAAAGAAATTTCCGAGGAGGAGGCTTTTTCTGAAGAATATGGCTTTCGCATGAGTTATTGGAGGGGCATTACATATAACCATAGCGAAAAGATTACTGTTCCGGCAGAAGTCTTTGCAGAAGATACCGGCAGATTTGTTATTCAGCTTATCGCTTTCCACAAGCCGATTACTGAAGGCGGCAACTACTATGTATCGACGGTAGGCAATTTTGGAATTGATTATCATACAATGGATGAGAATACAATAAAATTAAAATTCTGATGCGATGTGCGGGATTCGCTCTCGCCTGCGGGCCCCCGCAGGGTCGGCTCTGACCTGCCACCGGCAGGTCATTCACTTCCGCCCCGTTCGAATCCCACCCAATTCAAAACGGCAAGGCACCCGAAAGGGTGCCTTGCCGTTTTGGCGGAGAGGACACATCTGCGATGTGCGGGATTCGAATTCTCGCCTGTGGGCTCGGTCAGGGGCGGCTCTGACCTGCCACAGGCAGGTCATTCACTACCGCCCCGTTCGAATCCCCCAATTCAAAACGGCAAGACACCCGAAAGGGTGACTTGCCGTTTTGGCGGAGAGGAAGGGATTCGAACCCTTGCGGGGTTGCCCCCAAACGGTTTTCAAGGCACATTAACCATGCGGAAATTAAGGAATTTTAGAAGACGATAACGGACGATAAAAGAAGCTGAAAGCCCAGTATTTACAAGGGTTTTCGGCTCTTTTTTGTTCGAACCTCAAAAAATCCTTACGCCATAAGGCATAGCGATTTCTAAAAGAATTTCTAAAAAATTTTTAGAAATTCTTTTAGAAATGCACCCCCGTTTGTGTGGTTCCTGTTGCCGAGTTTGACGCGGTCGTTCCCTGTCACCACACTTCACGGTGCAAATATTTCATCGCTGTAATCAAAGATAAGCGCTGTGATTTTATTTCTCTGTGCAAGAAGAGTTCCAACACTTCATATTTGCTGAGATTATATTCCCCCAAAACGGTATTATATTTTGCAGTATTGCGTTTACAGCAATAATATCTAAACGTTTTTTCAAAACAATCTTGACAGAAGGTAATTTCTGCTGTATAATGATTACAGCAGAGAAAAAGCGTGCCGATTTGATAGAAATCAGCACGCTCGATGGCTTTCGCCATACTTGGTTGTAGTAAATTAAGTATAGCACATTTTTTGAGATTTGTCAAGAGCCATCTTATTTGCGAGTAAAAAAAGAAAGGAGAAAGCAAAAGGTGGTGTATGTTGATAAGGTTCACTACACCAAGGATTCGTACGGTAACGAACTGTACATTTCTGAGGTTATGTGGACAGACTCATTGTACGAAAATGCTTGTAAGCGTTGCAGTAAAGCGGATATGATTCGCTTTATAAATGCAAATCCGGGGCATGCTCATACAAAGTATGTTCGAGGCGGCAGATGGTGCGATGGTGAAGAAATTCACGTTGTCGATAACCGATATTTGAGAACGGACAATAACAATATCAAGGCAGACAATCTCGAAAACCTTCCCAGATATTAATTCAGGAGACGCGGGATTCTATCTCACCGCGTCTTATTTTATAAAAGAGGATGAAAATGAAACACTTAAGATTATCTGAAATAGCAGAAATCAAGTTCTGTGTTGTTTCCCCTGGGCGAACCAAAACCCAAGAAATGCCTACAATGTGGTTGCAATGTGCCAATTTTTTGAGAAATAATACCGTTATATATGAAGCGACAGCAACCAATTACGTACCCGATGAGGAATTACTGATCAAGAAAGATGATATCGTGGTTAAACGTATCAGTCCTATGTTTGTGAATTACATTGATTATATACCTAATGAAATGTACGCCGGAAACAACTTGATCGTTATAACTCCTAAGCAAGAAGTATACTCCAAATACCTTGCGATGCAGCTAAATGAAAGAATTGAGTCCTTATCAGAGTCCAGCTCGGTCGGTGCGGTAATGAAATCCGTAAGCCGACAGCATCTCGAGGAAGTCATGATCCCGCTTCTCCCCTACGAAAAGCAAATATTGGTCGGAGATCTGTGGTATAGTGGCATTGAGCTTGAAAAGATGAAAAACAGGCTGGCAGAACTTGAAAGTCAAAAACGAAACTATCAAATCAAAAAATACGTAGAGACCTTTGGAGGAAAATATAATGGCTAAGACCACGTTTGATGATATTAAAAGAGCTCTTTGGGCGGGAGCAAACACTTTCAGAGATAATATTGACGCCGCCAATTATAAGGATTATGTCCTTTCAATGTTTTTCGTTAAGTATCTTAGCGATACTTATGCCGAAAGTGTTGATGACCTTAAAGAGAAATATGAGGGTATCCGTTTGGAAAGACAGATTGAAAACCTTCCCTTTACACTCAAATACGAATATACTTTTGATTACCTGCTGGAAAATCAGTACGCCGCCGATCTTGGCAATAAGATTAGTGAAGCCTTGACTGGAATCGAAAGTTCCAATGCAATCCTGAACGGTATTTTCCGTGGCATCGACTTCAATAGTGAAAGCAACCTGGGTAAAAAGGAACAGAAGAATCCCATTCTCCGTAACCTTTTGAACGATTTTGCAAATCTCAACCTGAGACCTCGCAACATAGAGACGAAAGAAGGACAGATTCCTGCTGACGTAATCGGCGATGCATATGAATATATGATCGGTGAATTTGCCACGATGGCGGGAAAAAAGGCGGGGAGCTTCTTCACTCCTCAACAGGTATCGGAAATTATGGCACAGATCGTTGCCCCCAAGGAAAACGACCGAGTATACGACCCAACGTGTGGATCCGGTTCGCTCTTGATTCGTGCAGCTCGCAAGGGTGGCTTTGATAAGGTGCAGATGTACGGTCAGGAAGTAAACAGTTCTGCTATCTCCATGGCGCGTATGAATATGTTTATTCACGGCATCAAAGATGCGAATATCAAGTGGGGCGATACACTTGCAAACCCACAACACCTTGACAGCGACGGAAACTTGATGAAGTTTGATTGTATCGTAGCTAATATGCCGTTTAGTAAAGATAAGTGGGCAGAAGGCTTTAATCCCGGAGGAGAGGTCTCCGTAGACGATGATGAAACGGATTCCGGCAAAAAGAAAACCAAAAAGAAAGAATTTAAGATGGAGGCAAATCTTGATCGTTGGCATCGCTTCGATATGGGGATTCCCCCGGCGAGCAAAGGAGACTGGGCGTTTCTTCTTCATATGATTGCAAGTATGAGCGGTAACGGTCGAGTTGCGGCAGTTGCTCCTCACGGCGTTCTTTTCCGCGGAGCAAGCGAGGGGCGCATTCGCCAAACTATCATAGAAAAAAATCTGATTGATGCGGTTATCGGACTTCCCGAAAATCTTTTCTATGGCACTTCTATCCCTGCTTGTATCATCGTGTTCCGCAAAGGAAGAACTACCACCGACGTTCTCTTTGTAGATGCATCCAAGGACTTCAAGAAGGATAAGGCAAAGAACGTTCTTGAGCCTGCTAACATTACAAAGATTGTAGAGACGTATCAGGCTTTCCGCAACGGAGGAAAGGCCGAGCTTGAAAAGTACAGCCACGTGGCAACACTTGATGAAATCGTCAAAAACGAATACAACCTTAACATTCCCCGTTACGTTGATACCTTCGAGGAGGAAGAAATCATCAATATCGACGAAGTGAACGCAGAGATTGCTGACTTGAAAACAAGAATTGCCGAAGTTGAGAAGCAGATGGCGAAGTATTTGGAGGAACTTGGGCTGTAATGGGAAAGGTAAACTCTGAGATTGGGCGCACTTCCATCGATGAAAAAGTCCGAATGCGCTTATGGGCGGTATCCGGAGGCAGATGTGAATTGTGCAATCGACTTTTGTATCAAGATCTTGTTTTTGGCTGTGATGGAAATTTTGGTGAGATGGCGCATATACACGCAGTAAGCGAGGGTGGCCCGCGTCATAAATACGGTATGACGCCCGAAGAAAAAAACAGCATTAATAATTTAATGTTGCTATGTGAAGAACATCACCATATGATTGATACTACCCCTGAAGATTTTGGAGAAGGCTTACTGTTGAAGAAAAAGCAAATGCACGAGTCAAGAATACGTGAAGTTACGAATATTCCGAGCGAGCAAAGCTGTAGACTTGTGTCGTATTTTTCCAACATTGACAATCAACAGGAATTCAGCTCCGACCGTCTACTCCGAGAAGCAGTTCTGCTATCGGGACGTCTTCCTATGCAGGAACCTGTAATTTCTTTACACGCAGATTCCTACACACGGTATGTGCCGTCCGAGGAAATATTTATTCAGAAAGCGGCGGATTTGGAACGAGAATTTCGCGTTTGGTTTGATGGAATTATCAAGAGCCAGGATAGCATAGGTGTATTCTCTTTGGCTCCGCAACCTTTGCTTTTCAAACTTGGAACGCTCATTAACGATCGGTATAACACTGTGGCATTCCAATGTCATAGAACCGGTCACAAGTGGGCATGGCCAACTAATAGCGAAGCAGTTGATTTTAAGTTCAGCTGTAGCAAAGATGGCAATAATGATAAAATTGCTTTAGTAATAGATTTGAGTGCTCCAGTAATGGATGACCGAATTACAGGTGTATTAGGAGATGATTGCAGAATTTTCCACATTACATTGGATAATCCGTGTCGCACATTTGTTACAAGCGAAAAGATTCAGGATGATTTCGTAAAGGCCTTTCGAGAGTCAATGGAACATATTAAAAACTTGCGTCCAGCACCGAATGCAATTCATTTATTCCCTGTGATGCCCAATTCGCTTGTAATAAAAGCAGGTATGGACTATATGCCAAAGGCCGACTTGCCAATTATACTTTATGAACAGTCCAGGCAAGATGATGGTTTCTTTGAAACAATTACAATAGGAGGTTGAGATGTATACAAAAAGCGAACTGAACAGCTTGTATGAACGCGTAATAAAAGCCATCGATATCAGCAATGAAATGTTTGACGAAGCTGAAAAAGCGTATAAAGAATTAGGCGATTGGATTGATGCCAAAACGCCCACATATAAGATTGAAATATATCCTCAAGGCTCATTTGCCTTGGGAACGGTTATCAAACCAATTAGCGATTCCGAAGATTATGACTTGGACTTGGTATGTGAGTTCGCAAGTCAATACGGATTGTCCGCCGAAGCGCTCAAATGCGATATTGTAAAACCACTCCTTGAGCGATACAAGAAAATCAAAGGTGAGATTATAAACAAAAAGCGTTGCTGGCATGTGGAATACGAGGATCTTCCGAATTTTCATATGGATGTTATCCCGGCAGTACACAGAAAGTTGCTCAAGGAATACATTGACATCACAGACCATGACGAAGAAAAAGACCGATATGATTATATCGGTAGCAACCCCAAGGGTTACATCGAATGGTTTAACTCTCGCAAAGCCACAAGGCGCCAAGTATTAGTTGAACAATACTGTAGCGAAAACAGGCATCTGGTAACATGCCAAGCTGATGTAGGGAAACTGAAGGAATATAATTTCAAGACCCCCCTACAGAAAGCAATACAGCTTCTCAAACGCCACCGTGATATTATGTTTGAGGATGATACCAAGAAATTGAAACCCATATCCATTATTATCACGACTCTTGCGGCTGAGTTGTACAACGACGAGGATAATGTTGTGGATACATTGACTAATATTCTTACAAATATGGAAGCCCACCTCAATCGTAAAATGGTGGGGGGCGTATATCATGTGGACAATCCCTCATATACAGGTGTTGATGTTGAGAACTTTGCCGACAAGTGGGCTGAACATCCCGAGCGCAAAGACGCATTTTTCGCGTGGATAAAAAAAGCGAAAGCCGATTTGGTAGATACAAGAGTTTATTCGCTCAACAGAGTTGCAATGGCACAAAACCTTAGCGAATCCTTGGGAGTTATCACCAGCAAGAAAGTGTTTAAAGAAATGGCAAAGGAAGACAGAGAATCGATTGTGCAGCAAAAAAAGCGTATTGATCCTAAAACAGGACACGTTTCAACCGCTGGCACAATACCGGTTCCTCCTAATCATAATCATGGCCAAATATCCTAAGGTACAACCCATTTCACTACCCGTGCAGTGTACGAACCTTATCTCAACCTACAAAAACCTTGTTGATGAATGTTGTGTAAAAAACGGTGTTCTGGTTTGCATTATGCGTATCACTCCTTCGCCGAATAGCGAGACGTATCGAGTGAAAATCGTATATAAGTTGAGCCTAAGGAATGGAGAGTTCTCTCCACGAGTGTGGTTGATTTCACCTCAAATGCAAAAAAGAGAAGGTAAATATCCAAAGCATATTTACGCAACAAGAGCAGATGCAAATGGGAATCAATGCCTATGTTTATTTTATCCGGGATATAATGAATGGAATCGTAATATGTTGATTTCAAACACCATTGTTCCTTGGATAGCAGCTTGGCTCAACACTTATGAGTACTGGCTTATTACCGGAGAATGGCATTATGATGAATCTCCTCACGGAGGGCACAAATAGCACGGTATAGTAAAAGAAAAAGGTGTTATTATGAACAAACAAATAAAACAACGAATAGCCCAACTGAACAACGGCGAAGTGCCAAACGGTTACAAAAAGACCGAATTTGGCATCTTTCCGTGCGATTGGGTTACTGATAAAAAGCTCAAAGATTTGGGCTCATTTGGTAAAGGAAAAGGACTTCTGGGTGATAAAATGACAACCGAGGGTGTTCCTTGCGTCGGATATGGCGATATCTATATGAAGTACAATGATTTCCATTTTGAAAAAGCAAAATCATTTGTGGATAAGGAAACGGCTTCCAAAAGTCAGCCAATTCAAAAAGGAACATTGTTGTTCACCGGAACCGGAGAAACAGCCGAGGAAATTGGAAAATGCGTTTGCTATAACGGCGATGAAACCATATATGCAGGTGGAGATATTATAACCTTTATCAGCAATGAGGTAAATCCCCTATTCTTAGCGTATCAGCAATACCAGGACTTTTCACTTAGAAATAAGGCAAGTTTCGGACAAGGACATTCGGTTGTGCATATACAACGCGAGAATCTTGAAAAACTTCATGTTGCCTATCCAAAATCCGCCGACGAACAATCCAAAATTGTCGAAATCCTTATGAAATGGGATGAGGCGATTGAGTTATATAACCAACTGATAGAAAAACTGAAACAACTAAAATCGGTTTGCCTAAAAAAAATGTTCCCCCAGAGGGGTGAAAAAGTTCCTGAATGGAGGTTCAAAGGTTTTACTGATGCTTGGGAACAGCGTAAGCTTGGAGAAGTGAGCGAATCCTACTCTGGTGGAACGCCTTCGGTGGGTGTCAAAGAGTATTACGGAGGACAAATACCATTCATTCGTTCTGCGGAAATCAATAGCGAAATAACTGAACTCTTTCTAACCGAAGAAGGCTTGAAAAACTCCTCAGCACGACTTGTGGCTGTAGGCGATATTCTGTACGCTTTATATGGTGCAACAAGTGGCGAAGTGGGGCGAGCAAGGCTTAAAGGTGCTATAAATCAAGCCATTTTAGCAATAAAACCTCATACGGATTACGACTCGGAATACCTTGCTCAATGGCTACGAAAAAGCAAGCATAGCATTATAGAAACATACCTGCAAGGTGGGCAAGGAAACCTATCCGGAACTATTGTCAAAGAACTATCGGTGGATTTTCCGTCACTGAAAGAACAGAAGGCAATCGGTGACTTCTTTCGCCAACTTGACAACCTTATCACCCTTCATCAGTGTAAGGTGGAAAAAATCAAAGCACAGCAAAGAGTCCTACAAAAATATTTGCTGAACGGAATTGTAAGAGTCTAAAAGAAAGGAGCTTTTATGGCGACGTATTATTATGACCGAAACGGAATCGCGATAGTTCATTTATATCACGATCATTTGTTTTTGATGAATGGCCAACCCATTGCTTTCTTTCGAAACAATGGAGTATTCAATTTAAGAGGGCGGTTGTTAGGATATCAAGAGGATGGCTGGATAAGAGATAAAAACAGTTGCGCTGTTCTGTATACAGACGAACATAACGGAGTTGGTCCGCTTCCTCCCATTCCGAAAGTGCCGCCAATTCCGGCAGTTCCTTCAATTCCGTCGGTGCCGCCTATACCCCCAATACCGCCTATTCCGCCGGTACCATCGTATAATTGGTCACGTTTAAATGCAACTGCGTTTTTTAACCAATAAATCTTAGAAAGGAGTCTATGGAGTGAATACACAATATGAAGAACATCTCCACGAGATGTTTGAAAACAAGATTGATGAATTTGATAACGAAAAAATGATGTCTATGCTTCAGCGTGTTCTTTCCGTTCTTCCGAATGGTGGAAAACTTTATAAGTATCGCTCCATAGACGATCCTTCGTTTACCAATACGTATAATTCTCTGAATGATGGATACATTTGGTTGTCGGCGGCAAGCGAACTGAACGATGACGAAGATACGGTTCTGTACTATAATCCCGATGCAGAATGTGAACAGCTAAAAGAGTATCTGTTCTCGCATCCCTATTTGCTTTTGCGAATGGCGTATAAAACAAAAGATTCCACTTTTGATTTGGGCAATGATGCGGTATCAGATTTTGCATATAGCCAAGTTCTTGAATGCTATGATAGAAACACGGGTGAGCTGATTGAAAGCAAGGCTGTCAAGGCATTATCTCGCCACGGGTATAGTGTTCCCTTATGCATTCAGTTTGTCAAGGAATTAAAAGCATTTACAGAAAAGTTCCTCAAGGAAAATGAAAGTGCTGTTATAAGCATTGTTGATGCATATTTGCACTTTAATGAAACCAATCGCAAAAATTGTTTTGTGTTCTCCATGTCAGAGTCCTATGATAATGAATTGATGTGGGCACATTACGCCAACAGCAATAAAGGATTTTGCATCGAATACGACTTCAGCAAAGCGCCTCAGTTAAAACCGGAAATTTGGCGAAAACTTATAAGCATTTATAAAGTAATCTACAAGGATAAGCAAGAGGAATTCTCATTTATGCGCATTCTTGATTTCATCATGAAGGGGCAAACAGATCAAGAAGAGTACAAGAGCATCTCCTACGACATGATGCAGAAATTGATAACGAAAAAGTTATTTTGGAGTTATGAAAAGGAATGGCGTATTCTTCTTTACAACATTGAAAATAAATTATATGCCGATCTTGTAAGCGGCATCATAATTGATGATAGAGTTGTTGAAACAAACAACGGAAAGAAGTTATTGGATTTGTGCCGACAAAGAGGTTGGAATATCACAGTTAGAACCAAAAACGTGATCCAAACAAAGCACGAGTACATATCTTATGATGAATGGGAAACAAGGAGAAAACAAGATGCCAAGTCATAAAATATTTAACGAGCGTCCCGAATGCCAAGATCGATTGATATCCTTCTTGCAGAAGATGGGCTATACATACGTTTCAAGGAGTGAAGCTGAGCAAAAGCGCGGTAGCCTTTCAAAGGTTATTTTTACCGATGAGCTTATTCGCTTTTTGAGCAAGCAAACGTACAAATATAAGGGTTATGAGTTCCTGTTCTCCGGGGACTCTGTTCAGCGCGCCGTTAACGCTCTGGATGCTTCTTTGCTTCAAGGACTTTCTATGGCAAGCAAGGAAATCTATAACCTTTTGACACTCGGTATCAGTCTCGAGGAAAACGTTATCCTTGACCAGGACGTTCCCGTCCGTCAATCCTTTGACCTGTCCTATATCGATTTTGAGCATCCCGCAAACAACATTTGGCAGGTGACCGAGGAATTCAGCGTAGAACGCCCCAACGGTCAGTATGCACGTCCCGATGTCGTGCTGATGGTAAATGGCATTCCGATTGTTGTAATAGAATGCAAGAAGTCGAGTGTTGATGTAAAAGAGGGCGTATTGCAGAACGTGCGCAATATGGGACCGGATTATATCCCTCATCTTTTCAAATATACCCAGCTTGTTATGGCTATGAATCCGAACAAGGTGGTTTACGGTACTTGCGGCACCACCGCGGATTATTTTGTCGAGTGGCGCGAGGATGACATCGATTGGCAGAAAGAAATATGTGACAGGTACTCCCCCGACGGACATATTACCGAGCAGGACAGGATTTGTGCTTCTATGCTCGATCATAGCCGTTTGCTAACCTTGATACGCGATTATATTCTTTATGATAGCAATGTCAAGAAGATTGCCCGTCATCAACAGTTTTTTGCCGTTCAAAAAACAATGGATCGAATTAATGGAATTGACGGCAGTGATTCGAATGGGGGTGTTATTTGGCATACTCAGGGTAGCGGAAAGAGCTTAACGATGGTTATGCTGGTCCGTAAAATTCAATTTGAGAAAGCCAAAGAAAATCCTCGTTTTGTAATCGTTACAGACCGCATCAACCTTGATAAACAAATAAGAGATAACTTTGCCAACTCACAGATGGCTCCTGTCAGAGCGGCAACAGGCAAAGGCTTGAAAGCTGTTCTCAAGGACAAGGGTAATTTGGTTATTACTACCCTTATCAATAAGTTTGAAACGGTATGTAGAAACCGTTATCTTGAACCCGATAGTGATAAATTCTACGTTCTCATTGATGAGGCACATCGTTCTCAATATAGCGCAATGTACAACTATATGAGAGAGGTTCTTCCGAATGCAACGTTGATTGCTTTTACCGGAACGCCTTTGATTGCTTCTAAAAAGAAGAATACCTATGCAAAGTTCGGTGCTCCTATTCACAGCTATACGATGAAACGAGCTATCGAAGACAAAATCACCGTGCCTCTGGTTTACGAAGGACGAAAGGTAAAGCAAAACGATCCTTCTGACACGATTAACGCGTATTTTGAAAGCTTGACGGCAAACCTCGATGAAGATCTCAAGAAAGAACTGAAAGAAAGATATAGCCGTTTCTCTAAACTTGCAGAAGCAAGTAGTCGTATCAACTTGATTGCATTTGATATTTACGATCATTTTGTCAACTATTGTTTGCCAAAGGGATTAAAAGCAATGGTTGTATGTTCATCGCGAGCAACAGCGGTTGATATGTATAATGTTTTGGTAAGCCTTCCCGGTAGTAAAGTAAATCCTCGTGTAGTAATTACTTTTGGTGACAAGCGTGAGGGAGATGACGATGACAGCACGCCTACAGCTATCAAGAAGATCAAAGAATACCGTGACAAGAGAGTGAAGCCTCTTTTTGGCGACAACGATGAAAAATACGATGATGCGGTGTGCAGTGATTTCAGGAACTCCGAAGGTGACATCAATATGCTCATCGTCAAGGATAAGCTCTTGACGGGATTCGATGCTCCTGTTGCCGGAGTTTTGTACGTAGATAAATCATTGCGTGAACATAGCTTGCTTCAGGCGATCGCTCGTGTAAACCGTGTATACAAGGGCAAAGATTTTGGACTTATCGTTGACTATTGGGGTATTTTTGGCAAGCTCAAATCCGCAATAGACATGTATGACGATGCCGAATCTGAGATGAACAAGTTTGATCCCAATGATATTCAAGATGCTATTCTCGGTCCTATAGATGAAAAGAACACGCTTGAAGCGGCGCATCAACAGCTTTTAGATATGTTTGTGGGCATTGATAAAAACGCTCCCTCCGAGGTTTGGCAGAGCAAACTTGAAGATGAAATCACAAGAAATGAGTTTTATGATAGACTCAAGACCTTTGCAAACCTTTTGAACAGTGCTCTTACAAACAGAAGTGTGTTTGTTGAGGTTGGTCTTGATGCGATTGAAAAATATCGTGCCGATTATCTTTTCTTCAACAAGTTGAGATATGCAGTCGTTGAAAGATACGATAACGAAATCGACTTAACCAAATATGAAGCCGGCATCAAGAATCTCCTTGATACGTTTGTAAATGCGACAGAGGTGAAAATCGTTGTCGATCCTGTATACCTCGGCGATGAGGATGCGATGGCAAAGCTTTTGGATAACAATGATCCGGATAACGTTAAGGCAGATATAATTAAAACGAGAATTGAGTCAGAACTCAAGCAGATCAGATACGATGATCCTCTGAAATTTGAGGAATTCTCCTCGAAAATCAAAAAAACGCTTGCGGAATACGATCAGAGCAGAGATGCAGATAAGTATTTGGCAACGATGGAAGCAATGGCCGACGATTTTAGACACGGAAGAATGAAACGCGATTATCCCGCGTCTATTGCCAACGACGGTGATACAAAGGCATTTTATGGTTCGATCATTACCATACTTCGTTCTAATACTGAACTCGAGATTACACATGAATTAGAGGAAGCCATTGCCGATAACGCAAGAATCATAAAGCAAGCGGTTTCCGATAATGCTAAGCGAGATTGGAAGCATAACGAAGTTGTTCACAAGCAAATCCACAGAGTTTTAGATGACTGCCTATTTGATATGTGTGACCAAATCGGATTTATTATCGATAAAACCAATGTGGATGTGATTGACTTGATGATTGACGAAATAATGAAAGTTGCAATAACGAGATACTAATGGAAACGATATTATTAAATTTGGGAGCAATCAACGGACAAGTATCGGTACAGATAATACGAAAAAACATCAAAAATGTACATTTGAAGGTGTTTAGAAATTTGGATGTCGTTTTGTCTGTACCGATGACGGTTCCTTTTGATTGGATTGATTCTTTTCTTAATAATCACATAGAGTGGATTGACGATAAGATAACAAAATACAAAAAATCAAGCGGATATAACAATCTATTAAGCATCAGAAGTGGTTCTTCAACTCAACTTTTAGGAAAAGATGTTCGCATTTATAAAGAAGCATCTTTAACCGAGCAAGTAGAACTGGATGAGAAAAAAATATTTATTTTTTTGAGAGATATTTCTGACGAAGAACAGGCTCAAAAGTTATTTGATCAATGGTGGAGAAATACCGCCAGCGATATCTTTCAATCTGAAACGGAGAATCTATATCAAAAATTTTTCAAAAAATATGGGTTGAATCAGCCTAAAATCTTGGTAAGAAAAATGAAAACCCTTTGGGGCAGTTGCACTCCTTCAAAAGACAAGATCACTTTGAATGAATATCTTCTTAAAGCGGATATTCGCTGTATTCAATATGTTATTCTTCATGAACTTACCCACTTGATATATCCGAATCATAGTAAAGAGTTTTACGATTTTCTCACTATCCACATGCCGGATTGGAAAGAGAGAAAGAAACAACTTGATAATGAGGTTGTACAAGGACTATGAGTTTTGATCAGAATAACTTAAGAGGCATCATATGAGAAAAATTATCAAAAACGCCATACAATGCAAGCTCTGTGGCGAAATCATCGAATCCACCGACAGGCATCAATATGTCACCTGCAAATGCGGTGCATGTGCCGTGGACGGCGGGCATGACTATCTGCGTCGATGCTTCAAGGATAAGGGCTGCTATGTTGATCTATCAGAAACCATAGAGATATCGGCAGAAGAAGAGAAAAAAGAATCAGGAGAGTAGCCGATGACAAAACAATCTTTCCTTTCCTACTGCTCGGGTACATACAATACATCGCCGGACTATCCGTTTGACGAGGATTTTGAAACGGCGGTGCTCCGGCACGGTGAGAATCGCAAGTGGTATGCGCTTGTGATGCGGGTATCACGACGCAAGTTCGGTTTTGACAGCGACGAGGTGATCGATGTTGTCAATCTGAAGCTGCCGACCGAGATGTTCGGCTCCTTTGGCACGTCGGACGGTGTCTATCCCGCCTATCATATGAACAAACTCCATTGGATCTCGGTGCTTCTGCCCGACGCGCCCGAGGATGTAGTGCGGTTCCTTGTGAATGTGAGCTTTGAGGCAACGAAGAACAAGAGAAAACGTCAAAAGAACATTTGAACAGTAAAGGGATGGATCGCGCCATCCCTTTTTGTAATATTAATTATGCTTCTAAACTATCCTTATCAAGCAAAAATTCCTTCACGCCAATCATAACATATCCTTTTTCATCACGGCGTGGTTTCATACTCTTTTCAACAACGACAATCTTTTTGAAGGAATCCATGGTCTTATCAAAAGATGCGGTTTCTTGTTCGTACTTGGCCTGATCGGGAATCGCATACGCGGACTGAATATAGTATTTTTTGCTGCCGAGAGTAGCAATGAAGTCAATCTCGAGTTGGGTGCGGGTTTCTTTTCCGTCTGCGTCTCTTTCGCGTGACTCTACCATACCCACATCCACTTGGTAGCCTCTGTAACGAAGCTCATTATAAATAATATTCTCCATAATGTGAGTGCCTTCAATCTGGCGGAAATTCAAACGAGCGTTGCGAAGACCGATATCCTCAAAGTAAATTTTATAAGGAGTGCCTATATATTTTCTGCCTTTGACATTATATCGCTTTACACGGGTGAGCATAAAGGCATCTTCCATATGGGAGATATAACGATCTACGGTAGCATCGCAGATTCTGTTGCCGCCGTGAACACTATTCATAGTGTTCGCGATGTTTCGAGGATTGGTAAGAGCCGAGATATTGGATGCAACAACGTCAAGAACTTCGCCAATGGTTACTTCATCCTGCAATCCGTAACGATTCTTTATGTCGCGCAAGTAAAGATTTTGCATCTGAGAAATAAGGTAATTGGACTTCTGTTCTTCGGTTGCCATAAGTGCTACAGCCGGTAAGCCGCCATAGATAGAATAATCGTCAAAGGCCTCGCTTTTATCGCCGCCTTTGAACGCATAATACTCCGAGAAGGATAGAGGGAGTACGTGAACCTCATCACCTCTGCCTTCAAATTCGGTAAGAATATCCTTTGATAAGAATTTGGAATTGCTTCCGGTTACATATACGTCAAGATTGCTTTTGCGAAGAAATCCGTTCATAACCGATTCAAACGCTCCGAGCTTTTGTACCTCGTCAAGCAGAATATAGTGCATCTCTTTGTCTGCAATCTGTGGTTGCAACCAATTCAAAAATTTAGAGGGATCGACTTTTCTGTCCTCACGTTCATTATCGAGAATGATAGGATCTTCTCCGATTTTCAATAAATCGTCAGCCGAGTCGAACGCAAATTTAATAATATGATCCTCTGCTATGTTTTCTGCAATTAAGTGATTATAAAACAAAGTGTTGAGCAAATATGATTTTCCGCTTCTGCGAATACCGGTAATAACCTTTATGAAGCCGTTGTGTTTTCTGACAATAAGTCTATTTAGATAAACGTCTCTTTTAATCTCCATAATAACCCCCATCTAATATTTTTGCCGCAATCGTCACTTTTATTAGATACATTATACACCGTGTTTTTGAAAATTGCAATAGGTTCATCTAATATTTTTGCCTCAAACGGCGATTTTATTAGATCAACTGAAGTAACGAGATAAATAACGATTATAGGGTGGGGTTTTTTCCCCCACCCTACTTTTTATACAAATCTAACATCTCTATGCGATCTGGATCAAATCATCCCAGACCACTTTTTTGTGTTTTGGTTGTGGTCCCAAGGTCCACGACCACATTAAAAGTCGAAGCATTATGGGCGCTTAAAAAATTTTTCGAAAAATATGGAACATTTTGTTCCAACCCTATTGACAAGAGGAAAATCCTGTGTTATAATGTCTAATGGAACAATTTGTTCCAAGGAGAAGCGATGAGTAGAACTACCGATTCGAAAAAGCAGATCATCCTTGACTTCATCAACGAATACTACGGAAGCTACGGTGAAACGCCCACGGTGCGTGACATCGCGGCAGGAACAGGAATTGCCGTTACCAGCGTGCATCGTTATCTTTCTGCTATGAAAGAGGACGGCGAGCTGGAATACAACGGTCGCCGTTCGGTCAGCACCCGCCGCATGGAGATGGAGCAGGTCGCTCACGCCATGCCCGTGCTTGGCTACGTAGCCTGCGGAGAAGGTCAGGAAGAAACCGAACAGGTCATCGAATATATTCGTATGCCCGAATCCTTGGTTGGCAAGGGCGAATTCTTTGCGCTGATCGCAAAGGGCGAGTCGATGATCGACGCAGGGATTCATCCCGGCGATTACGTGATGATCCGCAAGCAGAACACCGCAGAGATCGGTGACATTGTCGCTGCACTTGATGGGGGACTCAACAACCTGAAAGTCCTCGGCTTCAACAATGCCAAGGGCAGGTATTTCCTCCGCTCCTGCAACAAGGACAAAAAACGTTACGGCGACATCTATCCCGAAGAACTTCAGATTCAGGGCGTTGCCGTTTGCGTTGCACACAGGCTCAAAAAGACGCTGTAACCTCACCTTTCACATAACAGCATCTTTGCCGATTCACAATTGAATATTTCTTTATCTATCGCGTAAAAAACACGATCCATCCTCCCGACCTCTTAACCGGGAATCAAGGGTAGGTATCTGTTGCGTTAGAGTGTACATAGGAAAACCTTAAGTTTTGGCTTATGTTTTTTCGTTATACTCTGCAACAGATGCCTGCCCTTTTTTTGCGTTTGTTTCCAAGTCACAAAAGGACGGCAGAAGAAAAAGAGCCACATATCGAGAAACGAGGTCACGGGCTCATTTCTCAAAAAATCTATTCACGAAAGGAGATTACGAATGCAAAGTAATCCACACAAGCTCACCGTGATAGACGGTGAAACACTCATGGACAAAAGACTTCCGCCTACGAAGTTTTGCGTTGACACGCTACTGCCTCAAGGGCTCTGCATCCTTGGCGGTTCACCCAAGGTAGGCAAATCGTGGCTGGTGCTTGACCTCTGCGTCCACGTCGCCCAAGGAACGCCCTTGTGGGGGCTTGACGTGACGAGGGGAGACGTGCTCTACCTCTGCCTGGAAGACAGCGAGAGGCGGATCCAGGAGCGCCTGAACACCATCACGGACAACGTTCCCGACGGGATGTATTTCGCTACGGGATGCACCTCAATTGAGAGCGGAGTCTGCGATTGGCTCCGTGATTTCAAGCGTCAACACCCGGAGGTGTCCCTCATAGCCATCGACACCTTCCAGCTTATCCGCACGCCCACGCCCGATGTCTCCTACGGCGGTGACTACGCCGAGCTTCGTGTCCTCAAAGAGCTGGCAGACGAGCTTGGCATCTGCCTTCTGCTCGTCCACCATCTGCGGAAGATGAACGATAAGGATCCCGTCAATAAACTCTCGGGCAGTACAGGTATCTCGGGCGCGGTGGATGCTATATTCGTCCTGGACAAGAACGAGAGGGTAGACCGACTCGCCACATTCTACGCCTCGGGGCGTGACATCCGTGACCGAAAGATACAGCTGGAACTTGATAAAGGCACCTGCGTCTGGAATCGAATTTCGGACACTCTCACGATGCCCGAAACCACGCTCCCCGACGAACTGATTTCGCTCTATTATTTCATGACAGGGGCTAACGAATTCATCGGAACTAACACTGAACTCGCGGGTTATCTCCGCAAAGATATCAGTCCCAAGGGGCTCAAGCAAATGATGAACCGTTATCGTTATCAGCTGGAAGACCTCGGTGTCTTCTTTGAGAGCAAACGGAGCAACGGACAGAAGTACGTTGTGGTCAAATACCGTCCTCCCTCTGATGGTGACTCAAGTGCCTCAAGTGACTCTGTTTCTTCTGCTCTCACAGATTCCGTCCCTTTCGTCCCTTGCGTTCCTGCGGGGGATGTGGGATGAACGTTTTATCGGAACGTTTTATCGCCAGTTTCGCCTTTGTATTACGACCGCCCAAATGGCGGCCGCAAAGGCGTCGGGCTATGCCCATACCCCTATCAATTATTTATGGAAAGGACTTTTGAATGGAAAAAGAAAACAAAAACTGTATTATTTCTTTTCGCGTGACTGCTGAAGAAAAGAAGTGGATAGAGGACCGTTCCTATGGTCACTATCAACTCATCAGCGACTTTGTTCGGGACTGTGTTTTCAAAAAAGAAATGATCATTATCACAGGTGCGAATGACGTGGCAACCGAGCTTCGTCGCATCGGCAACAATGTCAACCAGCTCACGCGAGCCGTCAACACGGGATATGCATCCCAGATCAACCTTACCGAGACGAGAAAGGAGCTTGAAAAAATATGGCAATCGTTAAATTCGTTGCTTCGGGTTGCCCAATGAATAACATTTTTCCCTACGTGATGAACCGGGAGAAGACCGATGAAAATCTCATTTCGGGCATCAACTGTTCCCCCGATACGGTGCTTCAGGAGTTCATGTTCGTCAAAAAGCAATTCAAAAAAGAGGACGGCAGGACCTACGTTCACATCGTACAAGCCTTCAGTCCCGACGATGATCTCACGCCCGAAGTCGCTCACGAAATCGGTCTGCGCTTCGCCGAATACTTCGGTGGCTATCAAGCATTGATTGCCACGCACAGAGATCACGCCCACCTCCACAATCATGTGATACTCAACTCGGTGAACATGGAAACGGGAAAGAAATTTCATCAGAGCGCTGCCGAGATGCGGCAGGTCAAGGAGTATTCCAACAGGCTCTGCTGGGAGTACGATCTCTCGGAAACCGAAACCAAATCTTCCTTCGGGGCTATGCCGAAGTGGAAATCACAGCTACGAAACAAAGCATTTTCTGTGGCAAACCGCACGCGATCCAAGGAAGATTTCATCTTTGAAATGGAGATGCACGGCTACAAGGTGGACTGGCAGGAGGGGCATAAGTATATCACCTTTACCACGCCGGACGGTCACAAATGCCGTGACAACAAGCTCTTTGCAGAGCAGCTTCTCCGAAAAAATCTGGAGATCTACTATCTCCTCGGCGGTTGTGAATCGGGGCTGGCGGATCAGTACAAGTCGTATGTAAACGATCTTCGCCCGGAACACAGCTACACCGTGGGCGACGGACTCTTCCATCTTTTGAAAAATCTGCTCGAAGCTATGCCATACGAGGGGCGCTTCACACCGCCGGTTGAAGAC
Source organism: uncultured Eubacteriales bacterium (assembly GCA_934796165.1). Taxonomy (GTDB): domain Bacteria; phylum Bacillota; class Clostridia; order Oscillospirales; family CAG-272; genus CAKVOU01. Next base: position 75,461 of record CAKVOU010000005.1, on the reverse strand, counting down.
CATCAGCTCGACAAAATGACCGTGATGATGCTGGAAATGATGGGCATCAAGGTCGAACCCAAGGCGCTTTTACAGTACAGCGCAAACCAAGAACGTGAAAACGAATACGGACTTTATATGTAACGAAAGGAGATTCAATGCTCAATAACAATATCTTTTGCAATTACCCCGACGCAATGACACTCGCCCAGCTTGCAGAGTATCTGAACATCAGCACCAAACTCGCCTCACGACTTGTGCACGAGAAAAAGGTCTTCGCCAAAAAAGTAGGACGGGAATACCGCATCTCGAAAAGCTCTGTGATGGAATTTGTCCGCGGAGAGAAAAAACACACGAAAAAAAGTTGTGTTGTAAATGGTACTTCGAACCCACAGGACTGGATAATCGAAGATAAATGTGGTATCTTGTGTGCTGCCGCAAAGCGAAAGGAGGTATGCTGATATGGCAAATAAACTGAGTAAAGATATCTCGGGAAGCGTTCAGGAAAAGAGAGGTATGCTGTATCTGGTGGTCAGCTACAAGGATACCGTAACGCAGAAAAACAAAACCAAATGGCTGGGCCTTGGACTGCCTGCAGGATCCACGAAATCGCTCATCAACAAGGCTGTCAGAGAGGCGAAGAACAAGTTTGAAAGCGAGTACAAACGCTTCCTTGACGGCTACGACGATCCGACCAAATATCCTCTTCTGCAATTCATAAACGACTGGCTCGACCGCGTACACATCCACAAGATCCAAGAGTCCACATACTACGGTTACAAGAGAAGAGTGAGCGGAAAGATGGCGAAATACTTTGACGAAAAAATCACGCTCGCCGACTGCAAGCCCCGCCTCATTCACGGCTTCTACGATTACCTGCGAGAGGACGGCGACAGCGAGCAGACGATCCTGCATTATCACAATCTGCTGCACACCGCCTTCGAATACGCCATCCGCCAGGAGATCCTCGAATACAATCCCATGGACAGAGTGGAGCGCCCGCAACCGAAGAAATTCGTCGGCGACTTCTACTCGGTGGACGAGGTCAAAACACTGCTCGAACACGCCAAAGAGGACGTCATCTATATCCCCATCGTCCTTGCCGTCTACTGCGGACTGCGAAGAAGCGAGGCACTTGGGCTGTCTTGGAGCAACATCGACTTCGAGAATGATAAGATCTTCATCGGGCAGAAGGTGCTGGAGGTCGTCCGCAACGGTAAAATGGAACAGGTGATCAGCGACGAGATGAAGACCGAAAGCTCACGAAGAAGCTTCAAAATGATCCCCGAGGTCAAGGAAATACTCCTTGCACACAAGGAACGTCAGGAGCTTTATCGTAAACAATTCCGCCGAGCCTACTGCAAAAAATATCTTGACATGGTCTGTGTCAACCCCTTGGGGGAGCTGATCAAGCCAAGTTATATCACCTCTCACTTCCCGAAGTTGTTGAAGCAATACGGGATGCGGGATATCCGCTTCCACAATCTGCGCCACACCTGCGCTTCGCTTCTCGTATCGCTGGACGTGAATATGAAGGTCATTCAGAAGTATCTCGGCCACAGCAACATGAGTACGACGGCAGATATTTATTCTCACCTCGACGCCAACGCCACGGGCGAGGCGGGGATGAAGCTCGGCAAGCTCCTTGCCGATGATGAAAGCGAGGTGAGCTGATATGCCGGGGGAGGACGAAATATCCTTGGAACAACTCTACAAAATGCTCCATATCAGCAAACGGAAAGCGTCTTGGATGCTGAACAATGGCATCATTCCGTGTCGGATCCGTCCGACCGCAACCCACAGATATATCATTCGCCTGGAGGACGTAGAAATTTACCTGCAGAAGCAAAGAAAGGCAAGGCGAGAGGAGATCCCCGTGGGGATTTTCAATGCCAAGCCCCGGAAGCGGGCGGTGTTACTGAACCGTCGTCCCGTGGTCCCGTGGACACCGTCACCATCGCTGAGTGCTATATCACCCTTGCGGATGAATGCCAGGAGGCGTTCCGAGCGCATGTGGAGAAGCGACTCCGGTATACAACCGACGCCCTTGACATCGATACCGCGGCAGAGATCATCGGTTACAGCCGCGGCATGGTGCTGTCCCACATTCAGCAAAAGCACATCGACGCCGTCCGCATCAGCGGTAAGTATATCATCTCCAAAGCTGCCATCGTTGACTTTCTCGTCAGCGACATCGCCTTCGGGATCGTCAACAAATCCGCTTGGCATATGAATACGATCCTGATGTTCTCAAATAAGGAATAAGAAAAGGCACAGCCCGGCTATAAGGTGCTGTGCTTTTTCAGCAGTTAACGAGGGCAAAAATGGAAAAACATTAAAATTACCCCCGTTAACTCGACATTAACACGATTTTTGAAAAGTTATTTCAATTTTAGCCCCGAAATTGAAATAAGGCATTGAAAAATCAGGCTGTTATTTCAATTTAACCTTCAAAATTGAAATGAACTGCACAAACGAGGAAGATTTCTAAAAACATGTCTAAAATCAAAACCCCGAAAATCCATATATAGCAAGGGTTTTCGGAACTTTTTGTGAGCGGAAAATTTACGTGAAAAATGATAAAAATCGGGCAAAAACGAGTGAAAAAGCCATAACGCAAAAAAGAGAAAAGCCTCGAAAACGTAGTGTTTTCAAGGCTTTTTGGTGGCGGAGAGGAAGGGATTCGAACCCTTGTGGGGTTGCCCCCAAACGGTTTTCAAGACCGCCTCGTTATGACCGCTTCGATACCTCTCCGTATATGAAACTGTCTTTCGACAGAAATCATCAGATATTCAATTGTTTTAGAAATTCTTTTAGAAATGTGCTTTTGTGCTGCTGTCGGAGTGCCGAAAAAGTCAGGTGTTGCAAGGCTTTTCAAGGTTTTTGCGACCGCTGTGCTCGCAAATTTTCAAGACCGCCTCGTTATGACCGCTTCGATACCTCTCCGTAAGACTTTTTGATTGTACCACATTCCTCCCGGTTTGTCAAGGCTTCCGGAAAAAGCGATTCAAATGTACCTTCCGGTCCCGACAGGCAATTTTCAAATTTCTTTCCTCTCATTGACAAATTCTTTACATCGTGTTACAATACCCATGGCAGAATTATGACTGTCAGAATTCATGTATCCCGACATCCCGGGAGAAGGACAAATGATGAAAAAAACACTCTCCATGCTGCTGGCGCTGTGCGTCGTCGTCAATCTCGGATTGATTTTTACCGCCTGCGGCACGTCACAGGAAACCGGAAGTACACAGGAATCCTCTCATACCTCGACCGACGCACCGTCCGAATCCGGATCGACCGCCGGATCCGCCGATGAATCCACGACGGAAACGGGATCCGTCGCCGAATCGTCAACGGAAACCAATTCCGGGTCTGCTTCGGAATCCGAATCGGAATCCTCATCCGAATCCGAATCCGCGACCGAACCGACTCCCGACCAAGACCCTGCGGCAGCGATCGGAGTCAAAAAGTTCATGAACGGATACTACCTGCCCATGCGCCGGGAATACTTTGAAAAGTACGGCAACGTCTATCAGCTGGACGAGAACAGAAATTTCAGCTTTTACTACGACGAAGCAAAGGTAACCATCACCGCCTCCTTTGACGAGCAGTATCTCATGACCGCTCTGAATGTCCCGAACACGCTTTCCTACAAGGTAAGCGACCTCAAAACGGAAAACGGAAGACCCGTTTCCGTCACGCTTGAGTCCAAACTCCGGGGGTACGAGAACCCACAAATCCGGCTCGTTTACAGCTACGACGAAGCAGGCGAATTGACGAGAGTGACCGGAGGGGATTACACGCTTGTATTCGATTATCTTGACGGTTCCCTTCGTTCGGCTTCCGTCAACGGCAAACCGGATGAAACCATTTTCGGGATGGCATCCATCCTTGACTACGGACAGTTTGAGGTCACCTCGGATGAAAGCGGCAACTATGTATTCTCCGCGCTGGGAACCGACTTTATCCTGATCCCCGTTACCCCGGAAGTCATATGCGCGGCGGTTTCCACCTTCCGGTTGCTGTTATCGAGCTCCGCGGGCTCCATTATCAAGGCAAAACAAGCAAAAGCCCTGGTAGAAGCCCAAACGGCAATGGACGAATACGTCATATATCTCATCAATAACGAAGGGTCGTATCCGGGAGCCGATGAGGTCTGGTACGCCTACTCGGAGGAAGACGGTTACTGGGTCGTGCTGAACGGTTCTCAATACACCCTGCTGGACGAGGCACCCAATCTCACCGGGTATACCGATGTCACTTCGGCCCTCGGGGAAAGATGGGCGGGGCTCATCAGGCTGTACGTTCCCGCACCCTGAAAACCGCTTCCAAGCCCCTCTTTTTGGAGAAGAAAAGTTTTTCTCGTTTTTTTCAAAATTTCTCTTGCATTCACAGAAAGAATATGCTATAATCAGTCTATGTTATGACCGTAAGACGGTTTTGCCCGCTTGGGTCCGTCTGACGCTTCGGTCCGGAGGATATTGAAATGGAAATCGCACTTGGAATCATTGTATTGGTATTTGCCGTTTTTCTGACTGCCGCAGTTCTGATGCAGTCCGGAAAAGACAAGAACCTTTCCGGCGCCATTGCCGGCGGTGCTGATACGTTCTTCAGCAAAGCAAAAGCAAATACCTGGGACAAGGTCCTTTCCAAAGCAACGCTGATCGTTTCCGTGATCTTCACGGTGCTGGTCGTTGTGATGTATCTTGTCGTCGGTAAGTAATTCCGACTTCCCGGAGAAAACGGCGTGTAAAGCGCCGTTTTTTTCTTTACTTTTTCGGAAGTGCATCTTGACTTTCCCAAAAGGAACGGATATACTGATTAAGTACGATTTCGTACTTGCGAGGTGCAAATGAATCAAAAATCAGCGGAAGCCATCCACCGGATCAACTACCTGACCTCGGAGCTGGACGCGCTTTATCACACGATGTCTCAGAAACTCGGAATATCCGACAGCGTATCACGGATCCTGTACACCATCTATGACAGCGGCAACACCTGCCCGCTTTGCGACGTATATAAAAAAACCGGGATCAGCAAGCAAACGGTCAATTCCGCCATCCGGTCGCTCGAAGCGGACGGGATGCTTTTCCTTGTTCCCTATGAAGGACGCTCCAAAAAAATCGTCCTCACCGACAAGGGAGAGGAGCTGGTCCGAAACACCGCCGCCCGGCTCTTCGCGGCGGAAGCCCGCGTGTTTGCCGGATGGAGCACGGAAGAAACCGACTGCTACCTGCACCTCATTGAAAAATTCGTAACCGGCTTCCGAAAAGAAGCAGAAGCACTCTGACGGAGGAATCCATGCGCATCCAGCTTTCAGATCACTTTACCTACCGAAAATTATTCCGGTTTACCCTGCCCCCCATCATCATGATGATCTTCACCTCGATCTACGGCGTGGTGGACGGCTTTTTCGTTTCCAATTTTGCCGGGGACATTCCCTTCAAGGCAGTCAACCTCATCATGCCCTTCCTCATGATCCTTGCCACGGTCGGATTCATGTTCGGCTCGGGCGGCACGGCACTGGTCGCCAATATTCTCGGCGAAGGGAATAAAGAACGGGCAAACCGCCTCTTTTCCCTGTTCGTTCTCGTGACATTTCTGCTCGGCGTGCTGTTCGCAGTGCTCGGCTTCATCTTCATTCGCCCGATTGCCGCACTGCTCGGTGCCAAGGGGGGAATCCTTGATAACTGCGTTCTGTACGGCAGAATCATTCTGTGTGCGCTTCCCTTCCAGGTTCTGCAATACCTGTTTCAGAGCTTTTTCGTTGCTGCGGAAAAACCCCGGCTCGGACTTTTTGTCATCGTTGCCGCCGGTGTAACCAACATGGTTCTTGACGCACTTCTTGTCACGATCCTGCCGAAAGAATACAAGCTTGCCGGTGCCGCGATCGCAACCGCAGCCAGTCTGACTGTCGGCGGCGGTACACCGCTCATCTACTTCTTTCGCAAGAACAGCAGTATTCTCCGGCTGACCAGACCGAAATTTGACGGCAGAGCCATTCTCAAAGCGTGTACCAACGGTTCGTCGGAATTCATGAGCAACGTCTCCATGAGCGTTGTCGGAATGCTGTACAATCACCAGCTGATCCGCTACGCCGGGGAGAACGGCATTGCGGCTTACGGCGTCATGATGTATGTCAGCATGATCTTTGCCGCGGCGTTCATCGGGTATTCCATCGGCGTGGCTCCCGTCATCAGCTTCCACAACGGCGCGAAAAACTACGACGAACTGAAAAGCCTGCTCAAAAAAAGCCTGCGGATTCTTGCCGTCGGCGGTGTGCTCATGCTCGGTGTGTCGGAGTTGCTTGCCCGCCCGCTCGCGCACATTTTCGTCAGTTACAGTCCCGGGTTGCTTGAAATGACGGTCCACGGCTTCCGCATCTTCTCGGTCGCGTTTTTCTTTATGGGCTTTGCCATCTTCGGCTCCGGCTTTTTCACCGCTCTCAACGACGGTCTGACCTCCGCAATCATTTCGTTCCTTCGGACGCTGGTATTTCAGGTGGGCGCTGTTCTGCTCCTGCCGCTTCTCTTCGAATTGGACGGCATCTGGATCTCTGTCGTGGCGGCAGACGCGATGGCGGTGGTCCTCTGTGGGGTGTTTCTCATCACCAAACAAAAGAAATATCACTACTGACGCGCTCCGACAAATCACAAAACCGGTCATTTGCCGGGGGGCGGGAACACTTTGGACATTTGCAAAAACACGGAATGTTATCCCGCTATCGGTTCACCAAAAACTGCCGCGGCTTTTCCGTATGCAGAGAACTTTTACGGGTACCACGGTAACAATCCCCCCGATTTCCAGAGTACCAGGCACACAGCACAAGAGGCAGAAGCCGTTCCCGGCTTCTGCCTCTTGTATTTTATGTCGCGGGGATTTATTTTACGTAACCCCGCCGAGCCGTGTAACCGGGAATTCGGAACCCTGCATTTGTGCAAGGCGGCGCCCTGTCCTTCGCTTCACTGCTCCCAGCGTCCGGTTTCCCTGTCGAGACAAGTCAATCGAGGAGGAATCGGGAGGTCTGCAAAACAGCGTCGGGCTTTTTCCGGGCTCCATTTTCGTGTTGTGGGTCTACATTCACCGATTATCACGCACCCGGCAGGAATGCGTGTGCAAAACTGTAACGGGAATCAGATCATTCGTCGTAGTCGATCTCTTCGGACAGAATATCGTCAAAGCGGTCGGCAATATCGTCGTATGCTTCGTCATCGTCGTCGAGGGACACAAAGATTTCCTCGCCGTTTTCGTCCAGCGCGGACTTGATGATGCCGTATTCCACCACACCGTCGTCGCCGATCTCTTCATCCGACGCAATCACGGCAAGGTAGGTCACGCCATCCTGCTCGTAAGACGCAAGAATATCGAATTCAAACTCAGCTCCGTCCTCATCGACCAGCGTAATGGTCGCGGACTCTTCCTCTTCTGCGGCGTCAACCGTTTTCTTTTCTTCTGCCATTTCAGGTAACCATCGCTTCCCGGGGGAAGCGTCCTTTCTCGCGGATCGTGTGTGCTTTACACTAATATTGTACACGATCCGGGCACATTTGTCAATAGCTTTGCCGCAAATGCCGTACATCGCGCCTGTCCCGTTTTTCGCCGGAAAGCGACATATTTATTACAGATCGAGCACCGACGAAAGGATCGCATTGCTGACGTAAAATCCGCTGTCCGTAAAGCGGTACCTTCCGCCGTCGGCGGAAACAAAGCCTTCCCGGATGTACGGCTCCAGCCGCACGCCGTAATGGGCGCGGAATTCCTCACCGAAGCGGGCTTTGTATTGCGTCTCGTCCACGCCGTCGGCAAGACGCATCCGGAGCATGACGTATTCGTCCCGCGCGTCCTTTTCCGTAACCGTGACGCGCTCGTCCGTGATGTCGCGCCCTGCAAGGTACCCGTCAAAATCGCGGCTGTGGGAGACACGTTCCCCGCCGAAATACGAATGTGCCGCAACGCCGAAGCCGAGATATTCCCGGCAGTCCCAGTAGCGGTAATTGTGCCTGGATTCCCTTTCGTGCCGCGCAAAGTTGCTGATCTCATAGCGGTCGTAGCCGCGCTCGTGAAGAAAGGCAACCGCGTCCCGGTACATATCGCTCTCGGTGTCCTCGTCGGGCAGGGCGAGCGTGTCCCGCATGCGGTAAAACGGTGTTCCCTCCTCTAAGATCAGCCCGTAGACCGAGAGGTGCTCGGGATAAAGCGCGGTCACGCGGCGAAGCGTGTCCCGAAAGCTCTCCCGCGTCTGTTCCGGGATGCCGAACATGAGATCGGCACTGATGTTGTCGAATCCCGCACGGCGCGCCGCGTCGTAGGTGGTAAGGAAGTCCCCGAAAGTATGGATTCTGCCGAGAGCGGCAAGCTCCCGGTCATCGGCGCTCTGCAATCCGATGCTGAGGCGGTTGACGCCTTCCCTCCGGATCCCCATCAAGTATTCCCCGTTTGCCGTCGCGGGATTACACTCCATCGTAATTTCCGCGTCATTTTCCACCCGGAAACAGCGATAGACCGTTTCCATCACGCGGAAAAAGAGCGGAAACGGCAGAAGCGTGGGGGTTCCGCCGCCGAAATACACCGTATCGACGGTATACCCGCGGCACTTACGGGACGCGCGGATCACTTCTTCCGCGAGCCGTCTGGTATACAGGTCCATCACGTCCGTTCCCATGCCGGGGAACGAACAGAAATCGCAATACCTGCATTTGCGGACGCAGAACGGGATGTGCAGATACAACCCGAGCTTTTTTTCGGGAGCTTCCGGTGCGCCGGGAGTTTCAGACACACCGGAAAAAGCCGTTTGCTCCGGCGTGCCGGAAGCAGCGGGAACATCCGCTCCCCCCGGAGCACCGACGGCAAGAGAATTGCCCGTCCCCCCGGACGCGGAGCAGGTCTTCCCCCTGCCTTTTGCAAGCGTTCCGCCGTCCTCCGTGCGCTTCACGCTTTTCTCACTGGTCATCATCCAACTTGAGCACCGCCATGAACGCCTCGGGAGACACCTGCACCGAGCCGAGCTGGCGCATCTTCTTTTTGCCTTCCTTCTGCTTTTCGAGCAGTTTCTTCTTTCTTGTGATGTCGCCGCCGTAGCACTTGGCAAGCACGTCCTTGCGCATTGCCTTGACGGTTTCTCTTGCAATTACGCGGTTTCCGATCGCCGCCTGAATCGGCACTTCAAAGAGCTGACGCGGGATGTTGTCCTTGAGGCGTTCCGCAATCCTGCGGGCACGGGCATACGCCTTGTCCTCATGCACGATGAAGGACAGCGCGTCCACCTGGTCTCCGTTGAGAAGGAAGTCCAGCTTGACCAACTTGCTCGGCACATAATCCTTGAATTCATAGTCAAGCGACGCGTATCCGCGCGAACGGCTCTTGAGTGCGTCAAAGAAGTCATAAATGATTTCGTTGAGCGGCAGGTCGTAGTGCAGCTCCACACGCGTGGTATCGAGATACTTCATGTCAAGGAACACGCCGCGGCGGTCCTGGCAGAGGTCCATCAGATTGCCGACGTACTCCGACGGGGTGATGATATTCGCGTGTACCATCGGTTCAAATGCGGTCTCGATTTCGTCGGGCGTCGGATAATTGGACGGGTTGTCGATATAGATTTCACTGCCGTCTCTCTTGCGGATCTTGTAGATAACGCTCGGCGCGGTGGTCACAAGGTCGAGGTTGAATTCTCTCTCCAGACGCTCTTCGATGATTTCCATGTGAAGAAGCCCCAGAAAGCCACAGCGGAAGCCGAAACCGAGCGCAACGGAGGTTTCCGGGTCAAAGGTCAGCGCCGCGTCGTTGAGCTGCAGCTTTTCGATCGCGTCCTTGAGGTCGCCGTAATGCGCGCCGTCCGCGGGATAGATACCTGCGTAGACCATGGGATGCACCTGCTTGAAGCCGGGTAGCGGCTCCGCCGCCGGATCCGTCGCAAGCGTGACGGTATCGCCGACGCGGGTGTCTCCGATATATTTGATGGAGGCGGTGATATATCCGACCTCGCCAGCCGCCAGCACGTCGCATTTGCGGAGCCCGAACGGCTCCATGGTACCGACCTCCACCACGTCAAAGGTGGCGCCGGTGCTCATCATCATCATTTTGTCGCCCGCTTTGATCTTACCGTCCATCACGCGCACCATGACGACCACGCCGAGGTAGCTGTCATAATACGAGTCAAAGACAAGGCACTTGAGCGGCGCGTCCTCGTCGCCGCTGGGCGCGGGAATGTCGCTGACGATATGGGCAAGCACGTCCTCAATGTTGAGTCCCGTCTTTGCCGAGACCGCCGGGCAGTTTTCCGCGGGAATGCCGATGATATCCTCAATTTCCCTGCGGCAGCCCTCAATGTCGGCGCTCGGCAGGTCAATCTTGTTGATGACGGGGACGATCTCCAGATTCGCGTCTACAGCGAGGTAGGCGTTGGCAAGCGTCTGCGCCTCCACACCCTGGGTCGCGTCCACCACGAGAAGCGCGCCGTCGCAGGCGTTGAGCGAACGGGAGACCTCGTAATTGAAGTCCACATGACCGGGAGTGTCAATCAGGTTGAGCACATAGTTTTCCCCGTCGGGGGCGGTGTAGTCGATCTTGACCGCGCGCGCCTTGATGGTGATGCCCCGCTCGCGCTCCAGATCCATATTGTCAAGCACCTGATCCTCCATTTCGCGCTTTTCGACCGTGCGCGTCGCTTCCAGGATCCGGTCGGCAAGCGTGGATTTTCCGTGATCGATGTGCGCGATGATGGAAAAGTTGCGGATGTGCGCCTGTCTCTCTGTTTTCGGCATGAAATCTTCTCCTTGGTATCCCGCCCTTGCGGGAGATTTCTTCTGATACGTTTTCGCACCCGCCCTTGCGGGACATGTTACGAAAAACCCCGGCATGACGCCGGGGTTGATTCCTTACGGCAGTCGTTCTGCCTATATTATACCTGATCCGGGGCGTTTTCGCAATAGGTTTCCCCGAAATTCGCACACGGCACGTCAGTATTCCAGCACGCCGTCATAGACGAGGTGGGTGTCGCCCGAGAGCGTCACGCGGTCGCCGTCCACGCGGACGACCAGATCGCCGCCGCGCACCTTGACAGTCACGTCGCTTCCCTCCCTGCAATACCCGTTTGCGATTGCCGCCGCGACCGCGGCGCAGGCACCGGTTCCGCACGCCCAGGTCTCGCCGTTGCCTCTCTCCCAGACGCGCATCCTGAGCGTCGTCGGATTGACCACGCGGACAAACTCGGTGTTGATGCGTTCCGGAAATTCGGGCGCCGATTCAAAGAGCGGTCCGACAATGGGAACCTCCACAGCAGCCAACCGGTCGCAGAACACCACGCAATGCGGGTTGCCGACCGAAAGGCAGGTGACACGGTATTCCCTGCCGCCCACCGTAAGCGGGCGGTCGATGATCCGGTCGCCGTCAAGCGTGGTCGGAAGTGCCCGGGCGGAAAACTCCACCCGACCCATGTCCACCGTCACATAGCTGACCTTGCCGCCGCTCGTATACAGCGTCAGGTTACGGATACCGCTTCCCGTTTCCACCGTCAGGCAGTCGGAGGTCACATAGCCGTTGTCATAGAGGTACTTGCCGACCGACCGGATGGCGTTGCCCGCCATTTTTCCTTCGCTTCCGTCGCGGTTGAAGATCCGCATCTTCGCGTCTGCGACCGCCGATTTTTCAATCAATACGATCCCGTCCGCTCCCACGCCGTAATGTGCGCGGCAAAGATTCACGCAAAGCGACTCCGGCGAGGTGATTCTCCCGTCAAAGTTTTCGATGAAGATGTAGTCGTCGCCGCACCCCTGCATTTTGGAGAAGTGCAGTTTCTCGCGCGCCGCCCGCATCCGGTTGATGTCGATCAGCTCGGTGTTGTACGGTGTATAGCGGCTTGCAAGCATATCCGCGAGCGCGTTCGCCGTATCGAGCGAAGTCAGGCACGGGATGGACAGGCGCAGTGCGCGGCGATGGAGCGCAATGTAATCGTCCAGCGTCGAATCCTGAAGCGCACCCGTGTAAACGATGTAGCCAATCCTTCCGCTCTCCAGGAGCGCATAGGTGCTTTCCCGGTCCCCGATCGCGTCCGTAACGGTCACGTCAATCCCGAGTGTCGAGATCGCCGCGGCGGTGTCCCTGGTCGCAAAGAGGAGGAACCCGAGATCGTCCAGCTTCTTGGCAAGCGAGACCACCTCGCCCATGTCGTGTTCGTCCACACTGACAAAGAAGCCGACCTTCTCTCCCCTATGTGCCGGGGGCAGGATCATACCGGCGGAAAGCAGTCCCTTGAAGAGCGCTTCGCCGAGATCCTTTCCGATCCCCAACACCTCGCCCGTGGACTTCATTTCCGGTCCCAGATACGAGTTTGCGTCGGTCAGTTTCTCAAAGGAGAACACCGGAACCTTGACCGCACAGTACGGCGGAACCGGGTGTAGCCCCGTACCGCAGCCGATCGTGCTCAGTTTCTCCCCGAGCATGACGCGGGAGGCGATATCCACCATGGGAACGCCCGTCACCTTGCTGATGTACGGCACGGTACGCGACGCGCGGGGATTGACCTCGATCACGTAAAGTTCGCCGCCGTAGATGAGATACTGGATGTTGACGAGTCCCTTGGTACCGAGCGCCAGCGCGAGTTTTTTAGAGGAATCGACGATCACCGAGATCATGCGGTCATTGATGCTGTACGGCGGATAAACGGCGATGGAATCCCCGCTGTGTACGCCCGCGCGTTCAATGTGCTGCATGATGCCGGGGATGAGCACGTCCTCCCCGTCGGAAATCACGTCGACCTCCAGCTCCTTGCCGGGCAGGTACTGATCGACCAGCACGGGGTTTTCAATGCCGCCCGCGAGGATACGCTCCATGTACCGCCGCACTTCCCGTTCGTTGTGTACGATCTGCATATTCTGCCCGCCGATGACATAGGACGGGCGCAGGAGCACGGGATAGCCGAGCGTATCCGCCGCCGCGAGCGCTTCCTCCAAAGTTCTCACGCCCATACCCTTCGGACGGCGGATGCCGAATCCTTCGAGCAGTTCGTCAAAGCGTTCGCGGTCCTCTGCAAGGTCGATTCCGTCGGCGGAGGTACCGAGGATCGGAATACCCGCCTTGTCGAGAAAGCCGGTCAGCTTGATCGCCGTCTGCCCGCCGAACGCGACCACCACGCCGACCGGGTGTTCCACGCGGATGACGTTCATAACATCCTCCGGGGTCAGCGGCTCAAAATACAGCCGGTCCGCCGTGTCGTAGTCGGTGGAGACGGTCTCCGGGTTATTGTTGATGATGACCACGTCGTAGCCAAGCTCCTTGAGCGTCATGACCGAATGGACGGAGGAATAGTCGAATTCAATGCCCTGCCCGATCCGGATAGGACCGGAGCCGAGTACGATAACGACGGGTTTGCCCGAACGCGGGAAGGCACACGACTCACAGACGCGGTCATAGGTCGCATAAAAGTACGGCGTTTCCGCGTCGAATTCCGCACCGCAGGTGTCCACCATCTTGTAGACCGCGTGACGGGGGGACGGAATCTTCTCCGCGCCCGAAAGCCGCAGCAGCGCCGCGTCGGGGTAACCGAGCTGCTTCCCTCTTTCGTACAGAGCATCCGTCAGTCCGTCGGCGGCAAGGCTTGCTTCATACCCGGCGAGTTTCTTCAGCTTTTCGAGGAACCAGCGGTCGATCTTTGTGATTCTGTGAATCACTTCGATGCTGATCCCGCTCTTGATTGCCTCAAACACCGTGAAGATCCGTCGGTCGTCCGGCGTGGCAAGTCGTTCCATGAGCGGCGCAGACGAAACCGGCGGGGCGTTCAGGGTGTCCAGTGAAATTTCCGCACCGCGGATCGCCTTGAGGAGCGCCGCTTCAAAGGACGGCGCAATCGCCATGACCTCGCCCGTCGCCTTCATCTGGGTCCCCAGCCTGCGGCTCGCGCCGGCAAACTTGTCAAAGGGCCATTTGGGCACCTTGACCACCACGTAGTCAAGCGTCGGTTCAAAGCAGGCGCAGGTCTTGCCCGTGATGTCGTTTCTGATTTCGTCCAGCGTATAGCCGAGCGCAATCTTCGCCGTCATTTTGGCAATCGGGTAGCCCGTCGCTTTGCTGGCAAGCGCGGACGACCGCGACACGCGGGGGTTGACCTCAATCACCGCGTATTCAAAGCTGTCGGGGTTCAGCGCAAACTGGCAGTTACACCCGCCGACGATGCCGAGCGCCGTAATGATGTTGAGCGACGCACTGCGGAGCATCTGATACTCCTTGTCGGAAAGCGTGAGCGTCGGCGCAACCACAATGCTGTCGCCCGTATGAATGCCGACCGGGTCAAGGTTTTCCATGCTGCACACCGCGATGACGTTGCCGATCGCGTCGCGCATGACCTCAAACTCGATTTCCTTCCAGCCGAAGATGTACTTCTCCACAAGGATCTGGGTGATCGGCGATGCCTCCAATCCCGTATGCGCAACGACGCGCAGCTCCTCCTCGGTGTATGCCACGCCGCCTCCCGCACCGCCGAGCGTATAGGCGGGGCGGATAATGACGGGATACCCGATCCGCTCTGCCACCCGCACCGCCGTTTCCACGTCCTCTGCGATGTCCGACGGGATGACCGGTTCGCCGATCTGCTCCATGGTTTCCTTGAAACGTTCCCGGTCCTCGGCGCGCTCGATTGCGTCCACGTTGGTACCGATCAGGCGCACGCCGTGGGATTGCAGAAAGCCTTTTTCATAGAGCTTCATGGCAAGCGTCAGACCCGTCTGCCCGCCGAGTCCTGCGAGCAGGCTGTCCGGCTTTTCCTTTTCGATGATGCGCTCGACCGTTTCCTCGGTGAGCGGTTCCAGGTAAATCTCGTCCGCCATCACGCGGTCGGTCATGATGGTCGCAGGGTTGGAGTTGACGAGGACGACATTGACCCCCGCCTCCTTCAGAACGCGGCACGCCTGCGCGCCCGCGTAGTCGAATTCCGCCGCCTGCCCGATCACAATGGGACCGGAGCCGATGACGAGCGTTTTTTTCACGGATGTATCAATCGGCATCGGTATTCCCTCCCATCATGGAAATAAAGCGGTCGAACAGAAAGCCCGTATCGTGTGGTCCCGCCGCGGCTTCGGGGTGAAACTGCACCGTGAAGGCGCGAAGCTCCGGGTAATCCATTCCCTCGGACGTTCCGTCGTTTGCGTTGACAAAGCTCTCTTCGCCCACTGGCACCGTGTGCGGCAGTACCGCATAGCCGTGGTTCTGGCTGGTGATATAGGTCCTGCCGTCCGAAAGGCGGCGGACGGGCTGATTGACGCCACGGTGTCCGTATTTCAGTTTGACGGTCTTTCCGCCGAGCGCCAGTGCAAAAAGCTGATGCCCGAGGCAGATGCCGAACACGGGGACGCGCCCGATCAGTCCCGCGATCTCCCGAATAATTTCCGTGTTCTCCGCCGGGTCACCGGGACCGTTGGAAAGCATCACCCCGTCGGGGGCAAGCGCCAGTACCGCTCCCGAAGAGGTGTTTCCCGGAACCGCCGTCACGCGGCAACCGCGGCGGCAAAGCTCGCGGACAATGTTGCTCTTCGCGCCGAAATCCATGAGAACGACATGGTACTTTTCCGTTCCCACGGCGGGATATTCCCTGACCGCATCCGCACTCACACTCTTCACCGCGTCGTGTACGGTGTAGGAAAGTACCTCCGGAGGGACCGGCTTGCCCGCAGGGTCCTCATCGGTGAGATACGCATTCATCACGCCGCACTCACGGAGCTTTCTGGTAATCTCGCGGGTGTCTACTCCGGAAATGCCGGGGACTCCGTTTTCCCGGAGAAACGCGTCCAGCGTTCCGCGGGAACGGAAATTGGACGGCGTGTCGCATACCTCGCGTACCACATAGCCCCGCACATGGCACTTCCCTTCAAAATCCTCCGGGATCACGCCGTAGTTGCCGATGAGAGGAAAGGTCTGGAGCACGATCTGCCCGTAATAGCTGGGGTCGGTCAGGGTTTCGAGGTACCCGCACATCCCCGTGGTGAAGACCGCCTCGCCGATCGCGGGCACGTCCGCGCCGAACGCCTCGCCTGGAAAGATGCTTCCGTCCGCCAATACCAGATAACGTTTTTTCATAGGTTCTCCTGTCACACTGTCATACTGTTTGCTGTCGTCGCCGTTCCGCAGAACACGGCTCGGTTCCATGAAAGTCAGTTCTGCCGCCGGGAACACGCAAAAAATCTCGTCAGTACGTGCCTCCCGACGGCTTGATTCGTATATGTTGTCCGTCAGAGTGACGCACCGAGCGTTGCCGCCATGACCGCCTTGATGGTGTGCATCCGGTTTTCCGCCTCGTCAAATACGATGGAGGCATGGCTCTCGAACACCTCATCGGTCACTTCCATCGAGTCCCGTCCGAACCGCTCGCCCATTTCGCGTCCGATCTTTGTCTTCAAATCGTGATAGGACGGCAGGCAGTGCATGAATACCGCGCCCTCCCCTGCCGCCTTCATCAAGGCGGAGTTGACCTGATAGGGGGACAGATCGCGGATGCGCTCCTCCCAGACCTCCACCGGCTCGCCCATGGAAACCCAGATGTCGGTATAGAGGACATCCGCGCCCCGCACGGCTTTTTCGGGTTCGGTCTCAAAGGTCAGCGTGGCGCCCGTCGTCGCGGCGATCCTGCGGCACTCCTCCACGAGCGCGGGATCGGGGAAATACTTCTTCGGGGCGCAGGCGGTGAAATGCAGTCCCATCTTGGCACAGCCTACCATGAGCGAGTTGCCCATGTTGTATCTCGCGTCGCCCATGTACACCAAATTGATTCCGGCAAGGCGTCCGAAATGCTCCCGGATGGTGAGAAAATCCGCTAAAATCTGGGTCGGGTGAAACTCGTCGGTGAGTCCGTTCCATACGGGGACCGTCGCGTATTTTGCAAGCTCCTCCACAATGCTCTGCCCGAATCCGCGGTACTCGATGCCGTCAAACATCCGGGAAAGTACCCGCGCGGTGTCGGCAATGCTTTCCTTTTTGCCGATCTGCGAACCGGAGGGGTCAAGATAAGTCGCTCCCATGCCGAGATCGCGTGCAGCGACCTCAAAGGCGCACCGGGTACGGGTACTGGTCTTCTCGAAAATCAGGGCGACATTCTTTCCCTCGCACAGCCTGTGAGGAATGCCTGCCTTTTTCTTTGCCTTGAGTTGTGCCGCAAGGTCAATCAGCCCCGCGATCTCCTCCGGGGTAAAATCGAGCAGCTTGAGAAAATCTCTTCCTTCAAGATTCATATCAGCATCCTCCGCAAACTTCTTTGATGACCGCGACGGCGCGCTTCAGAAGCTCCGTCGGGATATTGAGCGCCGGCAGAAGACGGACCTTGTCCTTTGCCTTGAGCACCAGAACACCGCGCTCCATGCAGCCCGCCACGACTGCCGACGCGCCGCGAGACGCATCGATACCGAGCATCAACCCCATACCTGTCACGCGATTGATGCCTTTTGCGCCCGTCAGTTCTTCCCGGATGTACGCCGAACGTTCTCGGACACCCGCAAGGCAATCGTCGTCCAGTCTTGACAGAATGTTGTACGCTCCCGCCGCGGCAACAGGGTTTCCGCCGAAGGTGGAGCCGTTGTCTCCGGGGGAGAAGATATTTTTGACCTTCTCACCGAGCATGGTCACACCGATGGGAAGACCGCCGCCGATTCCCTTGGCGGTGGTCACAATGTCGGGGGTAATTCCGAAATTCATGTAGCCGTAAAGCATCCCGCTTCTGCCGTTGCCGATCTGTACCTCGTCGGCGATGAGCAGAATGTCCTCCTCCCCGGCAATGTCGGAGAGCCCCCGCGCAAACCCCGCAGTGAGGGGCAGAACGCCGCCCTCTCCCTGCACTGCCTCAAACAGGATCGCCGCGACGGGATACTCCTTCACCGCCGCCCGGACAGAGGAAAGGTCGTTCGCATCGGCATAGACAAAGCCCGGCGTGAGCGGCAGATAGTCCTTGTGGAACACGTCCTGTCCCGTTGCCGCAAGCGTGGTAAGCGTCCTGCCGTGGAAGCTGTTGCGGAGCGTCAGAATATAGTAGCAATCCGCGCCCTTTTTGTCGTGGGCGTACTTGCGCGCCGCCTTGATGGCGCACTCGTTTGCCTCGGCGCCGGAATTCGAGAAGAACACCCGCTTCATACCGGTCCGCCCGCACAGCGCCTCCGCAAGCCGCACGCACGGCTCGGCATAATAGAGGTTGGAGGTGTGCTGGAACCTGCCGAGCTGCTCCGTTACCGCCCGGGTCCATTCGTCGTCCGCAATACCGAAGGTATTGACCGCGATCCCCGCGCCCATGTCGATGTATTCTTTTCCGTCCGCGCCGTACACAAGCGACCCCTTACCGCCGACGATCTCCAGGGGAAACCGCGCATAGGTGTGGGCGATGTATTCCGCATCCCGCTCAAAAATGTCCATTGTTCTTATCCTCCACGACCATCGTGCCGGCGCCCTCGTCGGTCAGCGTTTCGATCAGGATCGCGTGCGGCACGCGTCCGTCCATGATGACGACCTTTCTGACGCCGCGGTGAATTGCCTCGATACAGCATTCCACCTTGGGGATCATGCCGCCGGAGATCACCTTGTCGCGGAACAACTGATCCGCTTCGGCAAGGTCAATGCAGGGGATGAGCGACGAAGGGTCGTCCCGGTCGCGTAAGATTCCCGCGATGTCCGTCATGGTGATGAGACTTTCCGCGCGCATCGCTCCCGCGATATATGCCGCCGCGGTGTCGGCGTTGATGTTGTATACATTTCCCTCTCTGTCGCAGGCAACGGTGGAAATGACGGGGATGTATCCGTGCTCCAGAAGATCCATCACGGGGCGGACATTGACCGAGGTGATCTGTCCGACGTACCCGAGCCGCTCGTCCTTGGACTCGGCTTCGATGAGGTGATCGTCGATACCGGAAATGCCCATTGCCGAGCCGCCCTTGACCCCGATCAGGTTGACAAGGCTCTTGTTGACCTTGCCCGCAAGCACCATCTGCACCACGTCCGCCGTCTCCTTGTCGGTCACGCGGAGTCCGTCCACGAATTCGCTCTTCTTGCCGATCTTGGACAGCAGATCGGTGATCTCCGGACCGCCGCCGTGCACCAGCACGACCTTGACCCCGACCAGCGACAGAAGTACGATGTCCTCCATCACCTGGTTCTTGAGCTCTTCGCTGACCATGGCGTTCCCGCCGTATTTGATGACAATGATCTTGCCGGTGTAATTCTGAATATACGGAAGCGCTTCAACCAGTATTTTGGCGCGCTGTGCATTGGTAATGTCCATCTTGTTTCCTCTTTTCTTGCTCTGTCTCGTTGCAGCCCCGATTTCTTCCTGCGGCAGGACGGAACCCGGCGGCACGTCAGGTGCGGTAGTCGCCGTTGATGCGGACGTAATCGTAGGTCAGATCACACCCCCACGCCGTGGCGGTCGCTTCTCCCATGTGGAGCGAGATCAGAATGGAGATCTCGCTTTCCAGAAGAATCTCCTTTGCCTTTTCCTCGGAAAATTCCACGCCCGCGCCGTTTTTGCAGACGAGAATCTCTCCCTTTGCAGAAGAAAAACTGACATCCACGCGGGAAACGTCCACGAGCACCCCGCTGTAACCGATGGCGCAAAGCACGCGCCCCCAGTTGGCGTCGGCGCCGAACATCGCCGCCTTGGTGAGCGACGAGCAGATGACGGATTTGGCGACCGCCTTCGCGTTTGCCTCACTGCACGCACCGTCCACGCGGCATTCCAGCAGCTTGGTCGCGCCTTCGCCGTCTCCCGCAATCCTGCGGCAGAGGTACACCGTCACGGTGTTGAGCGCCTTCATGAATTCGGAAAAATCCTCGCCCTCGCCGGTGATCTCGGGGTTCCCCGCCATCCCGTTGGCAAGAATCGTCACCATATCGTTGGTGGAGGTATCGCCGTCCACGCTGACCATGTTGAAGGTATTCTGTACGTCGGAGGAAAGCGCACGGGAGA
This sequence comes from uncultured Eubacteriales bacterium, assembly GCA_934796165.1. Lineage (GTDB taxonomy): Bacteria > Bacillota > Clostridia > Oscillospirales > CAG-272 > CAKVOU01. The sequence continues at coordinate 55,555 of CAKVOU010000005.1, read as the reverse complement.
GCAGTTCCGGGGAAATTGCGCAGTCGGTCGTGAGGAACACCAGCATGGTCGCCATGTTGGGGTGGATCATACCGGAGCCCTTTGCGATCCCGCCGATGCGGCATTCCTTGCCGCCCACGGTGAAGCTGACGGCGATCTCCTTTTTCTTGGTATCCGTCGTCATGATGCCCTCGGCGGCAAGTCCGCTGTTGTCCTTGCCCAGCCCCGCGACCAGCGCGGAAATTCCGTCCCGGATGGGCGTGATGTCAAGCGGCTGACCGATGACGCCGGTGGACGCCACCACGACGTCGGACGGGTCGATTCCGAGTTGCTTTGCGGCAAGAGCGCTCATTTCCTCGGCGACCTCAACGCCGTTTGCGTTGCAGGTGTTGGCGTTGCCGCTGTTGCAGATGACCGCCTGTGCGAAGCCGTCGGACAGGTGCTTTTTCGTCACCGTCAGCGGTGCGCCCTTGACAAGGTTGGTCGTATAAACAGCGGCGGCGTGCGCACGGCATTCGCTCAGAATGAGCGACAGGTCGCGTTTTTCCTTGTTCTTGCGGATTCCCGCATGGATTCCGTTTGCCGTAAACCCTTTTGCGGCGCAGACGCCGCCTTCAATGATATTCATGAATTGATCTCTCCTTGTTTGTTTTCGGACCGTTTCTTCTCCGGACGGTCCGGTGTCACACGGCACGAGCCGATTTTTCAGAAGCTGCGGGAAACCGGAACCGGAGCGTAACGTTTTACAGCACAAGCCCCGTCGTTTCCCCGGCACCGAGCAAAAGGTTAAGGCATTCCACCGCCGCTCCCGATGCGCCCTTGCCGAGATTGTCATATCTTGCCGCGAGCAGGATGCGCTCGTCGTTTCCGAATACGGAAATCTCCATGGAATCCTTCCCTGAAAGCGCCGCGGCGGACAAAAATCCCGCTTCGTCCGCGTCCTCGCAATACCGGACGATCTCTCCCCGGTATTTTGCAGAGAGCGCCGCTCTTACGTCATCCGCCGTTTTGCCGGGGGCAAGCAGGGACGCGGACAGCGGAACGGTCACAAGCATTCCGGAGTAAAAATCCGCAACGGTCGGGCAGAATACGGGGGGCGTTTCCAATCCCGTCACCGCCTTCATTTCGGGCAGATGCTTATGTACCTGCGACAGCCCGTAGATTCTCGGCGCACCGAGAAGCGGGTCCCGGTCGGAGGACTCATACGCGGCGATCATTTTCTTTCCGCCGCCGCTGTATCCGGTAAGGCTGAAGCAGGAAAGCGGAACGGAGGGCGCAAGGATCCCCGCTTCGACAAGCGGGTAAACCAGCGCGATGAATCCGCTGGCATGGCAGCCGGGTACCGCGATGCGCCGCGAATGCGTGACGCGTTCCCGGTGTGCCGCCGACAGCTCGGGAAAACCGTATGCCCAGCCGTCCGCCGTTCGGTGCGCCGTAGAGGTATCGAGAATGACCGTATCCGGATTCTCCACCATGGAGACCGCTTCCTTTGCCGCGTCGTCCGGCAGGCAAAGAAACACCACATCCGCCCGGTTCAGCGCCTCCCGGCGGGCGGACGAGTCCTTGCGCTCCGCCTCACTGAGCGTAATCAGCGAAAGATCGCTTCTCTTGCCGAGCCGCTCGTGAATCCGCAGTCCCGTCGTTCCGGCACTGCCGTCAATAAAGATCTTCATATCTGTTACTCCGTTGTTTTTTGCCGCCCATCCGGGAGTAAGCCGGACGCCGGGCAACTGTTTCTGCGTTTCCCTCTTCCGGCGGAAACCCTCCGCTCTCCCTCGGAACGACAAAACCCGGAAGCATCCGGGTTTTGTATTTTCGACTCACTGCGCAAAGTCAGCTTTCTTCCGCCGATGCGGAAGGAAATCAGCGGCTCCGCCCGATATGCCTCATGCAAAGCGTCCTTCGGAGACTTCGCATTCCTGCGTCTTCGTCTCCCGGTCGCCGGGATTACTGCTTGTTCTTCGCGTTCTTTGCCGCGACCTGCGCCTGCACCTTGATCGGCAGACCGTAAAGATTGATGAAGCCGGCGGAATCCTTCTGATCGTAGACATGATCCTCTCCGAAGGTTGCGATCTCCTCGGAATACAGCGACCAGTCGCTCCACGCGCCCGCCTTGATCATGTTGCCCTTATACAGCTTGATCCGAACCTTTCCCGTAACATGCTCCTGCGTTTTGTCAACAAACGCGGACAGCGCCTCGCGCAGAGGGGTGTACCACTGCCCGTTGTAGGTCAGCTCCGCAAAGGTTACGGCAAGGCGTTCCTTTTCGTGTGCCGTCATCTTGTCAAGGCACAGGGTCTCCAGATAATTATGAGCGAAATACAGGATCGCTCCGCCGGGCGTCTCATACACGCCGCGGCACTTCATGCCGACAAGGCGGTTCTCCACGATGTCCAGAAGGCCGATGCCGTTCCTGCCGCCCAGCTCGTTGAGCTTCAGAATGATGTTCTTCGCGCTCATCTTTTCACCGTTGATGGCAACGGGAACGCCCGCTTCAAAGTCCAGCGTCACATAGGTCGCTTCGTCCGGCGCGTCGATCGGGGACACGCCCATTTCGAGGAAGCCGGGCTTCTCGTAAAGCGGCTCGTTGCCCGCGTCCTCCAGATCCAGTCCCTCGTGGGACAGGTGCCAGAGATTCTTGTCCTTGGAATAGTTGGTCTCGCGGTTGATCTTGAGCGGGACGTTATGCACCTCGGCGTATTCAATCTCTTCCTCGCGGGACTTGATGGACCATTCCCGCCACGGCGCAATGATCTTCATATCGGGCGCGAACGCCTTGATGGTGAGTTCAAACCGCACCTGGTCGTTGCCCTTGCCGGTACAGCCGTGGCAGATGGCATCGGCGCCCTCTTTAAGGGCAATCTCCGCAAGCCGCTTTGCGATCACGGGACGCGCCAGCGAGGTGCCGAGCATATATTCCTCGTATTTCGCGCCCGCCTTGACGCAGGGAATGATGCACTCGTTGACGAATTCGTCGGTCAGATCTTCGATGTACAGTTTGGACGCGCCGGTCTTCAGTGCCTTCTCTTCCAGTCCCTCCAGCTCGTCCGCCTGTCCGACATTTCCGGAAACCGCGATGATCTCCGGATTGTTGTAATTTTCCTTCAGCCACGGGATGATGATGGAGGTATCCAGTCCTCCCGAATAGGCGAGTACGATTTTCTTAATCTCTTTTTTATCCATGTCGTTTATCCTTCCTCTGCATCGGTGAAGTGTTCTGCATACAGTATACATCATTCTGAATATATTTTCAATAGGTTTTGCAAAAAAAGATTGTTTTCATTGGTAAGAAACAGAAATCAATGAGTTTTGGCTATCAATTCTGTGCAATTATACATAAATATTCATCCTGGTTGGAATAAATATTCAATTTCAGCTTGTCCGGCTGCCCCGCGGCGGCACTTGCCGGAGCTGAGCCGGAGAACCTGTTCCCCCCTGTTCCGCATTTCCCGCCCTCCCTTTATGATCGTCCCCCGGCAGGGATTGCCGGGGGACGGAAAAAGGGTATTTGCCCGAAAGATCAGCCGTTGCAGCAGCTGAAGAAAATCAGCGCAAGGATGATGAGCCAGATGCAATTGTTGTCGAGCAGGTTACAAAGACAGTTATTCATATCAGATATATCCTCCATTCAGATCATTGGGGTTTCCCCGTTATCATAATATGCACAAGCGGGACGAATGTGCACGTATTCTGTCGAGAAAGGTGTTTTTGGCACACCACCCCTTGATTTTACGGAAAATATGTGTTATCATAATTGCGAGCCGGTGAAACGGTATCAAAATCAAAAGGGGGAATCCATATGGCATATTGTCCGAATTGCGGTTCTCGCGTTGACGATTCCACGAATTTCTGCCCCAACTGCGGAGCGCAGCTTACTCCCGGCGGAGATTCCTTTTCCGGAATGAGAAGCGAGAGTGCGGACTGCTCTTCCGCTTCCCAAACCTCCGACGTCCCGTCAGGCGGGCTCAAGGTTCTTTGTTTCTTTTTCCCGATCATCGGACTGATCCTGTTCTGCGTCAATCATGACACCAAGCCCGTCTCCGCAAAAGCTTACGGGAAAATGGCGCTGATCGGTCTCTGTGTCGGTATCGGATTGGGAATCATCAATCTTATCATTAGACTTGCCTCGGTCCCTTCGCCGCTTTGAATCGTGCACGGCATTTCCGTGTGTTGATCCGGGAATCGGAGATCCGGGCTTCCCCGCACCGCCCGTTTACGGGACGGTGCGGTTTGCGTTTTTTGCTTCCCGGCTGAACGGGTAAGTATTACGGAAAGAGAGGCGGCAGAAATGGCGAACAAAACAGCCTGTCCAAAAAAAATCGATTGCCATACCCATATTTATAATCAAGCCCTTCGGAACAGATATTTTTCCGTTACCGACGGCTATGCCATCGTCATGCAGTTCATCGACCGCCTGCGTTCCCCGGAGGATGTCTGTGAGGAGACCGTGAAGGCGGACGACCGGCTTTTTCTGTGTGCCGGAGTGGACATTGCCCTGCCGCTCGCGCCCCAGTTTGCATGGATTGAAGAAAATCTGACGGCTCTCAGAATCGTCGGGATCAAGATCTATCTGACCTATCAGAAGGGGCGCGCGTCGGATCCCGCGCTCTTCCCCATTTATGAATTTGCCGCGCGCCACCGTCTCGCAGTCATCTTCCACACCGGCATCGGCGCCGCCGACCTGCCCTCCGACAATGACCTGTCCGGCTCCGACGCAGAATACGTCGCGGTCGCGGCAGAAAAATATCCCAGCTGTCACTTCATTCTGGCGCACATGAACGATCCCCGGTTTCACGAATGCCTCCGGGTCGTAACCACACACGAAAACGTGTTTACGGATTTCTGCGGCATCTACGAAGAGGGGACGGTTGCGGATGTGGGCGAGGAAGCGAAACGCCTCAAAGACGCGATCGACGCCTTCCCCGGCGCCGAGGAAAAGATTCTGTTCGGCACCGATTTCTGTCCGCCGCTCCATATGCCGCAGATCACGGAATACGAGGAGACCGTGCGGCTGATCTTTCCGCCGGACAAATGGGAAAAGATATTCTGTAAGAACTGCCTGCGGGCGTTCCCGCGGCTTTCCGGGTATATCGGTTAACCGCCGCAGAAAAAATGTTACTTCAAAACCGGACGGCTGACGCGAAAGCGTCAGCCGTCCGGTTTTGTCAGTTTTGAATCAGTTCTTTTGCGTCAGTTCAGTCCGTGTCACGATCTTCGTTCCGTTATTGCCGACCAGCGTGATCTCACTGGCAGTGGCAACAAGTTTATCGTCGCGGAAGGTCAGACGGACGACATAGGTGCACTCCTTATACACGCCCTTATACTGTTCGTCCAGAGCCCCGTCCGCGCGGATCTCGTACACGCCGTTGCCCTTGTCTTCGATCGAGGTGACAAAGACCGGGTCCACGGAAACGGTCCCCAATACTTTCCGGATTGACTGTTTAGCCTGGCTTTCATCCATACTTTGTCTGTTCATCTGTGCGCCGGCTTGGGTATACAGGGTTCCACCGGAATATTTCAGCGTAATGTCCGGGGTACTTGCGTCGGTAGAATGTTCCTTGATAGAATAGTTGAACCCGTCTTCTTTGCTTGTTGAAAATTTGATTTCATCGGTCACCGTGACCGAGGCCTCGGAACCCGGATATTTCACATTCTGACTGGATACCATGCTGAATTCCCCGTTTTTCAGATTGCACCAGCCACTCAGCTGTCTGACCGCGTCGGGAAGGATCAGGGCATTGTCCACCTTGGTGTACGCGTCGGTGGAAAGTTCATTTTCCACGCGCTTTGCCTCACCGAAAGAGCCAAAGGTAAACGTCCCTTCCAGAACGGAATCGTAATCGGATTCGTTGTCTTTTTTCCCGGAAATCACGAGGTGCATTTCACAGGAAGTCATGCGGTATTCCTTATCCGCCTTAATCTTCAGGGAAAGGTTACTGCTCTCTGTCAGCTCCGAGACCGCGTCAAGTCCAAGGGATTCCCAGATTTTATTCATGGATTCCTTCGAATACTCTCCGAGCGTCAGTGTCCAGGTGCCGTCCTTTTTATGTGTCATTTGTTTTTTGGAGCAACCGCCAAACAACACATCAGTATCCAGATTGCCGCCGGATTTTTCCAGATACGCGCCAAAGTCGTTTTTGGTCGATTCCGAATACAGCCTGACGGTTTTGTCGTCTTTTTGGCTCATGTAAAACGCGTTTCCGCGATCAAAAGCAATGAGATCTTCCCCCTCCGAAACTACTTTTTCTTCGCCGGACGCATCCACGAGCGCCGCCGTGGTTTCCATCTTCTGATAAAAGTAATACGCTTCGTTTTTATCATTGATGACCACGTTTTTGGTGAACAGATAAACCTTGGTCAACGCAGGACCGCTTCCGATTTTGGCTTCAAAATCCATGTCGGATTCATAAGAAGAATACTGATCCATGGTCTTGTCGATTTTTTTGATCAGCGCATCCGCATCCTTCGGCTCGAAAAGTTTTGAGAGAGCACAGGAGGACAGAACGCAGACCAAAAGAACGCCGACGGCGATCAGAAGAACCCGTTTGAAGATGTTTTTCATATCATTGAAGCTCCTTTATTCCGTTTGGATTCATAATTCCATTTTATACCGGATCGGGGCAATTGTCAATATCATCCATGAGATATTTTGCGGAATCCGTCGAAAATCGGTGAAAATTGCCGTTATCTTCAAAAACCGGCTCCGGGCAAATGCCCGGAGCCGGTGTTCTTGTTTTTGATTACTTCAGCGCTTCCGCGACTGCGACAGCACAAGCGACGGTCGCACCGACCATCGGGTTGTTGCCCATGCCGATGAGGCCCATCATTTCGACGTGCGCGGGAACCGAGGAGGAACCTGCGAACTGTGCGTCGGAATGCATTCTGCCCATGGTATCGGTCATGCCGTAGGAGGAAGGACCTGCTGCCATGTTATCGGGGTGCAGGGTTCTGCCCGTGCCGCCGCCCGATGCCACGGAGAAGTACTTCTTGCCGTTCTCGATGCACCACTTCTTGTAGGTACCGGCAACGGGATGCTGGAATCTGGTCGGGTTGGTGGAGTTACCGGTGATGGAAACGCCGACCTTCTCAAGCTGCATGATCGCAACGCCTTCGGGAACGTTGTCTGCGCCGTAGCACTTGACTGCGGCACGGGGTCCCTTGGAGAATGCCTTCTCCTCGACGACCTTGACGGTTTCCGTGTAAGGATCAAACACGGTCTTGCAGTAGGTAAAGCCGTTGATACGGGAGATGATGTAAGCCGCGTCCTTGCCGAGACCGTTCAGAATGACGCGCAGGGGGTTCTTACGGACCTTGTTCGCGTTGAGCGCGATCTTGATTGCACCCTCAGCAGCCGCGAAGGACTCGTGACCTGCGAGGAAGCAGAAGCAGTCGGTTTCCTCGGAGAGAAGCATCTTGCCGAGGTTGCCGTGACCGAGACCCACCTTGCGGTTTTCCGCAACGGAGCCGGGAATGCAGAAGCTCTGGAGTCCGATACCGATATTTGCGGCAGCGGTTGCTGCGGACTTGTCGCCCGTCTTTTCCGCCTCCTTCAGTGCGATTGCGGAGCCGACGGTGTACGCCCACTTCGCGTTCTCAAAGCAGATCGGCTGGGTTTCCTGAACCGTGGTGTAGGGATCGATGCCGTACTTGTCGCAGATCTCCTTGCACTCGTCGATCGAGTTGATCCCGTATTCCTTCAGAACGCCGAGGATCTTCGCCTCGCGTCTTTCATAACCTTCAAACTGTGCCATTTTTCACACCCTCCTTCATCATTCCTTGCGGGGGTCGATGTACTTGACGGCGCCGTCTTCCGGTTTGAAGCGTCCGTAAGTGCCCTTGGATTTCTCATATGCTTCGTTCGGCTCCATGCCCTTCTTGATGAAGTCGGTCATCTTGCCGAGGGAAACAAACTCATAGCCGATGACTTCGTTGTTGTCATCGAGTGCCATTCTCGTGCAGTAGCCCTCGGTCATTTCGAGGTACCGGACGCCCTTTTCCTTGGTGCCGTACATGGTGCCGACCATGGAGCGGGTTCCCTTGCCGAGGTCCTCAAGGCCTGCGCCGATGACAAGTCCGTTTTCGGAGAACGCGGACTGGCTTCTGCCGTAGACGATCTGGAGGAACAATTCACGCATTGCGGTATTGATCGCGTCGCAGACAAGGTCGGTGTTGAGCGCTTCCAGAATGGTCTTGCCGGGCAGGATCTCCGCAGCCATTGCCGCGGAATGGGTCATGCCGGAGCAGCCGATGGTCTCCACGAGCGCTTCCTCGATCACGCCGTTTTTGACGTTGAGCGAGAGCTTGCAGGCGCCCTGCTGAGGTGCGCACCAGCCCACACCGTGGGTATATGCGGAAATATCCGTAATCTGTTTTGCCTGGATCCACTTGCCCTCTTCGGGAATGGGAGCAGGACCGTGATCGCAGCCCTTTTGAACCTTGCATTCGTTCTGAACTTCAGAACTCATTGCATAGGGGCATTCGCTGACTTTGCTCATGTTTTTATCTCCTTTGGAATTATTTGACGAATATGAATTCCGGCTCATGCCGGATCCCGCCGGTGCCGGCAGGCGCGGGACGACTTGACCGGTATCCCGTCCCCGGCTTGGTTCAGGTGGTTTCCTGATTCTTAAGATACGCTTCCACGATGGGAGCCGCGGCGCGCAGACAGCATTCGCCGAGGAAGCAAAGCCCCTCCGGTGTCAGCCCGTTTTCGTCCGCATATGCAATATCGGGATGCGCGATCCTCGCGGCGGCAAACAGTCCGTCCAGCGGAACCAGTACGTCCGCACGCTGTGCGGCGGCACGTCTGGTCGCGGCGATTCTGCCGTCGATGAAGTCGCGTTTCTCCGGATGATCCTCTCCCGCAAGGAAAGGCTCAAGCAGAAGCACGCGCGTCTTTTCGTTTTCTCCGAAAAGAGACAGACGCCCGGCAAGAGCGGCTTCGTAAGCCTCGTCGCTCTCCCCGCCCGAAAAATCAGGCAGAATACAGACGAGATCCGGCACGTCGCCGTTTGCGGTATCCCGATAAAAAGTAAATTCCGTATCCGGGTACGCGTCGGCAAACATCACCGCGGCATATCTCGGATATCCTTCCCCCAGATCATGGCAGTCGGTCGCTTCTTCCCCGGTCACGCCGGGGCACAATCGGCCGGGATCGTCGGAGGAGCCGTCGCCCTGAAACAAAATCTTCATATGCTTTACTTCACGATCTCACCGTAAACGGTGCCGAATGCGGATGCCGCGTTGCACTCATCGGTGTCGATGTGCATTGCGAGCGCATAACTGGGGCTGACACGGATGACCACACCGTCGAAAATCAGGGGACGCTCGGTGTCGAGCTTCACCTTGACGATCTCGCCGTTGGTAACGCCGAATGCTTCCGCGTCGGCAGGGGTCATGTGAATATGTCTCTTTGCGATGATAACGCCCTCGGCGATATCAAGCTCACCTGCGGGTCCGACGAGGTGCAGACCGGGCGTGCCGGCAACGTCGCCGCTTTCACGGACGGGAACGTCACGAAGTCCGAGCGCACGCGCGTCGGAATAGGACAGCTCGACCTGATTTGCCTTGCGTTCCGGACCCAGAACGCTGACGAGCATCTCACCCTTGGGACCGACCAGCTTGATCTTCTCGTTTGCGCTGGCAAACTGACCGGGCTGGCTGAGCATCTTCTTCACTTCCAGCTTTGCGCCCTTGCCGTACAATGCTTCGACGGCTTCGGCGGTCAGATGAATGTGTCTTGCGGAAGTTTCGACAAGAACCTTGTTTTCCATAACGAAAGCCTCTTTCTATCTGTTTTCAGATTCTCCTGCGGTCACCCGCACATCATTCCGCCTGCGGACCACCGTGCCGGAAACAGGCACCGGGGAATCCGCAGACATCGGAAAGCCGGAAGAGCGTCTGCTTTCCGGGCATTCATAAATTGATTATATCACAAACTTTTCGGTTTGTAAATGCCGATTTTATGTTTTTTCCGCATGGAAGATATTTTTTTCGGCAATAATCGTGAAGAGACTAACAAACGGCGGAGTGCCGGAGAGCGGAGGGCGAGAGAATGTCTGACACACGGAACGGTTACGGGATAAGCGGACAAAACGGCGGAAGCGGTGCAAATGGTGCAAGCGCTACCAACTGCATAAGCAGCGCAAACGGCACAAACAACACAAGCGGTACAACCGGCGGGAACGGTACAACCGGCGGGAACGGTACAACCGGCGGAAGCGGCGGGAACGACCGGGGAGACGCCCCCGGGAACACACGGCTGGAAGAGATCGAGAAAACGGGCAGTGTCGCCGCGAAAAATGCGCGGGAATCCATCTACTGCCTGTCGGTGATCGGGCAGATCGAGGGGCACTTTCCGCTCGGCGACACCCAGAAGGCGACCAAATACGAGCACCTCATTCCGCTGCTCGTCGCACTGGAGGAGGACGATGCAACCGAGGGGGTACTCATCGTACTCAACACCATGGGCGGCGACGTGGAAGCGGGACTTGCGCTCTCGGAGATGATCGCCTCCATGACCAAGCCGACGGTATCCCTTGTACTCGGCGGAGGACATTCCATCGGGGTACCGCTCGCAACGGCGGCAAGGCGTTCCTTCATCGTACCTTCGGCGACCATGACCCTGCACCCCGTCCGGATCAACGGATTGGTCGTCGGCGTTCCGCAGACCTTCCGCTATTTCGGGGAAATGCAGAAACGCATTGTCGGCTTCATCTGCGACCATTCGCGCGCCGACCGGCGCGTGATTGAAGAGCTGATGATGCGCCCGGACGAACTGGCGACCGACGTGGGATCAATCCTTGAGGGCAAGCAGGCGGTGGAATACGGAATCATTGACGAGGTGGGCGGGCTGGACCGCGCACTGGAAGCGCTACGCGGAATGATCCGCGAAAAGCGGGGAAACTGAATTGTAAAACGAGCGCCGCCCGCAAGGGCGGCGCTCGTTTTGAGATTTCATGTTATCCGAGCCGGGTCACCGCGCCGAGGAAGAGCGGCACGCCTGTCGCGTTGTCCACAATGGCAAACACAAAGGGACGGGTGAGGTACACCTCGCGCTGTCCCATCGGTGCACTCTCGCATTTTAAATCTCCCCACGTGACCGCCGCCGCTTTGGTCCCGTTGCGGCTGACATCAATGACCGTCTTCTGTGCAATCTTTGCACAATACAGTCTGCCCACCGTGTCGATTCCGGAAAGATCCGCGATGCCCGGCGCAAACAGGTCGGTCACACCGAGGGACTTCAACGCGTCGTTCAGTTCCCCGCCGCCTTCAAATCTGAACTCCGGCAGACGGACGAGAACGCTCTCCGAGGTCTTCCCCTGCCATGCGTCAAGGAATTTTTCTCCCGAGAGCGACGAAACAAACTCTCCGATCTCCGTCCCCTCGTCGGGGAGCAGAGCGCAGAAACTGTATTTCCCGCCGTCGTAATTCTTGGCAAAGCCGACAAAGCCGTCGCCGGACAGGTATTTGTTTTCGGTGGAGGAAAGATAGGTCACCGTCCGCCGGATGCCGTCAGAAGAGGTGAATTCCCCGTCCGAGATCTGATTCTTTTCGTACAGCGTTTCCCACTTTGCGTCGAACACCAGCGTGTTGATGAGGTACATGACCGAATCCGCTTCGATGCTGTCGATGATCGAGTCGATCATGCCGTCCGTGTTCTTTTTCACCCAGGTATTGATATCCTTCACGGTGGACGCATCGAAAGGAGCGGCATAGGCGTCTGCACCGAACCAGTCGGCGTTCGCCTGCAAAAATTCCGGGCGGACATTGATCTGTCCCTCGCGGAACCAGACGGAATCCGCATAGGTCACCTTGCATTTGTCCGTGGAGGAAAGCCCGCCGAAAAAGGCGTAGTAATACCGGTTGAGCGCGTCACGGTCGGCGCCGAGCAGCGTTTCAAGCTGGGCAAGCGTCTCTCCCTCCGCGCCGTTTGCAATCATGGCGAGCACCGCCGCGGCAGACAGAGGCGACAAAAGCTCGTTCTTCCCGGCATTCAGGTGTTCCCCGCCCGTCTTGCGGAAAAGGTCAAAGGAATAGTCGATGAGGGCGCGCGATCCGTCCTCTGTGACCGCTCCCGCGTCGTCCGTCTGCCGGCTGTACCCTTCGGCAAGGTTCTCTGCATGAACCTGAAGCGTACAGGAGGCAAGCCCGAGACAAAGCAGGAGGGCAAGCCAGATACAGGATACCGAAATAAGCAGTTTTTTCATAGTCAATCTCCTTTTCTTGCGGATGATACATCCGGACTCCCCGGGGCTTACATATGGAACGATCCTGTCATTCCATACTTTCTGACGATACAGTCCCGGAATTGTTCCTGCCCGATGTATGTTTTTTTACGGAGGCTGCCCTCCTTCCGATCGTTAACATTTAGTTCACGGAGTTCAGATATAATAGGGTCAGTAAACCGAAGCAGAAACGGAGGAAACCGATCTATGTTTCAGATTCTTGTGGTCGAAGACGACCCCAATACGAGAAAACTCATGTCCGCCGTCCTGAAAAGGCACGATTACGAGGTCACGACCGCCGAAGACGGTCTGGATGCGCTCGAGGCACTGGACAAGCACCACATTGACCTGATCGTGCTTGACGTGATGATGCCGCGGATGGACGGCTACGAATTCACAAGCACGCTCCGCAGCTGCGGGTGCAATCTGCCGATCCTCATGGTCACGGCAAAGGAAGCTCCCGCGGACAAGCACCGGGGCTTCATCGCAGGCACAGACGATTACATGGTCAAGCCTGTGGATGAGGAGGAAATGGTGCTCCGGATTGCCGCCCTGCTCCGCCGGGCACGCATTGCCAACGAGCGCAAGCTGACGGTCGGCAAGACCACGCTTCTTTATGATTCCTTCACCGTGAAGACCGAAGACAAAACGCAGGAGCTTCCGCAAAAGGAATTCCTTCTTTTGTTCAAGCTCTTATCCTATCAGAACAAAATCTTCACCCGCCGCCAGCTGATGGATGAGATCTGGGATATGGACAGCGAAAGCGACGAGCGCACGGTGGACGTTCACATTTCCCGCGTGCGCGAGCGTTTCCGCGACAGCACCGATTTTCAGATCATCACCGTGCGCGGACTCGGATACAAGGCGGTGGCACTTGCATGAAAAAAAGCGACAAAGCGGACAGAGAAGCAAAAAACAACGCAAAAGAGTGCGGCAAAAAGCATTCTCACCTCGGCAGTCTCCGGATCAATCTGATTTTGTTTGTGCTGTTTCTGTTTCTTACGGCGGGGCTGTTTTCCGCGTTTCTGATTCTGACGCTGAGGGGGACCGGGTCCTTTCACCTGCTGCTCGATCCGGCGGCGCCGGTCATTGCCGTACTTCTGACCAGTATTATCGTCGGAACCTGTCTGTCGGCGCTGCTCAGCAAGAAGTTCCTCCAGCCGCTCCGCGAGCTGAAATACGGCACGGAGGAGATCGCCAAGGGCAACTTTTCAGTGCGCATTGAGGAACCGAGCGAGGAATGGAACGGCGAGGTGGCGGAGCTGACGCGCAGCTTCAATCAAATGGCAAAGGAGCTGGACGGCATTGAAATGTTCCGCAATGATTTCATCAACAATTTCTCCCACGAGTTCAAGACGCCGATCGTTTCGGTGCGCGGTTTTGCAAAGCAGCTGCAGGCAGGCGGGCTGACTCCGGAGCAGGAGAAGGAATACCTGAACATTATTGTGCAGGAATCCGACCGGCTTGCCAAGATGGCGACCAACGTTCTGCTTCTGACCAAGCTGGAGAATCAGCAGATCGTGACGGGAAAGACCGAATTCTTTCTTGACGAGCAGATCCGCGAGTGCATTCTGCTTCTGGAACGCGACTGGGAGCGTAAGGAGATTCAGCTCGACGTGGAGCTGGACGAGGCGAAATACTATTTTGACGAGGAGATGCTGTCCCGTGTGTGGGTCAATCTGCTCGGAAACGCGATCAAGTTTACCCCGCGCGGCGGAAGTGTCAGCGTCCGGCTCCGGACGACGCCGGAGTTTGTCACCGTCACGGTGACCGACACGGGGTGCGGCATGACGGACGAGGTACGCGCCCACATTTTCGACAAGTTTTATCAGGGCGACCGCTCGCACGCCTCCGAAGGAAACGGCATCGGGCTGACGCTGGTCGCGCGGATCCTGGACCTGTGCGGCGGGAAGATCGAAGTGGATTCCGGGCCCGGCGAGGGTTCGACGTTCCGGGTGATACTTCCTGTCACCAAGGTGCCGGAGGAGCCGCTTCCGGCGGAGATCGCGGAACCGGGAAAATAAACGGAAGCCCCGCCTGCCGGCGGGGCACCCGCGGAGCGGGGATCCGGCGGCGGGGCGACAGGCGGCGGAAGTCCGCGATCCGGCACGGGGATTCGTGCGAGGGCTTGAAATCTTTGAAACAAAGTGCCCGTGGTGCGGGCGGAAGTCGCCAGTCGCAAAGGAACAATACCGCCCCGCCTGCCGGCGGGGCACCCGCGGAGCGGGGATCCGGCGGCGGGGCGAACGGGAAAACAAAACCGAATACAAAACTCCGGGACGGTCGCATGCGGTCGTCCCGGAGTTTTGTTTGGAATTCAGCGGCTCTCCTTCAGCGCGGATATCAGTTTATCGAAGGTGGAAAAACCGGAAAGCTGATAGAGAAACAGCACCTCGGTCACACCCTCGTCGCGCATCAGTGCCGTGACGGGATCCTCTTTCCCCGTCGGGCGGAAGTAACGCAGGTCAATCATCACGATCTTCTCATATTCACCCGTGAGGAACGGAACCATGCTGTTTGCGAAGGAATCCTTGAAGACAAGCAGGGTCTTACCGTTTTTCACCGCGGAATTGCGGATGACAACCTTGCCGGGGTTGCCGCCGAAGAACACCGTATACTTGTCCTTCTTTTCCAGCGCGTCCATGTGATAGACCGATGCCTCCCCGCCGTTTTCCGTCACCGACAGTGTATCGGGCAGGCGGATGATCTCAATGGGATCCGGAGTCGTTGACGCGTCCAGCACCTTGGAATAAAGCGTTCCGAGGAACTCCTCTGTGACGGTTTCGGGAGAAAAGGACTCGTAGCTGTCGGGCGTCTCTCCCCGCGAGATCATGTAGGCACGGTAGGCGTAGTACGCGCCGAGCGTCGTCCAGTGGTGATCGGTACGGTAGTAAAGCTGACCCTCGTTCTTGGCTCCGATCAGGGCGTCGCGCAGATCAATGACGGTCGCATCCGGAAGAAGCTCTTCTGCCGTGCGGTAGCTCTTGTCCGCGTCGTACATCTCGGCAAACGTGGGGAGTTTTTCGGGTAAGATCACGCCGGCGTCGGGTGCGAGCAGGACCGTCATGTCAATCTCCGGATACGCCTTGGCAAACCGCTCGATCGAAAGCAGATTCATGCGGAACCGCTCCCGGTCAAACGCCTGTTCGGTGGTCATTTCAAAGTAGTATCCGTCTTTCCCGACAAACGCGCCGGAAATATCGCGGATGCCCGCTCCGCGGAGGGCTGCAGACGACGCGGCAGTCAGATAGTCCCGCCCCGGGAACTGATCGGTCAGGAAATCAGCAAGTTTTCCCTGCCATTCGCCGGAGAGGATGGTGCTCCATTTTGGGGTGGGAAACTGCTTCAGTTCCCTGTTTTCGTTTTCGGAGTACGATTTGTGCGGAAGCGCGAAAATGAGCGTTCCCATGACGGTAAGCATTAAGACAAACAGAACGGCGACGCACAGATAAATGCGTCCGGTCCGGTTTGACAAAGGCTTGTTTCCCATGGCGGGGGCGTTTTCGTCTTTTTTCGGCATTTTTTGCTTTTCATCCATATCTTCGTCACCCCCTTAAAACCGGAAATACAGGAACGGGCTGTAGCTGTCCGACACGAGGAGCATCACAGAGGGGAAAAGAAGCGCGAAGGAAAAGACAGCGCGGACGACCACTTTTGCATTCTCGGACAGCTTCAAGCGATCCACAAGCCATTCCGCGAATTTTGCCGGATAGTGCGTCGAGCCGATCGCAAGAAGGACAAAGAGGGCAAGTCTTGTCACGAGATAATACCACGACATTCCCGAAGAGAAGCCGGCTCCGAAACCGAACATTGCGGCAAACCATGCACCCATTTCGGGCAGATCCGAAACCGAGAAGATCACCCAGCCGAACAGAATCAGCAAAAATGAATAGAGATGCCGGACAAACTTCGGACATTTGTCAAGCAACTTGAGCAGAAACGTTTTCTCAAGGAACAGAATGAAGAAGAAATACAGCCCCCAGAGGAGAAAATTCCAGTCCGCGCCATGCCAGAGTCCCGTCAGTGCCCAGACGATGAACAGATTGAGGATCTGCCGCGCCTTTCCTTTGCGGTTACCGCCGAGCGGGATATACAGGTATTCGCGGAACCAGCCGGAGAGCGTCATGTGCCAGCGCCGCCAGAAATCCGTGATGCTGGTCGCCTCATACGGATAATCGAAGTTTTCGGGGAAGGTAAAGCCGAACATCTGCCCCATGCCGATTGCCATATCCGAATAACCGGAAAAGTCAAAATAGATCTGGAACATGAAGGCAAGCGCACCCGTCCACGCCATGACAGTGGTGAGCTCTCCCGTGTCGTACTTTGAAATTGCTTCAAACACCGCACCGATGCGGTCGGCAAGAATCACTTTTTTGCCAAGCCCCACCAGGAAGCGGAACACGCCGCGGACGAACTGTTCGGGGTTCTCTTTTCTTCCGGAAAGCTCATTTTCAATGTCAGAGTAGCGGACGATCGGTCCCGCGATAAGTTGGGGGAAGAAGGTCACGAACATGGCAAAATCAATGGGATTCTTCTGCACGCGGACATTGCCCCAATAGACGTCGATGGTATAGGAAAGCGTCTGGAAGGTATAGAAGGAAATGCCGATCGGCAGAGCGATGCGGAGCAGTCCCAGCCCAAGCCCCGTCAGGGAATCAATGGCACCGATCAGAAAATCCGTGTACTTGAAGAAGCCGAGCAGCCCGAGATTGATGACGACCGTCACAATGAGGGTCGCCCGGGCAAGCCCCTGCTTTTCCCGTCTTTTGAATAAATCAATGAGAAGCCCCGACGCATAGTCCACCGCGATGGTGAAGAGCATGAGCAGAATATAGACCGGCTCACCCCACGCGTAAAACAGAAGGCTGACGGCAAGGAGCAAAAGATTGCGGAACTTTCTCGGGCAGAGGTAATAGAGGATCAGCACCGCGGGCAGAAATACGCAAAGGAACAACAGACTGCTGAATACGATAGTACATCACTTCCCTTCGCGTATTTAGATCAGTGTTTTACGGTATGCGACAGAATATAATTGAGCAACTGGCGGCTCAGTCCCTTGCCGACATGAATGCCGTCGTTGGTAGACTCCGACGGAAGCCCGCCGTTTTCCTCCAGCGCCTCGAAGCTGTCAAGGTAATAGACCTGCTTTTCTTCGGCAAGGTCGAGGAGCGTCTTGTTGACCGCGCGGATATTTGCATTGGTGAACACGTTCTTGTAGTTCTTCACGGCGGCTTCCTCCACGGGATAAACCGCCATCAGGTAAATCTCCGCGTCGGGGTTCGCCGCACGCACCGTGTCGATCAGGGTGCGGTAAGAATTGCGGAAGCTCTCGGAGTTCGCCCAGCTCAGCTCGTTGATGCCGAACATGAGATAGCAACGGGTAAATCCGTTGTTCTTTTTCACCGCCTCGGCGATGGTGATGTCGCCGCCGTCCCCTTTGACGAGCTTCTTGGTCTCGATGCCGTTGATGCTGAGGCTCTCAAACGCGTAGGAGCGATAGAGATCGAGTCCGAGGTAGTAGGTCAGACCATACAGCCGGGAGTCGCCGATAAAGAGCGTTCCCGCTTCCCATGCGGCAAGCTCCGCCTTTTTGTTTTCCGGAACGGGCTTTGAATAGTCATAGCCGTCCAACGTCGTTTCGGTTTCAGTCGGCTGGTCCGATCCGGTGTCGGTCACAGGGGTGTATGCGGGTACCGTCGCGGGATCCTTGACGAGCTTTTTCAGCGTTTCCAGCATCTCCGACACATCGTCGGAGACAATGAGAAACACATACCTGCCGTATGTAGCCGTTTTTGCGCTTTTCAGCTTGCTTGCCTCGTGCGCGTCGTATTTGACGTAGTTCTGATACTCGCGGTCCACGTGATCGGTGAGAGCCTTTTCCAGAGTCGCCACGTCCTTTGCGTCCCTTGCAACAAGGCAGGAGATCTCATCGGCGGAAAGCCCGGACGCATACGCGAGTGCGCCGTCCGAGACGAGATCGGGCGAAATCCCGTAATACGCGTCAAACTGGCGCTCCCACACACCGTCGCCTTTGACGGCAAGGCAATCGGGAGAGGCATATCCGCCGACCTTCAGAATCCCGTTGACCATCTGTCCCGCGCCGAGCGTGAGCGGCTTGTCCTTTGGCGCGCAAAAAGTCAGCGCGAGCAGGGAAAGAAGACACATGGCAATCGCCAGAATACCCGAAATGATCCGTTTCATATCCGCCTCCGAAATCCGCGCGCACCGCTTCCCGGACACGCGCCGTGTAACGCCGGCGGGGGTACTTCCCCGTTTTCCGGCAACTGAATATAGTATACCATATCCCGGCGGAATTTCCCAGACTTTTTTCCGAAATTTGAAAAATATTTTTGCGGCACCTGCGAAAGGACTCTCCGGAACCCGGATCCGGTCCGAACGGAAAAGAGCCGCCCGCGGGGACGGCTCTTTTTTTGATTGAGGGAACCCGGTACCCCGGCTTTTTCCGGGTACTCGGGCTGAATACCGCCGGCAATTGCCGGGGAGAAGTCGTCCGTGATTTCAGGACGCAGGTGCTGTCGCCGGTCACACTGCCTGATCCCGGAGGGCGGTCGAAGCCCACACCTCTACGGGAACTTCGGTAACACCGTTCGGTTCCGCGGACACCGGTCACAGATTCCCGTTTCCCTGTCAGTCTGCGGCATCCAGCCGGATGCTGCCGGTCGTGGTACGGACAGTCAGAGGCACCGTTCCCCCTGCTGCAAACTGCGGCAGACGCATATTCCCGGTCCCGGAGGAGCAGTCTTTTGCATAGTAATTTTCCGTTCCGCGGAGCGAGCCGCGGATGCTGCCGGTCGTTGCCTCCAGCCAGATCGACACGCCCGCGCGGATGCCGTGAAGCGACTGCGAACCCGTCGTGGAGGTGACGCGGAGCGCGCCGCCGGCGGTCAGGGTGTCCGTCTCCACGTCTCCGGTCGTTACCCGGATCTCCGCATCGCCCGTCACTGTAAGGCGGGTATGCGACTGCTCTCCGGTCGAAGTAACGGAGGAAAACGAGGTACAGTTGAGGTCTTCCGTCTCCGTCTTACCGGTGGACGCGGAAAGTTCTGTGTCTTTTGCCGTAACGTTCCGGCAGGAAATCTCCCCCGTCTCCACAGCGATCCGGAGAGCCCCGGTCGTCCCCTCTTTCGCGCCGACGGTCACGTTTTCCAGCTCCGTTTCGCCGGTCGTCGCCCGGATTTCCGCCGACGCAAATGCGCAATCCGTGATCTTTACCGATCCGGTCGATGCCCGGACCGTCAGTCCCTCGCCGGGAATCTGTGCACCCTGTACCTCAATACTGCCGGTATCGGTGACCAGCAACAGGCTGCCCGAAAATCCCGCGGGAAGCTCAATTGTCACAAGCAGTTTCTTTTCCTTATACCAGAACCAGTCCCAAAAGAAACGAAAACCGTCCTTCTTCGGGTCGGTGACCGACACGATCCCGTCCGAGGAGGCAACAAGCATTGGTTCGTTCTCTGCCTCGAACCAACGGATGCGGATCTCATCGTCCTCGCCCGGCTTTACAAGGATGTCCTGAACTCCGAGATTGGTCCGGATCTCTTTGGCTTCCTTGGGGAAGGTCAAAGTCTTCTCCTCATACCCCGTTCCGGGGAATGACGGAAATCCGCCGTTCCGGAAAAATCCGACCGTCATACACACCCCACCCGCGACCAGCAGAACTGCCGCAATGATGAGACAGATATACAATGCTTTTTTCATAGTATTTTCTCCCTTTCTGTCATATCATAGAACCGCATTTTCCCGTTATTTGCGCGACAGCCCGCGCTTGATGGCACGGAACAGGGCGCGGATGCCTGTATACAGGGCTTTCCCGATTCCGATCGCCGCCCAGAACAAAAGAATGGACACGCCGATACAGACCAGCACCGAGCCGACCCCGAACAGGGTCCCGCCGGGACCGACCGTCCCCGCCGCCATGATGAGAGCGACAAGGCAAGCCCCCGCGGCAAACAGTAATCCGACCACGGTACAGAATACGGCAACAACAATAGCAACCGCCGCAACGAGAATCGCAAACCAGACAGCAAGCACAGTAATCGCAAGCGGGATCCAGACCGGGCTGAGTACCACGGCAAGAAGAATCCACGGAAGCGCCGATCCGCCCGTCTTTTTCTTCTGCTTTTCATAGGTATTCTGCACCCGGTTCCGGACGATCGCCGTGATCGGCATCTCCTCCCGGAGCTTTTTTGCGATCTCTTCCACGGAACCGAGCGACGCGACCGCCGCTTCCTCCGTCATTCCGTTTTCCACGCGGTCATCGATCATTTCCTCATAAAACGAAACCGACCGCTCGACTTCTTCTGTCGGGTACCCGTTCAGCTCACGTCGGAGCGCGTCCGAAAACTCCCGTTTATTCATCTGCTTCATGGCTTCCCATCTCCGTTTCAATAAAAGTATAGACATTCATGACCGTTTTCCATTCTTCGAGGAAGCCGTTGATTCTTTCCCTGCCGGCGTCCGTCATCCGGTAATACTTGCGGAGCCTGCCGTTGTGCGCGCGGCTGTCCTCCGAGAGACATCCCGCCGACTCCAGCCGGCGAAGGATCGGATACAGCGTGGATTCCGAGATCTCGATTCCGTGCCCCGCAAGGTCCTGAACGATCTGGTATCCGTAGGATTCTCCCTGCAGAAGCGCCGCGAGCACGCAGATATCCAGAATGCCGCGCTTGAGTTGTACATCCATGAGGTCACCCCCTGACGCATAATATTATATTACGCATAGTATTGCGTGTCAAGAGGTATTTGAAATATTTTCAAAAAAGAAAAAGGGACCGATTTCAGTCCCTTTTTGCCGCCTCCCCGGATAAAGGCTCAGATCGCCCGGCAACCGTCCAGACGCGGGTGGACGCTGCTCACATCGTTGAAATAGCGGACAGGGATGCCGTTTGCCTCGGCGCACGCCATTTCCCGCTTCATCCCCGCCGAAATCCGTCCGCCGAACACCCAGACCTCCCGGCAACGGCAAAGCAGGCGCTCGCAGATACGAAGACCCGTTTCCCGCTCTTCGGGAAGCTCGTCGTCCAGAAACTGCGGGAAATACAGGTGCGGCGCGACGGGCAAAAAGCCTTCCTCCATCGCCGCGCGGCAGTATTCTCTTGCGCGGAGCGTATTGGCTTCGGTGTTCCCGGAATAGGGGGAGCATATGTAGATGAGATCATTTCTCATGGTATGCCACCTCCTTCCGGCGCACCCCGCCGATTACGCAGAGCGTCAGCAGTCCGACCGTGATGACGAACAGAAGCCCCGCACCGAAAGACACTCCGTACCCGACGGCGACCAGGTTTGCCGCAACCGCCAGTCCGAGTACCGACAGTGCAATCAGCAAAATCTTCTTATTTTTCCTCCGTACCGCTTTTTTGTTTACCATACCGCTTACTCCTTTTCTTTCCGTTCTTTTCTTTTGGTTACGGATACAGTATACCCGGAGATGTGTCCCATAAAACGGTCAATTCCCTTTACTTCCGGAAAAAAGTGTGTTAAAATGAAGAGGAACCGAAAGGAGTGACGAATGATGCCGAAATCCACCAACCAGAAGCTGAAGATTCTTTACCTCATGCAGATGCTGGAGGAACGTACCGACGACGGGCACGTTCTGACGCTTGCCGAAATTCAGGAGTCGCTCGCCTCGCTCGGAATCAGCGCGGAGCGCAAGAGCCTGTACGACGACATGGAAGCGCTCCGCACCTTCGGGATTCCCGTGGAGCGGCGCGGCGGCAAGGACGGCGGGTATTACATCGCGGAGCGTACCTTCCAGCTGCCCGAGCTCAAGCTGCTTGTGGACGCAGTACAGTCCTCCAAATTCATCACAAAGAAAAAAAGTACCGAGCTGATCGCCAAAATTGCGTCATTCACCAGTACATACGAGGCGCGCCAGCTTGACCGTCAGGTGTTTGTCACGGGGCGGGTCAAAACCGACAACGAACAGGTGTATTATAATGTAGACAACCTCCACCGCGCCATTTCCTCCAACCGTGCGGTCACCTTTCAGTACTTTGAATGGAACACGGACAAGGAAAAGGTCCTCCGGCACGGCGGAGCGCTGTACACGGTCAGCCCCTTTGCGCTCACATGGGACAATGAGAATTATTACCTCGTCGCCTATGATCACATGAAAAAAATGATCCACCACTACCGGGTGGACAAAATGCTGCGGATCACCGTGACGGATACCCCGCGCGAGGGGAAGGAGCTGTTCGACGATTTCGACATGGCGCTTTATTCCCGCGAGGTGTTCGGAATGTTCGGCGGAAGGCAGGAGATCGTGACGCTTGACTGCGACAACAGTCTCATCGGCGTGGTGATCGACCGTTTCGGCGAAGATCTGACGATCATCAAAAAGCAGAGTTCCTTTGAAATTCATCAGCGCGTGATGGTCAGCTCGCAATTTTATTCGTGGGTGTTCGGCTTCGGCGGCAAAATGCGGATCCTCTCCCCCGCCCCGGTGGTCGAGGGGTTCCGCAAGCACCTTGCGGACGTCCGACGGGCACAGGGGTGATTCCCCCGCAAAGCGACCGGGAGCGCTGCCGGTTTCTCCCCGGAATCGGGTGCCAAAACAGAGGCAAAAAACGGCGCAAAATGTGGGTTCACTCGTGGGTTCAATCGGGAACAAAATTAGGAACAAAAATTTGAAAGCCTTCTTTTTCGAGTGAAATTCACCGGCGGAATTGTTCAGATTATACATAAACGCGGTGCTCAAATTGTACACGCAAAACAAAAATCCGAGGTAAAAACCTCGGATTTTTGACTGGGGTGAGATATGGGAATTGAACCCATGACCTCCAGGGCCACAACCTGGCGCGCTAACCAACTGCGCTAATCCCACCATATAAAGAAAACAGTGGCGTGCCTTGGGGGATTCGAACCCTCGACCTACTGCTTAGAAGGCAGTTGCTCTATCCAACTGAGCTAAAGGCACGTATTGGAGCGAGTGATGGGAATCGAACCCACGCGGCCAGCTTGGAAGGCTGGAATTCTACCATTGAACTACACTCGCATATGCGTCTTGAAAACCGCTTTACTATCATAGCATACCCAAAGATTTTTGTCAAGAGAATTCCGAATATTTTTTTCGCGGGCTGCAAATTTGGCTTTTTCACACAAAATACTTGATATTGCCGTCCCTTTTGTGATATGATTAGATGTATTCGTATGCAAATCTGCCTTTTCGGCAGAAAAGACATAAAGGAGGTGTGCGCGTGTCACGGCTGGTCCCGGATTATATGTTTTATTCCTACCGCGAGGTGACGCCCGCGTTTCTCTCCTCCATCGGTGTCCGCGCCCTGCTCATCGACATTGACAACACGCTGGCGCCCTATGAACAGCCCGAACCGGACGAGGAAAACCTGGACTGGTTTTCAGATATGCAAAAGGCAGGGATCCGCATGGCGATCCTCTCAAACAACCACGCGCCGCGCGTGGAGCGCTTTAATCGGAAGATCGGACTTCCCTTCTTTACCGAGTGCGGAAAGCCGAAGAAGAAAAAACTGCTGCTTGCCATGCGTGACCTCGGCGTCACACCGGAGGAGACCGCTGTACTCGGCGATCAGCTCCTCACCGACGCGCTCGCCGGCAAGCGTGCGGGTGCACGCACCCTTATCGTGCCGCCCATCAAGGACCGGACCGATGCGTTCTTCCGCTTCAAGCGGTTTCTGGAGCGTCCCTTCAACCGCGCATACATGAAAAAACACCCGGAGTTCCGCTACCCGGATATTTACCGGGAAGACTGGCAGAAAACAGTCGCCGGAAAGAACAGCTGACGGTCGGTCAGAGGACGGCAGGCGGCTTCCGAAGCCGGGCAAAACATCGTTTTCAAAAACCCGTCCGCAGATAACAGGGCGCCCCGTCCCGGCAACCCGGCGAAAGTCCGGTACCCCCCCTGAAGAAAGGACGCTTTCGCCACGGCGAAAGCAAGGTGATACATTATGATTTTCCCCGATCATCCGACATTCGGTCCCGGCGGGAACGGTGAACTGTTTGCCCGCGAGGGACACAAATCCACCGCGGAAGCCCCCGCGTGGCTGAAAAGCAAAGGACTGGACGCCTACGAATACGAGGCGGGGCGCGGAATCACCGCAAAGCCGGAGGTCCTTTCGGCGATCGGCGAAGCGGCGCGCGCCGAGGGAATTCTCATGTCCTTCCACACGCCCTACTTCATTTCCCTGTCCGGCACCGATCCGGAGAAACGGCTCAAAAGCATTGATTATATCACCAAGTCGCTCGACGCGGCGACCCTGCTCGGCGCGGACACCATCGTCATTCACAGCGGCAGTGCGGGCAAAATCTCCCGCGAGGAAGCCATGCGTCTGTCCTGCGACACACTCGAAAAACTGCTGGAATCCATCGGCAACCAATATGCGGGCATTCGCCTCGGGATTGAAACCATGGGCAAAATCAATCAGCTCGGCACACTGGATGAGGTCATCGGACAGTGCCGCGTCAGCCCGCGCTTTGTCCCCGTCGTGGACTTCGGGCACATGAACGCCCGCGAGCACGGCGGACTGTTCCCCGATTCCGACAGCTACCGCCGCGTGTTCGACCGCATCGGCACGGCGCTCGGAGACGAGGTTGCAAAGCATCTGCACTGCCACTTCTCGAAAATCGAATTTTCCGACGGCGGCGAAAAGTGCCACCTGACCTTCGCGGACACGGTGTACGGTCCCGAATTCGAGCCGCTCGCCGAAGCGATCGTCAAGGAAGGCGTGTCCCCCCGTATCATTTCGGAATCCGCCGGAACGCAGGCGGAGGACGCGCTTGCCATGAAAGAGATGTGGCTTGCCGCACGGAAATAATATCTCCGCGCCGTCCCCGGTCGCAACCGGCAAAAAACACCGCGTTTGTTCCGCCGCCTGTCAGGCGATTTCCCGGAACAGGTATATCTTCGGAATCTTCATAAACAGAAAATCCACCAGGAAAGGCTTAGGTATCTATATATGAGGGTTACTTCTCATCTGTCCCGTTTACAGGACGTTATGAAAAAAGTCGGTTTTGACGCGGTACTCGTCACCTCCGAACTCAATCAGCGGTATCTCTCCGGCTTCAACTACACCGACGGATACGTTCTGGTGCTTCAGAACAAGGCGTATCTGATTACCGATTTCCGCTACATCGAGGCGGCAAATGCAAAAGTCAACAAAGAGGAGTTCGAAATCCTCATGCCGGAGGGCTCCATGACGGAGTGCCTCGCGGAGCTTCTCGCGCCCCTCGGCAAAGCGGTCGTTGCAATTGAAGAAGAGGCGCTTTCCGTCGCGGGACTTGACGCGTTCCGGGAAGCTTTCGGGAAACTGCCCGTCACGCTGGTCTCCGGCGCGTCACGCGAGATCATTGCGCTCCGTATGCGCAAGGACGAAGGCGAAATCGAGATCATGAAGCGCGCGCAGGCGATCACCGACGCAGCGTTCACCCACATTCTCGGCTATATCAACCCTGACCGCACCGAGCTGGACGTGGCTCTGGAGCTGGAATTCTTCATGCGTTCCATGGGCTCCGAGGGAACGGCATTTGAGACCATTGCCGTTTCCGGAACCGCTTCCTCCATGCCCCACGGCGTTCCGCGCCCCGTCAAGCTGGAAAAGGGCTTCCTCACCATGGACTTCGGCGCGCGCGTGGACGGCTACTGCTCGGATATGACGCGTACTGTCGTCATCGGCAAGGCGGACGCGGAGATGAAACGGCTTTACGAGACCGTGAAGCGCGCACAGCTCTCCGCCATTGAAGCGGCGCACGCGGGTGTCGGCTGCCGCTACCTTGATTCCGTCGCACGGAACATCATCGACGGCGCGGGGTATGCCGGCACCTTCGGGCACAGCCTCGGTCACGGCGTCGGAATGTTCATTCACGAGTCACCGAGACTTTCCGCAAGAGCGGACGAGGCATCGGTTCTGGAGCCGGGTCACGTCGTTACCTTTGAACCCGGCATCTACCTCTCCGGCAAATACGGCTGCCGCATCGAAGACATGGCAACCGTGCTTTCCGACGGCAGTCTGTACGATTTCACGCACAGCCCCAAGGAACTCATCGAACTCTGCTGATACCACAAGGAGACGCTGTCCATGCTGTTCTTGAAATTACTTGAAAACTTCGCCGAAGGCAGTTTCGGATGGTTTGCCATCTCGATTTTGGGAATCCTTCTTACAATCATCGTTCCCTACCTGATCGGCAGTCTGAACTTTGCCATCATCTTTTCCGAAAAGATGTATCACCACGACGTCCGCGAATACGGAAGCGGCAACGCCGGCGGCACCAATATGCTCCGTACCTACGGCAAAAAGGCAGGGTTGATCACCATCCTCTGCGACATGGCAAAGGCGGCGCTCGGTGTTTACATCGGCTATCTTTGCCTCCCGTTCTTTCTGGCGGGCGGCAGCAAGGTCATCGCAGGCTTCTTTGTCATTCTCGGTCACGTCTTCCCGCTGTATTTTCATTTCAAGGGCGGTAAGGGCGTCGCTTCCACGGGTGTGGTCATTCTCGTATCCAGCCCCCCGACCGCAGGAATCCTGTTCCTCATCTTTGTACTCATCATCGCCTTTACCAGATATGTCTCGCTCGGCTCTGTCATGTGTATGCTGATCTATCCGCTCCTGTACAACCGCCTCGAAACGTGGTTTATCGACCGGAATCTGGAAAGCGGGGTTTATACCCGGGCGGAAGCGGCGGTCCGGCTGCAATCGGTTGCCATCGGCACCATCATGGCACTGCTCATTGCCGCTCTCGTCATCTTCATGCACCGCGCCAACATCCAGCGGTTGCGTCTCGGGGAGGAATCCAAGCTGTCCTTCCGCAAAAAGCCGGCGGCTGATCAGGATTCCGGAAACGGAGAGTCCGACAAATGACGAAAAAAACAGAGCAGACCGTGTTCCCCGAAGCACCGGCAGAAATCATTCCGGGTGCCCCGGAGCACAATGGGTACAAGGCGGAAATGATCGGACGGGGCAAAGAAAATCCCGTCCCCGCAACCGGCTCCGTGCCCTGCGGCAAAGCCGCGCCGGCCGCCCCCGCCGGCACGCCGACCGGGCGCTTTGCATCGCTCGTTCTGCTTGCCGCCGCAAAACAAACGCTGAAAAAAGCCGTGCTGTCCAAGCCCGATGACAAGTCGGTTGTCCGCACGGTCATCACACCCAAAGTCATCGGCAAAAGGCAGGTTTTACAGGCGGAAACCTTCCTTTCCGACAACAAGGCAACCCACGAAAACATCCCGATGGACGGAAGCAGCGAAGAGCGGATCGCGGAGATTGTTTCCGGTTTTGGCGAAGCCAATCTTCTCACGACCGCGGGCAACTGCGAGCGCAAGCGTTCAAAGTCCGGCACCGAAACACTGCTTCACGGCGACGCGCTGGAAAAAACGCTCCGTGCGGGAGTGACATCTTCCCTTTCCTATGACGGGAACGACCGGCAGAAGGCGCGCATCCTTACGGGCGACGAACCGTTTCTGAAACTGCTCGGCGTCTCCGACAAAAACGGGCGGGTGTACGACAAAAAGCAGGCAAAATTCCGCCAGATCAACCGTTTCCTCGAACTGCTCCGCGACGTGGAGGACAAGTTACCGGAAGACGGCACGCTCCGCATCTGCGACCTTTGCTGCGGCAAAAGTTATCTCTCCTTCGCGGTCTACCACTATTTCGCGCACATCAAAGGACGCGAGGTCCGCATGACCGGCGTCGATCTCAAGCCGGATGTCATCGCATACTGTAACGACGTGGCGAAAAAACTGCACTTTGACGGACTGACGTTCCGGCACGGCGACATCGGACAATACGACGCGGGAGAACACGTGCATCTGGTCGTTTCCCTGCACGCCTGCGATACGGCGACCGATCTCGTGCTTGCCAAAGCAGTGGCGTGGGGGGCGGAAGTCATTCTGTCCACGCCCTGCTGTCACCACGAACTCAACCACACACTGCAATGCCCCGAGCTTTCCTTCATCGCCGAGCACTCCATGCTCCGTCAGAAATTCTGCGACGCGGCAACCGACGCACTCCGTTTGAAGCTGCTGGAATCCGAAGGATACGCAGTGGCGGCGTTGGAGCTGATTGACCCGGAGGAAACGCCCAAGAACATCATGCTCCGCGCAGTGAAGAAAAAACACTTCGACAAAGAATCGGAAGAAGCAAAGGCGCTCCGCGACGAATACCAAGCGGCAAAGCGTTTTCTTGTAAGGAGTCGGTTTTATGTTTAAGAACCTGTTCCGTTCCAAGGATCCGGACAGCCCGCGTTACCGCCTCGCCAAGGCGAAGGAGCTGAACGGGCACGCGATCAGATACGTGACCGAGCGAAAGAACGACAACGACGCGGTGATCGGCAAGGGCGGCGCCGTTTCCTTCCGGGACGGCGAGGTCATCGTCTTTTCCTCCGCGGACGTGGTATTCCGTTGCCGCGCCGAGGAGCTTCAGGCGTGGGATCTGCTTTCCGGCGACGGCGTGGTGCTGACGGGTCCCGACGCAGAGCACGGCGGTGCCGTTCGCACCGTGACGGTGCATTACGTGTATTACAGGTGAGCGCCACATAAAAACGCGCCCGACCCCATGTGGGGGTCGGGCGCGTCTCTTTTCGGATTTTGCGGCGGATCAGTCCACCACAACGCCCTTCTGGAGCATGATGTTCGCGTAAAGCGCCGCTTCGCTCGTCGCGATGACACAGAACGCGGTCTTTGTGTCGTCATAGAACCTGAAGCGCTCGATCTGTCCGATCGCTTCGGCTCCGCGCGGGTCGTGCTTCGCGACAATCTCCTCGTAGGTCTTCCAGATCGGCGTTTCCACCGTGTCGCCCTTCATAACCTCCATGAGGTTGACCGGGTGTTCCACGTAGGTATCGAGCGGGAAAACCTGAAGAATTGCGTCAAGAATCTCCGGCACACCGTGTCCGTCCATGCGGATGACGATGCCGTTTTTGCCCATGGTCTCTGCCGGGAAGTTGCCGTCGCCGATGACGAGGCGGTCGCTGTGACCCATTTCGCAAAGAACCTTCAGAAGCTCGGGGGACAGAATCTTCGGAATTCCTTTTAACATGTCAGTTCCTCCGATCAGCCGCGCATATTCTTGTACATGGGACCGTAAGTGTCGCAGGCACGGAAATCCGCGCCCTCCTTATCCATGCCGAATGCATTCCATGCGGCAGGACGGAAGATCTCACTCTCGGGCACGTTGTGCATACAGACCGGGATGCGGAGCATGGAGCAGAGCGTAATCAGGTCGGCACCGACATGACCGTAGCTGATGGCACCGTGGTTGGCGCCCCAGTTGTTCATCACGTCATACGCGGACTTGAAGGGGCTGCCCTCCTTGCCGTCGCAGCGAGGCGTGAACCAGGTGCAGGGCCAGGTCGGGTTGGTGCGCTCCATCAGGGTATCGGTCACCTCGTCGGGCAGTTTGACCGTCCAGCCTTCTGCGATCTGAAGCACCGGTCCGAGTCCCTTGACCAGATTCAGACGGATCATGGTTGCGGGCATTTCGGCACGGGTGACAAAGTGGCTGGAGAATCCGCCGCCGCGGAAGTTATCAAAGCCGGCTTCGCACCAGACGGTCGCATCGGTCATCTTCTTGATGTCCTCGTCGGTGACCTCGTACCACTTCTTCATGACGGCATTGCCGTTCTCATCGGTGCATTCGCCGCAGGCGTCCAGGCAAGCCGCGCCGGAGTTGAGCAGGTGGATAATACCGCCGTTCTCCTTCGCCTTACCCTCCAGGTCGTAACCGGTGACGCGCTTGGTCGCTTCGGGCGACCAGAAGGTACGCACATCCGCAAAGATCTGCGCGCGGTTGGTCAGCAGTCTCATGAAGAGCATGCCGAGACCGTTCAGAATATCGTTCTCGGTTGCAAAGGTCATCGGCTCGCGCGCGCCGGTGAAGTCAAAGGTGGAATTGAGCAGCGCTTCGGGATAATCGCAGTTCGGCCAGTGGTCGGTCCACTGTCTCTGACCCTGGAAGCCTGCCGCAATGGCGTTGTGCCCGACCGTCTCTTCCTCAAAGCCTGCGGGAAGATTCTTGTTGCCCGCGATCAGGTCCTTGATGATGCAGTACATCTTGACGGTGAACTCCCACTGCTTCTCCTTCTCTTCCTTGGTGAAGCGGATGCGGCGGGTCTCTCCGAGGAATTCCACGGATTCGGGGTTATCGTCCCTGCCTTCCTTGCAGTGTTCCTTGGTCCATGCAAGTGCCTTTTCGTAATCCTCGTGGTTGTAGATGCCTTCTTCCATACGGCGGAGGATTTCCACCTCGTCCACCGATTCCACGCGCATACCGAGATACTCTTCCATGAATGCCTGATCCATGATGGAGCCGCCGATACCCATGGTCACGGAGCCGATCTGGAGATAAGACTTGCCGCGCATGGTAGCGACCGCGACTGCGGCTCTGCCGAAGCGGAGCAGTTTTTCCTTCACATCGTCCGGAATCTTGGTCACATCGTCGCGATCCTGCACCTCATGTCCGTAGATGCCGAATGCGGGAAGACCCTTCTGTGCATGGGTTGCCAGAACCGATGCAAGATAGACCGCGCCGGGACGCTCGGTACCGTTGAAGCCCCAGACGCCCTTGATGGTCATGGGATCCATGTCCATGGTCTCGGAGCCGTAGCACCAGCAGGGGGTGACGGACAGCGTGATGGAAACACCCGCCTTGCGGAACTTCTCCGCGCAGGCTGCGGATTCGGGCACGCGTCCGATGGACGTGTCGGCAAGGATGACCTTAACCGGCTCGCCGTTCGAGTAGGTCAGGTTCTCTTCAAAGAGCTTCTTTGCGGCTTCCGCCATTGCCATGACCTGATCCTCGAGGCTCTCGCGCAGTCTCATGGGTCCGCGTCTGCCGTCGATGATGGGGCGGATACCGATTACCGGATAATCGCCGATCATTCTGTTTTCTGCCATTGATATTCCCTCCAAAAATATGTTTTGCACTTTCTTTTTATCAATATGCGCGGAGCCTTCGGGGCTTCCCTGTCCGCCCGGCGCGTATTTCCGTTTTGTTCCGTGGTACAAATCAGAGCGCGTACTTCCGGATGAACTCGATCACGGGCGCGGGATTCTCCAGACCGTGGGGGTGATGGTCTCTGCCCGGAACGATGGTCAGGAAGAACGGGATATCCGTCCCGCGGTACGCCTCTTCAATGTACTTGCCGTTTTCCACGTAAGGCACGATCTTGTCGCTGTCCCCTGCCGTCATGGCGACGGGGATGCGGTTTTCCACCAGCGTGTGAATGCGGTCATAGGGCATATCCCGGTAATTGATGAGATCGGAGAGCGTGAAGCCGTATGCCGGCGCGATCTCCTCATCAAAGACGTAAAGATGCTGGGTACCGACGCCATACCCCATCGGGTAGGAAAGCATATTGAGCAGCGGTGCGTCCAGGTACAGAGCGGACACGTAGTCCGGGTGGCGGGACGCGAAATTGACGGAATGGTATCCGCCGCAGCTCATGCCGACGCAGACGATCTTTTTGCGGGTACCGAACTCGCGGTTCATGAAGTCGATGAAGCGCACCTTCGCGTCATGATCGACGTCCTGCCCCCAACGGTTCTTGTTGGTGAGAAACACGAGAAAATACCCCTCATCCACGAGGCGCTGCTCGGTCGCGGGGAACGCGCCCCAGTACTCCATCTTCATGGCAATCCGGTCGGTCGCCTTGTCCTCATCGGGAAACACGATCCAAGCGGTGCGGTCCTCAAACGGGAACTCAATCATGAGTCTGCCGTACCACTGATCCTTCTTGTAATCAAAATTTATCTTCCACATACAAACCTCAGAAATCTTTTGAATTTCAGTCGTAATTATTATATCACTCACAGGAAATCTTTGCAAGGGATTCCCCGCGGGATTTTTTATTTTGTCATATCTTCACAATTGTTTTGCGGTTTTTTGGTGAGATAGCCAACCGGGAAATGTGCGCGGTACTTGATTTCGGGTGGAAACTATGGTAAAATAAATTCATTACGTATCACCGCGAAGCATCGCGGAAAGGAGCCGGTATGCAGAAGCTCGTCAGCCTGATCCTCAGTATCCTGATCCTGTTGTTTGCGTGGCGCTTCCCCTCCCCCCCTGACGTTCCGAAGCCGGATCACCCGGGAACCGAAACGGGGACTGCCTCTGAAACAGAACCCGATTCCGAGACCGGGCTCGAAACAGAACCCGATTCCGAGACCGGATTCGAAACAGTTTCCGGCTCTGAAACCGATTTTGAAACAGACTCCGAAACCGGAACGGAAACGGAAACAGAATCGGAGACCGAAACAGACATCCGCGAAAGCAAGGAATACCGGTCGCTCCTGTCTGCCGGATTCCCGGACAGTTATGCCCTGCCCCTCTCCCGCCTTCTGCAGGCACATCCCACGTGGGAATTTATCCCGCTGGACGTGACGGGGCTCTGCGGCAGCTACACCTGGAACTATGTGCTTGACATGGAGGTCTATGCGCCGAACAACAACCTTGTCCCGAACGACAAGCTGTACGCCGCCATGTTCCGCGAGGACGACTCCACCATCTACGATTTCGGCTACCGTGCCGCATCGCGCGACGCAGTCGCGTACTACATGGACCCCCGCAACTTCTTCAACGAAACGGATATTTTCCAGTTCTTTGACGTCTCCTGTCCTGCTGCGGAGGAAACCGTCAGAGCGGTGCTCCATGGGACCTTTATGGACGGGACACTTCCCGGCACGGACGAAACCTACACGGCGCTGTTCACCCGCGTGGGCGCGCAGTACGGCATCAGCGCGGCATATCTTGCCGTCCGCGGCAGAATGGAGCACGGTGCCGTCGGCTCTCCGACCGCATTCGGCACCTGCGGAACCGCGATCTCCAGATATTCCGGGAAAAACGAAACCAATCTGGACGGTTACTACAACTTCTTCAACATCGGCGCGTCCGGAAACGGCGCGGAGGAGATTCTGCGGAACGCCGTGAATTACGCCATGAAGGGACGGGACGGCATCGTCTGGGACACGCTTGAAAAGTCCATTACCGGCGGAGCCGCAGTGCTCGCCGACCGCTTTATTACCAACCATCAGGACACCCCGTATCTGCTCAAATTCAACGTGGACGCGCGGAGCGTCACGGCAACAGGCAAGTCCCGCAATTTCTGGGGACAGCACGCACAGAACATCGTCGCCGCGTATGCCGAGGGGCGCACGCTTGCCCGCGCGTTTGCCGCGGCGGAGGCGACGGAGGAAAACTACCGCTTCCTCATTCCCGTTTACGAAGGAATGCCGGAGAGCGCCACGCCGCGCCCCGGTACCTGAACACGCAGGCAAGCTCGCTCGGGCGGCGGCTGTGACACCGCGTACCAAAGCGCCGGGTAACCGGCAACCGAAAACAAACGACACAAACCAAACCGGAAAGGAAACAGAAACGCTATGCAGAATCGTTTCGGCGCTTATTCCTCACGCGGAAAATGCGTGATCACCAAGGACGGACGGGCACTTCTCGAAGAGATGTGGGTGGAGCTTTGTGTCTCCCGCGGGGTGAAGATCGCGCTCACCGATCCCGCCATCACGGTCTCGGACAAGAAAACCGTTCTTACCTTCCACGGAGAACACGTGGATACCGTCGAACTGACGCTCACGGAGGAGGGCGGAACCGGCTGTGTTTCGGTCAACGCGAAGCTCTCCTGCCACGAAAAGTATCTGCACCCCCGTTTTGACGCGCATGCCGGCATGATCCTGCACGCGCGCGTTGCCGCGGACCGGGCGCAATACGTGGGCTGTACTGTCAAGGGACACGTCTGGTGGCAGTACCCGATCTTTGCGGAGAGCATGGCGGATCTGCCCGCTGAGACCCAGAGTCTGCTTGCAATGGACGGAAATCGCCACGTTGCGCTTCTCCCGCTGGTTTCCGACCGCATCCGTGCGGAGATCGACGGCGAGAGCGTCGTACTCTCCTCCGGCATGGACGGGGACACGGAGATGAGCGGGCTTGCGTTTGCAGTCACCGATGGCAGCGATCCGTACACGGCGGTGGAAACACTCTTCCGCGACTGCCGCAAGGCGGGATGGATCGGGGTTCCGCTGAGGCAAGAGCGCAAATATCCGGAACAACTGGAAGGCTTCGGCTGGTGTACCTGGAACGCGTTCTACAAGGACGTGACCGAAGAAAAGCTCTTCGAAAAAATGGAAGAATTCCGCGAAAAGAACGTGAAGATCGACTGGCTGCTCATCGACGACGGCTGGTCGCAGTACCGGGACGACCGGCTCTGGTCGTTTGAAGAGGACTTTACCAAATTCCCGGACGGGCTTGCCGGCACCATCCGGCGGCTCAGGACGGAATACGGTGTAAAGTACGTCGGCGTCTGGCACGCCTTGAGCGGGTATTGGACGGGAGTCCACCCGGACGGTCCTCTTGCCCGCGACTTTGCGGACACGCTGATCACGCTTCCCGGCGGGGACCTGCACGTGGCGCCCGACGAAGAGAAGGCGTTCCGTTTCTATGACGCATGGCACACCTATCTTGCAGCGCAAGGCGTGGACTTCATCAAGGTGGACAACCAGTCGTCGTACAGTTACCTGATTGAAGAGATGACGTACAGCACCGCAGGTGTCGCGGCACTGCACCGTGCGCTCGACCGCTCGGCGGAGACTCATTTCGGCGGCGCGCTCATCAACTGCATGGGCGCCGTCAATCAGGACATTCTGACGCGTCCGACCTCGGCGATCGACCGCAATTCCAACGATTTCTTCCCGGATTATCCGATCGACGTCATCCGGCATTTCATTCTGCAGAACGCGTGGACGGCGATGTTCCACGAGAAGATCAACGTCTGCGACTACGATATGTTCTGGACGCGCCACATTACGGCAGAAGCGAACTGTCTGCTCCGCGCGATGAGCGGCGGACCCGTTTACACGAGCGATCCGGTGGGAGGCACCGAAGCGGGTTGCCTCGCTCCCCTGTTCCGGCAGGACGGTTCCTTTGAGGGGCGGTTCCCGGGAGCCGCGCTTCCCACGCCCGACTGTCTGTACGTGGACCCGGAGGCGGACAAGCTGCCGATCAAGCTCTTCAACCGCGCGAAGGACGGCGCTCTGACTGTTGCCGCATTCGGAACGGATCACGAGGAAAAGGCGGGCAAGCTCCGCATCTTCGACATTCCCGGCGCGGACGAATTCACCATGTATCTGGCACAGAATGTTTTC
Organism: uncultured Eubacteriales bacterium; assembly: GCA_934796165.1. Taxonomy (GTDB): domain Bacteria; phylum Bacillota; class Clostridia; order Oscillospirales; family CAG-272; genus CAKVOU01. The sequence goes on along the minus strand of CAKVOU010000005.1, from coordinate 20,218 downwards.
ACCAAGGAGTATGAAGTGCTTGCAATCTGGCACGAGATTTCCTACTCGGTCTCTTATACCAGAACGGCGGCATGGAACCTGTACCCCATCCGGGATGGCAAGGTCGCGGTCGGCGACAGCTCGGTCTATTGCGGTGCCGTTACAAAAAAAGCGGAGCCGGTGCCGTTTGACAGCCTTTTGAAGAAGTAAGAGTGCTCTGCCGAGCAATCATCAATACAGTAACGGCGCGGGATCCTTCCGGATCCCGCGCCGTTACTGTGTATTTGGAATCGGGGCTGCAAGAGTGGAAGCAAAGGGCAACGAGCCCCGCCTGTCGGCGGGCACCCACGGAGTGGGGATCCGACGGCGGGGCGAACCGGGCGGCGGAAGTCCGCGATGCGGCGCGAAAATGCCGGCGGGGCGCCGGGCTTCTGCGGGCGAAGCGACTGCGGCGCGGGCGGAAGTCGCCCTCGGCGGACAAGCGGTTACTTTTTCTTCGGATTTCCGGTTTTCTTTCTGTCCCCGCTGTTTGCGGGATTCGTGCGTGCGGAAAACTCTTTCCGAGGAGTCTGCCCGTAACTGTTGGTTTTCCGGGCGGATTTTTCGTACTCTGCGGAGCGGTTTTGCCCGACCGGGCGTTCCCCGTTCCGTTTCCCGTCGGACTGCGGCTTTCCCTTCTCCGCAAAGCCCTTTCCGCGACCGCTCCCCCACGATTTTCTGCCGTCGCGGCGGGTGTCGTCGGCGGGACGATACGAAGAACCGCCCCCCTGTGCTTTGGAATTCCCTTTCCGGTCGCCGGAAGTATGATTGCCGCCGTCGCGTGCGTGGTCACCGGTTCCGTTGCGGGATGCGCCGTCCCGGTCGGCTCTGCCGCCGCGGCTACTGTGACCGCCATGGTCTCCGCGACCGCCGTTTGCGTAACGGTTCCCGTCGGAATGTCCGCCGAACTCCCGTTCGGGACGGACCAGGCATTCGGGGCCGTAGCCGATGAGGTCTTCTCTCCCGGCTTTGATGAGCGCCTCGCGCACGAGCTTTGCGTTCTGAGGGCGGTTGAATTGCAGAAGCGCGCGCTGAAGCTGTTTTTCGTGGTAATCCGTTGCAACGTATACGGGCTTCATGTCAAGCGGGTTGATGCCCGTATAGTACATAACCGTGGAGGCTGTACCGGGTGTGGGATAATAATCCTGCACCTGCTCGGGCGCGTAATGATCGCGCTTGAGGCAGAGCGCAAGCTCCACCGCGTCATTCAGCGTGGAACCGGGGTGGCTCGACATGAGGTACGGCACGAGATACTGTTCTTTTCCGACTTCGCGGCAAAGCTCGAAATACTTTTTGCGGAACGCTTCGTACACCGAAAAGTCCGGTTTCCCCATGCAACGGAGAACATTGTCCGAGCAGTGTTCGGGCGCGACCTTGAGCTGTCCCGACACGTTGTTTCTGACTAAGTGGCGGAAGAAAGAATCGTCGGGATCGAGCATGAGATAATCGAAGCGGATGCCGGAGCGGATGAACACCTTTTTGACCTTGGGGATCTTTTCGATCTCCTCGATCAGGTGCAGATACTCGCTGTGGTCGACCCGCACGTTTTTGCAGGGCGTGGGAGCGAGGCATTTGCGCCCGGCGCAGACGCCATCCCTCAGTTGCTTTTCGCAGGCAGGCTCGCGGAAGTTCGCGGTGGGACCGCCGACATCGTGGATATACCCCTTGAAGCCGGGCAGCTCGGTGATCTTCCGGACCTCGGCAAGCACGCTCTCCTCGCTTCTCGAACGGACGGTACGTCCCTGATGAAACGCAAGCGCGCAAAAATTACAGCCGCCGAAGCAACCGCGGTTATGCGTCACGGAGAAACGCACCTCTTCGATCGCCGGCACGCCGCCTTCCTTCTCGTAGGACGGATGATAGGTCCGCATATACGGAAGCGCGTACACATGATCCAGCTCCTCGCGCTCCAGGGGCGGCATGGGCGGGTTCTGTACTAAGATTTTGTCGTCGTAATGCTCAATGAGCGCGCGCCCGTTGATTGCGTCCTGGTTGCGGTACTGCACACCGAACGCCTCGGCGTACTTACGTTTGTCGGTCTTGAGTTCATTGAAATCAAATTCCGCGGCGACGGGAAAATGGATCGCGTCTCCCGCCTTGCCCATCCAGACGGAGCCTCTGACATCGCGGATTTTTTTGACGGGCACGCCGCGGTCGAGCAGTTCCGCAATACGGAGCAGGATATTTTCCCCCATGCCGTAGGTCAGAAGATCGGCGCGGGAATCGACGAGGACCGAACGTCTCACGCGGTCATCCCAGTAATCGTAATGTGCGAAGCGGCGGAGGGAGGCTTCCAGTCCGCCGAGAATGATCGGCACATCGCCGTATGCCTCGCGGATACGGTTGCAGTAAACAATGCAGGCGCGGTCGGGACGCTTCCCAGCCTTGCAGCCGGGGGAATAATAGTCCTCACTGCGGCGCTTCCTGGACGCGGTGTAATGCGCGACCATGGAGTCGATGTTGCCTGCGGTCACAAGAAACCCGAGGCGGGGCTTGCCATATTCCCGGAATGCCTCACAGGAGGTGTAATCCGGCTGGGCGAGGATGGCGACGCGGTATCCCGCGTCCTCCAGCACTCGGGAAATGATGGCAACGCCGAAGGACGGGTGATCGACATATGCGTCGCCCGTCACATATACAAAGTCGGGGCGATCCCACCCCCGTGCCTCCATTTCGGCGCGGGAAAGCGGCAGAAAGCCATTTACCTCCGGGGACACCCCGACAGTCGTTGTTTTCATATACCTTACCGTTGCTTCTGTCCCCTCAAAGGAGAAGGAAGCGCCCTTTCTTCTGAATTCTTTCGCCCGGCGGTCGTCAGATCTTTTGCGCGGGATTTCCGCGGTCTGTTTTGCGCGTCACTCTGGCTGTCCCCTCAAACGGGGGCGTGTAACACGCGTCGGCGGAGGAACGTCTCTGAAAATATCCGTCAAAGCCGAGCCGCTCGGCTTCCTTCACCACGGACTCATATTCAAACGTGGTCACGCGGCGGTGCAGCTCCGGGTAGGGGCACTGCATGGCGAACTCCGGCGTGTACTGGCTCATGAGGCTGAGGCGGATTCCGGGAACGGGGACCGTTTCCGCAATGCAGTGAAGCACCTCTTGGGAATCCCGCCTTCCGCCGGGAAGCACGAGGTGGCGGACGATGATTCCCTTCTTCATCATGCCATCGGAACCGAATTGTGCGTCCCCGACGAGACGGTACATGGTCCGGAGCGCCGCCGCGGCGACCTCCGGGTAATCGGGAGCGTCGGAATACTTTTTTGCCAAGACTCCCGACGCGTACTTGAAATCCGGCAGAAAAATATCGACAAGACCCGCAAGCCGTTCCAGCGTTTCGGGCAACTCATACCCGCCGCTGTTCCAGACGACGGGGATTCCGAGCGTCGGGCGGACCTTTTCAAGGACGCGGAGGATCTGCTCCGTGAAGTGCGTCGGGGTCACGAGATTGATGTTTGCGGCGCCTTCGTCGCGCAGGCGGAGCATCTCCTCTGCGAGCTTCTCCTCCGTAATCTCCCGCCCGAGTCCTTCATGGCTGACGCGGTAATTCTGGCAGAATACGCAACCGAGGTTGCACCCGGAAAAGAAAACGGTCCCCGAACCGGACTTCCCGCTGATCGGCGGCTCCTCCCACGGGTGAAGTGCGATACGGGCGACACGGAGTACGGAAGTTTCCCCGCAGTACCCCGTTTCCCCGAGGGCACGATCAACCCGGCATCCGCGCGGACAGATCCTGCATTCCGGCATATTCCCGCCTCCTTCCGTAAAGCCCGGACGGAAACGATTGTCCGTCCGCGGCAAAAAACAATCTTCCTCCATATTATAATTCATTTTTCCCGTCTTTTCAAGTCCCGGTGCCGTCTTTGCGGATTTTTCCCTTGAATTCTCTTTTGACCGGTGTTATAATGGACCCGGGTTCCTCCGGCTTCCGGAGGGGCAGATTCATACCGAGAAACTACGAGAAACTAAAAGGAGAACTCAAAAAATGACCTGGGAAGAATTCTGGAACAATCTTGTCAACGGATGTGTGAACATCGCGTGGAAGCTGCTCGCGGCAGTGCTGGTGCTGGTCGTCGGCAGTTTTCTCATCCGCTTCTTCATGAAGCACTTTTTGGTGGGAAAACGCAGTGAAAAGCTGGATCCTACCGTCAAAAGTTATGTCCGGACCTTTGTCAAAGCCGGACTGAATGTTCTGATGATCGTCATGGTCATCGGCATTCTCGGTGTCCCGATGGCATCGGTTGTCACCGTGATTGCCGCCGCCGGCGCGGCGATTGCCTTAGCGCTTCAGGGTTCGCTTTCCAATCTGGCAAGCGGCATCATGCTGCTGATCTTCCACCCGTTCAAGATCGGTCAGTACATTGAAGCGGACGGTCAGGGCGGCACCGTGGAGGAAATCGGGCTGTTCTACACCGGTCTTGTGACCCCGGACAACAAGCACGTCGTCATTCCGAACGGCACGCTGACCTCTTCCGTCATCACCAACTATTCCGTGGAAAAGACCCGCCGGGTGGAAGTGACCTGCAGTGTGGCATACGGCACCGATGTGGAAAAGGTCAAGGAAGTGATCCTCGCGCTTGCCGCTTCGCACGACAAGGTCGCCAAGGATCCGGCGCCCTTTCTCCGCATGACCGAGATGGCGGATTCCTCCATCAATTTCACGCTTCGCGTCTGGTGTAAGAATGCCGATTTCTGGGGTGTGAAGTTTGATCTGACCGAGGGCATTTACAAGGAGCTCAACCGTGCGGGCATCGAGATTCCCTTCCCGCAGGTGGACGTTCACGTCAAAAATCAGTGATCCGGGAAAACCGGACAGCAAGGAGAAATTCGTATGGCAAAGCCCGAGGAACTGCTTGTAAAAGAGCTTGCGGCGCGTCACATGACCATAGCGGCGGCGGAATCCTGCACGGGCGGGTACATCGCCAAGCGGCTGACCGACGTGCCGGGCGCGTCCGAGGTATTTGCGGGCGCGTGTGTGACCTACACGTGTGACGCAAAAGAAAAACTGGTCGGTGTATCGCATGGAACGCTGGAGCGCTTCGGTGCGGTCAGCGAGCAGACGGCGATAGAGATGGCGGAGGGAGTCCGCCGGGTACTGGGAACCGATTTCGGCGTATCCGTGACCGGATTGGCAGGTCCCGGCGGAGGAACCCCGGAGCTGCCGGTCGGCACGGTCTGGACGGCGATCGCGGGACGCGACGGAACCAGGACAGCCTTGCTCCGTCTGTCTCCCGATGCGACACGGGAGGAGATCCGGTACGAAGCCGCAACCGCAGTGATCCGGTCGGTATTGGAACTGCTTACCGGGAGGTAAGCGGCAAGCCCGTTCCCGGCGGCGGAAGTGCCGTTCCCCGGCGGCGCAGGTGCCGGGGACGGCGCGGAAGTCGCCGGGAGCGGGCGCAGATATGAGGCGAGGTACCGTGCTGCGAAAAAATTTTATGTTTTTTTGACAAACTTCCGACAAACACTTGATTTTCTCGAAATTATCGATTATAATTATATATTGATTATGATAAATTTTTGGTGGAAATTTCCCCCTTCAATGAGGTGACTGAAATGGAAAAATTCAGAAGAATCGGTGTCCTGACCTCCGGCGGTGACGCGCCCGGCATGAATGCCGCAATTGCGGCGATTACCCTGCACGCACTGGATGAAAATATTGAGGTTGTCGGCATCAACGAAGGCTACACGGGACTGATCAGAGGAGACATCACGGTTCTTGACCGTAAAAAGGTCGCAAACATCTGGAAAAAAGGCGGGACTATTCTCGGCTCCAGCCGTTGCCCGGAATTCAAGACCGAAGAGGGTATGAAGCGCGCGATTGCAACCTGCAAGGAGCATCAGATTGACGCGATCATTGCCATCGGCGGCGACGGGACCTTCCGCGGTGCAACCGATATGTCGAGACTCGGCTTCCCCGCTGTCGGCATTCCCGGCTCCATCGACAATGATATTACCGCAAGTGACTACACCATCGGTCTGGACACCGCCACCAATACCACCATTGAAATGATCGACAAGCTGTGTGACACCTGTGATTCCCACAGCCGTTGCAACGTTGTGGAAGTCATGGGACGCGAATGCGGGCAGATTGCTCTTCTTGCCGGCATTGCCACCGGTGCGATCGCGGTTGCCGTTCCGGAGGTTCCCTTTGACGAAGACGCAATGCTGGAACGCATCCGTGAAGCGCGCCAAAACGGAAAGCGCGGCATGATTGTTGTGGTCAGCGAAGGCATGGACCCTGTCGGCGGCGTATCCTACGGCGAGCATCTCGCACACAGGATCAATACCGAGGTCGATGTGGAGACCCGCTTTGCGCGTTTTGCACATGTCGTGCGCGGCGGCGATCCTACCCTGCATGACCGCCTTGCGGGCGCGCAGATGGGTGTCATGGCAGTGGATCTTCTGCTCGCGGGCAAGTCCGATCTGGTCATGTGCGAGATCGACGGCAAAACCACGCCGGTGGACATCAACTTTGCACTGATTTCCGACCGGATGTACAAGAACAAACTGAAGCCCGGCGACCTGTACGCCTTTACACCTGAACAGCTGGAGGATATGAAGGCACTGGTCGAAAAGCGCAAAAAAGAGATCGCGGATTACAATCGCATCGCAAACATTGTCGCAAAATAACACAGACAGAAAAAACCGATCCCCCGCCGCGGCGTTTGCCCGGCGGGGGATCTTTATACCGAAAAAAATTCCGGGAACATCCCTCCGGCGCAGACCCCGTACCCGGAATTCCGGCAGTTGTTCCGCCTTCGCGGAAACCGTCTTTCCCGGATTCTTTCCGGTATTTTGTGTCCGGTCAAGGAATCCCGCATCCGGGTCCCTTCCGGTATTTTGCGTCCGGTCGAAGAATTCTGCACCGAAGTCTTTCCGGTATTTTGCGTCCGGTCAAGGAATCCCGCATCCGGAAGCATTTTGCTCCTGTCAGCCGGCAGATCTGCCGTATCCGATATGTTCCATCCTTTGCCGCCGTGGGAACCCGTGTCCCGATCCGCTCCGGCAATGTGCGCCGCAATCGGAAGTCCCGCATCCGGATTATTTCGGTATTTGCCCCCTGACGCCGACCCGCCCCGATCCCGGCTCTTGCACGACTCCGGCTGTTGCCCGAGCCTCATGGAAAAACCTCAAAAGAATTTCTCTTTGGGTGTTGACAAGACGGAAAAAATAGGTTAAAATAATATCGTTCCGCAAAGCGGCAACGGCAAATGCAGGTATAGTCTAGTGGTAAAACCCCGGCTTCCCAAGCCGGAGCGGCGGGTTCGATTCCCGTTACCTGCTCCATAGCAAAAAGCACAATATATTGCGTATAAATTGGCTGAATTATCGCAATATATTGTGCTAATTTTGTTTTAGGTACAATTTTGGCACACATCCGTTATTCTGACAACGGAGCCACATTGAGCGAAGGCGAATCGTCCCGTTCTTTTTTGCTTGCGCGGTGTCCGCAGGCGGCAACTACACACCCCGGCGGGCTATCGCCCCTCAGGCGTGAATACCAGTCAGCGCCGTTGCGATTTTCTCAACGATGGCTCGCACCGACGCTCCGCCGTCCTCCGGCGTGAAGTCATCGCAATCCACAATCAGGTCAGCGTACTTTTCATAAAGCGGTGTGCGTTCCCAGTAAAGATCTGCAAACGTCTGCCCCGCCCGCATGACCACGCCGCGGGTCGGCAGGTCGGACAGGTGGGAAAGGTTGATTTCTTCGGATACAGAAAGATAGATCACCCGCCCGATTTTACCAAGATGCGCCATTGCCTCTGCACCGTAAACTACACTGCCACCCGTCGCAATCACGGTATCGTGAAGATCAAGCGTTGCGCAGAGCCGGTTCTCGCATTCAATGAAGCCGTCCACACCGTATGTATCGAGGATCTCCACCAGCGTCATGCCGGTCGCGGCGCGCAGCAGGTCGTCCGTGTCGCAAAAGGTCATTCCCATCCGGTCGGCGAGTGCACGTCCGATCGTCGATTTACCCGCCCCTGGCATTCCGATGAGAATCAGGTTTCTTTTATCTTTATTTTTTTCTTGGCTCATAGGTCTGCTTCCTCACATATCAAAATGAAAATATCAAAACGGCGACCGCTCGGACAAGATGGACTTCCGGACCGTCGCCGTTTGACTGCTCCGCCGCCGAATGGCGACAAACAAGTTGCTTTGCGTTTTTCAGACCGATGCGATGAAACGCATAAGAGCCGCTCTGCCCTCTTCGGTACACTTGTATACACCGGCGTCCTCAAGCACCCCGGCAAAGGTTCTGCCGATCTCCTGCCTGAGAATCTCCTCCGTGTTGTCCGCGGTGAATTGATACCTGTCGCGGAACGCTTCAAACCACACTTTGTGCTTGGCGATGTCCGCGTTTCCGGAGAAATCCTTGCCTGCGAGAATATACTCCTTCATGATTCCGATCTCTTTTTTGAGTCTGGACGGAAGCACGGCAAGTCCCATGACCTCAATCAGTCCGATGTTCTCTTTCTTGATATTGTGCTTGTCGGGATGCGGATGATACACGCCGAGCGGATACTCCTCGGTCGTAATATTGTTGCGGAGCACCAGGTCGAGTTCCAGCTTTCCGTTCTGGTAGCGCGCAATGGGCGTGATGGTGTTGTGCGGCTCGCCGTTCGTCTCGGCAAAGACAAACGCGCTCTCGTCGGTATATCCTCTCCAAGCCGTCAGGATCCTGTCGGCAAGCTCCACAAGGCGCTCCTTCTTCTCGCTGCGCAGGCGGATGGTGGAAAGCGGCCAGTGCACGATTCCCGCCTCCACGTCCTCAAAGCCGCGGAAGGTGAAGCTCTTCTCAATCGGTGCCTTGGTCATGGCAAAGGTGTACCGCCCGCCCTGCATATGGTCGTGGGTCAGGATCGACCCGCCGACGATGGGCAGATCAGCGTTGGAGCCGAGAAAATAATGCGGGAACTGCTCCACGAAGGAAAGCTGTTTTTCAAAGGTGGAACGGGTGATCCGCATGGGCACATGCTCGCCGCAGAGGACGATGCAGTGCTCGTTGTAATAGACATACGGGGAATATTGCAGATACCACACTTCGCCGTCCAGGGTCAGAGGGATCTGGCGGAGATTCTGACGTGCGGGACGTCCGGGGTTGCCGGCATATCCGACATTCTCGTGGCACAGAAGGCACTTGGGGTACCCGCTCTGCGGCATGGATTTCGCGGCGGCGATCGCCTTGGGATCCTTTTCGGGCTTGGACAGGTTCACGGTAATATCGATCGGACCGAAATCGCTTTCATAGGTCCACTTGAGGTCCTTCTTCACGCGGTAGGTACGGATATAATCGCAGTCGCGGCACAGCTTGTAGAAATAATCGGTCGCCGCCTCGGGGGATTCCTTGCAGAGCGCCGTAAAGCGTGCGATGACCTCGCTCGGACGGGGGGTCAGAATTCCCATCAGAGAGGTGTCGAACAGGTCGCGGTATGCCACACTGTCGGATTCGATCAGTCCCGCCTCATAGGCATATGTACACAGGTCGCCGAGCATGGTTTCCAGATCCGGGTCGTCGTCACGGACGTCGTCCGTCAGTTCGTTCAGCCGGAGGGCGGCAAGAAGACCGTTGATGAGATAGACGCGGTCGGATTGCTCCGCAAGTCCGCGTGCGACGGCATAATCCGCCAGTTTTTTGATGGTTCCGCAAATGTTTGACATACTGTCCTCCCCCAAAAGTTGCAATACGGCAAAGCCGTATCTGATACGGTACTATTATATCACACTTTTTGTCGGACTGAAAGGAAAAATTCTTGACTTTTTTTGCAAATTTTTATCCAATCATCCCAAAATACACCCCGAAAAACGTTTAACAGTTGTATTTCGCGCAAAAATGTGTTACACTATCGTAGAATACGGAAAGCACCGCACAGAAAGTGTATGCGGACTGCCGCGGGAGGTACACGGGAACCATGAAACACATTCTGCTCATCACGACGGGCGGCACCATTGCCTCCGCCCGGACCGACAAGGGACTTTGTCCCGAGCTTTCTTCAGACGAGTTGTTGGAATACGTTCCGGAGATCGGGGAGATCTGCCGCGTCTCGTCAGCCGCCATGTTCCGGCTGGACAGCACCAATATGCGTCCGGAAAACTGGCTCCTGATCGCACAGCGCATCCGGGAGGAATACGACCGCTATGACGGATTCGTCATCACCCATGGGACGGACACCATGGCATATGCCGCGGCACTTCTCTACTACCTCATTCAGAACAACAGAAAACCCGTCGTCCTGACGGGCGCGCAGATCCCGATCAATATGCGCGATACCGATGCAAGAGAAAATCTTGCCGACGCATTCCGTTATGCCACGGACGACGGCGCGTGCGGCGTTCACATTGTGTTTGACGGCAAGATCATTGCCGCGACCCGCGCCCGCAAGACCCACACCAAGAGCTTCAACGCGTTCTCGAGCATTGATTATCCCGAGATCGGCTTTCTCCGCGGAGACCGGGTGCGCTACTACATCCGCGAGACAGTCACGGAAACCCCGGAATTTTTTGACAAAATTGATTCTTCTGTTACGGTAGTCAAGCTGATTCCCGGCATGGACGCGGGCATTTTTGACTATCTTGCAGAGCACACGCACGCGGTCATCATTGAGAGCTTCGGAGTCGGCGGAATCCCCTACTACGACACGGCGGACTTTGCGGACAAGATTGAACTGCTTATCCGGCACGGCGTGAGGGTGGTCATCACCACGCAGGTGCCGCACGAGGGCAGCGACATGACGGTATATCAGGTCGGACTCCGGATCAAGGAAAAATACGAATTGCCGGAGGCATACGACATGACAACCGAGGCGGTCGTGGCAAAGGTCATGTGGGCGCTTCCCCGCACGCACGACGCGTCGGAATTCCGCGAGTTGTTCCTGACACCGGTCGGAAACGATATGCTGTAACCACCATTTTCATACGGGGAAACGCGTCCCGGTCGCCTGACAAAGCAAGCGACCGGGACGCGTTTGTGATCTGCGGATCATTTCCCGCTGTCTCCGTAGTTGCAAAGAACCCGCGCGGACGGATCATTGACATTGCACCCTTCCCATGAGCGGTTTGGCATCCAGAAATCCTTCACCATCTGCGCCTGCCCGGGATAGTATTTTTCAAAAATTTCCCGGTAGAGCAAGGATTCCTTGGTAAAGGGCGCGGCATAACTGTATGACCTGCATTTTTCTCTGCATTCCGCATCCGTATACTGCCCCTCGGCGTACTCCTTGAGGTCGTCCACCATCGAATGTCCGACCGCATCGGAAAACGCCGCCTTTTCCCGCCAGAGAATGGAATCCGGCAGAAGTCCGTCTCCCTCGAACGCGTGGCGGAGCAGATACTTGCCCTTTCCATAGGTGTTGATCTTCAGATCGGGATTGACCGCCATGACATACCGGACAAATGCAAGATCGCCGAACGGGACCCGCGCCTCCAGCGAGTTGACCGAAATGCAACGGTCGGCGCGCAGCACATCGTACATGTGCAATTCACGGATGCGCTTCTCCGCCTCCTTCTGAAAGGCTCCGGCGTCAGGCGCAAAATCCGTATACTTGTAGCCGAACAATTCATCCGAAATCTCTCCGGTCAGAATGACCCGCAGATCGGTGTGCTCATGAATATACCTGCAGACAAGATACATCCCGATGCTTGCCCGGATGGTGGTGATGTCATAGGTGCCGAGCAGGGCGATCACGTCCTCCAGCGCGGCAAGCACGTCCGCCTTCGTGATGATGACCTCGGTATGCTCACTGCCGATGAACTCTGCAACCTGGCGCGCGTATCTGAGGTCGATCGCGTCCCCTTCCATGCCGATGGCAAAGGTGCGGATCGGTTGCTTTTCATCCCTTGCGGCAATGGCACAGACGAGGGAGGAATCCAGCCCTCCGGACAAAAGAAACCCGACCTTCGCGTCGGCGACCAGACGTTTCCTGACACCTGCGATCAGGAGATCATGAATCTTCCCGCAAACGGTCTCCCGGTCGTCCGGAAGTACCCGTTCGACTGCGGCAATGTCGCAATACCGGTGAAATTTTCCCGCAAGGTAATAGTGACCGGGCGGGAACGGCAGAATCGTTCCGACAAGACCCACAAGGTTCTTCGCCTCGCTTGCAAATACAATCACGCCCTGTCCGTCATACCCGTAATACAGCGGACGGATGCCGATCGGGTCGCGTGCGGCGAGGAATGTCCCGCTTTCCCCGTCGTACAGGATCATGGCAAATTCCGCATCGAGCATGGAGAACATCCGGGTGCCGTATTCACGGTACATGGGAAGCAGGACCTCGCAATCGCTGTCACCCCGGAACCGGTATCCCTTTTTTGTCAGCTCCTCCCGGATTGCCGCAAATCCGTAGATCTCCCCGTTGCAGACCACATAGCTCCCGTCAAGGCAAAACGGCTGCATCCCGGAGTCGTCCAGCCCCATGATGGCAAGCCGATGAAAACCGAGCAGACCCTTCCCCGTATCCACGGTACGACTGGCATCGGGGCCGCGGGAACGCGTCTTCGCAAAATGCCGGGCAAATTCTTCGGGCGCGGCACCGCTGCCGCAATACCCCATAATGGAACACATATTGCTTCCTCCGGATCGCAGACCGGCAAACAAAAAAACGCCTTTGAGCCCTATCGCTCAAAGACGCCGTTGCCTTTATGGGTTGCATTATACACGTTCTTCTGACGCTTGTCAATACTTTTTTACAATTCATTTCCCTGTTTTTTGGCGCGTTTCTCTTGACAAGGGGCGTGCCGGGGCGTATAATGTGGAAAATGAGCAAAGGCGTTCATTCCGATACAGGCGAAGTCTGCACCGGGATGAGGGCTTTTTTGTTTTCTCAAAGAGAGGAATGATCCGGTTATGAAGACAGAAGGAGAAGTGCGTATCCCGTCGGGATGCGCCATTGCAGCAGTCATTTCAAGAGAAGGAAAGAAAATGAGCGGTGAACTGATCACAAACGCCATGAAGCCCATGCACGATCGTTCCAACGGGCTCGGCGGCGGTTTCGCCGGTTACGGGATCTATCCCGAATACAGGGATTTTTACGCGTTTCATCTGTTTTTCGACGACCGGGACACGCGCAAGCACTGTGAAGCCTTTCTCAGGGAGCGCTTCGAGATCGTCCGGTCGGAGCTGATTCCCACCCGCAAAACGCCCGCGATTACGGACGAACCGATCATCTGGAGGTATTTCATCACCCCCCTTCCCTCGGTTCTTGGTGCCGCACAGCTGGACGAAAAGGAATTTGTAGCGCGCACCGTCATGAAAATCAACAGCGAAATGAAGGGCGCCTATGTGTTCTCCAGCGGGAAGAACATGGGGGCGTTCAAGGCGGTGGGGTACCCGGAGGACGTCGGTGTATTTTACCGGCTGGAGGAATACGAGGGGTATTCCTGGACGGCGCACGGCAGATACCCGACCAACACACCCGGCTGGTGGGGCGGCGCACATCCGTTTACCCTTCTGGACTATTCCGTCGTGCACAACGGAGAGATCTCTTCCTACGACGCAAACCGGCGGTTCATTGAAATGTTCGGGTATCACTGCACCCTCAAGACCGACACGGAGGTCATCACCTACATCATGGACTATCTGCTCCGCGTGGAGGGACTGACACTCGGAGAAGCGGCAAACGTCATCGCGGCTCCGTTCTGGAGTACCATCGACCGCCTCCCGGACGGAAAGGAAAAGGAGCGGCTGACCTATTTGCGGATGGCGTTTCCCAGCCTGCTCATCACCGGACCCTTCTCCATCGTGTTCGGCTTTGACGGCGGACTGATGGCGCTCAACGACCGCCTGAAGCTGCGCTCCATGGTGGTGGGAGAAAAGGACGACAGAGTCTTCATTGCCAGCGAGGAAGCGGCAATCCGCACCATGGAGCCGGATGCCGTGAACCTCCGTGCTCCCGGCGGCGGTGAAGCGGTGATCATTACAGTAAAGGATGGCATGACAAAGTGAACGGTACTTATATTTACCCTGAATTTGAGGTCGTTCGCCGACCGGAACGCTGCACTGCCTGCAGAGTCTGCGAGCGACAGTGCGCCAACGAGGTGCACTTTTATGATGAAAAAAGCGGAAAAATGCTGAGTGATGACCAAAAATGTGTGGACTGCCAGCGCTGTGTTTCGTTCTGCCCGACCCACGCGCTCAAAATCGTGAAAAGCGATTGCGCCCTCCGGGAAAACGCCAACTGGCAGGAGGACACCGTCAAGGAAATCTACAAGCAGGCAGACAGCGGCGGTGTTCTGCTCTCCTCCATGGGCAATCCCAAGCCGCTCCCGGTATACTGGGACCGGATCCTGATCAACGCATCCCAGGTCACCAATCCGCCGATCGACCCGTTGCGCGAACCGATGGAGACCCGTGTATACCTCGGCAAAAAACCGAAAAAGCCGGAACGTCTGGCGGACGGCTCTCTCAAATGCAACCTGGAGCCGCAGATCGGACTTTCCATGCCGGTCATGTTCTCTGCCATGAGCTACGGTTCCATCAGTTACAACGCGCACGCCGCTCTTGCGCGCGCCGCCACAGAGCTCGGTATTCTGTACAACACCGGCGAGGGGGGACTGCACGAGGATTTCTACTGCTACGGTCCCAACACCATTGTGCAGGTCGCTTCCGGGCGTTTCGGCGTTTACGAGGACTACCTCAACGCCGGTGCCGCCATTGAGATCAAAATGGGTCAGGGGGCAAAGCCCGGCATCGGCGGGCACCTGCCGGGGGCAAAGATTGTGGGGGACGTTTCGCGTACACGCATGATCCCGGAAGGCTCGGACGCCATTTCCCCTGCCCCGCACCACGACATCTATTCCACTGAGGACCTGCGCCAGCTCGTGTTTTCGCTCAAGGAGGCAACCGAATACAAAAAGCCGGTAATCGTCAAGGTGGCGGCGGTCCACAACATTGCCGCCATTGCAAGCGGCATTGCAAGAAGCGGTGCGGACATCATTGCCATTGACGGATTCCGCGGCGGCACCGGTGCGGCACCGACCAGGATCCGTGACAACGTAGGGATTCCGATCGAGCTGGCGCTCGCGGCGGTGGATCAGCGTCTGCGCGACGAAGGCATCCGCGACCGTGTTTCGCTTGTGGCGGGCGGATCCATCCGAAGTGCGGCGGACGTGGTGAAGGCGGTGGCGCTCGGCGCGGACGCCTGCTATGTCGCAACCGCCGCACTGCTGGCGCTCGGCTGTCACCTCTGCCGCACCTGCCAAAGCGGCAAATGCAGCTGGGGCATCGCCACTCAGCGCCCGGAGCTGGTCAAACGGCTGAACCCCGACATCGGCGCCGAACGGCTGATCAATCTGATGACGGCATGGAAACATGAAATCAAAGAAATGATGGGCGGCATGGGGATCAACTCAATCGAGGCGTTGAGGGGCAACCGGCTGATGCTCCGCGGAATCGGGCTCAGCGACCGGGAGCTGGGCGTTCTCGGCATTTCCCATGCCGGAGAGTGAGGGTGAACTATGAAACGCGGAAGTCGTATGCGCACCGCTTTCCCAGCCCTCTTATCCCGGAACAGAGCGCCGCTCGGTACAATGCGCGTTCAGCCGCTGACGGATCCCCCGGCTTCGGCGGTGTTTTCCAAAAAAACCGTAGAAAAATGTTCGGAGGTGTGGTATAATGAAAAAAATCGACGCATCCTTATATGATCACAGGGCACTCAACGAAGCCCTGCGCGCCGCACCGGAGGAGGTCACTCTGGAAAACTGCTGCGGACAGCGGTTCATCGGTACCGGCTTTACCGGGCATAAAATCACGATTGAGGGAGTCCCGGGAAATGCGCTCGGCGCTTACCTGAACGGCGGAGAGATCATTGTGCACGGCAACGCGCAAGACGCGGTCGGCGACACCATGAACGCCGGCAGAATCCTCGTTCACGGCAGTATCGGAGATGCTGCCGGGTACGCGATGCGCGGCGGAGAAATCTATGTCCGCGGTGACGCGGGATACCGTGCAGGTATCCACATGAAGGAATACAACGACAAGCGCCCCGTCATGGTCATCGGCGGAACGTGCGGCAGCTTTCTCGGCGAATATCAGGCGGGCGGCATGATTTTGGTGCTGGGACTTTCCCGGGGAGAAAAGAAGATCGTCAGCAATTTCCCGGGTACCGGGATGCACGGCGGAAAGATGTTTCTCCGCGCCCGGGCGGATGATCTGATTTTTCCGTCATATGTGACGGTATCAGAGGCAACAAAGGAGGATCTCTCGGAGATCGGACCGTATATCGAGGAATTCTGCCGGCAGTTCGGCTATGACGCGGACGACGTTCTTCATTCGTATTTTACCAAGGTGGTTCCGGACAGCAAAAACCCTTACAAGCAGATGTATGCGGCAAACTAACGGGGAGGGAGTATGAAGTATTCAAAGCAAGAAGTCATGCAGTTTGTAAAAGAGGAGGATGTCAAATTCATCCGTCTTGCTTTTTGCGACGTTTTCGGCAGGCAAAAGAATATTTCCGTAATGCCGGACGAGCTGGAGCGTGCGTTTACCTCGGGGATCAGCATCGACGCGTCGGCGGTCCGGGGGTTCGGCGGCGAGGTATATTCCGATCTGCTTCTGCATCCAGACCCGGACACGCTTGCGATTCTGCCGTGGCGTCCCGAGCACGGGCGGGTGGTGAGAATGTTCTGCAATATTTCCTGCCCGGACGGAACTCCCTTTGAAAACGACACCCGAGGACTGCTGATTGACGCCGTTAAGACGGCAGAGCAAGCGGGGTACACCTTCTTTTTCGGCGCGGAAATGGAGTTTTACCTCTTCCGGCTTGACGAAAACGGCGAACCGACCAAAATTCCGTATGACAATGCGGGGTACATGGATATTGCGCCGGAGGATCGCGGGGAAAACGTGCGCCGCGAGATCTGCCTCATGCTGGAGCAAATGGGGTTCCACCCCGAAAGCTCCCATCACGAGGAAGGTCCCGGGCAGAATGAGATTGATTTCCGTTACGCCGACGCGCTGACTGCGGCAGACCGGGCAGTGACCTTTCAGGCTGTCGTAAGAACGGTCGCGGCGCGCAACGGGCTGTACGCGGATTTCTCTCCCAAGCCGTTAAAGGATCATCCGGGAAACGGGTTTCACATCAATATGTCCGTGCGCGGGAAGGACGGCGGGGAGCCGCTGGAAGCCATGATCGCCGGTGTACTCTCCAACATTACGGATATGACCGTCTTTCTCAATCCCGCCGACAGTTCCTATGAGCGTCTCGGAAGATGCAAGGCGCCCGGCTATATTTCCTGGTCCAGGGAAAACCGCTCCCAGCTCATCCGCATTCCCGCCGCCGGGGGAGAATACGTGCGTGCGGAGCTTCGCTCTCCCGATCCCGAGGCAAATCCTTACCTCGCCTTTGCCCTGCTGATCCACGCGGGGCTTTCGGGAATTGCTGCCGGAGAAAAGCTACCGGCACCTGCCGACATGAACCTGTATACAGCGGATGCCGGAATCAGAGAAAAATTCCGGCGTTTGCCGGGATCCCTTACAGAAGCGGCAAAAAAGGCGCGCTCAAGCAGTTTTATTGCAAAGCACCTGCCCCAAATGCTGATCCGCTGTTACTGCGGGGAATGATCAAGGACTTTTGACGAAGGAAGGAGGAGCGCCATGGAACCGGAAGAACGTACATACCGCACCCTGGTGGTCTCCTCCTCTGCCCGGTTCAATGATTCGCTCCGACCGCTCCTCCTGGCAGGATGCTGTGAATCGCCGGTTTTCGCTGACAGCGTTGCCGCGGCAAAGCGCGCGGTGCTGGAGAATGCATACGATTTTGTTGTTGTCAATGCGCCGCTTCCGGACGACCCGGGCACCCGGTTTGCCATAGATGCAGGCTCCTCCGGCAGCACGGTCTGTCTGCTTCTCGTGCGGGCGGAGCTTGCTCCCGACCTCCGCGCAAAGGTAACGCCGCACGGGGTTTTCCTGCTTTCCAAGCCGACCTCGCGGGACGCGTTTGCAGAGGCGCTTGCTTTTATGGCGGCAGCGCACGAAAGACTGCGGAATCTGGAAAAGAAGACGGTTTCCATTGAGGAAAAAATGAAGGAGATCCGACTCTGCAACCGCGCCAAGTGGTTGCTGATTGAGCACCTCGGCATGAGCGAGCAGGACGCGCACCGGTACATGGAAAAGCAGGCGATGGACGCCTGCCTGACCCGGCGGGAAATCGCAGAAGGCATCATCCGCACTTACGGTTGAGGCGGAGAGGCTTGGTCGGAGGAAAGAAAACCCCCTCCCCGCCGAGGCGGGGAGGGGAGGAAGTTAATTTTCAGTGATGTCTCCTGTTACCTTAACATTTTCACCTTTCACAATAGTCCCATAATTTGTCCCAACAAACGTTACATTAGCTTCCAGACCCGGAGTACTATTACCCCAGCTATAAATGCCGCCTTTGATTGTTACATTTTTCAATGTCACATTTGTCACATACTGATATGCAGAAGAACGGTTCCCTAAAACAAGCGCATAAGCAGGAACTGCATTTCCAGATCCCCAAGTCTTTGTTTCGTCACTGTAATCGGTGTAAGCACTGCTTTCCTTGGTGCCGGTCTTTTCGATCGTGGAATTTTCAATAACCGCGGTACCTCCGCGAATCATCAGGGCTTGACGCTGTCCTTTGAGCGTGCTGTTTTTAATTGTTGTATTGGACTCAACGTTAATTTGAACAGCAGTATTATCCTGATCACTGGAAACAGTTTCAATAATCGAATTGTCTATCGAAATAACTACCCCACCATTTTCTGTCTTGGCAGCATTTGTTGCAATTGCATACACAGGTGCACTAACTTTACTATTCTTCACTTCAAGCTTTGCTGCTTCACCTCTTGGAAACAATCCATATATTGTGCATTCCAAGTTAACACCATCAAGAACCACGGTATCATTGGGTCCCATTGAAACCGCAATGTTCCCTTTGCAAACCATTTTGCCCTTGACCGCACCACTATCAACAAACGTCAAACTCTCAACTGTATCCTGCGTTCCTTTTACAACATCAAGGTTGAACGAATTGAATTGCATAGTACAACCATTCAGATCGATGGTCAGTTCTTTGCCAGCAAGAGTGGTAGAAAAACTAGTTTCCGTACAATTATTCATAAGAATAATTTTCTGCCCAGATTTTGCAGAAGAGATAGCCTCTCCCAAAGAATTATATCCGGTAGTTCCAATAAACGCGGTATACTTATTGTTTGCCTTATTTACGACAGCTGTATTGTTGTTCTTGACATCGACTACACCACTGATATCAATTGTTGCCGTCACAGCCGCAACATCCGCATCAGCCTCAACTTTGACCTTGATCGCAGAAACATCAATGCCTTCCGGAATGCTGATCTGAGAAACAACGGACCCGTTTTCTGCCACAACATGACCCTGCTTGAGCTGAATCAACATGACTTTTCCGTACTCATGGAAAGAAGCCATTGCGCACTTTACGATATCAACGCTTCCCGCTTCACCATAGTGAGCAATCACGTCACCGAGTTTTGTATTGCTTGCGTCAACGTAGCCGTTCACCTCAAGAGCGGTTGCACCGTTTGTCCGGATCACGATATCCCGCGCCTCGTTGACATTGCTTGTATACGTAATCTTGGTAATGGTGGTCACATTGCCAACATCAATACCCGTGGACACGGTAATGTTTGAGTCACCTGTGTAGTCATACAGGTAGGTGGAATACGTGGCATTGATCTTGTTGGAAATCGTCCAGTACTTGTAATAATCCTTCTTTGCCAATTCCGTGTAGTTGCTGTTCGGAACATACTGCGGCTTCATTTCTCCGTCGACTTCTTTCATGTACACAAAGCAGTCATTTGCGCTGTCCCAGAGGATCTCGTTGTCCGTCTTGGACTTGTTGATCTTCTCCAGATCATAGCCGAACGCATTCGCTGCGTCCAGCGCGGACTGCATCGTCGGATGCTTGCCGTCGGGCATATCTGCCTTCAGCGCAGTGTTCATGTTTTTGACCAGCTGCATGGTATTGGATTCATTCGCCTTTTTGGTCAGGTTGACAAAGGTCGGGATCAGAACTGCCGCGAGAATCGCAAGAATCGCGATCACGATGACAAGCTCTACGATCGTAAATGCTCTCTTATTGTGTTTCATATATACTCCTTCATTCTGTTTTGTATTGCAGTAGACCTATGATTTTGAGGTTGCAACTTCCGGTTGCGCCGTCTATCAACAGTTATACCTGCAAAACGCATGACAGAATTTATA
>CAKVOU010000004.1 GCA_934796165.1 uncultured Eubacteriales bacterium | reverse complement strand
AAGGCGGCGACCTGCACAGAGGACGGCGCGGAGGAACGTACCTGCGCCTGCGGGGAGAAGGAAACGAGAAGTATCCCCGCCACCGGACATACGTTCGGCAGCTGGATGACCGTGAAGGCGGCGACCTGCACAGAGGACGGCGCGGAGGAACGTACCTGCGCCTGCGGGGAGAAGGAAACGAGAAGTATCCCCGCCACCGGACATACGTTCGGCAGCTGGATGACCGTGAAGGCGGCGACCTGCACAGAGGACGGCGCGGAGGAACGTACCTGCGCCTGCGGGGAGAAGGAAACGAGAAGTATCCCTGCCACCGGGCATACTCCGGTGATTGCCCCGGCAGTGCGGGAAACCTGCACCACGGACGGACTGACAGAAGGGAAGCATTGCTCCAAGTGCGGCACAGTCTTTGTCAGACAAAACGTGATTCCGGCGACCGGGCATACGTTCGGCGGTTGGGTAACCGTCCGGGAGGCAACCTGCACGAAGCAAGGTGTCGAGGAGCGCACCTGCGCCTGCGGAGAAAAGCAATCGAGAACGGTTCCTCTGAAAAGCCATGATTTTTCTGACGGTGTCTGCACCATTTGCGGCACCAGAATCAGCCGGGGGTTACTGTTTGTGAAGAATCCCGACGGCAACAGCTATTCGGTCAGCGGGATCGGTTCCTGTACGGATACGGAGATTGTCATTCCGTCCGTTTATGAAGGCAAGCCGGTGACGGGAATTGCCCCCGGAGCCTTCATGAATTGCGACGGAATTACCGGAGTCGTTATTCCGGAGGGGGTAACGGTGATCGGGAAGCGTGCATTTTTCTTCTGCACGGCACTTGCCGGAATTACACTTCCGGAAAGTATGACGGAAATCGGCGCGCTTGCATTTGCGGCTTGCGAAAGTCTGACGGAGGTCACGCTCCCTGCCGGAATGAAGAGCATTGAAGCCGAGCTGTTCTCCGGGTGCATCAGTCTTTTGTCGGTCTCCATTCCGGATACGGTCACAAGCATCGGTGCAAATGCGTTTGCCGATTGCAGAAAACTGACAAGCATCGCGCTCCCCGACAGCCTGACTGCCATCGACAGCTATGCATTTTATCAATGCCAGGCTCTCGCCGGGATTTTTATCCCGGAAAGCGTCTCTGAGCTCGGGACCGACTTCATATCCGGTTGTCCGAACCTTTCCTCCATTACCGTTTCTTCCCGGAATCGTGTCTTTCATGCCGCCGGGAACTGTTTGATCAAAACCGCGGACCGGGCACTTGTCGCCGGGTGCCGGAACAGTGTAATCCCGGACGACGGCAGCGTTACAAAGATATCCGACAACGCGTTCCGCGGTTGCACGGGTCTGACATCCATCCGGATCCCGGAAAGTATTACGGAGATCGGAGAATCCGCTTTTTCGGATTGTACCGCTCTGACCGCTATCACGATCCCTGGCAGTGTGAAGAAAATTGTGTCCCGCGTGTTTTCCTCCTGCTC
This sequence comes from uncultured Eubacteriales bacterium, assembly GCA_934796165.1. Taxonomy (GTDB): domain Bacteria; phylum Bacillota; class Clostridia; order Oscillospirales; family CAG-272; genus CAKVOU01. The sequence continues at coordinate 126,715 of CAKVOU010000004.1, read as the reverse complement.
TGCGTTGAAAGATGTTACGATCGGGAACGGTGTCACATGGATTGAAAGAGATGCGTTCCGGGGGTGTACGGGGTTGTATAGCCTGGAGATTCCGGAAAATGTGACCAGAATTGATTGCGGCGCGTTCCGCGGCTGTAAAAATCTTGAGAGCATCACCATCTCGTTTGTCGGCGCGACAAAGGACGGAGACGAAAACACGCATTTCGGCTATATTTTCGGAGCGGAATCCGCCGAGGACAACGCAAAGTATGTGCCGACGTGGTTGCGGACCGTTGTGATCACGGGCGGTACGCGTATTGAAGAGAATGCGTTTGCAAAGTGTACCAATCTGACCGATGTCACCTTGCCGGAGGGCTTGACGAAAATCGGGTACCGTGCATTTTCGGATACCGAATTTTTCAGAAATCGGTTGTACCGTGTGGATGGGGTGCTCTATTGCGGGAATTACCTTATTACCGCCGACGGCGTCAAGGGGGAGTATACGATTCGGACGGGGACCGTGCTCATTGCGGACAATGCGTTCTCAGATTCGGCACTTGCCGGTGTTATCTTCCCGGACAGCATGAAATATATCGGGAATTCTGCGTTTTACTCCTGCGGCGACCTGACCGGAGTGACGCTTCCGGACGGATTGCTTTCCATCGGCGACGAGGCTTTTTCCTGCTGTGGCGGACTAACTTCTCTGATTGTTCCGGACAGCGTGGTATACATCGGCAAAGAGGCGTTTTCCGGTAACGGCGGGCTCGCGGATATTACGATCCCCGACGGTATTCCGTATATCGGAACAAATGCTTTTATGCATACGGCTTACTATAAGAATCAGAAAAACTGGGAAGGCGGCATTCTTTATCTCGGCACATACCTCTTAGATGCCATTCAGTCGGTCTCCGGCGAGATTGTCGTCAGGGATGGAACACGGCTGATTGCCGGCGGCGCGTTTTCCGGTTGCAAGAAGCTGACCGGCGTGACGTTGCCGGTTGGTGTATACGGCATCGGAGACGAGGCGTTTGCCAACTGCATGGCGTTGGAGAGGATCAATATTCCGGAGGGGGTAACCTCTATCGGAGAAGGCGCGTTCCGTTACTGTACCGCTCTTGCAGATGTCGTTCTGCCAAAGAGTCTGACAAAGATCGGGGCTGAAGCATTCCGGAACTGCGGCGGCATTTCTGAAATCGTGATTCCGAACGGCGTGACGCGAATTGCGGCACGTGCATTCTATCAATCGGGTCTGGAGACTGTCACGCTCCCGGAGGGGTTGACCGGGATCGGAGCGGAGGCGTTTTACAATACCGCGATTGCGGAGATCAGAATCGGAAACCGGGTCGCTCATATCGGGAAAGGCGCGTTCTACAACTGTTCCTGCCTGATTGTCACCTATGACGGGACGAAGGAGCAATGGCTGGAGTTGTGCCCGGAACGGGATGACATTGCGAACCAATATACCGGCTGGCAGACCCCCGGTGGATTTGTTGTCCACTGTACGGACGGAGACATCTGATGCGCCCTTTGCGGCAAATTCAGACACCCCCGAGCCGTCGCATTTGCGACGGCTCGGGGGTGTTGTGTATGTTTTTCCTGAGCCGATTATTTTTTCTTCATAATCTCGCACATCTCGGCAAGCAGTTTTTCCTGCGCGAGAATACTGCGTTCAATGTCAGCCTGCTTTGCGGCAAGGGCTGCTGCGGCTTCTTCCGCTGCCTTCTTGTCCGCCTCCGCTTTTTCGGCTTCTGCCTTTGCCTTGGCTTCCTCTTCGGCGATCTTCTTCGCGTCCAGGCGGTTCTTTGCCTTTACAAGTACACGCAGGACAACGAAAATGCACAGCGCGGTGATGAGGAAATCAATGATGGTCTGGAGCCATGTGCCCCAAAGGATCGCAACCTCTGCGCTTGCGGGGGTAATGATCTCGCCGGCTTCATTTTTGACGGCTTCCACTGCGGGGTGAATGACCGTTTTGATTCCGTCAAGACTGCCGCTCTTAACAAAAATGCCGACAAAGGGGTTGATGACATAATTGACAAGTCCCGTAACGATCTTGCCGAACGCGCCGCCGATGACAACACCGACTGCCATGTCAAGAACGTTCCCTCTGGTGATGAACTGCTTGAAATCCGCCCAGAATGTTGACTTTTTCTTCGACATGATTTTCTCCTTTTTTATGTAAATCATCATTTGTCGCAAAACCCGACAAAAGAATTATAGCTGCTTTCCGGGGAATTGTCAAGTACCAATCGTGACGCTGCCACAATAACTGCGTTTTCGTTGTCGGTTGCCGGGAGAGGGGCGGGGAAGCGCAGTATTTTTCGGATATTTAGGAATCCGCCGTAAGGCGACGGGACAAGGGTGTATAGCGGCAAACCTGTTTGTGAGCGATGGCGTTTTTGCTCCGGATGGCGTAGGATACATCTGTAACGGCAAAACAATTCTGAAAGGCGGAGATACGTTCCTGTGCGTCGGGAAAACAACTCTGTACGGCGTGGATTTTGCCTCCGGACGGCAAAAACACTGCTCCGCTGATCGGGAATATATACAAAATGCCGTCGGCATCAGCCGGCGGCATTTGAAAGCGTCAGGAAAAAAGCGGTGCTTTGTATCCGGTGCAGATATACTCAATCGAAATATCCTTTGCGGTAAAGCAACTCCGCGATGAGAACCGCACCGCCCGCTGCGCCGCGGAGCGTGTTGTGTGACAGGCTGACAAACTTGTAGTCAAACATCGGGTCGTCGCGCAGACGTCCGACCGAGATGCCCATACCGCCGTAAATATCGCGGTCAAGCGCGGTCTGAGGACGGTTATCCTCTTCGAAATAGGTGATGAACTGTTCGGGCGCGTGGGGAAGTCCCAATTCCTGCGGCAGTCCCGCGTATGCTTTCCAGTCTGCAAGGATCTGTTCTTTTGACGGCTTTTCGCGGAATTTTACAAACACTGCCGCCATGTGTCCGTCGGTGACGGGGACGCGGATGCACTGAGAGGTGATGACGGGTGCCGCGGCTTTGACGATCTCCCCGTTTTCGACCGTTCCCCAGACGCGGAGCGGCTCCTGCTCGCTCTTTTCCTCCTCGCCGCCGATAAAGGGGATCACGTTGTCAATCATTTCGGGCCATTCGCGGAAGGTTTTGCCCGCGCCGGAGATTGCCTGATAGGTGGTAACGGCGATTTGCCCGATCCCGTATTTGCGGAGCGGAGTCAGTGCGCCGACATAGGGCTGAATGGAGCAGTTGGGCTTGACTGCAATGAACCCGCGACGGGTACCGAGCCGTGCCCGCTGATGCGCGATGACTGAGAGGTGCTCCGGGTTAATCTCCGGGATGACCATCGGCACGTCGGGTGTCCAACGGTGTGCGGAATTGTTGGAAACGACGGGAATCTCGTGCCGTGCGTACTTCTCCTCCAGCGCACGGATCTCGTCTTTTTTCATATTGACTGCACAGAAAACAAAGGAGCAGAGCTTGCCCATGGTCTCTGTGTCTTCTGCGTCGATGAGTATCATTTTCCGGAACTGCTCCGGGATCGGAACGGTCATTTTCCAGCGTCCCTCGACCGCTTCTTCATAGGGGTGTCCTGCACTGCGTGCCGATGCCGCAAGTGCAACGACCTCAAAATAGGGATGATCTGCAAGGAGCGTCAGAAATCTCTGACCTACCATGCCGGTGGCGCCGATCACGCCGACTTTCATTTTATTCATGTAAGTGCCCTCCGGTTCCGATGTAGTAAAGACGTTGCGGATGCGTTTGTTCCACGCAACAAGAATAGGTACATGATAGCATATGCAGGGAAGAAAATCAAGCGGAAAATGAAACTTTCCGAAGAAAATCATGCAAAAATCAGTCAAGCGATCCGGATAAACGAAATTGCACGGCGGAAAGCGGGTCGCTGCCTTGCAATTTATGCATTTTTGCACTATGTACTGTGCATTATGACTTATCGATCATTTCCTGGTATACGGTGTTCTTGTTGACACCGCGGTCGCGGGCGGCAGCTTTGATGGCGTCGTTCCGGCTCAAGCCGAGATTTTGATAATGCCCGACATGCTCGGAGATGCTCAAGTTCGTCCAGAACGCGGTTTCCGTCCCCGCGGTCTCGTCGTTACAGCCCTCCACAACTAGAACGTATTCGCCTCTTGGATCGTTCGCACAATAGTAGTTCGTCGCCTCTCCCACGGTCATGCGGAGAATCTCCTCGTTCCGCTTGGTCAGTTCCCGGCAGACCGCAATCCTTCTGTCGTCTCCGAATACGTCACAAAAATCCGCGAGTGTTGCACGAAGCTTGTGCGGCGCTTCGTGAAAGAGCATGGTGCGTCGCTCGCCTTTCAGGTTGCCGAGACGTTTCTTCCGTTCGGACTTGTCCATCGGCAAAAAGCCTTCGAAGGTAAACCGTCCGGTCGGAAGCCCCGAAAGCGTCAGGGCAACGATGGACGCAACCGGTCCCGGAACGGAAGTCACCGGGATCCCGTTTTGGGCACAGAGCGCGACCAGATCTTCACCGGGGTCGCTGATGGCGGGCGTTCCCGCGTCGGTCACAAGTGCACAGGATTCGCCGCTCGCCAGCCGTGCAATGATCTGCGGACCGCGCTCACGCTTGTTGTGTTCAAAGTAAGAAATCATCGGCTTGCTGATGCCGATCGCCGAAAGCAGGCGCATGGAATTTCGTGTATCCTCCGCGGCAACAAAATCCACTTCGGAGAGGATCTTGATTGCCCGCTCCGACAGATCAGACAGATTTCCGATCGGCGTGGCGACCAGATACAGCATGCCGCCGACCACCTGATTTTTTTCTTCTTTTACGTTTTGTGTGTCACTCATGGATTCTCCTCACATTTCCGATGACCGGGAATAAACTGAAAAATGACCGACCGCGTACACACCTGATTCTGCGGTTCCGTCCGAAAATCATACCGAATACATCGGGGGGCTTATTCATATGGCAATCAAAGTATACATCGATCAGGGGCATAACCCCGTGAATCCCAACGCAGGCGCGGAAGGGAACGGACTCCGCGAACAGGATCTGGTCTTTCGCATCGGGATCGAACTATCCAATCTGCTCCGTTCCAACGGAAATTTTGAAGTCCGCTTGTCCCGCCCGACCGCGACCACGCAGGTGGGAACCTCCAACACGACCAGCCTGCGGGCAAGAGTGGACGATGCAAACTCGTGGGGCGCGGATTATTTCATCAGTCTTCACACCAACGCGTCGGAGATTGCAAGCGCGACCGGTTCGGAGGCATTGGTTTACAGCAGTCCGTCGGTTGCCGCGTCACTCGGCGAGGACATTCTCTATTGGCTCAATCGGGAAACCGGACTGCAGAACCGAGGTGTCCGCCTGCGTCCGGGACTTTATGTACTCCGGAAAACGCAGATGCCGGCTGTGCTCGTGGAACTTGGCTTCATCACCAACGCAAACGATGCGCGGCTGATGAACACCCGCCCCGAGCTGTTTGCCGAGGGCGTGTACAACGGAATTCTGGATTATCTGAACCTGCTTTAAGAAAGGGGTATCCAAGCCAAGCCCCCCGGGCGACTTCCGCCCCGCCTGCCGGCAGCTTCGACGCCGCCATGCGGGACTTCCGCCGCCCGCAGGGCTTTTTGCTCATCTGGTCACGCCCCGGGGCGACTATTCCGCCACCCCGCCACTTGCAGCGGCTCGGCGGCGACTCCGCCGCCCCGGGGGCTTGCTTCTCTGTAAATCCCTTTACCCGATCAGCCGGAGCAATTCCGCTTCGTCGATCACTCTGACACCCAGCTCCTGCGCCTTGGTCAGCTTGGAACCGGCAGCCTCGCCGGCGACAACATAGTCCGTTTTTTTCGAGACCGATCCGGAGACTTTTCCGCCGTTTGCCTTGATGCGTTTCGCCGCTTCGTCGCGCGACAGCGTCGGGAGTGTCCCCGTCAGCACAAAGGTCAGCCCCGCAAATTTGTCTCCGGCTGGCGCGGCGGTCGCTACCGTGAGCACACCAGCCGCCTTCAGGCGCAGACACAGGGACACGTTTTGCGGATGCGAGAAGAAGTTCACAACACAATCTGCCGTGATCTGTCCGAAATCATCGATCGCGAGCAGCTCGTCCACGGTTGCCGCCGCACAGGCGTCCAATGTTCCGAACCGCGCGGCAAGCGCTTCCGCCGCCACTTCACCGACGTTGCGGATGCCCAGCGCAACCAGCAGACGCTCCAGCCCGGCAGAACGCGAACGGTCAATCGCCGCTACCAGATTTCCGGCGGATTTGTTGCCCATCCGGTCAAGTCCCGCCAGATCCTCCACAGAGAGCGTATACAGATCCGCCGCGTCGTGAATTCTGCCGTTGGCAAGCAAAAGCTCAATAATCTGGGGACCAAGCCCGTCAATGTTCATCGCACCCTTGGATGCGAAATGCTCAATACTGCGCGAGATCTGCGCGGGGCAGGCGGAGTTGGTGCAGCGGATCGCCGCGCCCTCGTCCTCGTCGCGGAAAACCGGCTCGCCGCAGGAAGGGCACCGCGTCGGCATCTGAAACTCCTGCTCGCTGCCGTCTCTCTTTTCCGGATGCGTCTGTACGACCTCGGGAATGATGTCGCCCGCCTTTTGTACCGTGACGATATCCCCGATCATGATACCCTTGTCCCGGATGTAGTCCAGGTTGTGGAGCGTCGCACGGGAAACCGTAGATCCGGCAAGCCGTACCGGCGCCAGTTCCGCCGTCGGCGTCAAAACCCCTGTTCTGCCGACCTGTACCGTGATCCCGCGGAGCTTTGTCTCTTTCTGTTCGGGCGGAAATTTGTACGCGACCGCCCAGTTCGGCGTTTTGGTGCCCTCACCGAGACTTACTCGTTCTGCAAGGTCATCCACCTTGATGACCACGCCGTCAATGTCGTAGCCGAGTTCAGAACGCTTTTCGCCGAGTTTTTCGATGTGCCGGAAAATTTCTTCTTTTGTCCGGACAAGCGCACGGTCCTCCAGCACGTGAAAGCCGAGTTCCGATAAACGGTTCAGCGTTTCGGTGTGCGAGACCGGCTTGTGCCCGTCCGCATACAGATCGCCTTCCTGAAAATTGAATACAAAAATGTCAAGCGCGCGTTCCGCCGTGATCTTCGGGTCAAGCTGACGGAGAGAACCTGCCGCCGCATTGCGGGGATTGGCAAACAAGGTCTCTCCTCGCGCTTCACGCACGGCGTTGAGTCTCTCAAATACACGCCGCGGCATATAGACCTCACCGCGCACCGTCAGGTCGAGCGGCTCCGGGAGCGTCAGAGGGATCGAGAAAATCGTTTTGATGTTCTGCGTGACGTCCTCGCCGACAAAACCGTCGCCGCGCGTCGCGCCCGTCACAAGAACGCCCTTTTCATATCTGAGGGAAACGGACAAGCCGTCAATCTTCGGCTCCACGGAATAGAGCGTGTCCGGTACGACCCGCGCAACGCCGTCCAGAAATCCCGCAAGCTCGTCAAAGGAAAACACGTCGGCAAGTGAATTCATCTGTACCGCGTGTGTCACTTTGTTGAATTTGTCCAGCGGTTTTCCGCCCACGCGATGGGTCGGGGACGCGGGATCGTCAAATTCAGGATGCTCTGCTTCCAGACGCTGCAATTCGGCATACATCCGGTCATATTCAAAATCCGAGATTTCCGGCGCATCGTCCACATAATATTTTTTCGCGTGATAGGTCAGCTCCGCGCGGAGCTTCCTCATGTGCGCCTCGGTTTCCGTCAGAGAATTATTGCGACTCGTATCCATTCCGTTTTCCTCCTGTGTGTAAACACACCCACTATTTATTATACCAGTTTTTATGTGGGGTGTCAATGCTCACTTTCTGTCGGATTTCGTCACATTAAACAAACCGGGTGACGGGCAAGTGAAAATTTCTGTGAAATACTTTACAAAAAGTATTTCTTATGCTACAATAAAAATACAGGAAACTCCACCGTGTCAGAAGGCGGATTTTCCGGAAGCAAGGAGGATAAAATTATGAAAATTACCGTCGTCGGAAGACAAATGAACGTGTTCGAGACCACCAAGGCGCTCGTCGCGGAGAAACTCTCCAAGCTGGATCGGTTCTTCTGGACAGAGCCGGAAGCAACCGTTACACTCAGTCGCAAGCATGATGTTTCCACGCTTGAAATCACGATCAACGCATCCGGTACGCTGTTCCGCAGCGAGGTACAGTCGGATAATTTCCGCGATGCGTTGGATGAATCCATAGATATCATTGAACGCCAGATCCGCAAGAACAAGACACGGCTTGAAAAGCGCATTCGCGCCGATGCATTTGAGTATCCGGTCGTGCAGGAATTCGATGAAACCGAAGATCAGCCGGAGTTCATTATCCGGACCAAGGAGTTCGAATTCAACCCGATGTCGCCGGAGGAGGCGATCATGCAGATGAACCTGCTCGGACACAATTTCTTTGTGTTCAATGATCAGGAAGGCGATGACACCTGTGTGGTTTATAAGCGCAAGGACGGGGCATACGGACTGATTGTTCCTCGTCATTGATCCGACGGAATCGAATAATTGGCTCTTTGCGGGAGGAAGCGATTCCTCCCGCTTTTTGGTTAAAGACAGATTTTTTCTGCGCATGTCCCGGCGGATTTCGACCCTTGGGTTGAAAAAACGGTCTGGCGGAGACAGGTTTACCCTCCGGTCTTGCATCCGGAGTGAAAATGTGCTATACTCAAAAAAACGGTACCGGATCGTAGTGCATCCGGCAGAATCGGAGGAAAAGATGAAAATTCTGATCGCGTATGCTTCAAAGAGCGGAACCGTTTCTGACTGCGCCGAAATGCTGTGCCGGCAGCTTCACGGGACCGATGTCACGCTTGTCAACCTGGCGCGGAAAACTCCGGATGTATCGGAATATGACGCGGTGATCGCGGGGAGTTATGTCCGGTTCGGAAAGACGGATCGCCGTTTTCGGGAATTTCTTGCCCGGAACGAGGGAGCATTGACGGAGAAACCGCTTGGCTTGTTTCTTTGCTGCGGGGAGATCCAGAACATAGAGGATTATATTTCACGTTGCCTGCCAAAGGACTGTGTCAGTCGTGCGTTTGACGTGGAATGTTTCGGCGGAAGCCTGGATCTTGCGCGGTTTCACGGATTTGAAAAAATCGCGGTTTATTTCATGCGCTCCTCGATTCTGAACAGTACCGAACACGATGAGGGGCAGTACGAGAAAACGCTTCCGGCGATCCTGCCGGAAAATATCAGCCGGATGGCGACACATCTTCGGGCTGCGCTCTTGCGGGAGAAGACCCGGGAGAGTTGAGGACACGGGGGACGCCGCGCGCGGGGCGGCGGAAGTCGCCGCCGAGCCGCCGGAGTTGGCACGGCGGTGGCGGAAGTCGCCCGCGCGCGGCATCCGTGGCGTTACCGACCGACGGCCGTAATATGCCGAATGATTTTATGTATATTCGGCTTCGTGCGCCTGGTTGTGGCATGATTCCGTGTATCTAAAGTACCGCAGTGACAGGTGCCGGAAGGGAATGCCGTAAAACCGCCCGATTTTTCAGAAAAATTTGAAATATCCGTTGACAAACGCACGGTTTTGTGATAGGATATACAGGTACGTGATTTGACCCGCTAGCTCAGAAGGTAGAGCACTTGACTTTTAATCAAGGGGTCCGGAGTTCGAGTCCCCGGCGGGTCACCATGTTTTTGCCCATCCTGCGCGGACCTTTTCCGTGCAGAAGCGAAGCGGGACTTGCCGAGAGGTAAGTCTCTTTTTCGTCTGCCGTGACTTCTGATGTGCTTTTTGTTGTTTGTCAATGGTTTCGGCATCCTTTGGGGATCCCGGTGCATCTTGGCGGCATCGGTAGCTTTCCGGTTGGAAATGTGTGGATGGGTGCGCCGCGTGTTGCGCGCCAAAAATTCAGCAGAAAAGGGAAGTGCTTTATATGGAATTTAGGGACTTTGAGGAAAAAAAGCTTTCCTCCGAGGAAATATTCAAAGGTCGGGTCACGCACCTGATCCAGGATAAGGTCGCGCTTCCGAACGGGCGGACCTCCACCAGAGAGGTTGTGCGTCATGTGGGCGCTGTATGTGTTGTCCCGCTGACCGGGGACGGAGAGGTCATTTGTGTCCGGCAGTTCCGGTATCCGCATTACGAGGTGCTCACCGAGATTCCCGCCGGCAAGCTTGATTCGAGTGAGGAAGATCCGCGGGAGGCTGCTCTTCGCGAGTTGCGTGAAGAGACAGGCGCGCATACCGCAAAACTCACATCACTCGGCAAGCTGTATTCCTCGCCGGCGATTTTCGATGAGGTGATTCATATGTACCTTGCAGAAGAGTTGACAATCGGGGAAACGGATCCGGACGAGGATGAATGCCTGGAAATCGTCCGCATTCCGCTTAATGAGTTGGTTGACCGCATTCTTGCTGGAGAGATTCCGGATGCCAAGACACAGGCGGCGGTCATGCGGGTTTATGAAATGAAACGGAGGGAAAAGGAAGCACTATGCTGAAAAAGATCCGAATTTCACTCCGTACCGAATGGCACGGGGTCGCCGGAAGCCTGTTGGATCTCACCGATGTTGAGGAGAACGGACTGCCGGATGGATACCTCTCTTTTCCCACTGCTGAGGAAATGCGTTCCGAAGTACCGGATACAGAGACAAAGGAGCGGGAAGACCCCTTGGTGATGGAACTGACCACGGAGGGTTCCATACACGATGACGGAGATCGCGTTGAGATCCGGTACACGGAGAACCGTCTTTCGGGGATGGAGGGCGACAGAACTCTGGTTGCTTTCAATCGATCCGATCCGCAGTTTTTGTCAATGGTGCGGAGCGGCACGGTCTATACGGCACTCAGCTTTGAAGCCGGGAAACGTTATATCTGTTCCTATCATACCACGATCATGCCGTTTGAGGTGTGTGTTTATACGATTTCGGTCGATAACCGTTTTGCGGAAGAGGGGAAGATCAATCTCGAATATATCATTGAAATCCGCGGAGCACAGTCTGCGCATTGCAAACTGTCGCTCGTACTGCGTGATCTCTGCGATTCTCCTTTCCCGACGGGGGAGGAATCCGTACAGAGCTGACCGTTTCGCGCCGCGGGGGACGGGCGACTTCCGCCACCGCCTCGCCAACTCCGGCGGCTCGGCGGCGACTTCCGCCGCCCGTCCCCCGCGGCTGGTTCCGAATCACGCAAAAGCCGTTCCGTCGCCATAGGCGACGGAACGGCTTTTGCGTATCTAAAATTTTATTCCAATTGCAGGCTGTCGCACTCGAGGAACGCGTGCGCACCAAGCAGGGAATCGGTCGGGATCAGGCGCGACGCACCGCATTTGCGGCAGGTTACCCGGATTCCTCCGTCCAACACCTCCGCGTCGAATGTTCGGTTGGCAAAGTCCTCCGACGCAGGGTCGCATTTGCAGAAGATCTTTCCCTCTGCGTCCAGCTCATTGATGACGTACATGATGATCTCATTGATCTGCGGATCCGGAAGGTCCTCTTCGTTGGCATGAAGCGCCTCCAGACTGTTTACCCCACACTTTTCAAGGAGGTCCAGAAGCTCCAGCTCCGAACGCGCAAGCTCCGCCTTGACGTGGTTAGCTTCGCCGATAAAACAGATGTTGACGTCCGTATACGGGCAGGAGAGCACAAACAGGTCCTTGTCAAAGAAGACTGCCGGAGAGAGCGTAAAGGTGTGCGGCTTGGGACAGACCATGCACGGCACCGTCAGCGTGATCTTGCCGTCTGCCCGGTGTACAATCGGCATTTCGCTCTTTTTGCAGGTACACTTGAGCTTCACCATGTCCGCAGTCAGGGAAAAGACACCGACAATGCTCATCACACCGGAGCCGCAGTGCGGGCAACGGTAGGCAACCGTGGTTTCTTTGGCATCAAGTATCATTGTTCATCATCCTTCAGTTGAATTTTACCGGATCGCGGGAATCCCGCGCACACATCCGCTGTACAGGGATAACGCAATACAGTAACAGCCCGGATTCCATGGCGACCGGTACGCAACGAACCACTACCGGCAGTATATGCAGTAGCAGTGGGAACGGTTTTTCCGCTTGAACAAAATGGCACGGACGATGCCATGCCATTCTGTTCTATCAAAGATTTGTTACGATCAGTTGTAGTTGGAATAGGTTCCGCAGTATTTGTCGTCAAAGGTGACACTGTGCTTTTCGGACGCAGCCTTGAACCACTCCTCCTGCAGGTTGCTGAGCACCTTGTCGTGGCAACCTTCGTGCCAGATTTCGGTACCCTTGTTGACCAGAACGAGGTAGTAGGCGTCCTTCTTGACGGTCTTGTCCTTGCCGTCCTCACCCTTTTCCGTCGTGCTGATCTCCGCCTTGATGAGCTTGTAATCGCCCACCTTTGCATCCTCAATCCAGTCGTCCACTTCCGTTACCTTGACTTTGTTCGAGGAGGAGTATTCCGCAATGTTGGTGAACTTGAGCTGCTTTGCTTCGTCGGAGATCTCCTTGTTGAAGTCCTCCGCAAGCTTCTTCATTGCCTCGGACGTATGCTCGCCAGCTTCGAATTTCTCAAACACGGAGTTAGCAAAGGTCTCAAGGAGAGAGGGCTTGGTGATTTCCGGATTGACGGTAATGGGGAGGTAGGAAATATCCTGCTTCGTCAGATAGGTGTTCTTTTCCGGAACAGTGATGAGGTGATAGATCACGCACTTCTTGGATCCTTCCACGACGAAGGTCTTGCCGACCTTGACATCGCCGGGGTTCTTGTCCTTGTCGCCCTTCCATTCGCCGGAGAACATCCATTCCTGATAGTTGTCCTTCGTGTTGCGGTCGTCGTATGCGAGCTTGGTGGTCTTGTCTTCCAGGAGCTTTTCTACTTCCTTCTTGACATCCTCTTCCGACTTGTCTTTATTGCCGCTTTCCTTCTTGTAGAATTCGGTGAACATCGTCTTGAATTCGTCATAGGTCGTTGCCTCAGCCAGCTTCTTTGCTGCCTCAACCATTTCATCGGTCTTGGTGTCAGCCGTGTAGCTGAAGTAACGGATCACGGAGAAGTCGGTCTTGTGCTCGTCATAGTACTTGTTGATAGCGTCCTCGGTGATGCTGCCGTCCAGCTCGGACTTGACCTTTTCCTGATACTTGCTTGCAAGCAGCTGCAGCTCATATGCCGCACGGAAGTCCTTCTCTTTGACACCGGTTCCGTAGTTCTTGGAAATATAGGAAGAGAGGCTCATGCTGTTCTTGCTTGCGGTCTCCTTGAGGCTTGCCACTTCCTTGTCGATGGTAGCCTTATCCTCATCGCTTAAGGTGAAGCCGGCAGCCTTTGCCGCCTCACAGTACACCAGCATGCTCTTGACGCTGTTCTTGGTGCTCGAAAGGAAGTAATCAAACCAGGTGGAGCCGGTTTTTTTGTCCTTGACCTGTTTGTTCAGTTCCTTGTTGGGGTTGTAGCCGAGCAGCTGCTGATACCAGTCGGACAGGGTTTTCCCGCTGCTCGAGCCGTAGATTGCGGAATAATAGTATGCGTACTGGTAAGCCTGCATGTTGTACGCCTGCAGGGTGCCGTTGTAATAAACCGACATCATGGTGCCGGTGACCGTATAGTTTTCGGAAGAAACCGAGGTCTTTGCGCGACGCATGACACCGTTGACGTTGAGAATGCTGAATACCACTCCCACAACGACTGCCAACACCAGAACCAGGGCAATGAGGGGAGCTACCCACTTCGGCGCCGGCTTGTGCTGCTTTTTGTTGAATTTTTCGGGGTTATTGAGCTTTTCTTCTGCGTGAACAGCTCTTGATCTGCTTCCTTTTCCCATATGTGGGCCCACCTTTTCTCAATCAATATGAATTTTTACGGGAGTACAAACTCCCGGATACAGAACAATACCCATTATAAAACGCTTATGCGTAATGGATTTGAACTGTTAATGAACGAATGATGAATTTTGCCGAACGGTGTGTGAAAAACCTGTGTTGTCCGTTTGGATATCGTCTGCGTTACAGAATGCCGACCGAGGATCAGACATCCATCAGAATGGGGAGGATCATCGGCTTGCGCTTGGTCTTGGAGAAGAGGAAGCGCGTCAGCTCGTCCTTGAGGCGGTTCTTGATCTCCATACGGTCTCTGACGCGGTTTTCAAAACAGTCCGCGAGCACGCCGTAGGCGATCTGTCTTGCCTCTTCCATCAGCTCCTCGGATTCCCGGACGTACACAAATCCGCGGGACACGATATCGGGACCGGAGAGCATATAGCCTTCTCCCATGTCCACCGTCGCAACCACGACAATGATACCGTCCTCGGAAAGATGTTTGCGGTCGCGCAGGACAATGTTCCCGACGTCGCCGACACCGGAGCCGTCAATCAGCGTGTTGCCGGCGGGGACGGTTCCGGTGAACCGGGCGCCCTTGCGGTCGATCTCCAGCACCTTGCCGATCTCCGAAATGAAAATATCTTCTTCCTTCATGCCCATGAACTTTGCAAGATCGCGGTTTGCGGCAAGGTGCCGGCTCTCACCGTGGATCGGCATGAAGTATTTCGGCTTGGTCAGAGCCTGCATGAGCTTCAGCTCCTCCTGGCAGGCGTGTCCGGAAACGTGGACCTCCGAGGCGTCGTTCATGACGGCAATGTTGCGGCGGGTCAGCTCGTTGATGATGCGTCCGACCAGCTTTTCGTTGCCGGGAATTGCGCTTGCGGACAGGATTACCAGGTCGGAGGGACCCAGCGTGACCTGCGAGTGATCGGAGAACGCCATGCGGTAAAGCGCGGACATCGGCTCTCCCTGCGTACCGGTTGTGATGAGCGTCAGCTCCTCCGGCTTGAACCGCTTGATCTCCGCGAGATCCACGATCAGTCCCTCCGGCACCTTCATGTAGCCAAGCTCAATTGCCGCATTTACGATGTTGATCATACTGCGCCCCGTGATGGCGACCTTGCGCTTGTGGCTCGCGCTGATGTCAAGGATCTGCTGAACGCGGTGCACATTGGACGAGAAGGTCGCAATGACGATCCGCTTGTTCTGGTTTGCGGTGAAAATGTTTTCGAGCGACGCACCCACCTTGCGCTCTGACGGAGTGTGCCCCGGACGCTCCGCGTTGGTCGATTCGCAAAGCAGGAGCAAAACGCCCTGATTACCCAATTCCCCGAGACGGACGACGTTCATCATCTCACCTTCGATCGGGCTGACGTCCAATTTGAAGTCGCCGGTGTGAATGACGGTGCCGAGCGGCGTCGTGACTGCGATACAGCACGCGTCCGCGATGGAGTGGTTGACACGGATGAACTCTGCTGTGAATACACCGAGTTTGACCGTGTCGCCTGCACTGACTACGCGGAAGTCCGGACGGAAGGAGGGCTTGTGTTCCTCCAACTTGTTGCGGATGATCCCGAGCGTCAGCTTGGTGCCGTAGACCGGAACATTCATAAGGTCGAGCAGGTACGGCACGCCGCCGATGTGATCCTCGTGTCCGTGCGTGAGCAGGACGCCGCGGATTTTGTCGCGGTTGTTCATCAGATAAGTGAAATCCGGTATGACCAGATCAACCCCCGGCATATCCTCATCGGGGAAGCCGAGACCGCAGTCAATGATGATCATATCGTTTTCGTATTCAATCACGGTGAGGTTTTTACCGATCTCACCGAGACCGCCGAGGGGGATGATTTTCAGTTTCCCGGCGGGTTTTCCTCTTCTTGGCATAAAACTACCTGTGCTGCCGGAAGCGGCAGCATCCTTTCCTTGAACCTGATATTTGTCTGACCGGTGCCTGAAAGAGCACACAAAAAGAAACCTCAAAGACGCAAAGCAAACGCCCTCTTTGCGCCCCCCAGAGGCTGAAGTTTTCTTTTTTGAAACAACGGCGACCCATCGTCGCCGGAACGATCAAAACTTCATTAATTATAGCACCGACGAAAGGTTTTGTCAAGGGCTTTGGGGAATCTGGAACACGGAAAGATTCAAAGAAGAATGATCAGTGCGATGAGCCCGCCGCCGAGGAGCAGTCCGGCGGCAAAGAGCAGAATCTGGCGGGGGAGCGTCCTGTTTCCCGCCTTGTGCCGACGGCGTGCGTAAGGAAAGAGACTTTCCTCCACAATGCGGTTTGCCTCCCGGAGAATGTCGCTCTCATCCGGCGGATCAGCCTCACGGTCGCATTTGAGCAGAAAATGCGCTTCCTCAAAGTACGGACTGCCCTCTGTCCGAACCACAATCATTCGTCTTTGAATTCCTCTCATTATTGTATACCCCGTGTAATGATTTCACCCGGAGTATCGCCATTCTTTTCCTTATTTATACCATAGTCTGCAAACGAGGCAGGAAATAAATATCGAAAACAGCATGGCAAGGATCGCACAGGGAAAGGCATAGCGGGTCTTCCGGACGCCGACGGAGGAAAAGTAGACCGTCAGAATATACACGAAGGTGTCCGAGGCTCCCATCATGACCGAAGCACACAGTCCCCCGAAGGAATCCGCTCCGATGCGTCCGAGCAGTTCCGAATAGGCGGCAAGCGATGCGCTTCCGGAAAACGGTCTCGTCAGGATCAGCGGAAGCAGATCGGGCGGAAGACCGATCAAGTCCGCCGGACGGGCGAGAAGGGAAGAGAGCCAATCGCAGATTCCGGAGGCGGTCAGCATCCGGATGGCAACAATGAGGGCAGTCAGCGTCGGAAGAAGGCGTACCGCACCGCCAAGACCATCCCCGGCACCGGAAAGGAAAGCACCGAAATAGTCCCGGCGGCGCGAAAACAGCATCAGAAGTCCTGCAGCCGTCACAGTCAGCGGTAAAACCGCGGCGGCGATCTGCTCAGTCATGGGTTTTCTCCCGTGCGGGACCCGGCACTGCCGTTTTCATGGGTATGGACGTGCGGTTTCCCGGAAATGTTCCCGTTTTCTTTGAAATATTCCGGCAGGTGATGTTTTTCTGATTGACAGACCTCTTTTTTCGGGCGGTACGGGCGAACAGACGGGACAACGTCAGGGAGAACAGCGCCGAAGCTGCCGACGCGATCCAGATCGGAATCACGACGGCGAACGGATCGGCGGAACCGGCTGCCCGGCGGAGTGCGATCAGCGAGGTCGGTAAAAGGGTCAGGGGAGCGGAATTGAGCAGGGCGAGC
Source organism: uncultured Eubacteriales bacterium (assembly GCA_934796165.1). GTDB lineage: Bacteria > Bacillota > Clostridia > Oscillospirales > CAG-272 > CAKVOU01. Next base: position 109,699 of record CAKVOU010000004.1, on the reverse strand, counting down.
GAAATCATATCCGGCGTAGCGGTATCTGACGGGGACGCATCCCGGCTCAGTTCTTTCATAGCGGTGAGCGCGAGCGGGGTCGCCGCGTTTCCGATCCCCAGCAAATTGGCGCTGATGCAGGCGGTGATCTCCTCGGTGCCGTGCCCGGTACGACAGGCATCCGGAAAGAACAGCCGCAAAACCGGGGAAAGAATTTTTGCCAATTTTCCAATCAAACCGGCTTCCCGGAACACGTTCAGAAGCCCGTTCCAGAGGCACATCATGCCGCAAAGGGTCAAGGTCAGGGTCACCGCAGCCCCTGCGCCGTCCAGAATTGCAATTCCGAGGGCTGTAAAATTTCCAGTAATTAGGGCGAACGCGGTCGAAATTACGCAAATAACGCCAAATATGTTACCAATCATAAAATAAGCCTCTTAAATTTGTTAACAAATTGTTAAATTCTCAAAAAAGTATTGACATACATTTTTTTCCAGAATATAATAGGATTTGACAGGATGAGACGGAATGGGAAGCCGTCATTCCTCAAATTATATCTAAAGGGAGAGAAAATGATGAAATCAACAGGAATTGTCAGAAAAGTAGACGAGCTCGGAAGAATTGTGCTTCCGATGGGCATCCGTCAGTCGCTTGGCATCGCAGAGAAGGATCCGCTTGAGATCTTTGTGGACGGCGAGCGCATCGTTCTGCAGAAGTATCTGCCTGCGTGCATCTTCTGCGGAAGTGCGGACGACATTGTGTACTACGGCGACAAGCGTATCTGCCGCGAGTGCCTCGATAAGCTCAAGGCCCTTTGATGAACGCCGGCGACGGTCAGAACCGGTCGTCGGAAATCACAGGCAGTGCCGGATGTCGGGTCGGGTGATCCGCTTCCCACGGGCTGCCGGAACAGATTGTTGCGGGGCGGCGGATGCCGCCCCCGGCTATTCTATGAGATCAACCAAGCTGATATTACCGGTTGCGGATTCCGCACGGAAAGGAAACAGAATGAACGTCAAATCCCTCTTGCATGAGATCGCAAACGGATCTCTTGATGAAAAGTTTCGCTATCTTTACGGTGACGCGGCAGTTCCCGCACAGAAGGCACGTTATGATGCCGCACTTGCTTCGTTTGCGGAGTTGTACGGTGAGGACCGTGAGGTCACCCTGTACTCTGTCACAGGACGCAGCGAGCTTTCCGGCAACCACACCGACCACAACCACGGACGTGTGATCGCCGCCTCCATTGACCTTGATATCATCGCCGTTGCATCCCCCCGCGAGGAAAGTGTCATCCGCATCAAGTCGGAGGGCTTTCCGGAAGACGTGGTGGATTTCGCGCGTTACCATACTCCCGACCCCGCACGCTTCGGACATTCGGATTCGATCATTGCCGGCATGGTTGCCGGATTCAGACAAAACGGACACGCGGTCGGCGGATTCGATGCCTACACGACCTCCAGTGTGCTCAAGGGAAGCGGGCTTTCCTCGTCCGCCGCATTTGAGGACATGGTGGGGAACATTCTGAACCATCTGTACAATAACGGCAGCGTTTCTCCGGTGGAGATCGCCAAGCTCGCGCAGTTCTCCGAGAATCAGTTCTTCGGCAAGCCCTGCGGACTGATGGATCAGGTCGCCTGCGCCGTCGGCGGAATCGTCGCAATTGATTTTGCCGATCCCGCAAAGCCGGAGATCCGGAAGGTTGATTTCGATCTTTCCGGCGCCGGGTACCGCCTCTGCATCGTCAACACCGGCGGAAACCATGCCGATCTGACGGGCGATTACGCTTCCGTTCCGGCGGAGATGAAGTCGGTTGCCGCGCATTTCGGCAAGGCAGTCCTCAGGGATGTATCCGAAGAGGATGTCATCCGCGAGATTCCTGTACTCCGCGGAGAGGTTGGCGACCGCGCAATTCTCCGTGCCCTGCATTTCTTTGCGGAAAACAAGCGGGTTGCCGCGCAGACGGAGGCTTTGCTTGCCGGTGATCTTGACGGATTCTTCAGAGGTGTGATAGGTTCCGGGCTTTCCTCGTTCTGCTACCTTCAGAACGTGTTTACCACCAAGAATGTGACCGAGCAGGGACTTTCGCTGGCTCTTTGCCTGGCTGAACGTTATCTGTCCGGCAAACGCGCTGCGTGGAGAGTCCACGGCGGCGGATTTGCGGGAACCATCCAGGCGTTTGTCCCGGCTGACGATGTGGAAGGCTTCCGCCGGATGATGGACGCGGCGTTCGGTGAGGGCGCCTGCCTTGTGCTTCGTGTTCGCCCGGAGGGCGCCGTCAGAGTCTTCTGATCCCGTCCCGGCGTGACCCGGTCAAACCGCTTTTGTGAATTCGGACCGATGTCATCCGGCGTCGGTCGGCATAATAAAAATTATGAAAAGATTTCAACTGCCGCTCCGTTCCGATCGGTGGGGGGAACAGCCGTCGGGTGGCGTGGGGAAGGGAAAACCTTCCCCCGATTTCGCCTGGAAACTGTTTCTTCTGGCTGTCAATACGGCTTTGGTGACGGCGATTTATTTTATTTGTAACCAGAAGGGATACTGGATCATTTTTCCGATCTACGCGACGCTTCTCGGAGTGCTTGCTCTTGTGTTTGTGATCTACAATCGCGCATTCACGAGAAAGGGTTTGACTGAGGACATGCTTCCGTCGGATTGGAGCGAGGAACAAAAACACGAGTTTCTTGCGGACGGAGAACGCCGGCTTGCCCGGTCCCGTTGGATGCTTTATCTGATCGTGCCGCTGATCTTTGCGTTTTTGTTTGATTTTTTGTATCTCTGGATCCTGGATCTTGGTGGACGGAGTACCTGATTTACATGAAATACCGTATCTGTGTCCTGTATTCCGGATCGACGGGAAATGCGACGCTGGTGGAAACGCCGACGGTCAGTTTCCTCATTGACGCCGGTAAAAATGTCAAAGCGCTCGGTGCCGCGCTCCGGTCCGTGGGAAGCGATCTTTCGCGGATCAGCGCGGTTTTTGTGACGCATGAGCACAGCGATCACGTCAGTGCCCTGGAAGTGCTCTCGAAAAAGTACCATATCCCCGTACATATCACGGCGGCTTCCGCCGCGCGGTTTGTAGGGGATCCTTTGTCGCAGGTGCCGTCCTGTCTGATCATTCACGACAATCCCCGGTTTGCAGCCCCCTGCGGCGACGCGACGGTGATTTCCTTCCCGATCCCGCATGACAGCCGGATGTGCGTGGGTTACCGCATCATGCTTGCTGACGGAGACAAAATCGTCAATATCGGCTTTGCAACCGACATCGGCGTGGTGACGGAGGACGTGAAGACCGGACTCATCGGCTGTGAGACCGTGGTGCTGGAGAGCAACCACGACCCGGAAATGCTGCTTACAGGAAGCTATCCGTATGATCTCAAGGTCCGTATCCGCGGAAGAGGCGGGCATCTGTCCAATTCCGACAGCGCGGATCTGACGGCATTTCTTGCGGAAAACGGACTGAAACACCTGATTCTTGCGCATCTGAGTGCTGAGAACAACCGTCCCGACATCGCCTATGACGCGCATTTCGCCGCGCTTGCCGGAACGGGTGTGGAGATCGCGGTCGCCTCGCCGACCGATCCCGTCGGGTTTACTGTGGAGGACTGACCGCCGAATATGATCCAAAGGAGAAGATTATGTTGACAGTCCGAATCATCACGGTCGGCTCGCTCAAGGAAGCCTACCTCAGAGAAGCGGTTGCCGAATACAGGAAACGGCTCGGCGGTTTCTGCCGTGTGGAGGAGGTTTCCATCAGGGAAAGCCGCCTCCCCGACGATCCGTCCGCCCAGGAGATTGCTTCTGCACTCCATGAAGAAGGACGTCAGATCCTCTCTGCGATGCCCCCGCGGGCGTACAGGATCGCCATGTGCGTGGAGGGAAAGCAACTTTCCTCGGAACAGCTCGCGGAGAAGCTGGAGACCGCAAGTCAGACGGCAAGTGAGGTGGATTTTGTCATCGGTTCCTCCTTCGGGCTTTCCGATGAGGTCAAAGCCGCGGCGGATTTTCGCCTTTCGGTGTCCGCGCTGACCTTCCCGCATCAGCTGATGCGCGTGATTCTCTATGAAGCCGTGTACCGTGCCATGAACATTCAGCGGGGGACGAAGTATCATAAGTGACAGGCGAATTGCGGATAGCAAATAGCAATTGTGATAAGTGACAAGGGACTACGGACGGTCTTTCAGAATTTCCCGTGCCCCTATCAAAAGCCTTGCCGGTTGGCAGGGCTTTTTTGTTTGTTGCCCATTTTACGCCCCCGGCGGGCGACTTCCGTCGTCCCCGCGCCAACTCCGGCGGCGCGGGTCCGTCTTCCGCCGCCCGCCGGGGGCTTCGCCCGCGTGTTCCGTGCCCGCTTGGTGTTCCCGCTTCCGCAGTAACCCGTCTACCTTCGCCGTCATTTTTTGTTTGCAGCACAAATTTAAGAATCTTTCTCAAATTCTCTTGACAAATCGCAACTCGCGTAGTAAAATTGAGAACGGTTCTCAAAAGAGCAACCCGTTAACGCGAATGAAAAGACAGAACCGGGGGAATTGTATGGCTTACAGTACCGTTGGAAAAAAGAAACTGGTGGATTTTTTTATCGAACATCCCGATTGCCAGTTTACCGCGGATGAAATATACGAACACCTGTCGTCGGACGAAAAACAAAAAGGGGAAGCCTCCGGGAAGACCCGCAGAAAAGCTCCGGGGAAAAGCAGCGTTTACCGCCAACTCTCCGGGCTTTGCGACGATCGGCTTGTCCGTCGCTTTCACGCCGACGGGAACAAGTATCTGTATCAGTACATGGGCGCGCACGACTGCGCACATCATTTTCACCTCAAGTGCGTGTCCTGCGGGGAGATTGTGCATCTGGAATGCGACATGAGCGAGGAACTGCTCCGCCATATCCGGGATGATCACGGCTTTACGGTGGACAGCGGGCGCAGTATCCTTTACGGAATCTGCGGAAAATGCAGAAAGGCGGCGGAAAAGTCATGTCGTGGGAGCTTGTAAAGGATGCGCTTCTTGACGCGCTCATCGACAGCGCCAAGATTCTGCCGATTCTGTTTCTGACTTACCTTCTCATCGAGTATGTCGAGCATCATATGTCGCAGCACATGGAACATCTGATCCGCAAGGCGGGACGCCTCGGTCCTCTTTTCGGCGGCGCGCTCGGCGTGATCCCGCAATGCGGATTGTCCGGTGCGGCGGCGGAATTCTATGCGGCGCGTGTCGTCAGCGTCGGCACTCTGTTTTCCATCATTCTTGCTACGTCGGACGAAATGCTGCCGATCCTTTTGTCGGAAGCCGATCGGGTTCCGCTCCCGAAGATTTTTCTGATTCTCGGATTGAAATTTCTCATCGGCGTGACGGTCGGTTTTGCGGTGGATGCCGTGATGTCTCACCGCCGCCGCGTTGAGGTCACCGAGGGGCTTGGCGAGTTTGGCGCAGAGCGTTGTGAGACGCACGGACATGGTATCCTGCGCGGTGCAATTTCTCACAGCCTGACTGTTATCCTGATCATTTTTGTCGTGTCGGTGCTTCTGAATCTTGTATTCGGTGTCGTCGGAGAAGACCGTATCGCCGGATTTTTCCCGGACATTCCGTTCGTATCCGAAATGATCGCCGCACTCATCGGGCTCATCCCCAACTGCTCCGCGTCGGTCGTGCTGACGGAACTGTACGTCGCCGGCGTGATCGGTGCGGGTCCTATGATGGCGGGACTTCTGGTCAACGGCGGCGTGGCGCTCCTGATCCTCTGGAGATCCAACCGTCCCCGCACGGACAGTCTCCGGATTACGGTCGCACTTTATGCGATCTCCGTCGTTGCCGGAACGCTGGTCGGACTGATTCCCATTCTCTGATCGCTTTTTCGGCGTCTGCGTGACGCTTCCCGTTTCCGGTAAAGCCGCCGGGCGGGTCTGCTCCGCTCCTGAAGCCGAATTGTTCGCATTTTTCGATTCCGCCGCACGGATTCCGGTTCCGGACGAGGTTCTGCGAAAAACGACTTTATTGCGGCAGTCGCCTGCGTGCCGGATCGTGTGTCCGGTGAATAGAAAAATCACCTTTGGAGGATACTTCCACCGAAGGTGATTTTTTTATGAAGATATTGATGATAACATCGTTTCTCGGAACCGGCGGCGTGGAAACTCACATCGCGTCGCTCTCCCGTGCGCTCCGCGCCGCCGGACATACGGTGGTGCTCGCATCATCCGGCGGCGCGACGGCGGAACAGTTGTCAAAGGAGGGCTTTGCACATCATGTGATGCCGCTCGGCTCCCCAAAACCTGCGGAGCTTTCCCGCGCCTATCGGATGCTGTGCGATTTTCTCCGTGCGGAGCGGTTTGACGTGGTTCACGCACACGCACGGATTCCGGCTTATCTGGTCGGTCGCGTGAAGCGGCACATCGGAAACGATGCCGGTTTCCGGTTTGCGGTAACCTGCCACGCGGCGTTCCGCGTGACGCCGCTTTATCGCCGCCTCTCCGACTGGGGCGACGGAACCGTTGCCGTCAGCGAGGATCTGCGCACCTATCTTTGCGATACGTATGACCTGAACCCCGACCGGGTCACGGTAATCCGGAACGGAATTGATTGCGATTATTTCTCCCCTGCAGGTGATGAAGAAACCTGTCTGCCGGACGGGAACAAGCGGCAAAACGGCGTTTCCGGAACAGATGCCGACCGTCCTGCGGATGCCGGCAGGCGGTTGGATTTTCTGATGGAAGCGGCGGATGAAGCGCCGGCTCCCGTCACGGGAAACGCTCCGCTCCCGGAAGAAACCGCAACGCAGGCATCATGCTCAGCGGAAGAACACAAGCCACGCGAAATTCTGTTTCTCAGCCGGCTGGATGACGACTGTTCCCTTGCGGCAGAAATCCTGCTCCGTCTGACACCGAGAATCCGTTCATCGTTTCCCGGGGTCAGAATATCCGTGGCGGGCGGCGGGGAAGCGTATTCCCGCCTTTCGTCGCTTGCAAAGGAAAACGGTGTCACCATGCTTGGGGAACTTGCCGATCCGCTCCCGGTACTCCGCCGGTGCGACCTGTTTGTCGGCGTATCCCGTGCCGCCATGGAAGCCGCGGCGGTCGGGAAAACGGTGATCCTTGCGGGAAACGAGGGATATCTCGGCGTGTTGGATGACGGAACGCGCGCTTCGGCGGAGGCGACCAATTACACCTGCCGCGGCTACGGAACCCCGTCCGCGATCGGAGAAGACGGGTATGCGGAACGCCTGTTTTATGACCTTACGACGCTTCTTGCCGCGCCGGATGAGGTTCTTCATTCCTTGGGGGAGCGCAACCGCGCCGAAATACGCAACCACCATTCTGCCGAAGAATGTGCCGCAAAACTGCTTGCGTTTTACGAGACACTTCCGCGCCCTTTGTCCGGGAAATACCTGCTTTTCGGCGGGTACTTCGGGTATGGCAATACGGGGGATGACGCGGTGGCGGAAGCGCTCACGGACCGTATCCGCATGACTCATCCGGAGCTTTCCGTCGCGTTTCTTTCCCGTCAGCCGGAACGCGACGCAAAACGGTATGCCGCCCTGTGCTTCTCACGAACCTCGCCGCTTGAGATTCATCGCGCCATGAAGGGCGCATCGGCGTATCTGATGGGTGGCGGATCGCTTTTGCAGAATCTGACAAGCGAGCGGTCGCTCACCTATTATCTGGCGCTCCTGAAAACGGCAAACCGTCGCAAAATCCCCACAGTGATGCTTTCCGGCGGGGTCGGACCGATACGCGGGACCGGCGCTTCCCGGCGCGTTGCGAAAGAACTTGGGCGCGCCGCGTATGTAAGCGTCAGGGACGGGCGATCCATGGAAGATCTGGTGCGACTCGGTGTTCCGGAGGAAAAAATCCGTCTTGGGGCGGATCCCGCGTTCCTGCTTACTCCGGCGGAACCGGACAGAATCGCGGTACTCTTAAAGCGTTTTCGGATCGACAGGGAAAACGGCAGATACCTCGCCGTCGCCGCGGGAGCCGCAGGGGAATACGAGCGCGCAAAGCTGGCGGTCCTTGTCTCCGAGGTCTGCCGCCGCAATCGTCTGACCCCGCTGTATTTTCCGCTCTTTCCCATGAAGGATTCGGATGCGGCAAAGGAGATCGCTGCTACGGTCGGCTTCGGCGGACGGGTAATCACAGGACTTTCTCCGCGCGAAACTCTGGGAATTCTTTCTTACTGCGTCGCCGCACTGTCTATGCGTTTGCATTTGTTGATTTTCGCGGTTTCGGCGGGGATTCCCGCGGTCGGGATCGGTGGAAGCGACCCTAAGATCGGAGCATTTGCGGAACTGGCGGGACTCCCCGAAGCGGTGACGCTTCCCGCCGTTTCCCCGGAAAAAATCGCGGCGCATTTCGGCAAACTACTTGAAAGAAGAGAGGAAATATGCGATAATATAAAAAGTACCCGCGAGAAGTTGGTGCGCCGCGCGGAAGAGGATCTGGACCGGGTCCTTTCGTTCGTTCTGCATTGACCAAGCGGCAAAGGGAAGGTGACACCTTGAAGAATACACAGCTTGCCGACGTGCTCCGCCCGAAGAATTTCGACGAAATGGTCGGGCAGTCGCGTCTTGTCGGAAAAACCGGCGTGCTCCGTCGGATGCTTGACGCGGGACGCGTGACCAACATGATCTTTTACGGACCACCCGGTACGGGAAAAACGACCGCCGCGGAGATTATCGCAAAAGAATCCGGTATGATGTTCCGCCGTCTCAACGCGACAAGCGCCTCTCTTTCCGATGTCAAGGAGGTCATCCGCGAGACCGACAACGTGTTCGGAAGCGGAGGGGTGCTCCTGTACCTTGACGAGATCCAGTATTTCAACAAAAAACAGCAGCAGTCGCTGCTCGAATATATCGAGGACGGCAGGGTAACGCTCATCGCATCCACCACGGAAAACCCGCATTTTTATGTATATAACGCGATCATCTCCCGCTCGTCCCTGTTTGAGTTCCGTCCTGTTTCGGCGGAAGAGTGCGTTCCCGCGCTCCGCCGGGCGGTCGAATATCTCAATGAAACCGGGAAGACCGACAAGCGCGCGACCGATGAAACACTTGCATATATCGCAAAATGTACGGGGGGCGATGTCCGCCGCGCGATCGGGCTGACCGAAAACGCGTTTTATGCGGCAGAAGACGAGATTACCAAAGAGGAAATCGGGCAGTTCCATGTAAAGGTCGGTAACTTCGACGATGACACGCATTACGACCTGTTGTCCTGCCTGCAAAAGTCCGTCCGCGGCTCCGATCCGGACGCGGCGGTCTTCTATCTTGCAAAGCTCCTCTCCCTCGGGGAACTGATCTCCGTTTGCCGCAGACTTCAGGTCATGGCGTCGGAGGACGTGGGGCTTGCCTATCCGCTTGCGGCGGTCGTCACCCGTGCCGCCTGTGAATCGGCAATGGAGCTGGGAATGCCGGAGGCGAAGATCCCGCTTGCCAACGCGACGATTCTGCTTGCGACGGCACCCAAGTCCAACGCCGCAGACGCGGCGGTGACGGCGGCGATGGCGGATGTCGAAGCGGGGCTTGGCAGGGAAGTGCCCGAGATCCTGCAAAGCCCGCTCTTCCGCGGCTACAAATACCCGCATGATTACCCCGACCATTGGGTTGATCAGACCTATCTGCCGCGGGATATCGCGGGAAAAACATATTACACGCCGGGGCAGAACAAAACCGAACAGGCGGCGGCGGAATACTGGCGGCGCATCAAGAAAAAGTGACCTTGCGTCAAACGTTCCGGCAAAACAGGGGATTCCCTTTCCGGTGATTCTTTCCGGGCAACGTCACCCTATCCGCGGATCTTTACAGCTATTTGTCGCACGCCGGAAATATCCCGGCGGCACCGCGTGTCCCGCTTTGCCCGATGCTCCCTCCGTTCGCGCGCACCTGAAACATCATCCCGGTTCCCCCGATTTGCCCCCAAGCCTTGACAAGCGAAGCCTGCCATGCTATAATATTACATTATGAAATTCAATGCCGCATAGCGGCTCTGGAGAAGAACATATGATGAAGAATTCGGATAAAACAATGGATAAGATCGTCGCGCTGTGCAAGAACCGCGGGTTCATTTTCCCCGGCTCCGAGATTTACGGCGGACTTGCAAACTCGTGGGATTACGGTCCCCTCGGCGTTGAATTCAAGAACAATGTCAAGCGCGCGTGGTGGAAGAAGTTCGTGCAGGAGAGCCGCTACAATGTCGGCCTTGACAGCGCGATTATCATGAACCCCGAGACATGGGTCGCGTCGGGTCACGTCGGCGGATTTTCCGACCCGCTGATGGACTGCAAGTCCTGCAAGACGCGTCACCGCGCAGATAAGCTGATCGAAGATTACGCGTTCCAGAACGGGCTGGACGACAATCCTGCCGGTTGGACGTTCGAGGAAATGAGCAAGTACATCAAGGACAAGGGAATCAAGTGCCCCGTCTGCGGCGGCACGGATTTTGCGGATATCAAGAAGTTCAACCTCATGTTCAAGACCTTTATCGGCGTCACCGAGGATTCCGCATCCACCGTGTACCTCCGCCCTGAAACGGCGCAGGGAATCTTCGTCAACTTCCCGAACATTCAGCGCTCCGCGCGCAAAAAACTGCCTTTCGGCGTGGCGCAGATCGGCAAGTCCTTCCGGAACGAGATCACGCCCGGTAACTTCACCTTCCGGACCCGCGAGTTTGAGCAGATGGAGCTGGAGTTCTTCTGCAAGCCCGGCACCGACCTTGAATGGTTCAACTACTGGAAGAACTACTGCCACAAGTTCCTGCTTGACCTCGGCATGACCGACGAACATCTCCGCCTCCGCGACCACGACAAGGAGGAGCTTTGCTTCTATTCCAAGGCGACCACGGACTTTGAGTTCCTGTTCCCGTTCGGATGGGGCGAGCTCTGGGGCGTTGCGGACAGAACCGATTACGACCTCACCCAGCACGCCAACCACAGCGGCAAGGATCTGTCTTACTTCGATCCCGAAACCAATGAGCATTATATTCCCTACGTCATCGAGCCGTCACTCGGTGCCGACCGTGTTGCGCTTGCGTTCCTCATTGACGCGTATGACGAAGAAGTCATCGACGCGGAAAAGAACGATGTCCGCACCGTGCTTCATCTGCATCCTGCGCTCGCGCCCTTCAAGGCGGCAATCCTCCCGCTTTCCAAGAAGCTCGGCGACAAGGCAGGCGAGATCTACGACGAACTCTCCAAGTACTTCTCCGTGGACTACGACGAGACCGGCTCCATCGGCAAGCGTTACCGCCGCGAGGACGAGATCGGAACGCCTCTCTGCATTACGGTGGACTTCCAGACCGTCGGCGATGAGAATTCTCCCGCGGACAACTGCGTGACCGTCCGTGACAGAGACACCATGGAGCAGGTGCGTATCCCGATTACCGAGCTGAAGAGTTACATTGAGGGCAAGATCGCGTTCTGAGTATTTCAATGCTTCCCGGCAAGTGGTCAGAACGGTTCAGACAAGGGTACGACGGTTAATGGGGCAAAAGCCGTGAGCCGAAGCCGCGAATCAAAGTCGCAAATCAGGGCTGCAAGCCGGAGCAGCAAATCAAAGTCGCAAATCGGGGCTGCGAGCCGGAGCCGCAACTTTGAACCGTGCGTCAGAATTCCGAAGCAAAGCCGCGCAGGGCAGATTTCCCCGCGCGGCTTTTTCATGGGAAGGGAATCGGAGAGAGAGGCTTTTTGCCGCAAAGCTTAACGCAACATACGAAAAGGCGGAAACCATGCGGTTTCCGCCTTTTCTAATGAAGTTATCCGACAGCCGTGACACCGCTCTTCGCGAATGCCACAAAGGGCAGAAGGAGAAATTACTTCACTTCGACAGTAGCGCCAGCCTCGACGAGCTGAGCCTTGACCTTCTCTGCTTCGTCCTTGGAAACGCCTTCCTTGATTGCCTTGGGAGCGCCCTCGACAGCTGCCTTCGCGTCGCCGAGACCGAGACCGGTCAGCTCGCGGACAACCTTGATAACGGACAGCTTCTTAGCAGCGTCAAAGCCGGTCAGAACGACGTCGAACTCGGTCTTCTCTTCTGCTGCGGGAGCTGCTGCGCCTGCAACTGCAACACCGACGGGAGCTGCTGCGGATACGCCGAACTCTTCCTCGACTGCCTTGACAAGGTCGTTCAGCTCGAGAATGGTCAGGCCCTTGATTTCTTCAACAATAGCGGTAATCTTTTCGGATGCCATTTCAAATACCTCCTGAATGGATCAAAATTTAATCGGCGCGTCTTTGCCGCGGCGCCAACTCGGAGCCGGTCAAGCCGGCTGATTAATTGAAAACGGGTATGGAATCAAGCCTCTGCGGGAGCTTCCGGCGCAGCTTCTGCTGCGGGAGCCTCGCCGTTCTTGTCTGCAACTGCCTTGAGGGCATAAGCCAGACCGTAAACGGGGGACTTGATGCTGCCGAGGAACTTTGCAATGAGGACTTCCTTTGCGGGAATCGAAGCAAGCTCTTCCACAGTCTTTTCGTCGATGACGGCACCGTCAACGAAGCCTGCAAGCAGATTGAAGGACTCCACCTTGTCGGCATATTCCTTCAGGATCTTTGCGGGAGCAACGGGGTCGTTCTCGCTGACTGCGATCGCGGTCATACCGGTGAGGTACTGCTTGAGTTCACCGTAGCCGACCTCGTCGCATGCTCTGCCGGTCAGAGTGTTCTTCATGACCATATACTTGACGCCTGCATCGCGGAGTGCCTTACGCATCTTGGTATCGTTGTCAACGGTGATACCCTGATAGTTGACAATGACGCCGGATGCAGCATTCTTCATCAGATCGGCAAGTTCTGCAACAGCCTTCTGCTTTTGCTCGAGTACTACTTTACTGGGCATTGTGATTTCTCCTTCCTGAAAAATAAATAAAAAATAAATCTTTCTCCCGCAGAGCGCACAGCTATGCCGAAAGAAAGATCCTACCGATATATTCAGTGAGAAGTTTCTCCTCGGCAGGGAAGCGGAACGCTTTTACGGGAACCTGCTGTCTTGGGATAACAGATGGATTATATCACGCCCCGAGGGGCTTGTCAATAGTTTTTTGAAATTTTTTCGGAATTATCGGAAGTGTGTGCGGAAATCTGCGTCAGTCGGATATGTCGCGGTTGTTCCCGATCATGCGTTCCGCCGCGGCGAGTGCCTTTTCCCTCAGCCATGCAGGCTCCAGAAGACGCACGTCCGCGTCGGTTGCAAACAGCGCCCCGAGAAAGGCTTCCACACTGTGGAATTCGCAGATGTAACGACACTTTCCTTCATTAGATATAATAAACTGGTTCAGCTCGATCGCGGTCAATTTGTCCGGGATCTCCACCGTCGCGGTAAAAGGGATCTGCATCTGGATAAGCGTTTCGTCGGCGGCAAGCTCCGAGGCGTTCCGGCTGGTCACGTCGGATACATAGCTGTCGTCGTTTGCGGATACCAGAAGCAGGGGCAGGGAAAACGGAGCCGTGTAATAAAAGCCCTTGTTTTCCGCGCTGTACGCAACCGGCGCACCGAGGTGCTTACGCAGAAAATCAACGTCGCGCTGTGCCTGGCGGTGGGAAATGCCGAAGCGTTCCGCGATCCGTGTTGCGTTCGGGAAGCTCATCTCGGATATTTTTTTATGCAGCCATTGAATTCTTGTATTTGCAGTCATAGTCTGCCGCCTTTATTCGTTATTGGAGTTGTCGTCGGATGTTTGCGCCGCGTCAGCGGATTCTTCATTGTAAGACTCATTTTCATTCCCGTCGGGTTCGCCGCCGGAAATTGTTTTACTGCCGTCGGACGAAAGCAGGGAATGCCCCAGTGCAAACTGATAAATCCCGGCAGAGAGGAGCAAAGCCGCACAGGCGGTGTATTCCGAGAATTTCAGAATCCCCGCGGCGGTCGCAACAAGAACCGGCAGAGAAACACCGATACAGAGCATCCCGCTGCCGAGCAGTACGGCAAATGCAACGCGCGGGCGGGCGTACGTCCCTCCGATCCGGAGGCGGAGCTCCTGCAGGTCGGCAATCAGAACGGCAACGATCCCAAGCTGAAGCGGGATTTTGACCGCTCCGTTGATGGGGGTAAAGTAATCAAAGTAGGTGACGCCGAGCAGGAGTGCACCCGCAACCGGCAAAAACAGGGAGAGCGCATTTCCGGCAGATCCGGTTTTCCCGCGCGTGACCGTCAGGTAGTACCCGGCGGCGGGGAGGGAAGCGATCGCGGCGAGGTACAGAAGGACCCGACGGATTCCTTCATCTGCCGCCGACGCAGTGCCGGCGGCGGTGAACCCCCAGAACAGAAACGCAACCGCCGCGATCGCCGCGGCGACCCGCAGACCCGGACGGATTGCGAAAGAATCCGCGAGGTCCTTTTGCCGGAGAAAGCAGATCGCATCCACTGCGACGGCAATCAGGAACAGAACGGCGATGCCGGTCGCAATCCACGGAAACGGCGATGCAGAAGCAAAGTATCCGATTTTTGTGTCAAAATCGAGAAAAAACGCAAGGGTCAGGCAAACGGCAATACAGATTCCCGCCGCCGGCGTCCCCCGGGATACAAGGCGTGTAAAAATTGTCTTCAACTTGGAATTCATATGGCGACCGTCCTTCCGGAAGAACTATGAAGAAGTATTGCAACCGCTATCAGACGAAACGTTGCACATCAAATAAATATTATAAACTCTACTTGTGAATAAATTGTAAACGTACAGCCGAAATTGAACCGAAACCGCAAATTATTCTTCCGGAATTGCAGAAACGGACGAACAAAGGGCCCCGGCACAGTTTATTTCGCGTAATTTTACGTTGATAAAGCCGAAATTGTGCAATGTGACAGAATCACTTGAAAAATATGTCTGAAATTTCATTGGAAACGACGAATACAAATTGATTGCAATTTGCCCATGCGCATGATATAATAGAAAAGCTTGATATGCGATGATGCGAGAGGTTGCCGTTCGGGACGCTGAACGGGGAATTTTCGCGGAGTATGTCCGTTTAACCGGGCGACAACAGCTCAGGTGAACACGATCCGGTGCAACATGCGGTGCCGGATGTGACGCATGTGTTGATTCGTATTTCCCCCGGAGTTTGCTTCTCCCAGATGCTGATGGGAGGGCAAAGTCCGTCTTTTCAGGGAAGCCGATGAAACACACGGAACGGTGTACATCTGACTGAGTCCCATCGGGAACGCCGCTTTCCCGGGAACGCGCTACATTATATATACGCGTGAGGAAAGCAAGCGAAATCTGATAGGAGGCAAAAGCAATGGCAGTCAAAGAAAAGATCAGAGTGCGTCTGAAGAGCTACGACCACACCCTCGTCGATGCGGCAGCAGAGAAGATTGTGGAAGTCGCAAAGAGAAACGGCGCCGAGGTTTCCGGCCCTGTACCGCTCCCGACCGATAAGGGGATCATCACGATTCTCCGCGCGGTCCACAAGTACAAGGACAGCCGCGAGCAGTTCGAGCTCCGCACGCACAAGAGACTGATCGACGTCATCAAACCGTCCCAGAAGGCTGTGGACGCGCTGATGAGCGTTGAACTTCCCGCCGGTGTTGAAATCGACGTTAAGCTGTAAGGCGTAGCGTTCCGGCAATTTTCCAAGGCCACAAAGACAACAGCCGAACCGCTTCCGGGCGGGGATCGGTAACTTTGTAAATCAAGTTGTCCGTGAAAGACGGTCAACCAATAATTTACAGGAGGAAATCAAAATGAAAAAGGGCATTATCGGTAGAAAAGTCGGTATGACGCAGGTTTTCGACGAAGTCGGAAACGTCATCCCGGTGACTCTGATCGAAGCGGGCCCCTGTGTTGTCGCACAGAAGAAAACCGCTGAACACGACGGCTACGACGCCGTTCAGCTTGGCTTCATGGAAGTCAAGGAAAAGCACCTCACAAAGCCTGAAATCGGGCACTTCAAGAAGACGGGACTTGCTCCCAAGAAGCATCTCAAGGAATTCCGCCTTGATGACTGCTCCGCGCTGAATGTCGGTGACACGGTCACTGCCGATACCTTCGCCATTGGCGAAAAGGTCGACGTTACTGGTCTGACCAAGGGTCACGGCTTCACGGGTACAGTCAAGAGATGGAACAACCACGTTCTGTGCTCCACGCACGGCGTCGGTCCGATCCACCGTCAGCCCGGCTCTATGGGTGCTAACTCCACCCCGTCCCGCATCTACAAGAACAAGAAGATGGCGGGCCAGTACGGTAACGAACAGGTCACCGTTCTGAATCTCAAGGTTGTCAAGATCGACAGCGGCAGAAACCTGCTTGCCATCAAGGGTGCCGTTCCCGGCGCCAAGGACGGCATCGTGTTCATCCGCGACTCGATCAAAGCATAATGCGGAAGGAGGAAACAAACAATGCCAAACGTAAAGGTATTTGATATGGCCGGCAAGGAAGTCGGCGAAATCACGCTGTCCGATGTGATTTTCGGAGCGGACGTCAATGGTGCTGTCCTCCACGCAGCAGTCAGAGCTTATCTGATGAACCAGAGACAGGGCACGCAGTCCACGCTGACCCGCACGGAGGTTTCCGGCGGCGGCAAGAAGCCCTGGAGACAGAAGGGAACCGGTCGTGCACGTCAGGGTTCCACCCGTTCTCCTCAGTGGACGCACGGCGGTGTCGCTCTCGGCCCGAAGCCCAGAGATTACCGCACCGGCATGAACAAGAAGACCAAGAGACTGGCACTTTACAGCGCACTGTCCGCGAAGGTCGCAGAGGGAAGCCTGATTGTCGTTGACGACATCAAGTGCGACTCCTTCAGCACCAAGACCATGGCGAACATGCTGAAGGCGCTCGGCTCCGAAAAGAAGGCGCTGGTCGTCCTTCCGGGCGTTGACAAGTACGTGGTCAAGAGCTGCGCGAACATCGCAGGCGTCAAGACCTCGCTCTATAACACCATCAACGTCTACGACATTCTCAATGCCGACAAGTTCATCATCGCAAAGACGGCAGTCGAAAAACTTGAGGAGGTGTACGCATAATGAAAATGGTACAGGATATCATCATTGCTCCCGTTATCACGGAAGCCAGCATGGACAACCACGCTGCAAAGAAGTACACGTTCAAGGTTCAGCCGAATGCGACCAAGGCTGAGATCGCAAATGCGGTTGAGGAAATGTTCAAGGTCAGCGTTCAGTCCGTCAACACGGTGAACATGAAGAAAAAGCCGAAGAGACTCGGTGTACACTCCGGTTACACCTCGGAATGGAAGAAAGCCATCGTTACCCTGAAGGCTGACTCCAAGCCGATCGAGTTCTTCGAAGGCTTGAACTAAGGTAGGAGGATAAGAGAATGCCTACATTCAAGTACAAACCTACAACTCCCTCGAGAAGAAATATGTCGGTCGCAACCTTCGACGAGGTGACCAAGTTCACCCCCGAGAAGAGCCTGCTCGCAACCAAGAAGAAGCACGCCGGCCGTAACAGCTACGGCAAGATCACCGTTCGCCATAAGGGCGGCGGAAACAAGGTCAAGTACCGCGTGATCGACTTCAAGCGTCAGAGCGAAGTTCCGGCAAAGGTCCTCGGCATCGAATACGATCCGAACCGTACCGCGTATATCGCACTTCTCCAGGACGAGAACGGAAACAAGAGCTATATCATCGCTCCCTCCGGACTCAAGACCGGCGAGACTGTTTACTCCTCCGCAAATGCGGACATCAAGCCGGGCAATACGCTTCCGATCGCAAATATCCCGGTCGGTACGCTCATCAACAACATCGAGCTGTATCCCGGCAAGGGCTCTCAGCTTGTCCGCAGTGCAGGCGTGTTTGCACAGCTGATCGCTAAGGAAAACGGTTCCGCTCAGGTGAGACTGCCTTCCGGCGAGGTCAGAATCATCCGCCTCGATTGCAAGGCTACGATCGGTCAGATCGGCAACCTCGAGCATGACACTGTGAAACTGGGTAAGGCAGGCAAGACGAGACACAAGGGTATCCGCCCGACCGTCCGCGGCTCTGTCATGAACCCCTGCGATCACCCTCACGGTGGTGGTGAAGGTAAGGCACCGGTCGGACATCCCGGCCCGATGACCCCCTGGGGCAAGCCGGCTATGGGTTATAAGACCCGTGACCATAAGGCCCGCACCAACAAGTTCATCGTGAAGCGCAGAAACGCTAAATAAGGAGGGAATATAGTATGAGCAGAAGTCTGAAGAAGGCGCCGTTCGTAGAGGCGAAGCTTTACGCACGTATTTGCGCTATGAATGAGAAGGGCGAGAAGAAGGTCATCAAGACCTGGAGCCGTTCTTCCACTATTTTCCCTGAGTTCGTCGGTCATACCATCGCGGTTCACGACGGCAGAAAGCACGTTCCGGTCTATATCATCGAAGATATGGTCGGACACAAACTCGGCGAGTTCGCTCCCACCAGAACCTTCAAGGGTCACGCGGGCACGAAGACGTCGAACAACGGTTGATCGGGAGGGTAATTGAGATGGAAGCAAAAGCAATGCTGAAATACGCAAGAATCTCCCCCCGCAAGGTGCAGTACGTGCTTGACCTCATCAGAGGAAAAGATACCGATACCGCAATGGCAATCCTCAAGAACACTCCGAAGTCCGCTTCCGAGTATCTTGTGAAGCTGCTGCACAGCGCAGTTGCCAATGCGGAAAACAATTTCCACATGGATCCTTCTAAGCTCTATGTCTCCGCTTGCTATGTTTGCCCCGGTCCGACTCTCAAGAGAATCATGCCGAGAGCAAAGGGCAGCGCCGACAGAATCCTGAAGAGAACCAGCCACGTTACCCTCGTGGTCGCTGAAAAAGACTGATAGGAGGACGAGCAGATGGGTCAGAAAGTGAATCCCCACGGCATTCGCGTGGGCGTAATCAAAAACTGGGATTCCAGATGGTTTGCAAAGAACTACGGTGACAACATCGTGTCCGACGCAAAGATCAGAAAGTATCTCAAGACGGAGCTGATGGACGCCGGTATCGCAAAGATCGAGATCGAGCGTGACAGCAAGCGTGTCCGCGTATTCGTGGACTGCGCGAAGCCCGGACTTGTCATCGGCAAGGGCGGCTCCGAAATCGAAAAGTACAAGGCAGAGATCGAAAAGATCGTCGGCGGTCCCGTTGCACTCAATGTCAACGAGATTCGTCAGCCCGACCTGAATGCACAGCTCGTCGCTGAGAACATTGCTTCCCAGCTGGAGCGCAGAGTCGCGTTCAGACGTGCGATGAAGATGGCGATCCGCAATACCATGCGCCTTGGTGCAAAGGGTATCAAGATCTCCTGCGGCGGTCGTCTCGGCGGTGCCGAGATCGCAAGAACGGAGCATTATCATGAAGGCACCATTCCGCTTCAGACGCTCCGTGCCGACATCGACTACGGCTTCTGGGAAGCCAACACCACCTACGGCAAGATCGGCGTGAAGGTCTGGATCTACAAGGGCGAGGTGCTGAACGAGGTCAACAGACAGGGCGTTCAGGACAACCGTTCCGATCGCAGAGACAATCGCAGAGACAACCGCGGTGACAGAAGAAACTTCAACGGCAACCGCGGCAACGGTAACTTCCGCGGTGAGAGAACTCCTAAGGAAGGGGGCAGAAAGTAATGTTAATGCCGAAGAGAGTCAAGTATCGTCGTGTACAGCGCGGCCGTCTGAAGGGCAAGGCTACACGCGGCAATACGATTTCCAACGGTGCTTACGGTCTTGTTGCCCTTGAGCCCGCATGGATTACTGCAAATCAGATCGAGGCTGCCCGTATCGCTATGACGCGTTACACCAAGCGTGGCGGTCAGGTCTGGATCAAGATTTTCCCCGACAAGCCGATCACCGAGAAGCCGGCTGAAACCCGAATGGGTTCCGGTAAAGGTTCTCCCGAATACTGGGTCGCGGTTGTAAAGCCGGGACGCGTGATGTTCGAGATGGCAGGCGTTGACGAGCCCGTCGCACGGGAAGCAATGCGTCTTGCAAGCCATAAGCTGCCGATCAAGTGCAAGTTTGTGGTGAAGAGCGAAGTTGAGACAGAGGAGGCATAAGCGATGAAGGCAAGTGATATCAGAGAAATGACCGCCGAAGAACTGAATGCGAAACTCAAGGATCTCAAGACCGAGCTCTTTAACCTTCGCTTTCAGCACGCGGTCAATCAGCTTGAGAACACGCACAAGATCACTGAGGTCAAGCGTGACATCGCTCGCGTTATGACCATTCTTCAGGAAAAGAAAGCATAAGGAGGAGAATGAGTCATGGCAGAAGAAAGAGCACTCAGAAAGACCAGAGTCGGACTCGTGGTCAGCGATAAGATGGAAAAGACGGTTGTCGTCGCAATCGAAGACAACGTCAAGCACGCAACCTACGGAAAGATCATCAAGCGCACGCTGAAGATCCACGCGCGTGACGAGATCGGATGCGGCGTCGGCGACAAGGTCGAGGTCATGGAGACCAGACCCCTGTCCAAGACGATCCGTTGGCGCGTCACCGAGATCATCGAAAAGGCGAAGTAATTCGCACCGCACATTCACAAGCATTCGAATAGTAGGTACGTTGAAGCGTGCCGAAACAGTAGGAGGAAAAGAAAGTGATTCAGCAACAGACACTTATGAACGTCGCTGACAACACCGGTGCGAAGGAACTGATGTGCATTCGCGTTCTGGGAGGAACCGGACGCAGATATGCAAACATCGGCGATATCGTCGTATGTGCAGTCAAGAAGGCTGCAACCGGCGGCGTAGTCAAGAAGGGCGACGTTGTCAAAGCGGTTATTGTCAGAAGCGTACACGGCATTCACCGTGCAGACGGTTCTTACATTAAGTTTGACGAAAACGCAGCAGTCATCATCCGTGATGACAACACGCCGAGAGGCACCCGTATTTTCGGGCCTGTGGCAAGAGAGCTCCGTGAGAAGGATTTTCTGAAGATCCTGTCTCTGGCTCCCGAAGTACTTTGATGGAGGTATCGGACAATGGCAAAGATGCATATCAAAACCGGCGATACCGTCGTCGTACTTTCCGGCGATGACAAGGGCGTGAAGGGCGAAGTGATCGCAGTCAGCCCCAAGGAAGACAAGGTCATCGTGAAGGCAGTCAACATGATCCACAAGCACGTAAAGCCTCGCCGTCAGGGCGAGACCGGCGGAATCGTTGATGCCGAGGGCGCAATCTACGCGTCCAAGGTCGCACTGTTCTGCCCCAAGTGCCAGAAGGGTGTCCGCGTCAAGATGCTTCTTGACGGCGACAAGAAAGTCCGCACCTGCGCTAAGTGCGGCGAAAAGCTTTGATAAGGAGGGCGGAAGACAATGGCAAGATTAAAAGATCTGTATAAAGCAGAAATCGCTCCCGCACTCATGAAGAAGTACGAGTACAAGAGCGTCATGCAGATCCCGAAGCTCGACAAGATCGTCATCAACGTCGGCGTGGGTGAAGCAAGAGAAAACTCCAAGGCGATCGACAGCGTCATCGCCGACATCACCGCTATCACCGGTCAGAAGGCAGTTCCGACTTACGCTAAGAAGTCGGTCGCTAACTTCAAGGTCCGTCAGGGCATGAAGATCGGTGTGAAGGTCACCCTCCGCGGCGAGAGAATGTATGAATTTGTCGACAGACTGTTCAACTTCGCTCTCCCCCGTGTCCGTGACTTCAAGGGTATCAATCCCAACGCTTTTGACGGCCGCGGCAACTACTCCCTCGGCCTCAAGGAACAGCTGATCTTCCCCGAAATCGAGTACGATAAGGTTGAGAAGATCCGCGGCATGGATATCTGCTTCGTGACGACGGCAAACACCGACGACGAAGCAAGAGAGCTGCTGAGAGCATTCGGCGCTCCCTTCGCAAACTGACAAGGAGGTAACGTAAGATGGCAAAAAAGGCTATGATTCTTAAGCAGCAGAAGAAGCAGAAGTACTCCACCCGTGAGTACACCCGTTGCAAGCTCTGCGGCCGTCCTCATGCTTATCTCCGCAAGTTCGGTATCTGCCGTATCTGCTTCCGTAATCTCGCTTACAAGGGCGAGCTTCCGGGCGTGAAGAAAGCATCCTGGTAAT
Organism: uncultured Eubacteriales bacterium; assembly: GCA_934796165.1. GTDB lineage: Bacteria > Bacillota > Clostridia > Oscillospirales > CAG-272 > CAKVOU01. Next base: position 87,789 of record CAKVOU010000004.1, on the reverse strand, counting down.
TCTTACCGGGGCGCCGCCCAAGGGCGGCAAAACAACTCAATTATTTTCCGCTTTCCGGCTATTTGCCGGACGGCGGCGGATAATAACTCCCAACTATCGGTAGGAAGCGGGCGACCGCTTAACCGCCGGTATGCCGCCGGGAAAACCGGCAGCAAGATTTTTAACTTGCATAAGGAGGAAAACAATATGCAAATGTCAGACGTTATCGCCGATATGCTCACAAGAATCAGAAACGCAAGCACTGCGAAGCATGCTACTGTGGACATTCCGGCATCCAACATGAAGAAGTCCATTGCGGACATTCTGGTGGAAGAGGGCTATGTGAAGTCTTACCAGGTCATCGACGACGGTAAGCAGGGTGTCATCCGTGTCACGCTGAAGTACGTAGGCAACAAGCAGAAGGTCATTCGCGGTATCCGCCGTGTGTCCAAGCCCGGCCTCCGTATCTACGCCGGCTACGAGGATATGCCCCGTGTCATGAACGGACTCGGCATCGCCATCGTGTCCACTTCCAAGGGCATCATGACGGACAAGAAGGCTCGCGCTGCGAAAATCGGCGGCGAAGTCCTCGCGTTCGTATGGTAATCGGGACGGAGGTATAGAGATATGTCAAGAATTGGTAGAATGCCTGTAACTCTTGCCAAGGGCGTCGAAATCACTGTCGCCGAAGGCAACCTCGTCACCGTAAAGGGACCCCTCGGAACGCTTTCTCAGAAGCTGCCCGAAAGAATGACGATCAAAGTGGAAGGAACCGTAGCTCACGTTACCCGCCCGACGGATGAACCGAGCGACAGAGCACTCCACGGTCTGACCCGTGCGCTGCTCCATGATATGGTTGTCGGCGTAACCGAAGGGTTCTCCAAGACGCTCCAGATCGTCGGTGTCGGCTACAAGGTCGTCAAGCAGGGAAAGACGCTTCAGCTGTACCTCGGACATTCTCTGATGTCCAACGGTATGCCGCAGGCGAACTTCCAGATCACCGAGCCCGAAGGAATCAAGTTCGAGACTCCGGACGGCAACACCATCGTGGTCAAGGGCTGCGACAAGCAGCAGGTCGGTCAGGTTGCGGCTGTCATCAGAAGCAAGAGACCCCCCGAACCCTACCATGGCAAGGGTGTCAAGTACGCAGATGAACACATTCGCCGTAAAGCCGGCAAGGCCGGTAAGGGCAAGAAGTAATTGAAAGGAGTGCAGTATTATGGTATCGAGAAAAGACAGTAACCAGGCTCGTCTTAAGAGACATAAGAGAGTCAGAGCAAAGATCTCCGGCACCGCTGCCCGTCCGCGTCTTGCCGTTTATCGTTCCAATGCGAACATCAGCGCGCAGATCATTGATGACGTTGCAGGCAAGACGCTTGCAAGCGCGTCTACCTTCGGAAAGTCTTTCGAGGGCAACGGCGGCAACAAGGAAGCAGCAAGAACTATCGGCAAGCTGATTGCCGAAAAGGCAATCGCACAGGGAATCACCGAAGTCGTTTTCGACCGCGGCGGCTATCTGTATCACGGACGTGTATCGGAGTTGGCTGAAGGCGCTCGCGAGGGCGGCCTGAAGTTCTGATTGAGCTTTTTGCTCTGTCAGTCCGGTTTGTACACTGTTCAAACGAATATTTGAACAAATTTCAGGAGGAAATTATGCCTAGAAGAGATTATGCACAGGAGTCCGAATTCAAGGAAACTCTTGTAGCTCTGAACCGTGTTTCCAAGACAGTCAAGGGCGGCCGTATCGCTCGTTTCGCAGCTCTTATGGTTGTGGGCGACGAAAAGGGACGTGTCGGTGTCGGAATTGGAAAGGCAGCCGAGGTTCCCGAAGCAATCCGCAAGGGAATTGAGGACGCAAAGAAAAATATGATTACTGTTTCCCTCAAGGGAGACACCATCCCCCACGAAGTTACCGGCGTGTTCGGTGCAGGTAAGGTGCTTCTGAAGCCCGCTGCTCCCGGTACCGGTATCATCGCTGGCGGTAAGGTGCGTGTGGTGCTTGAAGCGGTTGGTATTTCCAACATCCGCGCAAAGTGCCTGCGTTCTGACAACCCGATCAATGTCGTCAAGGCAACGATCGCAGGTCTGGCAGAGCTGCGTACCGCAGAAGAAGTTGCTAAGATCCGCGACCTGAGCGTTGATCAGGTCAAGGCTTGAGGGGGTAGACGCTATGGTGAAGGTAACTCTCGTTAAGAGCATCATTGCTTCGAAGCCGAATCAGAAGGCAACTGCAAAGTCCCTGGGTCTTAACAAGATCGGCGACAGCACCGTTCAGAAGAACGACGCGGTCCTCGCAGGTAAGATCAAGGTGATCTCTCATCTGGTAACGGTCGAACCCGTTGAAAACGCATAAGGAGGTCGCAGACATGAAACTTCATGAACTTTCCCCCGCTGAAGGCTCCGCAAAGGCAGCATGGCGTAAGGGCAGAGGAACCGGCTCCGGAAACGGCAAGACCGCAGGTAAGGGCCATAAGGGTCAGAACGCACGCTCCGGCGGCGGTGTCAGACCCGGATTTGAAGGCGGACAGCTTCCGCTTTACAGAAAGCTTCCGAAGAGAGGCTTCCACAATAAGTTCGCAACCGAGTATGCAACCGTGAATGTGGGCGCACTGAACGCAAAGTTTGCTGACGGTGCAACGGTGGATCTTGACGCACTGATGGCGGCAAAGATCGTCCGTGACCCCAAGGATGGTCTGAAAGTTCTCGGCGGTGGTGAGCTTACCAAAAAACTTACCGTAAAAGCAGCAAGCTTTTCTGCAAGTGCTAAGGAGAAGATAGAGGCAGCAGGCGGCAAGGCAGAGGAGGCATAAAGATGTTTCAGACGCTAAAAAATGCTTGGAAGATTCCGGAACTCCGTAAAAAGATCCTCTTCACATTGCTTATCGTCCTTCTTTACCGTCTCGGCACAAGTATTCCCGTTCCGTATGTCCTGCCCGATATTTACACCTCCGGACTCCAGCGTCAGGGGATCTTCGAACTTCTGAACATCATGTCCGGTAGTGCATTCGGCAAGGCAACGTTGTTCGCTCTTTCCGTTTCTCCGTACATCACCGCTTCCATCGTGATGCAGCTTCTTACCATTGCGATTCCCGCACTGGAAAGAATCGCGCAGAACGGTGAAGAGGGAAGAAAGAAGATCACTTCCTACACCCGTTGGGTCACGGTTGCTCTTGCACTCCTGACCGCATTCGGATACGCTTGGTATCTGAAGCAGTCCGGTATGCTGATCGCCAAGACCGGCGGCATGGCGGTCTTTGAAATGATCGTTGTCATCGCTTGCTACTGCGCAGGCGCTGCACTGATCATGTGGATGGCGGAAAAGATCAACGATCACGGTATCGGAAACGGTATCTCCATTATCCTGTTTGCCAACATCCTGTCCCGCGGCGGTGCGATTTGCGGAACGATCTACAGCCTCTTCATCGGCGGTAAGGAGGGAGGACAACTGATCCTCGGACTCTTCTGGACGCTGCTTGTCGTGGTTATCTCGATCGCGTTCTTCGGTCTGATCGTCTGGTTTACCAACTCCGAACGCAGAATCCCCGTCCAGTATGCAAAGCGCGTTGTCGGTCGCAAGATGTACGGCGGACAGAGCTCGAATCTGCCCCTGAAGCTGAACATGACCGGTGTCATGCCGATCATCTTCTCCAGCTCCATCGTGTCGATTCCTGCAACCATCGGCGAATTCCTTGGTTCTGACAACGGTTTCACCAAGTTCATTTCCAAGTGGTTCAACTACAACACCTGGCTGTATGTGGTGGTATCTTTCGCGCTGATCATCGCTTTCTCGTATTTCTACGTTCTGATCTCGTTCAACCCGATCGAGGTCGCAAACAACATCAGAAATAACGGCGGTTCGATTCCGGGTATTCGTCCCGGCAAGCCTACTACCGATTATATCACCCGTATCCTGAACAGAATCACCCTGATCGGTGCACTCTTTGTCGGTCTGATTTCCTGCCTGCCGATGGTCGTCAACATCATCGCCGGCGGTCAGCTCTCCACTCTCGCCTTCATCGGATCCTCTCTGATGATCGTTGTCGGTGTTGCGCTGGAAACTTACCGTGATATCGAAGCACAGATCACCATGCGTAACTACAAGGGCTTCCTTGATTGATGCGCAGATTCGGAGGAAACCAATGAATTTAATTTTAATGGGCGCTCCCGGAGCGGGTAAAGGTACCCAATCCGCGAAGATTTCAGAGAAATTCAATATTCCCGCCATTGCTACGGGCGACATTCTCCGCGGCGCGATCAAAGCCGGCACGGAGCTGGGCAAGAAGGCAAAGTCGTATATCGACGAAGGCAAGCTTGTTCCCGATGAGGTCGTCATTGGTCTGATTCAGGATTATCTTTCGACGGATGCGTGCAAAAACGGCTTCATTCTGGACGGCTTCCCGCGTTCCATTCCTCAGGCTGAGGCACTGGAAGCGATGGGCGTCCGGATCGACGCGGTCCTCAGCATTGAGGTCGCCGATGAGAAGATCGTGGAACGTATGAGCGGACGCAGAGTCTGCGCGTGCGGTGCTTCGTATCATGTGATGTATAATCCCCCGAAGGTCGAGGGTATTTGTGACAAGTGCGGCGCGGCGCTCTATGTGAGAGCCGATGACGCAGCAGAAACTGTCAAGAACCGGCTGAGCACTTACCATGCACAGACCGAGCCGCTCAAGGACTTCTATGCGAAGCGTGGGCTGCTCATCTCTGTGCAGGGACAGGAGAAGGTGGAGGATACCTCCGCCCTCGTGGAACAGGCGCTCGCAAAGTTTGAGGCATAAGTATGGTTGAACTGAAAAACTCAGTTCAGATCCAGGCAATGAAGGATGCCGGAAGGATCACGGGAGAGGCATTGCTTGCCGCCCGTGATGCCGTCCGGGAGGGGATCAGCACCTATGAGCTTGACCGTGTGATTCATCGTTATATCGTCAAGTGCGGTGCGACCCCGTCCTTCCTTGGTTATTCCGGTTTCCCCGGAAGCGCGTGCATCAGTATCAATGATGAAGTCATTCACGGAATTCCGTCGAAAAAGCGGATTCTCATGAACGGCGACATTGTAAAGATTGATGTCGGCGCCTTCTATCACGGGTATCACGGAGACAGCGCCAGAACCGTTCCGGTCGGCGAGGTCAGCGAAGAAGCACTGAAACTCATCCGCGTGACGAGAGACAGCTTTTTTGCGGGACTTGCCAATCTGGAAGCGGGGAAGCGGCTCGGTGATATCGGTTCGGCGATCGACGGGCTTGTGACTGCCAACGGTTTTTCCACCGTGAAGCGGTATGTCGGGCACGGTGTCGGAACCGAACTGCATGAGGATCCCGATGTTCCCAATTACGGAACGCCCGGCAGAGGGCTTCGCCTCTCGACCGGTATGACGCTTGCCATCGAACCGATGGTCAACGTCGGCGGCGAGGACGTTCTGGAAATGAAGGACGGCTGGACGGTCAAAACGGCGGACGGCAGTCTTTCGGCACACTACGAAAACAGTGTTGCCCTTACGGAAAACGGAGTCATCATTCTGACGGAAGTCGAAAAAGGATTCTGAAATGATTTTGAAGCAACTGAAACTACGTCACAAACTGCGAATGAGGAGGATATATCATGCCGAAGGATGACGTGATCGAATTTGAAGGTACGGTGGTCGAAACACTTCCGAACGCCGTCTTCAAGGTGCAGCTTCCCAATGGTCACATGGTGACCGCGCACATCTCCGGAAAGCTGCGTATGAACTATATCAGAATTTTGCCGGGTGACCGCGTGACCGTCGAGGTCTCGGTCTACGACCTGACCAAGGGACGTATTACCTGGCGCGCGAAATAATCAAGAAGAAAGGTTGGTATTAACGATGAAAGTCAGACCATCCGTTAAGAAGATCTGCGAGAAGTGCAAGATCATCAAGAGAAAAGGCAAGGTCATGGTCATCTGCGAGAACCCCAAGCACAAGCAGAGACAGGGTTGAGCCGAAAATTCTATTAGAGAGGTGAAATCAGAATGGCACGTATTGCTGGTGTCGATATTCCGAACAACAAACGCGTGGAAATCGCCCTTACCTATATTTACGGTATCGGCCGCAAGAGCGCGAACGACATCCTTGCCGCTACCGGGATCAACCCCGATACCCGCGCAAAGGATCTGACCGAAGAAGAAGTAGCCGCTATCCGTGATGAGATCGAAAAGTCTTATACGGTGGAAGGTGACCTTCGCCGTGACGTCGGCCTGAACATCAAGGGCATGGTCGAAATCAACTGCTACCGCGGTATCCGTCACAGAAAGGGACTTCCGGTAAGAGGTCAGAGAACCAAGACCAACGCAAGAACGCGTAAGGGTCCGGCGAAGACCATCGCGAACAAGAAGAAGTAATAGGAGGGAACGTAACATGGCACAGGTTACTGCAAAGAAGGTTACCAAGAAGCGCCGCGAGCGCAGAGCCGTTGAAAACGGTGCTGTCCATATCCGCGCTACCTTCAACAACACAATCATCACCATTACCGACGCAGAGGGCAATGCGATTTCCTGGGCATCTGCCGGTGAGCTCGGCTTCAAGGGCTCGAGAAAGTCCACGCCGTTTGCCGCACAGTCTGCCGCTGAAACCGCAGCGAAGATCGCCGCAGATCAGGGACTCAAGACGGTAGAAGTATTCGTCAAGGGACCCGGCTCCGGACGTGAATCCGCAATCCGCGCACTGGAAACCGCAGGACTTCAGGTTACTTCCATCAGAGACGTAACTCCGATTCCTCACAACGGTTGTAGACCGCCCAAGCGCAGACGCGTTTAATCAGATAGGAGGAGAAATACTATGGCAAGATATACCGGTCCGGCTTGCAGACTTTGCCGCAGAGAGGGAACCAAGCTGTTCCTGAAGGGCGACCGTTGCACGTCCGGTAAGTGCGCACTCGACCGCAGATCCACGGTTCCCGGTCAGCATGGCGCAGCAAACAAGAAGGTCAGAGAGTACGGCAGACAGCTTCGTGAGAAGCAGAAGACCAGAAGATACTACGGCGTTCTCGAAAAGCAGTTCTACAACTACTACGAGGAAGCAGACCGCACCGAGGGCATGACCGGTGAGAACCTCATCTGCCTTCTGGAGCGCAGATTGGACAATGTCGTTTACAGAATGGGCTTCGCTGAAAGCCGCAGAGAGGCACGTCAGTTCGTCCTGCACGGTCACATCACCATCAACGGCAAGAAGGCAGACATTCCTTCCATGCTCGTGAAGGCTGGCGATGTTGTCGCAATCAAGGAGAGCAGCCGTTCTTCTTCCAAGTTCAAGGGCTTCCTCGAGAAGTCTTCCGTCGTACCGAAGTGGCTGGATGTCGATAAGGACAACTACACGGCAAAGGTAGTCGCTCTTCCCGCAAGAGAAGATGTGGAGTTCCCGTTCGAAGAACAGCTCATCGTCGAGCTTTATTCCAAGTAATACCCGCACCCCACCCCAAGGCATGCGGTATGGATCGGATAAAGCCCGACCGGGATTCCTGTTCCGTTGCCGCATGAGCGTGACACAAAATTTGAATGGAGGTTATTTGGAATGAACGAGTTTGAAAAGCCCAATATTACGGTTGCCGAATTGAGTGAAGACGGTAAGACGGGTACCTTTGTGGTGGAGCCGCTGGAACGCGGCTACGGCATCACGCTCGGTAACTCTCTGCGCCGGGTTCTGCTCAGCTCGCTTCCCGGCTATGCCGTAACCAACATCAAGATCGACGGTGTGCTTCATGAATTTTCAACGATTCCCGGCGTAACGGAGGATGTCACCGAGATCGTCCTGAACGTCAAGGGTATCATTGCAAAGCTGCATACCACTGGCTCCAAGACGGTGATCATTGATGTGACCGGCGCCCATGAGGTCGTCGCGGGGGATATTAAGCAGGATTCCGATATTGAGATTCTCAACCCTGATTACCATATCGCAACGGTTGGCGAAAACGCCAGATTCTACATGGAACTGACCTTTGCCAGCGGACGCGGCTATGTGTCTCAGGAGCGCAACAAGCAGCTGCACAATCAGTTGCTCGGAACGACGGTATCCGCCCCGATCGGCACGATTTACACTGACTCCATCTACACGCCCGTCTACTCTGTCAACTACAAGGTAGAAGGAACCCGTGTCGGAACGGTTTCGGATTACGACAAACTGACGCTCGATGTCGTTACCAACGGTACGATTTCGGCAAAAGAAGCGATTTCGCTCGGAGCCAAGATTCTCAACGAGCATCTCAAATTGTTTGTGGATCTGGATGATGAAGCAGGCAATACGGAAATCATGATTGAGAGCAAGGAGTCCCAGAAGGGCAAAGCTCTTGAGATGACCATTGAGGAACTTGACATGTCTGTCCGCAGCTTCAACTGCTTGAAGCGCGCAGGCATCGACACAGTGGAAGACCTGACCAACAGAACCGAGGAGGACATGATCAAGGTCCGTAACCTCGGTAAGAAATCGCTGGAAGAAGTCATTCAGAAGCTGCATTCTCTCGGACTTGACCTCAAGCATGAGGAAGAGTGACCGGGGAACGGCTGCACTAAAGTAAACAGAAGGAGGGAATTACAATGCCCGGAAGAAAACTTGGCAGAACCAGTGAACACAGAAACGCAATGCTTCGTGGAATGGTTACACTGCTTCTGGAAAACGGACAGATCGAGACGACGCTCGCAAGAGCCAAGGAAGTCCGCTCTGTTGCTGAAAAGATGATCACGCTTGGCAAGAAGAATACGCTTGCCAGCCGCCGCGCTGCTATGGCATATATCACGAAGGAAGAGGTCGTTACGAAGCTCTTTACCGATATTGCACCGAAGTACGCAACCCGTAACGGCGGTTACACACAGATTCTCAAGATTGGTCCCCGTCGTGGTGACGCTGCCGAAATGGCAGTGATCAAGCTCGTGGAAGACTGATCCGGACGAGTTTCATAAAACACAAAACCGGCTGATTGCCACGGCAATCAGCCGGTTTTGTGTATTAAGAGGGGCGTGGGGTACCGGAATAAAGAAACCAGAAGGGGGAAAAATTGTGCGAAACGAAGAAATCAGAAAGAGGTAATTGGCGCGGAACAAAGAAATCAAAAAGTGGCATTTAACGCCGGAACAAAGTAAATCAGGCTCAGGTAAATTCAGCCGAGTATTTAGAAACCGGCAGGAAGTTGCGATTGAATTTAGTTATTATGCCAAAACTTGTTATTTTTGCTGGTCGAAATATGTCAGTATGGGGTTAAATGTTTACAAACAAAAAGTAAAAGAAACGAATCCGCCTGTTACCGATTTTGGCTTGGAAAACCAACTATTTCATCAAAATATTGCCGATATTGTCACAAATAGTCGATGATGATTTTGAAAACAAAAATGCGACAAATCAGTCAAATTGGGAAAAAGGCACCGAATCGACGCAAAACACCATATTTAGCCTGAAAAAATTAATGCTGTTACATAATTGTGTTTTCGAAAACCGTTTGATGTCAGATTTTGCTGATAAAATGTCCGAAAGGGGATCCCGACTATCTTCCGTTTCCTTGAATCAACCGGTGTGACATTCTTTCTGACTTGTGAATGTGTAACAACTTATTGTGCAAAGTGCCAAAATTGTGGAAAGGATATTGACATTTGTTTGCTAACTATATATAATTAAGCTATCACCGAGTAACAACTGATGTCGAAAAATCAGTAATTATGGTGAAAAATAAAAACTTTTGGAGGAAGTATGAAGAGAAAACTTTCCCTGATCATGGCTCTTGCTATGGTCGCAGCACTGTTTGCGGTTTTTGCAATCCCTGCATCTGCAAAGACCACTTCCAAGACCCCCATGGGTGACCTCTATGAGGCGATTCTTGGCGAGCACGACATTGCGCACAGAATTTTCGACTTGGCTGGTGCCGGCAATGAGTACAGTGACTGGACTGTTGAGGCTGAAGTCGAAGGAATGCCTGATGTCCCTGGTGGTGTTTACCACCAGAACCTGAGCGCAGGCCTGAAGAATCAGCATGCTCCTGCTTACCGTATCTCTCATGTTTACATCCCTGCGGATGCAACCTTTGAGGATACCGAAGAGTACGCAGTCAACTGGATGTTCGTTTACAAGACGCTCTATGTCCCGCTTTGCCAGAACTACAACTTCAATTCTGGTATCGTAAGCCCCGCTACCATGGATTGGCGCGGAACCATTGTTGAACAGAACCCCGTTCCGGAAAATGAACGCCGTGGTTTCATTCAGTTCATCGATACGGTTGAATTCGATGGCTCCAAGATGACCCAGAAGACCTACGCAAACGGCAAGCTGGTTCTGCACACCGAGGTGGACGGAAGCTTGACCTGGAACCAAGTCCGTTATCAGTTCTTCTCAATGAACAGCAATCCTGCATGGGTTCCCGAAGGTGGAAATGCGGCTGCTCTGGGTGCTGCTCCGGCATACCTTGAAAAGGGCGTCAGAACTACTGCATGGCTCAGCTTCCTGAATGCTCCGGTTTCCGAGTCCTCTGTTACAGGCCTCTACAACGCATTCGCTAACCGTTACGGCAAGGATGTGAAGTGGTATCCTCAGGACGTTACCAAGAACGGTCTGATCATTGGTAAGGGCGGCATCCGTCTCTACGAGAACGGCGAGTACAAGACCGGCTGGGAAGGCGAAGTCGGCAACAGCCGTTACTTCTACAAGGAAACCGGCTACCTGGTGACCGAGGACAGAACCATCGGCGGCGTTCCGTGCGCTTACAACGAATCCACTCTCAAGATGACGTTTGTTGATGGTCCTTTTGGTGACTTCTACTTCGAAAATGGTGTCAAGAAGACCGGCTGGCTGGATGCTACGCATTACTACTACCTGGAAACCGGTAAGAAGTGCGTTGACACCCGTACCATCGGCGGTGTTTATTACGAGTACGACCTGACCGCTGATGCTCTGAACAAGCAGCAGGGCCTCATCGATGAAGATGGCGACACCTTCTACCTCGTTGATGGCGTAAAGCAGGGCGGCTGGCAGCAGATCGATAACGACTGGTACTACTTCTACAAGGAAACCAAGGTCATGGTCGTTAACGCTACCATCACGATCCTTGGTGTTGAGCACACCTTTGATGCAGACGGTATCTGCCAGGACTACAACAAGTAATTAAAAATCGAACAGATTTCCGGGACGCGCTTGCGCGTCCCGGTTTTACTTTTTGTTCGTCCTGTATTATAAAAGTTGCGGTGACAGCCCGGGGCGGGGAAGCGATCCCGAGAGTATTCGATACAGAGAAGCCGGAAGTTGTGGGAAAACGTATTTCAGGGAACGTCGGTATGCCGGGGTACTAACACAGTCGGGACGGAGTTGCCTGTGCTTTTGCATTTCAAAATAATACTGATATACGCTTTGACACGGTTCATCAGTATGTATTGAAGACGCAATTTTGCTCATTTCGACCAAAAACGATATTGCGTTGGGGGTGCCTGAATGCGGATTTGTGCAAAAAGGCAAAAAATGAACGGAGTATTTGAGGGAATTGTAGAAAATTCATTTTATGTCAATTTTCACGTCGAATGGACTTGTATTTAGTCGAAAATTGTGCTATACTGCTGAAGGAGTCGGGAGAAGATGATACGAAAGCAATCCTGTCAGTTTCTTCGATCAGACCGTTTAAATTACCGAATAGAACTTCTGCATAAAACAGGAGTCTAATAAAAAATTGGAGGGAACCATGAAAAAATTTCTCGCACTTACCCTCGCGCTTCTGATGCTGGTAGCCGTATTTGTGCTTCCGACATCTGCAAAGGCAGAGGGCGCACAGAGACCGCTTGACGCTTATGAAATGCTCATGGGCATTGAGACGTCTCACTTTATCTTCGATGACCCGTGGGTTTGGTACGATTTGACCGGTCCGACTAATCCGAACTGGAATAACCTCGGCAATGACGGCACGATGCCGGCTGTCCGTATCCAGAGTATTTATGTTCCTGCAGATCAGACCTTCGCTGTAGGCGAAAAGATCTCCATCAACTGGATGCTGGTCAAGGGCAACAATCATCCTGCGGTCTGCCTGAATTATGATCTGGGTACCGGTGAGCTGACCGGTGCAAACTACGATTTCCTCTCTCAGGTGGATTACACCGCCCCCATTCCTGCCGAGAAGAGAACCGGTTATATTCAGTTTGTGACCATTCTCAAGGCTGGAGAAGACGGAAACGTCACGGAGAAGACCTTCGCAAACGGCGAGCTGATTCTCCAGAGACATACACATGACGGTGCCGGTACCACTCTGAACGGTGGTGTGTCTTATGCCTATGCCTGCATGAACAATGATACTTCTGCGTTCAACGGCAACTCTGCAGCTTACAGTGAAAAGGGTGTCAAGACGGTAGACCGCCTCGTTTGGACTACCAAGCGCACGACTGTTGATAATGTGGATGCACTTGCAGCCGGCATTTACAATGCATTCGCCCGTTACTATGATCTTGACGTGGTTTGGTATCCCCAGAATTACGTAAAGAACGGTTATATTATCGGTAAGGGTGGCGTTCGTTACTACGAGAACGGCGTGTACCAGACCGGCTGGAAGGGAAAAGTTGGTAGCAGCGCCTACTTCCTCAAGGAAACCGGTTACATGGTCACCGAGGCAAGAGAGATCGGCGGTGTGCCGTATGTTCCTGCAAGGACTACCAAGAAAAACGGTACTGCAAAGCGTTACATGAACATCGGCAAGCTGGTTGGCTATACCGGTGAATACGGTGAGCGCCATTACACGAAGGGCGTAATGACTACCGGCTGGCTGGATGCTACGCATTACTACTACCTGGAAACCGGTATCAAGTGTGTTGACACCCGTACCATCGGCGGTATCTACTACGAGTACGACCTGAGCGCTGATGCTCTGAACAAACAGCAGGGCTTCATCGATGAGGATGGTGACACCTTCTACCTCGTTGATGGCGTAAAGCAGGGCGGCTGGCAGCAGATCGATGGCGACTGGTACTACTTCTACAAGGAAACCGGTGTCATGGTCGTTAACGCTACCATCAAGATCCTTGGTGTTGAGCACACCTTTGATGCAGACGGTATCTGCCAGGACTACAACAAGTAATTAAAAATCGAACAGATTTCCGGGACGCGCTTGCGCGTCCCGGTTTTTCTTGCTACAAAAACCAAAGCAATCCCCAGCCTGTGGCTGGGGATTGCTTTGGTAAGATCATTCCATTTGACCAACCGGGCGGACCTGCTTCAAAGTCCGAACCGGGGATGCAGAATTCCGAAATACAGACACGCCTGCAAGGCGATGATCAGCGGGATACCGATCATGAATTTCAGATGCTTTGTTTTGTGGCGGATAATCAGCATACAGAGCAACATGGCAACTGATCCGCCGAGTGCGGACAGGATCAGCAGGGTTGCCTCTCTTGTGCGGTGTCTGGGGTTATGCTTTGCCGCAAACTTGTCGTAGATGCAAACGGCAATGGAAACAACGGAAATTGCGGCAAGGTAACCGATAAAATAAAGGTTCATAGCGGTACTCCGGGATTCAGAAGAATTGGTTTGCACCCACGCTTTGCCGGCATTTCCGGTCAGTTTTTGGGGAAGCTGTCCTTGAGTCCGACGGTACGGTTAAAAGTGTTCGGCAGTTTGGAATCCGGTACATAATAACCGTCGCGGACGAACTGGAACTGCTTGTTCCCGTTTGCCACGGCTTCAAGGAGGGCAGGCTCCGCCATTGCGTGTTCCACGATGACGCGGGAATTCGGATCAATATAATCGTTGTAGGTTTTGTCCTCGGGCAGGTCGGAGGGAATCTCCAGCGTCAGAAGGTTGGTGTACTGCCGGAGCGTGATCTCCTTGGCATATCGGGCAGAGACCCAATGAATGGTTCCTTTGATCTTGCGCCCGTCAACGGGGTTGCCGTTTCCGGTCTCCAGATCTGCCGTCGCGTGGATTTCCTTGATACTGCCGTCTGCGTTTTTGACGATCTCGCCGCACTTGATGATGTATGCACCCATCAGACGTACCTCGCCGTCCGGTTTCAGACGGAAGAACTTGGGAGGCGGTACCTCGGCAAAGTCGGCGGAGTCGATATACAACTCCTTGGTGAAGGGAACTTCACGCGTTCCCATATCGGGATTCTGCGGATGATTGGGAAGCGCGAAGACCTCTTCTTTGTCTGCGGGATAGTTGTCAATTACCACTTTGATCGGATGGGCGACCACGCTTCTGCGGAGCGCGGAATCATTCATTTCGCTCCGGATGCAAGCCTCCAGCTGACGGATGTCGACCACGCTGTCCGCCTTGGATACGCCGATCTGATTGATGAAGGAGAGTACCGCGGAACCGGTGTAGCCGCGGCGGCGCAGACCGCACAGGGTAGGCATGCGCGGGTCGTCCCAACCCTCGACCAGCCCGCTTTCCACGACACCGCGCAGAAAACGCTTGGAGAGGACCGTGTAGGTCAGGTTCAGGCGTGAAAATTCGATCTGGCGAGGGAAGCCGGGCAGGTTTTCCGAACCGGGAATGTCCACGTTGTCGCGTACCCAGTTGTACAGCGGGCGGTGAATTTCATATTCCAGAGAGCAGAGCGAATGGGTCACGCCTTCCAGCGCATCCTGGAGCGGGTGTGCAAAGTCGTACATCGGGAAAATGCACCACTTGGTACCCTGACGGTGGTGTTCCACATATTTGATGCGGTAAATGACCGGGTCGCGCATGCAGAAGTTGCCGGACGCGAGGTCGATCTTCGCGCGGAGCGTGTATTTGCCTTCCGGGAACTCTCCGTTTTTCATGCGTTCAAACAGGTCGAGGCTTTCTTCCATCGGACGATCACGGTAGGGCGAGACAGCCGGGTGGGTGAGGTCGCCGCAGTATTTGGGATCACGGAATTCCTCAGCACTCAGCTCGCAGACATAGGCAAGTCCTTTTTTGATGAGTTGGACTGCAAATTCATAATCCTTTTCAAAGTAGTCGGAGCCGTAGAAGAAACGGTCATCCCAGTCAAAGCCCATCCAGCGGATGTCTTCTTTGATAGCATCGACGTACTCGGTGTCCTCCTTGGCGGGGTTGGTGTCGTCCATGCGGAGGTTGCAGACGCCTCCGTAACGGAGTGCCGTGCCGAAGTCGATGCAAAGCGCCTTACAGTGACCGATATGCAGATACCCGTTGGGCTCGGGAGGGAAACGGGTATGAATCTTCATGTTGGGATTCTTGCGGAGATCCTCATCAACGATCTCCCAGATAAAGTTGGTTGACTCTTCCATGTGTTTGACCATTGCTCCCGCATGGCGGGAACACCTTTCTCAGTCTTTGGAGTGGTTGGGCGATGTTTTGTTCCGCGAACGGGCGGAACGGAATTGGCTTTGGCGGTGGACAAACAACTTCGTCCCCAGAGATTTACATGACCATTTTCATTTGAACGCAAATTTCGATTATATGGGCAATTCTGACGTTCTTTCTCTGGGACGTTAGTGTGCGGAGAAACGTCCGTGAGTGACAACGATCCGGCGGTATTCCGGTCGGTTTACGCTTTACACAGAACGCACTGCGTTCCCTGGCGAAACAGGATTGCTTTACCGCCTGTGCGGCAGAAACTCTTTCGTGGCGACGCAGACATGGCAAGGAGCCGTGCGCGGACCCGTTCCTCACCGAGAATCTGCATGACGGCGTGGATAAGTCGGCAGTGTTCTCGCCAGCCGACCTACCGTGAGTCGGAAACGCTTACAGCGACGCGGACATGGCAAGAAGACGCGCGCGGACCCGTTCCTCACCGAGAATCTGCATGACGGTATACATATCCGGCGCGTTGGTCTTGCCGGTCACCGCTACGCGGAGAAACATACTGACGTCCGCAACATTTCCGCGGAAGGCGTCAGGATTTGCTTTATATTCCTTCATGTCGGAGGCATAACCGAGTTTGTCGGCGACTGCCTTGATTTTGTCAAACCAGACATTCATGTCGTCAGCGGGGGAGTAGGTCTCAAGGAATCCGGCAATCGCCGCGCGGATGTCGTCCTTTGAGAACTGCTCGGGATAGGATTCCTCCACGCGGAACAATTCGTCAAAGAAGAAGCCCATGTATGCCTTTGCGTCTGTCCAGACGGTGAGGTCCTTGCGCGGCTTTTTACCGCCGCGTCCGATGGCGAGGATGGATTTGGTGTATGCCGGATCGCGTGTGAGGAGTGCCAAAAAGTCCGGGTCAAATTCGTTTGTCCAGGCGGTCAGCTTGTCATAAACAGTGTCCGTTGACATGAGGGAAATGACCTTTTTCGACACATCGTCCAGCTTGTTGAAATCAAACAGGCAGCCGGACGCGGACATTTTCTTGATGCTGAACGGGAAATCGGTGTACGGCTTGTCCGGATTCTGCATTCTCCATTCCTCGTAGTTGGAATTGAGAAGCGTCAGAATGTATTCCATCACGCAGTCGGGATCGTAGCCCATGCGCGCGTAATCGTTGAGGTTTGCGCCCATGTCGCGTTTGGACAGCTTTTTCTTGTTCCCGTTTTCGTCGAGCCGCATGATCTGGGAAATGTGCATGAACTTGGGCGCACGAAATCCGAGATACCGGAACAGTTGCAGATGTTTCGGCAGGCTCGGGAGCCATTCCTCGCCGCGGATGACGTGGGTCGTGCCCATCAGATGGTCGTCCACCGCGTGGGCAAAATGGTAGGTCGGAATGCCGTCGGACTTGAGAAGCACAAAATCCTCCGCGTTCTCCGGAAGCTCCAGATTTCCACGCACCAGATCGGTACATTTGATCTTTTTCTCCCCCGAAGGATCGCCGTCGGCAATGATACGGAGCACAAAGGGATCGCCCGCGAGGAGGTGCTGTTCCACCTCGTCAAGCGTGATTTCTCTTTGCTTCAGCTGCTCGGCAAAGCGTGCGGCTTCGTCCACCTCGT
Organism: uncultured Eubacteriales bacterium; assembly: GCA_934796165.1. GTDB lineage: Bacteria > Bacillota > Clostridia > Oscillospirales > CAG-272 > CAKVOU01. The sequence goes on along the minus strand of CAKVOU010000004.1, from coordinate 70,974 downwards.
GCCAGTCGCGTGATTTGATTTCTGCCTTTTTATCGACCTGCTGTAGCTCCTCGTATTCTTCCTCGGAGGTGAAGCAGGGATAAGCCTTGCCCTCGCGGACAAGCTGCTTTGCGTAAACGTGGTAGATAGGACCGCGCAGGCTCTGCTTGTAGGGACCGTAGATTCCGTGATCGGAGACCTTACCGCTCTCGTCGAGAATGGCACCTTCGTCAAAATGAATGCCGTAACGCGAGAGCGTATTGATCAGTCCTTCTGCGGCGCCGGGCACCTCGCGCTTGGCATCTGTATCCTCAATCCGGAGGAAGAAAACACCGCCGGACTGATGTGCAAGCCGTTCTCCGACCGTTACGGGGAACAGTCCGCCGAAATGGACATATCCGGTGGGGCTGGGTGCAAAGCGCGTGACTTTGGCGCCCTCCGGGAGTACCCGTTGCGGATATTTGTGCTCCATATCCTCCGGAGTCTCGGTGACATCCGGGAAAAGAAGTTCTGCTAATTTGTTGAAGTCCATATCATTCACCTTTATGATTATTCGTTGATTCGGGAGTATGTCCGTTTTTCAAAAAAAGTTCGCGGAGTTGTCGAGCGCGGCGCCGAGTGTTGCACTTTCCCCGTGCCCGGGATAGATGACAGAATGTCCGTCAAGCTCTCGGAGCAAGTTCAAAGAGGCTGAAAGCGCTTGCTGATCTCCGCCGTAGAGATCGGTTCTGCCCACATTGTCGGAAAACAGCGTGTCGCCCGTCAGGATACCTGCGTCGGTCAGAAAAACGACAGAGCCGCGCGAGTGTCCGGGTGTATGCAGAATACGGACGAATTCATTGCCGAGGGGCAGAGTATCACCATTCCGGAAGGTACGGTCGGCGGGATTCCAGACGCGGGGCTTCCCGTAAAAGAATCTGAACGCGTTTTTGTCTCCGTCGGTCAGCATTTCCGCGTCGTCCTCATGAATGAGGACCGGGATATGCACCTTTTCGCGGAGCGTATCGATTGAGACGATGTGGTCAAAGTGACCGTGAGTCAGGAGGATCGCTTCGGGAGTGACACCGCGCGCTTTTGCCGCGTCGAGGATCGCGTCGGCAGACGCGCTCGGATCCACGATGAACGCGTGTGTTCCGGAAGCGAGCAGGTAACAGTTGGCGCACCACGCGTCCGGACAGACCTGATAAATTTTCATTCGGGACCTCGCTTAAACGATTTGGAGTTCCCCGGAAGAAAAGCACACGGGGAACGCCTGTGTTCAAAATCAAATACCACAGTGTATTATAACACATTCTTTTTTGAAAGTCTATATTTCCATCAAAAAATCCCGTGCCTTCCGGCACGGGATCCAGGTTTGAAAATTACTTGAACAGAGTGGAAAATTCATCGGCGTACTTGGAATACTGATACAGCGTTGCTTTCTGGAAGAGCGCCGGTACATAATACGAGGAAGCGACATTGTTGAGGTCGTTTGCCTGGAGAACGGCGTTCTGGTTGAAGATCACGGGGATGATTGCCATATCCTCCAGCAACAGTTTTTCGGCTGCTGCCAAAAGCTTTGCCTTGCCGGTTGCGAAATCGCGTTCGGTGGAAATGCCGTATTTTTCATAAACAGCGGCGACCTTTTCCATCATTTCGCCAAAGGCTTTTCTGCCGGCGGCTTCTGCCTGTACCGTGTCGGGAATTGCCTTGTCACAATATCCGAAAGCTTTATAGTCGTTGGAACTATCTGCGGTCGAAATATTACGGTAATACTGGAGATAATATGCCGCCTCGATCAGAAGGTCATATTCTTCATTTACATAACCGAGGGTGTTGGGTTTCAGGGAGTACGAATAGTTTCTCTTGCCGCTCTCATCAACGGTTACGTCCGTTTTGACGCCGTTTCCGGAGAATGCGGTGGCAAAGGGTGCGAGATAACCAAACGCATCGGCAGAGTAGGCAACATAATCATAGGCAGCGACCTGGTATTTGCCGGCCCGGACCGCTTCACCGAAGAGGTCGTCTGCAATGTCCAGCGGGATGGAGTCGGTGGACGGGTTGTAATCGTTATTGACAATCGCGCCGAGGTAGTAAATGCTCACATGGAAGCCGAGACCGTTTTTCCCCCAGTAATCGGCAACCATTTCCGCAATTGCAGTATGTACGGGATCGTTTGCGTTGACGGTGATCCGGAAGGCATATTTGTCGGGGTTGATGCCGGCTTCGTCCAGAATGGCGAATGCTTCATCAAAATCAGCCGAAGTGTCAAGCAGGTTTCCGGAAGAAACACGGAAATCCGTTTTGGAAGAAACGGATGAGAACATTCCGGTCGAGACCAGACCGGTTGCGGCCTTGGCGTACATCACCATCTGTGCGAGTTCCTCGCGGTCAATGGCAAGAGAAAGTGCTTGTCTGACATCTGCGTTGGCAAACAGCTTTTCGCCCAGATGCAGATCGTCCGGATTGATGTCTACCTTTCCGTCGCTGGTGTAAAGCTCATAATAGGGGTTGCTGTTCTGTGCCGAACCGCCGAACAGGTTCATGTAGTGCTTTCCTTTACTGTCCGTCAGGATTTCGTAGGTGGAATAGGAAAGCTCAATGCCGTTCTTGTCGTAGAATTTCACGCGTCCGTCGGGATAGGTTTCGATTTCCTTGTAGTACACCATTGCGTTTTCGTTGGGAGCCAGGACAAAGGTGGACAGTGCGTCGGTAACGGAAACCTTGGACAGATACTTGTCATACTTCGGATAGCCGCGAACGGAGAAGGGGATCTCGCCGATGTAAAAGATTTCACCGTTTGCGTATGCTTCCATGATCTCGTCCTCTGTCCGGGTGCAGTCGCAAAGGATCTGATAGGGCGTCACGGATTTATCAACGGCATCTTTGTTTTTGTCACGGTAATAATAGGAGTTTCTTTCGAGGACAAAATACTGAAGACGAGCTTCCGCGTAATTCACGTAGGAGGTGAGGGGATTGCCGTTTCCGTCGGACGCGTCATTGTCGGCGAATTTGCCGTAATCGAAGATCGGATCTTCCGTGTCGGATGCACCGTTCGGGTATTTCGCCTTGGAGACCTTGAACGGACCACTGGTCAGGAAACCGGGTTTTTTTGCCCAGTCATTGTACTGGCTTCCCTTGTTGGTTACGTCGCTTTCGCGGAGCGGAGCCAAAGCAAGGCTGGTCAGATTCAAGAGGAACTGATCCTTGTCGATGGGATGTTCGAATTCAACGGTAACTTCGTAGTCGCCCGATGCCTTGACGCCGAGCTGGTCAATGGATTCGTTGCCTGTTTTGACCGCACGGGCATTTTTAACATCATACAGCAGGGAGGCACACGGATAGGAGGATTCCCAATTCAGGATACGCTTCCACGCGAATACCACGTCCTCGGCGGAGACCCGGTTCCCGTCGCTCCAGCTGGTCTCGTTCAGGGTCATGATGAGCTTGTATTCTTTTTTGAGATCATTGAACACAAACCGATAATCCTTGACCAGAGACTTCTGGATGTTGCCGTTTTCGTCCAGCTTGAAAAGCGTATCAAACAGAAGGCTGACAACATTGAAGGTGTCTGTATTGGTATAGGCATTTGCCGGATCGAAATCGTACATCTCGCCCGTCAGATACATCGTGATGTATGCACCTTTATCATCCTCGCTTTTTCCGCAACCGGTAAAGACGGCACAGGTCGAAAGCAGGGTAACAAGGCAGAGCGCAATGGCAATGACACGCTTTGTCATGATCAGAATGATCCTCCTCATGATTGGAATAACTGAATAAAAAATATGGAATAAAATAATTATAGCACCGACCGGTATCAAAATCAATCAAAATCACCGTGCTGCGTAAATATTCGTAAATCTGCACAATAAGCAAAAAACGAAACTGTGCACAATGAGTACCGGGCGAAGGCGTTGCTACGCTTCCGGCGGAGATGTCTGACCGGGTGATGCTTACATATACATTATAGAGAATCGCTTGTCAGTTTTCAATAGCATCCGGGGGCGATCTCGTGTATTTTCTGTTAATTTTTGCGGATACTGAATAAAAAACGCGGAGGAAAATAAAAGTGGAAGCGTATACCAGAACGGATCTTGCCTGCGAATCCTGTACCGGCAGCGGAAGCGCGGGGATCAGAACTGCCGAGGAAGAGGCGGACGGCTTCCGGCTGACGCGTCTCACCATTCCGGAGGGGGAGGACGCACGGCAGCTCGGGAAACCCGCGGGAAACTACATTACAGTCATGTGCGGGAAGATCTGGGAGCTGGAAGAAGAGGAGGCGGAACGGCTGATTGCTTTGCTCGCACGTGAGATCGAATCACTTGCGGGAAGCATGACCGGGAAGCAGGTGGACGAGAGGAAGCATCTTCGGGTACTCATGATCGGACTCGGAAATCCGGATATCACGCCGGACGCGGTGGGCCCCGAAACGGTCCGTCGGGTGACCGTGACCAGACCGGTTTCGGCGTATGACCGGTCGTTGTTTGAATCGTTTGACTGCGCGGAAATTTCCGCGTTTGCGCCGGGCGTGTTCGGGCAGACAGGACTGGAAAGCGTGGATCTGCTCGACGGAGCGGTGAAACAGACCGCCCCGGATCTGATTGTGGCAATCGACGCACTTGCTGCCCGCAGCTGCGAGCGGCTTGCGGCAACGGTACAATTGTCGGATTGCGGGATTTCTCCGGGCTCCGGAATCGGTAATTGCCGGCGGGCAATTGATCGCAGATCCACCGGAGTGCCGGTCCTCTCGGTCGGGGTGCCGACGGTGGTCGATTCCGCAACGCTGGTTTACGACGCGCTGGCGCAGGCAGGTATCCGGGAGCCGGACGCTTCTCTCAGACAGGTGCTTGAAAACGGACGCCGGTTTTACGTGTCGCCAAAGGAAAGCGACCGTATCACCGGATGTGTGGCGAAGGTGCTGGCGGGGGCCTTGAATGAGGCGTTCGGCGGCGGGAATATCGGCGGCTACTACGGAATATAATGCTCTGACAGGAGCGGGTACCGTACCCGGAACGGAGGTCATCTGATGAAAAAAACGCGAAAAAAGCAAATTGTACGCAGTGACAAGCCCACGGTAGATATGGAAACGGATCTCGCACTTTACCGGCAAAAAAGCAGACGGGCGGGGATGCTCCGGATTGCTTGCGGCATTTTTGCAATCGTTGTTCTCGCCGGAATTCTGTTTCTCCTTTTTACGGGAGGAATCAACAAGAAAAAAGACCCGCCAGACAGAAAAGTACCGTTCACAGGAGAGTCGTCCACTGTGACGGGCGGAACGCAGACGGGCATGGATGCGGAATCCGATACCGTGCCGCCGGAGGCGGAAAGTCGTCGCTCTCTGTACGAATTCGATCCTCCGGAAGACCCGGCGTCCGGTGTGGCGATCCGCCCGATTGACCTTTCCGTTTCGGCGGCAGGCGCGGGGTATATCGTCAATGAATCCGGAGTTCTTCCCGGACTTCTGACCGTGGGACAGATGAAGGAACGGCTTCTTCCGGGGAGGCAGGTGTCTGAGAATCAGCCGACAGTGTTGATTATACATACACATACGACCGAGGCATATGATCCGACCGGAGAAGGAACCTGTAATCCCGGGGCAACGGATTTTGCACGTTCGGATGACCCGGAAAAGAGCGTCGTCGCGGTTGGGAGAGTTTTCGCGGAGGCACTGGAGGAAAGCGGAGTCCGTACGGTTCACTGTACGGAGGTGTTTGACGGGGAGTCTTACCGGGGTGCTTACGGGCGGGCGGCGGCTGCGATCGGAAGGTATCTTGCACAGTATCCGGGAATCCGGTATATCATTGACATTCACCGCGATTCCGTGACGGATTCCTCCGGGAATCTTCTCCGTGCCGTCACCGAGGTAAACGGGGAAGCAACTGCACAGGTACTTTGCGTTGTCGGAACCGGAGAAAACGCTGCAAAATGCCCGTGGATGTACAATTTCACTCTGGCGCAATGGTTGCGCAGTGCCTTGAATGAACAATTCGGAAATCTGTGTCGTCCGACGGTTCTGCGTCCGTCCTCCTACAATCAGCAGTACGCGGAAATGTCCATGCTGCTCGAAATCGGCACTTCCGGTAACACCCTTGCAGAAGCCCAACGCGCAGCACGATTGGCGGGGACAGCACTCGCTCAATTGTTGCTCGCGGAAGACAGTGGGGGAAACGGATAAGGCAGAAGAAACGTTGCGGGGGGCAGCGTATTTAGATGAAGTAATCAAGCCGGAGCCTCCGGTTGCGTTGCCGGCGGTTGTTTCCGGTCGATTGGCGGGAAAGACGTTTGCTCGTCTTTTACTCGCAAAAACGGCGGGAAAACGAATGAAACAAATTACAAGAATCCCGCCGTTCAGGCGAAAAAATCTGCTTTGCCGCGTGACGCGGCGAATTTCCCCGCACATTTTTCACGGCAAAGTGTATGCCCGGCTTATCGGAACCGGGTGACGACAGTCGATGAAATTACTTCAAAAGCCATCCGTTTGGCGGATGGCTTTTATGATACAAAAAACAGCCGGAGCCAAACTCCGGCTGTTGTGTATTCGATCCCCCCACCGGTTACCGGATACACCAAACGATAAAATCAAACCTTGAATCGTGACTCCCGAAAGAAAGGGATTGTCGGCTTCCAGAACAGAACAAACCGCACCCCGCCGACGGATTTTCGTGCGATATGAGACAGGAAAATAATTACAGCATATGGAGCACGACGGAACCGAAAGGGAATACCGCTGTCTGCCGATGGATGCCCAAGCGCTTCGGGAATAAGGGGCGGATCATCGTAAAATGCGGCATATGAAAGCAGATTGTTACTGCTGCGAAGTTGATTGCGATGAAATCAAAACAAGGATATGTCTGAAAAGGAATCATTTGACCGGGCTCCGCAAAAGGAAACTGTCGGTGTTGTATCAGGAAGCTGACGGACGCAGACAAAGGATCTCAAGAAACAGAAGAAAGGCGCAGATCAGAATTCCCGTACCGATCGACAGCGCTCCTGCCTCCACCCCGCCGATCACTCCGATAAAAGCAAACAGGCAGGCGGCAACCGTAAAAATCCGGACGGCGCGTCGAATGGTCAGAGTGGTGAACAAAGACACAAGGAAAGCAACTGCTTTTACCAGCTTCGACAAACGCTGTCGCGCTGCCCTGCGGGCGCGGTCCGAGGTGCGCATGACTCTCGTGGGATACATAATGGGAGTGACGGAATCGTTCGTCACAACTTCATTTGTATGATTATAATAGCAGGTGTTCATATCTGCCTCCTGTTCCACAATTGGACTTCTTACAATCGAATTATAGCATAAAAAATCGAAAATGTCAATAGATTTTTTCGAAAAACGGAAAATTTTCAAAAAACCCTTTACAAAGCGGAAAAAGTATGCTATAATCATATCGGAAACGGAAAAGCGTTGGAGGGCAAGATGGAACAGATTTCTTATATTGAACGCATCAAACGGCTGAAAAGTGAAAAAAAGATTACCAATGAGCGCCTTTCCGAACTGACGGGGATCCCGCTCGGCACGCTTTCGAAAATTCTTGCCGGCATGAGCGATTCGCCGAAACTGGTCAACATGATCTCTATTTGCCAGGCGCTCGGTTGCTCGCTGGACTATCTCGTGACCGGAGTGCCGGAGAATCACAACAATTATCTGTTGACCGATGAAGAGATCCGGATGATTGAAAATTACCGGAAGCTCGACCCGCATGGCAAGGAGATTACCTCGCTCATTATATATAAGGAAAGCGAGCGTGCGGTCCGTGAGCAGTACGTGCCGGCGGCACCGGTTGTTCCCGCTTCCGGAAAAGTGCTTTCCGTCCCGCCTGTGCGTGCACCGTTTTATACCGAAGTTGCACGCCCCGGAAAGCGCACGGTTCTTCTCTATGATCTTCCGGTATCTGCCGGAATCGGTGAATATCTGGACGACGAGGAGGGAACCGAGATTTCCATCCCGGATACCGAACGGACCCGGCTGGCGGATTATGCGCTCCGCATCAGCGGTGACAGTATGGAGCCGAAATTCCGTGACGGCGACATTCTTCTTGTTGAGGATTGCGACAGCGTTCAGGTGGGCGAGCTTGGCATTTTCGTGCTGGACGGAAGCGGTTACTTCAAGAAATTCGGCGGCGACCGGCTGATTTCGCTCAATCCGGACTACGCACCGATTCTGCTCAAAGACTATTCCGATATTCATTGTACCGGTCACGTGGTCGGAAAATTGCGCAGAAAATGATTTTGTTTCCGGTAACAACTTAATAAATTTGCTTCCCTTGCGGCGCGGTCCTGAGAGCTATCTCCCTTGCTTTCTTTCACTGCGCCGCTTTTCTATGCAAATCCCCCCGCTGACGCTCAGGTCCGGCGGATTTTTTTCGTGAACCGATTGCCCCTCACCAAACGGGGGGCTTGGATATGCTCCGCTTTTTTATGCCAATACTCCCGCTGACGCTCAAGTCCGGCGAATTTTTTTGTGAACCTTTTCGTGAACCGATTGCCCTTCACCCAACGGGGGCATGGATATGCTCCGCTTTTTTATGCAAATCCCCCCGCTGACGCTCAGGTCCGGCGGATTTTTTGTGAACCGATTGCCCCTCACCCAGCGGGGGGGGCATGGATATGCTCCGCTTTTTTATGCAAATCCCCCCGCTGATGCTCAGGTCCGGCGGGGCTTGGTGCGCGAAGCTTTTATACACATCCGAAGGTTATCGGTCCGGTAACTCACCTGCTTATCTGCTTTGGCATTCTGCGACGGGGCGGCTACTCCGAGCGCCTGTTTACCGTCCGCCTTTTCTCCGGAATCTTCTGAAAAGTTTTCCGGGGGCATTGACATTCCGACGGGAACGCGTTACAATGTGATTGGTCGAAAACATAACCGGAAAGGAACATAAGACATGGAAAAAGTATTTGACTTGCTCCGGCTTGACGGTAAGGTTGCCGTTGTGACGGGCGGACACGCTTGGCTTGGCTTTGACGCGGCTTGTGCATTGGCAGAAGCAGGTGCGGATATCGTAATCACTTCACGCGATAAATCCACACTCGGACCCGTTCTGAAGGAAATCTCCGACACCTTCGGCGTCCGCACGCTCGGAGTCCAGATGGATCAGAGAAACTATGACGAAGTACAGGCGGCAATGGACGAGGTTGTGAAGGAGTTCGGACACATCGACATTCTCGTCAACAACGCAGGCGGCGGCTCCGGTAAGGCGGAGGGTAACCTCTTCCAGAGAGACCCCGAGGTCATCAAAAATCTGATCGAAACCAACCTGACCGGTCTGATCTACTGCTGCCGTGCGGCAGGGAAGTATATGATCGAGCAGAAGAGCGGCAAGATCATCAACATCGGTTCGATCGCAGGTATGTGCGGACGAGACCGCGATCTTTACCACCGCACCAACAAGATGGAACAGCCCGTGGACTATTCTGCTGCAAAGGGCGGGGTCATTTCGGTCACCCGTGATATTGCGGCAACCGTGGCTCCGTATGGCGTCAATGTCAACTGCATCTCTCCCGGTGGCTTTGACAAGGGTGAACCCCGCGCGTTTGTTGCGGAGTACAGTAAGCTCGCAGCTCTCGGCAGAATGGGACAGCTTGGCAAGGACCTGAAGGGTGCAATTCTGTTGTTTGCTTCTCCCGCAGGCGATTACATCACAGGCCAGAATCTCCTGGTTGACGGCGGATTCGTCATGCTCAAGTAATAAGTAACTGAATAGAAAACAGCCTCCGTTGCTTGTAAAACGCAAGCAACGGAGGTTGTTTTCTATCGGTATCGTTTACAGTCGGACAATTTACGAATCATTCGGCATATTGACGAAACAGAATTTTGTACCATCCTGACGAACTATGACGTAGTTTGTCGTAAAAATTGAAAAAACTCGCTTTTCCGCCGGGAAATGCCCGAAAACAATACGAAAATGTGAACAAACGGTTTGTAAAATTCACAGAAAATGACAAATCGGAGCAAAAAAGCCAAGGAACCTATTGCAATAGTGACTAAAATATGGTATACTTGCAGTGCCATTCGGAAATATGATCCGGGATCAAACCGTACGGTAAAGTTGTTCCGTTTGGTATTCATCCAGTCCGGAATTCCTTGCAATGCAGGAATTCAAATATTTTATCTTAGGAGGAAAACATGAAAAAAATTCTCGCAATTGTTCTTTCTTTTCTGATGCTGTTGGCTGTGCTTGCAGTCCCGGCATTCGCAAAGACGGAATCCACTCATCCGATTGGCGATGCCTATAAGATCCTGCTCGGCCAGGACGACATCGGGCACAGAACGTTCGGTGACGGCGATTACTGGGATTGGACCAAGGATACCGCTCCCGGTCAGCAGCATCTGCTGAAGCTCTCCGGGCATTTTAAGGCGACCGGCCTTGCTCCTGCCTACCGTATCAGCCATGTTTACATCCCTGAAGATGCAACTTTTGAAGAAGGTGAAGAGTATTCTGTCAACTGGATCAGTGGTTACCATGACGCAAACACCATTTGGCTCTGCTCCAACTACAACTTCAATACCGGCGTTGTCAGACCTGTAACGGCTACCAAACGCGGCGAAATTGTTGTGCAGAATCCCGTTCCGGAAAACGAACGCAGAGGTTATATCCAATTTATTGATACGTTGGAATTTGACGGAACCAAAACCGTCCAGAAAACCTACGCAAACGGAAAGCTTGTTCTTCAGACTGAGGTTGCCGGTAGCGACGGTTATAAAAAGATTTACAACTTCCTGTGTATGAACATGAACTGCGTTGCAGGCGATAATGCGACTATGACCGAAGCCATGCAGACGCAACCCGCATATCTCGAGAAGGGTGTCAGAACGACGCTGATCCTGTTCTTCCAGGATCCGGCTGTATCCGAATCTACCGTAGCGGGTCTGTACAATACGTTTGCAAACTACTATGGTAAGGACGTTGTCTGGTATCCGCAGGACGTTACCAAAAACGGGCTGATTGTCGGTAAGGGCGGTGTCCGTTACTACGAGAACGGCGAATACAAGACCGGCTGGCTGGGCGAAATTGGCAAGAGCAGCTACTTCTACAAAGAAACCGGCTACATGGTTACCGAAGACAGAACGATCGGCGGTGTTCCGTGCAAATATAACGAAGTTGATTTCACGATGACATTTGTTGATGGTCTTTTTGGTGATTTCTACTTTGAAAACGGTATCAAGCATAAGGGCTGGCTGGATGATACGCATTACTACTACCTGGAAACCGGTAAGAAGTGTGTTGACACCCGTACCATCGGCGGCATCTACTACGAATACGATATGACCGCAGATGCGCTGAACAAGCAGCAGGGCTTCATCGATGAGGATGGCGATACGTTCTACCTCATCAATGGCGTAAAGGCTACAGGCTGGCAGCAGATCGACGGCGAATGGTACTACTTCTACAAGGAAACCGGCGTCGTGATCGTTGATGCTACCGTTTCGGTCGGCGGCGATGAACACGTCTTTGATGCAGATGGTATCTGCAAGGATTACATTCCCCAGTAAATAAATCCTCCAAGATTTTGCCGGGACGCGGAAACGCGTCCCGGTTTTTTGCGGCAGAAAGGTTCCATCGGACGGGGGGTTATTGCAAACTGCGCAGTCCCGCCTCAACAACAGATACTGTGTCCCACCAGAAGTGTGCAAGGCGCCGGAATCGCGGCTGTCAGCAAAGAATCCCCGCCGTCCTGTCGGACAGCGGGGATTCTTGGATTTGTTTCTTGAAAATCAACAGAGGGATCCTCTAAATGTGACAGGGAAGCGACGGGAAAATCACTTTCCGAGGCGACTGACGATCTCCTCGGTATCCTTCGCAATGACAAGCTCCTCGTTGGTCGGAATCAGATAAACCTTGACCTTGGAGGTGGGCTTGCTCAATTCAACGATATTGGACTGATGTTGTGCCGTTGCATTGACTTCCTTGTCGAAGTCAATGCCGAAGAATTCCATGTTCGTGCAGGCGCGCTCACGAAGCTCGGGGTTGTTCTCGCCCATACCTGCGGTGAAGACGACTGCGTCAAGTCCGTTCATAGCGGCAGCATAGGAGCCGATGTACTTCTTGACCTGATACGCGAGCGTGCAGGCAGTGATCTCCGCGCGCTTGTCGCCGTTGCGGATCGCCGCTTCGATGTCGCGGGAGTCAGAGGAAATGCCGGACATACCGAGGAAGCCGCACTGTTTGTTCATGTAGTCGGTCATCTGGTCGGGGGTCCAGTTCTTCTGCTTCATGATGAAGGGAACGATCGCGGGGTCGATGGAACCGCAACGGGTACCCATGATCACGCCCTCCAGGGGAGTGAAGCCCATGGATGTGTCGAGGCACTTGCCGCCCTTGACTGCCGTGATGGAAGAACCGTTGCCGATGTGGCAGGTCACAATCTTGGAGTCTTCCTTGTTGATTCCGTATTTCTCCTTGAGAATGTCCGCCATAATGCCGGAAACATACCGGTGGGAGGTGCCGTGCGCGCCGTAGCGACGGACGCTGTAATCGGTGTACATATCATAAGAGACACCGTACATATAGGAGGTCGCGGGCATGGTCTGATGGAATGCGGTATCAAACACGAGTACCTGAGGTACACCGGGCATTGCGGTAAGACAGCCCTTGATACCCATGATGTGTGCGTCGGTGTGCAGGGGAGCGAAGTCGCGACAGAGTTTGAGCTTTTCCAGCACTTCGTCGGAAAGCAGGGTGGACTGCTTGAAGTATTCGCCGCCGTGGACAATTCTGTGACCGACCGCCTCGATTTCCTTCATGGACCTGATGCAACCCGTGTTTGCATCGGTCAGAAAATCAATGACGATGGAGATCGCCGCTGCATGGTCGGGCATCGGCAGGTCTTTTTTAATCTTTTCGCCGTTCGGGAGCTTATGCTCAATGCGACCGTCAAGACCGATACGTTCACAGATACCCTTTGCCATAACGACATTGGTTTCCGTGTTGAACAACTGATACTTGAGCGAAGAACTGCCCGCGTTGACAACAAGAACTTTCATGGATTTGTTTCCTCCGAAATTTTAATTACATAACGCCTACATTATATTCCTTTTTTTCAGAAAATGCAAGAGAAGCGGCAAAAAAATGATGAAACTATGAAAAAAAGGCGGTGTATTCCCGCCCCGCACGTAACAGCACCGCCTGACACGGGTATTTCCGCATTTCATGCAGATCGTCTGACGGGGCACTTACGCTCCGTTTCTTTGCACTGCCGGATGCATTGCCAGAGGCGGACAAGATGTTGCCCTGACACGTTATGTGCGGATACAGAGCGTGCGGATACGGCTTGTGCGGGCGCATATGCAATGGTTGTGCCGCGCCGGAACAGTCAATATCTGTGCTCTGCCGATACGGTTTGTGCGGCGCAGGTACAAAGCCGCGGTCATATGCGCGGAATTCCTTTGGACCGGTTCATTGGAATCAAAAAAGCCGGATTTCTCCGGCTTTCCGCGGGACTGTCTTTGTTGCCGCGGCTAGCTTTCCGCTTGCAGTTTACAACCCCGCGTAGAGTCAATATTTGCTGTAATTGTTACCGCCGTACCCGCCGTTGTATCCGCCGGAGTAGCCGTTCCCGCTGCCGGGTGTGTAGGAGCTGTCGTTCTTCGTGTCATCCTTCTTTGGTTTTCGGATCGCGTAAACGATGAGCCAGATGACCAGAACGATCGCGGCGACGATCCCGATCCATACGCCGGTTGACCAATCCTCATAGAAGCGGGTTTTGCCACCCATCAACCGGTCTGCGGAATCGCGGAAGGAGGACGCGAACACCTCTTCATAAGAGAGGGAACCGTCGTCGTAGTAGTGATCCACATAGTCAAGCACGATCTCGATGCCTTCCGTATCAATGACACTTGCCGCCGTACTGCCCGCGTAAATATCCGAGGTATACCTGCCGGTCGAACTGTTTTCAAAATACAAAAGGATCATGTGCCCGCCGTCGGTTTCACCGAACAACTCTGCGTAAAGCTCCTTTTCAAAGCTTTTGAAGTCCGCCGTCATGGGGCTTTTGTTTCCGTGAATCTCATTTGTTACATAGAGGTACGGCTGAACGCCGGTCTTCTCGTAGAAATACTGCATTTGTCCGAGGAGCCGGTTTTCGAGGTACGCCTCTTTAATGACAATGTGTTTTTCGTCCGAGTACCAGGTTTCGGAAACGACCGTGTCCGGATCGTTAAGCTTGGTTCTTTCCACCGTGGATTTGGTGATCTTGGGAGTCTGGAACAGGGAGAAAATGAGAGAGACCAACGAGATCAGAACGACGAAAACAACGCCGACCAGGCTGGAAATACAGCCGCCGGGACCGTAATACCGCCGTCCGAACCGGGGACCGTAAAAGTGCATACGCGGACCTCCGCCGAAGCCTCCTCCGCGGAAACCACCTCCGCCTCCGCGGAAACCACCTCCGCCTCCGCCGTGAAATCCTCCGCCTCCTCCGCGGGAACCTCCGCCACCGTGCATACGTGTTACCTCCGTTTGTTGAATGTTTGCTCCGGATATTCCGGATGTCCTTTGTGTCCCGGCCATTCCGTCTGCCCGGCTCCTGTCCGGTACACCTCTCCTGAGAAACGTTCACTCCGGAGCCGTCTGACGGGTCCCGGAGTGAGTGTAGTATACTCTGATTGAAAACCGTTATTTGCTGACGACCTTTTTGAAGTTCTTCTTACCCTTGCGGATGAGCTTGCCGTCCTTCAGATCGTCCGGTGTGTAAACCGCGCGGACATCGGTGACCTTTTCGTCATCCACCGTCACGCCGCCCTGCTGGATGGCGGTTCTGCCCTCCGACTTGGACTTGACCATGCCGCATTTGACGAGAATGCCGGGCAGGTCGATGGTGCCGTTCATGAAATCGTCGGCGGTCAGCTCCACGACAGGAGCCTCTGCGTCGGAACCGCTTCCGAAGAGAGCGCGCGCCTGTGCCTGCGCCTTTGCCGCTTCCTCTTCGCCGTGTACCAGCTTGGTCAATTCGAACGCAAGGATTTCCTTTGCCTCGTTGAGCTTTGCATCCTTCCAGTCCTTCATTTCTTCAATCTGTTCGATCGGGAGGAAGGTCAGCATCCGGATGCACTTCATGACGTCCGCGTCACCGACGTTGCGCCAGTACTGGTAAAATTCGTAGGGGCTGGTCTTGTTCGGGTCGAGCCACACTGCGTTGCCGGCAGTCTTGCCCATCTTCTTGCCCTGCGAGTCGGTGAGCAGGGTAATGGTCATCGCGTGCGCGTCCTTGCCGAGCTTACGGCGGATCAGCTCGGTGCCGCCGAGCATATTCGACCACTGGTCGTCACCGCCGAACTGCATATTGCAGCCGTAGTGCTGGAACAGGTAGTAGAAGTCGTAGGACTGCATGATCATATAATTGAATTCGAGGAAGGAAAGTCCCTTTTCCATTCTCTGTTTGTAGCACTCGGCTCTGAGCATATTGTTGACAGAGAAGCAGGCGCCTACCTCCCGGAGCAGGTCGATGTAGTTGAGGTTCATCAGCCAGTCCGCATTGTTGACCATGATCGCCTTGCCGGGACCGAAGTCGATGAATCTCTCCATCTGGCGCTTGAAGCACTCCGCGTTGTGGTTGATGTCCTCGCGCGTCAGCATCTTGCGCATATCGGTTCTGCCGGACGGGTCGCCGATCATGGTGGTGCCGCCGCCGATGAGGGCGACAGGCTTGTTGCCAGCCATCTGCAGACGCTTCATCAGGGTGAGCGCCATGAAATGTCCTGCCGTCAGGCTGTCGGCAGTGCAGTCAAAGCCGATGTAGAAAGTGGCTTTGCCGTTGTTGATCATTTCTTTGATTTCCGACTCGTTGGTAACCTGCGCGATCAGTCCGCGGGCAACGAGCTCGTCATAGATCGTCATTGATTTACTTCTCCTTAGTATGTGAGGAATTAAAAACAGTATACCCCAAAGTCCCCTGTTTGTCAAGGCGGAGAGGGATTTTCTTCCCCGAAAAGCCCCTCCGGGATTGACACGGGACGGATTTCTGTGTAAAATAAAGGGTACAGCGAAGAAAAGGAGGCGTGCCATGATTCTCATCATTGCGGAAAAGCCGTCGCTCGGCAGAAACATTGCGGCGGGAATCGCACACAAGAGCGGAAACGCCCCCCAGACCAAGCGAAATGGATATATCGAAGCAGGGAATTATCTTGTTTCATGGGCGTTCGGACACCTGTTTTCGCTTGCGGATATCGAAGAGTATTCCGGGAAGAAACCGGCGGCGGGCGAGAAAAGGCGCTGGACACTGGAAGGACTCCCCTGCTTTCCGGAACAATTCCGGTTTGAAATACGTCATGACAGAGGAGAGGGCGTGGATCCCGGCGTGGCGAGGCAGGTCGAGGTACTGCGGACGCTCATGAACCGTCCCGACGTCGATACCGTGGTCAACGCGGGTGACGCGGACCGGGAAGGTGAGATCATCGTCCGTTTGTGTATCAGTCATCTGCTCCTGCCGGAAAACCGACCCGGGAAACGCCTTGCCCGCCTCTGGCTCCCCGACCAGACTCCGGAGACCGTCGCGGCGGCACTGGAGGAACTCAAGGATGAGACCGAATACGACCACCTTGCTGACGAGGGCTTTGCGAGAACCTACATTGACTGGCTTTACGGCGTCAACCTGACCCGCTACGCAACGGTCCGGACGGGAGCGTTTCTCCGTGTCGGACGCGTGATCGTGCCGATTGTGCAGGCAATCTATGACCGCGACATGGCAATCCGCAATTTTGTGCCGGGCAAGTATTTTGCCGTGTCCAGCAAGGAGAAAACCGGGGACGAGGAGATCGAACTGACCTCCAAGGCGAGATTCGACGAGAGCCGTCAGGGAGAGGCGGAAGCGCTCTGCCGGAAATACAACGAAGCGGACGCGGTCGTCACCAAGGTCACAAGAAAAAAAGACCGTCTCAATCCCGGCAAGCTCTATTCACTCTCCAAGCTGCAGAGCGTGCTCGGTAAGAAGTATAAAATGACCCCCGCCGATTCGCTTGCCATCGTGCAGAAGCTGTACGAAGCGGGCTACCTGACCTACCCGCGTACCAACTCGGAATACCTTGCGACTGCCGAAAAGGACAAGATGAAGCAGATTCTTGCAAACATCAAAAAGATCGGTTATCCGGTCGCCTTCAAGGATTCCAAAAACATATTTGATGATTCCAAAATCGAGGCGCACTCGGCGATCACGCCGACCTACAAGGTACCTGCGAAAAGCCAGCTTTCCGACAGAGAAATGCAGGTTTATTCGACCGTTTTCCGGCGGTTTGTTGCGGTATTCTGTGCCGAGGAATGCGTGGCGGAGAAGACCGAGATCACCGTGAACGTCGGCGGTTATGAGGATTTTGTTCTCAAAGGCACCGTGATTCTCGAGCCGGGCTGGACCAAGTACGACGACCGGACCGGCAAGGACAGATTTCTGCCGAAACTGGAGAAGGGCGACCTTGTCAATCACAATTTCCGCCCGATTGCCAAGGAAACGACCCCGCCGAAGCATTACAACGGCGAAACGCTGCTCGGGTATCTCAAAAATCCCTTCCGCGAGGATAAGAATCTGGATGCGGACGCGCTCTCCGACGCGATGGATGCGCTCGGTGTGGATGACGCGGCGGAGTACAAGGCGATCTTTGACGGCGTGGAGCTGGGAACCGAAGCGACCCGCGCGGGCATCATCGAAAACGCCTGCCGGAGTAAATACATCCAACTGAAAAACGACGTTTACACCATTCTTCCCGACGGAGAATTTCTCATCGAATCGCTTGCCCGCCTGCATATCGTGATGGACAAATACAAGACCAGCAACATGGGCAGAGCGCTCAAACGTGTGTATCGCGGGGAAATGGCGATCGGGGAAAGTGTCCGCCTCGCCGAGGACGAGATTTCCGAAGTGTTCGCCGGCGCCTCCGGTGAAAACGGGGAAGACAGCGATATCGGAAACTTTCTCGATCCCGTCGGTACCTGCCCGCTCTGCGGGAAAGAGGTCGTGAGGGGACGCTACAATTACGGCTGTACCGGTTATAAGGACGGGTGCAGATTCCGTATCCCGCTTTCGCTTTGCGGGAAGACCATCCCGCTCTCCGCTGCCCGCGCCCTGCTGACGGACGGGAAGACCGCACCCATGACCGGGTTCTGGTCGAAGAAGAAAAACAAACCCTTTGACGCGTCACTGAAGCTGGAGGACGGACAGGTCGTATTTTCCTTTGACAACTTGCCGCGGGGCGGAACCGGGGACGGCACCGCCGGCTCCGAGCTGCGGGAAAGACCCGCAGGATATATGACCTACGACCCGTCGCTCGGCATTCCGCCCGACGCGCCGCTTCCCGAACCGCCGCCACCGCGCACCCGCTGATGGCACCTGAATCCCGGACAATTCCGATAAAATGTTACGATAAAGAAACAAGAGAAAAGAGGAACCCCGATGAAAGTATCCGAAATTCCGTATCGCCGCTATACCATTGAAGAGGGAAGACGCGATTTTGACGTCTTCCGTACCGCCGTGAAGAACGCCGCTTCCGTGGAGGATATGCTCCGTGCACATGATCTCTATCAGAACATGAGGACTGAGTACGAGACTGCGGCTTGTTTGGTAAACTGCCGTTTCACCTGCAACACCAAGGATCCCTTCTATCAGGAGGAGGTCTCCTATTACGATGAGGTTGAGCCTTTGTTCTCCGCCCTTGAGGTGGAGTATGCCGAACTCATGCAGTCCTCGCCGTACCGCGCGGAGATGGAAAAGCACCTGAATCCCCGCATCTTCCGCAAGATGGAAATCAGCAAAAAAGCGTTTGACCCCATCGTGACCGAGGACTGCCAGGAGGAAAACGCCGTTGTGACCGAATACTCCAAGTTCATGTCCGAGATGGTCTTCATCTATGACGGTGAGGAAATGCCGCTCTCCGTCCTGCGCGGCAAGCTGGAGGACAGCGACCGCGAGGTGCGCCGCCGCGCCGCAGAGGCGATCGGCGAGGGGCTCGGCAAGAACCGCGAAAAGCTGGACGACATTTACGACCGCCTCGTGAAGATCCGCGACCGCATTGCCAAGAAAATGGGTTACCGCAACTTTGTGGAGCTCGGCTACTACCGCATGGGACGCATGGATTACGATGCCGATATGGTGCGCCGCTTCCGCGATAACGTGGCGCGCGATCTGGTGCCCGCCGTGAAGAAGCTCAAGCGGGAGATCGCGGACGAACTCGGCATCGGACAGATGATGTTCTATGACAACGACGTTTACGGCAAGGGCGAGACCCCGCGTCCCCACGTCGGCACCGAACAGCTTTTTGAAGAAGCCCAGAAGATGTACGACGAAATGGACCCGGATGTCGGCGCGTTCATGCGTTCCATGCGCGAAGCGGAGGCGTTTGACGTGGAGCCGCGCGACGGCAAGTGGGGCGGCGGATACTGTGAGGGCTTCCGCAAATACAAGCAGCCTTTCATTCTTGCGAATTTCAACGGTTCCTGCGGGGATGTGGATGTCATCACCCACGAGTTCGGTCACGCCTATGCCGGCTACTGTATGTATCACGGCGGCGACGCGGAGCTGGATGTCGGCGGCATGGAAACGGCGGAATGTCACTCCATGAGCATGGAATTCTTCTGTTGGAAGGGCACCGAACGCTTCTTCGGCGCCGATGCGGACAAATACCGCAAGAAACATCTGCTCGACGCATTTTCCTTTATCCCTTACGGCGTGATCGTGGACGAATTCCAGGAAATTGTCTACGAACACCCCGAATATACCCCCGCCGAGCGGGATGCCGTGTACCTTGCGCTTGAGAAAAAATACCGCCCGTACCTCTCCTTTGAGGGGATCCCTTATCTGGAGCTCGGCACGAGATGGCAGTATCAGATGCACATCTATGAGACTCCGTTCTACTACATTGACTACTGTCTTGCACAGACGGTCGCAATCGGTTTCCTGATCGAATCGCGCAAGGACTGGAAGGGCGCGTTTGACCGTTACCTGCGTTTCCTGCGTGCCGGCGGACAGAAAGCCTTCCCCGAGCTCGTGAGAGAGGCGGGACTGCCTTCTCCGTTTGCTGACGGCGCTCTTGCGGAAATGGCACAAAAGGTCGTCGGGATCGCGGAATCCCTCGGCTGATCCCGGATCCGTCCCCGAACGCCCCGGCAGCTTTGCCGGGTATCAAGAAAGGATTGCCCATGAAATTACCGATGAACTCCAATCGACCGCAAGCCGGTAACCGCGGCGGCTTCCGCTGTCTTGCCGCGCTGTGCGCGTTGCTCCTTTTAGCCGGTTCTCTTACGGTGCTCTTTTCCGGATGCACCAAGAAGCCGAACGCCAAATCCGACGCACTGAAGTCCGAGCACTTCACCGTGAGCCGCGATGCGTTTTCGTTCTTCTACTCGGAGGCATACTATTCGTTCTACAATGAGCATTCCTCCGAGCTCTCCTCTCTGTTTGACGAAAAAAAGCCGCTGGATGAACAGAAATATTCCGACGGCTCTGCAGAGGAGATTCTCGGCAAGTCCTATAACGGAACGTGGCACGAGTATTTCACGGACGAGGGGATCGCGCTGGCGCGCGAGGTGCTCCGGTACTGCGAGGCGGCTCTCTCCGAAGGCATGGATTTTATTCAGGAGGATGACAGCGCGGCTGACAATCTGGAAAGCGGGCTCAGAGAAAGAGCGGAGAAAAAGGGACAGTCGCTTGACGAGTATATCAGGACGCTGTACGGCAACTACGCGACGCTTGACGGGGTGAAGTACGCAAGCAAGCTGGCGAACCTTGCCGGACGCTATGTCACGCTTGTCGACGCGAGAATGACGCAGAATATTACCGACAGCATGGTGGAGGAATATTACAGAAATCATTCCGGCACTTATGAAACCTCGGACTACTATCAGTATTCGCTGGTCACTCAAAAGACCGGGGACCGGGCGAAGGACGAGGAAGAGATCGGAAAGATGGCGGACAGTGCCAATCGCCTCAAGGCGGCAAAAAATGCGGAGGACTTCGTCCGGATGATCCGGGAGGATCTGGAGCCGGGTGCTAAGGCAGCGGCGCGTGAGGAGTATTATGAAACCTTCCGTCAGGCGCTTTCCGCGACCTATTCCGGGGAGGAACTTGAGGCGGAGATCGAAAAGCGGCTGGACTCCCTGACGGACAGCCTCCTGACTCAGGCAATCGGCTCCATTACCGAGAATGATGTGACCTTTGATAAGGCATATCAGCTCGGCGGCAAGAGCTTCTCCGACTGGCTGTACAGCGGAGAGGCAGAGGCGGGGGACATCCGTTCTATTGTGACCGAGGACGAAAAAAATTATTATATCATCCTGATTTGTCTGATCTCTCCGCCCGAAAAGGATGAAAAAAAGCTGTATCAGGTCGGACTTGCGGTGTTTGATGACACGGAGGAGGGAAGGGTGACCGCCGAATCGGTCGCCGGACGGATCGGTGCGTCCTCTGCCGCGTCTCCGGAGCTGGTCAAACAACTCGGCGATTCTCTCGGTGCCAGAGTCTCCGAGACAATTCCGACGTATTACGACGGCTACCTCAGCGCCAGATACGGACTTGCGGCTGCCGATACCTGGCTTTCCTCGGCAAAGACGGGGGACAGCACGGCGCTTCGCGTAACGGTATCCGGAAATGTTTATCACGCGGTCCTTTACAAGGGGACCTACCTCGGCGAGGGCTGGTATTTCTCTGCCAGACGGGACCTGATTTCCGCCCGTTCGGATGAATGGTTCGAATTGCACGCAAATACGATCGCCGTGACGGTGAACACCGGCGTTTGCCAACTGCACTGAAACGGGCGGGGCTGTGAAAATGTCCGCATTTTCACAGCCCCGCCGTTTCGGGTTTTGTCAGGCGGTTCTTTGTGAATTTTTTATGAACGTGCGAAAACCTCTTCCCTTATAACATGAAAAGTATTATAATAAATACATTGAATAAACACGAAAGGTGGACGGCGATGGAACAATTTTTGGCAATTTTTGACGCGACCTCTCTGTCGGATGTATTCTATCGGTTTATCGTTGCGCCGTTCCAGTCGCAGAGCTTCGGGTACAACGACGTACTCGATATTCTGGTTCTGGCGGTATTCCTGTTTTACGGATACAAGTTTATCCGCGACCGCCGCGCCGGAAAGCTGATTATAGGACTGGCGTTCCTTTGCGCTATGTTCTTTATCAGTTACATCCTTCGGCTTGAGACCGTCAATTACATCTTCCAGAACTTCTATCAGGTCGGCGTGCTGGCGATCGTCATCATGTTCCAGCCGGAGCTTCGTGACGCGCTGGAGCAGGTAGGCAACACTCCGTCCAACTTCAAGAATTTCGGACAGAGCAAGTCGTCCGGCGAATTTGAAAAAGCGATCTCCGAGATCTGCGAGGCGGCAACGGAGTTGTCCGCGACCAAGACGGGCGCGCTCATTGCCATTGAGCGGGGAACCAAGCTCGGCGATTTCATCAAATCCGGTCAGGAGATCGACGCGAAGATCTCCTCCAAGCTGCTCAGAAACCTGTTTTTCAACAAATCTCCGCTTCATGACGGCGCCGTGGTCATCCGCGGGCTGCGCGTCAGCTACGCAGGCTGTATCCTTCCCGTGTCCAAACGGGATTCCATGTTCGTTAACATGGGCACGCGGCACCGTTCCGCGGTCGGTCTGACCGAGGTCAGCGATGCGGTGGTGATTGTTGTGTCCGAGGAGACCGGAACCATTTCTATCGCCTGCAACGGGATGCTCAAACGCTTTGAGAATCCCAGCCATTTCCGTGCGGCGCTGTTTCAGCAGCTGACCGGTAACCCCGGAGACGATTTTGTGGTCAATGCGGATAAGCCGGCGGTTCCTCCGGAGTTGCCGGAGACCATGCCGGAGCGGACCCACAGCTCGGGCGGCGGGGCGGATGTGACGAAAAACGAAAACGAGACGGGAGGTGCGGAAGATGGCAAAACAGAGTAATCCGAATGAGCCGAAGAAGCAGTACCACATCGTCGCGCGGATCGTCTGCCTGCTGCTTGCTTTCGTCATCTGGTTTGTAGTCGCCGGAGTCAACGGTGATAATTACAAACGTGCGATCGAGGGGGTCAGGGTCACTGTCGTCGGTGAGGATGCGCTTGTCAACTACGAAGTCACCTCCTGCCCGAAAACCATTACCGTCACCATCAAGGGCGATCACAGCAAGGTCATTGAGGTCTCGCCGGAGGACATCACGGTGACGGTGGATGTCAGCGCGATCAACGCGACAGGCACGCTCAAGGTTCCTGCAAATGTGCAGTTTTCTCCTAAGCTGGAGGGGATCACCGCGTATGGGGAATATACCGTTGAGATCCGGGTCAGCGCAGTCAAGCACAACAACGTCGGGTCATGACAAGAACAGAAACGCTCCGTGTCGTTCTGACGGGAATTTCCGTTCCGTTTGACGCGCCGGAAGAACAAGTGATACAACAAGCAAGAGAAAGAATGAAGCGAGCGGGAATTTCTCCCGCCCCGCTTCATTTTCGGCTTTATAAAAAGTCCGTGGACGCCCGCAGACGGGGAGACATCCGCTTTGTCTGCTCGGTGCTCGCGGAGGGTGAAGGAACCGCCCCGGACGAAAAACTGGCGCGGGCAGGCGCAAAACGCCTTGCGCCGGGAGACCTTTCAATCCGGCGGGGGCAGGCGCCGCTTGCGGCGCGTCCGCTCGTCGTCGGCATGGGACCTGCGGGAATGTTCGCGGCGCTTCTGCTTGCAGAGCATGGCATGCATCCCATCCTGATCGACCGCGGCGACTCCGTTGCTGATCGTGTGCGTGCAGTGGAACGGTTTTATCGGGACGGCGTGTTGGATACCGAATCCAACATTCAGTTCGGCGCGGGCGGTGCCGGAACCTTTTCGGACGGGAAGCTGCTCACGAGGATTCATGACGCGCGGTGCGCCTATGTGCTGGACACGCTTGTCCGGTTCGGCGCTCCCGATGAGATTCTGACTAAGGCAAAGCCGCACGTAGGGACCGATATTCTCCGCGTGGTGGTGGACAATCTGCTCTCCGAGGTAACCCGCCTCGGCGGGGAGGTGCGTTACCGCTGCCGCATGGACCGCATCAGCGAGTTTGCGGACGGGACGCTTGACGTGACAACCTCAAAAGGACATATTCACGCGGGGTGTGCGGTGCTCGCGCTTGGCAACAGCCCGAGAGATACTTACTACATGATGCTCGGCGCGGGCTACGCCATTGAACCGAAGCCCATTTCGGTCGGTGTTCGCATTGAACATCTGCAAAGCGACATTGACCGTGCTCTGTACGGGGACAAGGCAGGGCATCCCGCGCTCGGGCACGCGGAGTACGCGTTGTCCGATACCACGGGAGCGCGCGGTGTTTACACTTTCTGTATGTGTCCCGGCGGCGAGGTGGTCGCGGGGGCCTCAGAGGAGGGCGGACTGGTCGTCAACGGCATGAGCCGATACGCACGGGACGGAAAAAACGCCAACTGCGCGGTCGCCGTGTCGCTCGGCGTTTCCGATTATGAGCCGGTCGGCGGCAGTGTCGCCGCCGGGGCGATCGAATTACAACGCAGGATTGAACGTGCGGCGTTCTGCGTCGGCGGCGGTGGCTATCGCGCCCCGATTCAGACGGTCGGTGATTTTCTCGCCGGAAAAACGGGGACAAGCCCCCGTAAGGTTCTGCCGACCTACCGCGGCGGCGACGCATACACGCTCGCCGATCTCGGCACGGTGTTTCCGTCATTTGTCGGCGAGGGGCTTGCGTTCGCGCTTCGCTCGTTTGACCGGAAGCTGCACGGCTTTGCGGACCCGGAAGCCGTCATGACGGCGGCGGAAACGCGTACCAGCGCGCCGCTCCGGATTCTGCGCGGTGAGGATATGACCGCGCTCGGGCATCCGCTCATTTACCCCATCGGGGAAGGCGCCGGTTACGCCGGAGGAATCACCTCGGCGGCGGTGGACGGCGTGAGAGCAGCGGAGCAGATCCTTTCCCGCTTCGGGGAAGTGCGCGGGTGACGAAAACCCGGGATATATGCCGGGCGTTTCCCGGCACCGATGAAAGAACAAGTGGTATAATACCGCTCCGGTACGGCAGATGCGGATCGGGGACGGAAACGATTTGAAATGAGAACGGCGGGTCGGCGTGCGGAAGACGCGGCTCTGCACAGAAAGCTGAATTTGAAATGAGTAATGAAAAAGTATGGATCCTGCGGGATGAGGGGAATCCGGAAGCCGACGCGGCGATTTCCGAGCTGGCAGAGGAAACCGGGCTTCTCCCCGTTACGGCAAGGTTGTTATATTACCGCGGCTGTCGGACCGCGGAGGCGGTACGCGTATTTCTGACCCCGACCGGGGACAGGTCGCTTCTTCACGACCCGTTTCTCTTATGCGACATGCCGCTTGCGGTGGCGCGTATCCGGCGCGCACTTGCGGAGCATACCCGCATTGTCATTTACGGCGACTATGACGTGGACGGCGTGACCTCCGTCACGCTTTTGTATCGTTACCTGCGCTCCAAGGGCGCAGAGGTCGGATATTACATCCCGAGCCGCGCCAAGGAAGGGTACGGTGTGTCGGTCCCCGCAGTGGAACAGCTTGCAGCCGAGGGCTACGGACTGATGATTACGGTGGATACCGGCATCACGGCGGTGGAAGAGGTTGCGCGCGCCACGGAACTCGGCATGGATGTGGTCGTAACCGATCACCACGAGTGTCAGTCGGAACTGCCCCGCGCGTCTGCGGTGGTCAACCCGTGCAGACCCGACTGTGAATATCCCTTCAAGGAGCTTGCCGGGGTCGGCGTGGTGTTCAAATTGGTGAGTGCCATTGAGATTTCGGAGGGCGAGGAGCAGGGGATCGACCGGAAGATTTCTGCCGGACGTGTGTTTGACGAGTATGTGGATCTTGTCGCGCTCGGCACGGTTGCCGACGTCATGTCCCTGCTTGACGAAAACCGCCTCATTGTGGCGGGCGGCATTGCCAAAATGCAGAAGAGTACGCTTCCGGGACTGGAAGCGCTTATCGAAGTTTCCTCTGCGAGAGCGGATACCGGTGCTCCCGCGAAGAAAAGAAAGATCAATTCCGGATACATCGGGTTCGGTCTGGCGCCCCGTATCAACGCCGCGGGACGGATCGACCACGCAACAAAGGCGGTCCGGCTCCTGCTTGCCGAGGACCGGGAAGAGGCGCTTTCGCTTGCGGAGGAACTCTGCGAGATCAACCGCCGCCGTCAGGTGGAGGAAAACCGGATTGCCGAGCAGGCGTACCGGCAGATCGAAGCCATGGATCACCCGGAGGACGCGCGCGTGCTGGTGCTTGCCGATGACGCGTGGACACAGGGGGTCATCGGGATCGTCGCGTCCCGCCTGACCGACCGGTTCGGGCTACCGTCCATCCTGATCTCCTTTGACGGCGCCACACGCGGCTATCCCGCGCCGGATGACGTGGGGAAGGGCTCCGGCAGAAGCGTGCACGGAATCAATCTGGTGGATGCACTGCAGGATTCCGCCGACCTTCTGGAACGGTTCGGCGGACATGAGCTTGCGGCAGGACTGTCCGTCAAGCGGTGCAACATCGAAGCGTTCCGCGAGCGGATCAATGAATATGCCGAAAAGCAGCTCGGCGGCGGGAAGCCGGTGGTCACCCTGGACGCGGACTGTGAGCTTGCACCGGAGGAAATCACCATGGAGCTTGCCGCCGAGCTTGACCGCCTGGAGCCGTTCGGTACCGGGAATCCGGTTCCCGTGTTCTTTCTTCGGGATGTGGCAGTACAACGGGTCATCCCGCTTGGTGGCGGAAAACATACCAAGCTGATTGTCGGCGCTGGCGGGTATTTCTTCACCGCGCTCTGGTTCGGTCGTTCCCCGGAATCGCTCGGCTTTGAAGCGGGTGAACGGGCGGACCTGTATTTCCAGCTCAGCATCAATGAATATCAGGGAGTTCGCAGTCTTCAGCTTCTGATTCAGGACGCGTCCTACCCCAAAACATATGACCGGGATTTTGCAAAGGAGAAGCAGCGCTACGAGGAGATCCGCAACGGCGGCAGCTTTGACGAGTCGGAAGGAATTATTCCGGACCGCCCGGATTTTGTGACCGTTTACACGCTTCTCCGCCGCGATTTCCGCGCGGGGCAGCGGGTGTTCCGTCAGCGGGCACTGCTTCATGAGATCCGTAACGCGGGAACCGCCATGAGCTATGCGAGGCTGAAATATACGCTCCGGATCATGAATGAGTTGAATATCTGCCGGATCACAGAGACTGCGGAGGATGAGTATTTCGTGGACATTTATTTTACGCAGAACAAGGCAGTGATCGAACGTTCCTCCATTTTAAGGACGCTTCGTTCCAGGTGTGGACACGATGCGGACTGAGGACGAAAGGAGAAACCGTATGGATACGACAAAGGACAACGGGTTTGAAGAGCTTCTTGCCACCCTGCGCGCAACCGGCAAGAAGTACAATATTGAGAAAATCACGGCGGCATATGAGTATGCCCGGTCGCTCCATGAGGGACAGTTCCGCGCAAGCGGAGAACCGTATATTTCCCATCCGGTCGCCGTGGCGAACATCGTCGCGGGACTGGAACTGGACACGGATTCCATCTGCGCGGCACTGCTCCACGATACGGTGGAGGACTGCTCCGACAAAACCAATCTGAAGGCACTGGAAAAGAAATTCGGCACCGATGTCGCGGCGCTTGTGGACGGACTTACCAAGATCAAGACCATGCAGGTCGGCGACAAGGAAGAGGAGCACATCGAAAACCTGCGCAAGATGTTGCTCGCCACCTCGCGCGACATCCGTGTGATCTTCATCAAGCTCTGCGACCGGCTCCACAATATGCGGACGCTGTCGGCAAAGAGCGACGACCGGCAGAGGGTCATTGCCCTCGAAACCATGCAGGTCTATGCACCGCTTGCGCACCGCCTCGGTATGCAGAAGATCAAGCAGGAGCTGGAAACGCTCGGGATCATGTATCTCGATCCCATCGGATACAAGGAGGTCACCGACGACGCACGGCGCAGATACGGTCAGACGGCAAACTTCCTTGAGAAGATCAAGGAGCAGATCAGCGAGTCCATGACCGCCAACCATATTCATTTTACTCTGGAGGGGCGCGTCAAGTCGGCGTACTCCATCTACAAGAAAATGTACACCCAGCACAAGAGTTTCGACGAGATTTACGACTTTTACGCCTTCCGTATCATCGTCGATACCGAGCTGGAATGTTACACCGCGCTGGGGCTGATCCACGAGATGTTCAACTCGGTGCCCGGGCGCTTCAAGGATTACATTTCCACCCCGAAACCCAATATGTACCGGTCACTCCATACGACCGTCATCGGCAAGGACGGTATCCCGTTCGAGGTGCAGATCCGTACCTGGGAAATGCACCAGTTTGCCGAATACGGTGTTGCCGCGCACTGGAAATATAAGTCGGGCGCGACCTCCAAGGAGGAAATGGATAAAAAGCTGCGTTGGGTGTCCGAGCTGATTCAGAACGAGAGCGAAACCAAGGACCCGGACGAATTCATGAGTGCGCTCAAGACCGATATTTTCAGGGACGAGGTTTTCGTTTTCACCCCCAAGGGCGACGTAATCTCGCTCGTCTCCGGTGCGACTGTCATTGACTTTGCCTATGCAATCCATTCGGCGGTCGGTGACAAAATGATCGGTGCCAAGATCAACGGCGTCATCGTCCCGATTGCCAGCGCACCCAAAAACGGCGATATCGTGGAAATCATTACTTCAAACGCGTCCAAAGGACCCAGCCGGGACTGGCTGAACATTGTCAAGACCAGTGAAGCACGCAGCAAGATCCGCCAGTGGTTCAAGAAAGAGAAACGCACGGAGAATATCCAGGTCGGACGCGGTCTGGTGGACGGCGAGCTGTCCAAATTCGCAAAAACCTTCACCGACGAGGAACGCGAGGCGGTGATTGCGGAGATCATCCCGCGGATCGGCTTTTCCTCTGCCGAGGATTTGTACAATACGCTCGGGTACGGCGGTATGTCGGTCTCCCGCATTTCCTCCCGTCTCAAGGACGAGTACGAGCGGATGTTCAAGTCTGCCGAAACGCAGGCAGCGGCTCCCGCAGTCCCCGTCGTGCAGACCAAGGAGCGTCCCAAGCATATGCGCTCCAACAGCGGCATCGTGGTGGACGGAGAGTACGGCTGTGAGGTCAAGTTCGCCAAGTGCTGTAACCCGCTTCCCGGCGACGATGTCATCGGGTTCATCACCAAGGGCTACGGCATCTCCATCCATAAGCGCAACTGCCCCAACGTGGTTGCGGGAATGCTTCAGGCGGACAACGTCAACCGGTTTGTCACCGCGTACTGGGATACCCAGAATTCCGGCGGCTCGGCGGTTTACGAAGCACTGCTCCAGATGTATTGTGAGGACAAGATCGGTGTGCTTGCCGCCATTTCCGGTGCGCTTGTGGATATGAAGGTGGATATTCTGGCGATCAATTCCCAGAAGAATTCGGCGGGCAAGATGATCATCAATCTGAAGGTCGCCTGCCGCGACAGCGAGCATTACGCCCTGATCGTTTCGCGCCTGCGCGGGATTGACGGCGTGACGGATATCAACCGCGGGATCTCGTGACCCGGAGAAATTGATTTTACAAAAGGAAAGGGAATTCCCCGGAGACGGGGCAAGGTCGGAAACATGAAAGCGGTATTGCAGAGAGTAAAAAGTGCGTCGGTCTCGGTGGACGGTGTGACGGTCGGCGCGTGCGGGAACGGGTTTCTCATTCTGCTCGGTGTAGCCGGCGGGGATACGGAAACTGACGCAGAACTGCTTGCCGCCAAGATCGTGAAGATGCGGGTGTTCAAGGATGAAAACGGTAAAATGAACCGCTCGGTCACGGATATCGGCGGAGAGCTTCTGGTCATCTCCCAGTTTACGCTCCTTGCCAATTACCGCCACGGCAACCGCCCGGATTTCCTTGCGTCGGCAAAGCCGGAGGAGGCAAACCGCCTTTACGAGTATTTCAAGCAGCTGCTGAAGCGCGATGTCCCCCATGTGGAAGCGGGGATCTTCGGCGCGGATATGCAGGTATCACTTGTCAATGATGGACCTGTGACCATTGTAATGGATTCCAAAGATCTCATGAAACCGGAGAGACACACATGAAACTGACGATAGACGGGAATATCAATTCCTATTATGTGCAAATGCTTTGTATGATCTTTTTCCCCGGCGAAAAATTCGGAGCCGGGGCGGAGGTCGTTCCCGGTACGCCGGAATTGACTGTGGTTGCCCGTGACACGGGAGAGGGAGCGAGCTGTCACGCGACGATCACGGCTTACGGAAAAACTGCCGAGGCGGAACGGTTCCGTATTTACGGGATCGGCGAGGACGAGACAAAAGAGAAGACGATGAAATTTGCGGTTGGCGCGGCAGTGCTTGCCGCTTGCGGCGAGGTGCTCGGCTACCGTCCCTCGTGGGGAATGCTGACCGGAGTACGCCCTTCCAAGGTTGCCAAGGAAATGCTGGAGCGCGGCATGAGCAAAACCCGCGTCAAGCGGATCCTCACGGGAGACTATCAGGCGGTTCCCAAGAAGGCACAGCTTGCAATCAACGTCGCACTTGCGGAGCAGTCGATCATCGGCGTGCCCGACCCGCGCGATTGCAGCGTTTACGTTTCCATTCCGTTCTGCCCATCCCGTTGCTCCTATTGCTCTTTTGTATCCTATACGTCGGAAAAGCTGCTCTCGCTTATCCCGGATTATCTTGTCCGGCTTGCCGGGGAGCTCCGGGCAGCATTTTCCGAAATCAGAGAACTCGGGCTTCGCGTCAAGACCGTTTACATCGGCGGCGGTACTCCGACCGTACTGGAAGCGGATCAGCTCCGGTTTCTGCTTTCCGTTATCGCGGAGAATACAGACGTCGCGTCGCTTGAGGAATTCACGCTTGAATCCGGCAGACCGGATACCATCACCAAAGAGAAATTTGCCGTGGCAAAGCAGTACGGTGTGACACGCGTCAGTGTCAACCCCCAGTCGCTTTCCGCTGAGGTGCTGGAGGAAATCGGGCGTCATCACACGCCGGAGGATTTCTTCCGCGCGTTTGCAATCGCAAGGGAATCCGGGATACCCGTCATCAATACCGATCTCATCGTCGGCTTACCGGGTGACAATTTCAAACGGTTTTCCGCAACGTTCGACAAGGTCGCGGAGCTTGCTCCGGAGAACCTGACCGTTCATACTTTCTGCGTCAAAAAGGCTGCGGATATTCTGCGTGAGGGAAGTCACGTTTATTCGCTCCGCGGCGGAGATGCGGGGAAATGCGTCGATTACACGCAGGTGCGCGCCGGAAGCATCGGTTATCATCCGTACTATATGTACCGCCAGAAAAACACCGTCGGCAACTATGAAAACGTCGGTTTTGCCAAAGCGGGGACCGAGGGACTGTACAATGTCTACATGATGGAAGAGGTCCATTCCATCTTTGCGGTCGGTGCCGGTGCGGTTTCAAAAATGGTGCATTACCGTGTCGGCGGAGCGAACGGCGAGGCTTGCATCCGCCGCTTTGCCAACCCCAAATACCCCTATGAATATCTGCGCGGTGATGAGACCTTTGCGGAGTCGCGCGCCGCAACCGAAGCCTTTTACCGGAAAAACGGACTAATCTGACCGTTTTTCCGTGCGTCATAGAATTCTGTCCCAGGGAGGAACACTTTTTTATGAAGAACATTTATCGCAACGTCCGTCTGCCGGAAGAATACGGCTTCGGAAGTGACGGCGTTTGTGTTGTGACCGACGGTAAGTATATCATCTATGTCGGCAAGGATCCGGCAACGGACAAATATGACAGCGATATGGATTGCGGCGGCGACCTCCTGATCCCCGCATTCTATAATGCGCATTGTCATGCGGCTATGACGCTGTTCCGCGGCTTTGGCGAGGACCTCCCGCTGGACCGCTGGCTAAATGAACGCATTTTTCCCGCAGAGGAACGCCTGAACGGGGGAAACGTCTATGACGCGTCCATGCTTGCCTGTGCCGAAATGATCCGGAACGGCGTGGTGTCCTTCTCGGATATGTATATGTTTGAGGAATCCACCGCCCGCGCGGTGCTGGAGACCGGCATGAAGGCGAACCTG
The DNA here is from genome assembly GCA_934796165.1 of uncultured Eubacteriales bacterium. Classification (GTDB taxonomy): domain Bacteria; phylum Bacillota; class Clostridia; order Oscillospirales; family CAG-272; genus CAKVOU01. The sequence goes on along the minus strand of CAKVOU010000004.1, from coordinate 39,007 downwards.
TCCCGGAACCTCGTTTCTTTTGACCCGAACATTGATTTTTACAAAGATCGCAGATTTGTGGAATCCTGTGCGCTCGAGCGGGCGTATCAGAACGCCGGAGAGGGAAGACTGAAGATCGATCTCTCTCTGCACGCGGAATACACCAATGTGGAATCCTATTGCAGAAGTGCCGGTGAATACGCAAAAGAGCGGGGCATTCGCGTCCAGCTTCATCTTTCCGAAACCGAAAAGGAGCAAAGCGAGTGTATTGCCCGTCACGGGAAAACCCCTGCGCGTTTTTTTTACGACTGCGGCGTATTCAACGCTCCGACCACGGCGGCACACTGCGTGTGGGTGACCGACGAGGATATTGCGCTTCTTGCGGAAAAGCACGTGACGGTGGCGCACAATCCCGTCAGCAATCTCAAGCTCGGCTCCGGCGTCATGCCGTACCGGAAGCTGCGTGACGCGGGTGTGAATGTCGCGCTCGGCACCGACGGTGCCGCTTCCAATAACCGGCTGGATGTCCTCCGAGAGCTCCAGATTGCGGCAATCCTGCACAAGGGCGTTGACCGTGACCCGCTTGCGACCGGTGCGCGGGAGATGCTTCATGTGGCGACCCGCAACGGCGCCCTCTCGCAAGGACGCGACGACTGCGGACGGATCGAAGCCGGAATGCGTGCCGATCTGGTGCTGATTGACCTGCACGCGCCGCACAATCTTCCCGTTTACGACACGGCGGCAAGTCTTTGCTTCAGCGTTTCCTCGTCCGACGTGCGTATGACCGTTTCGGACGGACAGGTGCTTTACCGCGACGGCGAGTATCTGACGCTGGACATTGATCGTGTGAAGGCGGAATTTTCTTATGCTGCCGCACATTATTTTGACTGAGGTGTTTATGAACAAAAAGATCTGTCTTGTAAATTATCCCGCGCTCGCGGGAACCGTTCTGCTCATTGCCGCCTGCATCGCGGGGTATTTTCTCATTGGCAGATTCATCCCGGAGGACAACATCGCGACCCAGATCCTTAATGTCATGGTCGGCGTGATTCTCGTGTTCAGCGTGTTCGATCTCTGGTATCTCTTCCGCGCGGGACTTGTCGTGGAGGATGGGATCCTGATGACCGGCAAGGGCTCGTCCGGGCTTTCATCGGACGGTTTTCCCGTCAAGGAGCTGACCGATATTTCTTTGATTCTGCCGGACGGCACGCCGGTTGACGTCGGCAAATGCATTTATCCGCGGGTCAACGTCGTGTTTCACCTCGGGGAGGGCAGACGCAAAACCTACGAGGGGCATATGCTCACGCGCGGTCAGTACCGCCGCATCCGCTCTTTGCTGATTCCGGAGAACGGCACAAAATAATATAACTCCGGATGCCGGCATCCGTCGGCGTTCCGGAAACCTGTTGAACAGTTACTTGCAAAGGAAATCGTTATGGAACACAATATCGTGATCCGCGGCGTGCGGGTCCACAATCTGAAAAACATCGACGTCACCATCCCGCGGGACAAGTTGGTCGTCTTTACGGGACTTTCCGGTTCCGGTAAGTCGTCGCTCGCATTTGATACCATTTACGCGGAGGGGCACAGACGGTTTGTCGAGTCGCTCTCCTCGTATGCCAGAATGTTCTTGGGTCAGCTTGACAAGCCCGACATCGACTCCATTGAGGGGCTGTCTCCCGCCATTTCCATCGACCAGAAGACTACCTCCAAGAACCCGCGTTCCACCGTCGGCACGGTGACGGAGATTTATGACTATCTCCGTCTTCTCTATGCACGCATCGGCATCCCGCACTGTCCTATCTGCGGCAAGGAGATCCGTCAGCAGTCGGTCGATCAGATCATTGACCGGATCATGGAACTGCCCATGGGTGAGCGGTTCATGGTGTTGGCACCCGTTGTCAGAAGCGAGAAGGGCAGGCACGAAAAGGTGTTTGCAGACGCAAAGAAGAGCGGTTACGTCCGCGTGCGCGTGGACGGTTCGGTTTACGATCTTTCCGAAGAGATCGCGCTTGACAAGAACAAAAAGCATAAAATCGAGATCATCGTCGACCGCCTGGTCATGAAGGAGGGAATCCGCCCCCGCCTTGCGGACTCGGTGGAAAATGCGTTGAATGCCGCCGACGGACACCTTATCATTGTGACTGTGCCGCGCGAGGGAGACGGGGAGGAACTGGAGTTTTCCCAGTCCTATGCCTGCGAGGAGCACGGCATTTCCATCGGAGAGCTGGAGCCCCGGATGTTTTCCTTCAACAATCCCGCCGGTGCCTGCCCGCATTGCGCCGGAATCGGCGATATGCAGACGATCTCCGTGGACAAAATGATCCCCGATAAAAATCTGACGCTCCGCGAGGGAGCAATCAACGTCAACGGCTTCAAGACCATTGAGGAAAAGAGCTGGAACGGTCCGCTCTTTATTGCCGCGGGGAAAAAGCACGGATTTGATCTGGATACCCCGATCAACCGGATGGCACCCGAGGCTTACGACAAGCTGCTGCACGGCACCGGAGACGAGTTGTACGAGGTCACCCGCTATTTCGGCGGAGAATCCCACCATACCAGGGTCCGCTTCGACGGTCTGGTGCCTATGGTCGAGCGGCTCCTGAATTCCGGAAGCAACGGGGACTATTATCAGGCGTTCGTGGAGGAAATCCCCTGTCCCGTCTGCCACGGAAAACGCCTGTCTGCCATTTCGCTTGCGGTGACCGTCGGCGGTAAAAACATCGATGAATTCTGCTCCATGTCCGTGGACAAGGCGCTTGCGTTTGTCAATCAGCTGACGCTGACCGAAACCGAACAGGCGATCGCCAAAGAAATTCTCAAGGAGATCCGCGCGCGTCTCAGTTTTCTCTGCAGCGTCGGACTCAATTATCTCACGCTTTCCCGTAAAGCGGGAACTTTGTCCGGCGGTGAGGCACAGCGCATCCGCCTGGCGACCCAGATCGGTTCGTCGCTCATGGGTGTCCTGTATATTCTGGACGAGCCATCCATCGGACTGCATCAGCGGGATAACAGCAAGCTCATCCGTACCCTCAAGAAGCTCCGCGATCTCGGCAATACCGTCATAGTGGTCGAGCACGACGAAGAGACCATGATGGAGTCGGATTACCTCATTGACATCGGTCCCGGTGCGGGGATCCACGGCGGGGAAGTGGTCGCTGCCGGTACGCCCGAGGAGGTCATGAAGAACGAGCGGTCCCTGACCGGCGCTTTCCTCTCCGGGAGACGCTTTATTCCGCTTCCCGCCGCGCGCCGTCCCGGAAACGGCAAATTCTTGGAAGTGTTCGGTGCAAGAGAGCATAATCTCAAGAACCTGAATGTGAAGATCCCGCTCGGATGTTTTGTTGCTGTTACCGGCGTTTCCGGGTCCGGTAAATCTTCGCTTGTCAACGGGATTCTGTATCCAAGGCTCGCCGCCGTGCTCAACGGTGCCTATGCGTTCCCAGGCAAATTTGACCGTATTGAAGGTGTCGAAAATCTTGACAAGGTCATCTGCATTGACCAGAGCCCGATCGGCAGAACGCCGCGCTCCAACCCGGCAACCTACACGGGATTGTTTTCGGAGATCCGTGACCTGTTTGCAAATACGCAGGAAGCAAAGGCGAGAGCCTACGGCCCCGGCAGATTTTCCTTCAACGTGCGCGGAGGACGGTGTGAGGCGTGCGAGGGGGACGGCGTCAAGTGCATCGAAATGCACTTTTTGCCGGACGTTTACGTGACTTGCGACGTCTGCCACGGGAAACGCTATAATAAAGATACACTGGAATGTCATTTCAAGGGCAAAAACATTGCCGATGTGCTGGAAATGACGGTGGAAGAGGGCGTGAAATTTTTTGAAAACGTTCCGAAAATCCGCCGTAAACTGGAAACGCTTCTCGATGTCGGGCTTGGTTATATCAAGATCGGGCAGTCGTCTACTACGCTTTCCGGCGGCGAAGCACAGCGTGTAAAGCTTGCGACAGAGCTTTCCCGCCGCCCGACCGGAAAGACCATCTATATTCTCGACGAGCCGACCACGGGACTTCATACCGCCGATGTGGAACGCCTGATCCGGATTCTTCAGCGGTTGGTGGATACCGGAAATACAGTGCTTGTCATCGAGCATAATCTGGATGTCATCAAGACCGCCGACTATATCATCGACCTCGGACCCGAGGGCGGAGACGGCGGCGGAACGCTGGTTGCCTCCGGCACTCCCGAGGAAGTTGCAAAGTGTCCCGCTTCCTATACGGGACAGTATCTGGTCAAGTGGCTGGAGCACACCAACCGCCTGTCTGCCGCCGGGGAAAAGCAGGTGAAAGCCGAAGCCGATCCCGCTCTGTGATTGGTTGATTTTTTCGCGCCGCCGTCGGATCCCCGCTCCGCGGGTGCCCCGCCGACAGGCGGCTTGTACCGCGTTTTTCGTTTGTCCGTTCGCGCCGCCGTCGGATCCCCGCTCCGCGGGTGCCCGCCGACAGGCGGCGCGCCAAGCTTCGCTTTTCTCCCCATATTCCGCCAGCAAGTCCTTGATACGGCTTGCTTCCCACGCATTCCCCGGCATACAAACCCGCCATCCCACATAATCATAGTCTGAGGTCTTTTGACCGCGATTTGAAAATGCGGGGTGAAGTGCTTGGAAAATATCACTCAAAAACGGAAAGGCGGATTTCTGTCCGGCGTTGTCGTCCTGACAGCCTCCACCATCCTTGTCAAAATTCTCGGTCTTGTTTACCGTATCCCGATGCTCCGCCTGCTCGGCGCCGAGGGAATGGGGTACTTCAATACATCCTTTGAACTCTATGCACTCATCGCGGTGACCGCCACGGCGGGACTTCCCGTCGCACTTTCCGTCCGCATTTCCGGCAGCCTTGCAGGCGGCAGATACGGGGAAGTGCAGAAAACTTACCGGACGGCTCTTGCCCTGTTCCTCGCGGTCGGCTTAGCCGGCACCGCAGTGCTCGCCTTCGGGTCGGTACCGCTTGCCGCTTTTCTCAAAAGCGGGAATGCCCGCCCATCCATCCTCGCCATCGCCCCCGCGCTGTTCTTTACCTGCGCCGCAGGCGCGCTCCGCGGTTATTTTCAGGGCTTCGGCAACATGGTCCCGACCGCAGTCTCCCAACTCATCGAAGCCGCGGGGAAACTGGTCTTCGGACTGCTCTTTGCCAACCTCGCCGCCTCCCGCGGCGCCGGTACGCCGATCATCACCGCGTTTGCCGTGATCGGTTTCGGTGTCGGTACGGCAGTGGCACTGGTTTACCTGATTGCGGAGAAAAAACGGCAGGAAAACCGGGTGCCGGGTGTCGCCGAACCTGTCGTCGAATCCGTCCCCGGAAAGCCGGACCATGTGCTTCGCGGGCTTCTTGCGCTCGCGCTTCCCGTGACGCTCGCATCCTCCGTGACCGGCTTCAACCGCATTCTGGATATGACACTGATCCTCCGCCGGCTTCAGACCATCGGCTACGACGCGTCGGCGGCAAACGAACTGTACGGCGCCTACACCACGCTCGCACTCCCGGTGTTCCACCTTGTTCCGTCGTTGATTACTTCGGTTGCATTGCCGCTTCTTCCGTCGGTTGCCTCCGCCAGAGAATCCGGCGACCGCGACGGCGAGAGAAGCGTGATCTCTTCCGCGCTCCGCCTGACCGCGCTTCTGGCGCTTCCTGCGTCGCTTGCGCTGGCGGCATTTGCCCGCCCGGTGCTGGAGCTTCTGTTCCGCGGACAGAAGGAGGCGGTCAGCGTTTCTGCACCGCTTTTGTCTATGCTCGGTGTGTCCGTGTTCTTCTCCTGCCTGATGACCGTCGCCGGTGCCGTCCTTCAGGCGTATCACCGGGTTCTCGTTCCCATCCGAGCCATGGCAATCGGAATCGTCGTCAAGGCAATCTCCGCCTACCTTCTCATCGGAATTTCGTCTGTCGGAATCAGCGGTGCACCGCTCAGCACCTTTTTGTGCGGCTTCGCAGTTACTGCGGTGGAAATGTACCACGTCGTGAAAAACGCACCGGACGGCCTCAGTTTCCGAGACCTCTTCTTCCGACCCTTTGCCGCCGCAACGGTCTCGGTCGGCGCGGCGACCGTGTCCGCCGTGTTTTTTCCCGGCGTTATGGAGGGCAGAGGGCAAACACTGCTCCTGTTCGCCGTCTGCGCCGCGGTCTACCTGCTTCTGGTGCTCGTTTTCGGCGCGGCAACTCCCGATCAGCTGAAAACGCTTGTTCAAAGACGAAAACAGCCGGGAAAGTGATACGGCGGAAGTCGTTCCGCTATTTCTCTGATTGCCCGCCGGAGCGAAAACAGCGGAAACGGACGCCTGCTCATCAAAGAACTGAAATCCGTGCTCCGGAAAGATTACCCACGCGATCTTCCGCAAAAGGACAGACACATGGCTCTACAGCGAAAATGAATCAAACCTCCCGCCTGGCGGGAGAAAACTACATAAAAAAGGAACCGATATGGAAAACACAAGAGAAGCCAAAATGCAGTACCTGCTTGAAAAAAAGACCGGATACGATTTCTATGATCTTTGCACGATCGTCGGGATCCTGCGCGCGCCGGGCGGTTGCCCGTGGGACATCGAACAGACCCACAAGAGTATCCGAAACGATTTTATCGAGGAAACCTACGAGGTCATCGAAGCAATCGATACCGGGAATCCGAAACTGCTCAGAGAGGAGCTCGGCGACGTGCTCCTGCAGGTCGTTTTCCACGCGCAATTGGAAACGGAAGCGAACAGCTTTGACATCGGCGGCGTTACCAATGATATCTGTGTAAAGCTCATTCATCGCCATCCTCATGTGTTCGGGAGCGTTACGGCAAAGGATACCGAAACCGTACTTTCCAACTGGGAACAGATCAAGGGGGAAGAGAAGCAGCGCGTGACCGTCACGGACAAGCTGAACGCCATCCCTCCGATGCTTCCCGCGCTCATGCGTGCGGCAAAGGTCGGCAAAAAAGCAAAGATGTTTGATTTTGCTTCCGCCGATGAGGTGTTTGACAAGCTTGACGAGGAGACTGCGGAGGTCAAAGAAGCGATTGCCGGCGGCGATCATGACCGTATCGACGAGGAGATTGGCGATCTGCTCCTCACCGTAACTTCGCTCTCCCGCAAGGTCGGCGTTGACCCGGAGGGCGCTCTGTACCGTGCGACCAACAAGTTTATTGATCGGTTTTCTGCCGTCGAAAAGACGGTTTTGGAGTCCGGAAAAAGTATGGGGCAGGAAGGCTCGGAAGAACTTAACAGAATCTGGAACAAAGTGAAACAAAAATCTTAAAATTTTCAAAAAATATTGGTGATATTTATCAGAAATTTGCAAAAAACTCTTGCAATTCTTGAAAACAGATGATATAATTATCCTGTCAAAATTAATGAAAGGATGTACCAAAGATGAACAAGGCACAGCTTATTGACGTAGTTGCAAAGAACACAAACGTTACCAAGAAAGACACCGAGGCGGTTCTCAACGCACTGACCGCAGCAATCACCGACGCGCTCAAAGAGGGCGATAAGGTTCAGTTGATCGGTTTCGGCACCTTCTCCGTGAAGACCCGCGGCGAAAGAGTCGCACGTAACCCCAGAACCGGCGAGAACATCAAGGTGGAAGCTTGCAAGCGTCCTGTATTCACCGCAAGCGCTCCCATGAAGAAAGCTGTAAACTGATCATCCCGTATTTGTAATGAGACTGGATAAATTTCTGAAGGTATCCCGCCTGATCAAACGCAGAACGGTAGCCAACGATGCGTGCGATGCCGAGCACATCAGTGTCAACGGTCGCCGCGCCAAGGCTTCGTATGACGTGAAGGAAAACGATCTCATTGAGATCACGTTCGGAGAACGTACGCTTCGCGTAAGAGTCAAGGACGTGAGGGAAACCGTCAGGAAGAATGATGCCGCCGAGCTTTACGAAGTGGTGGACTGAATGTCGGTTTCGTTCATAAAATGATTTGCCTCCGCATATGTTTCGGATAGAAAGTATGCGGAGGCGATTCAACATGAACGAAGAAAAACGGAAGGGACACGCGTTTGCCGTCAGAGATCGCGCGGCAATGGAAATCACGGGTGTGACGGAGGTAATCAGCTTTGATGAAAAGCTGGTTCTTTTGTCTACTGATTTCGGAGATTTGTCCGTGGAGGGCGAAGATCTTCGCGTCGGGACTCTGGACGTGGAACGCGGAGATGTCAAGCTCACGGGAAAGATCATCGGTGTCAATTATTACGAAAGCCAGACCAAGGAGCCCGGGAAAAAGGGCTTTCTCGGTAAACTGTTCCGGTAAAGCGCATGGAAGTATCGCAGATCGACCTGCTTTACATGATGCTTGCCTGCCTTTTGCTTGGTGCGGCACTCGGCGCGGTATATGACGTGTTCCGCCTTTTGCGCAGAGCAGCTGGTACAGTGAGGGGCGGGGAAGTACCGTCTTATGCGCGTTCGTGGAAGCTCCCGTTTCTCGGTTGCCCCGGTAACTGGAAGCACGGGAATGCTCTTTCACACGGCGTGACGGTTTTTGTCACGGTCTTTTGTGATGTGCTGTTCGGCTTGACTGCCGGAATCTCGGTGTTACTGTTGCTGTATGACCGGAACGACGGAATCTTCCGCCTGTCGGCGCCCGCAGGGGTCGCCGTTGGTTTTTTCTTATACCGGATTTCGCTCGGTCGCCTGATTGCCGCGTTTGAGGATGCGATTCTGTTTTTTGCAGGAATCTTTGCAAGGTACCTGTTTCTGGTCATTCTGTTGCCGTTCCGTCTGATGTTCCGCGGACTTCGTGCATTGTACCGCCTGACCCTGGCGCCGGTTTTGGCAAGACTTTGCGAAAAGCAAAAGAAGGCGGCTTCCGACCATCGGATCGCCCTGCTTCTCCGCGGTGCCGAAACAGCGTATTTCGGAGAAAAAGATATTGAAAAGGAGGGATAGCTGTGGCAAAATCAACCGAAGAGCGTCGCCGTTTGCCGGTGACCTCCCTGTTTCTGCGGATTTTTCTGATTGTCCTGGTCGGCTTGACCGTGACCCTCCTTGCTACCCGCCTGATGGAATATAACCGTCTCCGGGAAGAAAAACAGCAATTACAGCTCCGGATTGAGCAAAAACAGGAGAATATTGATGAATTGCAGTATCTCCTGGACGCGCCGGTGGACCGCGAATATATCATTCGTGTGGCGCGTGAAAAGCTCGGGCTCAATTTCCCGGACGAAATTGTTTATTTCAATGATTTGAACAAATAAGACTGTCGGGTGTGCGGCGGTCTTTTTGTTTTGCGCAAACAAGGCTGTCGTGTGTGCGGCAGTCTTTTTTTGCGCATTTTTTACCGCTTGTCTGCGTTTCGGGTGCCCGCGGGCAGCCGCAATCCGGTTCGTTTGATGTTGCCCTGGGTGTCTGCCGTTTATCGCCTGCTTCATCTGTTTTTCACCGTTTCTGATAACCGCCGTTTCACGTCGGTACACTCCGTCCGGGGATTCATGATTTCCTGCAATATTTTGCGTTTGTGCTTGCATAACTGCCGGATTTGTGCTAAAATAATGGCAATCAAAGTGAAGCTGACGGGAGTCCGGAAACGAAAGCCGTTCCGTTTCCCGTTCCGCGCCCGTGGACCGTCAGCGCAAATGACAAGGAGGAATCAATATGACGACCAACCGTGCAGAAATCCCGGCAAAATATAAATGGGATCTCAGCGCCATTTACCAAAGCGAAGAAGCGTTCTGGGCGGATTTTGCCGCGACCGAGGAGCTGGTCAAGGCGTTTCCGGCTCACGCGGACACCATGCTGAAGAGCGCCGACGCGCTTGCCGCAATGTTCCGCGACTATTTTGCGATCGACCGCAAAATCAATCTGCTTTATGAATACGCCGCGCGCAATTTCGACGTGGATACCACCGTCAACGTGTACCAGTCCATGACGGGCAAGGTCATGAATCTTGCCAACGATGCAGGTTCCGCAACCTATTTTGTCACGCCGTACCTGCTCAAGTTGGATACCGCGACCGTTGAAAAATGGCTTGCGGAGAACAAAGAGCTGGCGGAATACCGTCGCGCGATTGAGACGACGCTCCGTTTCAAGCCCTACACCCTGTCGGATGAGTGCGAGAAATTGCTCGCCGATCTGCGTGCCGGTATGGACGCAAGCAGTCAGACGCGTTCGATTTTCGCAAACTCCGATCTGCGTTTCGGGAAGATCAAAGGTGCCGACGGTAAGCCAGTCGAGCTGACCTCGGAGAACTTCGTGACCTTCGAAATGGATCCCGACCGCCGGGTGCGCCGCGCGGCATTCAACAAGCTCTATGATACCTACCGCCGGTTCGGCAATACCTTTGCCACCATGCTGGACGGCTTTGCGCGGGAGAAGAGCGTGCTTGCCAAAGTGTCGAAATATCCCTCTGATCTTGACGCAACCGTGTTCCAGGACGAGGTGACCTCGGATATTTACAACAATCTGATCGCAACCGTCGGCAAGAACCTCGGCGTGCTCTATGAATACTACGATCTCAAGCGCGAGATGCTCGGCGTCGGACAGTTCCATCTTTACGATTCCTATACGCCTCTGATCAAGGGATACAGCCGCGAATATACCTTCGAGGAAGCGGTGGACGAGGTGCTGGACATGGCGAAGGTGTTCGGCAAGGAATACCACGACACCATGGAAGCGGGCTTCCGGGAAAAGGGCTGGATCGACGTGTATCCCAACCGCGGCAAGCGCGGCGGCGCGTACTCCTCCGGCTGTTATGATACCGAGCCGTATATCCTGCTCAATTTCAACGGCAAGTACGACGACGTTTCCACGCTCGCGCATGAGGGCGGGCACTCCATGCACAGCTACTACTCCAGAACCTACAACAAGCCTCACGAGTGCAATTACACCATCTTTGTCGCCGAGGTCGCTTCGACCGTCAACGAGCTACTGCTTGCAAACAAGAAGCTGCGCGAATCCAAAGACGACAAAGAAAAGATGAGCATTCTCAACGAGCTGATGGACACCTATAAGGGCACGCTCTTCCGTCAGACCATGTTCGCAGAGTTCGAGAAGGAGTTCCACGCGCTCTCTGAGGCGGGCGAACCCCTGACCGCCGATCTCCTGAACGGCAAGTACTACGAGATTGTCAAGAAGTACTTCGGCCCGCGTGTGGTATGCGACAAGGGAATTGCCTGCGAGTGGATGCGCATCCCGCACTTCTACTACAACTTCTATGTGTACAAGTATGCAACCTGCATTTCCGCCGCTTCCTATATTGTCAAGCGGATCGAAGCGGAAGGGCAGCCGTATGTGGATAAGTATATCTCCTTCCTCAAGTGCGGCGGATCGAGAAGCCCGATCGACAGCCTCAAGCTGGCAGAGGTCGACCTCACCCGTCCCGAGGTCGTCGAGGATGCGATTGCGACCTTCGGCGATATTCTCACTCAGTTCCGCGCGCTTCGTAAAAAAGTCGGAGACGCATGAGAACCGCGATTCTTTTTGACCTGGACGGAACGCTCCTCCCGATGAATCTGGAGCGCTTCACCAAAGGGTATTTCGGACTTCTGACTGCCGAAATGGCGAAGCACGGATACGACCCGCAATTATTGGTGAAGGCGCTTCTGTCCGGCATCGGTGCCATGGGGAAGGGAGACGGTACGGTGACCTGCGAACAGCTTTTCTGGGACGAAGCAAAGCGGATTCTCGGAGACGGCTGTATCCGGGACGTTCCGCTTTTCGAAGCGTTTTACAAAAACGGGTTCCGCGATGCGATACGTTTTACCGAACCCGATCCTGCGCTTTCCCGCGCGGCGGTCGCGGCGGCACACGAATCCTCCCCGACCGTGGTGCTTGCGACCAATCCGCTTTTTCCGTTCTCCGCAATCGAAGAACGCCTCGGCTGGGTCGGGCTGACGCCCGCGGACTTTGATCTTGTGACCTCGTATGAGACCAGTCACTTTGTCAAGCCCTCACCGAAGTATTTTACCGAAGTGGCAGGGAAGCTCGGCGTGGACCCCAAGGATTGCCTGATGATTGGGAACGATGTGCGGGAGGATATTCTTCCTGCCACGTCGACGGGTATGGAAACGGTTCTTGTGACCGATTGTATGCTTCACGCAGATGGAGGGGAATACCGGACGGTGACGACCGCGTTCTGTGACCTCGCGGCAACCATCCGGAGTGTTTGCGGAAACTGACCTGATAAACTGTCGATGCCGGGAAACGCAAAATGCGTTTCCCGGCATCGACTTATATATATTCCCGGAAAAATCCGCCCACAGGTTCCCCCCGCCGTTGCTGTGCCGCCCGTTTGTCACAATTGCTCCGGCAAAGAAAAAAGACAGACCATGACGGCCTGTCTTTTCTGAGAAGAAAGCAATCAAGCCTTCTTCATGGTACGCAGACAACGAGCGCACATCGGCAGAGACTTGGTGCTGCCGTTGATGGTTACCTTCACCTTGCGGATATTGGGCTTCCAGGTTCTTGCGGTGTGACGGTTAGAGTGGGATACGTTCTGTCCGAAGACAACGCCCTTTCCACAAATGCTGCATTTTGCCATGTTTGACACCTCCTCTTTGCACAACGTGAGTGCAATCTAACGTAACCGATAAATAGTAAGCCGTTTGGGGTCAAACGGTTTACGGTTCACGCAACAAAAGTTATTATAACACAAGCGCCGGAGAATTGCAAGAGTTTTTTGAGATTTTTTTCGGATTTTCGGTTGCTGTGGAAAAAATCAGTCTCCGATTGTACCGAAGAGCAGGCTTCCGTCGGTTCCCGTCACCCGTACCGGGCGGATTTCACCATGCAGGGAGACGGAGGAGGGAACACGTACCTCAAAGAAGGACGGCGTGTGTCCGAAGGCATATCCGCCGGAAAAGGTCTCGAACAGCACGTTCAGTGTCGGTGCTTTTGCGGCAACTTCCTCAAGGATTCCGCGCCGGATGTCGGAAGAAACGGAGATAAGTTCCGCCGCGCGGCGTTTTTTGATTTCCTCCGGTATTTGATCCGGCATAGCCGCGGCAACGGTGCCGGCACGGCGCGAATACGGAAAGACGTGGATCATGAGGAACCTTGCCCGCTTGGCAAACGCAACGGACTCTCGGAAATCCTCTTCGCTCTCTCCGGGGAAACCGACGATCATGTCCGTAGTGAACTGGACATCCGGTATTGCGCGGCGGACGCGTACCATGTTGTCAAGTGCCATCTGCGCATTGTATTTGCGCTTCATCGCGGCAAGCGTGCGCGAGGAACCCGACTGCATGGACAGATGAAAATGCGGCGCGAGGGAAGATAGGTTTGCGATATGGTCGACGAACGGCTGTTTCATGAGCGAGGGATCCAGGGAACCGAGCCGGACACGCCCGATTCCGGGAATCCGGTCAACCTCTGCAAGCAGGTCGGCAAGCCCGTACCCGTCAAGGTCTTTTCCGTAGGAGGCGGTCTCGATGCCCGTCAGAACGACCTCGCGGCAGCCGCCGTCGGTCAGCCCGCGCACCTCGTCGATTACCTCACGGGGCGCTTTGGAGCGTACCTTCCCGCGCGCCGCGGGAATGATGCAGTAGGCGCAGTGGTTCTCACAGCCGTCCTCAATCTTGATGTAGGCACGGGTGCGGTCGAAATGCGTGATCACCATGCGCTCAAAAGTGCTGTCCTCCCCGAGGGGAACGCGGGCGATTTCGGTAGATTGGTTTTTGTGTCCCTGACGGTACAGCGCGATCGCCGCGTCCGCTACGGCGGACTTGTTGCGGTTGCCGATGAGAAAATCCACACCTGCAATGGCGCTGAGTTGTTCCGGTGCCGTTTCGGCAAGGCAACCGGTCACCAGGATGTACGCGTCCGGGTTCTCTCCGATGGCGCGGCGCACAAACTGACGCGCTTTGCGGTCGGATTCCGCCGTGACGGTACAGGTGTTGATAATATAGCAGTCACACGGCTCGTCCGGCGGGAGAATCTTTACTCCGCGTGCCGCGAGCAACTCTGCGATCGCCTCGGATTCGTATTGGTTGACCTTGCAGCCGAGCGTATAGATCCCGGCAGTAAACAGAAATTCGGACATACCCGGCTCCTTTCCGGTGCCGTCCGGCACCGTGATATCTGTATTATCTTATCATGATTCGGAAGAAAAGTAAAGCGGGCGGATAAAAAATCTCCGAAATTGTAAAATCCACTTGAAAAACGGGGAACAATCGTGTATAATGTGTTGTGAAAACGGTTCATCAAAATCTGATTCTGCCGAAGGAGAAAAAGAAAATGAGTAAATTCACCGTAGTAGACCACCCGCTCATCACGCACAAGCTGTCGATCATGCGTAACCGGAAGACCGGCTCCAAGGATTTCCGCGAACTGCTCGACGAGATCGCAATGCTGATGGGCTATGAGCTCACCCGCGACCTGCCTCTTGAGGATGTCACCATCGAGACCCCGATTACCAAGATGACGGCAAAGATGGTTTCCGGCAAGAAGCTCGCCATCGTTCCGATTCTCCGTGCCGGACTCGGTATGGTGGATGGTATCCAGAGACTGGTTCCCGTCGCGAAGGTCGGTCATATCGGTCTGTACCGTGATCCCGTGACCCACAATCCTGTGGAATACTACTGCAAGTTGCCGACGGATATTGAGGGCCGTATCGTGATCCTGGTCGATCCCATGCTGGCGACCGGCGGTTCCGCCTGCGACGCGCTGACCCTGCTCAAGAAGCACGGTTGCCGCAACATCCGCTTTATGTGTCTGGTTGCAGCTCCCGAAGGTGTTGCAAAGGTGCAGAAGGAGCATCCCGACGTGGATATCTATTCCGCAGCGCTTGACGAATGCCTCAACGAGCACGCATACATCGTACCCGGTCTCGGTGATGCCGGCGACCGTATTTTCGGCACTCTCTAATCTGAAGAATCTTGCGGATCCGCGGAGTACCGCGGGTCCGTTTTTCAATAGGAGGAATCCATGCGGATTCTCACAGTCAGAAAAAACGACGCGGGGCAGAGGCTTGACAAGTTCTTGTCCAAGGCAGTCAAGGGGCTTCCCATGTCGCTGATGTACAAATTCATCCGGCTCAAAAAGATCAAGGTCAACCGCAAGCGCACCGACCAGAAATATATGCTTGCGGAGGGCGACGAAATTCAGCTGTTCATCAAGGACGAGTTTTTCGATTCCCCGGAAAAGGATACCTCGGCACTCTATACGATCACGCCGAAATTGTCCGTCGTTTACGAGGACGAAAACATCATGCTCCTCAACAAGCGTCCCGGCGTGCTTGTGCACGAGGATACCGACGCGGGGGAAAATACGCTGATTATGCACATCAAGGCGTACCTCTGCCAGAGGGGGGAATATGACCCGGACAGCGAGCAGTCATTTGCCCCGGCGCTCTGCAACCGCATCGACCGCAACACGGGCGGAATCGTGATCGCTGCGAAGAACGCGGAGGCTCTCCGCGAAATGAACGAAAAGATCCGAAATGACGAGGTGCGGAAATTCTACTATTGCGCGGTGCATGGAAAAATGCCCAAGGACGCGGATACGCTCCACGGCTATCTGCGCAAGGACAGCGCGCACAACACGGTCGAGGTGACCGACGAAAAGAGACCCGGCTCCAAGGAGATCATTACCAAGTACCGCGTGCTCGCGGAGCGCGGAGACACCTCTCTGCTTGAGGTAGAGCTGGTGACGGGGCGAACCCATCAGATCCGCGCGCACCTGTCGCATATCGGACATCCGCTGGTCGGGGACGGGAAGTACGGGGTCAACCGTACCGACCGGGAAAAGGGCTACAAATTCCAGGCGCTGTACGCCTATCGCCTGCAATTCCGTTTCCGTAACGGGGAGGGCGTTCTCGGGTATCTTGCCGGAAAGGAATTCCGCCTTGCCGATGAGGATATCTGGTTTCTGAAGGATTTCCGGTAACGCCCGGGGCTTGGAACGTCCGGTTTTGAGGAAGTCCGGCATAGCCCGGAGAAAGGGGAGAATATGTCGCAATTGCTTGACAAAAAATGGGCGAGATGGCTTCTGCTTCTCACCGGAGCCGTGCTGACGGCGCTTGCCGTGTCGTATCCGGCGCAGATCGGTTTTCTTGAATGGGTGACGCTCATTCCGTCGGCGCTGGTTATCCTGCGTCTTGCCACGGATGAGACCGTGAAGCTCCGGAAAATGTGGGGCATCGGTTTGTTGTTTTTCTGGTGTTACTATGCCGTCGTGTTCCACTGGTTCCTGGCACTTTATCCGATGGATTTCACCGATTTGTCCAAGCCCGCCGCGGCGTTTGTCGTTTGCGCCGGTATGTTCGGACTGTCGCTGCTTCAGGCGCTGTTCAGCGCGTTTTCCTTTGTGATCCTTGCGCTTGCCGCGCGTTCGAAGCCGGTGAAACGGATGCCGTTCCTCGCTCCGTTTCTCTCCGCCTCGGTTTGGGTGCTTGCCGAATGGTTCCAGACCGTCGGCTGGTGGGGCGTTCCGTGGGGACGGCTTTCCATCGGGCAGACCGCGCTTTTACCCTTAGTACAGAGCGTTTCGCTGTTCGGCTCGTACTTTGTGTCTTTTCTGGTGCTGTCGGTCAATTTCCTCATTGCATACGCCATCCTGCATTATAAGGAAAAAGCCGCGATCCGGCTCTCCGCGGTGGTTGCCGCAGGGCTCTTTGTCTTCAACCTTGCCGCAGGACTGATTCTTCTTGCCGTTCCGAAGACGGAGGAAAAGACCGTCCGCGTGGCGGCAATTCAGGGCAACATATCGTCACTGGATAAGTGGAGCTCCGGTTCGCTCCCGAAGATTCTGGAGATCTACCGGGAATATTCTCTTGCGGCGGCAAAGGACGGCGCGGAGCTGATCGTCTGGCCCGAAACCGCTATCCCGCAGGATCTGTCCGAATCCGAGGCGCTGAAAACCTATGTCCGCGAGGTCGCGCGTGACGCGGATGCGATCCTCATGGTCGGTGCGTTTGACCGGACGGAGTACGGGCAGGATGAAAACGCGATTTACACGATCTATCCGGACGGAACCATTTCGGATGAGGTTTATGTCAAACGCCACCTCGTACCGTTCGGTGAGTATGTGCCGCTCCGGAAATTTGTGACCGCGGTGTTCCCGCCGCTCGCGGATGTCGGAATGCTGTCAGACGACCTCGCCGCGGGCACCGATCCCGGTGTGGTGGATGTCCGGGGCATCGGCAAGGTCGGTTCCATTATCTGTTTCGATTCCATTTATGAAACGCTTACGCTTGACAGTGTGCGGGACGGTGCGGAGCTGTTAATTCTGCCGACCAACGATTCCTGGTTCCAGGATTCCACCGCACTCCGGATGCACAACGCGCAGGCGGTCCTGCGCTCGGTGGAAACGGGCAGGTACCTCGTACGTGCCGCGAATACCGGTATTTCGTCGGTCATCTCCCCCACGGGAGAGATCCGGGAACAGCTCGGTGCGCTCCGCGGCGGTTACATTGTTTCCGATGTGGCAACACGCGACACGGTGACGCTGTATACGCGGATCGGCAACCTGTTTGTGTATCTGGTGATGATATTCGTGTTCGGTATGATCGCGTACCGTGGCGTTGACGCTTTCCTGACTTTCCGCAAAAAGAAAATGTCTGCCACCTCCGTCCCGGTTTCCCCGGTTACCGGAAAGCAGACAGAGAAGGACAAAGAAAATCCCGAAGAACGACTTGACGAACACCCCGGAGATTAAACGGGAAAGGACGAAGAAAATCCCGAAGAACGCCCCAACGAGTACCCCGGAGATGAAATAGGGAAGAACGAAGAGAGCCCAACGGGCACCACAAGAGAACTTCTCAAAAACAAAAAGCTCCGCCACCGGAAAGGTGGCGGAGCTTTTGCATGACCGTTTCAATCAGTCCTGCGTGTAGGGCAGGAGAGCGACCTGACGTGCACGCTTGATTGCGGTGTTCAGCTCTCTCTGATGCTTTGCGCAGTTGCCGGAGATTCTTCTCGGAAGAATCTTGCCGCGCTCGCTGATGAACTTACGGAGCTTTGCGGTATCCTTGTAGTCGATGTAATCGACCTTGTCCGCACAGAAAATGCAGACTTTTTTTCTTCTCCGCACCATCGGACGGGCGGGACGGACTACGGTGTTTTCTGCTTTATCCATTTTCGATTATCCTCCTTATAAATTTGTTGCCTCGGCACGTGGCGTTGGCGGACGGTCCCCGTCAGAACGGGAGATCGTCGTCGGTCTTGACTTCCTCAAAATTCGGAGCCGAATTCTGGGGAGTAGAGAAGGCAGGAGCAGCGGAGTATGCGTCGGGCGTATACGGCGCGGACTGTGCGGCAACACTGCTGGAACCGCTTTCCGTCCGGCTGTCTACGAACGTGACTTCATCGGCAACCACGTCGGTTGCATAGTGCTTGACATTCTGCTGATCGGTCCAGCTGCGGTTCTGCAGGGAACCTACCACACAAATGCAGGAACCCTTGTGGAAGTAACGGGAAACAAATTCAGCGTTGGAGCGCCATGCGGTGACATTGAAAAAATCTGCCTGCGACTGGGAATTCGCCGTATCCTTGGACTGGTATCTGCGGTTGACGGCGATGGTGAAGGACACAACGGGAATACCGCTCTGTGTCTGCTTCAGTTCGGGGTCAGCGGTCAGTCTGCCGCCAAGAATGATTTTGTTGAAATTGAAGTTTGCCAATGCGAACGCCTCCTTTTCTCGGTTTTCCGCCGGGATTACTCTGCGTCGGCGGGAGCTTCTGCTTCAGCAGCAGGAGCGGTTTCTTCGGCTGCTGCGGGAACTTCTTCCGTCACAGGAGCCTTTGCGACTGCCTCGTGCTCAAGACGGATGACCATCGAACGAAGAATCATTTCGTCAATGTTCATCAGACGCTCAAGCTCAGCGGGGAACAGCGCATCTGCCTTGAAAGTAGCGACCACGTAGTAACCTTCGGGCTTGTCGTCAATCGGATAAGCGAGTCTGCGCTTACCCCAGACAGTTTCCTCGACCAGCTCGGCGTTTTCCTTGATGCAGGAAACGAACTTGTCTGCGGTTGCCTTGGCAGCCTCTTCGCCGTTGACCAGGTCAACGATGAAAATGCTTTCGTAAGAGTTGATAACCTTTTCCATGTTTTACACCTCCCTATGGACTTTTGACCGCGGATTGAGATTTTCCGCAGTAAGGAGACGGGCAAAAATACCCGTATCGAAATAAAATTATATCATAGATGTAATGATTTGTCAAGAGTTTTTCTGAACTTTTCCGTTTTTTGAGCATGGATAAGAAAACGCGGAAAAATCATCTCTTTCCTGTCGGAAAGAATCCCGTTTTCAGCAAAAAAAGCTGTGTGAAACCCGCTTGCAAATCCTGCGGATTTGCGTTATAATAAGGGTAATTCGGACAGTGGGAAAGGTGGGAGACGGATGGCAATGAGAAAAAGAAATCCGCTGCTTCTTGCCGTCCTTTGCGTCCTTCCCGTGCTTGTTCTGTTTGTCATCTGGTATACCGGCGCGCTCGGGCGTTTCGGCTTCGGGCGGGATACCGAAACGAAGGCGGGCGAATTGTCTGTTTATTTTCTTGATGTCGGGCAAGGTGACAGCACGCTTCTCACCGACGGAAACACGAACATTCTGATCGATACCGGCGCGGATACCGCGGAGCGCGACCTTGTCGCAAGGCTGGAGAATCTCGGTGTCAGACACCTTGATCTTCTGATTCTCACCCATCCGGACGGCGACCATACCGGCGGCACGGACGGTATCCTGGAAAAGATTACGGTTGACCGGATTCTTGTCCCGCGTGGCGATGTGCTTCTGACCGAAGACGCGGCGTACCGTTCCGTTCTTGCCTGTGCCGACGGGGCAGGCGTTCCGGTGACAAGCGTCCGCGCGGGTGAAGTACGCACAGTCGGCGCCATGACGCTTGAGTTCTTCGCGCCGAACAGTATTTATTACGAAGAAATCAACGATTACAGTATCGCGACGCGGGTCGTGTTCGGGGAAACTTCGTTTCTCTTTACCGGTGACGCAGGGGTGACCTCCGAAGCGGAAATGACGGAGAAGTACGGCGAACGCCTGAGAAGCACGGTCTATCACGCCGGACATCACGGTGCGGCAACCTCCACTTCGGAGCCGTTTCTCTCGGTGGTCTCACCGGAATATGCGGTGATCTCCTGCGGCGCGGGCAACACCTACGGACATCCGCGCGCCGAAACGCTGGATCTCTTGGAAAAGTATCATGTAACATATTTCCGGACGGACGAGGAGGGGACCGTGATTCTTCGTTCCGACGGGAAAACCGTCCGGCGGGGAAAGTGAGCCTGCCCCGGGAATTGCGTTATTTCGTCGCATTTACACGGGTTTGGGTATCCGCCGAAAATCTCATGTGAGCATTCCCACGGTACACGTATATCCCCAATGAATTTTGCCGAAAACCGGAACCCCACATAAAACAACATTTCCGTTCCGGAAGCGGTACGACTGACAGAAAGGAACATCTCCGATGAAAAGAATTCTTGTAACCGGCGGCTCGCGCGGAATCGGTGCGGCGTGCGTCCGGAAATTTGCTGCCGACGGGCATGCGGTCGCATTTGTTTACCGTGCCGACGAGCGCGCGGCGGAACTTGTGCAACGGGAAACCGGGGCTCTGGCGATCCGCGCGGATCTTGGGGACACGGCGGGACTTCCGGCAATTTTACGTCAGGCGGAGGACGCGCTCGGCGGAATCGACGTGCTGGTCAATAACGCGGGTATCTCCGTTACCGGGCTTCTGACCGACCTTCCGGACGATGTTTGGGCGCGTCTCGTTGCCGTTAACCTGACCGCGCCGGTACTGCTTACCCGTGAGGCACTCCGGGGGATGATCCGACGGCACGCCGGCAGGGTCGTCAACATCGGTTCGATGTGGGGCAAGACGGGCGCGTCCTGTGAAGTTGCGTATTCTGCGCTCAAGGCGGGTCTGCGCGGGTTTACCATGGCGCTTGCCAAAGAGGTGGGCCCCTCGGGCATCACCGTCAACTGCGTGGAACCGGGCGTGATTGACACGGATATGAACCGCGTGCATTCAAGGGAAACGCTTACATCCCTTGCAGATGAAACGCCGCTATGCCGCCTCGGTACACCGGAGGAGGTCGCGGAGCTGGTCGCGTTTCTCGCGTCCGATCGCGCGTCGTTCATCACGGGGCAGGTCATCGGCGCGGACGGCGGGTTTGCGGTGTAAGAGTTGTCATCAAATTGTTTCTAAAATAAAATTCAATACAGAAAGGGTCAACCCATGAAAGTACAGGATAGATTTCTCAAATACGTTTCCTTTCCCACCATGTCCGACGAGGAGTCGGAAACCTGCCCGTCCAGCGCCAAGCAGAAAAAGCTCGGCGAGTATCTGACAGAAGAACTGCAATCTCTCGGACTTGCCGACGCGCACATGGACGAAAACGGCTATGTGTATGCGACACTTCCCGCAAACTGTGAGGGAGATATTCCGGTGGTCGGTCTGATTTCCCACATGGATACTTCTCCCGAGGCGGCAGACGAGCCGATCCGCCCGAAGACCGTTGCCTACGACGGGGGCGACATTCTGTTGAATGAAGAAAAGGGAATTACCATGCGGGAGGCGGATTATCCGTATCTCGCAGATTACCGCGGACAGCACCTGATCGTCACCGACGGAACGACACTGCTCGGAGCGGACGACAAGGCGGGTGTTGCCGAAATCGTGACCGCGATCGAAGCGCTGATCGCAAGCGGCAAAAAGCACGGAACCGTTAAAATCGGCTTTACCCCGGATGAGGAAATCGGACGCGGTGCCGATCTCTTTGACGTGGAGAAATTTGGTGCGGATTATGCCTACACCGTGGACGGCGGCGCACTCGGCGAACTGGAATACGAGAACTTCAACGCGGCTTCCGCCGTGGCGGAATTTGCGGGTGTTTCCATCCACCCGGGTTCGGGGAAAGACCGTATGAAGAATGCGGCGCTGTATGCGGCGGAATTTGTTTCGCTTCTTCCGGCGCACGAGATTCCCGCAGAGACCGAGGGCTACGAGGGCTTTTATCACCTGCTCGGCATTGAGGGCGGGATCGAGAGCGCGAAGGTCACCTACATCATCCGTGACCATGACCGTGAGAAATTCGAGGAAAAGAAGCGGGTGTTCCTTGCCGCGGGTGAAAAGATCAACGAAAAGTACGGTGCAGGCACCTGCAGGGTGACCGTGAAGGATTCCTATTACAACATGAAGGAGATCATTGACGCAAACCTCTACACCGTCGAACGTGCCGAGACGGCGATGCGCGAGGTCGGGATTGAACCGAAGGTTATCCCGATCCGCGGCGGTACCGACGGTGCGAGACTGTCCTTCATGGGACTGCCTTGCCCCAACCTCTGCACGGGCGGCGAGAACTTCCATTCCCGCTTTGAGTTTGTGTCGGTCGAGTCCATGGAAAAGATTTCGGAGATGCTTGTGCGGCTTCTCTCCGATCTTGCAGAATGACGGACACGGAGGGATCTATGTATCGCTATACCACCGTACTGTTTGACATGGACGGAACGTTGATCGATTCGGGCGAGGGTGTGACCCATTCGGTCGCCTACGCGCTTGAAAAGTTCGGTATTCACGTGACCGACCGGCGGGAACTGTACCGCTTCATCGGACCTCCGCTCATTGATTCCTATATGGAATACTATGGGCTGACCCGGGAAGAAGCGGAGCGCGGCGTGAAGTATTACCGCGAGTATTACAGCGATCGCGGAGTATTTGAAAACCGTGTGTACGACGGAATTCCCGAAACCCTCAAAGTATTGTATGATGCAGGGGTACAGGTGCTGACCGCAACCTCCAAGCCGGAGTTTTACGCGCGGCAGATTCTTGACAAGTTGGGGCTGACGCCGTATTTCACCTTTATCGCCGGTGCAACCATGGATGGATCGCGAGTGGCGAAGAGCGAGGTTATTGCCTACGCGCTGGAACACGTGGGGGCAACGGATAGGTCAAAGATTCTGATGGTCGGCGACCGCCACTTTGACGTAGACGGCGCAAAGGAGATCGGCGTGGACTCTGCGGGAGTCCTCTTCGGTTACGGAACCGAGGAAGAGCTCCGCGATGCGGGGGCAACCTACCTCATTTCCCATGCCGTGGACCTGTTGCCGATCGTACTCGGGGAAGCCCGCGCGCCGGAACCGGGAACGTGCGGACTGAACGACAAATGGTTGGAATACGCGATCCGTATCCAGAGCATTGCCCAGGCGGGACTGCAATACGGAAAAGACGAGTTTGACCGCGAGCGGTACACGGCACTCCGGCAGATTGCCGCCGAAATGATTTCCGACAAAACCGAAATTCCCGTCGGAAAAGTTTATGATCTGTTCTGTAACGAGTCGGGGTATCAGACCCCGAAAGTCGATACCCGGGCGGCGGTGTTCGTTGACGGAAAGATTCTGCTCGTGCGGGAGAATAACGGCAAATGGGCGTTGCCGGGCGGTTGGTGTGACGTGGATCAATCGGTCGCATCCAACGCGGAGAAGGAAGTGAAGGAAGAAGCCGGACTTTCGGTCCGGTCCGAAAAGATTATTGCCGTTGAGGATTGGAGACGGCATAACGTCACAAATTATGCTTACGGGGTCGTGAAGATTTTTGTGTTGTGCCGCTTTGAGGGAGGACGGTTTGAATCCAATTCCGAAACGGTCGCAACGGCGTTTTTCAGAAAAGAGGAACTTCCCGATGATTTTGCAACGGAAAAAAGCACGAAAGAACAGATCCTCATGTGCTTTGATTCCTATGAAAACAGAATGTCTCCGACTTTGTTTGATTGAGCGATACAAGGTCGGACAAAAAAGCAGTCCCTCGTTTTTTGAGGGGCTGCTTTTGCTGATTGCGGGTTCGGCGGAGGAGATCAGTCCACGTCGAGAATCGACTCGTCCCACATGGAGGGAGCCTTGTAGCCCATCAGGTTGACGGTGGTTGCAGCTACATCGGAAAGTCCGAACTGCCCCTTGTCCTCCTTGACCTTGTAGCCCGTGGGTTTCTCCGGGTTGAAGATGATGCAGGGAACGCGGTTGAGCGTGTGGCTGGTCTTTGCCTTGTAGGTGCCGTCGGGGTTCTTCTTGGGCTCGCCGGTCTTTTTGTCGATTTCGTACATCTCGTCCGCGTTACCGTGGTCGGCAGTGATGATCGCCGCACCGTGCGCCGCCTCAATGACAGGGAGCAGACGCGCGAGCTGGAGATCCAGCGCTTCAATGGAGATCTTGGTGGCGTAGTAGTTGCCCGTGTGACCGACCATGTCGCCGTTGGGGTAGTTGACGCGGATGAAATCATACTTGCCGGAAGAGATCAGTTCGATCATTTTGTCGGTGATCTCCGCGCACTGCATCCACGGACGCTGCTCGAACGGAACGATGTCCGAAGGCTTTTCAATATAGGTTTCCAGATGCTCGTTGAACTTGCCCGAACGGTTGCCGTTCCAGAAGTAGGTGACGTGACCGTATTTCTGGGTCTCGGAGATCGCCGCGATGCGGATGCCCGTGTCGGTCATATATTCGGACATGGTGTTGGTGATTTCGGGCGGATTGACGAGGTAGTGCTTCGGGATGTGCAGGTCGCCGTCGTATTCCAGCATACCGGCGTACATGACCTTGGGGGAACGCACCTTGTTGAACTTGTCGAATTCCATGCCGCTGTCAAACGCGCGGGAGATCTCGATGGAACGGTCGCCGCGGAAATTGAAGAAGATCACGGAATCGCCGTCCTCCATGGTGCCGACGGGCTTGCCGTCCTTTGCGATGACAAAGGGAGGCAGATCCTGGTCAATCGCGCCGGTTTCCTTGCGGAGCGTGGTGTAGGCTTCCTCTGCCGACGCGAACTGTCTGCCCTCGCCGAGCACGTGGGTCTTCCAGCCGAGCTCAACCATTGCCCAGTTTGCTTCGTAGCGGTCCATGGTAATCTTCATACGTCCGCCGCCGGATGCGATCTTTGCGTCAAACGTCGCGTCGTTGAGTTCTGCAAGAAACGCCTCAAACGGAACGATATAATCCATGCCGGAGGTCTCGCCGACGTCGCGTCCGTCAAGCAGAATGTGCACGCGGACGGTTGCGACGCCCTCCTTCTTGGCTTCACTGATCATTGCCTTCAGATGGTCGATGTGGGAATGTACGTTGCCGTCCGAGAACAGACCGAGGAAGTGGAGAACGGAATGATTGTTCTTGACGTTTGCAATCAGATTCTTCCAGGTTTCGGACTCAAACATTTTGCCGGACGCGATGGAGTTGGAGACCAGCTTTGCGCCCTGTGCGAACACCTGACCTGCACCGAGCGCGTTGTGACCGACCTCGGAGTTGCCCATGTCGTCGTCGGAAGGAAGACCGACGGCAGTGCCGTGCGCCTTGAGCGAGACCCAGGGATAATCCTTCATCAGCATATCGAGCGTCGGGGTCGAAGCATCGGCAACGGCGTTACCGGGTCTTGCGGGAGCCAGTCCCACGCCGTCCATGACGATGGTGACGACCGGACCCTTGACACCTTGGTAGCCGGACAGTTTTTCAAGCTTTTTCATAGTAACGAAACCTCCGAAATAAAGTAAAAAATATATTCAGATATAGTATAACTGATTTTCCCCAAAAAGCAAGATGTTTGCGGAAATTTTCACAGATAATCGTTGTACATACCATGCAGATCTGCTGAATTCCGCGACTTGTCCCGCGGTGCACTCCTGCTTGCAGTTTTTTTCTTACTTTCGGGTGCGCCGCTTTTCTTTGCCTGAATCCGCTTGACAATCCGCAGGACAGAGCGTAAAATAAAAGCAGTAAAAAGGGAAGGCTGTCGCAAGCAGTTGCACTCTTGCATACAGTATGTCTTCCGGGAAGAGCTTTCCCCGCAAATTCAGCAAAAGGAGAAAAATATGCAGGAACATAAAACGATAGCGGCGGAGCTGTTTCTCCGCGGATACAATTGTTCGCAGGCGGTGTTTGCCGCTTATTGTGACCTGACCGGGCTTGACGGGGAAACGGCACTCCGTGTGTCGTCGGCATTCGGCGGGGGAGTGGGCAGACTTCGGGAAATGTGCGGGGCGATCAGCGGTATGATGATGGCGGTCGGCATGCTATACGGCTATGACGACGCGGAAGCCAAAGCTGCAAAGGCGGAGTTGTATTCCCGCGTGCAGGAGCTGGCGGGCAGATTCCGCGCCGAAAACGGTTCTTACCTCTGCCGGGATCTGCTTGGGCTTGGTGACCGCGGAGCAAGCGATCCGTCAAAGCCGTCGGAGCGGAACGCGGCATTTTACAAAAAACGCCCTTGTCTTGAACTCGTAAAGGACGCTGCCGGAATTCTGGATGCCTATCTTGCGGAGAATCCGCCGAGGAATCAATATGCGGAATAACTGACAAACCGGGTGGCTTTGTGTCGTCAACTTCTGCCCGGAATGGATGCGGATTCAAAAATACAGTCAAGCCGCCCCTCCGGACAGGAGGGGCGGCTCTTTTCGAAGTGCAGGATACGTATTCACGTTCCGACATCCGGCTGTTGTTGGTACGAACCTGTTCGCCGTAATGTACGGAGCCCGGTCTTGCCACTTCGCACCGCGCACGCCTGTTGGGCTATGTCCGTTTCAGAGCAAACGTCTGCATCGTTCCATATACGAAACAGCGCACGCCTGCGCGGTATCCGACATAAAATGACATTGAGGGAGGGATGTTCATGCGCAGAAATGATTCTGACGGGTATTACGGTGACGCCTGCCTTGCGACGGTCGGAAGCAATACGCAGGCAATGCGCGCAAAGCGTGCACTTGCGGCGTCCGGCATTTCCGCTACGGTACGAAAAACAGAACGTGGCGGAGCGGACGGCGGCTGTGCGTTCGGCGTGTCCTATCCCTGCCTGTATCATGCATCCGCGGTCAGCGTCCTCCGGGGCGCCGGGATCACGGTGACGGAGTACCGGAATGAGTGACGATATGATTTATTTTGATAACGCGGCGACGACCTGCCCGAAACCGAGAAGCGTATACAATGCGGTATCCCGTGCTATGCGGGAGGACTGCGGAAATCCCGGCAGGGGGGCGCACCGCTTGTCCCGCCGCGCGGCGGAGGTGGTATTCGGCTGCCGCGAAGCGATCGCGGAATTCGCAGGACTTGATGATCCTTCCGGGGTTGTTTTCACACCCAACGCGACTGCCGCGATCAACACGGCGATCAAGGGGGTGCTCCGAGGGGGCGATCATGTTCTGATCAGCGACATGGAACACAACGCGGTATACCGTCCGGTCTACCGTCTGGCAAAGGAAGGAAAGATCTCGTATGATGTTTTTCCGACCTTCCCGGAGGATGCCTCGCCAACATCGGAACAGAGAATTCTTGACGCCATCGGAAGACGGATCCGCCCGAATACGCGGGCGGTGGTCTGTGCGCACGCGTCCAACCTGTGCTCGGCAGTCCTTCCTGCGAAGGCAATCGGGAAGCTGTGTCGGGACAAGGGAATTCTGTTCATTCTTGACGCATCCCAATCGCTCGGACATCTGCCGGTCAGTATGCCGGAAATGAACATCGATGTGCTGTGCGCACCGGGACACAAGGGATTGTACGGTCCGATGGGAAGCGGATTTCTTGCCATCCGTCCGGGGCTGAGGCTGGATACCCTCACCGAGGGCGGAAACGGTGTACGTTCGCTGGAGGGCGAAATGCCGGACGAGGCACCGGAGAGGTACGAGGCGGGAACGCTTGCCGTCCCGGCTCTTGCGGGGCTTTCGGCAGGGGTCAGGGAGGTGACGGAGCGCGGCGTGGAGGCAATCGGCGCACATGACGAATTCCTCTTTTCCCACCTGCGTGACCGGCTGGACAGCATCCGGGGCGTAAAGGTCCTTGCCCCCGAACGCGCCGGTTCGGTGCTTTCCTTTAGCCTTGACGGGGTTCCGTCGGAACGGGCGGCAGACCTGCTTGATGCAAGGGGCTGTGCCGTAAGAGCGGGATTTCACTGCTCGGCGCTCGGTCACAGAACGCTCGGCACCTCGGAAGACGGCGCGATCCGCGTCAGCTTCGGGATGTTCAATACGCTGAGGGAGACCGACCGTTTTGCCGGAGAAGTAGCTTCGCTGATGCGCGGGAGATAGTTTCACGATCGGGTGTCTTGTCACCATTGCCGAACCCCGGCAGATACAGGCGGGGAAGAACCGGTCCTTTCCGTGAGAATTTGCGGAAAGGACTTTCTTTTTATGTTTATTTATGTTATAATAATTATATATTGCTTACACGCAGGAGGTGCGCCATGGATCCGACGTATTCGCTTTCGGAATACCTGATCTGGCGGGGGGATCTTTCCTTTCTCGCAACCGGGGAAAATGACCGGGCTTTGGTTCCTTCGGCGCCGTTTTCCGAGGTGGACGGACTGATTCTGTCCACCGCGTCCTACCTGGACTTCCGGGGTGTGGACGGGGATCATGTCCTGCCGTTTCCCGACGCCGGCGTTGTGATCTCCCCCGAACAGCTGACGGACGGCGGCAGAAAGGTGCTGAAGACCGACGTTCAGCAGTTTTTTGAGTGCCTTTGCCGCACAAGACGCTTTTCGGAGCTTTTTCTGACCGGATACGTCAGCGAGACCGACGAGTCAAAAGAACAGCAGTTTGCCGCAATGACCTTTCTTCTCCCCGACGGGAGCCCGGTTATTGTGTTCCGCGGGACTGACCAGTCACTGGTCGGTTGGCGGGAGGACTGCAATCTGAGTTATCTGCCGAGTATTCCGTCTCAGGAAAAGGCAACCCTGTACTTAAACCGCATCGCGGCGCGTTATCCGGGCGATCTCCGTGTCGTCGGGCATTCCAAGGGCGGAAACCTCGCAATCTATGCCGCCGTTTCGGCGGATCCGGCTACCCGCGCGCGTATCCGCTGTGTTTACAGCTACGACGGTCCCGGCTTTGAGGAAAGCTTTGTCCGGTCAGACGCATTTTCGGAGATTGCCGACCGCATTGTGACCTTCATCCCGGAATCTTCGCTGGTCGGCGGATTCTTTTTCCGCGGCGGAAAAACGGAATACGTCCTTTCCGCCGAGCGCGGACTGATGCAACATAAGCCGCTTTCGTGGTATGTCTCGGGAGACCGCCTTTCCCGTGCCGACGGACGCTCGGAGTTCGGCAGGCGTCTGGATGAGAGCATCCGCAACGGAATTGACCGGGTTCCGAAGGAGGAGCGGCGGGAATTCGTGGAGCTTCTGTTTGAGCTGATCGGCGCAACCAAAGCGGAGACGCTCGGTCAGCTGACCGGAGCCGGACTCGTCAGTCTTCTGGCGGTGAGAAACTCCTACCGGAATTTTGACAAAGAGACCCGTCAACGCTTCCGCCGACTCTTTTTACGAATTACCGCGCTTCAGCGGGAACCGAAGGAGAGTACGTCGGTTCCGCCGCCGGAACGGAAGGAAAAGGCTCTTTCAGAGAACACTTCCCGGCTTTCCGAAAAAACGGGGCGGGAGGGGGATCTATGAAAATAATTTTCCGCATCACAGCGCTGCTTCTTGCCGCTTGCTTTTTGCTGTGCCCGTTGGTCCTTGCCGCCTGCTCTTCAAAGGAACGCGCGGTGCTTCATCAGCCGGGGGATGACGGGTATATCCCGACCTCGGCGCAACCGCTTGATTTTGATATTTCCTCGGGACAGGCATTTGTGTATGATATGGACGCAGGGGAATATCTGTTCGTCAGGGGCGAATCGCGCGTCGTGTATCCCGCCAGCACGACCAAACTGCTGACAATCCTGTATGCCCTGACGCTTTTGTCTCCGGACAAGCTTGTTACGGCAGGGGACGAGGTAAAAATGATCGCGTCCGGCTCGTCGATCGCTTATATCAAACGTGGGCACACGCTGACGGTGAAAATGCTGATTGAGGGGATCCTGCTCCCGTCCGGCAATGACGCGGCGTATGTGCTTGCCGCCGCAGGGGGGAAGGTTCTGCTCGACGATCCGGAAGCGGAAGCAACCGCGGCGGTGAATGCGTTCGTGGACGGTATGAACCGCTACGGTGAAGAGATCGGACTCTGCGGAAGCAGATTCCTCTCGCCGGACGGCAACACCGAGGAAGCGCATTATTCCACCGTGGAAGATATGACAATTATTGCACGGCTTGCGGCGGAAAATGCAGATATCATGAGGTACGCGGGCTTGTCTGAGGATGACGTGACCTACGCAAGTGGCGAAACCAATCATTGGGTGAACACCAACCTGATGCTTGACCCGGGCAGTGAATTTTATGATTCCGCGGTGACGGGGCTCAAAACCGGCTCGCTCGGGAAAGGTAAATACAGCGTGATTGTCACGACAGAGCTTGCCGGAAAGCGGTATCTGATCGGCGTTTTCGCGGCAAAGACCAGATCGGAGCGCTTTCAGGATGCCCGCCGGATTCTGGAGGGACTCCGGGAGAGCGTTTCCGTATCATCCGGCTCCGGGAATTCCGGCTTACATTGACGGATCGGTCAAAAAATGATTTCCGACCGGTCACAGAGGTAGAGTAATGAATCAGTTTTCCGAGAATACAACTTCCGTCCCCGCGGGGACGGGAATGCGGAGCATCTGTTCCATCTATAAAATCGGCAGGGGACCCTCCAGTTCGCATACCATGGGACCGGAAAAAGCGGCGCTTTTGTTCCTTGACCGTTACCCCGATGCGGACTTCTATACCGTAAAGCTCTACGGCTCGCTTGCCCTGACCGGGAAGGGACACGGCACCGACCGCATCCTTGAGGAAACGCTTCCAAAAGGGAAGTGCGAGGTGATTTTCTGCCCCGGTGTGACGGGGCTTCCGCACCCAAACACCATGGACTTTTATGCAAAGAAAAACGGGGCGGAGATCGGCTTTCTCCGGGTGTTCAGCATCGGGGGAGGCGACATTCTGCTTGATGGGGAAGATGCGATCGCGGAAGCAGAGGTCTATCCCCATCGCCGCTTTTCCGATATTGCGGAGTATTGCCGCAAAAGAGGAATACGTCTTCCGGAATATGCGGACGAGGTGGAAGGAAAATCGCTTGCCCGGCATCTGCCGCTTGTCTGGGAAACCATGAAGTCCGCCGTATCAAACGGACTTGCAGGAACAGGAGAGCTGCCCGGGGGGCTTCATGTGCAGAGAAAAGCGGGATACCTGTATCGCCAGAGCCCGGAGAACGAGGACGCAGTCACCAGAGAAAACCGCCTGATCTGTGCGTATGCGTTTGCCGTCAGCGAGGAAAACGCTGCAAACGGGCGGATTGTTACTGCGCCGACCTGTGGCTCCTGCGGAATTCTTCCGGCGGTGCTTCTGTATGAGCAGCAAACGTCCGGAAAGACCGACGAGGAGATCTGCCGTGCGCTCAAGGTTGCGGGCTTAATCGGAAACATCATCCGTACCAACGCGTCGATCAGCGGCGCGGAATGCGGCTGTCAGGCGGAGGTCGGCAGTGCCTGTTCCATGGCGGCGGCAGCACTCGCAGAACTGTACGGCATGCGGATCGACCAGATCGAATATGCAGCCGAGGTGGCGATGGAGCATCATCTTGGACTGACCTGCGATCCGATCGGAGGGCTTGTACAGATTCCCTGCATCGAACGCAACGCGGTCGCCGCCATGCGTGCGATCAACGCGGTCAACCTTGCCAACTTCCTGACGGACACAAGAAAAATCTCGTTCGACCTTGTCGTGGATACGATGTATGAAACGGGGAAGGATCTGTCCCGAAGCTACAAGGAGACCTCCGAGGGCGGATTGGCAAAGCTCTATCACTGACCCCGTGCGCACTGCAGCGTGAAATCCGGCGAAATGTTATCGCCGACAGAATCAAAGACAACAATGGAGCATGACTCCGAAACAGAAAGGAACCTGACAGATATGAAGATTACAGACATTCTCGCCGGAGAAAAGCCAAGCCTTTCCTTTGAGGTGTTCCCGCCGAAAAGCGGGGATGCCTTTGACAGTGTACGGGAGGTGACCGAAGAGATCGCCGCCCTTCACCCGTCTTTCATGAGCGTGACCTACGGCGCGGGCGGAGGGACCTCCGCGTATACCCTTGAGATTGCTAAAAATCTGTCTGCGCACGGTGTGACTTCGCTTGCCCATCTGACCTGTGTTTCCTCCACAAAGGCAGATATCAAAGCGCGGCTGACCGCACTCCGGGAGGCGGGGATCGAAAATATACTTGCGCTTCGCGGGGACATTCCCGCGGGAGACGAAAATCGGGAGCGGGAGTATCACTACGCAAGCGAGTTGACGGCGGATATCCGCGCGTTCGGCGGTTTCTGCATCGGCGGCGCATGTTATCCGGAAAGCCATCCGGACAGTCCGACCGGTTTTGCAGATATTGAAAATCTCCGTCGTAAAGTGGAGGCGGGGTGTGAGTTTCTGACGACCCAGATGTTTTTCGACAACAACATCTATTATAATTTCCTTTACCGTCTCCGTGAGAGCGGGATCGGGGTGCCCGTCATTGCAGGGATCATGCCGGTGACCAACCCGAAATCCATCAGGCGTATCTGCGCCATTTCCGGTACGGCGCTCCCCCAGCGGTTCGTGCGAATCGTCGATCGCTTCGGCGACACACCGGGCGCCATGCGGCAGGCGGGCATCGCTTACGCGACCGAGCAGATCGTCGATCTGCTTGCCAACGGCGTGAAGGCGGTTCATGTGTATTCCATGAACAAACCGGAAATTGCAGAAGCAATCCTCCGGAACCTCTCGGAGATACTCAAATGATTTTGGTACCGTCGGACGCATTTACTGTCAGCGAGCGGGAGATTGCCCTTCGTCTGGGGCTCCTGAAGGGGACTGCCTCCGCCGCGGACCCATCTTTTCGGGAGACCGTGGACAGTGCAGGGGATTTTGCGGGGCTTCCCGTCGGGGAAGCGCTCTCTGAACTCCGCCGCGCGGCGCAGTGCGCCTATACCTTCCGCGAAAGCGGCGTGTGCGTCTCTCCCGACGGGGAGACCTGCATCTTCGGCTTCGGAACCGTCCGGAGCCGCGCGCTTGCAAAATATCTTGACGGCGCGGAGGAGGTTTATGTATTTGCGGCAACGCTCGGCGTCGGCGCGGATCGTGTCATCCGGGCGGCGGAGTACCGCGGCGTGCTTGCCCAGTATGTGACCGACGCAGTCGCATCGGCAATGATCGAGTCGCTGTGCGATTTTGCCGCGGCGGAACTGCCGCGCCCCACCCGCTCCCGTTTCAGCCCCGGTTACGGCGATCTGCCGCTTGAGGTTCAGCCGATGCTTCTCGGCTTTCTCGGAGCCGACAGAGAGCTCGGTATCCGACTTTCGGAAAGTCTCCTGATGACGCCGACCAAGTCCGTGAGCGCGATCATCCGGATTGAGAAGAATGACTGATTGAACGGGACAATTGACAAAGAAAGGGCGTTTCCTTTTCTGACAACGGAAACGAAGGTTTCTATCATGAAAACTGTTTTAGAAAGACTCAAAGAGGGAAGACTGTACTTTGACGGCGGAACCGGAACGGTGCTCCAGTCGATGGGGCTTGCTGCGGGCGAGCTTCCGGAGGCGTGGAACCTCACACATCCGGACTGCGTGACTGAACTGCACCGCCGCTATTTTGCCGCGGGCGCGGATATGATCAAAACCAATACGTTCGGGGTCAATTCGCTCAAGTACGGAAATGCGGAAGTGTACCTCCGCGCGGCGATCCGGTGTGCAAACGACGCACGGCGGGATTACCCCGACCGCTTTGTCGCGCTGGATATCGGACCTACGGGGAAGCTGCTCGCCCCCTACGGACCGCTTTCCTTTGAGGACGCGGTGGAGGTATACGCCGGAACCATCCGTCTTGCCGTGGAGATCGGCGGGGTCGACCTTGTTCTCATCGAAACCATGACCGATTGCTATGAGACCAAAGCGGCGGTGCTCGCGGCAAAGGAAAACTGCTCGCTGCCGGTTTTTGTGACCAACGCCTACGATGCGTCCGGCAAACTCATGACGGGCGCCACGCCCGCCGCCATGGTTGCAATGCTCGAGGGGCTCGGCGTGGACGCGCTCGGATGTAACTGCTCCTGCGGACCTGACCTGATGATTCCGGTCGTAAAAGAACTTGCCGCGCACGCGTCGGTCCCCGTGATTGCCAACCCCAATGCGGGATTACCCGAAACCGACGCGGACGGGAACCTGTTTTACACCGTTACCCCGGAGCAGTTTGCCGCCGAAATGCGGGAGATGGTGACTGCCGGCGCGACGATCATCGGCGGTTGTTGCGGAACAACCCCCGACTATCTGGAGGCGACCGTCCGGACGACGCGCGACATGGTTTACCGCCTGCCGCAAGCGAAACGGGAGACGGTTGTTTCTTCCGGCACGCACACCGTGACTTTCGGAAATTCGCCGGTGCTCATCGGCGAGAGAATCAACCCGACGGGCAAAAAGAGGATCCGGCAGGCGCTCCTTGACGGCGACTACGATCTGATCCTTTCCGAGGGCGTCAGGCAGGCGGATGCGGGCGCGATGATGCTCGATGTCAACGCGGGACTTCCCGGAATTGATGAAGCGGAAGCGGTCAGCACCATCGTGCGCCGCCTGCAGGCGGTATGCGACCTGCCGCTCCAGATTGATACGACAGATGCCAAAGCCATGGAGCGCGCTATGCGTATCTGTAATGGTAAACCGCTCGTCAATTCGGTGAACGGAAGCCGCGAAAGCATGGAGAAGATTTTCCCGCTCGTGAAGAAATACGGCGGCTGTGTGATCGCGCTCACCATGGACGAGAACGGGATCCCCGAAACCGCCGAGGGTCGCTTTGAGATCGCCCGCCGGATTGCGGAAACCGCGGCGGAGTACGGGATTCCGAAGCACGACATCATTGCCGACCCGCTCACGCTGACGGTGTCCTCCGGGGACGAAAACGCAAAAATCACGCTTGACGCGGTTGCACTCATCAAGGAAAAACTCGGCATTTGTACAAGCCTCGGCGTTTCCAATGTTTCCTTCGGGCTTCCCGACCGGGAGGCGGTGAACGCCGCCTTCTTCCTGATGGCGCTTTCCCGCGGGCTGGATGCCGCAATCATGAATCCGTTTTCCGCGGAAATGATGCGGGCATATCATCTTTACCGGATGCTCGCGGGGAAGGATTTCCACTGCTGCGGATACCTTTCGTTTGCTGCGGAACATCCCGCGTCAGCTGCCGCAAGTGCGATAACCTCCCCGGCGGGAGATCCCTCCGCCTCTGCCGTCGGTACGCTGGAAACCCTTTCCGGCGCGATCGAACGCGGACTGTCCGACACGGCAAGATCGCTGACGCTTGCGCTCCTTGAGAATACCGAACCGCTTGAGATCATTGAACACGAGATTGTTCCCGCGCTCAACCGTGTCGGTGTTGCGTTTGAAAAAAAACAGGCATATCTTCCTCAGCTTCTCATGGCGGCGGATGCCGCTTCCGCCGCGTTCTCCGTGATCAAGGAGAAGATTCCCTCGGCAGCGGACCCGGACAAACGGATTGTGATTGCAACGGTCAGGGGAGACCTGCACGACATCGGCAAGAATATCGTCCGCGTTCTGCTTGAGAACTTTGGGTTTTATGTGGAAGATCTCGGCAGGGACGTTCCCCCGGAAACGGTTGCAGAGGCAGCAAAAGGCTGTCGGCTGGTCGGGCTTTCCGCACTCATGACCACGACCGTCCCCGCAATGGAGGAGACCATCCGGCTTGTGCACGAAGTGTCACCGGGAACGCGTGTCATGGTCGGCGGCGCGGTGCTGACGAAAGAATATGCCGCCCGCATCGGCGCGGACTTTTATGCTGCTGATGCGATGGAGTCGGTCAGAATTGCGGAAACAGTCTTCGGCAAATAAACGCCGCGGTTCTGCGTTGCTTCGCTCCGACCTTTTACGGCGCGGAATCTGTCGTCGGGAGGGCGGAGCGATTCGTATTATCGGGCGCCCCGCCGTCACCCCTTCGGATTGTGTTGTCCGGAGCGCAACCGGAATATCAACGGAAAGGAATCATTTCATGGAGAAACATCAGTTTATACTGAAAAGCGAATATACCCCGACGGGCGACCAGCCGCAGGCGATCCGCAAGCTCGCCGACGGGATTCTGCGCGGGGACCGCTGTCAGACGCTGCTCGGCGTGACCGGTTCCGGTAAAACCTTCACAATGGCAAACGTCATCAAGGAGGTCAACCGCCCGACGCTGATCCTGGAACCGAATAAAACGCTCGCGGCGCAGGTCTGCTCCGAAATGCGGGAGTTCTTTCCCGATTCCGCCGTGGAATTCTTTGTGTCGTATTACGATTACTATCAGCCGGAGGCGTATATCCCCGGCAAGGATATGTACATCGAAAAGGACGCGCTCATCAACGACGAGATCGACCGTCTCCGCCACAGCGCGACGAGCGCCCTGTTTGAGCGCAACGACGTCATCATCGTGGCAAGCGTCTCCTGCATTTATTCGCTCGGCGATCCGCAGGAGTATGAGGGGCTTCTAATCCCGCTCCGTCCCGGAATGCCCCTGTCGCGGGACGAACTGGTGCACCGTCTGATTGCTATCAGCTACGACCGCAACGATATGAACCTTGTCCGCCACACCTTTCGTGTCCGCGGGGATACCGTGGAGATCATCCCGGCGGCGGTCGGGGATAAGGCGATCCGGGTGGAATTCTTCGGCGACGAGATTGACCGCCTGTCCGAGATCAACATCGTGACGGGCGAGGTGCTCCGCGACCTTGTTTACGCAGCGGTCTTTCCCGCGACTCACTATGCCGTTTCCGACGACAAGCGCGAGCACGCACTCGCCGTCATTGAAAAGGAAATGGAAGAACGTTCCCGCTGGTTTGAGGAACAGGGAAAACTTATCGAGGCACAGCGTATCCGCGAACGGGTTAAGTACGACCTTGAAATGATCCGCGAGGTCGGGTACTGCTCCGGCGTGGAGAACTATTCCCGCGTGCTGTCGGGCAGGGAACCGGGCGCAACGCCGTATACCCTCCTTGATTATTTTCCGCCGGATTACGTCATGTTTGTGGACGAGTCCCACGTCACGCTTCCGCAGGTACG
Organism: uncultured Eubacteriales bacterium; assembly: GCA_934796165.1. Lineage (GTDB taxonomy): Bacteria > Bacillota > Clostridia > Oscillospirales > CAG-272 > CAKVOU01. Next base: position 2,207 of record CAKVOU010000004.1, on the reverse strand, counting down.
CGGCATGAGCGGCGGGGATACCGCAAGAAAGAAGAATCTGGTCGATTTCGGTTTCCGCCTGCCGTCCGCTTACGACAACCGCCCCCTGTATTTCAACGAATTTGAAGCAAAGATTCATCAGGCGGTCTTTGTCAGCGCAACGCCGCAGGAGTACGAAAAGGAGCACTCCACCCAGATCGTGGAGCAGATCATCCGCCCGACGGGACTGCTGGACCCCGAGGTCGATGTCCGCCCCGTGGAGGGGCAGGTGGACGACCTGCTCGGTGAGATCCGCGACCGCGTTTCAAAGAAGGAGCGCGTGCTCGTCACCACTCTGACCAAGAAGATGGCGGAGGATCTGACCGATTACCTCGAAAACAACGGTGTCAAGGTCCGTTATATACATTATAATGTAGAAACCATGGAGCGTATGGAGATCATCCGCGACCTCCGTCTCGGCGTCTTTGACGTTCTGGTCGGCATCAATCTGCTCCGCGAAGGGCTGGACCTGCCCGAAGTGTCGCTTGTCGCCATCCTTGACGCGGATAAGGAGGGCTTCCTCCGCGCGGAGACTTCGCTCATTCAGACCATCGGACGTGCTGCAAGAAACGCACACGGCAAGGTCATTATGTACGCCGATACCGTGACCGGCTCCATGCGCCGCGCCATTGCGGAGACCAACCGCCGCCGCAAGATTCAGATGGCGTACAACGAAGCGCACGGTATCACTCCGAAAACCGTCATCAAGGGTATTCGTGACATCATCGAGCTTGGCACGGACGCCAAGGATCAGGGCGGCGAAAAGAAACGCGGAAAGCGGGAGAGTGCAAGGGAAGTCAAGCGCATGAGCACTGCCGAGCGCGAGGCAATGATTGCAAAGCTGACTGCCGAAATGAAAGCTGCGTCCCAGCATCTGGAATTCGAGCAGGCGGCGTTCCTCCGAGACAAAATCAAGGAACTGCGCACCGCGAAGACCAAGTGACATGACCCCTCAGAAAATGTTCCACACATGAAACTGCTCCAGTCGTCTGATTTCGCAGATTGCGGGGAGGAGCAGGGCGCGGTCGCAGAGATAGTCTGCGGTTTCCGCCTGTTTTCCGTGACTTTGCATGGCAACGATCAGGTCGTCCACCCGATTTAATTCCGTGTAACTGACCGACATCCCGAGAAAGTCCCGGTTGGATCTCCAGTAGCCGGCGAGCGCCTCCAGTGCCTCGTCCGCGTCCGAGGGATCCTCCGGGACGTTTTCCGTCAGCCGGATCAGCTCGTCCGCCGTGCGGTTGACATAAATGTAATTGAAAACAATCGCCGTGATGAGCAACAAAAACACGACAAGCGAGCACCAGAATGTTTTCATTTTTGCTCCTTTCGGGAAAATTCCGTTTTCCCTCCGTCGTTGACGGTCAGATAATAAGTCTCGTCCACCGTCGCGCGGTATTTCTTCAGATACTTTTTCAGCTGTTCTGCCGATACCCCGGCGGTTTTCATTCCGTGACGGTTGATGACCCCGCCTGAAACGAGAATGTGAGTCATTCCGCCCCTGTCCGGTTTGACCCCTGCTTGCCCGACAGTAACGGGAGCCGCCTCGTTTTTGAGAATGACCGAGATCTTGCCGTTTTTCTCGAGAATTGCGTACTCCACATCCTCCAGGTCCGTTACATCCTGTTGTCGCAGTTCGCTGAAGAGTTCTTCCAGAGAAAGCCGCATCCGGGACAACTCCTTCTGATCAACGGTCCCCTTGTTCACCAGAATGCTCGGACGTGCGGAAAGAATCCCTTTGAGCTTCGGGAACCGGGACAGCATGACTGATGCCGCAACCTCCAGAAAAAGCAGGGTAACGATGGGAATGATTGCATACAGGATCGGAATATCCTGATTTTCGATCGGCAGCGTTGCAATTTCCGAGAGCAGAAGCGTTGTGACCAGCTCCGAAACCTCCAATTCGCCGATCTGTCGTTTCCCCATCAGCCGCATTGCTCCGATCAGAATAAGATAGATAATCAGCGTTCGTATGAGTATGGTAACCATAATATCACAGATTTCTCCCCGTTTTTGAGTAGTATTGGCGCAGGGCGCCGGCGATATTCTTCCAGATTCGACCAATTAATTTGGCGCGGAGTTGACCTTTCGGATCTTTTCTTGAAAAAAGGAAAAAACTTTTAAAAAAGGGGTTGACAAAGCGAGGGGGATGTGGTAATCTAATAAAGCTGTCCCGAAAAAAAGGGGGT
>CAKVOU010000003.1 GCA_934796165.1 uncultured Eubacteriales bacterium | reverse complement strand
GGCTGGGGTACTAGGATTCGAACCTAGGTAATGACGGAGTCAGAGTCCGTTGCCTTACCGCTTGGCGATACCCCAATATTTTCAACGCTGATTATTATATCAGAACTGACGCCGCTTGTCAATAGATTTTTGAAAAAAGTTTCTCTTTCCGAAAGATTGTGACGGATACAGCAAATGGTAGCGCGACAGGCGGCGGAACCGGTCGGAATCGTCGGAAGATTGGCGGACAGGAGGAAGGAACCGGGGGACTTGGCGAAATCATCAGACTTTTTTTCAAAAACGCTTGAATTCCCCGGCGGAATGTGTTATAATTTTTCGCGTGGAAATGCACCGGTAGCTCAGCTGGATAGAGCACAAGCCTCCGACGCTTGGTGTCGCAGGTTCGAATCCTGTTCGGTGCGCCAAAACGAGGGAACCGCCCAACGGCGGTTCCCTCGTTTTGCGTATCGAATGGTTATGAGAACCTGCCGAAAGAACGCCGGTGGGGAATCCGACATCTGCGTACTCCACGCGTTCTTTCCGCCCTCGCTTAGCGAGGGCTTGGTTCAGAATCCTGTTCGGCGCACAAAGCCCGCGGGCAGCTTTTGCTGTCCGCGGGCTTTGTGCATTGGTATATCCGGCACTTTGCCCCGAGACGGCTCCGCTTCACTGCTCGACGTGCCTCCCGGCATCGACGGAAGCCCGGTGCCGGGCGCAGAAGCTTTGATGTAGCTGTTTCTGCTCCGGTCACATCCCATAACGTCCGGATCTCCGGCTGTTTTCGGCATACCGGAGCAATTGCGGCTATGCTTTTCCGTTCATATCGTCACGCAAAACCATGCCCCGAATGGAAATGTACCGAAAAACGTATATGTTTCCAAAATGTGTCGAAGAAAGAGCACGACCGGATATCAACCCGTTTCCGACATGAAGCGCATCTGCATTTGTGCAAAAAGCACAAAACAACCCGCGAAAAATTTACGTTGTCAGTGCAAATGTCGGATTTCTATATGTGTAGTTGCAAATTACATATTGTGTTGTTCGGGGTTGTGCGGTACCATAATAGTAGAAAAAACATATTGCGCTCCCCGTCAGGCGTCCAATCCATCATTCCGAAAGAGAAAAGGTGCAGAATATGAATGATCAGGAAATCCGCGAAAAGAAACACGCCGCAAAAGAGGCGGAACTGGAAAGAAAAGAAAAGCAGAAGCAGCTTCAGCGTCAGCGCACCAGAATCTACAACGAGATGGTGGCTTATCAGAAGGTCAATCTCAAGCGGATCAAGCGCCCGCCGCAGGATGTTTTCATCTCGCTTCAGAACATCAATAAAATATACAGCAACAAGGTGCAGGCGGTCTTCAACCTCAATCTGGACATCAAGGAGCACGAGTTCATCGTGCTGGTCGGACCCTCCGGCTGCGGCAAGTCCACGACGCTCCGCATGATCGCGGGGCTTGAGGACATCACCGCCGGCGACTTCTACATAGACGGCGTGTATGCCAACGAGGTGCATCCCAAGGACCGTGACATCGCCATGGTCTTCCAGTCCTACGCGCTGTATCCGCACATGACGGTGGCGGGAAACATGGCGTTCGGTATCCAGATCAAAAAGGTTCCGGTGCTCAAGACCGATAAAAACGGTCAGCCGGTCCTGACCATCAACAAGAAGGCAATCCGCATCTACCGCGACCAGATCAGGACGCTGACCGCATATCTTGCGGAATCCAGAGACGACCGGGAAAGCATTGAGCGCGAGATTGCCGAACTGAAGGAAAAGATCGCGTTCCTGGAGCAGACCCCCATGAAGACCTACGAGCTTCGCCATCTGCCGAAGGAGGAGGTCCGCGAGCGGGTACTGAACGCCGCGCACATCCTGCAGATCGAGGACTACCTGGACCGCAAGCCAAAGGCGCTCTCCGGCGGGCAGTGCCAGCGTGTCGCCCTCGGACGTGCCATTGTCAAAAAGGCAAAGGTGTTCCTCATGGACGAGCCGCTCTCCAACCTGGACGCAAAGCTCCGCGTGCAGATGAGAAGCGAGATCATCAAGCTGCACAATTCGCTCAAGGCGACGACCATTTATGTGACACACGACCAGACCGAGGCGATGACCATGGCGACCCGTATCGTGGTCATGAACCGCGGACGTGTACAGCAGATCGGCACGCCGATTGAAATTTACCACCATCCGGCAAATACCTTTGTCGCATCCTTCATCGGCTCTCCTGCGATGAACTTTTTGAATGTCACCTACGAAAACGGCACCGTCCGGTTTGCGACGGGGCTGACCATGGAGCTCCCCGAGGACAAGCGTCGGGCGGTGGATGCGTACTACGCGGGCATCGTCGATACCCTTCGCCGCGAGCTGGAGGAATTCGACGCGGCGTTCATTGAAAGACAGGAAGCACTCTCCCGCATCGAAAAGCTGGAAGGGGACCACGAAAAGAAGGATCTGCTTGCCAAGGAAAAGGAGCAGCTCCGTCTCATCGAGGAATCCTCCGCGGACAGAGTGGCGCTCATCGCATCCATTGAAAAGCTGTCAGCTCCCGGGCAGAGTGGCAAGCGGGAAATGATTTTCGGCATCCGTCCGGAAGACATTTACGAGGAAGAAAAGGCACCGGACGGCGAACCGCTCTCCGCACCTTACCGTACCAAGGTGATGCTGGCAGAACTGCTCGGCAAGGAATACTACATCCACACCGAGTTTGCCGGCTCCGAGATTGTTTCCGAGATCCACACCAAGAAACTGGTGTCCTCGGGCGACGAGATCAACCTGGTGTTCGACATGGAGAGCGTCCATCTCTTTGACCCCATCACCACCAAAGCCATCTGACGCACCCTCCGATTGTAAAATCCGCAGGATTGCGGTATGAGGTACTATGAGAAAACAATCAGGCAATTCCACCCGCGATATTTACCGTGATGATCCGAGGGCGAATCCGCTCCGGCGCATGGTTGCTTATCTGCTTGACGCGCTGTTCTTTTCTGTTGTTGCGTTCGGGCTGATCATGCTTCTTTCGCTGATTCTGCTGAAGCTTCCCGCTTATAAAGAAAAGGAAGACATCGTCAACGAAAAGATGAAGGCGTGCTACCGGATCGAAGAGGAAGCAAAGATCTACCGCTTTCGGGGAGAGGGAGACGATCGGTTCTCCCATCCGGTCGAATTGGAGGATCTGTTTTACGAATACTGCATGGCGCACATCCTGTACAGCTATTCGGTCGATCCGAAGCCGTTTGAGACCTATGGCGTCATCCCGGAGACGGAATACCCCGCCGCATCCTACGATACCGACCGGCTCGCGTATTTCTACACCCGCTACTGTGCCGTGCACGACGTGGTGGACTATGGCGGCATGAGTCCGGAGCTGTATTTCTACAAGGTTCTGAAGGATCTCAGCCCCGTGACGGACATGTGGGTCTTCGACGAAGAAAACCACACGCTTCCGTACCTGGACGGCTACTATGCCGTGGATCTTTACAAATACCTGAAGGATGACAGTCACCAGTCCGGCGTGACCAATTACAACAAGCTCGCGGTGGCATACCGCGACATCTGGGAAGAGCAGGTCAGGGAACTGATCGCATCTCCCGAATTCCAGAAGGAATATGTAGTCTACAAGGAAAACTACGCCGCCTGCGCGTACATGGTGGACATTCTGATTCTTATCGCGTTCCTCCTGACCTACCTTCTTGTCTGGCTGCTCCCGCAATTCATTCAGGGAGATATGCGCACGCTCGGCAAACGCATCATGCACATCCGCGTGGTGGACTGCGAGGGGTATCGCGCGCTTCGCTGGGAAAAGATTCTCTCGAACTTCCTCTCGGCGTTCGGAATGCTCGGCATCATGATCATCCCCTGCTATTTTGCCATCGGACTCAATTCCGGATGGATGTATCCGCTCTTCGAGATTTCCGGGATCGGGGTTTCTCCGTTCTCGATCATGGGAATTCTGATTCTCATCTCAGTCGTTTCCGGCATTGCGAGTTTCTTCGGTGCCGACAAGCGTTCGCTTGTTGACCGCATCTGCTCCACCATGCAGATCGACGACAGGGAACACGATACCATGGTGAAATCTTTCACGGCGCTGAGAGAACAGCGGGAACGGGAAAAGGAAGAAGAAATGACCGTTCCCATGACGGAAACGGTCACCTCGAAACTATTTGAAAGAAACACGGAGCCCGGGAACGGGGAAGCCGGTCACACGGAAAAATGCCCCGAAAACGAAGGCAACGGGACAGAAACTGCCGGAAGCGGAACCGCCGGAATTCCCGGTGACGGCAACGTGCCCTCCTCCGACGCGGACACTCCGGACACGGGAGCCGGAAACCCCGCCTCCGGGAACACGGATTCCCCCGACGCAGGTCACTGATTCTTCAGGTCGTGGAACTTCGACGGACAGACCTTGTAGTATTGCTTGAACTGCTGGGAGAAGTAAAACTGATTGGCATATCCCAGCGACTGTGCGACCTGCAGGATGGTAAAGCTGCCGTTGTTGAGCAGCTCCGCCGCCCGCTTCATCCGCAGATCAATGAGATATTTGGACGGCGTCGTTCCGGTGACCTCCTTGAACAGACGCGCCATGTAGGACTGATTATAGAAGAACATCTTCTCGATCGTTCCGACATTGATGTCCGGCGAGGTGTAATTGTTGTTGAGATATTCGATCACCGGCAGGATGCGCTGATACTTCTTGCCGAGATGACGGCTCTTGTCTTCCGGAGAATAGCGGTCGGTCAGGCGGGCGAACAGCTGTAAGAACAGTCCCGTGATGCGGGCGTTCTCCGCACCGGCACGCGAACAGCGGTTGCGCGGATCAAAGCATTCGTCAAAGATTTCCGAGAAAAACGCAACATCCTGCGGGGCGAGCGGCAGGATTCCGTCCTTGAATCCGACGGAGCCGGTCAGCTCTCTTGCAAGGATCCCGTTGTATTCGATCCAGTAATAGGTCCATGGGTCCTCCGGATTCTGCACATAGGCGATGTCTGTATGCGGATTCAGAAGAAAAGCGGTGTTCTTTTCAATGCGCACCTTGCTTCCGTCCCCCCGGATGAGCGTTCCTTTTCCGGAGATGACGATGTGGAGGACGTACAGGGTCTTGTCCCGCCTGGTCGCAGGCTTATTCCGGGCACATTCCTCGTAGCCGTAAACCATGACCGCAAGATCCTGCGCCGCCTGATCCGGTATTTCCTGATACATCAGCGGCAGTTTGACGAAATCATCCATCCCTCTCTACCTCCGAAAAGCGAAATTTTGTATCCGTTTCGTGCGTATTCTACCATATTCCGCGAAAAAAGTCAACCATACATATATAGAAACATCCGATTGAAATTCTGAAACCGAAGGTGAACATATGGACAAAAACAAAGTGTTGAATGAGGCGACCACGCTTCTGACCGTTCCGGCACAGAGGAAATGGTACAACAAAATCAAATATGTGCTGATCCTGATGGTCATTCCCACGGTGCTGTATGTCATCATATTCAATTACCTCCCGCTCGGCGGTCTTGTGATTGCGTTCAAGGACTACACGCCGTTCAAGGGAATATTCGATTCCCCCTGGACCTCCATGGGCGGCTTCAAGCACTTTTACACTTTTGTGACCTCGCCGAACTTCTGGCCGATCATCAAGAACACATTGGTCTTGTCGCTTGCGTCCATCTTCTTCAATTCGCTCTGTCCCATCATTTTTGCACTGCTTGTCAATGAGATCCGGTATCCCAAGTACAAGCGTCTGGTGCAGACCATCATGTACGCCCCTTACTTCATTTCCGTCAGCGTCCTTGTCGGCATGATGTTTGCGTTCTTCCACTCCGACAGCGGTATCTTCACCAAGCTCTTTGCCGTGTTCGGCTTTGACGCCGCCAACCTGATGGAAAACCCGGATTACTTCTGTATGCTGTATGTCGCGTCCGGACTCTGGCAGGGCCTTGGCTGGTGGAGTATCGTTTACATGGGCTCGCTTGCCAACGTGGACCCCAACCTGCACGACGCCGCCATGATGGACGGCGCGGGACGGTTCCGCCGCATCCTGCATATCAACCTGCCGCATATCATTCCGATGGCGACCATCATGCTCATCATGTCCATGGGCAACATCCTGTCGGTCGGATTTGAAAAGGTCAACCTGATGCAGCTTGCGACCAACCTGTCAAAATCCGAGATCATATCCACTTATGTCTACCGCGTATCCTTCCCCGAATTCGGACCGGCGCAGTTCTCCTACGCCACCGCGATCGGGCTGTTCAACTCGCTTGTCAATATTGTGATTCTCGTTCTCATGAACTGGATTTCCAAAAAAGTATCCGATAACTCTCTGTGGTAAGGAGGAAAGGAAAATGAACAGAAAAAGTCTCGGTTCGGATAAGGTCTTTGACGTCATTGTCATGATCGTCACCGGTGTCATCGCCTTTCTCTTCCTGCTGCCCCTCATCAACGTACTGGCAAGTTCCTTCTCCTCGGCGGACGAGATTGTTGCCGGAAATGTCGGGCTCTTCCCGGTAAAGTTCACGCTCGACGGCTACCGCAACGTCCTCAAGGACAAGCAGATCTGGCAGGGCTTCCGCAACTCACTGCTCTACACCCTGATCGGTACCCTCATCCAGGTCACCTGTCAGATGCTCTGTGCCTACCCGCTGTCCCGCAAGGACTTCAAGGGCAGGGGATTCCTCAATCTCATGCTGACACTGACCATGTTCATCTCGGGCGGCATGATCCCCTCCTACCTGCTCATCACCCAACTGAAAATGTACGACACCATCTGGGCGATCATCCTTCCCGGATGCATCTCGGTCTTCAATATTATTATTATCCGGACCTACATGAGCAATTCCATTCCCTACGAGCTCAACGAAGCCGCCATGCTGGACGGCTGCGGCGACTGGAAGCTGTTTGTCAAGATCATTCTTCCGCTCTCCCGCCCCATCCTGCTGGTTATGATCCTGTACGCGATCGTCGGCTACTGGAACTCCTACTTCAACGCCCTCATGTATGTTCAGACCACCTCCAAACTGCCGCTTCAGAATGTGCTCAACAACATCCTGATCTCCAATGAATCCTCTCTCGGCTCCGGTATGGATGTCAACGCTGCCCAGCAGCTCAAATACGTCACCATCGTCGTGTCTTCACTGCCTTTGCTTGTGATTTATCCCTTCTTCCAGAAATACTTCGAGAAGGGCGTCACCATCGGCGGCCTCAAAGGCTGACCCGCAAAATTTTCCGGAAAAGGAGAAAAACAAAATGAGAATCAAGAAATCTGTAAGGGTGATGACCCTGTTTCTTGCGTGTGTTCTTGCCTGCGGATGTCTGTTTGCGTTTGCCGGCTGCTCCAAAAAGGACGATGCCTATGATGCAGACAACTTTCTGCCGAACGGCACTGCCGATAACCCCTACCGCATTGTGAAGGAGCCGGTGACCATCACCATCTTCGCTCCCCACAGTGCCGGCAATCCCGAATATGCCGACCTGACCATGTTCAAGTATCTGTCAAAGGTCACCGGGCTGAATTTCAAATTTGTAACGCCCGATACCTCGGCATACAACAACCAGAAGGCAAGCGCCTGGAGCACCGGCGATCTGCCTGACCTGTTCCTCTTCAACAACTCGCTTGCGGAGCAGGTGCAATACGCGGAAAAGGGCTACGACGCGTATGTCCCCTTCAATGACGCCTCTTATTCCTACACTGTGGGCGGTCAGCGCATTGACGTCGGCAACCTGATCGACAACTTCATGCCCAACTACAAGGCAGGACTTGCCTCCAACTTCGGCGTGGATTCCTCCATTCAGGACGCGGTCAAAACCGCGACGCTGAACGACGGCAAGATGTACGTCACCGTGTCCGTCAACGACGTGGCAAGAGACCTGACCTACAAGATGTTCATCAATCAGGAATGGATCGACAACATCAACAAGAATTACGGCGGCTACAACGACAAGCTCCTGCCGAACGCCGATGAGATCAGGACGATCGACGAGTACCTCAACGTGCTCCGTGCGTTCCGCGACCTGGACGCCAACGGCAACGGAAATCCGAATGACGAGATTCCCGTCACCGCGAAGTCCATGGAGTACCTGCGCAACTTCATCCTTCAGAGCTACGGCTACGTCTCGAGCGGTCCCGAGATTACCGAGGACGGCTTCGTCTATGTCCCCTATACCGAGGCATACAGAAAATACCTTCAGTTTGCCAACACTCTTTACAAAGAAGGTCTGCTTCATAAGGATACCTTCTCCATTTCCACCGATAACCAGATGGCGCAGTACGGCAATCAGGGGCGGCTCGGCAGCTTTGTCGCCGCAGCGGCGTACCTGGTCGTCGGCTATGACCGTGAGTCCGAATACACTACCTTCGGCCCCCTGACCTCTTCCTACTATACCGGTACCCCCATTCAGTACTGCACCTACTACTTCAAGGCAGACGGTGCCTGCATCCCGACGAGCACCAAATATGTCCGTGAGGTTGCACGACTCATTGATATCATGTACAGCGACCTCGGCACACAGCTCATTGCGTACGGTGTGGAGGGAAGCGACTGGACATGGGACAATGACGAACATACCTCCTGGACCTTCCATGTGCCGGACAACTGGGAAGGGAATCAGGAGCAGTACCGTGCCACCATCACGCCGAACGTCGGCAGTGCATCCGCTCTTTACTGGTCGAATGACTTCGTCGGTAAGATGAACGACGAGATCATCACGAGCCTCAACGCGATGTCCGAACGCTACCGCCCGTATCTCAAGGTCGCGGAGCCGACGGAGATCCGCCTCAATTCCGCGGAGTACAACGAGATCACCACCGTCAAGGCAACGCTTGACCCGCAGCTCAAGTACCTCGAATCCTGCTTTATCCGCGGCGAAAAGGATCCGACAAGCGACAGTGACTGGAATTCCTTCATCCAGACGCTTGACGGCATCGGTGCCCGGAAGCTCCTGAAGTGCTACAACGACGCGTATGCAAGATACAATTCCAGGTGACGGAGGGGACGTATGAAGAAAAATCTGATCTCCGTTCTTGCCCTCCTGCTTACGGCATTGATGCTTTGCTCCTGTACCGTGAAGCCGGCGGAAACCGATGCCGGCTCCGAGAAGCCGACGGAAGCGCCTTCCCGGGAAACAGATACCAAAGAACCCTCCACCGGCTCCGAGCAGCCGACCGAAACCTCCACCGCTCCGGAGGAATCCTCCACCGCTCCGGAGATCCCCTCGGGCATTGAGGTCTATGACGATCCGATTGCAATCGAAATGCTCCGGAACTCCTCCTTTGCCGGGGAATTCCGCGCACGCGGCGATATCGGTCTTTCCCGCGTCTGGGACGTCGGCGTGAACAAAGACCGCTTTGAAAACGAAGAAATCCTGACGATTCCCGCCGACGCGACGGTGTACGAAGCCGCCGATTACGGGATCACCCCCGACGGAAGCTACAACTCCGCAAGGCTCAACAAGCTGCTTGATGAGCTTTCCGGCGTGGAGGGTAAAAAGGTCATTCATTTTGAAGGCGCGACTTATCCGTTCAGCTCCACGATCGAACTGTTGAAAATCAAGGATCTTTGGCTGGTCGGCGAGAAGGATACCCTGTTCCTCTTCAACGGCTGGGGCTCCTATATCCGCGCGAGCCTGTCGGAGAACATCAACATGAAGAGCATCAGCTTCGACATGAAGTATTCTCCCACCATCGCCGGGACCATTACCAAGGTGGACGAATCCGGCAGCGACCCGGTCATCACCATCCGGGTGCCCGAGGAATTCGACCTGACCGCTTCCGTCTATACGGACCGCCAGAAACAGTATTCTTCCTATATGGAGTGCTACCTTGACGAGAGCACCGGAAAGTATACCCCGGATTATGACGGAAACCTGTTCTACAACACGACAACGTCCAACACCGCACTTTTCGGGATCGGAGATCTTTCCTACAATCACGCGACCCGCGAGCTTTCCATCCCCCTGCTTCGTCAGTTCCCGTGGTGGACCTACCGTACCCCCGAGACCGGCACGATGGTTTCCTTTGCGTACACCATGTACGACAACACCGGCATGGTATTCAGGGATTGCGAACAGGTCACCGTTGAAAACGTGAACGTATACGTGGCAGGCGGTATGGGCTTCCGCGTGGAGTCGGGCAGGAATTACTACCTCAACCGCTTCAATTTCATGCAGAAGCCGGGATCTGCGCGTATCATGACCTGCACGGCGGACATCATCCACACCATCGCCGTGGAGGGGGATCTTAAGATCACCAACTGCCTGCTGGAATCCAGCCATGACGACGCGCTCAACATCAAGTCCTTCTACACCCAGATCACCGCGACCTCTGCGGCGGAGCGTACCATCACGGTCAGCCAGACGCAGAATGAAGTTGCCGTTTCCTTCGACGTGGGCGACGCCATTGAGATCTATGACCCCTCCATGATGGAACTGCTTGCGTCCTATACGGTGACGGCGGTTGAAAAACGAGGGTCCAATTACATCCTCACGCTGGACAAGCGACCGAAATCCGAACTGATCGGGATGTCCTGCGGAAATGTCACCAAATCCACGCACCTTTCGCTGGACAACTGTATCATCCGGAACAAGCGCAACCGCGGGATTCTGCTCCAGTGCCGCGAGTCCGAGATCATCAACTGTACCTTCCAGAATGTCATCATGGGCGCCATTCAGGTGCTCAGCGTGAATGATACGTTCCGCGAGGCAATCCTGCCACACAACATCCGGATTGAAAACTGCAAGTTCCTCAACAATATCATCGACGTCAGCATCTTCTGCTACGGAGACGGAACGACCAACGCCGTTGCGGGAACGCTGAAGGATACCTTCGTGCGCAACTGTTATTTTTACAGCGGCAGTGGTACCCACATCAACCTGCAGGCAACGGGAAATTCGCAGATTCAGCATTGCCTCTTCGATCTTGCGGACAATACCGTTTCCAATGTTCTGAAGCTCTATAAGGCAAAGGACACCGTTTTCTCCGACAACTATGTGTATACGACCTATCGCGGCTACAAGCTGGTCAACCAGACAGACTCCGAATCCGACTGTAAGCAAAGCAACAACGTAGAAACAAAACACTGATGAGGTAAAAAAGTATGGCAAAGAAAAGTATCCGTTTCCTCTCAATGCTTCTGGTGCTCCTCATGGCAGTCTCGGCGTTGATGTCCTGTAAACAGGGTCCCGCCGAAACCACCGGCACCGAAACAGAGTCAAAAACCGAGACCTCGACCGATGCGCCGAAGCCTCCGGACGATCCGTCCGATGGACTCGCGGAGATCGCAAAGATGCTCTCCGGCTCCATGTACGCAAATCCCGACTATGCCGGAAAATCCGAGTTCGGACTTTCCGACATCGGAAACGTCGGTGTCGTGGAATCCGAAGTCAAAGAGCTGTATCCCGTCCCTGCCGACTCCGAATACGGAGAGGGCTGTGTCATTTCGGTCGATGAGATCACGGCTGACGAGGTAAAGACCTATTACCCCGACGTGACAAATGCGGACGACTACGACCGCATCCTCACCGCCGTCAGCATGGCGAAGGCGCTCAACGACGCGGGCAAGACCGCCAAGATCAAATTCTCCGACAAGACCTATGAGATTGACGGCAAGAGAACCGATTCCAAGGTGCTTGTCATGTCCGGACTTGACGGAACTGCCTTTGAAGGCAACGGTGCCGTCATCCTCGCACATAACGACGCCACCGCATGGAGAGGTTACATCGACCTGACCGAAAGCAAGAACGTTCTCTTCAACGGACTGACCTTCCGTCAGGCAACGCCGTCCTCCCTCGTCGGCGAGGTGACCGAGGCGAGCGTGTCGGAGAAGACTGTCACCATCCGGGTAGAACCGGAGTTCCACTCGCTGATCAAGGTGCTTCTGGAAAATCCCAAGACCCGCCTCCGCTCCTATGCCGAGTACAACTACGCGACAAAAGTCCCGCTGCTCGGCGGAAACTTCGTTGTGGACGATTTTGCCGGCTACACCATCGGCGGTAATGAAACGGACGGCTACACCATCACTGTCAGCTTCAACGGAAACATCACCCGTCCGAGAAACGGCAGCTTTGTGTCTCTCCAGTATTCGCAGTACGACGTCTCCGGCTTCAATGTGACGTCTTCCTCGGACATCACCTTTGAGAATGTCACCATGAACGACGCGTCCGGCATGGCATTTGTTGCACAGCGCGTGACCAACTTCCATGTCAACCGCTTCAACCTGGTTCCCAAGGAGGGAAGCCAATCCCTCATGACTGCCACCGCCGACGCGATGCACTTCGTCCTCATGCACGGAGATGTCTCCATCACCGGCTCTGTCATCAACGGCAGCCATGACGACGCACTCAACATCAAATACGGCTATTGGTACAAGCTCACCTCCGCCGAGGGCGGTTCGACCAAAAAAATGGTCGTTTCCCGGCTGACCAGCGAAGTCGAGACCCCCAAGGTCGGCGATAAGATCTGCGTGTATAACGAGGATACCTTTGAAGGGCACAACCCGTCCTCCGGGTATTACACCATCGCCTCCGTCACAAAGACCACGAACGGCTGGGAGCTGACCGTCAAGGAAAGAATGTCGAATGTCGGGGAATGGGGCAACTGCCGTGTGACCTTTGTCTCCGACACGCCGAACTTCACCTTCCGGAACAACATCGTCATGAACAAGCGGAATCGCGGTATCCTGATTCAGATCCCCGATGCGCTGGTGGAAAACAACACCTTCATCAACGTCGGACACGGTTCCATTCAGGCGGCGTCCGCAATGGATCGGTTCAACGAAGCCACCGTTCCGCAGGCGATCGTCATCCGCAACAACAAGTTCATCAGCAACTGCACCATCAAGCCCGGCCCGCTCTACGGCGACATCTCCGTGTTTGCCATTGCAAAGAACGGTACGGTCGGACCCGCAGGGACGCTTCATAATGTGTTGATCGAGAACAACTTCATGACCGATAACGGCAATGCATCCGTCTCCATGCGCGGCGTGGGTGCCTCCACGGTCAAGAATAACCTCTTCTATAACTGCTCCTCCAGTCAGCCCTCCGGTGAGACCTGCAACGCAGTCTTCCAGTTCAACAACTGCAACGAGATCACGCTGGACGGCAACTACAATTACTACGACCTGAACCTCGGTCAGGAGGGCATCCTCTGCCAGGGGCTGACCTCCAACGAAATGATCAATCTGATGGATAACAACGTCGGCATCTCCTTCCAGAAGACCGATGAGTCCGGACCTGTGGTCAAGGTTTCCAAGGCGACCGGCAGCATCACGCTGGACGGAAAACTCGACGAATGGGATTCCATCGGCGCGACGAACATCGACATCCTCGGGTATTCCGACGCGGAGGGCTCCGAACGCACGGCGGCAGAGCTTGCCGAAAACTTCGCCATCAGGAAAATGATGCTCACCCACACCGACGACGGCATCTACATCGCCTTTGATATCAAGGATAACCTCATTGAATGCAAGACCACCAACGACTTCTGGCTCGGCGACTGCATCGAGCTGTTCCTCTCCACTGTCACCTCCTTCCCCAATGCGGATATGCAGGTGTACAAGGAGCAGGGCGCTGTCATGCAGGCAGCCTTTGCGCCGACCTGGTCCTCCACGGGCTTCCGGACCGTCGCTTCCGTGCGTACCAACAGCGGCATGGTTGAAAAAGCAAATCTGCTGGAAGCGCAGCTGGTTCTGACCGATGACGGTTACACCGGAGAGATCTTCATTCCCTATGCCATGTCCGAGGACCTTCGCACCGCTGTTGCGGAAGGGAAGCCGGTCGATATGGCGATCGTAGGCGCCGATTGCGAGCGCAAAAACGGACTTAAAAGAGTACAGGCGGGCAATGTGCCGCACTTCGTTGAGGCGTACAAGACGAAGACGGTGCTCATGCCGCAGTACATCTTTGAGTAAATAAAAAAAGGAGAAGTATCATGAAAAAATCAGTAACCATACTTCTGGCGATCCTCCTGGTCGCCGTCATGCTGGCAACCGTTGCCTGCAAGACGGGACCGTCTTCCACGGAGACCAAGGATCCTTCGACTTCCAAGCCGTCCGAATCCGTGACGGATCCGGTCGCATCCGAGACGAAGCCGTCGGAATCCAAGACCGAACCCGAGGAATCCGACACCAATCCGCCCCCTCCGGCTGTGAAGGATATCAAGCTGGAGTTCTCCTCCACCGATGACCTCACGGTTGCGGCAGGCGAAAAGCTCACCCTCCCGACCGTCAAGGCGACCGATTATGACGGTACGGATCTGACCGCCTCCGTTTCCGTTGAGGATCCCTATGAAAGCGGTACCGTGAAGGATGGCGTGTTCACGGGAATCATCGCCGGCGAGCACGAGCTCTTCTACTACGTAGAGGTAGAGGACAAGGAGGCTCCCGACGGCTTCCGTTCCGCAGAGCAGACGATCAAGGTCGTCGTTACCCCCGCTATCGCAAACACCTTCGTGACCGAAGGCTTCAACAGTGTTACCCAGATGACCAACTACGGCATCTTCAAGGATGGCTTTGAAATGGGCAAGAAGTCGGTTCTCGGTGCCGCAATCGGCGACGCGAACGGCGCGACCCACATCTGCGGTACCTCCGAGGCGATTGAAGGCAACTCGCTTGTCATCGACTTCAACAAGACCGCCGGCTCCGCACTCAACGCCGTGTTCCTTCAGGCGTTCCGCGATGTCTACCACCGCGGAGAGGCAACCACCTACAAGGTGAAGTTCTCCTATAAGATTCTCGCTGCGGACAATAACTATAACGATGTGTACTTCGGACTTTCCTGGGATGGCTTTGACGGTCTCAACAATAAGTTCGTCCAGTCCGGGGCTGAGGTCGGAAAGGTCTACACCTATGAGACCCAGTTCTCCTCCGCGAAGGTTCCCGAAAGCGGCAACGCATACTTCATCTTCTTCAAGCTCAGCGGCTCCAACAGCGACATCCGCATTGCGGTCGACAACTTTGAGATTGAAACCGTCAAGCTGACACCCGTCAACGAAGTCAAGCCCGGCGCAGAGCAGCTCGAGAGCGAGAACGGCTTTACCTGGGACTTCGGTGAAAACGGCGCGTTCAGCACCAACGGCGAGACGCTTCCCGTCGGATCCCTTGCAGACGCAATGAAGGAAGCAATGGCAGGAAACGAGCACTTCCATGACAACGTCATGAAGCTCACCAACGCAGACGGACACCTCTTCTCCGGACTGACTGCCGACGCGCTTGTCGCAGGCAAGAAGCTGATCATTGATATGTATTACTATGCCGTCAATGATAAGGGCTTCCACCTCATCATGATGGGCAGCAGCGGCAACCCCACCCTCGACAAGACGGTGGAAAATGTCACGGATCAGATCAAGCACGTACACGCAGAGGTCGTTGTCCCCGCAGGCTGGTACCAGCTGAATATCTACGGACAGAACAACGGCGATTTCGAAATCTACATCGGCGAGATCACCGTGAAGCTGGTGGACAACGTCGTTGAGGAAAACAAGACGCCCCTTGACCACGTGATCGGCGAATATACCTATACGCAGGACAAGCGTGCGTTCGGCTTCGATACAGGTAAGGGCATTACCGAATTCGACGGCTTCGATTTCGGCTCTGTCGCAAACCTCATGGGCGCCGCTCCCTCCAAGTTCTTCTATGAGGGCATCACCGCCGACCGCAACATCGAATGGTTCAACGCCGGCGGCAAGGTCTTCGAGACCGGCTACTGGTACCGCATCACCATGACCTACTACGTGGTGAAGTATGAGGGCGGCAACGGGCTTATGTACAACTTCGACAACGGCGCGTTCATCGCTGCCGGCACGGGCGACTACATGAGCGAGGGCTACCATGTTTCCTCCATCAAGTGGCAGGCAAACTCCAATGTCAACTTCATGTCCATCTATGACAAGGCGGCTGACGGCGAGACGCTGAATGCACATTACTATGTCAAGGACATCAAGATCGCGCTCATCCATGAGGACGATCCGGCAGAAGAAGTGGTGAAGACCCCCAACGGACACGTTGTCGGCGAGTATACCGTCACCCAGGATAAGCGTCAGTGGGGCACCACCGACAAGGGTTCCTGGAATTGCACTGATTACGACAGCTTCGACTTCGGTGCCGATGCGTCCAAAATGAGTGCGGCTCCGACCAAGTTTGTCTTCAAAGACGCAAACAATGTTACCATGGAATGGTTCCAGCCGGCGGGCAAGGTGCTGGAAAACGGCTACAAGTACCGCATTACCGTGAGATTCTATGTCGAATCCTGGGAAGGCGACCGCTTCATGCTCAACTTCGACAACAACGAATTCCTTCTGATCGACACAAGCCCCGCAGCCGGATATCATGAAGCAACCATCGAGTGGACTGCCAACAGAAACGTTGACTTCTTCAGCTTCTATATTCCCGGCGACACCACCATCAACGGTGTCATTTACCTTGCAGATGTGACCATTTCCCTGATCGGCTGATCCCGATAAAACAATTCAACATTCGCACTGTGAGGGGCAACCCTCACAGTGCCCTCGGTGATATGATGAAAAGAATAGACGGAAAACTTTATCAAAGAATCCGGATGAACAGAGACCGCCTCCGCGACAGTCTCTACGGTCCCACGGGGATCTATACAGTGTCCTCCGACTGGCCCGGAGATTTTCCCGGACGCGTGTTGCTTTCGCTTTGCTCCCTTTATGAGGCCTCGGAAGGGCACGATGAAGAGAGAGCGGACATTACGGAGCAGATCGCCGTCAATATGGCGACGCTTGATGACCACACCAATCCGGACGGGTATTTCGGGGAAATCGTCACGGATGTCGTCGATGAACAGCAGGTTTCCGGGAACTCCTGGTTTCTCCGGGGACTCTGCAAGGCATACCGCCTGTTCCGCGATACCGAAGTTCTTGAAAGAATCGAACGCATCACCGATACCTACCTTTCCGCCATTGGTCCCGCCTATGCCGCTTACCCCCTGAACTGCCGCCGTGCCGGAGGAGTGGGGGGGTCCCTTGACGGCAATGTCATCAACGGATGGAAGACCTCCACCGATGTCGGCTGTGCATTCATCATGCTGGACGGCATGACGGATGTCTATGACCTGACCGGCGACGAAAAACTCGCCGACATCATCCGTTCGGTGATCGGACGGTTTGCGTCAGCCGACTATGTCGGTCTCAGATTCCAGACCCACGCAACGCTCTCCTGTGCCCGCGGCATACTCCGCTTTTATCGGCATACGGGTGAGGAAGCATACCTGCGCCTTGCAGAATCCATTTTCGAAAATTACCGGCAGCTTGGCATGACCTACGACTACGCGAACCTGAACTGGTTCGGATGTCCTGATTCCTGGACGGAGCCGTGCGGTGTCGCGGACAGTCTCATCGTTGCCAAGTGGCTGTATCAGATTACCGGAAAAGGGGAGTACCTCCGGTTCTTCAACCGCTGTGCTTCCAACGCGCTCCGAACCATGCAGCGCAACAACGGCGGCGCGGGATGCTCCACCTGCGCGACCGGCAATCATTATATGCTGAAAAACAGTCTCTTTGAAGCCTTCTTCTGTTGTTCCCTCCGTCTTGGCGAGCTGTTCTCCGAGATGCATTCCTTCCTGTTCACCCCTGCGAAGGACGGGATCCTCGTTCCCTTTATGGGCGACTGTACCCTGGAGGAGGACGGCATCCGGGTCCGTGTCACGTCGGATTACCCCGCGTCGGCGCCCGTTACCATTGAAACCGGCGCTTTTAAGGAAACCGCGCCGCTCTATGTGTACGTCCCGGACGGCGTCATGGTTGAGGGCGGGGAGGTTTCCGGCAATCTGCTCCGCATCACCCCGCAGGCGGGCACGACCTGCTCGTTCCCGGTCACGGCGAAGCCGAGACGGGAAGGTGCCTTCTGCTTTGTCGGCGATACCTTCTTAACCCGTAAGCAGGTCCCCGAAGCACCGTTGCTGACTCTCGACGGGGAGGCGTTCTCCCTCATTTACGATAACTCCCGCTTTACGGAATCCGAGCTGAACAGCCATCCGGAATACCTCCGGTAAGCGTGCATGAACTTTGCAAAGAAAAAATGAAAACAGGTGAAATGATGAAGGGTGTATGGGTACATACGCCCGGCGGAATGAACGAAACGGTCGGGTTTCTTCTGGATCTCGGAGAAACCCGTTCCTTTTCGCTTTCTCTTGTCGCCGGAAGCGTTTTCAAACTTTATGTAGACGGCAAAGCCGGATTTTTCGGTCCCATGCGCGCCGCCCATGGGTATGCGCGTGTCCACCGCATCTCCGGGGAGGGGCGGTATCTTGCCGTCATCGTCAACCATCCGGGGATCCGCACCTTCTGCTGGCTGTGCGAGGACCCGTACTTTGCCTGCACGGTCACGTCGGGGGAGAATACCTGGACGACCGACGACTTTTCCGCATATGCGCTTCCCGAGCGCACAAGGGAAGTCCTCCGGTACGCGTATCAGCGCGCTTTTTCCGAGGTTTACCGTGTGGACGGAAGTACCGCCGCGTTCCTTTCCGGAAAGCCGCTTACCGCGCCGCTGGAAAAGAAGCAGGTTCCTGTGGCGGAGCTTCTGGAGTGCCGCACGCACGCCCCGGTGTTAAAGGAACTTTTTCCGCGCGCGGAGATCGCGTCCGGGTATATTGCGGACACCGGCTCCCATGAGGTTCCGTATCAACGCTATTTCGACCTGGTCGGCAAAACCCTTGACGGGTTCGGGGCGGATGAGGTCCGGGACAACCAGATTGCCGATTACGTTGCCTTCCTGCATACAAAACAGCCGACCGCCACGGGGCTTGCCTACCGGATGTTTGCCATGGACGGCTCAAAAACCGGCTTCCTGAATGTGAAAATCCATGCCCCTGCGGGCGGTACCGTCTATCTTGCCTACGAGGAGCTGCTCGACGAAAAGGACGGGGACGCGATACTTCATCCCTTGCGCAACGAGACCCTCAATGTCGTCAAATGGACGCTTGTAGGGGGCGGAGACTACGAGCTTTCCACCTTTGAACCCTACACCGCGCAATATGCCGAGGTGATTTTTCCGGTCGGCGCGGAGGTCTCCTTCTCCGTTACCGAATATGTCAATCCCGACGCGGGGAACCTGCGGTTCCGTTGCGCGGACGAGGACATCAACCGGATCGTGGAAGCCGCGCGGGAGAGCTTCCGCTCCAACGCGGTGGACCTGCTCACCGACTGCCCCTCCCGCGAGCGGAGCGGCTGGCTGTCCGACAGCTATTTTTCCGGTACTGCCGAGCGGCTCTTTACGGGAGAGAATCTTGTGGAGAATGCGTTCCTCGAAAATTACGCGCTCTCACGGCGCGACGCGTTCCCCGAGGGTATGATTCCCATGAACTATCCCTCCGACCCCTATGACGGCACCTACATTCCCAACTGGGCAATGTGGTATATCATGGAGATCCTGCGAGTTGCCCGCCGCACCCCTGACTCTGAGACTGTAAAACAGGCACGAGGCACCGTGGAAGGGCTGTTTGACTTCTTTGCCCGCTATGAAAACGAATATTCGCTTCTCGAAAACCTCGAATCGTGGGTGTTCGTCGAATGGAGCGCCGCCAATGACGCGGACCACATCTGCGGGGTCAATATCCCCTCCAACATCTGTTACCAGCGGATCCTGACGGACGCGGGCAATCTGTACCACCGCCCCGACTGGGTGGAGAAGGGAAGCCGCGTGCGGGAGAATCTGATCCGGCTCGGTTTCGACGGCACCATGTTCGTCGATAACCTCGTCCGTAACGCGGACGGCGGACTGGTCAGGACAAATCACCTCACCGAGGTCTGCCAGTATTACGCGTTCTGGTTCGGCGCGGTCACAAAGGAGAGCCATCCCGCGCTGTATGACCTGCTGATGCACCGTCTGGGACGCAACAAGCAGCCCGGGTTTATGGAAAACGTCGAAAAGCCGAACATGATGTACGGCATCTATATGCGCCTCGACCTGCTCATGCGGGAGGGCAAGCGCGAGGAACTGCTCGATGAGATCCGGTATTACTTTTTGCCCATGGCGAAGACCACCGGTACCCTTTGGGAGCATACCTCCACTCACGCAAGCCTCAATCATGCGTTCGCGTCGTATTCGGTCAAGTGGATTCTCTATGCCACCACGGGATACAACGCCGACACCGACCGCATGGAGCCGATTCCTCCGGAAGCAGCCGTTCCGTATACGGAGTTTACGCTTCCGTTTACCCCCGGGAAATAACCCAAGCCGGGCGACCGATCTTCGGTCGCCCGATTTTTTGTCGGGAAATAGCAGAAACTCTTGCATCCTGTTACAGAATATGGTATACTGTGCATGGTTCCACTGCCTTATGAAAAATACATATGAGAAGGGAATGTCGTTATGAAAACAGTGACAATCAGGAGAAATAAAACCTTTGTCGGCTGCGCGGCAAAGCTGAAGGTGTATCTGGAGGATCCGAACGGAACGGATCTGGAGATCGACAATCATCCGCTCCGGAAGCTGGGAGAACTCAAAAACGGGGAAGAAAAGAGCTTTGAGATCCCGGAGAGCGACCTGGACAGACGGCTGTACGTCGCGGCTGACAAGATGAGCCGGGAGATTTGCAATGATTTTTATGTGATCCCGGCAGGGGAGGGCGACCTTTCGCTCAGCGGCAAATGCCATTTCAACCCGGCGATCGGCAACGCGTTCCGCTTTGACGGAAACACCGGTGCAGAGGTAACGGACAACCGTAAGAGCGCCAAGCGGAAGGGGCTGATGATTCTCCTGATTGCAGTTCTTGTCGGTGCGGCGGTTGGCACGGTGATCGGCGCCGTAAGGGGGATCAACCGCGCAAAGACACAACCGAAAGAGTTTGTCACCGGCGAGATGACCGTTACGCTGACGGGCGACTTCAAAAAGGCTGCCTATGAGGGTGAGCAGGTCTGCTACGAGTCCGGAAACACGCTTGTGCTGGTTCTGCGCGAGGGCTTTGATGCCGGCCCCGGTGTGTCCGCGTTGTCGCTGGACGACTACGGTGAAATCGTGATCGAGGCGAACCAGTCAAAATTTACCGCCGCATCGCTTCAGCACGGGAACGGGCTGACCTATACGGATTATCGCTCCAAAGGCACCGACGGGAAGACCTACGACTATTTCACCGTATTTTACAAGTCCGGCAAGGCGTTCTGGACGGTGCAGTTCGTCACACAGGAGAAAAACGCCGAAAGTTTCCGGCAGCAGTATATCGAATACGCAAAAACCGTCCGTTTTTCCGACTGAGCATCGGAAGCTCCCCGGTCGCCGCATTTGCGGCGACCGGGGTTTTTTGCCCGAAAAACGTTATCGACCCACGATTGACAATCCGCACGGAGTTTGCTATAATAAAAGATCATAGACGCGGGGGAGCAGAAAATGGACGGGGGTCCTTCTTTGCAGGAGGGACCGCAGGCAAAAAAAGCTGAATTTCTAAGGGACAAAGAGAGTGTTTCCTGCTCAAACGGAAAAGCCGGGCGCGGATGCCCGAAGTCAAAATCGGGAAGGAAAAACAAATGTCAAAAGTACAATGGAAGGGCGGCACGCTGCTCGCCCCCGTTCCCGCGACGCTGGTCACGACGGGAACCATGGAACATCCGGGCATTCTGACCGTCGCATGGACAGGGATCCTTTGCAGCGATCCGCCGAAAACCTATATTTCGGTGCGCCCGTCGAGATATTCCCATCATCTCATCCGCGAGAGCGGGGAATTCGTCATCAACCTGACGACTGCGGAGCTTGCGCGCGTGACCGACGCCTGCGGCGTGCTGACCGGGGCAAAGGTCGATAAGTTCGCAAAATTCGGGCTGCACAAGGAAGCGGCGAACACCGTATCCTGCCCGACGCTTGCCGAGGCACCCGTGTCGCTCGAATGCCGGGTGACCGACGTTATCCCGCTCGGCTCGCACGATATGTTCCTTGCCGATATCACGGCGGTGGACATCGACCCGTCGCTCATCGACGACGGCGGCAAGCTGCACATGGAACGCGCACACCTGCTCGCATATTCCCACGGCGAATACTTTGCTCTCGGTAAAAAGCTCGGCTCGTTCGGGTTTTCGGTGAAAAAGAAAAAGCCTGCCGGAAACCGCGGGACGGGGAAACCGAAAAAGAAATTCCCCTCCCGCTGATACCGCGCCGGATACCGCGCCGGAATTGACAATTTCCGCGGAATATGCTATACTGAATGTTCGGAAGACGCGGCAGAATTGCCCGCTTCCCTCTGCCATAAGGAAAGGAATCCGTCATGCTGCTTTATAATTCCGCGACCAGAAGCCGCGATGAGTTTGTACCGAATACGCCGGGCAAGGTGTCCATGTACACCTGCGGACCGACGGTCTATCACTACGCGCACATCGGCAATCTGCGTACCTATATCATGGAGGACGTGCTGGAAAAGTATCTCCGTTACCTCGGGTACGACGTGACCCGCGTCATGAACATCACCGACGTGGGGCACCTGACCTCCGACGCGGATACGGGCGAGGACAAGATGCTCAAGGGCGCCGAGAGAGAGCACAAGACCGTCATGCAGATCGCGAAGTTCTACACCGACGCGTTCTTTTCCGACTGCGAAAAACTGAACATCAAGCGTCCCGATATCGTACAGCCCGCGACGGGCTGCATTGCGGATTTCATCCGCGTCATCGAAAAACTGCTGGACACCGGGTATGCGTACCGCGCAGGCGGAAACGTGTACTTCGACACGTCCAAGCTGAAGCAGTACTATATCTTCAACGATTTCAACGAGGAGGACCTCGCCGTCGGCGTGAGAGAGGGCGTGGAGGCGGACGGAAACAAGCGCAACAAGAACGACTTTGTGCTCTGGTTCACCAAATCCAAGTTTGAAGATCAGGCGCTCAAGTGGGACTCCCCGTGGGGCGTCGGCTATCCCGGCTGGCACATTGAGTGCTCCTCGATTGCCTTGAAATATCTCGGCGAGCGGCTGGACATCCACTGCGGCGGCATTGACAACGCCTTCCCGCACCACACCAACGAGATCGCGCAGTCCGAGTCTTACACGGGGCACAAGTGGTGCAACTGGTGGTTCCACGTGCATCACCTCAACACCTCGTCGGGCAAAATGTCCAAGTCCAAGGGCGAATTCCTCACGGTCAGCCTGCTGGAAGAAAAAGGCTACCGCCCGCTTGCCTATCGCTACTTCTGCCTCCAGTCGCATTACAGAAAGAATCTCGTATTTACATGGGAAAACCTCGACAACGCCGCAGGCGCATATGAAAAACTGCTCCGTCGGATCGCCGCTCTGAGGGCGGGCGACGGGAAGACCGATCCCGTTGTATTTGCGGAGTACAAAAAGCAGTTCACCGACGCGCTGGACAACGACCTCAATACGTCTCTTGCCGTGACCGCCGTGTTCGACGTGCTCAAGGCAAAGACGGACGACGTGACCAAGCTCGCTCTCATTGCGGATTTTGACCGCGTGCTGTCCCTCGGGCTCATAGAAGGCGCGGCGGAGCTTCGTCTTGCGGAAGAGAAGCAGGCGGAGGAAAAAAACGCCGCTCCCGACGTCGATCCCGCGCTCCGCGAAAAGGTGGAGAGCATGATCGCTCTCCGTGCCGAGGCGAAAAAGGCAAAGAATTACGCCGAAGCCGACCGCATCCGTGCGGAGCTTTCCCAAATGGGCGTGACCCTGCTCGATACCAAAGAAGGGACGACATGGAGTATCGGTGGCTGATCCGGGTTCCCGCTACCCAACGCGCGGGATTGCCCGGCTGTCCGGAAACGCCGACGGGTATGACCGCAAAAGGAACGTCAATGTAACTGCGGCGTTGCGGTAATCATCGTCACTCTTGCCGCGTGCTGCCGCGTCCCCGATGCAAACAAAGAAAGGATGCTCCCGGTCTGCCCGGGGGCAGAGGAAAATACTGTGGAAAAGCTCAAAGCCTTCTGCCGGGCGCACCGTGAGATCCTTCTGTATCTCGTGTTCGGCGTGCTGACGACGCTTGTCAGCTGGATCGTTTATTACGGAATCATGATCGGCGGCAGAGCAGTGGTCGGTATTCCCGCGGAGGAAACGACCTCGGCAAGATACCTCATTCTGTACACCGCCGCACAGGTGATCCAGTGGATTGCCGCCGTGCTGTTCGCGTTCTTCACCAACAAGAAATGGGTGTTCACCACGGCGGATCCGTCGGCGTCCACCACCCGCCAGCTCGGAACCTTTGCGGGTTCCCGGCTTGTCACCTTCTTTCTCGATTACGGAATCACTTACGGCGGAACGCTTGCGCTCGGCGCGGTTTTCCCCGGAATGATCTCCGTGTTCCTCCTCGGGAAAAACCGTAACCTTGCGGAGCTGCTTTCCAAAGCGGTTGCCGCTGTCATCGTGGTCATTGCCAACTATGTGTTCAGCAAGCTGCTCGTCTTCCGCCGTAAAAAAGAGGAGTAGCAGTGAGTCTCCGGCTGCCTGCGGCTTGCCGCCGGTCGGCTGTCGGACAAATTGTCGGAATATCATAAGAAAGGACGCTTCCACAATCCGGAAGCCAAGGTCATGCTGATGAAAACTCCGTTTCGTACCCAACTCCAGAACTCGGTGTTTCTGATCGTGTTCCCGCTTTGTTACATTCTCATCGGTGCTCTGTTCCAGTTTGTTCCGGACATCAACCCGCGCGTGGTCGCCATCGTGCTTGCGACCTGTGTGATCGTCAGCGGTACCGTCATGATCGCGCGGTATTTCCTGCAGGGATCGTTCCGAGACCTGTATTCCTATGAATTCTCGTTCGGCGCGTTTGCCGTCATCGCGGGTGTCTGCATGATGATCGCCGCGTCGAAGATCGGCGACCTGCTCCTCGTCCTGCTCGGTGTCTGTATGCTCATGACCTCCATCATCAAGGTGCAGAATGCCATTCAGCTGATCGGCATGAAGAGGCGGACGTGGATCCCCGTGCTGATCATCGCGGTGCTCCTCATCGCGGCGGATGTTCTGGTCATCATCAACCCGTTTGCGGACAAGCAGGACTTTTACAGACTGTATACAAACATTCTGCTTATGACCGACGGTGTGCTCAGCTTTGTGATCAATGTTCTCATGCACATCCGTGCGCGCAAGGCGGAAAGGGCGCTGGCAGTGGTTCCCGCGGACGGCGCACCGGTCCCTGTTGACGGATTTGCGGAAACGGGTGTGGACAAACAGGCGCGGGCGGAGAAGTCCGACAGAGCTGCAGACGGAGACAAAGCCGAAAAGGATTCCGGAAAAAACGCCGAAAGATCCAAGGACAAAACGGCGGGGAAACCGGCAGAACAGCCGGCAAAGAAACAAGCGGACAAGTCTGCGGATAAGTCTGCGGAGAAATCAACGGAAAAGCCCGCTGAAAAGCCGGTTGAAAAAACGGACGGAAATCCGGGAAAATCTGTCCCCGAAGCGGGAAAGAACGAAAACGCTCCTGCCTCCGATGACCGGATCAAAGAGCTGTTCGGCAAAAAGTAACCGAAACCTGTCCCCGCCTGCCGCACGCGGCAGGCGGGGCTTTGATAGACCGGCGATGCGACAGTGCGCGTCGCCGTACCGACGTCCGCACCGGGAAGCGGACCGGAGATCCCGGGGCGTATTTTCCGCGGATTTCCCGGATGTTTTTGTAAAAAGCCCTTGACAACGCCGCCGGAATCCGTTATAATAATTTGCGTGGCTCAATGAGCCATCTGTTTTCTGTGGAGAAGTACCCAAGTGGTTAAGGGGGCAGTTTGCTAAACTGTTAGGTCGGGTAACCGGCGCGCGGGTTCAATCCCCGCCTTCTCCGCCAGCATAGAACCAGAGGGATGACCTCTGGTTTTTTGTTATTTTATGCATAATTATTTCATTGTATATTGCGTATTCTCACAGTGAGAAAATGCGTATAGTTAAAATCCCCGCCGAGGGTTGATACAAATTGCCTGGAAAATATATGGGGAAATCATTGCTATATTACGGTAAAGCTGATACAATGAATTTGAAAAGCAAAGAGTGTCAGCGGGAAAGAAGAATTCCTGCTTAATCTATCGTGCGGGAATGCGTCCGGAAGAACCGGACTGCCACGCGGAACGGCATCATTACCGAAGCATTGACCGGATCAAAACGCAGAACCGGAGGAAAAATTATGGCGATATGGTTGAAGCCTCACGTCCCCCATTTTTATTCGGACAAAGATGTGAAATCGGGACTCTATTTAAAAATTGATTCTTTGGTGGACGACGAAGTAAAGCGCGCCTGCAAGGAGTTTTGTCACTGGTTAAGAGAGCAATACGCTTTTCCCATCCGGGTGACGGTGTATCTCAAGAACACCGAGTATATTGTTGCGTCAGACGGTGAACGGGTCAGCGCGATTTTTTATGAACCGTATGACAGAATGGAGTATCCCCGTATCCGGGTTTCAAAAGGGAATTATCTTTTGGCTTGTAATAAACACGGAAAGGATAATGCGCTTGCAGGTATTCTTTGTTCAATTGCGCATGAACTGACGCACTATTTTCAATGGGTCAGGGCAACAAACGACCCGAAAGAGAAAGAGGAGAGGCAGGCAAGCCGATGCGCAGACACCATTTTAAGGGCATATGCCGGGACAAGGGAGCATCCATAGTGCTTCCCGGTATATACCTGACCAAACGGGGAAGGAGAAACAATGAAAGACCGATCCATTGAATCACTGCTTGAGTTGTTCCCGACAGATGGAACGGAGGATACCGGATTCAGACGGCAACTGTACAGGTTGACCACGGTGGAAGAACGTGTCCGGTATGCAGAAGAAACCGCTTTGCGGGAACCTGGTGAGCGGACGGAACGGAATCTGCTGATTCTTTTGCAGGACAGGTCGCTTCTCGTGCAGGCGGAAGCGGCGGATTCCCTGTGCCTGTTCTGTTCGGAGCGGGTGTTCCGGGCACTGATGGAAAAGGCGGATTCAGAGTATTCTCTGGTGCGGGCGTATGCCATGCGGAGTCTTGGCGAGGCGGCGCCGGAGCAGTGCCGCATGGAGGCGATCCGGTTTCTTGAGGATCGGCTTGCCGCGGAAGAGACTGCTTTTGTGAAGATCCAGATTCTGCTTTCGCTTTGCACGCTCGGTGCCGATGGCTTTTCCGCATTGTTTGGAATGTATCCCCGGTGCGGTTACCGGAACCGCTGCGCGATTCTGAACGGTCTTTCGGACCTTGCAGAAGAGAGGTGTATTCCGGATAAAAGCAAAGTCATGCGGTTCCTTGATGTGTGGAAAACATCGGAGGAAGATGCGGCGGTGCGCAGCGCCGGTCATCGGCTGCGGGTTGCCCTGGCAGGAAAATGAGCCGCCCGGTTCCCCTCCCGCCCTTGTAAAACGTCCCGCGCTGTGGTATACTGGAAACAGAAGCGGCAGCGCGGTACGATGACCCGCGCTTTGCCATAGAAACACAAACAAAGGAGGCAGAAATGGAACTTTCCCGTCTTACTTCCGCCCGCGACGGCTTGTCGCTTGAGGTTGCCTGGCTCGCCCCCGCAGGGGAGCCGCGGGGAATCGTACAGCTTTCCCACGGCATGGCGGAGCACAAGGAACGCTATTTCCCGTTTATGGAATATCTTTCGGCACACGGCTATGTGACCGTCATCCACGACCACAGAGGGCACGGCGCGAGCGTGAAGGGCAAGGGCGACCTCGGTTACTTTTACACCGAACGCCCCGCGGACATTGCGGAAGACCTGTATCAGGTCAACCGGTGGGCGCACGAACGGTATCCGGGCCTGCCGATCCTGCTTTTTTCCCACAGCATGGGAACGCTGGTCGCGCGGGTGTTCCTCCAAAGCCACGATGATGCGGTGGCGAAGGCGGTGCTCTGCGGTCCTCCGACCGAAAATAAACTCGCGCCCGTCGGGATTGCTCTGGCGAAGCTCAACGCGTGCTTTTTCGGCATGAACCACCGGAGTTCGTTTCTCAACCGTCTGACCTTCGGCACCTACACGAACCGCGGAGAAGCGGAAAACGCGTGGGTCTGCTCCAACCCGGAGGTGCTCGCCGCATACGGGGAGGATGAGCTTTGCGGCTATGTTTTCACGGACAACGGCTTTCTCAACCTTTACCGCCTCATGCGGGAAGCCTTCCGCAAGAGTGCATG
Organism: uncultured Eubacteriales bacterium; assembly: GCA_934796165.1. GTDB lineage: Bacteria > Bacillota > Clostridia > Oscillospirales > CAG-272 > CAKVOU01. The sequence continues at coordinate 112,235 of CAKVOU010000003.1, read as the reverse complement.
GCAGGTGAAGAACCCGTCGCTCCCGCTTCTGCTCATTGCCGGGGAAGAGGACCCCGTGATCGGAAACCGGAAAAAGTTTGACGCGCTGGTCGCGTTCCTCCGCGCGCGGGGGTACACCGACGTCGGGTCACGCCTGTATTCCGGACTGCGGCACGAATTGCTCAATGAGATCGGCAAGGAGAAGATCTGGGAGGACGTGCTCGGATTTTTGGAATAAACGGCATGGCGATGTCTGTTTCTCTCGTTGCCCGGTATTTTGTGAACGAGCGTACAAAACCGCGCGGATCCCCGGACGGAATTTGTCGTTTTCATAGAAAAATCAAAGAAACCGCATCCGCCGCCCGAAACCCTCTTGACTTTCGGCGGCGGATGTGGTATCCTGTATACAGATGTGAGGTCTGCCGCGTCATCACGGCGACCGGCTTTCGGACGCGTCCGGGCAGTTGGCGGGCGTTTTCCGGGTGAAAGACGGTCTTCCCGGGCGGTTGCGGACCAAACAAAAAACATTCTGCCGAGGCAGTCGGTTGGCAGGAGTACAGGTGCGCCGGGCGTTTTGTGCCCGCGCAAGATCTGCTGTCCGCCGCGGGACAGTTTTTTTATACTGCGACGCGGTGCAGACGAAAAACAACAGATGTTCCGGATCCGGCTCCGGACAAAATACGAAATACAATACAGAGGACAGAAAATGCAGATGATTTTCAAGGATGCCCGTATTTACGAAAACGGCGGATTCACCCGTGGGGACGCAACCGTGACCGACGGTGTTTTGCGCGTTTTCGGGGCGGATACCCCTCATATGAATCAGGACGGCGGATCGGATATCGCCGTTTTCCGGAATTGTATCATTTTACCCGGCTTTTGCGATGTACACGTACATTTGCGGGAGCCGGGCTTTTCTTACAAGGAAACCATCGGGACGGGCACTGCCGCCGCCGCGCACGGCGGGTACACGGCGGTGTGCGCCATGCCGAACCTCGACCCCGTGCCGGACAGCCGGGAGCATCTGGAAAAAGAGCTTGCCCTCATCCGGGAGTCGGCGCGCATTCCGGTCTACCCCTACGGCGCACTGACGGTCGGCGAAAAGGGAGAGGTTCCCGCGGCGCTTGAAGAGCTGTTTCCCGATGTTATCGCGTTTTCGGACGACGGGCGCGGCGTGCAGGACGAGGGACTCATGCGCGAGCTGATGCGCCGCGTCGCGGCGCTCGGCGGAATCGTCACGGCGCACTGTGAGGACAACCGCCTGCTTCACGGCGGATACATCCACGACGGGGAGTACGCGCGCCTGCACGGACATAAGGGAATTCCCTCCGAGAGCGAATGGCGACCGATCGAGCGCGACCTCCGCCTTGCCCGTGAGACCGGGTGCGCCTACCACGTCTGCCACATCTCCGCAAAGGAGAGCGTTTCGCTTATCCGCGAAGCAAAGAAGAGCGGCGTGAATGTGACTGCGGAAACCGCGCCGCACTACCTGCTCATGGACGACTCCATGTTAGAGGAGGACGGCAGATTCAAGATGAATCCGCCGGTGCGGGACAAGAGTGACCGCGAGGCGCTGGTTGCGGGACTGCTTGACGGCACGATCGACATGATCGCCACCGACCATGCCCCGCACGCAAAAGAGGAAAAGTCGAAAGGACTTGCGGGCAGCGCGATGGGTATCGTGGGTCTTGAGACCGCGTTTCCGCTGCTTTACACGGGACTGGTCCGGACGGGGATCCTTCCCATGGAGCGACTGGTTGAACTCATGGCAATCGCCCCGCGCAAACGCTTCGGAATCCCGCTGGAGCCGGGCAGTTATTGCGTATTTGACACGGAAACGGAATATACGATCGACCCGGAGACGTTTTTGTCACAGGGAAGAGCCACGCCCTTTGCGGGGTGGCGGGTACACGGAAAATGTCTTCTTACGGTATACGGAGGAAAAACGGTATGGCAAACGAAATAAACGCAAAACTGGTACTGGAGGACGGAAGCGTCTATCCGGGAACGCTCTTCGGAGATGAAAGTCAGCTCGGGCGCGTTGCGGAGCTGGTGTTCAACACGTCCATGGTCGGCTATCAGGAGATCCTGTCCGACCAGTCCTACACCGATCAGTTCGTGGTGATGACCTATCCGCTCATCGGCAACTACGGCATGACCGACGAGGACTACGAGACCCACAACCTGACCATCGGCGGCATGATCGTGCGGGAATATAACGATCAGCCCTCCAACTTCCGCTACACCAAAACGCTCTCGGAGGTCATGATCGAATATCACATCCCGGGACTCTGCGGCATTGACACAAGAAAGCTGACGCGCAGTATCCGCGACCACGGCAGCCGCCGCGCGGCGCTGGTTTCCGTTGACACGCCGACCGAAGAGGCAATTGCCCTCATCGAAGCGACCCCCGTGCCGCACGATCAGGTCAGCCGGGTCAGTTGCAGAAAGCGCTGGTATTCCCGCACGGCGAACGCAGCGTACAACGTGGTGGCAATCGACTGCGGCATCAAGCTCAACATCATCCGGTCGCTCAACGCGCGCGGCTGCAACGTAACGGTGGTGCCGTACAACACGCCCGCCGAGGAGATCGAGCGCATGAAGCCCGACGGGCTGTTCCTCTCCAACGGTCCCGGCGACCCGGAGGACGTGACCGAGGTCATTTCGACCGTCCGGTCGCTCGTCGGCAAGTATCCGCTCTTCGGTATCTGCCTCGGGCATCAGATCCTGTCGCTTGCCCTCGGTGCCAAGACCTACAAGCTGAAATTCGGTCACCGCGGCGGCAACCATCCCGTCCGCGACCTGACGACGGGGCGGGTGGAGATCACCTCCCAGAACCATTCCTATGCGGTGGACGAATCCACGCTTCCGGGGACCGGGCTGACGGTCACCCACGTCAACCTGCTTGACGGTACGGTGGAGGGCGTCGCCTGCCCGGAGAAGCGCGCGTTTTCCGTGCAGTATCATCCCGAAAGCGCGCCGGGACCGCAGGACAGCTCCTACCTGTTCGACCGGTTCCTTGATAGCATGAAGAAAAACTGAGGAGGGCGGAGAAATGCCGAAGAGAACGGATCTGAAGAAAATACTGGTCATCGGTTCGGGACCGATTGTCATCGGTCAGGCGGCGGAGTTTGACTACGCCGGAACCCAGGCGTGCCTTGCCCTCAAGGAAGAGGGCTACGAGGTGGTGCTCTGCAACTCCAACCCCGCGACCATCATGACGGATACCTCCATCGCCGACAAGGTGTACATGGAGCCGCTGACGCTGGAATATCTTGCCCGCGTCATCCGCTTTGAGCGACCCGACGCAATTGTCCCCGGCATCGGCGGGCAGACGGGGCTGAACCTCGCCATGCAGCTGGACAAGAAGGGAATTCTGAAGGAATGCCGCACCGAACTGCTCGGTACCTCCGGCGAGAGCATCGAGCGGGCGGAGGACAGAGAGCTGTTCAAGAATTTGTGCGAGGAGCTGGGCGAGCCGGTGCTCCCGTCGGTCACGGTACACGAGCTGGAGGAAGGCGTCCGCGCGGCGGAAGAGATCGGCTACCCGGTCGTCCTGCGCCCCGCGTTCACGCTCGGCGGAACCGGCGGCGGATTTGCCGACAACGAGGAGGAATGCCGCACGCTTCTCAAGAATGCCCTCAAACTCTCCCCCGTCCACGAGGTACTGGTGGAGAAGAGCATCCGCGGCTACAAGGAGATCGAATACGAGGTGATCCGCGACGCTGCGGATACCGCCATCACCGTCTGCAACATGGAGAATCTGGATCCTGTCGGCGTGCATACCGGCGACTCCATCGTGGTCTGCCCGTCCCAGACACTGACCAACAAGGAATACCAGATGCTCCGCGACAGTGCGCTCCGCATCATCCGTGCCCTGAAAATCGAGGGCGGGTGCAACGTGCAGTTTGCGCTGGACCCCCATTCCTTCCGTTACTATGTGATCGAGGTCAACCCCCGCGTGTCGCGTTCCTCCGCGCTTGCCTCCAAGGCGAGCGGCTACCCCATTGCCCGCGTGTCCGCCAAAATTGCGGTCGGCATGCATCTCGACGAGATCCGCATTGCCAACACGCCCGCGGCGTTTGAGCCGACGCTTGACTACGTGGTCACCAAAATGCCGCGCTTCCCGTTTGATAAATTCGCTACGGCAAACAACAAGCTCTCCACCCAGATGAAAGCGACGGGTGAGGTCATGAGCGTGGGCAGAACCTTTGAAGAGAGCCTGCTCAAGGCAACGCGGTCGCTGGAGATCGGCGTGTGCCATCTCTATATGGAGAAGTTCAACTCCTACTCCTATGACGAGCTGCTCGACTACATCTCCGAGAGCCGCGACGACCGCATCTACGCCATCGCCGAGCTGATCTGGCACGGCGCCGACCTCGGCGTGATCTGGGACAAGACCAGGATCGATATGTTCTTCCTTGAAAAGATCCGCAACATCATCGAAACCGAGACGCGGGTCAAAGCCGCGCCGCGCGATCTTGAAATTCTGAAGGAAGCAAAACGTATGGGATTTTCCGACGCGTACATCGCTCATCTGTGGGGATGCGACGAGGAGGAGGTTTACCGGATGCGGGAGGCGCACGAAATATTCCCGGTCTACAAGATGATCGACACCTGCGCGTCCGAGTTTGAAAGCTATATCCCCTATTTCTACTCCACCTACGAAGAGGAAAACGAATCGGTCGTTTCCGATAAGAAGAAGGTCGTGGTGCTCGGCTCGGGACCCATCCGCATCGGGCAGGGCGTGGAATTCGACTATTCGACGGTCCATGCGGTGAAGGCAATCCGCGAGGCGGGGTATGAGGCGATCATTATCAACAACAACCCCGAAACAGTCTCCACCGACTACACGACCACCGATAAGCTGTATTTCGAGCCGCTCTGCACCGAGGATGTCATGAATATCCTGCACCTTGAGAAGCCGGAGGGCGTCATCGCGTCGCTCGGCGGGCAGACTGCCATCAATCTGGCGGCGCCGCTCACCGCGCGGGGTGTCCACCTGATCGGCACCGACTGCGATGCAATCGAAAAGGCGGAAAACCGCGACGCATTTGAAAAGGTCCTGCTTGCCCTCGGTATTCCCCAGCCCAAGGGCGAGGCGGTTACCAGGATCGAGGACGGCGTGCGGGCGGCAAAAGAAATCGGCTACCCCGTGCTGGTGCGCCCCTCCTTCGTGCTCGGCGGTCGCGCCATGCAGATCGTCGCCGATGAGGAACAGCTCCGCCATTACCTCCGTACCGCCGTTGAGATCGACGAAAAGAAGCCCGTGCTTGTGGACAAGTACATCCAGGGCAAAGAGGTCGAGGTGGATGCGGTGTGCGACGGGTGCGACGTGTTCGTCCCCGGCATCATGGAGCTGGTCGAGCGCACGGGCGTGCATTCCGGCGACTCCATCAGCGTGTATCCCTCCTTCAGCCTGTCGGATAAGGTCAAAAAGACCATTCTGGATTACACAAAGAAGCTCGGACTCGGCATCGGCATCCGCGGACTCTTCAACATCCAGTTCATCGTGGATAAGGACGAAAAGGTGTACATCATCGAGGTCAACCCGCGCTCGTCCCGTACCGTGCCGTTCCTCTCCAAGGCGACGGGATACAGCCTTGCCGATATCGGCACCCTCGTCATGCTCGGCAAGACGCTCCGCGAGCAGGGGCTGTCCTCCGCATACCCCGCAGAAAAGAAGCGCTACTACGTCAAAGCGCCCGCGTTCTCCTTCTCCAAGCTGCACGGGCTGGACGCCTACCTCTCCCCGGAAATGAAATCCACGGGCGAGGCGATCGGATATGACAGAAGCCTGACCCGCGCACTCTACAAGGCGCTCCGCGCCTGCGGCATGAACGTGGTCAACTACGGCACCGTGCTTGCGACCATTGCCGACAAGGACAAAGAAGAGGCACTGCCACTCATCCGCCGCTTCTACAACATGGGCTTCAACATTCAGGCGACCGCCGGAACCGCCGCGTTTCTCAAGGCGCACGGTATCCGTACCCACGCGCTCGGCAAGATCAGCGACGGAAGCGAAGAGATCCCCAACGCGATCCGCGGCGGGTATGTGACCTATGTCATCAACACACGAGACATGAATTCCTCGGGCGTTTTGTCGGACGGCTACGAAATCCGCCAGTGCGCGGTGGAAAACAACGTGACCATGTTCACGGCGCTGGACACCGTCAAGGTTCTTTTGGACGTTTTGGAGGAGATGACCATCGGAATCTCCACCATCGACGGAGAGTGACGCCCCGCAGGAAGACCGGAAACACGGGAAAAGCAACAAAAAACCGGCAGATCCGGACAGCCGGCAGACGCCGGCTCCGGAATATACAAGGAAAGGACAAAGGGTATACCGTATGAAACAGGGCTTCTTCCGGGTGACGGAAAACCGTCCCCTGACTAACCCCGGAGGGGGTGGACAGATTTTTCTGATGAAGCTGGAGGGCGACACACAGGCGATCACGCGCCCCGGGCAGTTCGTCAACCTGAAGATCGACGGGCTGTATCTCCGCCGCCCGATCTCGGTATGCGACTGTGAGGGCGATACGCTGACGCTCATCTACCGCGTGGTCGGCAAGGGAACCGAACGCATGGCGGCGGCTGTCCCCGGCGACCGCTTCGACCTTCTGACGGGGCTCGGCAACGGTTACGATACACAAAAGAGCGGCGACCGTCCGCTGCTCATCGGCGGCGGAGTCGGCATTCCTCCGCTCTACCTGCTCGCAAAAAGGCTGATCGCAGAGGGCAAACACGTTTCGGTGATCCTCGGCTTCAATTCGGCGGACGAAATGTTCTTTCGCGAAGAGTTTTCCGCCCTCGGCGCGGACGTGACCGTCGCCACGGCGGACGGCTCTTACGGAGTGCGCGGCTTTGTGACCGACGCAATGCCGAAGGACGGGTACACCTACTTTTACACCTGCGGACCCGAGCCGATGGAAAAGGCGATCGACCGCGTCGCCGTGACGGGCGGACAGTTCAGCTTTGAGGAACGTATGGGCTGCGGCTTCGGCGCCTGCATGGGCTGTTCCTGCAAGACCAAATACGGAAACAAGCGCATCTGCCGCGACGGACCGGTGCTGGAAAGGGAGGAGATTATATGGTGAACACAAGCGTTACGCTGTCGGGCATCCGGCTCGACAACCCCGTGATCCCCGCGTCGGGCACCTTCGGATACGGATACGAATTCGCGGAGCTGTATGACATCAACTGTCTCGGCAGTCTCAGCTTCAAGGGCACGACGCGGGAAGCGCGCTTCGGCAACCCAACGCCGCGCATTGCCGACTGCGAGGCGGGAATGCTCAACTCGGTCGGACTTCAGAATCCCGGCGTGGAGGCGGTGCTCTCCCGGGAGCTGCCGCGCCTGCGTGCCTGCTTTCACAAGCCGGTCGTGGCAAACGTCAGCGGCTTTTCGGTGGACGAATACACAGAGACCTGCCGCCTCCTTGACGGGGAAGACTGTATCGGCTGGTTTGAGGTCAATATCTCCTGCCCCAATGTTCACGGCGGCGGAATGAGCTTCGGCACCTCGCCGGGAGCTGCGGCAGAGGTGACAAGAGCCGTCCGTGCGGCGGTGACAAAACCGGTCTACATCAAGCTGTCCCCCAACGTCACCGACATTGTTGCAATCGCAAAAGCGTGCGAGGATGCCGGCGCCGACGGGATCAGCATGATCAATACCCTGATGGGAATGCGGATCGACCTTGCCCGGCGCAAGCCGGTGCTGGCAAACCGTTCGGGCGGATATTCCGGTCCCGCGATCAAGCCGGTCGCCCTGTCCATGGTGTACCGCGTTTATGAAGCGGTGCACATCCCGATCATCGGAATGGGCGGGATTTCGACGGCGGAGGACGTGATCGAAATGATGCTTGCCGGTGCGACGGCGGTGGAGGTCGGTGCGGCGAATCTCGTCGATCCCTTTGCCTCTAAGAAAATCGTGGACGATCTGCCCCGCGTCATGGAAAAGTACGGAATCGAACATCTTACGGATATCATAGGAGGAGCACACTGATGGGAAAAGACGTAATCATCGCCTGCGATTTTGCGGGCAGGGAAGAAACCATGCGCTTTCTTGGGCGGTTCGGCGAGGAAAAGCCGTTTCTCAAGATCGGCATGGAGCTGTTTTACGCCGCGGGACCGGATATGGTAAGGGAGATCAAAAGCCTTGGGTACCGTGTGTTTCTGGATCTCAAGCTGCACGATATTCCGAATACCGTCAAAAAGGCGATGGCGGTGCTCTCGGAGCTTCGGGTGGATATGTGCAACCTGCACGCGGCGGGAACCCGCGCCATGATGGAAGCGGCGCTCGAAGGGCTGACCCGTCCCGACGGCAGCCGTCCGTTGCTCATCGCCGTGACCCAGCTGACCTCGACGAGCGAGGAGCGTATGAAGAACGAACTGCTCATCGACGCGCCCATTGACGAGGTGGTCATGCGCTACGCGGAAAACGCCCGCGCGGCAGGGCTGGACGGTGTGGTCTGCTCGCCTCTGGAATCCCCCAAGGTACACGCCGCCTGCGGGAAGGATTTTCTCACCGTTACGCCGGGGATCCGGTTTGCCGCGGCGGGCGGGTTCTCCAATGTCGGCGATCAGGTGCGGGTGACCACGCCTGCCGACGCGAAGAAGCTCGGCTCGGATTACATTGTGGTCGGCAGACCCATTACCGCCGCCGAGGATCCCGTTACCGCATACCGCCGCGCGATCGCGGAATTTACCGACTGACACGCCGGGAAACGGATTGCCGGACGGTTCGGGAGCCGGATCTCCCAAAAATAAAATCTGTACTGAAACGACAAAGGAGTATCAAGATATGGAAGCACGGGAAATGAAAATTGCGGAAGACCTTCTTTCGATCCGGGCGGTATTCTTCCGTCCCGACGAGCCGTTTACATGGGCGAGCGGCATCAAAAGCCCCGTCTATTGTGACAACCGCCTCACCCTGACCGCTCCCGCCGTCCGGAACGACGTGGAGACCGGACTTGCGGAGCTGATCCGCGAAAATTACCCCACCGCCGAGGTGCTGATGGGTACCTCCACCGCGGGCATCGCGCACGCCGCGATCACCGCACATCTGCTCGGAATGCCGATGGGATACGTCCGCTCGGGTGCAAAGGACCACGGCAGAGGAAATCAGATTGAGGGCAAGCTGGAAAAGGGACAGCGCGTTGTGGTGGTGGAGGACCTCATTTCCACCGGCGGCAGTGTGCTGGAGGTCGTCAATGTCCTCAGAGAAGCGGGAGCCGAGGTGCTCGGCATCGTGTCCATCTTCACCTACGGCATGAAGAAGGGCAGAGAACGCCTTGCCGCCGCCGGCGTCCGGAACATCAGCCTGACCAATTTCGACTGCGTTGCCGAGGTCGCCGCGAAGACGGGCTACATCCGCCCCGAGGACGTGAAGCGTCTCATCGCGTTCCGCAACAATCCCTCCGACGAATCCTGGATCGGAGGCGGCAGATGAGAAGCCTCACGGACATCCGCGAGCTGTCCGCGGACGAGCTTGACGGACTGATTTCGGTCGCAAACGATATCATTGAAAACCCAAAGAAGTACAGCGAGGCGTGCCGCGGCAAAAAGCTGGCAACGCTGTTCTTCGAGCCGTCAACCAGAACCCGCCTCAGCTTCGAGGCGGCAATGTACGAGCTCGGCGGAAATGTGCTGTCGGTCGCGTCCGCCGCGTCCTCCTCCGCTTCAAAGGGGGAGAGCGTCGCGGATACGGCAAGGGTCGTTTCCTGTTACGCGGACATCATCGCCATGCGTCACCCAAAAGAGGGCGCGCCGCTGGTCGCCTCCATGCATGCGACGGTGCCGGTCATCAACGCCGGGGACGGCGGCCACAACCACCCGACTCAGACGCTTGCCGATCTTCTGACCATTCAGCGTGAGAAGGGAAGGCTCGGAAATCTGACCGTCGGGCTTTGCGGCGACCTCAAGTTCGGCAGAACGGTGCATTCTCTTATCGCCGCCCTGTCGCGCTACGAGGGTGTGCGCTTTGTGCTCATTTCGCCCGACGAGCTGAAGCTGCCGAGCTATGTCAAGAAGGATATTCTGAAGAAAAACAACATTGACTACGTGCAGACCTCCGATCTTTCCTCCGTCATGCCGGAGCTTGACGTGCTCTACATGACGCGGGTCCAGAGGGAACGCTTCTTCAACGAGGAGGATTACCTCCGTCTGCGCGACAGCTACATCCTGACGCCCGACAAGCTGAAGAACGCAAAATCCGATCTCGCCATCCTGCATCCGCTTCCGCGTGTCAACGAGATTGCGGTCGCCATCGACGACGACCCCCGCGCCTGCTATTTCAAGCAGGTGCTTTACGGCAAGTATATGCGTATGGCTCTGATCCTCAAGCTCCTGGACATCCGCGTGCCGGATGCCGCCGACGGGAAGGAGGGACACGCATGAATATCGACGCAATCAGAAACGGAATCGTTATCGACCACATCACCGCGGGGCGCGGGATGGAGATCTACCGTCTGCTTCACCTGGATTCGCTTGACTGCTCGGTTGCCATCATCAAGAACGTGACGAGCGCCAAGATGGGAAAAAAGGACATCATCAAGATCGACGCCGATCTGCCGCTTGACATGGACATCCTCGGCTACGTCGATCCCGGCATTACGGTGGACATCATCCGGAACGGCGAGCTTGCCGAAAAGCGCCGCATGGATCTGCCCGAACGCCTGACCAATGTCATCTTCTGCAAGAATCCCCGCTGTATCACCTCCACGGAACAGGAATTGCCTCACGTATTCCGCCTCTCCGACAGAGAGGGGCGCGTCTACCGCTGCCTGTACTGCGAGACCAAGGCGAAAACTGCGGAATCGTAAGATTTATGTTTATCCGCCGCGGCGGCGCGGTGCCCGCCGGGAGGCTCGCGAAGCCCGTGCCGGGCGCTGCTTCGCCCCCGGATCCCGCGCCGCTCCGCGGCTCCCCCGTATCCCTCAATAAAAAACGCCGTACCTCCTTTTGGAGGTACGGCGTTTTTTATTCTATTGTGTGCTTGTATCGTTTCTTTATTTGTTCGCCGGCTCCGGCTTGACGTCCACGTTTCCGAGGCGTTCCTCACAGGCAATCATCAGTTCTCTTGCCGCCGCGCTGATCTCACGGTCGTTGTGCGTGCGGACAAATTCCTCGTCAAAGGTACCGAGAATGTCCATGCGTACCCGCGTCGCTTTCCACGGTCCCCGGCGGTGTACGTCCCGGGAGCCCGACATATGTACAACAACGACCGGAACCTTCGCCCGCTTCGCGGCAAAGAATACGCCGTCGTGGAAGGGAAGCAACTCCCCGGTGCGGCTTCTCGTCCCCTCCGGGAAAATGCCGTAGGACAGTTCCCCCGCCTCCATTGCAAGAGATGCGTTGCGGATGGTGCGTACCGCGTTCATCGCGTTTTCCCGGTCGATCGGCAAAAACGCGCTTTCCTGCAGATACCTGCCGATCACCGGGATCGCATAGTTCTCAGGCTTGGAAATGAACGCAAGTTTGTGACGGCGCAGCCTGACCATCATGGTCATGTGATCGTAGTTGGAAAGATGGTTGGAAACAAGCAGGAAGGTCTTGCCGGGCTTCGGCAGATGCTCGGTTCCCGTCACTGTTACCCGGACCCGCATGAAGTGTAGGGCAATGGAGTACGCCTCGATTAAGAGAAACCGGTAGAACGGGTTCTGCGGACGGCGCTCCGGCGAGGGCGGATCTTCTTTTTTGATGGCAAGCGACGCGATGATCGCAAAGAGGAAAAACAACACGCTGAGCGCGACAATGTATCCGAAAAACAGGGGGATGGCATAAAGAAAATGAATATGCGTGCAAAGCACGGTGACCGCTGCCCCCACAAGGGACAGAACAGGGATCAGTACAGATATCATGAAAACCTCCTTAAACGGTTCGGCGGGCAGGACCGAGGTACTGCGGGATCACCCGGATCCCCTCCAGCATCAGTCCCGTGATCAGACGGGAAACATCGTCAAACGGCAGTCTTTTTCCCTCTCTGATCCAGTCCACGTAAACTGCCGCCGCGCCGCCGATGAAATATTCGAGAACGGCGGATGCGGAAGCCGTTTTGCTCTCCGGGACCTCCATGGAGCGCAGGATCTCATCCTTGAGCACCTTTTTGATCTTGTCTGCAATAAAGGTGTAGTTGCGCATGGAGACCAGATTTTCAAAAAACTGCGGATTGCTCGCGTAGACAGTGTTGATAAATTGAAGAAAATACTGCGGACCGAGGTTGTACTCGTCAATCATCACGTCCTCGAGAAAATAAGCGATGCTTCCGACGATCTCATCCTCCAGCTCCGAGAGAATCTCGTCAGGGCTTGCGTAATGCGAGTAAAAGGTCTTGCGGTTGATGCAGGCACGGTCGGCAATCTCCTTGACCGTGATCTCCGAAAGCGGCTTGTCTTCCAGAATCTTCAGGAGTGCGGACCGGATCTCCCGCCTGGTTTTGATTACCCGCTTGTCATCCTGATTCATGCGTTGCTCCTTTCCATGAAAAATCCGGTAAAACGTTACTTAAGTAACGGTTTTGCGGGAGCCTGTCCCATAATCACCGCAGATCGCGGTTTCTGACCGTTGACAGGACACCCAAACCATGATATATTATAAACCACAGGAGAAGAAAAAGCAACACCTGATACTTATTTTTCGTCTGAAAAACCGGAGGAAAATTGTGAGCGAAAAGAAGATCGGATTGGTTCTGGAGGGCGGTGCGCTTCGTGGTGTGTTTACCGCGGGGGTGCTCGATTACCTGATGGAAGCAGGAGTGACGTTCCCGTATGTTGTGGGCGTCTCCGCCGGCGCGGGAAACGCCGCGGACTTTGTTTCCGGGCAGATCGGCAGAACCCTGCGAGTCATCACGCACGAGGATGCCGACCCGTACTACGGTCTCGGGCAGCTGTACCGGAGCGGTACCCTGCTTGACCTGGACATTATGACATATGAATATTCCTACCGCCAGATCCCGTTTGATTTCGGTACGTATTTTTCCTCGCCGACCGAGTGTGAGTTCGTAGTCGCCAATTGCGAAACGGGACTTGCGGAGTACCGCGGTGCGGACGAATCGGAGGAGCGCCTGCTTGCCCTGTGCAAGGCTTCCTGCTCCATTCCGCTCATCTGCAAGCCGGTCATCATTGACGGAAACTACTTTCTGGACGGCAGTCTCATCGACTCGGTTCCCGTCGCCCACGCGCTGGAAAAGTGCGATAAGGCGGTCGTGATCCTGACCCGGTACGGCGATCAGCCGCCCACCGACTATGCGCGCATCCGGTCACTGCTCAACATCAGTTACCGCTCGCGCTTCCCGAAGCTGGTGGATGCCATGCTCCGCCGTAAGGAGGTCTACGCCCGGCAGATGGCACAGCTTGAAGCCTATGAAAGAGAGGGCAGAGCCTTTGTCATCCGTCCCGAGAGTATGAGCATCAGTCATTTTGAAAACAATACGGAAAAGATCGGCGTGTTCTATCGCCACGGCAAAGAGGTCATGGAAAAGCACATGAACGAATTGCGGGCGTTTCTGGAGGACAGGGCATGAAAACGCTCCGGAAAATCGGCAACGCCGTCCTCACGGGACTCCTTCACGCAGTGTTCTTCCTCTGGGGAGGCGTGACGCGGCTTCTGTATGTCCCACGTGTGGAATGGACGGACAAATCCGCAAAAGATGCCATGAAGCAGGGCGCGATTCTCATCTCCAACCACAAAAGCCACAAGGACGGCTTCTTTATCCCGCAGATGCTTCCCGCAAAACGCATTTATGTGCTGGTCACGCGGAAGTGGTATGACAAGAAGGGACTGAATCCCATCTTTCGCCGCCTCAGATATATCCCGATTGACTTAACCTCCCCCGACGGCGACAGCGAATGGATGCAGAAGACCGAGGAGGTCCTGAAAAAGGGACACAGCGTCCTCATCTTCCCGGAGGGAAAACTGGAAAAGGATGAGGTACCGGAGCCGTTCCACGCGGGATTTCTGCTTCCCGCAAGACATCTGGATGTCCCCGTGATCCCCATGGCGACCGTGGGTACATACCGCCCGTTTCACCGTCAGATACTCCGTATCGGCTCCCCCTTCACCCCGGCGCTCCACGAAAAGGGTCGCCTCTCGCAGGTGCTCGGTGCCGCCTCGGAGGACTGCAAAAATCGCGTGTTTTCGCTCCGCGACGGAAAAACGCTTCCCGCGGACGATCGCGTGGGCGTGTGATGACCTCGTTTACTTTGTTTTGCTACCCATGCAAATAAATTATGATTGAATTAAAAGAAAGGAACCAAGGGTTATGAACGAACAGGAAATCGCAACCAAGATCAAGGAGCTGCTTTGCAGCAATCTCGGCATTGACGCGGATGCTCTCACCGATGACATCCCGCTTTTCAGCGACGGTATCGGACTCGATTCCATTGACTCGCTTGAGATTATCGCAGCGATCGACGAGACCTTCGGCGTTTCCATGACGGGTGTCGGCAAAGAGCCGTTCTACAACGTCAAGAGCCTTGCCGCTTACGTTGCGGCGCACATGGCAAACTGACGGGGAAAGGGGGCTGCCGCATTTTTGTGACAGCCCCCGCGTCAGAAATCCGATCACTACGGAATTCCATGCGGACATTCCGTTCTATATACTTTACGAGAATACAGTTACAAAACGCCGGCGGGTTTTGCGCCGGAAAAGGAGAGAAACATATGACAAGCAATGAAAATCGCTGTGTGGTGACGGGGCTTGGTCTTGTCAGCGCGATCGGCGGCAATGTCGCGGAGTGCTGGGAGAATGCCATCCATTCCGTCAGCGGAATCAGAGAGACGCATACGGTCGATACCGAAAACTGTTATGCAAACCTCGCGGCGGAAGTCCGAGACCCCTCTGTCGATGAGGTGCCGGGTGCCGCGGATATGGACCGCGCATCCCGTCTTTGTGTCAAAGCGTCCGCGGAAGCTATGCGCGACGCGGGACTGGAGTCCTTCGGCGATTCTACCCGTGCAAGTGTTATCATGGGCAGCTGCGTCGGCGGCGTGGTCAGCGTGGAACATTACTACAAGAACGGCAAGCCCGCGTCCGACGTGTCGAAAATGCCGATCTCCGCGATCGCAAATCAGGTCGCACGCACCTTCGGTGCGGGTGGCGTTGTGACCAACGTGGCAAACGCCTGCGCGGCGGGCACCATCAGCATTGCCTATGCCTGCGACCTCATCCGCGCGGGAAAGGCGGATGTCGTCATTGCCGGCGGCGCGGACGCATTCGCGTCGGTGCCGTATGCGGGATTCCTGTCGCTCCATGCGCTGGATGCACAGCCCTGCTCCCCCTTCAACCGTTGCAGCGGCATCACGCTCGGTGAAGGCTCGGGCGCTGTCATCGTCGAATCCTACGAGCACGCAAAGGCGCGCGGTGCGAAGATTTATTGCGAGGTGCTGGGTGCCGGCGTCAGCAGTGACGCACACCACATCACAGCTCCCCGTCCCGACGGAGAAGGGCAGATGCACGCCATCCGCCGCGCACTCGAAAATTCGGGTCTTACCCCCGCCGACGTGGGCTACATCAACGCGCACGGAACCGGTACCGCCAAGAATGACGAGGCGGAATTCCTGTCGCTCCATACCATCTTTGACGGTCAGAACGACGACCTCACCGTGACCTCCACCAAAGCCATGGTCGGTCACTGCCTCGGCGCCGCAGGCGCGGTCGAAGCGGTGTTTGCCATCAAGGCGCTGACCGAGGGAATCATTCCCCCGACGGTCGGTTACACCGAGGAGGATCTGCCCCGCCTTCAAGAGCGTGCGGGCAAGATTGACTTCTGCCCCAACAAGGCAGAAAAGAAAGAGCTGACGAGCGTCATGAGCAACTCCTTTGCGTTCGGCGGCAACAACGCAAGCATTCTGTTCTCCAAGACCGAGGGAAATGTACAGCTTCCCGAAAAGCGCGAGCGCATCTTTGTCACGGGCCTTGGCATCGTCTCCCCGATCGGCAACGGCGTGGAGAATTACGTGGATACCGTCAGGGCGGACAAGACGCTTGAAGCGATCTCGGCACAGAGCGCGGTCGGTCAGGCGGATTATGCCGCTTGCGACCTCAAGATGGCGTTCTACCGCAAGCTCGATAAGTTCAGTCAGCTGCAGGCGGTCTCCGGCATGAGCGCGCTTCTTGACGCAAACCTGACCGTGACCGACGAAAACGCGACCGACATCGGCATTGTGGTCGGTACCTCGGACGGACCGCTGTCCACCGTCTGCAATTATGAAGAGGACCTGGTTGCCAAGGGCAACGCGGCGGGCAGTGCCTTCAAGTTCCCCAACACCGTGTACAACGCGGCGGGCGGCTACCTGTCCATCTGCTCCGGCATCCGCGGCTACAACGTCACCGTGACGAGCGGCACCCAGTCGGGTCTTGCCAGCATCGCGTATGCCGTGAACGTCATCAGAAGCGGTCAGGAGAAGGCGGTCCTTGCGACGGGTACCGATGAAAACAGCGAGATCATCACGGAGCTTTATGAAAAGCTCGGTTGTGTCACCGACGGAAAGAGCGACGGCTTCCGTCTCTCCGACGGCAGTACCACGATGGTGCTGGAAAGCGAATCCGGCATGGCGGCGCGCGGCGCGAAGGCTTACGCCGAAGTTCTCGGCTACGGCATGGCGACAAAGCCCGTTCCGTTCGGAACGCTTGCAGGCTCGGGCGAGGCGCTCGACGAAGCGATCAGCGCCGCGCTCTCCGACGCCGGTCTTACCGCAAATGACATCGACGGCGTGGTCGGTTTTGCCGACGGTAAGAAGGTCGTGGACGACATTGAAACGGCATCGCTTGCCCGTGTGTTCGGCGACAGAAAACTCCCCGTTTTCAATATCCACAGATATGTGGGCGAGGGCAGAGCCGCGACCGCGGCACTTTCCGCCGCACACGCCGCGCTCCTGCTTTCGAACAGACTCGGCGACGGGGTGAAGAGTGAGAACCTCGGTACGGTCAGAGCGGACAGCCTCGGCAGGCTGCTGGTCATCTCCTACGGTGCCGGCGGCTCCTATGCGGCAGTCATTCTCTCAAAATAAGAGCACCGGTCAGCCATATCCCGGAGTGCTTCCGGGGGCGGACTGCCGGGATGCCGGGCGGACAGGTCAGACGAAGCCCGGAGTATCAAATATTCCGAAGAAAGGAATCACAAATCATGAAGGTTGCAGTTGTTACCGGCGCGTCCCGCGGGATCGGGCGTGCCGTGGCGGAACGCCTTGCCGCCGACGGCTATACGGTCGTCATCAATTACAGTCACAGCGAGGAGGCGGCAAAAGAGGTATTGGAGGGGATCCGCTCCCGCGGCGGCGACGGCATGATCGTCAAAGCCGATGTGTCGGTCTTAGGCGAGATCAGGCGCATGATCCGCGAGGTCACCGCGGCATACGGGCAGATCGACGTGCTTGTCAACAATGCGGGCATTGTCCGCGACGAGTATCTGCTTATGCTGAACCCGGAAACGCTTGACAAATGCGTGGATCTCAACATCAAGGGCTATCTCTACTGCGCCCAGCAGGCGGTGCTCAAAATGTTCCGCAGGAAATCCGGCGTTATCATCAATATGTCGTCGGTCAGCTCCCGCATGGCGCTGGCAGGGCAGTGCGTGTACAGTGCGACCAAGGGCGCGGTCAACTCCATGACGGCGACCATGGCGAAGGAACTGGCACCCTACGGTATCCGCGTCAACGCGGTCGCACCCGGCTTCATTGAGACCGAGATGATCGATGCGCTTCCCGCAGAAAAGAAGGAAGAATATCTGAAGGAGGTCCCGCTCGGACGTTTCGGACGCGCCGAGGACGTGGCGGCGGTCGTTTCCATGCTGGCAAGCGATGCCTGCGCGTATATGACGGGACAGACGCTCGTGCTGGACGGAGGACTGTCGCTATGATGAACATCGTGGACATCAACAGCCGCATCAAACAGCGCCCGCCGTTCCAGATGATCGAGCGCGTGACCGACCTGACCCCCGGCGAGAGCGCGGAGGGCATCAAGAACGTTTCGGTCAACGAGCCGTATTTCATGGGACATTTTCCGGGAGCACCGATTATGCCGGGCGTGCTCATCATCGAGAGCTGTGCGCAGCTCTGCTCGCTCGTCATCGAGGAAGCCCCCGACGAAAATCTTTTGTATGTCCTCCTCAAGGTGGACAATTTCAAGTTTGTCAAGCCGGTGATTCCGGGTGACACGCTTCACATCCATGTAACCAAGACCCGCGCGGCGGGACCGCTCACCTCGTTTGACGCGGTGGTGACGGTGGACGGCGCAGTGCGTGCCAAGGGGTCGATGACCTTTACCGCGGTGCCGAAGGAAACGGTGTTCGGTCATCCGGAGGCGTAAACCGCGCGGCGGCATTGGGCAAACGGGATCGGCGCGGCGCAGGTGCCGGGCGGACACCCCGACGGACACCGCCGGGCAAACGGGATCGGCGAGGCGCAGGTGCCGGGCGGACACCCGGCGGGCACCGCCGGGCAAACAAGACCGCGCGGCGCAGGCAGCCTGAGCAGACACCCGGTAACCGGGGAAGCAAGATCGGTACGGTGCAACCGCCCAACGGCGGGCGGCACCGGACAAATGTCAGCCGGACCGGGTAAAGAAAGCCGGTGCCGATCGGTTGCCGGTGCCGGGCAGTATCAAGGAAAGGAAATCTTCCCGACGGGAAGAGGGGATACATCCATGAAAAAGATTGCATTTCTTTTTGCGGGACAAGGCGCGCAGAGCGCGGGCATGGGCAAAGACCTTTACGGGGCGAATGCCGGGGCGCAGACGCTGTACGACAGCGGCGAGGCGCTCCGTCCGGGAACGCTTCAGACCTGCTTTGAGGGTCCCGGCGATGAGCTGACCAGAACCGAAAACGCACAGCCTTGCCTCTTTCTCACCGACCTTGCGTTTGCAGAGGCACTGGAAGAGGCGGGCGTGCACGCGTCCTTTGCCGCAGGCTTTTCGCTCGGCGAGATCCCCGCGCTTGCGTTTACGGGCGTGCTCTCCTTTGCGGACGCGTTCCGTCTGGTGACGCTTCGCGGCGAGAGTATGGCAAAGGCGGCAATCGAGCATCCCGGCTCCATGGCGGCTGCGCTTAAATTGGACAACGAGACGGTGGAATCCGTCTGCCGCGAGTTCCGGGAGATCTGGCCCGTCAACTACAACTGCCCGGGACAGCTTTCCTGCGCGGGCAGCCTTGACGAGCTGGACGCATTCTGCGAGCGCATCAAGGCATCTGGCGGCAGAGCGGTGCGTCTTGCGGTCAGCGGCGCGTTCCATACGCCGTATCTGAGCGGCGTGACCGACATTCTTGCCGGCGCTTTGGAAAAGATGGACGTGAAGGCTCCCCGTATTCCGCTGTACGCGGATCTGACCGGCGAACCTTACCCCGCGGACGCGGAGAAAATCCGGGCAACCGTGTCAAGACAGGTGTCCTCCCCCGTGCGCTGGGAGAAGGCTGTCCGCGCCATGAAGGACGCGGGAGTTGAGGCGTTCGTGGAGATTGGACCCGGCAAGACCCTCACGGGACTGGTGAAGAAGACCTTCCCCGATGCGGAAACGTACACGGTCAACGACGTTCCGTCCCTTGAGGCGGCGGTCGCGGCACTGAAGGATTGATCCCACGGGCAGAATGCCCCGGAACGGATCGGATAGGAGAGAACCGAATGGAAACAATGTCCTTAAAGCACCTGACGCTTGCGGATTACCTCGGAAGCGACAGGACGGTCAGATGCGAGAAATGTAAAGAAGAACTCAAGGAAAGCGAGCTTGCCGCAGGGTCGTTTGTCTGCCCCCTTTGCGGCAAGTACAACCGGATGCCCGCACGCGTCCGCATTGAATCGCTTGTCGATGAAGGTTCCTTTGAGGAAATGTGGGAAAATGTCGTCGGCGGAGACCCGATCGGTTTTCCCGATTATCCCGCGAAATGCGAGTCGTCGAGAACGAAGAGCGGCGAGAGCGAGGGCGTTCTTTGCGGAAGAGCAAAGATCGGCGGACACAGGACCTGCCTTTTTGTCATGGAATCAAAGTTTATGATGGGTTCCATGGGCACGGTGGTCGGCGACCGCATCACCGCACTGTTTGAATATGCAACGAGAGAGAAGCTGCCCGTGGTCGGCTACACGGTGTCGGGCGGTGCCAGAATGCAGGAGGGAATGCTTTCGCTCATGCAGATGGAGAAGACCTCCGCGGCGATCCGCCGTCACAACGACGCGGGACTGTTTTACCTCGTTTCCGCGACCGACCCGACCACGGGCGGCGTGACCGCGAGCTTCGCCATGCTGGGGGATGTCATCATCTCGGAGCCGGGCGCGCAGATCGGCTTTGCCGGCAAGCGCGTGGTGGAGCAGGTGACGGGCGAAAAATTGCCCGAAAACTTCCAGAGCGCGGAATTTCAGCTTGAAAACGGCTTCCTCGACGCAATCGTTCCCCGCGGGGAACAGCGCGCGTTTGTCCGCCGTATGCTGGAATTTCATGAAGGGGGGAGACAAGCATGAGCGACGAAGTGAACGAAATGTCCGTATATGACAAGATCCGCTGTACCCGTAAGGCGGGACGCGCCACGGCAGTGGATTACATCGGCGGAATCTTCACGGATTTCACCGAACTGCACGGCGACCGCCGCTTTGGCGACGACCACGCGATTGTCGCGGGAATCGCAAAGCTGGACGGGAAGCCCGTCACGGTCATCGGAATTGAAAAAGGACATGATCTGACCGAGAGAATGTACCGCGACTTCGGCTGTGTCCTTCCGGAAGGTTACCGCAAGGCGCTCCGCCTGATGAAGGAGGCGGAGAAGTTTCATCGTCCCGTCGTTTGTTTTGTGGATACCCAGGGCGCAAGCTGCGGCAAGGGCGCGGAGGAAAGAGGCGAGGGCGCCGCAATCGCGGAGAATCTTTATGAGATTTCCGGACTCAAAACCCCCGTCATCACGGTGATGATCGGTGAGGGCGGAAGCGGCGGCGCACTTGCGCTTGCCGTGGCGGACGAGGTCTGGATGCTGGAGAACGCGTATTATTCGGTGGTCTCCCCCGAGGCTTGCGCAAGCATCCTTTTCAAGGACGCATCGCGCGCGGACGAGGCGGCGGAGCATCTGAAACTGACGGCGAATGACCTCTACGGCTTCGGCATCGTGGAAAAGATCATTCCCGAGCCGAAGGATTTCCGCGACGCGGACGAGGTGGCAAAGCTGATGAAGCACCTGTCCCGCGAGCTGTCCGCAAAGCTGCATTCGCTTGCAAAGCTTGACGACGAAGCACTGCTTGCCGCGAGATACGAAAAGTACCGCAAGATCGGCAGATACGAAGAGATCGCCGCGGCGCCGACCGAAAAGCATCGGTTCTTCCGCCATGGATAATTCCTTGAACACTCCCGCGTGGACCTGGGGCGAACGGCGGGACACAAAAAAGATTCTGGTGCTCAACGGCAGTCCCCGCCGGGGCGGGAGCGCGACCATGCGCGTAACAAACGCGTTTCTTCGCGGCGTGACGGAAACCGCCCCCTGTGAAGTGGAAACGCTGAACGTTTCCGACCTTCACATCAAACCCTGCATGGGTTGTCTTTCCTGTTGGGGAAGGACCGAGGGAACCTGCGTGATCCCGGACGATGACATTCCCGCGCTCAAGCAGAAGATTCTTGACGCGGACGTGATTCTCCTCAGCTATCCGCTGTATTTCTTCGGGATGCCTGGAATCGTCAAGGTCATGACCGACCGTCTGCTTTCCATGTTGCGCACTTATCGCGGACAAAAGCCGGTCGTGGGTGAGCCTTTCCACGGAATCCGTTACGATATGTCGGGAAAGCGTTTCCTGCTGGTTTCCACCTGCGGATACGCGCAGACCGACCTGATCTATGATCCGCTTTTGTCGCAGTATGACTGCATCTGCGGCGCCGGTGGCTATCAGGCGTTGCTTTGCCCGCAGGGCAAGGTGTTTTCGGCGCCGGAGCTGCGCGACCGCACCGACCTGTTTCTTGAGGAATTCACCCGCGCGGGCGAGGAATTTGCAAAGAACGGCGTGCTTTCGGAGGAAACGCTGAAGCATCTGCAGGAACCGCCGTTCAATGAACGCAGGTTCCAGCTTCTGCTGAACAAATTCTGGAACGACGAGAAAAACGGGCACTGACGCACCGTGCAGCTTCAGCCGGCAATTGCCGGTCGTGTCGCCGCTCCTGTACCCGCAGACGAAAAAACGGAAGTTTCCCGGGGAAAGTTTTCCCGGCGGAAAAACGACAGAAGGGAGATCGCTTTCATGTTCTGGAAAAAGTTCGAAATCCGTTTCAGCGAGACCGACGAAAGCGGCTGTCTTTCCATGTCGGGGCTTCTCCGCCTGTTCCAGGACGTGGGATATTTCCACGCGCTGGCAAGAGGCAGAGGCAACACTCCCATGAGAACGCCGTCCGGCACCGTGCCGGCTCCGGCGGAGAATCAGAAACGGACGTGGTATCTGCTCTCCTGGCACATTGAAGCCATGAGAATGCCCGTCTGCGGCGAGGCGGTTACGGCGGGGACCTGGATTTATTTTTCCGGCGGCTCCATCGCAAAAAAGCAACTGCTTCTCCGCTCAGCGGACGGCGAGATCCTTGCCGTCGGCGACACGCTCTGGGTGTATATGGACGTTCTGACGGGACAGCCCGCCATCCCGCCGGAGGGCGTCTGGCTTCCGGAGGACTTCGGCGAGCGACTGCCGCTTGAAAAAAAGGTGGGACGTCTTCGCCCGCGCCGCCCGACGGACGCGGGAACCGTGGCGCTTCCGCGCGACTGTGTGGACGCGCGGCTCCTTGACATCAACCACCACGCCAACAACGCGCTCTTTACCGAGTACGCCATGACGCTTGCTTCCATGCGGACGGGTTGCCGTTTTCTTGCGGCGGAGTTTCTCCGGCAGGCGAAGGCGGGCGCGGAGCTTTGCCCGTATCTTTCCTCTGACGGGGAAGGGAAAACCGTGACGGTCACGGACGGGGAAGGGACTCCTTATGCCGTGTTCCGCTTTGCGTGAGCGGGGAAGCCGGAAAGGGTATCCGGCAAAGCCCTTGTCAGCCGGAAGAATCCCGGCTTTTGGAGAGCAGACAGTCCCGGTTTTGAGGACGGGCGCCTTTCGGCGCTTGTGCTTCCCCCCTCCGACCGGCGTTTTTTCGTTCCGGTTGCACGGTATGTTGCTTCCGGACACCCCGGTCAAAACATTTTTCAAAAGAATCTGTTCCCGAAGAACCACCGCTTTGCGCGGCGGTTCTTTTTTTGCCGTTCTTTGTCGATTGACATGCGGCGGTGGTCGTGGTATAATCAGATAAGAGAGGTACGGTCGCCGGAATTTCGGCGGACCGTAACAGAAAGAAGGGATTTCCGTGCCGAAAACAACGAATGATACCGAACGCAAGACGGCGAGAGCCGTCCGTGTGACCAAGGCGGACAAGCCCTGCTTCTGCGGAAGCGGACTGCCCTATGCCGCCTGCCACGGACCCGTGATGGAAAAACTGAAGGAGCTTCGCACAAAGGGGGAACAGATCCCTCCGCGCAAGCTCATCAAAAACCGCGGGCAGATCGCGGGGATCCGCGAGGCGGGTAGGATCAATTCTTTGGTGCTGGACGCAGTCGCCGAGCGCATCCGTCCCGGCATGACCACGGCACAGATCGACGACATTGTGATGGAGCGCACGCACCAGCTCGGCGGTATCCCCACATGCCTTGGGTTCGAGGGATTTCCGAGAAGCGTCTGCACCTCGGTCAATGACCAGATCTGCCACGGCATCCCGTCGGAAAAGGTGATTCTCCGGGAGGGGGACATTGTGAACGTCGATTGCACGACGACATACAATGGGTATGTCGGGGACGCATCGCGGATGTTCGCCATCGGGCGGGTCGCGCCGAACGCCGAACGCCTCATCCGTGTAACGCGCGAAGCGGTTGATCTGGCGATCAGCCATCTGTATCCGTACTGCCACCTCGGCGACATCGGCTATTACATCGGGAAATACGCCCATGAAAACGGTTATACGGTTGTCCGCGAGATCGGCGGGCACGGCTGCGGGCTGGAGATGCATGAAGACCCGTATGTCTGCCATGTCGGGCGTCTCGGGACCGGTATGGTGCTTTGTCCCGGCATGGTGTTTACCATTGAGCCGATGATCAACGAGGGCACCCGCGGCTTCCGCGTGGACGAACGGGACGGCTGGCAGGTGTACACCGCCGACGGCAAATTGTCGGCGCAGGTCGAGCATATGGTACTCATTACGGAGGACGGCGTGGAAGTATTGTCCGAGTAAGCAGAAAACCGAAAGATCACCCACATGAAAGAAGGAGGTCAGACATGATGGAACGTATTTATGAATTTCTGAAGCAGGCGGGAACCTATTATCTGGCAACCGACGAGGACGGCCAGCCGCATATCCGGCCGTTCGGCACGGTGGACCTCTTTGGCGGGAGACTGTACATCCAGACGGGCAGAAAGAAGAATTGCTACCGCCAGATGAAGAAAAATCCGAAGATTGAAATCTGTGCGAGCCTCGGCGGCGAGTGGCTGCGCCTTTCGGCGACCGCGGTGGAGAACACCGATGTGGAGGCGGAACGCCATCTGCTCAATCAGTACCCCGAGCTTGCCGAGCTATATCGCCCCGGCGACGGCAACACGGTGCTCTTTGCCCTGACCGACGCGGATGCGCGAATCCATTCCTTTACCGCTCCGACCGTGGAGATCCGATTCTGACAAAGAAAAGTTCCGGGCATTGAGGGGGAACCGTGGCGGTTCCCCCTCAATGCCGGCGTGAACGGGATCTGCGGGACAGATGAGCCAGACTCCTCCGCACCGGCATCGGACGACGCGTCAACGCAACGTGGCAGGCGATTGCATCGGTTGCCCCACGTGCGCCGATATTTCACGGCAGCCCGCTCTGCCGGGATGTTCCCGTGCAAAAAAAGACCGCGCGAAAAAGACCGTGCGGAAAAGACAACGTGTTTTCTGACTGAGATGCCGCCTGCGGCGCGGGAAATGCCGCATGATTCTGATAAGAACTCAGAAAGGAAAAACTCGTGAAATTCTCCGGAGGGCAGACGCTGAATATGACCACGGGCGACCCGCGCGGCATGATCCTGCGCTTTGCGGTCCCGGTGTTCCTCAGCCAACTGTTTCAACAGCTTTACAATACCGTCGATACCCTGACGGTCGGACATATGATTTCCAACGACGCAATGGGCGCGGTCAGCGCGACGGGCTCGCTCATTTTCCTGCTCGTCAGCTTCTTTACGGGGGCTTCCATGGGCGTCGGCGTGGTGATCTCCCGCTATTTCGGCGCGGGAAACTACGAAAAGCTCTCCCGCGCAATCCATACGGGCGTCATCCTCGGACTGATTTCCGGTGTCCTGCTTACCGCGGTCGGCGTTGCCTTTACGCCGGCGATCCTTTCCTGGATGGTCAAGGATGCGACGGTCCGCCCCATTGCGGTGCAGTATTTCCGCTACTACTTTTTCGGTGTGTCCGCCGTGGTCATGTACAACCTGTTCACGGGGATCATGAACGCCGTCGGCGACAGCCGCCGCCCGCTTTACTATCTGCTCCTTTCCTCCGTCCTCAACGTGATTCTTGACATCGTATTGATTCTTCTGTACCGCGCGGCGGGGGTGACGGATGAGACCGTACTCGTCCGCGCGCCCGCGATTGCGACCGTGGTGTCGCAGGCGGTCAGCATGGTGCTCTGTCTCATTCACCTGCTGAAAAAGGGAACGGTGTACCAGATCCGCTTCCGCGATTTGCGGATCGACCGGGAAATGCTGTTTGAGATCGCCCGTTTCGGACTGCCGACCGGAATCCAGAATTCCGTCATCGGGCTTGCCAATGTCATGGTGCAGAGCAATATCAGCTCATTCGGGAACCTGGCGATGGCGGGGTGCGGGGCGTACTCCAAGATCGAGGGCTTTGTGTTCCTGCCGATCACCAGTTTTGCCATGGCACTGACGACCTTCATCGGGCAGAACCTCGGCGCAGGGCAGTATGACCGCGCCAGATACGGCGCCCGCTTCGGCATTGTGACTTCGGTCATCATGGCGGAGATCATCGGTGTGGCGGTGTTTCTTCTGGCAGAGCCGCTCATGCGCATCTTCGTGGACGCGGGCGACCCGAACGCCGCCGCGATCATTGAAATCGGCGTGAGGCAATGCCGCACCGAGGCGCTGTTCTTCTTCCTGCTTGCCTTTTCTCACTGTATCGCGGGAATCTGCCGCGGCGCGGGGAAGGCGTTCGTGCCCATGCTCATCATGCTGTTGATCTGGTGCGTGTTCCGCATCATTTACATTGAGGTTGCCATGAGCATCCGCCACGAGATCCTGCTTCTCTTCATCGCGTATCCTCTGACCTGGACGATCAGCTCGGCGATCTATCTGATTTATTACAAAAAATCCGACTGGATTCACGGGTTTGACAAAAAGAAAGCGTAAAAAACGCCCCGCGGGCAGAAGCCCGCGGGGGGAATGCTGTATTTTGCCGAGGGATACTCCGAAGAGCGGAGGGCACAATGTCCGCTGTGGCGGGCAAGCCGCTCCGGGGCAATTCCCGGCAGACTGCAAATGCCGGATCCGGCGGATGCTGCCCGAGCTCTTTATTTTCCCTCCGGGAAAAAGCGGATGTCTGCGCCGACAAACCGCTCACACAGCCGATGCGCGGCAATCAGCCGGTGCCGTTCGAGAAAGAACAGATCGACCGCCTCCCAGATGAACACCCACGCGGCGATTTCCAGAAGATTGGTCATCATCTCACCGAGTCCCCGGCGCTCCAGAAAGAAGAGCAGGGCGAAGATGAGAACTCCCAACGCCAGCATGATGATCGCGGCGGTCCGGTTGCGGATCACGTCGCGCCGGGTCTGTTTTCCCCGGTTGCGGTAATAATTGCGGATTGCCGCGTCATAAACGCGCGCCTCCTCCCCTGTGATGACATTGCTCCGGATGTGGAGCGCAAGGTCACCCTTGGGCGGGAGCGCCGATGCCGCGTTGTCGAGAAAGTCCGCGACCTCCGAGGAAATGATAGGGCGCATTCCGCAGTACGGCGACAGAAAATCGCTGTCGTCTCTCACGGTCATATGTAGGATCGCTCTGCCGTCTTGGTCGCGCTCGGGAGCTTCCATGCCGAACTCCTCTTCGAGGCGCGTGCGGATCCCTGACAGCTCCTTTGCGGCGTCGGACGGACGCATTTCGTTTTTTTCTTCCTTGTCAGTCAACGGTGAAGCCATGTGCGCCTCCGTTACTTTTTCATGACTTCGAACCGGTAGTCCTGCTTCGACGTCGGGTATCTGCGCTTGTCCACGGGGGAGAGGAACGCCGCAAGCGGACGCGCGAACAGCTTCTTGTCTCCGTAAAGCGCGCGGTACACCATCAGACGCTCGCCGGATTCGGTATGCTCCGCGACGCCGATGATCTCATAGAGATATTTGGTCGGTTCTTTCTCGAGCTCCGCTTCGGAAAACGCGTCTCTCTTGAAGTGGCGCACGGTGTCGCCGGGGTGAAACAGTTGTTCTCTTTCCATA
This sequence comes from uncultured Eubacteriales bacterium, assembly GCA_934796165.1. Lineage (GTDB taxonomy): Bacteria > Bacillota > Clostridia > Oscillospirales > CAG-272 > CAKVOU01. Next base: position 84,805 of record CAKVOU010000003.1, on the reverse strand, counting down.
GGTTCCATAGTCGATCCTTTCTGTGCCTTATGTGCCGGGGTTCCCCGGTGTCCGGACACATTGAATTTGTTGTTCCGCTCTGCCGCGCGGTGATTACGCGCCGTAGATCTTCAGTGTTTTTTCGATCCAGTAATGATAGTCCGGACCGGGATGCTCTGCCGCCAGCCGTTTCATGCGGCGGTAGAGGGCAATGCCGTCCGACGGATCGTGCCAGAGGTCGGTAAATACCGTGTCAAAGCCGTCCCCGAGGTGTTCCCCGGCATAGGCGAACGCGTCCGCCCGGATCAGCCGCAGCTTGTCCCTGTGCGGGAACTGCGGGAGAATGTGCTCCCGGAACAGCCCGATGACCCGCTCGTCGCGCTCGACGACCGTGACTTCGGCAACCTCCGGTTTCTCCGACGCGTGCAGCGCAAAGTATCCGAGTCCGAGCCCGAAGGTCAGGACCCGCCCGTGCGACGCGGCAATCGGTGCTTTCATGGTGTTGATCTCGTTCGGCGTGATGAGCATCCATTCCCGCCCGCCTTCCAGTACGGCAGGGTAACGGTATTCGCGGGGAAAGTATCCGATCGACGGGATCACACGTCCCGCAAAGTCCCGCGCGGGGTCGTCCCGCACAAAGGCTTCATAAGGACGGTAGCGTTTCGTGCTCAATTCCCACCCGTCCCGGGAGACCTCCGGGATCCGGATCAGCCGGTAATAAAGGTCGTTTTCGTATTCCTCCGGGTCAAGGCGCCTCACGGCAGGCAGAAAATAGCGCCGGAATAACTCCTTGTCCTCCCGGTTTTTGTAAATGTCAAGCCCGCAGAAGGAGGCAAGCAGGATCGCAAAAACGCGTTCCTCGGTCTTCGGGTTTTCTTCCCCGAGAATGCTGTACATCTGCTCTGCGCGGATGGCGTCCGGCGTGAGATTGAGGTAACGGGAGAGGAGGGCAAGCACCCGTTCGCTCTCGCTTCGGATCTCTGCATATCCCATACCGTTCCCCCCGTTTCTTTACCTTGATTATACACATTTCACGGGGGCTTTTCAAGCCGACGCAAAAAAATTCACATCACCGTCACTTGATTTTCTATGTTTGGTCATGAGAAGGGTTTACAATAAAAATCAGAAGGAATTTTGCCTTTTCTTTTGTTATGCCCGCAAAACCCGAAATTGTGAACAAATATATCGGTACTTATATATCGATATGCGCGATTTGCATTTTACAACGCCTTCCGACTGTGATAAAATTATAACGAAAAGAAAATTAATTGCCGGGAGGAAATGAATATGGCAAGATTTACATTACCGAGAGACCTGTACCACGGAAAGGGCGCTCTGGAAGCGCTCAAAACCTTTGAAGGCAAGCGCGCAATGATCTGCGTGGGCGGCGGAAGCATGAAGAAGTTCGGTTTCCTGGACCGTGCGGTTGCGTATCTGAAGGAAGCCGGCATGGAAGTCGAGCTGTTCGAGGGGATTGAGCCCGATCCGTCCGTAGAAACCGTTATGCGCGGCGCGGACGCAATGCTCAAGTTCCAGCCTGACTGGATCATCGCCATGGGCGGCGGTTCTCCGATCGACGCTGCAAAGGCAATGTGGATCAAGTACGAGCATCCGGAAACCACCTTTGAGGATATGTGCAAGGTGTTCGGTCTTCCCAAGCTCCGCAAGAAGGCACACTTCTGCGCAATTTCTTCCACCTCCGGTACCGCAACCGAGGTGACCGCATTCTCCATCATCACCGATTACCACAAGGGAATCAAGTACCCGATTGCCGACTTCGAGATCACGCCCGACGTTGCAATCGTTGATCCCGATCTTGCCGAGACCATGCCCAAGAAGCTGGTCGCTCATACCGGTATGGACGCTATGACGCACGCGATCGAAGCGTATGTTTCCACCGCGAACTGCGACTACACCGACCCGCTTGCCATCTTTGCCATCAAGATGATTCAGAACGATCTGGTGGATTCCTACAACGGCGATATGGCAAAGAGAGATGCAATGCACAATGCACAGTGCCTTGCAGGTATGGCGTTCTCCAACGCTCTGCTCGGCATCGTTCACTCCATGGCTCATAAGACCGGCGCTGCTTTCGCTGACTACGGTGCTCACATCATCCACGGCGCTGCAAACGCTATGTACCTGCCGAAGGTCATCGCGTTCAACGCAAAGGACCCCACCGCGAAGAAGCGTTACGGTGTGATTGCCGACTATATGGGTCTCGGCGGTGCGAACGACGACGAGAAGGTGAAACTCCTCATCGCTTATCTGCGTAAGATGAACGACGAGTTGAACATTCCTCACTGCATCAAGAACTACGGCGCAGACAGCTATCCGTGCGCTGAGGGCTTTGTGCCGGAGAAGGTGTTCCTTGAAAGACTTCCCGAGATCGCAAAGAACGCGATTGCCGATGCCTGCACGGGGTCCAACCCGCGTCAGCCCAGCCAGGAAGAGATGGAGAAGCTGCTCAAGTGCTGCTACTACGACACCGAGGTCGACTTCTGATAAAAGCCGCATTCAGTGCCTGAACCGGGAAAATTCCCGGTAATAGAACCGACGGGGGAGACTGTAAAAAACGGTCTTCCCCTGTCGTGGGATAAAGGACATTGTCAATGGACAGGAAAATCGGGTGCTTTTTCGGGAATGTTCCCGGCAAATCCATCCGGCTTGCCTGTTTGTATATTATGAAAAACCGGGACTGTTCGCCGCGGTGTGGCGGATTCCTTCCGGGAAAGGATCAAAAATGTACAGAATTATTGAGAAGACACCGCTGAACCCCACGGTGACAAAGATGGTCATCGAGGCACCGGCAGTTGCCAAGAAGGCAGAGCCGGGTCAATTCATCATTCTGCGTACCGACGCGGAAGGCGAGCGTATCCCGCTGACTGTTGCGGGCTATGACCGCGACGCCGGCACCGTGACGATCATTTTCCAAATCGTCGGCGCAACCACCTACAAGCTCAACCAGTTGAATGCGGGCGACAGCCTCCACGATTTCGTGGGTCCTCTCGGCAAGCCCACCGAGCTGGAAGGCAAAAAGAAGGTCTGCATTGTCGGCGGCGGCGTCGGCTGTGCGATTGCACTTCCCATCGCGCAGAAGCTGCATGAGATGGGGGCACAGGTGACTTCCGTCATCGGCTTCCGTTCCAAGGATCTCCTCATTCTGGAGGACGAATTCCGCGCGGCTTCCAACCGTCTCTTTGTGATGACGGATGACGGCTCTTACGGCAGACACGGCAACGTCTGCGTCCCGCTGAACGAAATGTTCGCCGAGGGCGAGAAGTTTGACGAGGTCATCACCATCGGTCCTCTGATCATGATGAAGTTTGTCGTTGCCGCAACCAAGCCGACCGGCATTCCCTGCACGGTTTCCATGAACCCGATCATGATCGACGGAACGGGTATGTGCGGCGGCTGCCGTCTGACCCTGACCGAAGGCGACAAGAAGGTCACCAAGTTTGCCTGCGTGGACGGCCCCGATTTCAACGGCTATGAAGTCGATTTCGACGAAGCAATGTCCCGCGGTGCCATGTACCGTGATTTTGAGAAGCACGCATACGATGAAGCGTGCAACCTCTTCAAAAAGGAGGCAAACTGATATGCCGAACATGAGTCTGAAAAAGAATCCGATGCCGACGCAGGAGCCTGAGGTCAGAGCGCATAACTTCAAGGAAGTTGCACTCGGCTACGCGAAGGACACCGCGCTTGACGAGGCTGCAAGATGCCTGAACTGCAAGAATATGCCCTGTGTTACCGGCTGCCCGGTCAACATTCACATCCCCGAATTCATCGCAAAGATCAAGGAAGGCGATTTTGAGGGCGCTTACCAGGTAATCTCCAAAAACTCCGCGCTTCCCGCTGTCTGCGGTCGTGTCTGCCCGCAGGAGACCCAGTGCGAGAGCAAGTGCGTCCGCGGTATCAAGGGCGAGCCTGTCGGTATCGGCAGACTGGAGCGCTTTGTCGCCGACTGGCACAACGAGCATTCGACCGGGAAGCCGGTCGTCGCTCCCTCAAACGGCCACCGCGTGGCGATCGTCGGTTCCGGTCCTTCCGGTCTGACCTGCGCAGGCGATCTCGCAAGAAAGGGCTACAAGGTCACCGTGTTTGAAGCACTGCACACCGCAGGCGGCGTGCTGGTGTACGGTATCCCCGAATTCCGTCTTCCCAAGGCAATCGTTCAGAAGGAAGTCGATAACCTTTCCGCGATGGGCGTGGACGTCGAGACCAACATGGTCATCGGCAAGACCCTGACCATCGACGAACTGTTTGAAGACGGTTATGAGGCGGTGTTCATCGGTTCCGGCGCAGGACTTCCCAACTTCATGGGAATCCCCGGCGAAGCATACAAGGGCGTTTACTCCGCGAACGAGTTCCTGACCCGTTCCAACCTCATGAAGGCATACCGCGACGATCCCGTCACCCCGATCATGAAGGGCGGCAAGGTCGCTGTCGTCGGCGGCGGTAACGTCGCAATGGACGCCGCGCGTACCGCGCTCCGTCTGGGTGCCGAGAAGGTGTACATTGTCTACCGCCGTTCCGAGGCAGAGCTTCCCGCACGTCGTGAGGAAGTCGAGCACGCAAAGGAAGAGGGAATTGAGTTCAAGCTGCTCAACAATCCCGTTGAGATCCTCGGCTACAACAATCCCGACGACAAGCGTGACCCGAAGAACGGTTTCGTGACCGGCATGAAGTGCATCCGCATGGAGCTGGGCGAGCCCGACGCGAAGGGCAGACGCCGTCCTGTTCCGATCGAAGGCAGTGAATTTGTCCTTGATGTGGATACGGTCGTCATCTCGATCGGTACCTCGCCGAACCCGCTCATCAAGTCCACCACCAAGGGACTGGATGTCAACGCGCACGGCGGTATCATCGTTGAAGAGGATACCGGCAAGACCTCCCGCGATGCCGTTTACGCAGGCGGTGACGCCGTGACCGGTGCCGCTACGGTCATTTCCGCAATGGGCGCCGGCAAGGTTGCCGCAAAGGCAATCGACGAGTTCCTCTCGAAGAAGAACTGAGTTTTGGCGAAACATAAATAACACACAGCCCCCGACGGCAAAGCCGTCGGGGGCTGTGTGTAGAGAAAACAAGTTGTCCGGGTTCCCGGTTTGCCCGCAGAGATGTTTCCTGACATCAATGAGGAATATTTATCGGGGAAATACCGGTTGCCGATGGAACAAACGGGGCACCGCCCCTTTATGCGCCGGGTGCATAGCCGTATGCCAAACCTGCATTTCCGCGCAGAAAATAACCGTGTTATAATATATGTAACGGAGATTGGATCCTCCGGTGGAAGCGTAAGTTCCGGCATGGGGATGCCGGGATTTGATGTAAGTCTTCCGAACATTGTATTTCCGCCGGCTCTTTGGGAAGTAGCCGGCGGTTTTTTATATCCGGGGGGGCGTGTACGCTACCCCAAAGAGTCTGGGTACCTCAAAGAACGGGATTCATCCCGCCCGGGGCGACTTCCGTCCCCGCCGCGCCAACTCCGGCGGCGCGCCGGGGACTTCCGCCGCCCCGGGCGGGGCGGTGAAGCTCGCCGTCCCCCTCGCCCGCCCCGCCGTCGGATCCCCGCTTTCGCGGGTGCCCCGCCGACAGGCGGGGCGGGCGGCTCGGTTTCCGATATTCAAACAGAAAGCCGCGGAGGGATTCCCCCTCCGCGGCTTTCCTGCGGGACAACGCCAACCGGACGCGGCACAGGACGCCGCCGGACGCCAACCGGACGGCAGAAACAAGCCCGAAAAAGCCCCGCCCGGCTAAAATCCGGCACTCACGATAGCCCCGCCCTCCTTACACCCGGTACTCCCGGTAGCTTCCGCCTCCGTCAAGATCCTTCCAGAGGAACAAGCCGTCCTCAAACGTCATATAGCTGTGCGGAGAGTTCTCTTTGGGAATGGATACACTGCCCGGATTGAGGTGCAGATATCCCTCCTTCTCTTCGCACATCGGCACGTGGGTGTGCCCTTGCAGATAGATACTTCCGGTGCCCGTCAGATACGGAACCACCGTCTCCGGATGATGCCCGTGCGAGGCGTAAATGAGCCGGTCGCCTGCCGTGAGGACCGCGTAGTCCGCAAGCATCGGGAAGGGAAGTACCATCTGGTCTACCTCCGTGTCGCAGTTGCCGCGGACACAGAGAAGACGCTTTGCAAGCGGGGAGAGCAGCGAAATGACCTCCTTCGGCGCATAGTCGCGCGGCAGGTCATTGCGGGGACCGTGATAGAGCAGATCGCCGAGCAGAAGAATGCGTTCGGGCGCCTCGGCTGAAATGGCTTCCGTGAGCCTCCGCGTCCAGTATGCGGAACCGTGCAGGTCGGATGCAATCAGAATTTTCATGGGATTCTCCTTGTCGAATATTGTGATTTTCAGCGGCGGAATCGCCGCAACTTTGGACAGAATTGCGCTTGAAATCCGCCTGTATTTTGCAGTATGATTGAAGTGGAAAAAGCAAAGCGTCTTGACCGGAAGCTGCCCGCCGACGGCGGTCTGCTCCCGGGAGAGCGGATGGAGGTCATATGAATCAGGATCTGACGGTCGGAAAACCAAGCCGCGTGTTGTGGAAATTCTGTCTGCCGCTCTTCGGCAGTATCATTTTCCAGCAGCTTTATAACCTCGCGGACAGCCTTGTCGCCGGAAAATTCATCGGCGAAAATGCACTGGCGGCAGTCGGAAACAGCTATGAGATCACTCTGATCTTCCTTGCGTTCGCGTTCGGCTGCAACATCGGCGTGTCCGTCATCGTGTCCCAGCTCTTCGGTGCAAAGGAATACGGTAAAATGAAAACAGCCGTTTCCACCGCGAGCATTGCGGGCGCGGTGCTTTGCGCCTTGCTCATGCTCTGCGGCTTCCTTCTCACGGATCCCTTGCTTGAGATGATCAACACCCCGCCAGAACTCCTCGACGATTGCCGCCTGTACCTCGATATTTACATTGCGGGTCTGCCGTTCGTCTTCTTTTATAACATCGCGACCGGCATCTTCTCCGCACTCGGCGATTCCCGCACACCGTTCTGGTTTCTTGCCGCTTCGTCTACGGCGAACATCGGCGCGGATATTCTGTTCGTGACCGCATTTCAGATGGGCGTTGCCGGCGTCGCTTGGGCAACCTTCATCTGCCAGGGCGTCAGCTGTGTGCTCGCCGTGCTGTTCGTGGTGAAACGGCTTGCCCGGTTCCGCGGTACAGGAAAACTGCAGATCTTTTCCGCTCCGCTCCTCGGACGCATCGCCGTCATCGCAATCCCGAGTATTCTGCAGCAGAGCTTCATTTCGGTCGGTAACATCATGATCCAGAGGGTCATCAACACCTTCGGCGCAACCGTCATTGCCGGATATTCCGCCGCCATCAAGCTCAATAACCTGGCTCTTACGTCCTTTACCACCATCGGCAACGGAATCTCCAACTACACGGCGCAGAACCGCGGAGCGGGGAAGTACGACCGCATCCGCGCGGGATTCCCGGCGGCGGTGCGTATGATTCTGTGTATCGCCGTCCCGCTTGTCGCCCTGTTCCTGCTTGGTGGCAGGTCCCTCGTCTCGCTCTTCATGGAGCACCCGGAGGGCGGAGCCATGGAGGTCGCTCTGGAATTTTTGCGCATAGTCTCGCCGTTCTATCTGGTCATCTCTGTCAAACTGGTCGCGGACGGCATTCTGCGCGGTTCCGGCATGATGGTGCGGTTCATGATCGCGACCTTCACCGACCTGATTCTGCGTGTGGTGCTTGCCACTGTCCTGTCTGAACCGTTCGGCACAACGGGTATCTGGTCGGCGTGGCCGGTCGGTTGGTGCATTGCGACCGTGCTGTCGGTGGTGTTCTGCCTCCTTGCCATCCGCAAGAAGCATGACCCGAAGCCGCTGACTCCCCCGGAAGAGGCAGAGAAGCAGGAGGTTGTTGCCTGACCCGCCCGGACGGGGAGGTCCCGACCGTTGAGAAGCCGGATACCGCGTCCGCGGCTCCGGAACAATCGGATACAAACCAATCCCCGCCGTCAGGCGGGGATTTTTTACGGTGAGTGAGGGAAAAAGAGCGCCGCGAGAACGCCCGGAAGAGGGGCGGCGAATCGTGGGACTGCCCGTTATCAGTTGTGCTTCAGGATCCCGATCGCGTCGGAAATGCGCTTCTCGTGCGCGAGCTTTCCGTATTCGTCTACCTCGGCACGGTTCTTCTCCCCGTGCGTCAGGCATCCGGCTCCGCCGATACAACCGCCGACGCACGCCATGCCCTCAATGAAGTTGGCATCCAGCACGCCCTTGGAAAGCCGGAGCAGAGCCATGCGGCATTCCTCAATGCCGTCGCAGGAGACCGGCTTGTAGTCAAATTCCGTGTCCCCGTGTTCGGCAATTCCTTCGTGTACCGCGTCGGCAAGTCCGCCGCTGCGGGCAAAGATCCGCCCGAAATAGGACGCGTTGTCAAGTAAGGTTTCCTCAAGCGATATAATGTCAATGTCCCGGCTGTCAAAGAGCGCCTGCAATTCCTCGAAGGTGATCACGCTGTCCACGTAAGGGCGCACCTCCGGCTTCTGGAATTCCATTTTCTTTGCGGTGCAGGGACCGATGAAAACGACACGCGCCTTGTCGTCGGAGGACTTGATGTATTTTGCGATCGCCGCCATCGGAGAGAGCGTTCCGGAAACCAGATCGGCAAGCGCGGGGAACTGCTTCTTGACATATGCCACGAACGCGGGGCAGCAGGAGCTGGTCAGCTTGCCCTTCTTCACCAGCTCGCGGGATTCCTCATCCGCAACCATATCCGCGCCGAGCGCCGCTTCCACAACGGTGTGGAACCCGAGCGCCTTGATGCCGGAAACCACCTGCCCGAGCTTTGCATAGGTAAACTGACTGGAGATGGACGGCGCGACCACCGCGTATACGCGGGTTCCGGCGGCAGGACTTTTCTTGAGAAGGTCAATGACGTTGAGGATGTACGATTTGTCCGAAATGGCGCCGAACGGGCACTGGTAAACACAGGCGCCGCAGGAAATGCACTTTTCGTTGTCGATGGATGCGGCGCTGTCGGCGTTGACCGAGATCGCCTTGACCTTACAGGAGCTGACGCAGGGACGCTTGAAGTTCATGATCGCACTGTACGGACAGACCTTGGCGCACGCGCCGCACTCCACGCATTTGGTTTTGTCGATGTGGGCGACGTGGTTTTCGTCGAGCGTGATCGCTCCGCGGCGGCAGACATCCTCACAGCGGTGTGCAAGACAGCCGCGGCAGGCGTTGGTCACCTCGTAGCCGCCCATCGGGCATTCGTCGCAGGCGATGTCGATGACCTCGATGACATTGGGGTTTTCCTTGTTTCCGCCCATGGCGAGCTTGACGCGCTCTCCGAGAATCGCACGCTCCTTGTAGACACAGCAACGCATGGTCGGCACCTTGCCGGGGGCGATGATCTTGGGAATGTCCGTCACCTTTTCAAGCAGCGTTCCGTTCCAGGTGCATCTTGCAACCTCGCGGAGCACCTTGTATTTGAGATGCTGGACTTTGGTATCGAATTTTCTCAGCTTCGGGGTATCCTGCATATTGACTCCTTAAAAATAACTGACCTTGACGCGCTTTCCCATTTTGGTAAGGCAATCGGAAAGCTCGGTGACAAGCTGCATTTTGATGTTGAAATTGATGGGCAGATCGGGGTTCTGGTGCGCCGGGTTGATGGCTCTGCCCACAAAGAAATTGATATCGGTCGCTTCCTCAAAGAGAAGTCGCGCAATCATGGACGCGCCGTCCCGCTTGAAGCTCCATTGTTCGTAGCTCTTGTTGTCGGCGAGGTAATCCTTGGCGTACTCCAGGACGCGGTTGATCGTGATGACGCCCTCCGTGACCAGATCGACGCCCTCCAGCGTCGCGGTCGGCGGGATACCCTTGTCCTCGAAATCAAGGCTCGGGATGAGCGGCTTGTTCAGGTACTTTGCGACAATTGTGGAGGTAGTTCCGCCGCAGACGATGTGCTTGCCCTCCTTGGAGAAGAACAGCGACATCATTTTGTTGCAGTCGTCGCGGTGAGAGGGCGGACCGAAGAGAATGTTCATCGGCTCTCTCTTGCGGATCCGCACCATACACGCGGTCGCGTCGTCGCCGGGGTGCTTGCCGTAGAGCTTGTTTACCTCGTCGATGAAGATGGTGGACAGCGTTTTGGCGGTGTACCCGACCCCCTCAAAGGTGCCGAGAAATTCAATGATGTCCTCTCTCTTCCAGCCGAAATTGTAGGTCACGCCGATCCCCGCGTGGGGACAGCCGTCGCTCATCAGCACAAAGAGATCATTTTCCCGGAGCGAGAGAGCGGACTTGTAGATTTTTTTGCCGCCGATGCTGATCTCGGTCCTCGGATAATCGTAATTCGCGCCGTCCCGGAACAAAATGACCTGCGGATTGTCGTACTGCATCAGCTCCGCCTCGGTACTGTCGGGGGAAATGTGCAGAACGGTGAAGGTCGAATAGGCAACTCCGCGCACCGAACAGACCGGGAGCGTAGCCGCGATGGTGGACACGCAGTCCTCCAGCGCCAGACCCTCTGCCATCATGGTGGAGATGATCTTGGCGGTCAGGGTGGACAGGATGCTTGCCTTGACCCCGCTTCCGAGCCCATCGGCAAGCACGACGACGGTGGAGCCGTCCTCCGCCACTGCCACGTCGATGTGATCCCCGCAGAGCACCTCGCCGTCGTGGTTGATGCTCTTGTAGCCGATGTCGGCGCAGAAGTTATTCATCATCATTGGTGGACTCCTTGAGCTTGGTCAGGGCGATCTTGGTCTCCGCGGCGGTTTCGCCGAGCAGGGATGCGATCTCCTGTACGATGCGCATCTGCTTTTCCACCACGCGGTCGGCGGTCTCCACCGTCTGGCGGCGGAGATTCTCCTTCTTTTCGCGCGCTTCCTGTTCGTCGGTCACGTCGCGGAGCGTGCAGAGCAACGTGTGGTCGTCGCGGCTGCGCGTGATGGTCATGACCACGTAGCGCCCGTATTCCGCAAGATAGGTGCGGCGGTCGAAAATGCCGCGCCCGGTGTTCTCCACCTGTACGAAATCCTTGGGGTCAAGGATGCGGTTGACCGGCTCTCCGAGCACATCGGATGCCGAGCGGAGGTTGAGGATTTTGCGCGCGGCAAGGTTGATCTGCTGGACCTCCAGGTCACCGTTGATGACGAGAATCCCGTCGGGACTGTTATTCAGAATGTTGTCCGAAAAGCTCTCGGCGCGGCGGGTCAGATACGGCATACACATGGACGGGTCGGCTTTCCCGCGGAATACCGCGATTGCCTTTTCCCGGCAGGTGTCATAACCGCAGGAGCCGCAGTTGAGCTCGTCCTCGGGGCGGCTCTTACCCATTTTGAGAAGGATTTGCTTCAGCTCCTCCTCGGTTGGGAGCGCTTCGGAACGGTACAGATCCGTCATGGGCTTGCGGAGCGCAGAGGGGAAGGGCTGCTCCACGGGGAAGTCCTCCTCTCCTGCGTAGCGGCTGACTGCAATGTACTCCTCCACCGGCTTGCGGTGATATTTTTCCATCACGGGTCCGCCGACACAGCTTCCGTAGCAGGCGGACAGCTCGATCATGCAGTGGTGCACCTTTCCGCTTATCACGTCGCGGAGTACCGCAATGCAGTTCTCGGTGCCGTCCACGGCAAGATAGGTGTAGTCGCTCAGCCGCTCGGTCAGTGAGCGCAGAACGCCGCCCGTCGTCGGAAAGCTGCGTGCTCTGCCGGTCCTCTCCCGCTTTTCGGGTGCGCCGTCTGCGGGGGACTCCGGGAGCGCAATGTGTTCTGCCTCCAGCCATCTGGAAAGCTGTTCAAAGGTCAGCACTGCGTCCACAAGGTCGCCGCAGGTCGCCGCCTCGTCCTTCTTTGCGACGCAGGGACCGATGAACACGGTCTTCGCGCCGGGGACCCGCTCCTTGATGTCGCGGCAGTGTGCCTGCATCGGGGAGAGCACGTCCGCAAGGTAGGGAAGTGCTTCCGGGAAATGCTTTTCGATGAGCAGATTGACCGCGTGACAGCAGGAAGTCAGCAGAATGTCGCGGTGTTCCTCGCGGAGGATGCGCTCGTATTCCCGTTTGACAAAGGTAGCGCCGACGGCGGTCTCCTCCACGCCGGCAAAGCCGAGCTTTGTGAGTGCCCCGCGCATGGCTTCAATGGTCAGCCCGTTGTAGTTGGCAACAAAGGACGGCGCAAGGCTGACATATACCGGATCCCCGGACTGAATCAGCACACGCACCTTTTCGGTTTCGTCCCCGATCTGCTTTGCCCCCTGCGGGCAGACCACGAAGCACTGTCCGCAGAGGATACAGTCCTCGGGGACGATGTGCGCCTGGTTGCCGGAAAACCGGATCGACTTGACGGGACAGTGGCGGATGCATTTATAACAATTCTTGCAGTTGGATTTCTTGAGGCTGAGACATTCAGTCATATGTACGCTCCCCCCGGAGTTTTTCTACAATATGTGTCCGGAAAAATTCACGGAAGTTTTCCGGTGTGATGCCGGTCACGATCTCGCCGTCCACGCGCAGGTTGACGCCGTTCCGGTTACAGGCACCGAGGCACAGGCAGCCGATGAGGTCCACCTCGTCAGTCAGCCCTTCCTTGTCCAGCGCTTCGCGGAACAGCCGGATGATCTCCTCGGAGCCTTTGATATAACAGGAGCTTCCGACACAAATCTCCACCTGAATCATACGCCCGCTTCCAGCTTTCCGAGAATTTCCTTGCGGAAAAAGTCGTCCACCGTATCCGGCGAGACGGAATAGATTTCATCGTCCACCGTGACATTGACGCCGGTCCGGCATTTCCCCATGCAGAAGGTTCCGGCAAGCTCCACGCGATCCTTGAGATGGTTTTCTGAGATCAGGTAACGAAGGGTCTCCACAATCTGGCGGGAACCCTTGAGGTGGCAGGAACTGCCGATGCATACCGTAATTTTCATGGCGTTTTCCTTTCTTGTTGCGTTTTTGCGGTCTGACCGGGACGTTTTTGCGGCACGGAGACGGAAAACCCGGCACCTGATTTTCTGTATTGCGCAGGGAGAACCCCGTACCTCCCGGCGCGGGGTTCTTGAAAGAACTTGGATTATTCGTAATCGACGACATTGACCCAGGAGAGCAAGAACTGTCTTTCCTCGGGCTTGCCCTTGACGGACTGGGAAGCCGCGACGATCGGCATCCAGCTCTGGACATACTTCTTGGCGGTCCCGCTCTTTTTGCAGAAGAGGTCGAGGTAAGCATTCGCGCCCTCAATGTCGCCGGAGAGCCAGAAGAGCAGGTAGGTGCGTGCGACATCTGCCGAGGCATTCCCCTGCGTTGCATGCGACCAGTCGAGGATGTAGGACGTACCGTCCGGCGTGATGATGATATTGGACGGATTGAAGTCCCCGTGGCAGAGCTTGTTGTGGCGCGGCATGGATTCCAGCCGCGTGTGCAGGTCGTACCGCGTGGTCGCATCGAGGTCTGCCTCGCAGATCTTGCGGTCCATCTTGTCCTTGAGCTTTTTCAGATCGGGAGCGGTTTTTTTGTGCATCTCCATCTGAAGGTCCACAAACAATTCCAGATATTCTGCCTTTTTCTCGGGGTGATCGTGCATCAGCTGTGCGAGCGTCTTGCCGGGGATATACTCGGACGTGATCGCCCACTTGCCGTCGGGCTTGGAAACCTCCAGCACCTTGGGAATGTGCAGCCCGGTCTCCTCGACCAGCGCCTGATTGAGTGCCTCGTTGAGGATTCCCGCCTTGGAGTAATCCTCGTCAAACACCTTGATGACGCGGTCGCCGTCCAGATAAACGGTCTTGGAGGTCCGCACCGCAAGGATCTTGTCTGCTTCCATGTTACTCTCCTCCTTGTGAATCATACGTTCTTGTGTTCGCCGGTATAGGCGTTCAGATACATCTGTTTAATTTCGGAAATGAGCGGGTAACGCGGGTTTGCCCCGGTGCACTGGTCATCGAATGCCTGCTCGCTCATAGCGTCCAGCCGAGCCATGAAGTCGGCTTCGTCGGGGACGTAATCGCGGATGGTCGGCTTGATGCCGATGCGCGCCTTGAGCTCGTCGATCTTTGCGATCAGTCCTTCGAGCTTTTCTTCGTCGGTCTTGCCCTTGACGCCGAGTGCCGTAGCAATCTCTGCGTAACGTGCAAGCGTGTGCGGATGATCGTACTGCGAGAAGGTGCCCATCTTGGTGGGAGCTTCTGCGGAGTTGAAGCGGAGCACCTCATCCATCATGAGAGCATTGGCAATGCCGTGCGGGATGTGGTGGAATGCGCCGAGCTTGTGTGCCATGGAGTGCATGACGCCGAGGAACGCGTTTGCGAATGCCATACCTGCCATGGTAGCGGCGTTTGCCATCTTTTCTCTTGCCACGGGGTCGGGCGTACCGGTGACGGCGCTGTCGTATGCACGGGGCAGGTATTCAAAGATGACCTGAAGCGCACGGATCGCAAGTCCGTCGGTGTAGTCGGTCGCCATGACCGAAGCGTATGCTTCGAGTGCGTGGGAAACGGCATCGATGCCGGAGGCGGAGGTCAGTCCCTTCGGCGCGTTCATCATCATGTCCGCGTCAACGATTGCCATATCGGGCATCAGCTCATAGTCGGCAAGCGGGTACTTGATGCCGGTCTTCTCGTCGGTGATGACGGCGAACGGCGTGACCTCGGAGCCGGTGCCGGCAGAGGTAGGAACAGCGATGAAGTATGCCTTTTCACCCATGTGCGGGAAGGTGTAGACTCTCTTGCGGATGTCAATGAAGCGCATTGCCATGTCCGCAAAATCCGCTTCGGGATGCTCGTAAAGCACCCACATGATCTTTGCCGCGTCCATTGCGGAGCCGCCGCCGACCGCAATGATGACATCGGGAGCGAATGCGGTCATCTGACGTGCGCCCTCTCTTGCGCAGGCAAGCGTCGGGTCGGGAGCAACGTCGGAGAAGGTGGTGTGCAGGATTCCCATGGAATCGAGCTTTTCTTCCACCACGCGGGTGTAGCCGTTCTGATACAGGAAGGAGTCAGTAACGATGAACGCCTTCTTCTTGTGCATGACGGTGCCGAGCTCGTCGAGCGCGACGGGCAGACAGCCCTTCTTCTGATACACCTTTTCGGGTGCGCGGAACCAAAGCATATTTTCTCTCCTTTCGGCAACCGTCTTGATATTGAGCAGGTGCTTGACACCGACGTTTTCGGAAACGCTGTTACCGCCCCAGCTTCCGCAACCGAGCGTCAGGGAGGGGGTCATCTTGAAGTTGTACAGGTCGCCGATGCCGCCGTGCGAGGAGGGCGTGTTGACGAGAATGCGGCAGGTCTTCATGCGTTCCGCGAACTCATCGAGGATGGGCTTCGCGGTCACGGGGTTGAGGTAAATGGAAGAGGTGTGTCCGTAGCCGCCGTCGGCGATCAGATGCTCTGCCTTACCGAATGCGTCCTGAATGTCCTTTGCGTGGTACATTGCAAGCACCGGGGACAGCTTTTCATGCGCGAATTCCTCGGTGATTTCCACGCTTTCGACTTCGCCGATCAGGATCTTTGCGGTTTCGGGCACCGTCACGCCTGCAAGCGCAGCGATCTTGTGCGCGGGCTGACCGACGATCTTTGCGTTGAGCGAGCCGTTGATGAGAATGGTCTTGCGGACCTTCTCGGTCTCCTCGGGGGAGAGGAAGTAACAGCCGCGGTAGGAAAATTCCTTCTTGACCGCCTTGTAAATGCTGTCGAGCACGATCACCGACTGCTCGGAGGCACAGATCATGCCGTTGTCAAAGGTCTTGGAGTGAATGATCGAGTTGACGGCGAGCGTGATGTCCGCGCTCTCGTCGATGATGGCGGGCGTGTTGCCTGCACCGACACCGAGAGCGGGCTTGCCGCTGGAGTATGCCGCCTTGACCATGCCGGGACCGCCGGTCGCCAGAATGATGTCCGCTTCCTTCATCAGCGTGTTGGTCATATCCAGGGACGGAACGTCGATCCAGCCGATGATTCCCTCGGGTGCTCCTGCCTTGATTGCGGCTTCGAGTACCACCTTCGCTGCCTCAATGGTAGATTTCTTTGCGCGGGGATGGGGGCTGATGATGATGGCGTTGCGCGTCTTGAGCGCGATCAGCGTCTTGAAGATGGCGGTAGAGGTCGGGTTGGTCGTCGGGATGACCGCGGCAATGACGCCGATCGGCTCTGCGACCTTTTCCTCGCCGTAGATGGGATCTTTTTCAATGACTCCGCAGGTCTTGGTGTTCTTATATGCATTGTAAATATATTCGGAAGCGTAGTTGTTTTTGATGACCTTGTCTTCCACAACACCCATGCCGGTTTCTTCCACCGCAAGCTTTGCGAGCGGGAGACGCGCCTGGTTTGCGGCGATTGCCGCCGCCTTGAAGATAGCATCAACCTGTTCCTGAGTGTAGTGCGCGTATATCTCCTCCGCCGCGCGGGTACGCGCAAGCAGAGCTTCCAGCGTTTCGGGGCTGTCTGTGATCGGGTATTTCTGATTCTCCATGATTCGTTCCTCCATGTCTGTTGGGTCTTTTGCTTGTTATAATTTTAACGCACTTTTCGTCAAATTGCAAATATCAAATTTGCATACCAATATATCTGTATCGATATATGCGTACCGTCATGGTACCGCCGCTTTGCGCCGGGCGGCGGTATCCGTGAGCACGCGGCGTGAGCGGGTACCGCGCGGTGCCGGCACATGATTCCGTACATCCGTAAGCGTTACGGCTCAACTGCCGAGCACCTCGCGCTTGTATCTGGTCAGGCTGTCGATGAACCGGCAGTCCAGATCGGACAGACGGTAATTTTTGCGGTAGACCAGCACGTCACGGTAGGTCTTGTGATCGGTTTCGCAGGGACGTGTGACCAGGTGGTGCTGCTCCAGAATTCTTTTCGGGATCGGGGAGACCCACATGAATGCGTCGGGCAGCTGCTCCAGAAGGTCAAACTGGCTTCCGCGCTCAAATACGAAAATGTGTTTGTTCACATACTCCGACAACTCGTTTTTGCGGACTTCACTTTGCGGCAGGTTCGGAACAAACGGGTCGCCGTGGGCGATCTCCGTCATGCCGGTCAGCTCTTCCGAGCGGAAGGATTCCTTTTTTGCAAGCGGGTTTCTTTCCGACATCAGCGCTACGTGTGAGAACTCACAGATCAGCTCGGACACAAGCCCCTTTTCTGCCAGCATTGCCTTGAAATAACGGTCGTAGGCGGACTGATACCGGATGATACCGATGCGGTACCCTGCCTCCACGATGTTGTTGATGGCGCGCAGGGAATTGGTCTCCCGGTAAAGAATTTCCATACGCTCATTTCCGGATACCGATTTCACGAAATCCGTGAATGCGCAGGAAATATAGGTCGCGCGCGGCACCGAAGCGGAAAACAGCTGGGTGTTTGCGCGCTCGCCCTTGTACATTCGTTCCATAGCGTCCACCTGGGAGAGGATAGAGCGGGCGTATCCGAGAAACTCCTCCCCCTCCTCGGTCGGAACGATCCCCTTGGAGGTACGCTTGAAGATCTTGATGCCCAGCTCTTCCTCCAGGTCCTTGATGGCACGGCTGAGGTTGGGCTGCCCCATGTAGAGCGCTTCGGCGGCTTTGGTGATGGAAGTGGTTCTTGCAACCTCCACCGCATACTTCAGGTATAACAGATTCATACGGGGAAATTTCCTTTCGGTTGTCTGATTTGTGAAACCGCAGGGCGGCTTTTGTCAGGCAGAACATTGTATCGGAATAAGCTTTTGTCCGCTTGCGTGCCGGGCAGCAACAGAGCCGCGGCAACGTGGGGATCAGCGGACGTATCCGGAGAGGATGGCGAGGGAGGACGCGAGATTTTCGTTTTCCACGGCGATCCCGCGGGGGACCCGCAGGATGACGGGTGCAAAATTCCAGATTGCCCGGATGCCGCACCCGGCAAGCCGGTCGGCAATGGGTTGCGCGGCAGGCGCGGGAACGGTCAGGATGGCGAGGCGGATGCCATGCTCCCGGCAGTAGTCCTCCAATTGTTCCATGGCAAATACGGGCTTCCCGGCAAACTCTTTGCCGACAAGCTCCGGCGAGGAATCAAACGCGGCAGAGATGTCAAAGCCGTAGTCGTAAAAGCCGCCGTAGCAAAGCAAAGCCTGTCCGAGATGCCCGGCGCCGATCAATACCGTTTCAGTCATCCGGTTGCAGCCGAGGCAGGCTTCGATCTGCGGGATCAGTTCCTCAATGACATACCCCGTTTTGGGTCTGCCGCTTCCGCTGACGGCACCGAGATCCTTGCGGACCTGGACATCGCCAAGCCCGAACACAGCGGCAAGCGCAGTGGCGGAAATGGTTTTTTTGTCTTTCCGGACAGAGCGCAGATAATGCAGATAGATCGGAAGCCGCCGGAGCGTCATTGGCGAGATTTTCGCGTTTTCCATAGATAGTCCCCTCCCGGAGTATCATTCTGTTGTACTCATTTTAACATAAAAAGAGCGGGAAGGGCAATATTGGTTTGCTGATATCGATATGTGTGGATTGATATGCGGACGTCAGGGCTTGATTTCAAAGATCCAGCCCTCGGGAGCGGGCAGGCGACCCATCTGGATGCCGGTCAGGGTCTCGTACAACTTCTTGGTAACGGGTCCCATTTCGCTCATGCCGGAGGGGAAGCAGATTTCTTTTCCGTGATCGACGATTTTGCCGACGGGGGAGATGACTGCCGCGGTGCCGCAGAGTCCGCATTCCGCAAAATCGCCGAGCTCTTCCAGCGTGACCTCGCGTTCTTCCGCTTCCAGTCCCAGATAATCGCGTGCGACGACCATGAGCGAGCGGCGGGTGATTGACGGCAGAATGCTGTCGGATTTGGGTGTGACCACCTTACCGTCCTTTGTGACGAACAGGATGTTGGCGCCGCCGGTTTCCTCGATTCTGGTACGGGTCGCCGGGTCGAGATAGACGTTTTCGTCGTAGCCCTGGTTATGAGCGTCCACGATGGCGTGCAGACTCATGGCGTAGTTCAGTCCTGCCTTGATGTGACCGGAACCGCGGGGAGCCGCGCGGTCGAAATCACTGACGCGGAGGGTCAGCGGACGGATGCCCCCCTTGAAATAGGGACCGACGGGGGTGCAGAACATCCGGAATTCGTACTCTTTCGCCGGCTTGACACCGATGACGGGGTCGGAGCCGAACATGAAGGGGCGGATGTACAGAGTTGCGCCGGAGCCGTAGGGCGGGACCCACGCGGCGTTGGCACGGACGGTCTCTTCCACCGCCTTGATGAATCTTTCTTTCGGGAATACAGGCATTTCCAGTCTCTTCGCGGACTGCTCCATACGTTCCCCGTTGAGGTCGGGGCGGAAGGTGACGATGCGTCCGTCCTCGGTCGTGTATGCCTTGAGTCCTTCAAAGCAGGTCTGCGCATATTGCAGAACGCCGGCACATTCGCTGATGGTGACGGTTGCGTCCTCCGTCAGTGCGCCGTCGTCCCACGCGCCGTTAACAAAATGTGAAACATAGCGTTTATCCGTTTTCACATAGCCAAATCCAAGATTGCTCCAGTCAAGATTCTTTTTCTCCATAAGTCAGGGTTCCTTTCTGCCGCACGGCGGATAATATACATACCATTATTATATCATCCTTTTTGAAAAAGTCCATAGAAACCGAGAACTATTTTTCAAAAATCCGACGGCGAAAATGCATAATTTTTTGTTCAACTTGCAAAAACGCGGTGCGCCGTTGAGCCCTGCTTTTCCGCGTGACGGCTCCGTTCTCCCGCGCTCCGCCTCTTTTTCGATCCCGTATGCGCCGGAATTTGCTAAAAACGGCGCAGACCGTTCGGTCTGCGCCGTCATATTCAGTTATTTCCGGACGTGTCAAAACTACCGGCAGCAGCAGGAATTTCCGCCGGAGCCGCGCCGTCGGTTACCGCCGCTTCCGCGGAAGCAGGAGAAGCGGAAACGCTTTCCGCTGTTCCGGTTACCGCGTCGGAGCGTTGTTCTGCCGGAACGGAGGTTACGGCATCGGTCGCAGCACCGGTTGTGGAGGCGGATTCCGTCACGGGAGCCGCCGCACGGTCTGTTCCCGGAACCCCACCGTTTTCCGCCGGGGCATCCGCGCCGACAGAAGCGCCCGCTCCGTCGTCGCCGTCCAGAAGCTCCGATTTTTCCACGTCGTCAAGCGAAACACAGGTGGTGTGCACGATCGGTTTCCAGGTCACCTTGGTCAGGAACGCGACCCAGCTGATCGGGATATAGGTTGCCATGAAGATCGGGAAGGTGAAGAACGACAGAATCTTCTTCCACGCGGGGGCGTGAATATTTTTCCACTCGTAAATACCGGTCGATGCACCGATGATAAACATCAGGAGATATACAGTCGCACAGGTTTTGGCAACCTCCCACAGTTCAATATTCAGAAGCGATGGGTTGATGATGCCGTAAATAAACGCCGCTGCGTTGACGAGGATCGCAACCGAGCTGAGGAAAAACATCGGCGCCACGGTGCAGAACATATCGTAGAACGCAAAGCCCTTGCCGGTGAAGATTCCCTTGAGGAGCTGTCCGCCGTGCTTGCGGATGACCTGTAAGAAGCCCTTGGACCAGCGCAGTCTCTGGTGCCAGGATTGGCTGAATTTTTTAGGTTGTTCATCATAGAGCATTGCCGCGTGGCAGTAAGCAATCTTTTCGCCCTTGATGATGTTGTCAATGGTGAATTCGATGTCCTCGGTCAGGAGATAGTGCTTCCAGCCGCCCTGCTTGTTGATGATATCCTTGCAGACCAAGAAACCGGTGCCGGAAATGGCACAGCTGGTACCGAGCAGAGTCCGCGCATTGTTGAGATGGCGCGCCTCGTGCAGGAACCACAGGGAGTATCCGGAGGAGATCCAGTTGTCACCGTAATTCTTCGAGTTGCGGTAGCTCGTGACAATGCGGTTTCCGGCGGAGAAACACTTATCCATCTCACGGACGTATCTGCGGTCAAGCAGATTGTCGGCGTCGATGACAAAATAACCGTCGTAATACTCCTTCCCCTTCAGCTTGCGGATACAGCGAAGCAGGTAGTCAAGTGCATAGCCCTTGCCCACCTTCTGCATATTATGGCGCGCAAAAACCGTGGCACCGTGTTCCTTTGCGACTGTCTGAGTCGAATCGGTACAGTTGTCGGCTACCACATACGCGTCAAGCAATTCTGCGGGATAGTCCTGTTCCCGGATGCTGTCAAGAAGCTGTCCGATCACGGCTTCCTCATTCCGGGCGGAAATCAGAATTGCGTACCGGTGAGACGGTTCCACGTCCGGGTAAGTTTTCGGCTTTCGGAAGCTGGCAACGATCAGATACACGTACTGATACGCGTACAGGGCGGTAAACAGTATCGCCATTACCAGATTGAATGTTACAATCCATTCCATTTCAAATAATCCTTATTCAAGGCAAAGAATCCGCCTGCATAAAACCCGAAATGACCCGGCTGTCAACTTGTCGGATCACGTTTTTGCATAACGCCTCCTGCCGGGGACGGCGCGGAGACTGACGGTGGGTATAACGGAATACGGCATGCGGAACGGCTGCTCCGCACGGTGCGCGAGGGTATTAACTATTCTATCATAGACCAGAATGCACTAAAAGTCAAGCGTTCGGACAAAAAAAGTTATTTTGCGCGGGAAGCGGGGAGGGAAGCGCCGGCGGTTTTCATACGGTGAAGGACACCGAGTCCGATGGGGAGCGAGATGATCAGCGAGAGCAGATCCGCAACCGGTTGCGCAAGCAGGATGCCGGTCAGCGCTTCTCCGCCGAGTGACCGGAAAATGAGGGGGAGCAGGAGAACGGCGGGCACAAAGGTCAGCCCCTGACGCGCCATTGCGACAACCGTGGCGCGGACGGTGAGACCGATGTTCTGAAGCATCATGTTGCACAGAATGACCCAGGACATGAGGGGGATGGTGAGAAGCTGAAGCCGGAACGCCGCGGCGGCGATCCTTGCGGATTCCTCACTGCTTCCGACAACGGTGTGCGTGAGCGGTCCGGCAAAGAAGTAGCCGACTACGGACAAAACACAAAGCACCGCAAAGGATACCCTGAGACAGAAATAGTATGCACGGCGGACACGGTCATATTTCCCGGCGCCGAAATTGAAGCCGCATACCGGCTGAAAGCCCTGTCCGAAGCCGATGAGCGCGGAGGACAGAAACTGCATGATCTTTGAGACGCCGGTCAGTGCCGCCTGAGCCGCATCGATCGCCGCGTCGCCGACAAGGTATATACCGACCGCGTGATTGAGGCAGGAGGTAGCCACCGAGGCAAGCCCCTGACGCGCCAGCGAGGGGAGTCCGCCCTGCACGATGCCGCGGAAATAGAACGGGCGAAAGCAGGCAGTGCCGCCGAAGCGGATTTTGACGTTGTCGCTTTTCTGAAGCCCGATGAAAAGCAACAGAAAGCTGACCAGCTGGCTGATGATGGTTGCCAGTGCCGCGCCCGCGACGCCCATGCCGAAGCCGAAGGGCATCCGGAAGCCGAGGAGCGGGTCGCCCGTGCGGAAAATGAGAAGGGGATCAAGCAGGAGGTTGACCGCCGCGCCCGAGCACAGCCCGATCATGGCGAAAAAGGCGTTTCCCTGCATCCGGAGCTGGTTGTTGAGCACCAGCGACGCAGTCATCCACGGTGCGCCGATGAGAATGAAGGTCATATAATCCAGCGTTGCAGCAACGGTCGCGTCGGTTTTGGCGCCGAGCAGATGCGCAAGCGGCGTGCGGAAGAGAAGCCCGAAGAGGGCGATCGCAAACCCGAACAGCGCCGCATACACAAAGCCGGCGGTTGCCATGGTTTCCGCGTCCCGGACATCACGTCTGCCGAGCGCTCGGGAAATGTAGTTCCCGGAGCCGTGCCCGCAGAAAAATCCAAGCGCCTGAATAATGGACATGAGCGGCAGGACGATGCCGACCGCCGCTACCATGCTGTCCGAATCCAGCTGACGCACGAAAAAGGTGTCGGCGAGATTGTAGAACGAGGTGATGAGCATACTGACGATGGTGGGAAGCGCGAGTTTTGCAATGAGCTTTTCCACCGGTTCGGTCGTCATGCGGAGATACTTTGCCTCTGCCGCGTCGGTCATCCCGGAAGCCGCGGCGCCGGACGGCGGGTTGCCGGGCTCCGGCGTGGTTGTCTGCTTTTCTTTGGACTGTTCTTCCGGCATGGTGCACCTGACCCCATTTATTATTCATTGTATTTTAACATATTATATGCACTTTGTCAAGCCGGATACCGGGAAAGACCCATCGTGCGCGAAAAACGGCGTGCGCGGAATGCTTTTTCTTTGTATCCCTTGACTTGCTGCGGCGGAATATGGTAAAATCTAACCGGATTACCGGCGGATCGGGCGAAAAATTTGCCGATCACCGGCGGAGGGAACAGATATGTCGGAACAGTTTGAACGGGTGGAAGAAAGACGGGCACTTGCCAGGCGGATCGCTGCGGAGGGCGCGGTGCTTCTGAAAAACGAAGGGAACCTTCTGCCGTTTTCAGAGAGCACGCGCGTGGCGGTGTTCGGGCGGACACAGATCAATACCATCAAGGGCGGTACCGGATCCGCAAATTGTGACTGCGAGTACACCGTCAGTTTTCTTGACGGCATCCGCGGGGCGGGGATGCCGGTGGACGAACACTTAGCGGAGGTTTACCGTGCCTGGACGGCGACGCACCCCATCCCCAGCTTCGGCGTGTGGGGAAGCGGAATGCACTGCGCTCCGGAAATGCCGCTTGACGATACGATCCTTGCGGATGCGGAGAAAAACGCCGACGCGGCGATTGTCGTGATCGGCAGGACCGCCGGGGAAAACGAGGATGTTGCCTTTAGCGAGGGCGACTGGTATCTCTCCGCAGACGAGCGGAAAATGCTCGGCGCGGTGGTCTCCCGTTTTCCGGGCAGAACGGCGGTGCTTGTCAACAGCGGGGGACTGATTGACTTTTCCTTTGCGGACACCTTCGGCGTGTCGGCACTGCTTCTTTGCTTCATGCCGGGTATGGAAGGCGCGCGGGCGATCGGCGATATTCTCGCAGGTCGTGTGACCCCGTCCGGAAAGCTGACCGCGACCGTTGCGAAAAACTATGAGGATTATCCCTCCGCAGGACATTTCGGACAGACGGGCGGCGGCATTATTCAGGACTATGTGGAGGATATTTACGTCGGCTACCGCTATTTCCTGACCTTTGCAAAAGAAAAGATCCGTTATCCGTTCGGATTCGGACTTTCCTATACGACGTTTGAGCTTTCGGATTGTTCCGCATCGGAGGAAAACGGAGTCATTACGGTTTCCTGCCGCGTGACCAACACGGGAAGAACCTATCCCGGGCGCGAGGTCGTGCAGGTGTATTTCTCGTCACCGCAGCCGGAGGACGGCGCAAAGCTGTACCGCCCCCGCAGGGTGCTTGCGGGATTTGCCAAAACAAAAACACTCCTGCCCGGCGGGAGCGGGACCGTGACCGTCACATTCCCCCTCTCCGACCTTGCATCGTTTGACGATACCGGCGTGACGGGGCACCGCGATTGCTTTGTCACCGAGGCGGGCGACTATCGTGTCTTCCTCGGGAACTCTTCTTTTGCGGACACCGAAGTCTTTCTGCATCACCAGAAGGAAACGGTGTTCTCGGAAACGCTCACCCATCTCGGCACCTCGCTTCCCGCGCGCCTGCGCGGTGACGGGAGTATGGAAACACTCGAGACCATTCCGGTCGATCCCCGGGCGGGACTCCGTATCTCCTCGGACGGAGAGACCGTGGTTCCCGCCGGCGCGGTTGCCGCGTCCGATACGGCGATTGAAGCCGACCTTTCCGCACTCCATGCGGGACAGTCGGTCACCTACCGCCTCATTGCCGGTGCGTCGGGCGGATATATCCTCCGCTTTGACGGGAACGCTTCCGGGCGCTTCTCGGATTACGGAGAGCTGTCGCTCGGCGGCGTGACGCTTACGGATTTCGATGCCGACCTGTCCTCCGCGGACGGCGCCGGGATCATCCTGCCGTCCGGCGTGTCCGATCTGACCGTCACGGCAAAGCGGGATTTTCCGCCCGTTACGGCACTTGTCTTCTGTAAGGTCAATTCCGTTTTCCGCATCAGCGGGGAGGGGAGCACGACCTTCCCGGCAACCGGATTCTTTGAAAGCTCTTACGGGCTGAACGTCAAGCATTTTGCCGACGGCGGCGACGGCGCGCCCGTCAGCGTGCTGTCCAACTTCTGGAACCCCGGAAAAGCCGTGACTTACAAGCTGTTTGCCGAGGAGGCGGGCATCTATGACCTGACCATCCGCTACGCCAATTACCGTGACGATACGGTGCTGTCGGACGCGTGCGCGCTGTTCGTGTCAAACGTCGGACAGCCGATCGCCCCCGTTCCCGTCCGCCACACCTGCGAAAGGGAGGACCAGCTTCACCTGACCGACGTGACTGCCCCCGTGCAGATCGCGCTTCCCGCGGGAGAATGTTACTTCAAGCTGGTATCCGCCATGTGGCAGTTCCCGGACGTGGTCAGCTTTACTCTGACGCGCTCGGAGAAGGGAATGACGATGAAACAGGAGGAGGTTTCCGCCGATGGGAACGCAACCTCCGCCGGCTATGAGCCGAGTCTCATCTCCGATGACCGCGACGCGCCCCGTGCGCCCGTCACGCTTTCCGATGTGGCGGACGGCAGACATACGATGGAGGACCTGCTCGCCGTCATGTCCGACGACGACCTTATCCGCCTTGTGTCCGGGAATCCCCGCAACAAGAACGAAACGGGAATTTCCGGCTGCATTTGCCCCGCGTTTCTCCGTTTCGGCATCCCCCCGCTGGAGACTGCCGACGGACCTCTCGGGCTCCGCATCAACGCACTGACCACGGCGTTCCCGAGCGGTTCCATGCTCGCGAGCTCGTGGGATCCGGCTCTTGCCGGGGAATTCGGCAGAGCGATCGGCATGGAATCGGTGCTCTTCGATGTGGATATCTGGCTGGCGCCCGGCATCAACATCAGCCGCGACCCGCGCTGCGGACGCAACTTTGAATACTATTCCGAGGACCCGCTTCTCTCTTCCGGGATTGCAGTCGCCGTGACGCGCGGCGTGCAGGCATACGGCACGGCGGTTTGCGTCAAGCATTTTGCCGTCAACAACACCGAACACGAGCGGCTCAAATCCGACAGCCGTGTATCCGCCCGCGCGGAACGGGAGATCTACCTGCGCAACTTTGAGCGTGTGCTTCGGGAGGGAGATCCGTGGAGCGTCATGTCCTCCTATAACCATATTAATGACCGCAAGGCGAGCGAACAGCGCGAGCTGATCACCGACATCGCCCACGGCGAATGGGGCTGGGACGGCGTAATCCTCTCCGACTGGGACAATGATTCGAGCCATGTCAGGGAGCTGCTTGCGGGGCAGGACATCAAGATGTCCGCAGGTGACCCGGAGGCGGTATCCGCGGCGCTTGCCGACGGCACGCTTTCGCGCCGCGATCTGGAGATCCCCGCCGCGCGTATCCTCCGGCTGGTCATGAAAACCCGCGCGTTCCGCAAATACCGTGAGCGGTACTCAGGGGAGAAGCACTGAATTATATGGGATTTCCGGATGAGCCGGAAGTCCCGGCGTGACCGCGCTTTCTTCAAATATGCAAAACTATGCCAAACACCGGCGGAGCATTCCGCCGGTGTTTGGTTTTTGGACCGGGTGAGGAAACGCGAGCTTCAAAAATAGCATTGTGCAAATTGCACAAAAGAAAATAATTGTTTTATTTGCACAATTTCGAAACGCGAAATATGTGTACATTGCGCTTACCACACAAATTTTTCGGACAGAAAATGCGAATTTCTCCCGCTTACGTTAAAATTTCAAGCCGCAATTTCCTTTCAAATGTTAAAATTTGAAAAATGTATTGCATTTTGCACGGAGGTGTGTTACAATAAATAGTGCCGAAGGCTTCCCGGGTGATGCCTTCGTTACATCAGTCACATTTCCTTACCGGTACGGTCGGGAAATCGAATAAATACTATGGAGGGAAAACAATGAAAAAATTCTTGGCAGCAGTCCTCGCTGCCCTGATGGTATTGAGCGTTTGCTCAGTCCCCGTCATGGCAGAGGGGCAGGAAACACTGCCGGACGCTTTCTATGTATATTCCGGCGAGTCCGGAGTGACAGAAATGTCCGGAGTTCCCGAAATGAGCGGATGGACGGTCTGCCAGACCGTCAACATCACCGCGACGACCGGAAAGGTCGGTGTGGCTCAGCTTTCTCCTGACGGAGAATTCTGGGATACCGGTGTGATTTATGATATCGGAACCGGTATGATCTCTTCCCAGCTCGGCAATTCCGTCACGGTTTCGACGTCCAAGGTCACCGTGTCCGGCATGACCTTCTTTGCGGTCGTGTTTGACGGCGATTGCCAGAAGGTGTATGTCAACGGCGTGCTTGCCGCGACCATTACCGGTTTTGACGTGGGAAGCGCTGCGGAGTATCTTGCTCCCCGCTATGTCTGTGCCGACGCATATTATGATGCCACTGTCCCGGGCTTCACGAAGAATGACGTCTTCACGACCGAAGCGATGTCTGTATTCGGACGTGCGCTGACTGCCCCGCAGATCGCCGCGATCTATGAGTCGCTCGAGATCGGCAACTCCAACTATGCAGAGATCGTCTCGCCTGCAAATGTCTGGTACAGCATCGACAACACCTCCGAGGCGGTTGTCAGATACCAGGTCATTGATCTGGCATCTCTCGGTGCAACCACCTCGTACCTGTCGAACGGGTACACCAAGGTGACGACCATCATGATTCCGGAAAAAACCTACGCGAAGGGCTCTGTCATCGGTATTGCCCAGATCCGCGGCGCCAACAAGGGATCTTACTTTGCCAGCGTTGCATATGACCTCGGCACCGGTGAAGTTTCCATTCCGTGGGCGCACAACGGTGCGGACTGGTGGACCGTGGACGAGCTGAATCTGCGTCCCGCAACCGGCTATGTGCAGTTCATTGAAACCATGGACAGCGCGGGTTGCCTCTCCGTTTATGTCAATGGTCAGCTGGCTCTGAAGGTCCATCCGAACCCGGATGCTACGCTTCTTGACGGCACCCCCTCCAGCATCATGAATTTTCTGAAGCAGGAGAATGCCAACTCCGTCATGACGCTCGGACACTATATCCGCCCGGGAATGAACACCAATGACGATGCTCATTACGTCAATGACGGGTACGTTAACTGGGACGGCGGTTATCCGGACAACTCCTTTAACCGGTACGGCACGATCGTGCTTTCCGCAAAGGGCTATAAGCTGCCGGCGAACGCAGATGCCATCGCTTCCTTCTATAAGGGCGGTGCCGGTGTGGATACCTTCCACTATTCTCCGTCCAATCTTGCGGCACTCGGCAACTGGTATTCCGAGGAGTTCTTTGACTTCTCCAATCCCGACGACCCGATCGCCGGTCTGACGGCTTCCACGGATTATACCTACAATAATGAAGGCATTGATCTGAGAAACGGCTACACCAAGGTCGCTGTTTACTATATTCCGGACAACTCTGACGGAAAGATCAAGCCCAACTACGGCTGGATTGATATCTTTACGGATATCTGCGTCGACGCGATCGACGGCTCCAATGCATGGGACGGTCTTCGCTATGACATCGGGTCCGGACTTGTCCGTTCGACCTGCACGGCAAACTTCTACCGTTGGGGACAGTACTCAACAC
Organism: uncultured Eubacteriales bacterium; assembly: GCA_934796165.1. Lineage (GTDB taxonomy): Bacteria > Bacillota > Clostridia > Oscillospirales > CAG-272 > CAKVOU01. The sequence continues at coordinate 56,210 of CAKVOU010000003.1, read as the reverse complement.
CGATCAAGACGAGCGGATTTACCGTATTCACGATGACCTTTGACGGACACACGCTCAGAGCCTGGATCAACGGTCAGCTTGCGTTCTACTCGTGCGACAATGAAGCAATCCCGGTGAACTCGGTTCCTTACAACTCAAATTTCAAGGTGACCGGCAGCGGTAAGGGCGAGCACGGACTTGACATTGCAAATCATACGACCGCAAAGAAGAACCATTACAACGGCGACACCGCTTCCGATATTTATGATGCATACGGTGCAATGCTCTCGTTTGAGCAGGGCTTTGCCGGTGTTGCGAATCCCAGTGCGATCGAGGAATTGACCGCTTCTGCTGCACAGATCGCGGCAACGTTGGAAAAGACGCATGTCCACGACTGGAGTGCATGGGGCTATAAGGGCGAAGGCGCACTGAAGCCTACCTGTACCGAGACCGGTATCCAGGTGAGAAATTGTCCCGTGTGTGGCAAAACCGCGACCCGCGTTGTTCCTGCAACCGGACATAAGTGGGGTGCATGGACGATCACCAAGGAGCCGACCATGACCGAAAACGGCTCCAAGTTCAGAACCTGTGAGACCTGTAAAGAGGTGCAGACGGTCGAAGTCGAGCCGCTCACCTCTGCGGTGAATTACAACGGCGTGATGGGCAAGGCTCCCTATCTCTCCTTTGACTATTCCCAGGAGGGCGGTCTGACCGACGTCAAGATCCATACTCCCGGTCAGGATGTGAGAAGTGAGCCGTTTACCACCCAGACAAAGATTTCGGTGATCAAGATCCCGAATAAACTGTATGCTGCCGGTTCGCTGATTGCAGTCACTCCGGCAACCATCGGCAGCGCGGGTGACTATGACTTTGACATAGGTGTGGCATATGACCTTGGTACCGGTCTTGTGTCTCCTCTCGGTGTTTACAAGAACATTCTTGAACAGAATCCTGTCAAGGTTACCGGTACGGTGGAATTTGTGGAAGTCCTCACCGTGGATGAGTTGAAGGTGTACGTCAACGGCGTGCTTGCGTTCCGTGCGGAAAATACCTCTGATGCGGATGCACGCCAACTCCTCATGAGCGGCAAATACAAGAATCTGCACCTCAATGTCGCGGGCGACAAGACCACCAACGTGTATGCGCGCTACGGTGTCAAAACCATGTACGGTGCGGTCTATCACGATGTCGATGTGACCGATGCCATGATCGTGAAGATGTATCGGATGTCCACTCCTGCTCTGGAGCAGATCATTGATACCTCCGCGATCCCTGCATACAAGAATATCACAGGTACCACTGCTTACGGTCCTACCACCAACTACCTGTCGGAGGGCGGTACCGGACGGCTGAACAAGTCCTCGAGACTGAAGGCTTCTTCCGGCGGTTATACCAAGATCACCGTCCTGAACATTCCGGACGTTTCCTATGCGGAGGACATGACGGTCGGCATCTCGCTTCTGTCTCAGACGGGCAAGACCAACTATGACTTCTCCGTCAAGTACAATCTTGCTACCGGCGAGATTTCTCCGGTATTGAATACCTATCTGAAGGACATTACCGTAAGCGCACGTGTCAGAGCGACCGGGTATGTCCAGTTTGTGGAAGTGTTCACCGGTACGAATCTGAAGGTATATGTCAATGGTCAGCTTGCTTTTGCGGCAAACGTGATCGCTGATAACATCAATTCTGTTTCGGCAACCTTCCTCGGCGGCACCTACAAGTATATCACGCTCAACGCAACCGGCGACGGAGCCGGGGACGCGGCTGAGTTGTGCTATGGTGTCAAGACCATGTACTTCAATGTGTTCTCGAACAGCTCCGAGATGACGGCTGCAAAGGTGACGCAGCTGCATGAGCTCTTCCTCGACAGCCTGTCCCGTGCGGCACAGCCTGCTCCGGAACCTGCCGAATGCACGCACGAGCATACCGAAATCCGCAATGCAGAAGCAGCAACCTGCACCAAGGACGGCTATACCGGTGATGTTTATTGCACAGATTGCAATGAACTGGTGGAAACCGGTACGGTCATCCCGAAGGCTGGACACAAGACCGAAATCCGCAACGCAGAGCAAGCAACCTGCACCAAGGACGGCTACACGGGTGACTTTGTCTGTACCGTCTGCGGCGAGACCATCAAGAAGGGCGGAGTAATCCCCTCTGAAGGACACAAGACCGAGCTCCGCAATGCGAAGGAAGCAACCTGCACCGAGGATGGCTACACGGGTGACACCGTTTGTACCGTCTGCGGCGAGACCATCAAGAAGGGCGAAACCATTCCCGCTCCCGGTCATAAGACCGAAATCCGCAATGCGAAGGAAGCAACCTGCACCGAGGACGGCTACACGGGCGATACCGTTTGTACCGTCTGCGGCGAGACCATCAAGCAGGGCGAAGTAATCCCCTCTGAAGGACACAAGACCGAAATCCGCAATGCGAAGGAAGCAACCTGCACCGAGGACGGCTACACAGGCGATACCGTTTGTACCGTCTGCGGCGAGACCATCAAGCAGGGCGAAACCATTCCCGCTCCCGGTCACAAGACCGAAATCCGCAATGCGAAGGAAGCAACCTGCACCGAGGACGGCTACACAGGTGACACCGTTTGTACCGTCTGCGGCGAGACCATCAAGAAGGGCGAAACCATCACCGCTCCTGGTCACAAGACCGAGATCCGTGGTGCAAAGGACGCAACCTGCACCGAGGACGGTTACACGGGTGATACTGTCTGTACCGTCTGCGGCGAGACCGTGGAAACCGGTAAGGTCATTCCGAAGGGTGAACACAAGACCGAACTCCGCAACGTGAAGGAAGCAACCTGCACCGAGGATGGCTACACGGGTGATTCTGTCTGTACCATCTGTGGCGAGACCGTGGAAACCGGTAAGGTTATTCCGAAGGGTGAGCACAAGACCACAGTTGTTGGTGCAAAGGAAGCGACCTGTACTGAGAATGGTTATACGGGAGATACCGTATGTTCCGTTTGCGGCACGACCGTTAAGAAGGGCGAAGTGATCTACTCTGAAGGTCACAAGACCGAGACCCGCGGTGCAAAGGACGCAACCTGCACTGAGGATGGCTACACGGGTGACACTGTCTGTACCGTCTGCAACGAGACCGTGGAGACCGGTAAGGTCATTCCCGCTACCGGTCACAAGACCGAGCTCCGTGGTGTGAAGGAAGCAACCTGCACCGAGGATGGCTACACGGGCGATACCGTCTGTACCGTCTGCGGCGAGACTGTGGAAACCGGTACGGTCATCCCGAAGGGTGGACACAAGACCGAAATCCGCAATGCGAAGGAAGCAACCTGCACCGAGGATGGCTACACAGGCGATACCGTTTGTACCGTCTGCGGCGAGACCATCAAGCAGGGCGAAGTAATCCCCTCTGAAGGACACAAGACCGAAATCCGCAATGCGAAGGAAGCAACCTGCACCGAGGACGGCTACACAGGCGATACCGTTTGTACCGTCTGCGGCGAGACCATCAAGCAGGGCGAAACCATTCCCGCTCCCGGTCATAAGACCGAAATCCGGAACGCAGAGCAAGCAACCTGCACCAAGGAGGGCTACACGGGCGATGTTGTCTGTACCGTCTGCGGCGAGACTGTGGAAACCGGTACGGTCATTGCAAAGACTCCGCACAATTATGTCAACGGTGTCTGCACGGCGTGCGGCGCAACCCAGGAGGTGCTCTCCGGCTTTGTTGAGCTGGACGGTAACTTGTACTACTACGAAGACGGTGCTCCCAAGACCGGCTGGTTCGTGGTTGACGGCAAGACCTATTACGGCTCCGTCGTGAACGGTGTCTGCAGGAATTCCGACTCCGTGATCGGTGGCAAGCAGTATTTCTGGGACAACGACAAGGGACTTGTGATTGCGCACGGCTTCTATGAGGTCGAAGGCGGAACGGTCTGCTTTGTCAACGGTATCAAGTCGACCGGCTGGAGACACAAGGATGGTTCCGGTCCTGCGGTCAACAATGAAATCTATGAGCAGTATTCCACGAATCCGAACGGGCTGTACTACTTCCTGCCTGAGACCGGATTCATGGTAACGGATGCCACCTGCATGCTGGGCGGGTATCTGCGTGAGTTCAACGAAGACCACACGGTGAAGCCGCTGAACGGCTTGCAGACTCACGACGGTGACCTGTACTACTATGTGGACGGTGTCATGCAGACCGGCTGGCAAGAGATCGGCGGCAACACCTACTACTTCCGCAGAGACAACGGCGTGTACGGCAGAGCGGCAATCCAGTGGATCAGCATTGCTTACAAGCTGTACTACTTCAACGATGCAAATTCGGAAGCTCCTTACACGCTCAAGACAAGCGGTGAAATCGGCGGCATTGCATATGATTATGCGGCAGACGGACACATTCTCTACAACGGGTTTGTCAACTGCATCTATGCAAATGAGATGAACGATTACACGGCAGAGAACATCCAGAAGATGAATGCAACGACCCGTTACTACGTGAACGGTGAGATGCAGACTGCTTGGCAGGAGATTGACGGCAACTGGTACTACTTCTACATCCTTGGTTCTGCGTACGGACCCGGCTATCTGTGCACGGCTTCCCGTACCATCGGCGGCGTCTGGTTTGAGTTTGACGAAAACTTTGTCTGCCAGAGCAAAGGGCAGGAGTAATCCGTCCTGAACGGATAACCGAATCCGGACCGGCTATCACCGGTCCGGATGAAAAAACGGCACTGCACGGCTCCCGTATGATCGGGGCTGTGCCGGTGCCGATTTTTTTGCGCCGGGACTTGCATATTATCGGAAAACATGATAAAATAACATCGTATGCGCTGATTCCGCCGAGCACGTGCCATGTTCCCCGAGACGTGACGCAAGCTTCGACCGTCGGCGGAAATCTGTTTTGATTTGTGAGGTTTTCCATGGCAGACTTAACCATGCGGAAAGAAATTGAAAGACGGCGTACTTTTGCGATTATTTCGCACCCGGATGCCGGTAAAACGACCCTGACCGAAAAATTTCTGCTTTACGGCGGAGCAATCCAGACCGCCGGTTCCGTCAAAGGCAAGGCGAGCGACAAGCACGCGGTATCCGACTGGATGGAGCTTGAGAAGCAGAGAGGTATTTCCGTGACCTCTTCGGTGATGCAGTTTGAATACGAGGGGTATTGCATCAACATTCTGGACACGCCCGGACACCAGGACTTCTCAGAGGATACCTACCGCACGCTGATGGCGGCGGACAGTGTTGTCATGGTGATCGACGCGGCAAAGGGTATCGAGGCACAGACGAGAAAACTGTTCCGCGTGGTGGCAAAGCGGGATATCCCGATCTTCACCTTCATCAACAAGATGGACCGCGAGGCGCGCGACCCGTTCGACCTGATGGATGAGCTGGAAAAGGAATTCGGTATCGGGACCTATCCCATCAACTGGCCGATCGGCTGCGGCGCACAGTTCAAGGGCGTTTACGACCGCGCGGGTAAGTGCATCCATGCGTTTGACAATTTCCATGGTGGCAGAAACAGGCTGAGATCCATTGACTGCGACCTCGGCGACACCGAAAAACTGGACTCGCTCATCGGGGAGAATCTGCGGCAGGAGCTGGTTGACCAGGTGGAACTGCTTGACGGTGCTTGCTTTGATTTTGATCTGGAAAAGGTCCGTCACGGCAAGCTCTCGCCTGTATTTTTCGGTTCCGCGCTCAACAATTTCGGGATTGAGCCGTTTCTCGAGAGCTTCCTTAAGATGACCACGCCCCCGCTTGCTCGCAAAACGCAGGATGCGGTGGTGGACCCGTTTGACGAACGGTTTTCCGCGTTCGTTTTCAAGATCCAGGCGAATATGAACAAGCTGCACCGCGACCGGATCGCGTTTTTCCGCATCTGTTCCGGGAAATTTGACCGGGCACAGGAGTATTTTCATGTGCAGGGCGGCAAAATGATCAAGCTGTCCCAGCCGCAACAGATGATGGCGCAGGAACGGGAGGGAATTGAGACTGCCTATGCGGGAGACATCATCGGCGTGTTCGATCCCGGTATCTTTTCCATCGGCGACACGGTGTGCGATCCGTCCTTGAAGGTGAAATTTGAAGGCATTCCGACCTTTGCGCCGGAGCATTTTGCTGTCATTGAGCAGGTCGATTCCATGAAGCGCAAGCAGTTTGCCAAGGGCATGAACCAGATTGCGCAGGAAGGTGCGATCCAGATTTTCTTCGAACCGGGCTTCGGTATGGAACGTGTGACCGTCGGTGTGGTCGGTATGCTGCAATTTGATGTGCTCAAATTCCGGATGCAGACCGAATACGGAGTGGAGTACCGACGGATGGACATTCCGCACGACCAGATCCGCTTCATCGAGAACGACAAACTGGATCCCGCGACTCTGAAGCTGGCGTCGGACACCAGAATCGTCGAGGACGTGAAGGGCAGGACCCTTCTGATCTTCAACGGGGAATGGAGCATCCGCTATGCCGAGGAGCACAATCCGGGTCTGGAGCTTTCCGAATTCAACCGCTGGTGACAGAGGACGCGGTGTGCAGAATTTACAAATCCGTTTGTCAAACCGCACAAATCATCTGTGCCGTTCATCCGGCAGATCAAGAGAGAGGCGAACAGAATTTTGCCTCTCTCTTTCAATTTTTTCGGTTAACACTGACAATGCGCGGACTTTTTTGAAAAAACGAAGAGAAAGTGTATACTTCCGTTGAAATCCGTCAAATGATAGATTGACAAATCTTCTGTGCAAACTGCCCATACACTGTGGGGGAAAGTTTGTGCAAATAACAAATGGAACTTTGGGGCGGATTTTGCTATAATAGATGTAGAAAATGTGCTACACTCTGCGGTGCCGCCGCACAGATGCGGCACGTATTGTTTTTGAGGAACGGAGGGGATCAGAATGTTTGAGGTCGGCGAGTACGTGATGTACGGGACCTTCGGGGTGTATTCGGTCGAGGGGGTCCGGAATTCGCCCATTGATAAAAACGATCCCCGCCTTTTTTATGAGCTGAAGCCGCTCAGGAACGGGGAAAGCTCCAAGGTGTTTGTACCTGCGGACAGCGAATACGTCTTTATCCGGCGCGTCATGACAAAAGAGGTTGCGGAACGGTTTGTTGGCGAAGAGCTTCCGGAGGCTGGTGTCATGAATATCACCAATGAGCGGGAAAGAAAGAACCTTTATCGCTCTGCGATCGGCGATCATACGCCGCTTTCCTGTGCGAGGATCATCCGCACGGTGTCAGAGCGCCGCCGCCAGCTGATCGGCTCATCCCGCCGCCTGCCCGATACGGACGCGGAGTTTGAGCGGGAGGCAAAGAACAATTTGTTCGGTGAGTTGTCAGTTGCGCTTGGCATTCCGTTTGAAAATGTCGAGGGGTATATTCTGGAGCGTTGCGGCGAGGCGTGACAGTACCGCTGAGCAATCCCTGTGACCCGGAAACAAAAAAACACGGTATCTTTTCTCGGATACCGTGTTTTTTTGCGTGGAGGGTGGAACTTTGCCATCGGATGTGATACAATGGACAGAGAAATCGGTCGGGGCAGCCCGACGGAAGGAGGAAAGTCATGAAACGGTCGGAGCAAAGCGGGAAGAATCCGGAAAAGCAAAAAAGGAAAGCCGTCAGTGGCGGACAATGTCTCGGGCAAGTACCCCCTGCGCCGGAGAATGCCGCAGGGATTCCCGCCTCCGGTGAGCCTGCAGCAAAAGAATCCGATGGAGCGCAATCCGGGCGTTTTTCCGCAGCTATTGGGGATCATCCGGTCGGGTTGCCGCGAAAGATCGTATCGCCGCTGTTGCGGTGGTATGCAGAGAACGCGCGTCCGCTGCCGTGGCGGATGACGCCGGATCCGTATCGGGTCTGGGTTTCCGAGATTATGCTCCAACAGACCCGTGTGGAGGCGGTCAAGCCCTATTACGAGCGGTTCCTATTCGCCTTCCCGGACATCCGCGCGTTTGCCGCGGCGGGGGAGGACGTTTACCTGAAATACTGGGAAGGGCTCGGGTATTACAGCCGTGTCCGCAATATGCACAGGTTTGCGGTGGAGGTGACGGAGAAATACGGTGGGGTGATTCCGGGCGACCGGGAAACGCTTCTCCGGCTTCCGGGGATCGGGCCGTACACGTCGGGTGCGATTGCTTCGATTGCCTACGGGGTTCCCGTTCCGGCGGTGGACGGAAACGTACTTCGTGTTGTGACCCGCCTTACGGCGGACGGAGGCGATATCGGTGACAACCGGGTACGCCGTCGGATCGAGGAGGCGGTTGCCGCCGTGATTCCCGCGCATCTGCCGGGGGATTTCAATCAGGCGCTCATCGAGCTTGGCGCGACGGTCTGCGTGCCGAACGGCGAAGCGCAGTGCAGTCGTTGTCCGGTCCGGGAGTTCTGCCGGGCTTTTGCCGAGGGAACGGTAGAGAAATACCCCGTGAAGGCGCCGAAGGCGGCGCGGCGGGTAGAGAAAAAAACGGTTTTGCTCGTGACCGACGGGAAGCGGATCCTCTTGGACAAGCGCCCCGCGCGGGGGCTTCTGGCAGGGCTTTACGAATTCCCGAACCGGGAGGGGCATCTGACCCGCGAGGAGGCGGAAGAGACGGTTCTGACGCTTGGGCTGATGCCGTTGGAGTCCGTCGGACTGCCCGCGGCAAAACATATTTTTACGCACATTGAGTGGCACATGGTGGGGTATCTCATCCGAGTTGCCCCGCCTATGGAGCTTCCCGCGCCGTATCTTGCGGCAGATCTTTCCGAGGTGCGGGACAATTATGCGCTCCCGTCGGCGTTTGCCGCCTACCGCGCGTGTCTGCCGGAGATTTGAAGGGATGGGGATAAAGCCCGCCGCACGGACGGGGATCCTGCGGCGACGCCACGGACGGAGTCCGATGGCGGTGCCGGCAGGCGGGCACCCGCCCGCGGCGGGCGGAAAAACGGCGCAATCCAAGGAACATGAAACCGATACATTCGGTGAAAATCAGGAAAGGAATCGGTCAGGAAAACAAGATGAACATGCCGGGAATGATGCCCGAATCAGCAGGACCGCATATCCGTCCGGCAACGGAGGCGGACGCGGAGGCACTGCTTGAGATTTATCGCTATTATGTGGAAAATACGGCGGTTTCCTTTGAATGGGTGACACCGTCCATCGCACAATTCCGGGAACGCATCCGGAAAATCAGCGCGCGCTACCCGTATTTTTGCGCCGAGATAGATGGAAAGATCGTCGGGTACGCATATGCCGGGGAATTCAAGTCCCGTGCCGCTTATGCATGGTCGGTGGAAACGACCGTTTATCTGGAGAGGGACGCTCGCCGCCACGGAGTTGGCAGAGCCCTGTATGCCGCCCTTGCAGAGGCACTCCACAAGATGGGGGTACGGAATATGTGCGCCTGCATTGCCGTGCCGACAAAGGAGGACAAAACGCTGACGTTTGACAGCATGCATTTTCACGAGCATATGGGATTTCATCTGGTCGGAAGATTTACCGCGAGCGGCTGCAAGTTCGGCAGATGGTACGATATGATCTGGATGGAAAAGATGCTCGGGGAACATACGGGAAACCCGGATCCCGTTGTCCCGTATCCGGAAATCTGTGCGCGGAAGTGAATCGCCGCCCTTGCGGGTGCCCGCCGGCAGGCTTCGCCACCGGACTCCGTCCGCGGCTCGCCGCCGGATCCCCGCCGTGCGGCTTTCCCGTAACACCAAGACTCCCCCGCCGCGCGAAGCGCGGCGGGGGAGTCTCTTGTCAATACCGGAACAAGGAAACCGCGGCGTTCGTCAGACTTCCGCGTATCCGTTGAAATTCATCGGAAGCCCGTCGTGGAAAATGTGGCTCATATCCGAAAAACCAAGCACGTGAGGCACCGTGTAGCCCTTGCCCACATCACCCCAGTCGTGGAAGTACAGGCAGGTGACGCCCGACGGCGTGACGGCAAACGAACTCCAGAACAGGTGCGGCGGGATCCCCAGCATGAACGGCATCCACGCCATGGTGAAGCCCTCATGGCAGAACAGCGCCACGCGATCGTTGTTGCCCGGACGGAGGATTTTGTAAACACTGCCCTCGCGGCGGTAGCCGAGCCGTTCCATGAAGTCGTCGGACGCGGGGATCAGACGCTTGTAGCCTTCCTCCGCTTTGATGTCCACGTGGAGGTCCGCTTTCATCCAGTCCGCGTTGCCGAGATTGAAGTTGTCCCCGCCGCGCAGATTCTGCCACGGCTGCTGGAACGCCCAGCCGTCATAGCCGAGATCTTCATAGTGCCCCGCAAAATAGGGCCACATCTCGTCCTCACTGCACCACGGTTCAATGTGCATTTCCAGCCCCAGCGCGTCGCACAGCGGCTTTGCCGTCAGTTTGGCGCGTCCCTTGGGGGAAGAGTACACCTTGTCGATTCCGTGTACCATCAGACGCTTGGCGACCGCTTCCGCCTGCTTTTGCCCGGTGGGGGTCAGCGCGTCGTGCTCGTAGTCGGGTTCTCCGTGTCGGATTACAAATAAATACATAAACTGTCTCCCATCTGCCGCGGTGCGCGGCACAAAATCGGTAACTTGGGTGCGGATCGCCACCCGCCGCAAGCGGAATGCGGGGCGGGGACCCTTGCCGGGGCAACAAGTACGGTAAGCAGAGCTTATGCCGCCACATCAGGCGCGCGGCGGAGCTGTATCAGCCCGTTGCCTTCGGCGGTCAGACCTTCAGCTCGCTGGATACGTCGCCCGCGTAATAACGGTCAATCAGTGGGCGGATAACATCCTTCAGGAACTCATCGACCTGCGAGGGGCATCTGCCGATGTACAAGGAGGGATTGAGGTGCGAGGTGATCTCTTCTTTGGTGATACGGAACGCGGGATCCGCGGCAATGCGGTCGATGAGGTCGTTGGTGCCGCCTTCCATTTTGACGCGGTACGCCGCAGCGTGAGAATATTCGCGCAGCTTTTCGTGCAGCTCCTGACGGTTGCCGCCCTTTTTGACCGCTTCCATCATGATGTTTTCGGTCGCCATGAAGGGCAGCTTTTCCATCACTCGGCGCTCGACCACCTTGGGGTAGACCACAAGTCCCCCCGACACGTTGATGTAGATATTGAGAATCGCGTCGGTCGCAAGGAACGCCTCTGCAACCGAAATGCGCTTGTTTGCGGAGTCATCCAGCGTGCGCTCAAACCACTGCGTAGACGCGGTGAAGGCGGGATTGAGACTGTCGGTAATGACGTAGCGCGCCAGTGCGCAGATGCGTTCGCTCCGCATGGGGTTGCGCTTGTAGGGCATTGCCGAGGAACCGATCTGCTTCTTTTCAAACGGCTCTTCCATCTCCTCAAAGGATTGCAGGATACGGAGGTCGTTTGCAAACTTGTACGCGCTCTGCGCGATGCCGGAAAGCGCTCCGAGGAAGTATGCATCCACCTTGCGGGAGTAGGTTTGTCCGGAGACGGGAACGACACCGGAGAAGCCCATGTCGGAGGCGATCATGCGCTCCATCTCGCGGATCTTTCCCTCGTCGCCGGAGAACAGATCCATAAAGGAAGCCTGCGTGCCGGTCGTGCCCTTGGAACCGAGCAGAAGCAATTTGTCAAGCCGCGATTCCAGCTCGTCCATGTCCTGCGCCAGCTCGTACATCCAGAGCGTCGCACGCTTGCCGACGGTCGTCAGCTGTGCGGGCTGGAGATGGGTGTAGGCAAGGCAGGGCATGGATTTGTACTTGTCGGCAAATTCCGACAGATTCAGGAGCACCTGCGCCGCCTTTTTGAGGATGACGCGGGATGCCTCGCGGAGAATGATGACATCGGTATTGTCCCCGACATAGCAGGAGGTCGCGCCGAGGTGGATGATTCCCGCCGCTTTGGGGCACTGCACCCCGTAGGCGTACACATGGCTCATGACGTCGTGGCGGACTTCCTTTTCCCTTGCCTCGGCAACCTCAAAATTGATGTCGTCGCGGTGGGCTTCCAGCTCGGCGATCTGTTCGTCGGTAATATCAAGCCCCAGCGCTTTTTCCGCTTTTGCAAGAGAGATCCAGAGCTTCCGCCAGGTGCGGAATTTGAAGGTCTCGGAGAAAATGAACTGCATCTCGTCGCTTGCATAGCGGGTCGAGAGCGGAGAAATGTATTTTTCCTTGGAATCTGCCATGTTTTCTGCCCTTTCTTGTGCTCAAGCATTTCCGTGCGGCTTCCTGCCGACGGATAACAGCATTATTTTACCATGCTTTTTTCGTCAAGTCAAGGGAAAACCGGCGGGAATGGCAAGGCTGAACGGAAAAAGGAGAGACGTTGACAAATCCGGATTTTTGCGGTACAATAAAAGGGGGAAAGTGCTCCCTTGCCGTTCGGTCCATGTTCCGGTGAAGCCGGCACAGTGACTTTGCGGACAAGCGAACGGCGGAGAAGTTCTCCCGAAAAACGGAAAGGAGAGTGACGGATATGGCAATCACAGGCGAAAAAGCGGTTTTGAAGAAACGCCCGGCATCCAACTGTGAGCATTGCGAGTTTTACGACTACGACGAGTATTACGATGAGTACACCTGCTCCGTGAACCTTGACCAGGACGAGATGATCGACTATCTGTCAAGGGATTCCGCGTCCTGCCCCTATTTCCGCTTTTATGATGAGTACAAGAGCGTTCACAAACAGATCTGAACTCTTCAAACGCCCCGCCGTCCGCATATGCTGACGGCGGGGCGTTTGAACTAACTTACATACAAAGAGTCGGTCAGTCGGTCTGCTCACTCAGGATTGTCTCCGTGGAGAACTGCGTACCTCCCGGAGCCGACTCCAGGTTTTTCAGTCGAAGCATGCCAACTACCAGCGCAACGGAAAGCGCCAGATTCACCGCAAGCATCAGGATGTTCAGACAAAAGAGCACTCTGGTACGGTGTGAATTGTGCAGACCTCGTGCCGGATCTGAATAGTATTCGGGGTCAAATTTCATGGCAATTCCTTTCTTTTGCAGTGTAATCGAAAATATCTGCATATGTCCTGCGGAATTTTCCGTGACCTGACTGCCGGGCAACGATTTTTTGCCGACGGGGCCCCGGAAATCCGTACCGTCGTTGCCTGAATTTGCCGGAACGGGGATTGCTTTTCACGATTTGTACCGCAAATGGACTGTATATAGCCTGATTGTATCATATATAGCCCATGATGTCAAGAGAAAATTTCTATAATAAACCCGAAAGAATCTATCTGGAGGGGAATTATGGATACTTATGAAGCGGTCAAAAACAGACTGATGCAGTTATGCCAGGAAAAGCACATGACGATTCATCATCTGTCCACCGAGTCGGCGGTTCCGCCGTCCACAGTAAAGAATATCCTGTATGGGAAAAGCAGGAATCCGGGCATTGTCACGCTGAAAATGCTGTGTGACGGCTTTGGTATTTCTCTGACCGAATTTTTTGACACTCCCGAATTCCGATCTCTGGAACAGGAGATCTGCTGACCCGGGTCGTGTGGATAGGCTCCCGCCCCTGCCGCTTTGGCGGCAGGGGCGGGAGCCATTGTTTGATTTCAGTTATCTGTAACCGTCAGAAGCAAGCGCTGGGTAGAGACCTTCCCGTTTTCGTTCCGGTAATAGATCTTGATGTACATTTCTCCGGTCTGGTCGGAAACAAAGGAGGCAACGCCGTTCCGGATTTCCTCTTCGGTGAGGCTACGCTGGATACGGGTGACGTATTGTCTGTTTTCCATGCAGATGGACAAAGGCTCGCAGCCGCTGTAATCCGAGAATTTTACGTCAAAGGATTCCCCCGCGCGAACGGTCATGGTATTTTTGCCGTTGGCGTAGCTGAATTTTCCGACATAAGCGACAGAGAAGGCGGTCGGCTCGCTTTCGGTCCCGTCGGCGTAACGGATGGAGACCCGGTATCTGCCAGGGGCGGAAGGCGAGAAGGAGAGGATCCGGCAGGAAATGCCGTTGACATCGGTCACGACCGCGTCCGACCACGGATAGGTACACAGCTCCAGGAATTCACCGTCGGCATTCTTCGAATACCGGACAATGATTTCCTCCCCCGCCTCTGAAAGCAGGTTCAGCTTTACCCTGGCGCCGAGCCGGTATAACGCGTTGTATCCGCGGTCGGGGCAAAGCGCCATGCGGTCGGAATCCTCGTCTGTCCAGGTGCAGTCGGGCGGAGGCGTTTCCTCCAGCCGGTCGTAGCGATAAACGGAATACTTGGACAGATACAGGCTCTTGAAAACAGAATAGGTCAGCCAGGTCTTGCGGACGCAGGCAATGTCTGCCTCGGTGACCTCGACCGCAAAGATCGACCCGTCCGGTGCGCGCTTGATCGCGCTGATGATTGCCATATGGGCACTGCTCTGCATCTGCGTTGTGCCGTTGCACAGAACGTCGCAAAGAGCGATATCTTCAGTTTCCGGGTCGATCTTATATACTCCGGGGACCGCTTCCCATTCGTACGTGGTATACCGGATATCCATATTGTAGGCGTACCCGACAACGGTGGAACAGACGGTACCGTAAGGCGTCCAGACATACTGAATGAATGGGCTGAAGCCGGGGTCTTTTTCATCGGAATAGTCGGAGGTGTACAGGATGCTCGCGGGATTTGCAAGCGCGGAGAAGAAGGTCTCAAGGGATACTTCCATGCCGACATAGGTATCCGTTTTCCGGACGGAAGAATACGGGAAGCCGTAGAGAATACTGCCTGCCTCCGGGTGCAGGGTGGTGAAGGGATTCTGCATTTCCGCACGTTGCGGATCGCGGTATCCGAGCGGGAACCCGTTTCCGCGCAGGGTCAGCGTGGTGTCTGAGAAAATGCGCATACGGGCGAGTGCGTTTTTCATGCCCTCGCTTGAGGGCTGCTCGTCAACCGTTCCCGCAAAGACGGTACGGTTCCATGGCGTGGAGGAGTCTCCTTCCTCCAGATAGTAACCGGCTTCGATGGTATTTTCAACGGTTGCATGGGAATCCTTTGCGGTCTGGATCCGCAGGTAGGCGGTATCCGCAGAAGTGGCAAAGGTGGAGGGCGAAACGGAACTGGAGAAGGGCACACAGTGTAAGAATTTGTGATTCTCGTCATATTCAAAGATGCTGGAGGTGTAGAACGGATATCCCCAGTTTTCCGCACTGAGCGTATAGACTGTGGAGGGAGAGACCGGAATAAAGCCGCTTCTCACCTGGTTTTCCACTGCCACATCCTGTCCCCAGAGACCGATCCCGCCCTGCTCCAGCGTTGTTTGGAACAGATTGGGGTTTTCCCGGGGTTTGTCTGTTTCGGTTTCGGTGGAGCCTGGCTTCGTGTCGGGTTTCTTTTGCGAATCCGACTCGCCTGTCGAAACAGATTCGTGCGTGGAACCGGTTTCGCCGGGAACGGGCGGTTTCTTCGTCGGCATTTTGAAAACGATCAGGCACAGAACGACGACCAGAGCAACCGCCAGAACAGTACAGCAGGTCACAATGAGATACGGGAGGTTGATCTTCCCGGCATGCCTCCGCGTGACACGCGAGGGCGATGCGGACGGATATCCGGCACAGCGGGAGACGGACGGGGCATTGTTTTCTGTGGCAGACACAGAACGTTTTGGCTGTTTCTTTGGGGTCATGGAGATGTTTCCTTTCGAACAAATTGCGGGATGCGTGTCATTCCACCGATTTGAGCGAATCCGCCATGCGGATCCGGTCGATCCGGAACTGCATGAAGAATCCGACCGCGAGCGCAAAGACAAAGGTGATGGCAAGCGAGATCAGGCAGGAGAGCGGTGAAATATAGTTTCGGAACGAGACCAGATCCACCTGAATCTGGGACATGACGAACGCGTGGAGCGCAAAGCCGAGCGGCAGCCCCGCGAGTGCGCCGAGAATTGTCAGCACGGTGTTTTCGCGGAATACATACGCGCTTGTTTCCCGGCGGTAGAAGCCGAGCACCTTGAGCGCGGCGATCTCCCGTTGGCGTTCGGTGATGTTGATATTGGTGAGATTGTAGAGCACGATAAACGCAAGCGCGCCGGCGCAGACCAGCACCAGGAGCACGATGTAGTCAAGCCTTGACATCACGGAATTGACGCGCTCCAACAGATCGTCGGTGGCGGTAACTGCGGCAACGCAGTCGTTTTGCATCAGCTTGGAGGAGCTTGCGTGCGGATCGGAGCCGTCCGCAAGCGTCAGAAGGACGGAATTGGGCGCGGGAGACTTCCCCCAGGCGTCGGCACAGGTCGCAGGTGTCAGCACCGCGTAATTATACACATAGTTTTCAAAGATGCCGGAAACCCTGACGGTAACCTCCCGGCGGTCAGAGTCGCGGAGCGTCAGGCTGTCACCGATGCTCACGCCGAGCTGGTCCGCCAGCTTTTCGTTGAGCAGGACCTCTCCCTTCCCGGGATAGGCGACCGGCTTTTCGTCCTTGGTAAAGTGGAAAAAGCGGTCCATGCCGACCCCATCGGAGAGGAGGATGTTTGCGGTCTTGATGCGGTCGCCCGCTGCCAGCTCCCAGCTGGTCTGCCGGAGCGCGATCGAGGCGGTTACGCTGTCGGGAAGCGTCTCACAAAAAGCGGCAAGCTCTTCGTCGGTCATGTCTCCCGTGAAGGTGACGGACAGGTCATAGACCGAGATCTTGCCGAACTGGTCGTCCGCCACACCGGAAACGGAGTCCCGGATGCCGAAGCCGGTCACAAGCAGGGCGGTACATCCGGCAACCCCGAGTACCATCATAAAGAAACGCTTGCGGTAGCGGAAAATGTTGCGGGCGGAGACCTTGTAGAGAAACTTCATGTGCCGCCAGAGGAAGGGAATCTTTTCAAGAAGGATGCGTTTGCCGCTCTTGGGCGCTTTGGGCCGGGTCAGGTTTGCCGGAGTCTCCCGGAGGGAAGCACGGCAGGAGAGCCACGCGGAGCCGACCGAGCAGAGAATGGCGACGGCAAAGGAGATGAGAAAGAGCACGGGAGAGAACACGAAATCAAGCGGCGCGAAGCCGTACATGATATCGTAAACCTTCCAGATGATGCGGGGGATGAAGAGCGTGCCGATGAAATATCCGGAGATTGAACCGACGACGGCGGCACTGCCGGCGTAGATGGTATAACGCGACATGATGGTACGTGAGGAAAAGCCGAGCGCTTTGAGTACGCCGTTCTGGGTACGTTCCTCGGTGACCATGCGCGTCATGGTGGTGGAGCAGATGAGTGCGGCGAGCAGGAAGAAGAACACGGGGAAGACCATGGAGATGCCCTCCACGATGGAGGAATCGTTCCGGAAGCAGACATATCCCACGTTTTCATTGCGGGTCAGAACATAGGTCACGGGTCCTCCCATGGAAGAGAGGCGTTCCCTCAGGGCATCGAGCTTTTGTTCTGCTGCCGCCTTTGCGGCAAGATACTCTGCCGTTCCCGCTTCCCATTCGGCAAGCCCCGCGCGGTACTTTTCCGCGTAGCCCTCCAGTTCGGAAAGCATCTCGTTTCCCTCTTCGGACGGAAAGAGCTGGTTATAATTCTTTACAAAATCAATTCTTGAGAGCAGGGCATCGTAATCCACTGCGTCAAGCTGCGCCTTTGCTTCATCGAGCTGTTGCTTTGCTTTGTCAAGCTGCTGTTTTGCCGCCGCTTCGGTTTCCGGATAAATCCGGTCAAAGCGATCCCGGGCACGGGATGTAAGCAACGCGCTGACGGCGTTTTTCACCGCACTGACCGCATCCTCGTATGCATCGGAAAAGAGCATCTTTTGCTGTGTCAGCGTCAGACAGATCTCGGTATAGTACTCCATTGTGAAGGCTTCCGGTGCAATGTACAGAAATCCAGCCACACTGCCGGTGCCGACGGACGCGGTGCCGCGCTCGTAATTGAGATACATCGGCGAGGTCGCAAGCCCCACAATGCGGTAGGTCTTTTCTGAAAGCGAGGAAAGCGTATCTGCCGGATTGGCATCGGCAAGAGTCAGCTCCTTCCCGATGTCCGCCTCTGTAAAAAGGTGCGCGTCGCCGAGGCATTCGTCCGGCTTTTCCGGGAGCCTGCCGCAGGTCAGTGCGGGGAGATTGATCTTTTGCGGCAGGGACATGAGGTGGTATACTTTTCCCGCGCCGTCCGTGCCGATATGCAGGATCGCGTCGAGCGATCGCATCCCTTCGGCGGAGGAAATGCCCTCCGCTTTGCAAAACGCCGTCACATCCTCCTCGGTGAGCCCGAGGGCGGAGATCAGGCGGAAGTCGTAAAAATGCAACCGGGAGAGATAGTCATCACCGGTTTTTACCATCGCGTTCCGGCAGATACGGAGTCCCGAAAAGAAACCGCATCCCAGTGCGATGATGGCGAGGATCGCAAGGTATCTTCCGAGGCTTTTCCGGATCCCCCGGAAAACGGATTTGAGCAAGGTTCCCGTCATACCGTCACCATTCGATCTGTTCCACCGGGGTGGGGTGCTCATTGACCCGGACGGAACGAACGGTACCGTTTGCCACCTGGATTACACGGTCCGCCATTGCGGTAAGAGCGGAATTGTGCGTGATGATGATCACCGTCATTCCGTTTTTCCGGCAGGTGTCCTCAAGCAGAGAGAGGACCTGCTTGCCGGTCCCGTAATCCAGCGCGCCGGTCGGCTCGTCGCAAAGCAGCAGCTTCGGATTCTTGGCAAGTGCCCGGGCGATGGAAACACGCTGCTGTTCTCCGCCGGAAAGCTGCGCGGGGAAGTTGTCGGTCCGCTTTCCGAGTCCCACGTCGGCAAGCACCTTCCCGGCGTCCAGCGAGCCGGGGCAGATCTGCGCGGCAAGCTCTACATTTTCGAGTGCGGTCAGGTTTTGCACCAGGTTGTAGAACTGGAACACAAAGCCGACGTCGTACCGCCGATATGCGGTCAGTTGTTTTTCATTCATGCCGGAGATCTCCTTGCCGTCGAGCAGGACCTTGCCCGAGGTCAGGGTATCCATGCCTCCGAGAATGTTGAGCAGGGTAGTCTTTCCTGCGCCGGACGCGCCTACGATGACGCAAAGCTCTCCTTTTCCGATCTCAAAGGAAATGTCGTCAAGCGCACGGATTTCTACCTCACCCATGTGATAGATCTTGCTGACATGATCAAAAGCTACAAAACTCATGGAACTGATCATGGCTTTCTTCAGTGAAAGCATCCTTTCTTGAAAATGGGAAATTGCGTACTGCCGTTTTCCCATGGTGTCGGAATCCGGATGAGCAGAAGCCTGCCCGCTGTCGGCAGTGATGTGATTATCTCCTATTATAACTGATTCAATTTGGAAAATCAACCCGATAACGAAAAAAATAGCAAAATGAGGGGACGTATCGCCGCTCTCCCGGGGCAAAGGCAGGAGCTCCTTTTGTGCGGGAACGATTTTTCCCGGAGAAACGCGGTCGCGGAAATACCGTTTTCGATTGCGACAAGGCGGCAGTTTGCAGTTGACAAAAGCCCTGAGATGGGGTATAATAAGTAGGAATCGGTCGGAATGCGGGTGTCGGAAGACCTCCGCGTGCTTTTTTGCCGGAAAGGGGATCTATGACGGCTGTCAATGTCATACTCATGATCCTGTCGCTTCTCGGCGGACTTGCCATGTTTCTGTTCGGAATGAACTTAATGGGCAAGGCGCTGGAGAAAAACGCGGGAAATCAATTGAAAAATATCCTCGGGAAAATGACGTCCAACCCGTGGAAGGGCTTTTTGCTTGGTCTTGCCGTCACGGCGATCATCCAGTCCTCGTCCGCGACGACCGTCATGGTGGTCGGTTTTGTCAACTCCGGGGTCATGACGCTTGCCCAGTCGATCGGCATCATCATGGGTGCCAACCTCGGCGCGGCAGTTACGCCGCTGCTTCTTTCCACGTCCGCGATTGAAGGCGGTGCGGGATGGCTGGCGCTTCTCAAGATCTCGTCCATCACGGCAGTGCTTGCCGCGGTGGGCATCATCCTGTACGCATTCCAGAAAAACGAAAAGAAAAAGAGCATCGGCATGATCCTCCTCGGATTTGCCGTTCTGATGTTCGGAATGGAGAGTATGTCCGCCGCCGTATCAGAAAGCGGATTTGATTTTTCCTCCCTGTTCCGTCACTTTGAGAACCCGCTTCTGGGACTTCTCATGGGTATCGTTGTGACTGCGGCAATCCAGTCGTCGGGCGCGTCCATCGGTATTCTGCAGGCGCTTTCCACGGCGGGGGCAATCCGCAACGGCATGGCAATCCCGATTATCATGGGTCAGAACATCGGTACCTGTATCAGCGCCATGATCTCCTCTGTCGGTGCCAACCGCAATGCAAAACGCGCGGCAGTCATCCACCTGTCCGTCAACGTCATCGGTGCGGCGGCGTGGGTCGGAATTTACAGCGCCGCGCGATACCTGATCTTCCCCGGGCTTGCCTTCTGGGGCGATGTGTCCAATCCGTTCGGAATTGCTATTATCAATATCGGTTACAAGGTCGTCTCCCTCTTCCCCCTGCTTCCGTTTACGGGAGCACTCGAAAAGCTGGCGGACAGGCTGGTCCCCGGCGAGGATCACGAGAGCGGGGAGCTCATCCTCGACGATCGTCTTTTGTCCACCCCGTCGCTTGCCGTCGCTCGCTGTGACGACGCGGCTTCCACCATGGCGGCGCTTTCCTTTGAGTCACTTCGCATGAGTCTCCGCGCGCTCGGTTCCTATGATCCGGCGCAGGCGGACGAGGTCCGGCGGATGGAGAGCGAGGTGGATATGTACGAGGACAAGCTCGGCACCTATCTGGTCAAGCTGTCCGGTGCCTCCAACATGACCGAAAACGACAGCCATGAAGTGACAAAGCTGCTCCATGTACTCGGTGACATTGAGCGTATCTCCGACCACGCGGTCAACGTGATTGAGTCGGCGGAGGAGGTCAACGACAAGGGACTCCGGTTTTCCGACCGTGCCAGGAAGGAAATCGCGGTGCTCTGCCACGCGATTGACGAGATCGTGACCCTGACCGCAAAGGCGTTCGTCTCGGGCGATATGCAGGCGGCTGCGCAGGTTGAGCCGCTCGAGCAGGTGGTCGATCATCTGCGCGACGAGATCAAGGATCATCATGTCATCCGCTTGCAGAACAGCGAGTGCACCATTGAGCTTGGTTTCGTGCTGTCGGACATTCTGACCAATCTGGAGCGTGTTTCCGACCATTGCTCCAACATTGCCGGATGTATCATTGAGATTTCGCACAATGTGCTGGATATGCACAGCTATCTCCAGAGTATCAAATCGGGCGGCGAGGAATTCAACCGCTCCTATCAGCATTATCTTGCAAAATATACGATTGACTGAGAGGATGAGGCATGGCAAAAAAACAGATTTGGACAGTAAAGACCGACGACGGTGTACATACACTTGCATATTCTTATTCCATCTGGAGCGGGAAAAGCGTATTTACCATTGACGGTGAGGATTTTGTGCAGAAAATGCGCTCCTTCCGCGTGAATGTCGCGCGGCGGGAAATCTTCCGCCTCGGCGACGAACAGTGCGTGCTTGCCGTGTCCGGCAACGGACGCGCGGAGATCATATATCGCGGTAAAACGGTGCCGGAAAGTACCGCAAAAGAAGCGGCAAAGACCGCGGAAGCGCCGGAAAAGGCACCGGCGGGGAAGCGCTGACTTGTTGCAGATTCAGCGGAAAATCCACGGCAAAGACCGCAGAAGCGCCGGAAAAGGCACCGGCGGGAAAGCGCTGACGATTTCGGAATCCTGACGCGCAGTGCCGGTACCCGCAGAGGCGGTCCGGAATCAATCGGAAAAATCAGAAATGAAAATATATCGGGAAAGCCCGCCGCGGCGGTGCTTTTCTTGTGTCGGGGCACGCATACGTGTTCCGGATGGAGGACGATATGAGAACAGTATACGGAAACGTATTGGTAGGACAGTCCGGCGGACCGACCGCCGCGATCAACGCAACGCTTGCGGGTGTCATCCGCGGTGTATTTGCGGCGGAGAAAAAGGGGCTTGTCGGCAAGCTGTACGGCATGCGGCATGGGATTGAGGGGTGCCTGGAAGGGAAGCTCGTTGATCTGACCGAGCGGTTCCGCAGAAACGGCAACCCCGAAAGCGAATTGAAACTGCTGGAAACCACGCCTGCCGCCGCGCTCGGCTCCTGCCGTACCAAGCTCCCGGATTCGGAAAAGGATCCCGCTGTTTTTGAGGATCTGGCAAGAATCTTTGAGGAGTACCAGATCCGCACCTTCTTCTACATCGGCGGCAACGATTCCATGGATACCGTGGCAAAGCTGGAGCGCTATTTTGCGCGCCATGATTACGAGATCCGCATTGTCGGCGTTCCCAAGACCATTGACAACGACCTCTGTGGCACCGACCACACGCCGGGCTACGGCTCGGCGGCGAAATACGTGGCTGCGACCGTCAGAGAAATGATCTGCGATACCTCGGTCTATACTGTGAAGTCTGTGACCATTGCGGAGATCATGGGGCGCGACGCGGGCTGGCTGACCGCCGCTTCCGCGTGCGCGGGCTTCGGCGACGGTACGGCACCAGACCTTATCTGCCTGCCGGAGCGCGTGTTTGATACCGAGAAGTTCCTGGAACGGATCAGAAGGGCGTGGGAGACCCATCCCAACGTCATGGTTGCTGTGTCCGAGGGCGTTCGCTTTGCGGACGGCTCTTATGTCGGCGCGGGCTGTCAGAACGGCGTCAAGGATAATTTCGGGCATCAGTATCTTTCCGGAACGGGCAAGGTTCTGGAGGCGCTATGCCGTGAGCGGCTCGGCTGCAAGGTGCGCTCGGTGGAGCTGAATATTCCCCAGCGTTGCGCGGGACATCTTGCCTCCGCTTGCGACCTCCGCGAGTCCTCCGCGATTGGCAGACTTGCCGTGATGGCGGCAATCCGCGGTCAGAGCGGGGTAATGGCGTCCTTCCGCCGCACCTCGGACAAGCCTTACCGCATCCGGCTGGAGACCGTTCCCGTTTCGCTGGTTGCGACAAAGATCCGCACGGTGCCGGACGAATACATTTCGGAGGACGGCTTCGGCGTGACCGAGGCGTTCCTCGATTACGTGCGCCCGCTCATTACCGGCGAAGCGCGGACACTTTTCCGCGACGGCGTGCCGACGCATTTCAAGCTGTAACATACCGACGGACGGGTTGTCAGGTACACCGACGGAGCACAGACCGTAAGCGCATTGACGCATTGCAGGCTGCAAGCTGCCGACGTGTTACCGCCTGTGAACATACCGTACCCGTAGCGTGCGCCCGGGGAATTCCCGATCACTTTTTTCGGGGGAACCCGCATTTGCGGGCATATTGCACATAAAAAAGAAAACAGGACCTTGCGTTTTGCAGGGCCCTGTTTTGCGCGCACGGGAAACTGTTTTGTGTTATCCACGACCACGTTACCGAGGATTCGGATTGTTATTTTCGAAAGCGGTGTTTGCAGGTGTATTCATGCCAAAGCGGGTGCCTGGCGCTGTCCCCGGTTCCGGTTGCCGGGATTCCTGTTTGCCTGTTGCGCCACGGCGGCAGACCGTTTTCCGGAATCTGCCGAAAGCCGCCAAATTTGCGAAGCTGTTGAAACCACCGAAGTCACCGAAGTCGCCGAAGCCCACCGAAAGCCGCGTCCCTGCCATCCGACAGGTTTTACCGATCGGTATCTTGTCGGTTGTTCGGTGCCGTGGAGTCTCCGTCTTTTTCCGGTGTTTTGTTTTTCTTGCGGAATGCCGAAAAAATCTCCCGCACTCCGACGAGCAGAACGAACCCCGCGAAGATCTTGCGGAGCAGGTCGGAACCGATTGCCCGCGCGAAAAAAACACCGAGAAATACCCCGGCGATCTCCGGCAGGATGCTGGGCAGAAGTACCTTTTTTTCGATCAGGTGATTCTTCGCGTGGAAGATGAGCGAGAACGCCGCGATGGGGAGAAAGAACAACAGGTTGACGCCCTGCGCTTCCAGTTGCGCCGTTTTCTCAAAGACGGTCAGGTAAATGACCAGGATGAAGCCGCCGCCAAGCCCCATGGAGGCGGTGATGCCCGTCAGGGCGGAGACGAGCGACAGGATGATCCAATCCGGTGCCGTCATGAGAACCACATCCTGACCGCACCAGCGATAATGAGAAGTGCAAAGGCGACCTTCAGCCATTTGTTCTGTATCTTTTTGAGCAACCACGCCCCCACCGCTGCACCGATCAGTCCGCCCGGCAGATAACACGCGGCGCGGGCAAGGTCAAGGTGTCCCGCGGAAAAGTACAGGCACGCGCTGACCACGCTTGCGGGGAGAATGATGGCAACCGAGGTCGCGTGCGACTTCTTGGTATCCACGCCGAATTTTTCGAGCATCGGTACGACAACGACCCCGCCGCCCGCGCCGAACAGCCCGTTGAGGACGCCTGAGACAAGTCCGAGCCCGGCATATTTCGTATTCTCTTTCAGCTTTTGCGTCACGTTTTCTCCTCCCATCTGTCACTTTGTTTATTTTTCCGGGAACGGCGGGATTCTATACAGTGTTGCGGGAAAGAGTTCACCGACCGTTACCGGGAATCGTGACGGGGAGTTGTCCGCTTACAAAACCGCTTTGCGGGGAACACGACGGCATCGGGTTGCCGGGCGTTCCTCCGTTGCCGGGGTATGGCAACGGAAAACCCGGGGAACAGAGGTCTGTGCGGAACCTCGCTTCCGCGCGAAAATAGAAATCCCCCGGAGCGCTGTGCGCTCCGGGGGATTTTATGACCCGCTGTTTCTGATTACTTCAGTTCAGCGAAGTACTTGATGGTACGAACCATCTGGCTCGTGTAGGAGTTTTCGTTGTCGTACCAGGAAACGACCTGCACCTGGTAGGTGTCGTCGTCGATCTTGGAGACCATGGTCTGGGTTGCGTCGAACAGGGAGCCGTAACGCATACCGATGACGTCGGAGGAGACGATCTGGTCTTCGTTGTAACCGAAGGACTCGGAAGAAGCAGCCTTCATTGCGGCATTGATTGCTTCCTTGGTAACGTCCTTACCCTTGACCACAGCGGTCAGGATGGTGGTGGAACCGGTCGGAACCGGAACACGCTGAGCGGAGCCGATCAGCTTGCCGTTCAGTTCGGGGATAACGAGACCGATTGCCTTTGCGGCGCCGGTGGAGTTCGGAACGATGTTTGCAGCGCCTGCACGTGCACGGCGGAGGTCGCCCTTACGGTGAGGTCCGTCGAGGATCATCTGGTCGCCGGTGTAAGCGTGAATGGTGCTCATGATACCGGACTGGATGGGAGCGAAGTCGTTGAGCGCCTTTGCCATGGGAGCAAGGCAGTTGGTGGTGCAGGATGCAGCGGAAATGATCTGATCCTCAGCAGTCAGGGTGTCATTGTTGACATTGTAAACAATGGTCTTCAGATCGCTGCCTGCGGGAGCGGAAATAACGACCTTCTTCGCGCCTGCCTGGATATGTGCCATGGACTTTTCCTTGGAGCAGTAGAAGCCGGTGCATTCGAGAACGACATCGACCTTCAGCTTCTTCCAGGGCAGATCAGCAGCCTTGGGCATTGCGTAGATGGTGATTTCCTTGCCGTCAACCGTGATGGAGCCGGGAACTTCGACTTCCTTGGTGTCCTTGCCGTCCGCGTCCTTCTTGAAGACGGGTTCCTTGGAAGTAACGGTGTGGGTGTTCTCACCGATCTTGCCGCAGTAACCGCCCTGCGCGGTGTCGTACTTGAGGAGCTGAGCCAGCATCTTGGGGCTGGTCAGATCGTTGATGGCGACGATGGTGTAACCCTTTGCACCGAACATCTGACGGAAAGCCAGACGGCCGATACGGCCAAAGCCGTTGATAGCAACTCTTACGGACATGGTAAAAATCCTCCATAAATATATAATTTATTTTTTCGACTGTGTTACGGACAGGTTCCTGCCCATCCAAATATTTATTTTACCGCATTTCCCGTCAAGTTACAAGAGGTTTGACCAAAATTTATCAACTTTGTGCGTTAAATTTTATTTCGCCGGATTATTTTTGGGGATTCTGTGCAAATTGTGACTTTCCCGGCGGCAGGCGAGGAGAAAGCACGCGGCGTACCCGAGTTCGGGAATGCGCCCCGGCTCGCGGCATACGCGGTACAGCCATTCGAGTTTTACCCCCCGCATCCATTCCGGCGCGCGGCGGAGCTTTCCTGCCCAGACGTCGAGGGAACCGCCGAGCCCCGCCGCGATCTTCACGTCGGGAAGTGTGTCCGCGTAACGCAGAAGAAAACGCTCCTGCTTCGGGAAACCGAGGCAGACAATAAGAATATTTGCGCGCGACGCGCGGACAGAATCGAGGAGGCGGGAGATTTCTCCGGGGCACTCCGGATCAAAATAGCCGTCGTTGGTGCCGGCGACCGAAAGTCCGGGCAACTGCTTCGTCAACTGTTCCGCCGCCGCATCCGCCACGCCGGGGGCGCCGCCGAGCAGAAAGACGGGGTATCCGCCCGCGGCGGCAAGAGAGAGTACTCCGTAGCCGAAGTCGATGCCTGCGACGCGTTCGGGGAAGGGGGAGACGGCGGGTTTTCCGCCGGTACCGTCGCGGTTTTCCCCCGGAAGAATGTGTGAGGCAAGCACCGTTCCCGCGCCGTCGGGGAGGCAGAGCGATGCGCGGTCAAGCAGGCGGGAGAGTTCCGGCTGCGAGAGGCATTTTCCGGCGATCACTGCGTTTGGGGTGACGACTGTAAGGGGCGGGGCGCCGTATTCCCGGGTGAGCGCTTCTGCGGCAATGGCGAGCGCCTGTTTTTCGGTGCAGGGGTCAAACGGGACTCCCCGGAGATACACCCGTGCAATTTGTTTCATATCAGCTTCCTGCCTTTGTGTTTCATGTATCCGCGCCGCACGGGGGCGGTGCCCGCCGGGAGGCTCGCGAAGCCCGTACCGGGCGCCGCTTCGCCCCCGGATCCCGCCCCCCTGCGGCTTGTCCGCGTGTTTTCCGCGTATCTCTCGCGGGATTGCCGGAAACAAAGCGACCGGGACGGGGATCCGGCGGCGAAGCGGCGGGCGAGTCCGAAGACGAGGGTCGGCGCGGAGCCTGCCGGCGGGCACCCGTCCGGGGGAGCGGACCGGCTGCGGGTACTACCGGAAGCAGCAAAAGCCAAAAAACTTGTAACAAAGATTGACAAGCACGCGGAAGTGCGATATAATAATTTTATGTATGCCGCCGTCCGGGCAGGATGCCCGCGCGCCGGCGATCCCCCGGTTTTTGACGAGGGAAACAGTTTCAGATTCAGTATGTCCGGGAACGTCCCGGACGACGCGGAGGAAAAAATGGCAAACGAAAAAATGGTAGAGCAGATCACGTCCATGGACGTGGATTTTGCGCAGTGGTATACCGACATCTGCAAAAAAGCCGAGCTGGTCGATTATTCCGGCGTCAAGGGCTGCATGATCATCCGTCCTTACGGCTATGCGATCTGGGAAAATATCCAGAAGGACCTGGATGCCCGCTTCAAGGCGCTCGGACATGAGAACGTCTATATGCCCATGTTCATCCCCGAAAGCCTTCTCCAGAAGGAAAAGGACCACGTCGAGGGATTTGCGCCCGAATGCGCGTGGGTCACCATCGGCGGTCAGAACCAGCTGACGGAACGCCTGTGCGTCCGCCCGACCTCGGAAACGCTGTTCTGCGATCACTTCAAGAATATTATTCATTCCTATCGCGACCTGCCCAAGCTGTATAACCAGTGGGTCAACGTCGTCCGCTGGGAAAAGACCACCCGCCCGTTCCTCAGGACCTCAGAGTTCCTCTGGCAGGAGGGTCACACCATGCACGCGGCCGAGGAGGAAGCACGAGAGGAAACTCAGCGGATGCTCGGCGTGTACCGTGATTTCTACCGTGATACGCTTGCCATTCCCGCCATCACGGGACGCAAAACCGAAAAGGAAAAGTTCGCGGGAGCCGAGGAGACCTACACCATTGAGCCAATGATGCACAACGGCGTCGCGCTCCAGGGCGGTACCTCGCATTACTTCGGTGACGGCTTTGCAAAGGCGTTCGATATTACCTTCACCGATAAGGATAACAAGCTGCATTATCCGCACCAGACTTCCTGGGGGGTTTCCACCCGTTCCATCGGTGCGATCATCATGACCCACGGCGACAACAACGGTCTTATCCTGCCGCCCCGCGTGGCACCCATCCAGATCGTCATCATTCCCGTCGCACAGCATAAGCCCGGTGTGCTGGACCGCGCGTATGCGCTCCGCGATGAGCTTACTGCCGCGGGCTATCGCGTCAAGGTGGATGACACCGAGAATTCGACCGGCTGGAAGTTCAGCCAGTACGAAATGAAGGGTGTGCCGGTCCGTCTCGAGCTGGGACCGCGCGACATTGAAGCCGGCAACTGCGTGTTGGTCAGCCGCGTCAGCAGAGACAAAAACATCGTCCCGTTTGCGGGTATTACGGAAAGCGTCGGCAAAATGCTCGACGCCGTGCATGACGAGCTGGTCGCCCGCGCGGAAAGGAACCTCGCGGAGAAGACTCACGTCGCCCGTACCTATGAGGAATTCCTGGACATTGCGGCAAACAAGCCCGGCTTCATCAAGGCGATGTGGTGCGGCGACAGCGCCTGCGAGGATCGGCTCAAGGATGTGACAGGCGGCGTCAAGTCCCGTTGTATCCCGTTTGAAGAGGAGCATCTCTCGGACGTGTGCGTGTGCTGCGGCAAACCTGCAAAGCACATGGTCGTCTGGGGCAGACAGTATTGAGGATCGTTCCGCCGGTCACAGACCGGCGGAACGGGGATGCCCGGCTCCGGGCGGCAAGCCCCTCAAGATTCATCAGGGGAACGGTGTGTGACACGTGTTCCCCCTTTTTGACCCAACAAAAGGGAAGCACGCCCGCTTCCGCGTAGCACGGTTCCATCAAAAGAAAGGAGGGGATTTCGCTTGCGCACATTCTTCCGGACGATCCGGGAATTCTGCCGCCGGGTGGATCCCGTCCTGTTCTTTGCCACGCTCGGACTGTCCGTCATCGGGCTTGTTACGGTCGTGGGATGCCTGTGGGGCGAATACGCGTCGCTCGGACGCGCACTCCGCAGCAGCGCGTTTCTCATGCAGATCGCCATGACGCTGTTTGGTACGGTCTGTATGTTCGTCATCGCCAACATGGATTACCGCGTCATCGTGGATAAATTCTGGATCATCATGCTGGTCGCGTCTGCGGGGCTCCTTGCCGTGACACTCGTGTTCGGCTCGTCCGGCGAGACCATCGAAACCTCCAACAAAAGCTGGCTCCGCATCCCCGGTATCGGCATCAATGTGCAACCGTCCGAGTT
Organism: uncultured Eubacteriales bacterium; assembly: GCA_934796165.1. GTDB lineage: Bacteria > Bacillota > Clostridia > Oscillospirales > CAG-272 > CAKVOU01. The sequence continues at coordinate 27,108 of CAKVOU010000003.1, read as the reverse complement.
CGTCAAAATCACCTTCATCTGTACCTTTGCCAAGCATCTGTCGCTGGTCGGCGACCGGATCAACCGTCCGCTTGCACTGCTCGGTCTCGGTGCACACGCGGGCGTCATCGTCGGACTGATCCTGCTTTCCGGCGACCTCGGTGTCGCGTTGGTGTACATGGGAATCGTACTGGTTATGCTGTTCTGCGCAGGGCTCAGCCTTTGGTATGACGTCGGTGCGGGCGGTATTCTTGCACTTCTTTTTCCATACCTCTGGGAAAAACTGCGGACGGATCAGAAGGAGCGGATCATTTACGGCTTCAACCCGGAGGGCGACCCGCTGAATAAGGGGTTTCAGCCGCTGATGTCGCGCCGCGCGATCGCAAACGGCGGGGTGTTCGGCAGAGGGATCCGGGGCGGCACCTATTATCAGAATCTGACCACGGGCAGACTGACCGACTACATATTCGCGGCGATCTGCGAAAAATTCGGCTTTTTCGGCGGACTTCTGGTCATCGGTGTGTTTGTCGTCGTCGTTGCGCGCCTTGTTATGATCTGTTCCAGAAACGGTGCCGGGTACGGAAAGTTCATCTGTGTCGGAATTGCCGCCATGGTGCTGGTGCAGACGCTGGAGAGCATCGGGATGTGCCTTGCCATGATGCCCGTCATCGGGATCACGCTTCCGTTCATCTCCTGCGGCGGCTCGTCCGTCCTTGCCACCTATCTGCTCTTCGGCTTTGCCCAGAGCGTGTATGTCCACAGCGGTTCCGGCGACCGATTTGAATCCTTCCGCCTGCGTGCCCGTGCCTGACGTGCAATCATCTTTTTTACTGTTTCCCCGGTATATTTTTCCCTCCCGGAGCATACCTTCTTCTGAACGAAGAGAGATCCGGGAGGGATTTTTTATGTTTGTATATTCCATGCGGGCGACGACAGTAAAGTTTTTCGGGGTGGTCAGTGCGGCGCTGGTCGTGCTGATCGTGCTGATCGCGGTAGTTCCGGCGTACACGGGAGGAGCCGCGGCAGTTGGCAATGTGGATTATCGGTACGACAATATCCGCACCGAGGCGGACGTGGAGAATTTTCTCTCCCAATTCGGCTGGAAGGTCGATGCCTCTACGCTGACGAGTGCCGAGGTCACGGTTCCCGCGGAGTTTGACGCGGTATTTGCGGCGTACAACGAGATTCAGAAACGGCAGGGACTTGACCTGTCCGGCTACAAAAAGAAGGAAGTCATGCGGTATACATACGAGGTGTCCAACTATGACGGCTATGACGGCAAGGTATACGCCACGGTGCTGGTCTACCGCAAGCACGTCATCGGCGGCGATATCTGCTCGGCGGATGTGTCGGGCTTTCTGCACGGCTTTGAAAAATAACCCCGATACCGACTCGGATGGCGGGGACCCCTCACTGTTCCGAAAAACAAAAAAACGTCCGGAGCCGTTCCGGGCGTTTTTTCGTCTATGGATCACCGTCGGTCGTCAGTGTTCATGTTGTCCGGAAAAAATCCGTCAACCTCTCCCCGCTCCATGGCAAGGAGAATCCGGTGCCGCAACCCCTTATGCTTTCTTTCCAGCTCCTTTACCAGTTTTCCGATTTCCGGGCGTTCGGTGTGCCCGTCCTCGGGGCAGGGGGATTTCAGGATCGGGAGCGGTGTTCCGGAGACAAAGTACAGAACGTCGGATTCCTTGACATCCAGCATCGGACGGATGAGCGTGATGCCGTTGTCAAGCACCGTGACAGGCGAAAAACAGCCGATGCGCCCCTCAAAAAACAGATTCATGAGAAACGTGTTGATCGCGTCGTCCAGATGATGCCCGAGTGCGAGCTTGTTGCAGCCGAGCTTCTTGACCGCGTCGTACAACGCGCCGCGCCGCATCCTCGCGCAGAGCGAGCAGGGATTTTCCTCTTTCCGTTCCCGGAACACAATGTCAAAGATCTGTGTCGGAACGATGTGATACTCCACGCCGAGCCCGTCGCAGAATTTCCGGATACCGGAAAAGTCCGCCGGCGGATCGAAGCCCATGTCCACCGTGACGGCGACAACCTCGTAACGGTGCGGATAAAACCGCCGCATTTCTGCGAGCGCGGCAAGCAGGGCAAGCGAATCTTTTCCGCCGGAAATGCCCACCGCAATGCGGTCGCCGTCCGAGATCATATCATATTTTCCCGAGGTGCGGCGCACGCCGCCGAGAATGCGTTTCAGCGTCTGCATGGTTGCTCCTTTCGGGTCGCGTTGTAAATACTGCGGTCGCCCTCCGCGGCTCCCTTGGAATCGGTTCATCTCCGGCGGGGCGTTCCGGAATCGGGGAAATGTCCGTTGTGCCTTGCGGGACAGATAATTTCACCCCGCAAGGAGGGTGCATCTGGCGTTCAGTCAAACGAGCAGGTGTCGTAGATCCTTTGTGCGCGGGCGGTCATGGGGCGTTCTCCGCCGGGGAGCTTTTCGGTTAAGAAGAGCGGCGGGGTGATGCGGACCTCGGGCGCGCCGTCCCGCCGCGCCTCCACGAGTACCATCGACGGCTCCGCATCCGCGTCGGCATGGACAAAGGTCATGCGCTTCGGCTCCAGTCTGGCATCCCGGAGGGCGACCGTCAGGTCGGCGAGGCGGTCGGGACGGAATACCACGAAGAACTTCCCGCCGGAACGGAGAAGCCGCGACGCAGAAAGGCAGAAGTCTCCGATGTCGCCCATGACCGCGTGACGCGCCATACGCTTTGCGTCGCCGGAGCTGACGATCCCCGTGCCCGCACGGCGGTAGGGAGGATTGGCAAAAACCGCGTCCAGTGCGCCGCCGGTGTCGCGGGAGGAAATATCCCGCACGTCGGCAAGATGAGGAATGAGCCGGTCCGCAACGCCGTTTTCTTCCGCGTTCCGCCGGATGAGATCCGCGAACTCCGGCTGGATTTCAAAGGCGTGGATGCGCGCGACTTTTTCCCTTGCCAGAAGCAGCAGGGGAATGATGCCCGTCCCGCTTCCGAGGTCGGCGGCGACGGCGTTCTTCATGACCGGCGCGAATGCCGCGAGCAGATACGCGTCGGTGCCGAAGGTCAGTCCGTCGGTCTTCTGAATGAGACGGATTTTTTCGTTGACCTCGTCCACCCGTTCGTTGCCGGCGGGAACCGGCTTGGTTTCGGGGCATTCCTTGCCCGGAATATGATTTGTTTCCAAAGTACAACACCTCCCGGAAAAATTGCGACATACGGGATGCCGCAATGTCTGTCGATACCGCGGCAAGCAACACAGAAATGCTGCCGCCGACGAGCGGCGGGTAACGCCTCCCGGCGCACGACTGACAGCGATGTCTCCGGTGAGCGGCGGGTAATGCCTCCGGCGCACGGCTGACAGCAACGCCTCTGGCGAACGGCGGGTAACAGCCTCCCAGCGCGCGGCTGACAGCGATGCCCGGCGAACGGCGGGTAACAGCCTCCCAGTGTACGGATGAAAAGCGATGCCCCCGGTGAGCGGCGAATCTGCCGCCTTGCAAGCGGTTTTGCGGCATAATAAGGAACGGAGCAAGACCTTGGCGGCACTTGCTCCGTTATGTTCGTTGGTTTCGGATTACTCCGCTTTGGGAGCTCCGACAGGGCAGGTCTCAGCGCAGGTTCCGCAATCGACGCACAGATCCGCGTTGATGACGTACTTGCCGTCGCCTTCGCTGATTGCGCTGACGGGGCATGCTTCTGCACATGCGCCGCAAGAGACGCAATCATCAGAAATCTTATATGCCATCGTGATGTACCTCCATAATTGATAGTTCTATTGTAACATATATTTTGTATTTTGCAAGCGGTTTCGGGATATTTTTTTGACTTTTTCACGGGAAATGTCCGGAAACTGTTCCGGAAAACGGTCCGGGCGACGGGATTCCCACAAAATACGTGTCGTTATTCTGATCTGACGGCTCAGTCGCTGCGCTCCGGGGTATCCGTTTCCGTTCCGGATGTGGGGATTTTCTCCGTTTCGGCGGATTCCTCCGCTCCGGCGGCATCGGTTCCGGGAACGGGCGCCGCATTGCCGTCAGCCGGGCGGTCCTTGCCGCGCGGGTCCTTACCGCGCCCCGCGTCGTTCCGCGCGGGACGGTCGCCGCGCTTCTGCCCGCGACCCTGTCCCCGGTCGGGGTCATTGTTTCGGGAAAGCACCTCTACGTTGTCGCGGTGGTACATTTTCTGCGGGGTGTCGGGGGAATCGATTAGGAATACCCGGACGGTGCCGGCAAGCGGGTTGACCGCAGTCACCTTGCCGATGCCGTCGGCGGTCCGCACCATGGTGTCCACGGCGGGGGTGAGGCGAATTTCTTCGGCATATACCTCGTGCTCGTAACGCAGACAGCACATCAGTCTGCCGCAAAGCCCCGAGATCTTGGCGGAGTTGAGGGAGAGGTTCTGCTCCTTTGCCATCTTGATGGAGACCTGTCCGAAATCGGAAAGGAAGGTGGAACAACAGAGCGGTCTGCCGCAGACGCCGAGTCCGCCGAGCAGTTTTGCCTCGTCGCGGATGCCGATCTGCCTGAGTTCAATGCGCGTATGGAACACGCCGGCAAGATCCTTGACCAGTTCGCGGAAATCCACCCTGCCGTCCGAGGTGAAGTAAAAGAGCAGCTTGGTGTTGTCGAAGGTGTACTGCGCCTCGACCAGTTTCATGTCAAGCTTGTGCGCCGCGATTTTTTCGCGGCAGACGCGGAAACATTCCTCCTCGCGGCGGCGGTTGTCCTCATCGTGCGCGCGATCCTTTTCGTCGGCGACCCGGATCACGGGGCGGAGCGGGGAAACCACGTCGGTTGCGGGAACAAACCGGTTGCCGATGACGACCTCGCCGAATTCCTGCCCGCGCGCGGTCTCCACGATCACGGCGTCACCGGGAACGGTTTTGACGGAACCGGGCGCGAAGAAATAGACTTTGCCGGCTCCGCGGAACCGTACCCCGACGATTTCGGAGACGGGAGAAGTCGCAAACGCGGATTTTTCTTCGTCCCCGGCATCCCCGTCCGGCTGATTTGCAGGTTCTTTCGGAACAGCGGGGATGGGCGTGGTACCCGCAAAGCAGAGCGGGTCATCCAGATAGTTTTCCGCGGTCAGCCCCTTGAATCCGAGGTCGATGATGGGATCGGCATCGGTCTCCGCCGTAAACGGGAACGGCTCGGCGTTCGGCGAAACGCGTGCAGGGGTAATATCGGACATCCGCGGCACGGACCGGTCGCCCCTTGCACCGTTTTCCGCGGGGCGATTCTGGCGGTTTCCGTTCGTCTGGCGGTCGGGACGTCCCTGTCCGTTCTGACGGGAACGGTTGCGGTCGCCCGCGCGTCCGGAACCGTCGCGGCTGTCGCTGCCGCGGTCATTCCCACGGTCATTTCCGCGGTTTTCGTCCCGGTTGCCCTGACGGTTCTTTCCGCGGTTTTCATCCCGGTCGGGACGGTTTCCGTCGCCGGGCTTCCTTTGCCCCGCCTGACGGTTCTGGCGTCCGCCGTTCCGGTCACCGTGGTGCTCTCCGCCGGCTTTTTCGTCAGATGCGGTTGCGCCGATGTTTTCCGGTGCGTTCATGCCCGCCTGACGTTCCTCCGGGGAACGGTTACCGCCATGGTGACGGCGTCCGCCGCGGTGGGAGCGGCGGCGTTTTGCGCCTCCGGCATCCTGATTATTGTTGTTTTTCTTTTCGGCACCGTCCTGCATACCTGCCGGGCGGTTGCTGCGATCTTCGTTGTTTTCCATGTAACCTCCGTGCGCCTTATCGGGCGCGGTTCTGTCTCATTGCATCTGATTCCGGTCGCTGCCCCTGTCCGGGGAACCGGGAAAGATCCGGCACATCCGGCGACCGTGCCGTCATGCCGTCTTTGAAATCTGTCAGAGAAGCCCTGCATCCATGCCGAGCCGGGTCAGCGTCAGACGCAGATTGGCGTTGCGGGAGAGGCGGTCATACGCCTCGTTCACAAAGCGGTACAGCGCGGACAGCTCCTGTGCGCTGTGCGTGGGAATGGTTTCCGCCTCGGCGGGGGAGTAGAAGAAACAGAGCGTCGGTTCGTCGCTTTTGCGCAGGGCAAGCAGGTCGCGTACCGCGACTCCGAGCCCTGAGAGAAACCGAAGGACCTCCTCGCGCTTTGTCCCGAGGTCCGCCATGAGCTTCAGATACTCTTCTGCGTTCCGGGCGCCGAGAAATCGGCGGACAAACCCGCGTTCCTCCACGAGCGGTTGGCGACGTTCGGGGTGCAGAAGCTCCAGGGCGCGTCCGATGCTGCCGTCGGCTCCCGCTAAGATGTCGGACATTTCCGTCTCCGGAATCCCGGAGGTTTTTTCCGCGCGGTCGAGATAGGCGCGGATGTCCCCCGGAGGGATCGGTTCCATGCGGAGCACCGGCGCGCGGCTGCGGACAGTTTCCAGCAGGTTTTCCGTGTTGGTGGCAAGCAACAGGAAGAGTACATATCGGGGCGGCTCTTCCAATGTCAGGAGCAGTGCGTTCTGTGCCTGCGGGGTCATGGTTTCCGCGTCCTCGATCACATAGATCTTGGTGTCGGTGTCGTTGGGCGCGATCAGTACGTCCTCCCGGAGAAACCGGATCGCCTCCACGCCGAGTGTCGCACGCCCTTTGTCCTTTGCCACGCGGATGTAGTCGGGAGAATTCCCGGACAGGATCTTGCGGCAGGAGGGGCAGGTCATGCAGGGGAGCGGTGTTCCCGGCTTGCTTCTGTTTTCACAGGAAAGTGCCATGGCAATGCGGACGGCAAGCGTGTGTTTTCCGCTTCCGGCGGGGCCTGCAAGGATGTACGCGTGGGAGAGCTTTCCGGAGCGGATTTCACGCGCAAGACGCGAGGCGAGCGCCCGGTTGCCGGTCAGATCGGGAAATGCTGTTTCCATAGAGCTCCTCCTTCTGCGCATCCTTGTTTCTATCTTCTCATTATAGCAAAAAAGAATCGGTCTGTCAACTACCGACCGGCAACTGCCGAAGGCGGGGACCGAAAAACGTCCCCGGCACTGCCGGGGACGAATGGGTTCGGAATCATAGGCATTTGCGCGCGACTGCAAGCAGTTCGTTGAGGATATTTCCGGCGGACAGCTCATAGAGCAGGGACGTGCCGACGGGGTTCACATAGTCCGCAAGGTCTTCTCCTGTTTTACCGAAGCGGAGTGAGAGCGAATGCGGCTGCCGTTCGTAGCGGTTGCCGTCCTCCGTGGAAACCGTGACGGTCTCGGTATAGTGGACGGTGATGACGGGGCTGTCATCTCCCACACCGTATGCGGCAAGGTCTCCCGCGCGCCAGGAAAGCAGCCTGTCGTAGTCCATTCCGATGATGAGCATGCACAAATCATCCGCGTTCGTATCGACCGGCTTGCTCGCGTCGCCGTTCACGGATACAAACCAGTAATAAACACTCCCGTTCTTCTCAATGCCGCGGATATCGTAAAGGAAGCGGAAGGTATTTCCGTCCACGGTCAGATCAAAGCCGTCCAGCGTTGCCGCGGTCAGGTTGGGATATTCCCCCTCGTAAAGCAGGTCGGTCGGGGTCGTGCCGGAAAACGCCTTATACGCGTCCTCTTTTACCACGTAAACGGTTCCGGGAGCGTCCGCACGCTGTGCGTAGTATCCGCCCGCGGCGGCACTGTACTTGCCGAAGTTCAGCGTCCGGGTGCCGTATGCTCCGTCGGTGACGGTGACGGAAAGCGCCGGCTCCTTCAATCCGAAGCCTTCACGCTCCTCCTCGTTCGTATCCGTGTAGCGCTTGGTGGATTTGAGCGACACGAGCGGTACCAGAAGCGCTTTGACCTGATCGTTGCCGATCGGCATTTCGGGGTCATCCGCATAAATCCATGCGCCGTCCCGGAAGGAAAGGGAGACGGTTTTTCCGTTTTCCGTCCACGAGACTGCGGTTGCCGAAACGGGATCTGCCGAAAACGCCTCATAGGTATACGGCGCGGGAATGCGATCGCCGGACGGCTTTTTGTTGATTGTCGCCGCGACAACGAACGCGACGGTCAGAAGCGTTGCCAGAATGATGACAACGGCAATGACGATGACGGTGGTGTTCTTCTTTCCCGGTTGTCTGCCCGCGTCGGCGGGCGTCGGCTTCCGGGTTCCGGATGTTTTCTTGTCGGTAGCTTTCATATCACACCTCAAGCCTTTCTGCGCCGGCTGCGGTTGACGCACCCGAGGACAATGATGCCTGCCGGGAGAATCAGTACAAGCAGGACGCCGATCAGAATAACGGGAAGATACGAATTGATGTTCAGATACTCCAGTGCGACCGGAATGGCGGGGATGTTGTAACGCAGGGCGTCAATGGTATCCGCGGAGACCGGCTCCGTCTTCTTGTGCGTCGGGGTGAATTCCCGCCCGAGGTAGGAGACAGCGAGCGCAATGTAATACTTGTTGCCGCACAGCTTGGCGTCCTCCGCCTTGCTTTCGTTGGCGGCTTTTTCTTCGTCGGCGGTCAGGATCAGGTCGTCGGAGAGCATTTCCGTGGACGCATACCAGACGATGTTCGCCCCCGTTTCGGAGTTCTTGATCTCCACGGCGAGCGGGAAGGAAGCCGTTTCCCGATCGGTTACGGTGGAGCCGTCCTCGTTGGGTTTTTCAATGGAAATGTACCCTTCCTTCGAGGTATTCAGAAGCTCTGTCACCGTGACCTTATCCGGAAGCCTGTCTTTTTCCGCGACCCGGAGGAGATGCGTCATGGGCATATCCACGCGGTAACCGGCAAGGTTCGGGTAATAGTTGATGCTGTGCGAGGAATTGACGGTCGGGAGCAGGTGCTCTTCCGATTTTTCATACGAGCCGGATGCCCCGTCCCTGACGATCTCCGCACCCGCGGTAACGCCGTAGGCAGAAAGCACGCCCATGAGTTTTTCATATGCGGTATTCGCGGAGTTGGTGAAAAGGAGCAGGTGACCGCCGTTTTTCAGATAATCGGTCAGGGTCTGCGCCTCCGCGTCGGTCAGGTCGCGCTTGGGAGCGTACAGAATGAGGGATGCGGCATTGTCCGGAATCGTTCCGGGGATACCGTTTTCCAGAACCTCATAATCCGTTGCCGAGTCGGTGAAAAAACCGGTCAGCTTTTCGGAAAGCGGCGTGCCGAGGTCGCCTGCCACAATATATGCGTGGGGGATGGTTTCCTGAATCACGTAGTCGATTGCCTCGGTGTACGCCTCCTCTCCGTCGAAATAGGAGGTGACGGAGGTGACGTTGAAGGGTTGGAATTTTGAGGAATCATTTGAATTTAAAACATAGGAGTAGCAATAACCATATGGAACCTGTCCGCCGAAGCGGGAGTACAACTGATTCTCCGTGGCAAGGATCGAGGCGTACTGGGAGGAGGTCATGGTACCGAGCTTTGCATGGTGATACCGGACGACATCCGACCACTTGATTACGGTGCTCCGGCGGTCGCTTTCCACGACCACGGTCATGGAATCCGGCGTGGCGGTGAAGTGCTTTTCAATGAACGCGGCGTTTTCCGCGAGCGACGGGTCAATATACCGGACGGTAATGTTGCGGTTTGCCGCTGCGTACTGGTCAAGGACCCCGGCGATCTTGCATTCGCTCCTGTCACCGGACCAGATGCAGGAGACTGTGACCGGGATCTCAATGCCGGAAAGGAATTTTTGCGTATCCTCCGAGAGCGTCAGCGTGTAGGACAGATCCTCTCTTGTCACATATTCAATGGCGTTGGTGATCTTGCTGTCCGCATCGTAATACTGCCGGAGCGCGCCGAAATCGTAGCCGTATTGCGCCTTGAAGGCTTCCCCCGCATAGGCGGCGGTCTTCCCCTGACTCTGTGCATTGGAGACAAGACTGGAATAGACCGAGGACATATAGGAGTACTCCGCGAGGCTGATGCGTCCCGACGCCTCGCTGTAATAGTAGAGCAGGGTGGAGTAGTCCAGGTAGGTGTAGCGGCGCGCGCTCTCGATGACCATGCTGGAATTCTTGGAGGTGTCCGTGTAGGTTGAGGCGGTCAGACCGTATTTTTTGCAGAATGCTTCATCGTTTGCGGCATCTACATATCTGATTTTTATGTGCTTCGACGCTTTTGTGTAGCGGGAGAAGAGGGTGGAGAGCTGGGTGCTCTCATCGCCGTTCTGGGTCAGGCAGTAGATGGTGACGTCTTCGTCGAGCTTGCCGAGAAACGTCTTGGAGGCGCCGGAGAGCGCATACATTCCGACGCCGGAGAGATCTCCCTCGGTCACGGAATACGGCAGGAGCGCAACGAGCAGATTCAGGAGAATGAGAACGGCAAGCAGGACCAGTGCGACGGCGGTGGCGCCGGAACGGGTGCTCATCAGTTTTTCCGATGTTTTTTTGAGGTTCATGTTCCGACTCCTTTCTTACGCCCGTTTCTGCCTGACGGAGATCACCGTCAGAAAGAGGAACAGTGCCGTAAAGCTGATGAGGTAAATGATGCCCTTCAAGTCAAAGAGCAGATACTGGCTGAAGCGGTTGAACCAGTTGAAGGGGGAAATGTATTCGAGCAGATGCCGGGAGAGGTTCGGGAACAGCTCCTGCCGGAACACGAACAGAAGCACCGTGGGCAGGATTCCGCAGGCTCCGGCAATGACGGCAGGGAGCAGGTTACGGCTGAAAAGTCCCGCCAGGACCGCAACCAGCACGACCAGCACAATGACGACAATAAAGGATACGACCGCGGTTGCCGGCAAAACGTCGGCAAGCAGGTTGAAGAGATAGAGCACCGCGAGGGCGACAATACCGCAGACCGCCGCGATCGCCTGATTGCGGCAGAGCGACGACAGGAAGGTGCAGAGCGCAAGCAGTGCCGCGCCGAGCAGTAAAAATGCAAAGAGGGAGGCGTATGCGGAGAGCAGGTTGACCGAGCCGAAGCACAGAAGCAACAGCGCGTACAGCCCGCTGAATACGACCGGAATGGCAAAGACCGCGAGCGTCGCAAGATACTTGCCGAGTACGATCTCGGTGGCGGAAAGGGGCAGGGACGCAAGCAGCTGGTCGGTGTGTCCCCGTCTGTCGCCCGCAACCGAACGCATGGCAAGCAGGGGGAGCAGAATCACGAGCGCCGGTGACAGCGTCCAGAGCGAATATTCAAATGCCGGATTGGCAAGAATGAGGTTCATGACCGTTAAAAACGCGCCCTCAAGCAAGAGGAAAAGCGCGACGATGAGGTATCCGGTCATGCCCTGGAAATAGGCGCGGAATTCCCGCTTGAATACGGTCGTCATTCGTGGTCGCCTCCTTTTTCCTCACGGGTCAGTTCTTCGATGGAAGCGGCGTCCTCTCCGGGGAACGCGGTACGGCTGTCCGGCAGACTGTCGCCGGTGAGCGAGAGGAAGACCTCTTCGAGATCCGCCGACTGCGTTTTTGTCGAAAGCACGACGTACCGCTTGTCCGCAAGCGCAAAGAAAATGTCGTCTCTCGGGTCGGCGCCGGTTCTGGCGCGTGCCTCCACGGTGAGGCTCCCTCCGTCCTTTGAAACGGTCCGGCAGGTCAGCACGCCGGCAACGCTCCGGATGACGGCGAGCACGCCCCTCTCGTCGCCCTTGACGGTGACAAGCAGGGTGTTCCCGCCTGCCGAGGACTGCTTTTTCAGCTCCTCGATGGTGTTGTAGGCGACCAGCTTTCCGCGCGAGAGGATCAGAACCTCGTCGCACAGTTCGCTGATCTCGGAGAGAATGTGGCTGGAGAGGATCACGGTCTTGGTTTTTCCGAGACGGCGGATCAGCTCCCTGATCTCCACGATCTGTTTCGGGTCAAGCCCCACGGTCGGCTCGTCGAGAATGATGATATCGGGATTTCCGAGCATGGTCATGGCGATGCCGACTCTTTGCCGGTATCCCTTGGACAGCTTGCGGATGAGACGGTCGCGGAACTGCAATAGCCCCGTTTCCTCCATCGCCGCCCGTACCTGCCTTGCGATCTCGGTGCCGCGCACGCCCTTTGCCTCGGCGACAAATGCAAGGTATTCCTCCGGGGTCATGTCCTCGTAGAGCGGGGGAGTTTCCGGCAGGTATCCGATGCACTTTTTGGCTTTCTTCGGCTGCTCCCACATATCGTATCCGTTGATCCGGACGGTGCCTGCGGTGGGCGTGAGACAGCCGGTCATCATATTCATGGTCGTGGTTTTTCCCGCACCGTTGCGCCCGAGCAGACCGTAAATGTGCCCGTTTGCGATGCGGAAGCTCACATGATCCACGGCACAGTTATCCCCGTAGACCTTGGTAAGTCCTGTGACTTCGATCAAAACAGATTCCTCCGTTCGAATGGATTTGAAGTTAATTACATCTATTTTACATCATAACAGACTTTCGTGTCAAGCATTTGATGTAAATATGACAGGGGTGTGACAGTGTGCGCCGGGAGGCGGACGAAAGTAAAAAATTCATAAAATGCTCAAAAATGAATTGACGCTATAATCGGAATATGTTATAATATATCTTGAATAAACAGTAAAGTTGCCCGCGGATCCCGGGAGGGACTCCGGGGGACAGGTAACCGAAAGGAGTCGCACCGCATGGCTGATCGCAAAGCTGTCAATCCAATCGTCAAAAACGGCACGGAAACGGTATCGGGGACCGGCGACATGGCGCCCTATCTTTTCCACGAGGGCACCAATTACCGCGCTTATGAATACCTCGGTGCGCACCGCACGGAGGACGGATATGTGTTCCGCGTGTGGGCGCCGAATGCCGACAGCGTCAGCGTTTCGGGCGATTTCAACGATTGGAGCGATTCCGACGGAATGACCCGCGTGACGGCGGGCGGCGTGTGGGAAGCAAAGATTCCCTCTGACCGCGCCCGGGCGGGGCAGAAGTACAAATACCGCATTGCGGCGGGAGACCGCGTGCTATTCAAGGCGGATCCCTACGGTGCCTCCATGGAGTGCCCGCCCGCGACCGCGTCGGTACTCACCGACCCTTCTGCGTTCCGTTGGCAGGATGACGGCTGGATGGCGTACCGCAAAAAGACCATGGGCGAGCGGATGTACGACCAGCCGATGAATATTTACGAGGTACACCTCGGTTCCTGGCGGCGGCATGAGGACGGAAGCTATTTTTCCTACCGCGAGACCGCGGAGGAGCTTGCGCCCTACGTCAAGCAGATGGGGTATACCCATGTGGAGCTGATGCCCGTGATGGAGTATCCGTTTGACGGCTCGTGGGGCTATCAGGTGTGCGGTTATTACGCCCCGACCGCGCGGTTCGGCACGCCGGACGATTTCCGTTATTTTGTCAATGCCATGCACGAGGCGGGGGTCGGTGTGATCCTTGACTGGGTGCCGGCGCATTTCCCCAAGGACGCGCACGGGCTGTATGAATTCGACGGGGGACCGCTATATGAATATCAGGGTGCCGACCGCATGGAGAATGCGGGATGGGGAACCCGCCGCTTTGACGTGGGACGCAACGAGGTGGAGAGCTTCCTCGTGTCCAACGCCGTGTATTGGGCGGAACAGTTCCACGCCGACGGCTTGCGCGTGGACGCGGTCGCGTCGATGCTTTATCTCGATTACGACAAGAAGCCCGGCGAGTGGGTGCCCAACGTGTACGGCGACCACAGGTGCCTTGAAGCCATGTCCTTCTTCTGCAAGCTCAATTCCTGCATGGGAAAGGAATTTCCCGACGTACTCATGATCGCGGAGGAATCCACCGCTTGGCCGAACGTCACCAACTGGGGCGTGGACGGACTCGGGTTCTCGCTCAAATGGAATATGGGCTGGATGAACGACACGCTTGCGTATGCCGCGGAGGATCCGCTCTTCCGCAAATACGACCACAACCGCGTGACCTTCTCCATGACCTACGCGTTCAGCGAGAAGTATGTGCTGCCCATCTCCCATGACGAGGTGGTGCACGGCAAAAAGTCCTTCCTTGATAAAATGCCGGGCGATTACTGGCGCAAGTTTGCGGGCGCCCGCGTGTTCGGTGCCTACCAGATGACTCACCCCGGCAAGAAGCTGACCTTCATGGGCGGCGAGATCGGGCAGTTCCGGGAATGGAACTTTGAGGATCAGCTCGAATGGTTCCTGCTCGACTACGAGTCGCACGCGAAGCTCCAGCGGTATTTTGCCGAACTCAATCAGTTTTATCTGAAAAATTCCGCGCTCTGGCAGTGCGACGATTCGTGGGACGGCTTCCGCTGGATCGATCCCGACAACCGCGACGAGAGCGTGCTCTCCTACCGCCGCATTGACCGCGACGGCAACGAGATCATTGTCCTTCTGAATTTCACGCCGATCGTCAGAGAGGAATTCCGTATCGGCGTTCCCGTGTCCGGTATTTATTGCGAGGTCTTCAATTCGGATGATGAGCGTTTCGGCGGTTCCGGCGTGGTCAATCCGGGTGAGATCCGCTCGGAATCTGTCCCGCAGAACGGACTCGAGCAGTCTCTGACCCTGCGTCTGCCGCCGCTCGGCGCGACCTTCTTCAAGCTGACGAAAAAACTGCCGTCGCACCGCGCAGGGGTCAAACGCCTGCCGGAAAAATCGCAGAATAACGGAAAACGCCAAAATAATCCGCGCGAGCGTCTCATAAAGTAAGACGCGGCGGTGCGCTCCCGATCCGGGAGCAGCCGAGGCGGACAGAAATCATTCTTAACGGGAGATTCCCGCTCCGGGTGAAGCCCGATGGACGGGAATTCTCCGGAAATCCCCATAAAAACAGCAGAACCGGAAAAATCCGATATCCTATTGCGCATTTCCCGCTTCTTTATTACCGAACGACGATCGTCAGAGGAGGAACAGTATGTTCAAGAAAAAAGAATGTGTTGCCATGCTGCTTGCCGGGGGGCAGGGCAGTCGCCTGTATGCGCTGACCACCACGACGGCAAAGCCGGCGGTATCTTTCGGCGGAAAGTACCGCATCATTGATTTCACGCTCTCCAACTGCATCAATTCGGGTCTCGATACCGTCGGCGTGCTGACGCAGTATCAGCCCCTTGTTCTGAACGAATACATCGGGAACGGGCTTCCGTGGGACCTTGACCGTGCCTTCGGCGGGGTGACCATCCTGCCGCCGTATCAGGGCAAGCACGGCGCGGACTGGTACAAGGGAACCGCAAACGCGATCTACCAGAACCTTGCGTTCATCGACCGCTATGACGCGGATTATGTGCTGATCCTGTCCGGCGACCACATCTATAAGATGGACTATTCCAAGATGCTGGATTACCATAAAAAAATGGGCGCGGACTGCACCATCGCAGTCATCGACGTGCCGCTGGAGGAAGCGAGCCGGTTCGGTATTATGAGCACCAACGAAGACAATTCGATCTATAAGTTTTCGGAGAAGCCCAAGAACCCCGACAGTACCAAGGCGTCGATGGGCATCTACATCTTCAACAAGAAGAAACTCGCGGATTATCTGACGGTGGATGCCGCCGATCCAAAGTCCGCGAACGATTTCGGCAAGAATATCATTCCCGCCATGCTCGCCGCGGGTGAAAAAATGTACGCATATCCCTTCGAAGGGTACTGGAAGGACGTCGGGACCATTTCCTCCCTTTGGGAAGCAAATATGGATCTGCTCGGCGATCCGCCGGCATTCAATCTCAG
Source organism: uncultured Eubacteriales bacterium (assembly GCA_934796165.1). Lineage (GTDB taxonomy): Bacteria > Bacillota > Clostridia > Oscillospirales > CAG-272 > CAKVOU01. Next base: position 11,621 of record CAKVOU010000003.1, on the reverse strand, counting down.
CGACGAGACCTGGAGAGTGTTTTCCCGCCATGAGGCATACGCCCCGCAGTTTGTGGCGGACGGTGCTGTCGTGTCCGACGCGTCCATCACCGAGGGGTGTGAGATTTTCGGCGAGGTGAAGCACAGTGTGCTCGGCACGGGCGTCCGGGTCATGCCCGGCGCGAAGGTACATGACAGCGTTATTATGAGCGGAACCGTCATCGGGGCGGGAGCCGAGGTGTCTTACAGCATTGTGGATTCCGGCGTGCACGTCGGTGCGGGCGCCGTGATCGGTTCTCCCGACGCGGACGAATCAAAGATCACAGTCATCGGAGCCGGAATGGAGATTCCGGAAAACGGTACCGTCGCCGCAGGCGAAATGGTATCCTTGAAGTGAGAGGGGGGAAAGAACAATGACCGCAGCAGGACTCATTTTTTCCAACATCCACGACGGGTGTATCCCGGAGATGACGCGCGTCCGTACCATGGCGAGCGTCCCGTTCGGTTGCCGTTACCGGCTGATCGACTTCGCGCTTTCCAATATGGTCAACTCCGACATCACCAAGGTCGGGGTCATCACGCATTACAACTATCAGTCCCTGCTTGACCACATCGGCAACGGCAAGGACTGGGATCTGGCGCGCCGTTCGGGCGGCATCAAGATTCTTCCGCCGTACATCACCGCCTACGCCAACGCGGCGGCGGGTAGAGTGTACAACACGCGCCTGGAAGCGATCATGGGTGCGGCGGGCTTCATCAACCGCTGTACGGAGGATTACATCGTGCTTTCCGACTGTGACGTGATCTGCAACATCGACCTGTCCGATGTCATCCGTCAGCACGCAGAGACCGGGGCGGAGATTACCGTTGTGACCAAGCGGCTGGATCCCGCGACGACCTTTGTGTCGGGCAAGCTCCCCGTTGTCACCACAAACGCGGAGGGTGTGGTGACCGACTTCTCCGAGGAGGAGCCGACTGCCGGCGAGGTGGACGTCAGCACCAATATCATGGTCATGAGCCGTCCCTACCTGTCCGCGATGATCGCAGAGGCGGCAGCACACGGATACAGCGGCTTCCACCGCGACATCATCCGCAGATACATGTACAAGGGGACCTTCCGGATCTACCGTTACGCGGGCTGGTATGCAACCATCTCCTCGCTTGACGCATATTTCCGTGCGTCCATGGAGCTGCTCCATCCGGAGGCGCGCAACGCCATTTTCGGCGTGAAGAACCGCCCGGTTTATACCAAAGTCCGCAACAGCGCACCCACCAAGTATGCGGCGGATGCCTCTGTCCGCAATTCGCTGGTCGCAGACGGCTGTGTGATTGAGGGGACTGTGGAAAATTCCATCCTCTTCCGCGGCGTCAAGATCGGACGCGGAACGGTCGTCCGTAACTCCATCCTGCTTCAGGATACCTACACAGGCTCCGACGCGACGCTCAATTGCGTCATCACCGATAAAAACGTCATTGTCAAGGACGGACGCCATTTGTCCGGACATGAGACCATGCCGTTCTTCCTCGGAAAGGGAACCATGGTCTGACCTGAGCGTCCGGCGGGAGCCGTCTTCCTCTTTGCTGGCGGAGCGGCTTCCCGCCGCGCCGGGTACCAGAACATTCCGTGCAGACACGCGCGGAACTGCCGAATTGATAGAAAGGAACGGATATTACATGAAGAAGATTCTGTTTGTCGGCTCGGAAGCAATGCCGTTTGCGGCGACGGGAGGTCTTGGCGATGTGCTCGGCTCTCTCCCCGCGGCAATCAAGGCGCGGTACGGTGAAGACGCGGACGTGCGGGTGGTTATGCCGCTCTACGACGCGGTGTCCGAAAATTGGCGTGCCGAAATGAAGACCGAGGCGGTCTTTACCGTGTCGCTCTCGTGGAGACGGCAGTATTGCGGCGTGCGCTCGCTCGTCCGCGACGGCGTGACCTACTATTTCATTGACAACGAGTATTATTTCCGGCGCGGTGCGCTTTACGGGCAGTATGACGACGGCGAACGCTTCGCGTTTTTCTCCATGGCTGTCGTGGAGATGCTGGAGCATATCAGCTTCTACCCGGACATTCTGCACGCGCACGACTGGCAGGCGGCGCTCTCCGTTGTGTATCTCAATCAGCTTTTCCGCTGGAAAGAGGGGTACGCGGGTATCCGGACGGTCTTTACGATTCATAATATAGAGTATCAGGGGAAATACGATCCGAAGATTCTCACCGACGTGTTCGGGCTTTCTTCCTTTGACTGGCGGCTCATGGAATACGACGGTTGCATCAACCTCATGAAGGCGGCAATCGTCTGCGCCGACAAGGTGACGACGGTCAGCCCCCGCTACGCGGGCGAAATCCGTTCGTCCGAATACGGACACGGACTGGAGCACATCCTCGACGCGTTCGGCTATAAGCTCATCGGTATTCTCAACGGCATTGATTACAAGTATTACGACCCCGAAACCGATCCCGCAATCGCGGCAAACTATTCCGCGGATCACCTGAAGGGCAAGGAAAAGGACAAACTCGCCCTGCAAAAAGAAGTGGGACTGCCGGAGCGCACGGATATTCCGATGCTCGCGGTCGTCTCGCGGCTTGTCACCCACAAGGGGCTGGACCTCATCCGCGAGATGATGTACGGCATGGTGCAGAACCACGACCTGCAACTGGTGGTGCTCGGCAAGGGCGAAGTGCAGTACGAGGACTATTTCCGCTGGCTCGAAGCGCAGTTCCCGGACAAGGTGCGCGCGCTCATCACCTATGACCGCGACCTGTCCAAGCGGGTCTATGCGGCATCCGACATTTTCTTTATGCCGTCAAGGAGCGAGCCTTGCGGGTTGTCCCAGATGATTGCCTCGCGTTACGGCTCCATTCCGGTCGTCAGAGAGACGGGCGGACTGTACGACTCCATCAAGGGCTACTGGGAAGAGAACGGCGAGGTGCGCGGCAACGGCTTTACCTTTGCCAATTACAACGCAACCGAGCTGTATGACCGCACCGATGCGGCGCTCGGCGTCTGGTGGGATCCCGAAAAGCGTGAAAAACTGCTGAAGAAGATCATGACGACCGATTTCTCCTGGAGAGTATCGGCGGAAAAATATATGGAAATGTACGGCTGGATCGTCTGACCGCCGCACGGAAAGGCATAACCTGTATGAATTACCATCCCAAAGCAAACGAGGTTGAGGAAAACCTCAAAGCCAAATTGTCCCGGTACTTCGGCTGTACCTATGAAGAAGCGTCCCGCGATCAGATGTACAAGGCGGCGGCTATGACCGTCAAGGACATCCTGACCGAAAAGCGCGGAGAATTCAAAAAAGAGGTCAACGCGAAGGGTGCCAAGCGCGTGTACTATATGTGCATGGAATTCCTGCTCGGCAGATCGCTCAAGACCAATCTCTGCAATCTGGGACTTGACAAAGAATACGCAAAAGCTCTCTCCGATCTCGGATTTGACCTGGAAGATCTTTATGAGTGCGAGCCGGACGCAGGGCTCGGCAACGGCGGACTCGGCAGACTTGCTGCCTGCTTCATGGACTCTCTGTCTTCGCTTGATTACCCCGCAACCGGTTTCTCCATCTGCTACGAATACGGTCTGTTCAAGCAGAGAATCGTCGACGGTATGCAGGTCGAGCTTCCCGATGTGTGGCTCCCCGGCGGCGAGGTCTGGTTGGTGCCGCGTACCGACCGCATCTACAAGGTGAGAATGGGAGGGCATGTCAGGGAGGAGTGGAGAGACGGACATCTTGACATCCAGTACGAGAACTGCGACGAGATTGAAGCAGTCCCTTACGACATGATGATCTCCGGCGCGGATTCCAAGGCAGTCAGCCAGCTCCGCCTGTGGAAGGCGCGCGATATCCAGAATTTCAACATGGGTCTGTTCACGCAGGGACAGTACGCCAAGGCAATGGAGGAAAGTACCAACGCAGAGGTCATCTCCAAGGTGCTCTATCCCTCGGATAACCACACCGAGGGCAAATTGCTCCGTCTTGCACAGCAGTATTTCCTCGTTTCCGCTTCCATGCAGAGCATCATCCGCGACCACATCGCCGTCTACGGCACACTCGATAATTTCGCCGACAAGGTCGCCATCCACATCAACGATACGCATCCGGCACTCTGTATCCCGGAGCTCATGCGTATCTTCATCGACGACTATTTCTTCACGTGGGAGAAGGCGTGGAGCATTGTGACGCGCACCGTTTCCTACACCAACCATACCGTGCTTCCCGAAGCGCTCGAAACCTGGAACGAGGACCTGTTCAAACTCAAGCTTCCCCGCATTTACACCATTGTGAAGGAGATCAACGAGCGGTTCTGCCGCGAGGCGTGGGCGGCTTTCCCGGGCAACTGGGACCGCATCACCAAGCTTTCAATTATCAAGAACGGTCAGGTGCACATGGCAAACCTGTCGATTGTCGGCTCTCATACGGTCAACGGCGTGTCCAAGCTGCATTCCGAGATCCTCAAGAACGATCTGTTCAAGGATTTCTACCGGATGTATCCCGACCGCTTTGACAACGTGACCAACGGCATCGCACACCGCCGCTGGCTGTGCTATTCCAATCCCAAACTGGCTGGACTTCTTGACGAGTGCATCGGCACCGGCTACCGTCACAATCCCGAAGAGCTTGCGGAATTCGCAAAGTTTGCCGACGACGCAACCGTCCGCGGCAAGGTGCGCGACATCAAGCACAGAAACAAGGTGGAATTCTCCAACTTCCTCTACCGCAAGACGGGGCAGAAGCTGGATACCCATTCGGTCTATGACGTGCAGATCAAGCGTCTGCATGAGTACAAGCGTCAGTTGCTCAACGCGCTCAATATCATCGGTCTTTACCTCCAGCTCAAGGATAACCCGAACCTCGATATGCAGCCGCAGACCTTTATCTTCGGCGCGAAGGCGGCTCCCGGGTATACCATGGCAAAGGAGATTATCAAGCTCATCTGCCTGCTCAGTAAGGAGATTGAATCCGATCCCGTAATCCGCGAAAAGCTCAACGTCGTGTTCATTGAGAACTACAACGTCAGCATGGCGGAGGCGCTGATTCCGTCTGCCGAAATCTCCGAGCAGATTTCGCTTGCCGGTAAGGAAGCGAGCGGTACCGGATGCATGAAGCTCATGATCAACGGCGCCATCACCATCGGAACGCTGGACGGCGCGAACATCGAAATGCTGGACGCGGCGGGTAAGGACAATATGTTCATCTTCGGTCTCAATGCGGCGGAGGTCGAGGAGCTGTGGCTGAGCGGCTACCGTTCCTCCGACTATTATGTCAAGAATCCTTATCTGCGCCGTATCGTGGATTACCTCGCAACCGGCTTTGCGGGCGAATCCTTCTCGGATCTCGCGTCCTATCTCCTGTCCGGTCACGGCATTGCCGACCCGTTCATGTGCCTTGCGGACTTTGAATCCTATCAGCTCACCCACGACGAGATGATCCGCGCCTATGCGGACAAGGACCGCTGGAACCGGATGTCGCTGCTCAACATTGCGGGTGCGGGACATTTTGCCGCCGACCGCGCCGTCCGCGAGTATGCCGACCGCATCTGGCACCTGACCTCGCTTGACGGGAAGAACCGTAAGGACAACCTGAAATAAGTATGCTGCCGAAACTGTTTTGCGAACTGGACGCGGGTGTTCACGCCCGCGTCCGGAAACGGATTCTGAATGAAGAAGGGGATGCCTCATTTCTGGGGGCATTCCCCTTTGGTGTTTCCGTGGAATTTATCATGGAAGTACCACGCCTGCTCGGCGCGGCTGGCGTCGTTATGCGTATCGCCCCCGATGGGGAAGCGGCACGGGATATTCCCATGATTTTTTCGGAAAGCGAGAAGGGCAATGACCGCTATCTGTTGACGCTTGACACCGGCAGTCTGTGCGCGGGACGCGGCTGGGGGCTTTTTTACTATGAGTACCTCTTTCTCCGCGGAAACGAAACGCTGTTTTCGGATACGCGGAACAACGTGGACGTTGCCTTTGCACACGAGTCTGCGGGGAAGTTCCGCCTGCTCGTCTGTGAAAAGGATTACCGCACGCCGGACTGGTTCCGCGGCGCGACCATGTATCAGATCTTTCCCGACCGCTTCTGCCGCGGCGACAGTCCGATGCCGGTGCGCTCCGACGCAGAGATGGAGCCGGATTGGGAGCACGGAATTCCGCAGTACGCGGAAAAGCCGGGCGATCCGCTTGCCAACAACCGCTTTTTCGGCGGTGATTTGTGGGGAGTCATCAAAAAGCTGGACTATCTGCAATCGCTCGGCGTGAACGTGCTCTACCTCAATCCGATCTTCCGCGCCTATTCCAACCACAAATACGACACGGGTGACTATGAGACGGTGGACGAAATGTTCGGCGGGGAAGAGGCGTTCCGTGCGCTTCTTTCGGAAACCGGGAAACGGGGTATGCACGTCATTTTAGACGGTGTGTTCAACCACACGGGAGACGACAGCAAGTATTTCAACCGTTACGGTAAGTACCCGACCGTCGGTGCGTATCAGTCGGTCGCCTCTCCGTATTTTCACTGGTACCGCTTCAGCGAATTTCCGGATAAGTACGAAAGCTGGTGGGGTATTCCGATCCTTCCGCGCCTCAATCATGAGGATGAAGGGTGCCGCCGGTATTTCACCGGGGAGAACGGAATCCTCCGGAAATATCTGAAAATGGGAGCATCCGGTTGGCGGCTGGATGTGGCGGACGAACTCTCTGACCTGTTTCTCGACGAGCTCCGCAAAGCAGTCAAAGATGAAGATCCCGATGCCCTTATCATCGGCGAGGTCTGGGAAAACGCGGCGGATAAGATTTCCTACGGCAAACGGCGCAGGTATCTCGCGGGAAGACAGCTTGACGGTGTGATGAACTACCCGCTTCGGAACGGCATTCTGTCGTTTGTCCGGGACGGCGACGCGGAAACGCTGTATCACGTGCTCACGGAGGTGTACGGCTCCTACCCGCGCGCCTCGTCGGATTCGCTCATGAATCTGCTCGGCACGCACGATACCGAACGGATTCTGACGGTGCTCGGCGCTTCCTCCGACGATTTTGCTCTTCCAAACGCGGAGCTCGCACACAAACGCCTGACGGCGGAACAACGTGCGCGGGCGGTAAAGCTTCTGAAAATCGCCTCGGCAATCCAGTTTACCGTGTTCGGCGTGCCGTCGGTTTACTACGGAGATGAAGCCGGCATGGAGGGGTATCACGATCCCTTCTGCCGGATGCCGTATCCGTGGGGCAGGGAGGACGGGGAATTGCTTGCCCATTACAGACGGCTCGGCGAGATCCGGAAGGAGCCTGCGTTCGCGGGCGGAGATTTCCGCATTCTCGGGCACGGCGACGCGTGGATTGCCTACGAGCGGAAAAAGGGCAACAGCTGTGTGCTGATTCTTGCCAATCGCTCCGCGGACGCGGTTACCTTTGAGGCACCCGGTAATTTTACCGAGCTTCTGACGGGCGTTTCCGTTGCGGACGCCTTGACCGTTCTCCCTGATTCTGTCGGAATTTTTCTTTCAGCAAAATAATCTGCTTTTCCACGCCCCGCCGCCGGATCCCCGCTTTGCGGGTGCCCGCCGGCAGGCGGGGCTCGTTTGGCTTTTGGCGACTTCCGCCCGCGCCGCAGGCGCTCCGCTTTGCTGACTTCAAAACCTCGCGCGAATCCCGCGCCGCATCGCGGACTTCCGCCGCCCATGTCGCCCCGCCGCCGGATCCCCGCTCCGCGGGTGCCCGCCGGCAGGCGGGGCTCGTCCCCCTCAAAAAAACAGCGGCTTTCTCAAGCCGCTGTTCTTTTCTGTATCATTTCATTTACACGAGGTCGCTCTTCCCGAACCCGAACGGGAGCAATTCCGAAAAGACGTGCGCTTCCGGCAAGCCGTCTTTTCCCATCAGATATACCGTGAATCTCTCCGGCTCGCAGAACTCCGCCAGCACCTGCCGGCAGACCCCGCAGGGCGTACACCTCCCCGCGCTCTCTCCCGCTTTTCCGCCGACCACCGCGATCGCGGAAAAGTCCCGCTTCCCGTCCGCTACGGCGCGGAATATCGCTACCCGCTCCGCGCAGACCGTCGGCGTAAATGCCGCGTTTTCAATATTGCACCCCGTGTAGACCGTCCCGTCCGATGCGAGCAACGCCGCGCCGACCTCAAAACCGGAGTACGGAGTGTAGGCGGATTCTCTCGCGCGTGCGGCGAGAGAAAGCAATTCCTCCGGTCGGATCATTTGATACTTCCTTCCATATAGTAAGATGCTTCCATGTCTGCCCACGAAAGCGCCAGCGCCAGCGGAAACAACTCAAACGCTTTTCCTACGTTTCCGGGATCTTCGGGACCGGAGAATCCCATGTGATAACGGATGGCAAACGCTTCGTCACGCGACAGGCGCATGTACCCCGAAATGATGTAGACCGACTTCTCTCCGTGCCCGTAGGGAAGATTATCCTCGATCGTAAAGTAGGGAACCGATTCCCATACCCCGTTTTTCTTGACGTTGCGCATTTCCGTCTTGTAGAAATTGACCTTGCAAAGGTCGTGAAGCAGTGCGGCGACGGCAAGCGATTCTTCCGAAAATTCAAAGCCGTATTTTTCGTGGAGCCGCGGTACAATCTGGCAAAGGCATTCGTATACGTTGAGCGAATGCTCCAGCAGCCCGCCCTCATAGGCACCGTGATACCGGGTGCTTGCCGGCGCGGTGAAAAAGTCGCATTTGTCGCTCGTCAGATAGTCCAGCAGCTTGTCCGCGCCCTCGCGCGTGATTTTTTCCTTGTAGATCTGTATGAATTTCTCACGGTTTGTCATGTGAATGTCCTTTCCCTTTTGTTTGATGCCCGGTTACGAAAGTGAGGAGAGAAGTACCGAAAGTCCGTCCCCCCGGAGCGTGCAGTTGCCCATGCCGGCAGGCAGGAAGTAGCTGTCGCCGGTATGAACCGGATAAGATTCCCCGCCGAAGCGGATTTTACCGTTCCCCGCAACGCAAAGAAGCGACACGAAACTGTTGTCTCCCACGGAGAAGTCTCTCTCGCCCGTCACGTCGCAGTGCCGTACCCGGAAGTACCGGCAGGCGGCAAGCAGCTCTTTGTCGGGCGCGGAATCCGCCTCGAAACGGATGCTCCGGATTTCTTCATCGGTGAAGGGGCGCGTGACGTCCATCGCCTTCCCGACATGAAGCTCTCTCGGCTTTCCGTCCTTCCCGAGCCGTCCGTAATCATATACGCGGTAGGTCAGGTCGCAGTTCTGCTGAATCTCCGCGATGAGAATTCCCTTGCCGATGGCATGGAGCATTCCCGACGGAATGAAATAGGTTTCCCCCGCGTGAACCGGCTGATGGCGCATGACCGCCTCGTAGTTGCCCTTTTCTACCTGTTCGCGGAATTCTTTGTTCCCGACGCCGTCCTTCAGCCCGTAGATGATCTCCGCCCCCGGCTCCGCATCCACGATGTACCACATTTCGGTTTTTCCGCGGTCGTTTTCCACCCGCTTTGCGTATTCGTCGTCCGGGTGTACCTGCACCGACAGGCGGTCGGTTGCGTCAATGAGCTTGATGAGAAGCGGGAACCCCGCGGAGTAATCGCCGTTCCCGATGAGCGCGTTCCCGTATTCGGAAAAGATCTTGCCGAGCTCGCGCCCCGCAAGGGGACCGTTTGCGACACTGCTGTTTTCCGCGGCGCGGACCGTCAGCATCCACGCCTCTCCCACCGTCGGCGCGTCGGAATGGATGCCAAAACGCTCCGAAAGGCGGGTTCCGCCCCAGATGGGGGACTTGGTGACATAAGTCAGATGATAAGGATAACGGATTTCCATAAGAACCTCCGGAATTTATAACATATGTAGATACTTTTATTATAGCGCATTTTACCGGTTTGTCAATTTGTTTCGGGGTAGTTGTAACCTTTTCGGCAGATTCTTTTGAAACCGGTGGACAAGCCGGGGGGAATGTGCTACAATGAAATCAGGAAAGCGCGTGGGAGGAAAGCTATGAAAAAAATTTTGTCTTTGATTCTTGTATGTCTTTTGACCTTTGCCGCGGTCGGGTGCGCCGCGAAACCGGCGGAAACCGGAACAGACCGTGAAAGTTCGACCAAACCGCCCATGGACGTATGCACCGGGGAGGTGGTAACGAAGCCTTCCGGGGAGGACCCGACGGAGAGCACGACCGATGCGGAGAGCACGACCGACGCACCGTCCGCCTTTACGGACGAGACCGGTACCGTGACCGTAATCTGCGGCAACCTGACCATCCGTTCGACTCCGTCGTTCGGGAACAACAACGCAGTCGGCTATGCCAAGGAAGGCGACACCTTCTCCCTGCTTGGCAGAAACGGGACCTTTTGCCGGATTCTGTACAACGGACAGATCGCTTACATCACCGCGTCGCCGAAATATGTCAGCGTGGCACTGACCCCCGCGACTCCCGCAGAAAGCGGCAGCGAGACGGTAACCGAGTCAGCGACCGGGCCGGAACCGGAGACGGAGAGCGAAACCGCATCGGAACCTGCGACGGAAACCGAAAGCAGCAAATGGGGACAGACCGAGTATGCCCCCGACAAATGGCAGAACAGCGTAGTGGATACTTCCAAGAGTGCATATACCTACGAGGAAATGGAGGAGGATCTCCGCATCCTCGCCGCCCGATATCCTTCCTTTTTTAATTATAAGAGCCTCGGCACCTCGCTCGACGGCAGAAATATTTATGTGGCAACGGTCGGGAACCCCAATGCAAAAAAACAGATCGTTGTGACTGCGGGCATTCACGCGCGGGAATACGTTTCCTGCCTGCTTGTGATGGCACAGACGGAATTTTTCCTGGATAACTATACCGTCGGCGCCCGGGAGGGCGAGAGATTTTCCGACCTGTTTTCGGATTGTGCGATCGTCATCGTTCCGATGGTCAACCCCGACGGCGTGACGTTGGCACAGAAGGGAATTGCCGCCGTCCGCAACGCGGAAGTCAAGGAAAAACTGCTTGCCGCTTACGAATCGGACAAAAAGGCGGGACTGACCGCGTCCTCGTCCAGCATGGACGGATATTTCCGGACGTGGAAGGCAAACCTTGCCGGCGTGGATATCAACCGCAACTTCGGCACCGCCGACTGGGAGGGGTATCATAAGATGTACCGCCCCAGTATGCAGAATTTCAAGGGATATCTGCCGGAATCCGAGCCGGAAACAAAGGCGCTGACCTCTCTTATGGCATCGCTCCCCGGCGCGGTTGCATCGCTCTGTATGCATTCGCAGGGGGAAGTGGTGTACTGGAACTGCGGGCAGACCGGAACACTCCGGGAAACAACCAAGGATCTTGCCCGCATTGCCGTCAACCTGACCGGGTACCGGTATATTACGGAGGAGAACCACGACGCGTCCTTCAGTGACTACTGCGTGCTCAATCTCGGTATCCCCGCGATCACGGTGGAAATCGGAAACGGCAAGGGCTCCTCTCTTGTCCCCGCCGATCAGATCCCCGGAATTATTCAGGAGAACCGCTTCCTCTGGACCTCCGTTGCCTCCTATTTCTGCAACTGAACTGTTTATTTCTTCACCGCAAAAGCGCAGATGCTTTTGCGGTGATTTTTTCTCTAAAAAACCTGAAAAACTTTTAAAAAAGGGGTTGACAAAGCGAGGGGGATGTGGTAATCTAATAAAGCTGTCCCGAAAAAAAGGGGGT
>CAKVOU010000002.1 GCA_934796165.1 uncultured Eubacteriales bacterium | reverse complement strand
GATGCCGAACGGCTCGGCTATAATTCCGCCGCGCAGTGGATGCATCTGCTCCGTTCCCGCCGCAATGATATTGCAAAGGCGATGCACATCTCGCCCGAAAATCTTCGTTGGTATGCCGCGTACCACAACAAGGAAACCAATCCGCACGCGCATATGATGGTGTGGTCGAAGAATCCGCGCGAGCCGTATCTCTCGCAGGCGGGGATTCACGACATCAAAAAGGTGATGGCGTCGGACATTTTCCGTCAGGAGCTGCTCTCGGTTTATCGCGGGCAAACGCAGGCGCGGGATGATCTAAAGGAAACCTTCCGCGCAAAAATGCGGGAGCTGACCGCACAGATTCGTGCAGGCGGGAATGAAATTTCTCCCGAGCTCTATCAGAAATTCGCGCTCCTCTGCGGGAAAATTTCTTCGCACAAGGGCAAAAAAGTCTATGGCTATCTGAATAATTCCGCAAAGCAGCTCACGAATGAAATCGTGAAACTGCTCTCGGAAAACGGGAAAATCGCGGAGTTATATGACCTGTGGTATCGCTGTCAGTGTGAGGTGTATCGCACCTATACCGATGCCATGCCGGAGAAAATTCCGCTTGAGGAGAACAAGGAATTCAAATCTGTCCGCAACGAAGTGGTGCGTGCGGCGGCGGAAATTCTGTCTTTGCCGAGGCAACCCTTGCGCGAAATGCCCGAAGGAAAAATGCCGGAGGAAGACCTGAAGCTCCTTGAAATCCGTGCCGACTTCGGTGACGTCGATGCCTTGATCGCGCTCGGACGGCATTATTACGAAAAGGAAGATGACGCGGACGAGGCGGAATATTTGTGGAAAACTGCCGCCGACAAAGGGAGTGCCTCGGCGATGTATCTGATTTACAAGGGCTACCGCGACGGAAAGTTTACCGAAAAGCCGAGCGACAAAATGAAATATCTGCGCATGGCTGCGGACAAAAATCATGCCTACGCAGAGTATGAACTCGCCATGCAGACCGACCGGCGGATGCCGAATGTGAAGCTGTCGTACCTCATGCGTGCGGCGGAACACGGCTGCACCGCGGCGGAATATGAGATCGGCAAGTTGTATTATGAGAACGGGCAGACCGAACAGGGGCTTGCTCATCTTGAAAAAGCCGCCGGGCTTGACCTCTGGGCGCGCACGCAGGTCGGACTGTTTTACTGCTACACGCGCGATGATTGGGAACACGGCATGGAACTTCTGACCTCCGCCGCAGAGGAAAACTACGCGCCCGCTCAGGAGGCAGTCCGGAATATTCAAAGCGGGCTCAACGCACAGATCTTCACGGGTCTGTGCGATCTTTTTTATTACGCCGCGAATATCATCGACGGGCGCGCAGAAGAAATTCAAGCGCCGTCCGGAGAACCCGTCATCAGCCGCAGACAACGCCGCGAGGAACAGGCAAAACGGGACGGCGTGGTGATGCAGATGTGATTGATAACAAATTGATAACTTTTCGCCCGACCGCTGGATATTCACTCGAACCTGTGGTATCTTTGCAGTGGGCGAAAAAACTTACGAAAGGACAAATAACAATGGCAAAACGAAGACCGCAAGGTGACGGCATGGTGCGCAAGCGTTCGGACGGACGCTGGGAAGCGCGCATTGTGATCGGTCACAAAAACGACGGAACACCGATGCACAAATCGGTGTTCGGCAAAACGCAGAAGGAAACGCTCGACAAATTGCACCGCGCGATTGAAACCTACCGCGATGTCGATCTCTGCGAGGACAGCCGCATGACGCTCGGCGAATGGCTTGACAAGTGGCTGGACGAATATATGATCTTTACCCTGCGGGAAAGCACCATGCAGAGCTACCGCATGATGGTAAACCACTATATCAAGCCTTACCTCGGCAAAAAGCCGCTGACATCGCTGACAACGGCGGATATTCAGAAACTTTACAACAAGCTCAAAAAGGAGGGGCGCGTTCGCGAAGACCCCATCAAAGGCAAAACGCTTGCCGACAGCATGGTTCGCGGCATCCACATGATGCTTCACGAAGCGCTCGACGCGGCGGTGAAGGAACGGCTCATCGTGCGCAATCCCACAAACGGCACAACCGTGCCAAAGCCAAATTATCCCGACAAACAGGTGCTGGACGACGGTCAGCTTGAGAAATTTCTCGGCATGATCGAAGCCTACCCCGATTGGCGGGATTTTTTCTACACGGAATGTATGACGGGACTGCGCCGCGGCGAGATCTGCGGGCTGAAATGGAGCGACATCGACTTTGAAAACCGCCGACTGCGGGTGGAACGGTCGCTCTCCGCCGTCACAAACGGCAAAATTCAGATCGGCGAAACAAAAACGGGCGCGGGCAAACGGACGATTGTCCTGCCGCCGACCCTTGCCGCACTGCTTGCCAAACGCAAGGAAAACGCGCTGAATGAGTGGGTGTTCTACAATCCGTGCAACCCCAACCTGCCGATGAATCCGGCATCAGCATACCAAAAACTGCACACGATCCTCAAAAATGCGGAGCTTCCGCGAATCCGCTTTCATGACCTCCGCCACACCTTTGCCACCCATGCAACAAAAGGCGGAGTCGATCCGAAAACGCTTTCGGGCATTCTCGGACACACAAACGCGAGCTTCACGCTTGACACCTATACCCACGTGACAGGTGACATGCAGAAAAACGCCGCCGCGATTGTCGGCGGCATGGTCAAAAAACTGAAACTGGAGGACGAGTAAATGGCAAAGAAAAAGCAAGGCGACGGCAGTGTCTTTCAACGCAAGGACGGGCGGTGGGAAGGCAGAATTGTCGTCGGGTACAAGGAAAACGGTTATGCCCAAACGAAAAATGTGACGGCGCACACCAAGACCGAGTGTCAGGAAAAGCTGGCGAAACTGCGGGAGGAATGCGGACGGCGGAGTGAGAAAATCAAGCCGGACATGCCGCTTGGCGACTGGATTGACTTCTGGTATCAGAATTATTCCGCGCCTAAGCTCCGCCCGACCACACAGGCGTGCTATTCGGTAAGGATTTATACGCACATCATCCCGTCCATCGGCAACATCCCGCTGAACAAGCTGACGCAGAACGACCTGCAACAGTTTTACGCACGGCTCAAAAAGAGCGGACGGAAAAAGCATGTCGATAAATTCGGAGAAGGACTGTCCGACCGCATGGTGCGCTCCTGCCATACGACCTGCCGCACGGCACTTGAAAAAGCGGTAACCGAAGGGCTGATCCGCATAAATCCCGCCGTCGGGTGCAAGCTGCCGCCGAAAAAGGCAAAGGAAATGCAGGTGCTGACTCCGCCGGAAATCACGCGGTTTCTCATACAGGCAAGAGAGGAGGGATATTACGAGCTCTTCCTCCTGGAGCTGACCACCGGCATGCGTCGGGGCGAAATCCTCGCGCTGAAATGGCGGGATCTGAATCTGAAAACGGGAGAGCTTCACATCTCGCGGCAGGTGCTGAAGGTCAACGGAAAGGTGCTGATCTCCACACCGAAAACGAAATCCTCCAACCGCATGATTCTGCTGCCGCCCGAAATGACAGAACTGCTGGCAGAACTGAAAACACGAACCGACAGTGAATGGATTTTCCCATCCCCGCTTGACCTCACGCAACCGCGGCACCCTGCGGCGGTCTATCATCGGTTTCAGAAGATATTGGAACGCGCAAACTGCAAGCGGGTGCGGTTTCACGACCTGCGCCACACTTTCGCCACCATGGCACTGGAAAACGGCATGGACATTAAAACGCTGTCCGCCATGATAGGTCATGTAAGCGCGGAAACTACGCTCAATATTTATAGCCATATCACAGATACGATGCAACAGCAGGCGGCGGCAAGGATTGACCGCGAAATTGCGGGAGCAGACACGCCGATTCCCGAGCCGACCGCGACTGACAAGGCAAGTGACAGTGAAGCAACCGATCAGCCGACAGGGCCGAAATTTGAGCCGTATAAGGGCAAGATACGCAAGCCCGGGACGGGCTGTGTCACGATGATAAACGACCACCTCTATGAGGGCAGGTTTTCTCCACGTGTGAACGGAAAACGAATCGCAAAGAACATCTACGCTACCACGCGGGAGGAGTGCGAGGAAAAGCTCAAGGTGCTGATTGCGGAAATGAAAAAAGAGATTGCGGAAATTAAGGCGGAAAAAGAGAAAATGACAGGGTGACCGAAAAAGTCACCCTGTCAAAATTTGAGGTGCTGTAGACAAAGAATACAGTCGCTAATTAAAATATTGATTATAAATTTGATTGACAGCTTCAACATAAACAATAAATGACGGATGATCTTTCTCTAACGGATGAGATAAATATAGATTTTTAAGATAAATATATCGCTCTCTTACATCAAGCCATAAATCATTGATTTTGATTTGTTTTACCTTTTGCGCTATGTTGTGAGAGCTTGGAACCTCATTCCAAACATACTGGTCATTACCGTATTCCCAGACATTTTTATTATGAATCAACCTGCACAGTGTTCCATCAGAATTTTTGGCGACAATTGCAACATCAAAACTAAATTCAACTGCAGGTTCATCTTTGAAATGTAACAGAGTTGTCAAGCATGAAGTTGAATCTTGTGATTCGGAAAAGCAAGTCAATCCTTCGGCTTTATCAAGCAAAATACGAACGGTATTTTTTAAATGACGCAGATCATTCCAATATTCGTCCGGAGCTTTAATTATTTCAAGGTTGTAGTCAAGGTCAAACGGTCCATTGCCGTTTCGTGTAACCATATTTCTTGCTCCACTGCCAACAAGAGTAAATTGGGCGTTAATGCATTTTTCTTTAAGTAAGGCACATGTCTTTTTTAAGACATGTGAACAGTCAGAGCGATACCTTTTGCATTCTGACTCATCGACAATTCTGTACATTTTATATTTCTCCTTTTCGCCCATGCCACCCATTCAACACTTTAGTGATAAATCATTAAATTATATCAGAAAATTTTTATTTGTCAATACTCATTCTGAAAAAATAAGCGATTGCAGTAAAAAATACTGAAATCGCTTAAAAATTGGTCGGAGTGGCGAGGCTCAAACTCGCGGCCTCCGCATCCCAAATGCGGCGCGCTATCAACTGCGCTACACCCCGATAGTTATTAAATTGTGGTCGTGTAAGTGGTCAAATCTGTGGTCAAAAGTTTTTTGCCGAAACACACGGCGGCGGAAAAGCGAGGAAATGCGAGAAAAACGGAGATTTTGCGAGCTTTCGGCGGTCGGCTTATGAGGCGTTTACACGCTCCCAAACTTCGCGCGCTACCAGCTGCGCCACACCCCGGAACAGTATTATTATAAACACCGCCCGGCGGTTTGTCAAGGGTAAATGCGGGGTTGCTCCGGTATTCTTTGAGGCTCATTGTTTGAGTTATCGGAAGCGCAAAGGCGGCTTGCGCGGCGGTTCTTGCCGACTTCCGCTACGCATATAGTACCCTGAAAGGCGATTGGCGCAGAGGGCTGTCGTCGCCGGTGCGGAGGTGCGGAAAATGGTTTCGGTAAAGGTGAGGGTAAAAGAGGAAAAGGCGGCGGATGTTGTTCCCGGGCGGGAACGGGCGACGGGGGACCGCCCTCCGGCGTCCCCGAATGCCTCCGGGGGCGGGTTGACGTCGGCGGAGGCGGAACGCGCGCGGAGAGAACACGGTGCCAACCAACTTAGCGAAAAGAAGCAGGAGAGCTTCTTAAAAAAATTTGTCGGCAATTTCCGCGATCCGGTGATCCGCGTGCTTCTGGTCGCGCTGATTGTCAACCTGTTTCTCATGTTCCGCGGGGCGGACTATCTGGAAACCATCGGCATCGGCGCGGCAGTGTTTCTCGCAACGCTCATTTCCACGCTGTCGGAATACGGGTCGGAAAAGGCGTTCCGGCGGCTGTCCGGGGAAAGCGAAAAGGTACTTTGCCGGGTCCTCAGGGACGGGCGGGTGACGCGTCTGCCGATCGCGGACATTGTAGTCGGCGATGTGGTCCTGCTCGGTGCGGGTGACCTGATTCCCGCGGACGGATACCTCCTTTCCGGTCGGCTTGGCGTGGATCAGAGCTCCATGACGGGCGAGGGCAGGGAAGCGGAAAAGCTTCCGGCTGACGGGCGCGTGCTTTCGCCGTCAGAGAAAAACGCGGTCTTCCGCGGGTGCACGGTACTCACGGGCGAGGGGCGGATGGAGGTCGCCAAAGTCGGCGATGCGACCTTCCTTGGCGGAATTTCAAGGGAGATTCAGCTTGAGACGCGCGAAAGCCCGCTCCGCGTGCGCCTCACCAGACTTGCAAAGCAGATTACGGTGCTCGGTTATACGGCGGCGGTGCTGGTCGGGCTTGTTTATCTCGTCAATGCGTTTGTGCTGGACAGCGGACTGCGCTCCGATGTGATCCTCATGAAGCTTGCAACGCCGGAATATGTGCTTTCCAATCTGTTCCGCGCGTTCACTCTGGGGTTGACCGTGGTGGTCATGGCAGTCCCGGAGGGGCTTCCCATGATGGTTGCAGTGGTGCTTTCCGCGAACATCCGCAAAATGATGCGGGATCAGGTGCTGGTACGCAAGGCGGTCGGAATTGAGGCGGCGGGAAGCATGAACGTGCTGTTCACCGACAAAACGGGTACGCTCACCGAGGGGAAGCTCCGCGTGACGGGGCTTCTTACAGGTGACTGCCGGAATTTGCCGCCCGACGCGTCCGCAGGGGAGGTGTACCGCCTCTTTGCCCTGTCAGCTTTCTGCAACACCTCGGCGGAGCGGGGAGAGGAAAACGGGAAGCCGGCGGCTGTCGGCGGGAATACCACCGATCGGGCACTGCTTTCCGCGGTTCTCGGCGGGGAGTATCCCAAGGGTGTCCGGATCGGCAACCGTATTCCGTTTGACAGCGACCGCAAGTATTCTGCGGCGGAGATTCACGGGACTTATGAAATGACACTTGTCAAGGGCGCGCCGGAAAAACTGCTTCCCTATGTCCGGCAGTACATCGGGACGGACGGGAAACGGTATCCTTTTCATTCCGGGAGTTTTCGGGAGGAATGCCGACGCATTGCGTCTGCCGGGAAACGGCTGATCGCCATCGCCTGCCGGGACGGGGAGCTTTCCGGCGACGGCGATTTCCGGACGCTTTCGCTCATCGCTGTGGCAATCCTCGAGGACCGGGTGCGTCCCGAGGTACCCGGCGCGGTCAGGGAACTGCGCGGTGCAGGGATCCACACGGTGATGGTGACGGGAGACGGCAAGGATACCGCAATGGCAGTCGCCCGCGCCTGTGGGATCCTTTCGGGGCAAACCGATCTCTGCCTTGACAGCCGCGAGCTTGCAGCGATGTCCGACATGGCACTCCGGGAAGCGCTCCCGCGGCTTGCCGTTGTTGCGCGCGCCCTGCCGGCGGACAAAAGCCGGCTCGTCCGCATTGCCGGGGAGAACGGCATGGTGGTCGGTATGACGGGCGATGGGATCAACGACGCCCCTGCGCTCCGTGCCGCCGATGTGGGCTTTGCCATGGGAGACGGCACTTATGTTGCCAAGGAGGCGGGGGATATCGTCATTCTCGACAACAATCTT
Organism: uncultured Eubacteriales bacterium; assembly: GCA_934796165.1. Classification (GTDB taxonomy): domain Bacteria; phylum Bacillota; class Clostridia; order Oscillospirales; family CAG-272; genus CAKVOU01. The sequence continues at coordinate 287,991 of CAKVOU010000002.1, read as the reverse complement.
GCCTCCATCGTGCGCGCGGTGCTGTACGGCAGGACGATTTTCAAGAGTATCCGCAAATTCATCACGCTTCAGCTCACCATGAACTTCTGCGCGGTCGGCGTTTCCATGCTGGGACCTTTCCTCGGAGTGGATGAACCGGTGACTGTGGTGCAGATGCTCTGGATCAACATGATCATGGATACCCTCGGCGGGCTGGCGTTTGCAGGAGAGGCGCCGCTTGCGTCTTATATGAAAGAAAAGCCGAAGCGGCGTGACGAGCCGATTCTCAACCGGTATATGGCGGGGGAAATTATCTGGCTCGGCGGATTTACGGTCGCCATGTGTATGGCGTTTCTGCGGCTTCCTGCCCTCACCTCCCGGTTTCGCGCGTCAAAGGACGGGATCTGCCTGCTCACGGCGTTCTTCGCGCTCTTCATCTTTTCCTCGGTCTTCAACTGCTTCAATGCCCGCACCGACCGGCTCCGGCTTTTTGCGGGACTGGGGAAAAACAAGGTGTTTCTCGGTATCATGGCGGCGATCCTCGCCATTCAGATCGGCTTTGTGTACTTTGGAGGGACGGTTCTCCGCACCGTTCCTCTGACAGGAAAAGAACTTCTTTTGGTGTTTGTTCTGTCGCTCGGCGTTTTCCCGGTGGAGTTTCTCCGGAAGCTGTTCAGGCGAATGCGCGGGAGGTCCGACGGATACTGATGTGCCGGAACAATATTTGCGGATGGTACGTTTCAGATTGCCCGCCAGGAAAAGATTCATTTTCAATAATTATGTAACAATTTTCATTTGCAAGAGCAAATATGAAAAAATTTTGACAAAAATCGGGGAAGCCGCTTGACAATGTCGAAAAAAAGTGATAACATAAAAACAGTTATAGGAGTACGATGTCCCGTTCAATTGAATATCGGCAAAACCGTCGCGAGGCGGTGACGCAAAGCCAAGGGACTTAGAGATTAAGTCAGCCCGGTTGCAATTTTGTACACAAAATTGCAACCTTTTCTTATTGCCCGGAATCCCGGCAGAATCCGCGGAGGTGCGAGGATGGATCGGATCGATATATATACAACGCGCACGCTGGACAGCGGGGTCAGACCGATTGAAGTGCGCTTTTCGCCGATTTACGACTGTTACTACGGCAGAATGATCGGCTTCCGGGGAAAGACCTGTATCAACAGTATTCTGTACGGTTCACTGGAGCCGTCCCGTTACCTTTCCGCGCTGGACGCGGAGGGAGATGAAACGGGGCTTTTGCTCATGCAGTACGGCGTCCGCCGCACGCTCCGGGACCTTTGCCGCGAGAATGACCTTGCGGGGATTGAATTCGTCACCCTGCAAGTCTCTTCGTCGGTGCTCTTTTGCGAAGGACTGTACGACGCGCTGAAGCAAGCCGCAGAGGGACGCGACATTGCGCTTCTGCGCCGGATTTATCTGGAATTCGGCGAAGAGGTTCTGACGCTCGGCGAGGAGCAGGTCGCACGGGCATTTTCCGATATCCGCGCGGCGGGCTTCCGCGTGTCAATCCGCGGGTACGGCAACCGGTTCTTTCCGATGGGGGAGCTGGTACACCTTACGCCCGACGCAGTATTCCTTGACCGGGAGACCGTGGCACTGCTCGACAGTCGGGAGAGATCGGCGGTGGTTCCGTCGTTTATCCGGTTTGCCGCGAGCCTTGATGTGCGGGTGATCGCAGAGGGTGTTCCGGATGACGGGCACCTAAGAGAGCTCAATTCTGCGGAATGCGCCGCGTTTCTTCCGGATCCCGGGTATCACGGGGCGCTGTTTTGCAGTACGGAAGAAAAGGAACTTGTACCGTGGTTGACCGAGAGGAGGGAAAGCGCCCGTGGCGGAGAATAATAACCGGAATGACCGGGACTTGGGAGGCGCTGCCTCCGGTGAAAAGCATACGGTTTCCTTCCTGCGCAGAAGCGCGGCAGAGGTCAAACGCTACCGCATTTACCGACGCGTGATCCCCGCCGTTTCCGGCGCGATTGTCGCGCTCCTCGTCATCGTATATATCATTTCGCTCCTGTTCAGCAAGTACGGCAGCTTCACCGTCAAGATCAACGATCTGAACGACCGGCGCTACGCGCTGTCGCTCTCCGAACACGAGCGGTTCTCCAATCCCGTGTCCCGCCTCAATTCCAAGGCAGTCAAGGACGTGACCAACATCGACGGCAACTCGCTCCCCGGCAACCTCAACGACGAGGACGGCGAACACAACGGGGAAAACTATGTGGCATACACCTTTTATCTGAAGAACACGGGTTCTCTGGAATTCACCTACAACTATCAACTCGTCATCTCCCGCATGACCTCGGGACTTGATTCTGCGGTGCGCGTGCGGATTTATTACACACCGTTTTTCTACACGGCAGAGACGGGCGAGCACATTTATGACGGTTCCTACACCGATTACGCCAAAGCAAAGACGGGCGGCAACGGGGAACCCGAGATCGACCCCGAAAACCGTTTGATGACCAATTTCGTCGGTGCCGGAACGGTTGCCGAGGGAACGGTGAACGGCTTCAAGCCGGGGGACATCTCCAAGATCACCGTGGTAATCTGGATTGAGGGCAACGACCCCGACTGCACGGACGACCTGCTCGGCGGGGAGTTCAAGGTGGACATGGTCATGGAGGTTGCCGGCGCTTCGTAAGCGCGGGAAACCTCTGACGACAAGCCCGCAGGTACGCAAGCCTGCCGGAAAAACCGAGCCAAACGGGGCTTTCCGGTGTCGCCGAAAAGTGTCTTTCCATTCCCACGCCTTCCGGCAGGGATCGGAAAGCCCCGGGCGGCAGGGAAAATACCGTTATTCATATAGACCTCATCGGAATGACTTCCGTGTTCTGATTCAAGGCATTCTTTTGCCGCATTGGCGCTATGCGGCAATGGAACAAATATATTCAAATCAATCTAAGGAGACAAAAAAATGAAGAAGTTCAAAAAACTGATTCCCGCTCTCTGCATGCTGCTTGTTTCCGCAGTACTGATGGGAACCTCCACCTTTGCATGGTTCTCTATGAACAAGACTGTTATCGCAGATGGTATGCAGGTTACCGCAAAGTCCAATGCAACATTCCTGCTGATCGGCGATGATCAGGCAAAGGCTGCGACCGCAAAAACGGACGCGAATGATGTCGATCTGACGAACTCACACGCTGCTGCATACACTACGATCGGCAACACCCAGAAACAGTGCTATCCAACCGCTTACTACGATGTAGCTGGCACACTGAATACTCACACTACCGAAGCAAAGAAGTGGTATACCACGACTTCCGACAAGCAGAATCTGGCTGTTTCCGGTACCGCGAATATCAAGGAAGTTACACTTGGCGATAAGGATTACATGCTTACCTTCAAGATGTACCTCACCCTTTCTAAGGATTCTGAAAATTACTCCGGCAAGGTGACGATCACACCTACTTGGACAGCTGCTGACGATGCAATCAAGGCTTACGTTACCATTAATGGCGAATACCACGTGTTTGACAACACTGCAGCAGCGTTCACCACGGCGGGCAATGTTGATATTACTGCCAGCACTGCTGTCGAAGTCGTTGTGTATGTCTATGTAGACGGCAATAGCACCAATGTCAACAGTGATTATGTCAGCGCCGGTAATACAATCACCGGTCAGCTTTCTCTCCAGTTTGACCTTGAGTGATCTGCATGGACTCTGAAATCCGCTGATTCTGGTACCACACTTTATCCGAAGCGCGCCGGATGACCCGGCTTACCGTGCGGGGATTCTTCCCCGCACGGCAGTGCCGGTTTACAGGGGCACTTCGGCTCCCCCAAGCAAAGGGATCCTCACGATAAAACTCTCACGATGAGCGCCACATCGTTTTTTCACTGTAAGACCGATTACTGCAAATCTTTTGTTAAGGAAATTAAGGGAATGGAAAAAAATCTGAAAGCAAAGAAAACAGTCAATATCGTCATCAATGTGGTTCTGTGGGTGTTTGTCGCGTTCTGCCTGTTTGTCACCATCATTGCGGTGTCCGCAAGTGCGAATGCGAAAAACGTACCGACGGTCGGCGGGAAGTGCTTCCTCAATGTCCAGTCGGATTCCATGAACGCAAAGAAACCCGACGGCGTGCCCGATAACAAGCCGGGCGGCTTCGGAAAGGGCAATCTGCTTGTCAGCAATTACATCGCCACCAGTGACAGCGCCATTGACGCGCTGGAGGTCGGCGACATCATTACCTTTGAATATGACATAGACGGTGACGGAAGGATCTCCAATGGAGAATACAACACGCACCGTATCACTGAGATCGAAAGAAATAAAAGCGGCAGAATCGTCAGCGTCAAAACCATGGGCGACAACGTGGAATTCAGCCGCGGACACGAAGAAACGGTCAGACGCGATGCCATCATCGCCGTGTATACCGGCACCAGGGTTGCGGGACTCGGAAGCGTTCTCACCTTCCTCGGGTCGAGACTCGGCTTCGGGCTCTGCATCCTTCTGCCCCTCGTGCTGTTCTTCGTTTACCAGCTCGTGATGTTCATCCGCACCCTGATCTCCGTCAGGAACGACGGCAAGAAGGTCATTACCGTTGCGGATGAGGAACTCATCAAGCAGAAGGCAATCGAGGAATACCTCCGCCGCCAGGCAGAGGAAAACGGCTCGGACAAGGATAAGCCGGATGATAAGCCGGACGATAAACCGGACGATGCAACCGACTCATCGGAGACGCCCGGCAAACAGTAAAAAAGTATCCGCCCGGAGAAGTGCGGTCCCGATGTGCGGGAGTTTGTCTGTTCCCGGCAAACGGGTCCGCCGTTCCGGACGGGCGGTTATCCCGTACATACAACGGAATGCCGCAAAAAAGACATTGAATCCATCGCAGAATTTATGTAAAGGTAGCCGGATATGAACGAATTTTTATACGGGTTTCTGACCTGGTTCAAAGCGTTTTTCGGGAATATGCTGGACGGTCTTCTGATGATCGTCAGGGGCATCGGGCTCGGAATCGCCAAAATATTCAATATGCCGTACTACTTCAAGCTGTGGGCGGATGAACGTGCCAATTTCGGTGTGTTTGACTGGATGTTTTCCATCCTCGCCTTCATCCTGACGTTTGCGGTCTGGGCAGGACTGATCTTCCTCATCGTACTCGGTATCCGCAAGTATATCCGGTTCCGCCGGACCATCGTCGGCAACGAGGACCTGCTCGAAGAGATCGCCGATCTGCACCGCGACGTGCTGGAGCTGACTGCCGACAAGGAACGCATCCTCAGGCTCAAGGTCGCGCAGACCGGTATGACCTACGAACAGATCAAGCAGATGTTTGAAGGCGAATTCGAGGAGATCAAGCCGGAGGAGCCGGATGCCAAGCCGGAGCTTGTGACCGGCAGCCGTTTTGCCCGCCTCTCTGCAGTGGACGAGAAGTACACCTACTACGAGGCACCCACCTACGATACCTCCATGAACCTGAAGGAGCTTTGCGAAGATTTCCGCAACTATGCCTGCAGCAGCCACGGGCTGTACTATGACATCCGCACCATCCGTCTGATGTTCGCGGGATTTGCATCCACCAAGCTGATCATCCTCCAGGGTATCTCCGGTACCGGTAAAACCTCCTTGCCGTATGCAATGGGCAAGTATTTCAAGAACGACGCCACCATCGCGGCGGTTCAGCCGTCCTGGAGAGACCGCAACGAGCTGTTCGGCTATTTCAATGAATTCACCAAGAAATTCAACGAGACCGAGGTGCTCCGGCGCATTTACGAGGCGGGTTGCAACGATGACCTCAACCTCATCATCCTCGACGAGATGAACATCGCGCGCGTGGAGTATTACTTCGCCGAAATGCTTTCCATCCTGGAAATGCCGGATCCGGACGAATGGAAGATCGAACTGGTCGCGTCCCCGTGGGAAAGCGATCCCGTGAAGCTGAAGGACGGCGCTCTCAGGATCCCGCAGAACGTCTGGTACGTCGGCACCATCAACAACGACGATTCCACCTTCTCGGTTTCCGACAAAGTGTATGACCGTGCTTGTGTCATCAACCTGGATTCCAAGGGGATTCCGTTCGACGCACCCGATACCGGCGCAAAGCGGATCGCCTACTCCTATGTGGAAGGGCTTTACGACAAAGCCAAGGAAGATTTCCCGGTCAGCGAAGAGTTGCTCGACAAAATCGAAAAGCTGGATCTTTACGTGATTGAAAAATTCCGTGTGGCGTTCGGTAACCGTATCATGAAGCAGCTGCAGAGCTTCGTGCCGGTCTATATCGCCTGCGGCGGAACCGAAACCGAAGCGATCGACTACATCTTTTTGACCAAGGTATTCCGCAAGTTTGAAAGCCTCAATCTGTCCCTCATCCGCGATGAGATCCGCGGGCTGATCGCCTTTATGGACGCGCAGTTCGGCAAGGGCAGCATGAAGGAAAGCATTGCGTACCTGCAGCGCCTGCAGAAGATGTACTGATGAATCTCCCCGCCTCGTTTTCCGACGGGGAGAACAGGAAAAATGACAGAATGCCGACGGAAAGGAGAGTTTCCCTGATGACTGAAACCGAAGAACTGAACGAAGAACTGCAAAAAAGCGGAGGCTCTCCCGAAAAGAGCAGCGGGGAGCGCGCCGGCGAATGGCTGGCACAGCTCAGATACAACCGTTCATTTACGGCAAAGCTGCTGCTTTCGGAGCCGGAGGTCAAGGAGTATTATGCCGCAGTCGCAACGGAGCTTCTGTCATATGAAAAAGTGCGCTCCCGCACCGGCTGGTCGGGTGTGACCTTTACCGCGGGGCGTACCCAGATCGCCAGATGCGCGTTGAGCGGAAAAACGCTCAACCTGTATCTGGCTGTCTCTGCATCCGGGGTATCCGGTGCCAGATACAAGGCGCGGGACGTCGGCGCGACGCGCAAGTACGAAAAAACACCCGCTCTGCTCCGGATCCGGAGCGCGGGCGGCGCAAAAAACGCGGTCCGCTGTATTGCGCAGGTCGCAGAAGAAAACGGGCTTGTCAGGCGTTCGCCGCTTCCCGAGCCCATTTCCCCGAAGGCGTTCCCTGCGGACAGCCTCGGAAACCTGATCACCCGCGGGCTTGTCCGCATCGTGCGCGGACGGACAACCGGAGAGGGTAATGCCCCGCCGGTCTCCACGGAAACTCCGTCGGTTTCTTCCGGAACGGCACCACGCCCCGCGACCGACATTTACACGGATACAAGGGACAGCGCACGGGAGCTCCTCTCGCGCTATACGACCTATGGCACCATCCGCGACGCGCTGACCTCCGGGGACGCGAGCGTCCGGGTGACGGAAAAGAAAATGCTCCGCGCCATCGACGAGGGGTGGGTGACGCGGGTGGAGGACAGCCTTTATGCTCTGGACGAGCTGATCCGCTGTCCGTCAAGGTACATTGCCGAGACCGAGGAGATCCTTCCGATGGAACTGACCAAGAAGATCTCCGGCAGGTCCGTTGTACATCTCTCCCAGCATACCGACTATATCGCGAGCGTGGACGGTGAAGATGTCACCCCCTCCAAGCTGCTCAATGTTTTCCGTGAGGACTCCATTCTCACCTATGAAAACAAGTTTCTCAACACTCTGCTCTCAAGGCTTTACCTGTTTGTTTCCCGCCGCTACCGTACCGCCCTGCGGGAGGGCGTGGACGAGCGGGTGGACTGCCTGGAATTTTCGGATCGGTTCTACCACGGCGATGTGCGCGGAAAACTGCGCGTCAGTCTGGAGTTGTCCGAAAAATGTGCGGACGGCGAGGGCGTGAAAAACGGGCTGTTCGGTACCGGGCTGTGGAAGCGGGTGGAACGCCTCAACGGGATTGTGACCGAATACATGGAATCGGATTTTGTACGCGAGATGGGGCGTAATTTCGTACATCCGCCGATCTTGCGCACCAACGCGATCCTCAAGAACAAATACTTCCGCGATTGTCTTGACCTCTGGAATTTCCTCGAAGGGTATGACGAAAGCGGAGTCGGCATCACGGTCGAGGAGACCGTCAAAACGCCCGATGATTCCTACGTCGGAGAACTGTTTGACAACGCGGCGCAGCAGTACCTGCTGTTTTGCCGCCACACGCGCGGGGAGTATGCCGACGACCGGGCAATCGCCGCTTACCGCACGCCCCTCATGACCCCGCGTATCCGGGTCGAGGAAGAGCCGGAGGCGTACACCGCGTCGGATTTTGATACGAAGGAAACGGCGGCAAGAGACGCGGACGACGCGGATCTTGTGCTTGCCGTCCGGGTCGCGCTCCGTGCGGCGGAATTCTACGACAGAGACCATGACCTGCCCGGCGGGGACGGAGAGAGTGCCATTGAGATTCGCTACGAAAAGGATTTCAACGCGCGTATCCGCCTTGCAGACGACAGGATCAAGGAATATTTCGTTACGGTTTCCAATTCACTTCTTTCGCTTCGCGGCGTAAAGCTGCGCATCAGCCGTTCGTATTGCACTTTTTATGTGGGCAGAACGCTTCTTGCACGGCTTGCCGTCAAGGGAAAAACGCTGTATTTCTATGCGGCGCTTGACCCGGAGACTCTTCCGCCCGCCTACTTTGCCCGCGACGCAAAAGAGGTCCGGAGGTATGCCGCAACGCCCGCGCTTCTGCGTGTCAGAAGCGACCGTTGGCTGAAGTACGCCCTGCAGCTGACCGAACAGCTTGCGGACAGATACGATCTTTCCGCCGAAGACCCGCCGCAGACGGTGCTCCGGACGGAGGATTTCGCCATCCAGTCCTTTGAAGAACTGATGGAAAAGGGGTGGATCCGTCGTGTGGAGGTGCTCCGTCCCGCGGATGCTTTCCGCAAGGAGCCGGACGCGGATGCCACAGAGGACGGACTTCCCCTTCCTTTGGAGGATACCGCGACCGGAGGAGACGGGTCTGTGCGCGACGGCCAGCCGGCGGTTTCCATGCAGACCGGTGAATCCGCCGGAGAGACGCAGTCCGCCCGTGCGGAAGTCGTTTCCGCGGACGGGGAATCGGGAGAAATGCAACCGGTGCCGGGAACTGTTACGTCGGAAACCGCGGATGCCGATACTGCGGGCGACTCCGAAGCCCGGATCCCTGTTACGCAGATCCCGGAGAGCCGCGATGGCGCGGAATCTCCCGCCTCCTCGCCTGAGGTGCTGACCTCTGTGCGCGTTTTGACCAAAGAGGAGGAGCAGGCGGAACTTGCCCGCAGATCTTCCGGAGCGGCAGAACACAAGGCAGCCGGAGCCGAGGAGGACGACACGGGTTCCTTTGACCTGTACAGAACTCTCGGAAACGGTTCCGGAAGCAGTTCATCCCGTTCTGCGGACTTTTTTGAAGCCCCCGCAACCGTTCCGGGCTCCGATCCGAGAACGGACAAGGCAGGGGAACAGGTGACTGAAGAAAAGGAAAAGAACGACCGCCTGCTCTCCGGTATCCGTTATCCCGGTGCATTGGATTACAGCCGCCCGGCGGGGAAGGGCATTGACGACAGCAGCGGATTCATCAAAGACAGCGAAGAGAACGTCGGGGATTTTGAGGTCCCCGAAAAGAAGAGCTTCTTCGGCAGGCTGTTCGGCAAGAAAAAAGAACAGGACCGGAAGAAGTAACCCACGGGAGGTTTTCCTGTAAGGCACACCGCAGTATGTGCTGCAGGAGAACGGGGGACGATCGCAGTTTTACGGAAAGGAGCGCTTCTTGACCGAAGCCACTGGAAACCTATGAGTAAAGCCGGAAGATCCGGGAAAGTCGGGAAGATCCTTTCACAGTGTATTTTTTACATCGCGCTCGTCCTGATCCTGCTGATTGCCGTTTTCCTCTTCGTGAGAGGCAAAAAGCAGGAGCCGACGTTTATTTTCGGGCACAGCTTTCTGTGGGTGGAAACGGGCAGTATGAGCCCGACCATTGAAGAAAAAAGCTATATCCTCGTAAAACGCTCCGACGGAACGGAGCTTCAGGTGGGCGACGTGATCGTTTTTGTCTGCCGGGATGCTTCCCAGCCCGTGTACGGCAGTCTCATCACCCACCGGATCACAAAGGTGACCGATGAGGGCTACCGCACGAAGGGGGACAATATTCTGTCCGCGGAAGACCCGTGGACGGTCGCACCGGGCGATGTGGTCGCCGTGTACCGGAGAGGGCTCGGCTTTCTGACTGTCATTGCCAGAGTGTTTTCCTCACCGGTGGGACTGATTCTGATTGCGGTGCTGTTCTTCGGACTCTGCGGATTTCTGTATATCCCGTCCATGGTGAAGACCTACCGCGAGGAAAAACAGAAGGAAAGGGACGAGGAACTTGCGCGGCGTGTTGCCGAGGAGGTGGCTCGCATGGAGCGGGAGAACGGGAAAACCGCGGCGCATGACGGCGGAGAACCCGGCAATCCGGCGGACGGAGCGTCCGGACAGGGACCGGAGGACATTCGGTCGGTGCAACCGGAGAATTCGCCCGCAGGCAACGGGAAAGAGTCTCCGAGGTCCTGAAATATTCCAGAGAACATCGAAGGGAGTGACCGGAAACGGCATGAAGCACTGGATCACCAAATATTGGAAGCCGGTCATTTTCACGACCGCGTTTCTGATCTGCATTTCGTTTTTTATCAATCTGCTAGCCATCGGCAACAGTTACAGCGACGGCGTGGACGCGCAGGCGACCGAGCGGGCGTACAACTACGCACTCGAGCAGTCGCTCCGCATCCGCGACCAGTACGATGCACTCAAAACCACCACGGAGTGGTATGCCACGGAGCTGGGGCTGCATACAAACGGTACGGAAACCTTGGAACATCTGCAAACGATCCGGCTTGATCTGCATGAAAAGAACCCGGATTTCAGAGATGTTTTTTACTTCCGCGACGGCGTGCTTTACGACCTGAATGGCAGGTCAGTGACCGGGTATCCCGCGCTCACCGAGCTCGGCAGTGCGGAGGGGACCGCGGTATCCCGTGTTTTTCAGTATGAAAACCTTCTGATGTCCTTCGGTGTTTCCGCCCCGGTAGAGGGGGGGGATATCGACCGGCTGGTACTTCTTTTTGACCGCATTGCGGTCTCGCTCGACAATTTCGTGTATCTTTCACAGCAGGATGGATCCCGCCGGCTCATTGACAGCGTTGCCGCGGCAGATTTTCTGCTTTTCTGCAAATCCGACGGCGTGATGTTGGAGCGTCAGGTCAATTCGGAGGAATCATTCAGTCCCGGGAATGAGCCGGTCACAAACGGCATTCTCAAGCAATTGTTTCAGAACGGCACGGCATACGACGAGGTCCTTTCCTCCGCCACGGGGGAGGGCATCCGCACCGTCCCCATCCGCACGGACACGGGGAGATTTGTGCTGACGGTCACCTCCTTCGGAGCCGGCAACGGCGGCGGGTTCCTGCTCGGGCTTTACAACATGGAAAATCTGTACGGCAGCGGTCACGCCCTTATGGATTCCATGTGGGGGACATTGGCGCTGCTCGGCGCGATTCTTCTGCTCTTTGTTGTCCTGTTTGCGACCGACCAGATCCGCGTCAACCGCGAGATCAGCAGGCTGATCACCATGAACGAAGAACTGAACTGCCTCACGCAGGACGGCTTTGAGCAGGCTGCAAGAAATCTGATCGATGCCAACCGTACTTCCCGGTATGCCATTGTAATCATGCAGGTGAACAATTTCGGATATGTTGCCGAAATGTTCGGTGAGGTGCAGAGCAAGGAAATGCTGAAATATCTGCGTGGTATCTGTCAGAAGACGATGATCCTCGCGGAGACCTATGCGTATATGCGGGACGGCAAATTCCTGCTTCTCCTGCATTACAAAGACCGGAAGGCGCTCGTAGAACGCCTCAACGGACTTTACTGGCAGGCGGCACAATACCGCATTCAGCCCGACAGTGAGTACAAGATCAATCTGACCTACAGCATTTACGAGCTGGAGCAGGGGGAGGAAGCAGAGCCTGTCCACCGTATGATCGACAAGGCGCTGATGGTGGAAGCCAATTCCTCGGTTCAGCGCGGAATCGTGTCCTTCAGCTTTTACGGAGACATGCTCCGCGAGGATTACCTGCACCGGGCGGAGATCGAAGGCAGAATGCAGACCGCGCTTGAAAACAACGAATTTCACCTGTTTTATCAGCCTAAATACAATCTGAAAAAGGGGACGCTTGATGGAAGCGAAATCCTCGTCCGCTGGTTTGACGAAAAGATCGACCATTACCGGAAGCCCGGTGAATTCATCCCGGTCTTTGAGGAAAACGGCTTTATCAACAAGCTCGACCGTTTTGTCTTCTACCGCGCATGCGAAAACATTGCCGGTCGGATCCGCGAAAAACAAACTGCGTATCCCGTATCGGTCAACGTCTCCCGCGTGACGGCGATTCAGCCGGATTTCCTGGATTATTATATCCGTATCAAAAACAAGTTCGATATCCGGGACGGCTTTGTGACGCTCGAATTTACCGAGAGCTTCGCGTATGAGAACTATGAATATCTGGCGGAGATCATTGAAAAGCTGCATGCCGCCGGGTTCCTCTGCTCGCTCGACGACTTCGGCACCGGCTACTCCTCCTTCAGCGTCCTGAAAACGCTGGATATGGATGAGATCAAGATCGACAAATCCTTCCTCGAAAAGGGCGACCACCCGGAACGCGACCGCATCCTTCTGGAGAGTATCATTGACATGATCCGGAAGCTCGGCATCAAGATCACGCAGGAGGGCGTGGAAACCAAGGAAGAATTCACCATGCTTGAAGAAATGGACTGTGACGTGGTGCAGGGCTACTATTTCGCAAAGCCGATGAAATATGTGGATTACCGCGAATTTGTACAGATGAATTTCGGAAAATAAATGGATTTTCTTGCAATATGGCGGAAAATATGTTATAATTGTTACTGAACAGAAAACAGCCCGGCAACGGCAGTGACATCCGGAAACAACCGGGCTTCCAAACGAAGTTGCCATTTCGCGGATCGCGGATCAGAGGCGTTCTGACAAACGCCTCCAAGGAGGAAAATGGATAACATTACCAGAATGACCATGCAACAGGCGGAAGAGGAACTGCGGGTTCTGTCACGCGTGTTCACCTGCGCGCGCCTGCTTGATGAAGACAGCGTTCCGGTGGAGGATTCGACCTTCACAAGAACGGGTGAACCATGTCATTGCTTTGATATCTGGAAGAGGGAACACCGGTGCGAAAACTGCACCACCGCGAAGGCGTTCGCGGAAAAGAAGGACAAGACCAAGCTGGAGATTTCCGACAACGCGGTTTTTCAGGTGACATCCAGATATCTGGAGATCGACGGAAAGCCCTACGTGATGGAGCTGGTCCGCGAATTTGACAATGACCTGCTTGCCGATTTCGGCGGAAGGACAAAGCTCGCCGCCATGCTGAACGATTATTACGGAAAGATCTATCAGGATGTGCTGACCGGTTGCAATAACCGTCGGTTTTATGAGGAACGGCTGAAAAACGCCTCCATCCGTGCGGGCGTTGCCCTGCTTGACATTGACGATTTCAAGCTGTACAACGATGTGTACGGTCATGCCGCTGGCGACGAGGTTCTCCGGGCAGTGGCGAAGGAAATCAGGAAATGTATCCGCGCCACGGACAAGCTGATCCGGTTCGGCGGAGACGAATTTCTGATCGTTACGCCCGGCGTGGATTCCGCGGTGTTTTCCAATGTGCTGTACAACATCCGCTCCTGCATCAACAATGTCACCGTCAAGGGCTTCTCGGGCATCCGGCTGACCGTCAGTATCGGCGGGGTGTGCTCCGGAACGGAGCTGATAAACAAGCTGGCTGAGCAGGCAGATGCGCTGATGTACCGCGCAAAGCAGGAAAAGAACACCATTGTGACCGACCGGGATATTGACGCGGATACCGCGAAAGAACGCCCCAACATTCTCATTGTGGATGATTCCGAGCTTAACCGCGAGATTCTTGCATCTATCCTCGGGAATGAGTTCAACATCATCGAGGCGGACAGCGGCGAGGCGTGTATCGCGTGCCTCAGAAATTACGGCACCCGCCTGTCCGCGGTGCTTCTTGACATCGTCATGCCGGGTATCAGCGGGTTTGACGTGCTTTCTTACATGAACGCCAACCGGCTCATTGAAGAGATTCCCGTCATCACCATCACGGGCGACGAGTCCGATCAGTCCATCCGGCGTGCGTATGAGCTGGGTGTTTCCGATTACATCGGTCGCCCGTTCGACGTCAAGGTGGTTTACCGCCGGGTGGTCAACACCATCCAGCTGTATTCCAAGCAGCGCCGGCTCATCAAGCGTGTGACGGAGCAGGTGCGGGAAAAGGAAGACGATTCCCGGATCATGGTGGGCATCCTCAGCCAGATCGTGGAATTCCGGAACGGTGAGAGCGGCAGACATGGCATCATGATCCGTGAGCTTACCCGCAAGATTCTGGAGCGGCTGGCGCTCAAAACCGACCGATATCATCTGAACGCAAGAGACATCGACCTCATCTCCAATGCCTCGGCGCTTCATGACATCGGTAAAATCGCCATTGACAAAAGTATTCTCAACAAGTCCGGCAAGCTCACGCCGGAGGAGCTTGAGTTGGTAAAGAGCCACACCGTCATCGGTGCGGATATGCTCTGGGGTCTGGAGGAGTACCGCAACGAGCCGCTTGTCAGGTACGCATGGCAGATCTGTCGCTACCACCACGAACATTACGACGGGTCGGGGTATCCGGAGGGACTGAAGGGCGAAGACATTCCGATCGCCGCGCAGGTCGTTGCTGTATGTGACGTATATGACGTGTTGGTGAGCAAGCGGGTGCACAAGGATATGTTTTCGCACGAAAAAGCAATGCAGATCATCTGCGGGGAGAAAAAAGAAGCCTTCAATCCCATTCTTCTCGAATGCCTGCAGGAAATGTCCGATGAACTGATCGAAATGTACATACCGGAGCATACCGGCGGAGGTGCCGAATGAAAATTGCGGGAAAGAATCTGATCTGTATTGTCGCAATGATGCTTGTCTGTGCCCTTCTGCTGCCGCTTTCTGCCTGCAGTGAGGCAGGAAAACAGCCGGCGGATCCGGATGCGGCTCTCCCGGAGATCATTATCGGCTGTGACGAATACGAGCCGTATGTCTGCTTTGATGACAACGGCGGCTTTACCGGACTTGACGTGACACTGGCGACCGAGGCATTCCGTCGCATGGGATATCGGGTAAAATTTGTCCGCATCACCTGGAGTGAAAAAGATCTGCTCCTTGAAAAGGGAGAGGTGGACTGCCTTTGGGGCTGTTTCTCCATGAACGGAAGGGAAGACCGCTACCGGTGGGCGGGACCGTATCTGAACAGCCGTCAGGTGGTTGCGGTGCCTGCCGGAAGCGGTATCCGGACTCTTGCGGATCTCGCGGACAAGCAGATCGCCGTGCAGACGACCTCCAAGCCGGATGAGTTGTTTTCAGCGGGCGGCAATGGACGGATCCCGGAAATCGGGAAGCTGTATTGTTTTACGAGTATTGATAATGTATTCGCCGCGCTCCGCAAGGGCTATGTGGATGCGATTGCGGGACATGAGGCAGCCATCCGTACCCGCCTTGCGGAACAGCAGATCGATGAGGGATACATCGTCCTTGACGAAAGCCTGCTTGACGTACAGCTCGGCGTGGCGTTCAGCCGTAACAGTGATGGCACCATGGCGGCGGAGCTGACCCGGACGCTTGCCGGGATGGTTCAGGACGGTTTTACGGAAAAGGTGCTCGGAGCTTACGGCTTTGATATTGAGAAGACGCTGACGGGGGTAGTGGGATATGATTCGGAACAATAAGGAATTCCGGCGTATTCAGTATGGCCTGATCTCGTCGCTTGTGCTGATCGGAATCCTGGCGGGATCCATTTGTTATTCGGTTTTTGCTTCACAGGATAAAAGCGAAGCGCTTCGAAAAATGCGGAGTATGACGGAATACATGAAAAAGCAGTGTGTCCGTTATGACGATATTTCGGCGGAGGGACAGACCAAAAGTCTGATTTCCGTTGTGGATAAGGCCTACCAGGTGCGAAAGGACATTTCGAAAATGCGCTCTGTCATTGACGAAGCGCTCCTGCGGGAATGTATTGCAGATCAGCGGTTGACCGGCATCATCGTGACCGATAACGCGACCGGTCAGGCGTCCTCCTATTGCGCGGACGGGCTTGGGGTAGAGGACTGGGCGCCGGTTCTGGCACGGCTGTCTTCCGTTTCCGGAAACCTGCAGAAGAGCTACGCGGAACGGCTGACCGGCACAAACGGATATTGCTACGATTGCGCTGTGATTTCCCGCGAGGATGGGAACGGGGTGGTGCTCTGTTATCTGCGGCAGGACCGTCGGAATGTGGAGGGCACTCCTTTGTCCGTGTCCACGCTTCTGGAGGATTTCAATGTGGTGAATATCACTGTCGTGGTGACAGACAACGGGTATATCATTGCCTCCAACCGCGCAGACTTAAGCGGGCAGTTTTCCGCAGACTCTCCGGTGGTCCGGCAGCTCCGGTCCGCTCCGGACAATGGCGGTCTGATCCATGTGAAGGAGGACGGCGTGACCTATTATGCCGTTCGCGGAAATGTCAAAGAATATTATATTTATACGTATCAAACCGAGGGAGAGGTGCTTGCGGGGTGTTATCTCAAGCTTGCATGTTTCGCGGTGATCTATTTGGTCTTTGCCGGCATCGCGCTCCTTGTGTTCTTTGCCGTTGTGCGCTCCAAGGAACGGGAACAGGAAAAACAGGAGGCAGAATACCACGATGAGGTCGACCGGCTTGCAAAAGAGGCGGTCCGGGCGAATCAGGCGAAAACGGATTTCCTGCGCAGGATGAGTCACGATATCCGCACACCGATCAACGGCATTCAGGGAATTGTCCGGATCGCGGAACATTGCGCGGATGACCCGGAAAAGCAGCGGGAATGCCGCAAGAAGGTGCTGGATGCTTCGAATTATCTTCTGGAATTGGTCAACGATATTCTGGACATGAACAAGCTGGATTCCGGGGAACTTGTCTGGAAGGATGAGTCCTTCCTTCTTCCGGAGCTTCTGGACAGCGTGGTGTCCCTGACGAAATATCAGGCGGCAGAACACGGGATCACCCTGCATTTCACCGACGGCGGGATCCGCAATACGCGACTGTTCGGCGGTGCGGTTCCCCTCAAGCGCATTTGTCTCAACCTCATCAGCAACGCCGTCAAATATAACAAGCCGAACGGCACCGTGGACTTTACGGCAAGGCAGGTGTCCTATGACCGGAATTCCGGGAAAACGCTGATTGAATTTGTCTGCGCGGATACCGGTATCGGCATGAGCGAAGAATTCCAGAAGAAAATGTATGAACCGTTCGTCCAGGAGGATGTTTCGTATCATTCCACGCTCGGCGGGACCGGATTGGGTCTTGCGATCGTCCGGAGGCTTGTGGACCGGATGGGCGGAGAGATCAGTGCGGTAAGTGAAAAGAACAAGGGGACGACGTTCACGGTACGGCTTCCGTTCCTGACAGAAGCGGTTCCGCCGGAGGAAAATCCGAAAGAAATTCCGTCTTATTCCGTAAACCCGGAGCATATTCCGGACGGCGCGAAGATCCTTCTGACGGAGGACAACGAGCTGAATATGGAAATCGCGGAATTCATGCTGAAAACGGCAGGTGTCGAGGTGCTCAAAGCCTTCAACGGCAAAGAGGCAGTGGAGGTTTTCTCACGCTCTGAGCCGGGCGAGATCCGCCTGATTCTGATGGATGTTATGATGCCGGAGATGGACGGAATCGAGGCGACGCGGAAGATCCGTGCGTTGGACCGCCCGGATGCCGCCACCGTTCCGATCATTGCCATGACGGCGAATGCGTATGCGGATGATGTGGAGAGGGTGCTTTCCGCCGGGATGAATGCACACGTGCCGAAGCCGGTGGACCCCGGCAAGCTGCTCCGCCTGATCTCGGAATATCTTTCCGATGGTCCCGCCTGAGCAGACAGACTGATTGATAAAATTGATAACATAAAGAGGCAGAAATGAGTATTCAGGAGTTTTACAAAACAATCGGTTCGGATTATTACGAAGTGGAAAAACGTCTTGGCGGCGGGAAGATGGTGACCTATTTTGTCTCCAAATTCGCAAAAGACAAAACGTTTGACCTTCTTGCTTCGTCCTATCGGGAAAATAACGCGGAGGGAGCCTTCCGGGCGTCGCATACCCTCAAGGGAATTTGCAGCAACCTCGGCTTCGGCAGATTGTATGAAGTCTCTGCGGCACTGACCGAAGCGCTTCGCGGCGGTTCCATGGAGGGCAGTGATGCGCTCTATGGAGAAGTGGTGCGGGAGTATGACCTGCTCATCGGAGCTCTCCGCGATCTCACAACGGACTGAACGGAGCCGGAGGAGCATAAAAAAGTGCCGGAAAGAATTTTTCCGGCTTTGGATGTTTTTTAGCTGAAGGGGAGTCGAAAAACTCAATTTGAGTTTTTCAACTCCCCATTTTTATGTTTCCGGAACAGAGGCTTGCACCCGGGACGAGGGCGTTGTCCCCGGAACAGAGGGGCTTTCACCCTGGAACAGAGGCTTGCACCCGGAACAGAGGCTTTAAATGCCCGGAACGAGGGTGTTGTCCCTGGATTGTTTCAAGGTCCCGGCGGTTATAAGGTGTCCGTTGCCCCGGGGATTATTCCCACTCCACCGTTGCCGGGGGCTTGCCCGTGACGTCGTAGAGAATCATGTCGATTTTGTCCCGGAGAAGTTCGTTTGCGCGGATGCGGCTGACGATGTTTGAAAGTGCATCGGCGGGAAAGTCCACGCCCGGAACCGCAGACTGCGCGGTCATGAAGTCGTTGGTGACAACGGCTCGGACAGCGATGGATACGCGTCCCGTATCCGCTCCCTTGACGACCGGCACGAGCACCGCGAAGCACTGTGCAATCTTTGTTTTCTTGCCGGGAGCCATGGGCTTCATCAGCTCGCTTGTGACAATATCATCCGCCTCGCGGAGCAGCTCCGCGCTTTCGTGGCAGATGCGGCTGCGGACGCTGACAAGCTCGCCTTCATTCTCGCCGCCGTCGATGACATATGCGGTGCGGTTGACGAAGTTCAGATGATTCGGGATGGCGCGTGCCACCTCCTTGAGATCCGCCCAGTCCACGTTCAGACGGTCGCCCGACAGAATGGCAAGCGAGCGGTAGGAGCGGTTGTCGCCCTGCACGCCCACGGAACGGACGGGAGCGATATGCGCTTCATATTTGCAGCCGGTTTCTTCAAGGAAGGTGCAGAGCGCCTTTTCCTGTTCTGCGTCCGCGTGGTTGCCGCCGTCGGTGCAGAGGATGCGGACACCGAGTCCGGGTCCGGGGAACGGCTGGCGGGAAGCGATCGCTTCGTCCAGTCCGAGCATCCGCGCCACGCGGCGCACCTCGTCCTTGTGCCAGTCCCAGTTGGTTTCGATGACGTGCCCCTTGTCGCGCAGCTTGCGGATGACGCCGACGTCGTTGTGGTGGGTCTTGATCTTGTGCGCGTAACCGGAAACGTCGGGGTTGCCGGATTCGATCAGGTCGGGGCGGAGTGTTCCCTGCGCTAAGAACGCGGTATCAAAGTCGAGGTCCAGCTTCTTTGCCGCCTCTTCGGTCACGACGAAGAACATATGTCCGATGATGGCGCGCTTGTCTTCGGGCGCGCAGGTTTCGGACAGCTCGTCGTATTCCTTCCCGTCGATGGTGAGCTTTGTGTGGAAGAACGCGTCCTCCGCGTTGATGCGCTGCATCTGGGTCAGCCCCAGCTCTGCGAGGTTGGAGCAGATGAGGTCGGATTCGTTCTTGCGCATGAGACCGTGGTCGATGTGAATGGCAAAGACCTGCTCGGGCTTCAGCGCCTTGACAAGCAGTGCGGCGGTCACGGCGGAATCCACGCCGCCGGACACAAGGACGACGACCTTGCCGTCGCCGACGCGGCGGCGGATCATGTTGACGGAGGTCGTGATACGGTCCTCAAGGGCGTAAACCTCCTTGAAGCCGCAGATGCCGCGGACGAAATTGTTCAGCATTTCCACACCGTGAACGGTGGGATCGACCTCGGGATGGAACTGCACGCCGACGATCTTCTTGTCGGGGTTCCAGACGCCCGCGCAGACATTTCCCGTTTTTGCGACCAGGCGGAAGCCCTCGGGCATGACGCTGACGGCGTCTCCGTGGCTCATCAGGACCGGCTCCTTTTCGGAAAGCCCCTTGAAGAGCGGGCAGGAGGGGTCAATGTCGATCTCGGTCTGACCGTATTCGGTTTTGACCTCGGGGGCGACCACGCCGCCGAAATGCTCCACGATGAGCTGCATGCCGTAGCAGATGCCGAGCATCGGGATGCCAAGGTCGAAGATGGCTTTGTCATATTCCGGCGCGCCGGACTCCCAGACACTGGAGGGCCCTCCGGAGAAGATGATGGCGCCGTAGTCGCGGAGCTTGTCCGCCGCCACGCCCATCGGGAAGATGTCGGTGTAAACGCCCGCCTCGCGGATCTTCCGGTCAATCACCTTGGTGTACTGACCGCCGCAGTCGAGGATTGCAAGTTTTTCTGTCATGAATGATCTCCTTGCCAAGCACAAAAATTATCAATTCACATTATAACAGAAACCGCCCCGGATTGCAAGTGGTTTCCCCAAAGCAACCGACAGTTTTGTATAACATTCGCGGTCATACCGGAGTGAAATTCTCATATATTGAAGAGAAAACACCCTTGGTATGGGGAACGGACTTGGAGGAGACCCGAATGGAACCGATAAAAATACTGGCTGTGATCGGGACACGACCGGAAGCGGTCAAGCTGTGTCCTTTGGTAAAGGAGTTGAAGAAGCGCCGCGCCTTCCGCACGCGGGTACTTGCGACGGGACAGCACGGGCGGATGTGTGCCGATGTGCTCCGGACGTTCGGCGTGCGTCCCGACCGGAGCTTCAGTTCGATGCGCATCGGCAGTACGCCGGACGCGACGGCAGGGGTGATTTTAACGGAAATGGGGCGAATCCTCGGCGTGGAAGAACCCGATCTTGTCATCGTTCAGGGAGACACCACGAGCGCATTTGCGGCGGCGCTTTGTGCGTTTTACCGGAAGATTCCCGTGGTGCACGTGGAGGCGGGGCTTCGCACCTATGATATGCTGTCGCCGTTTCCCGAGGAATGGCACAGGCGGGCAGTCGGGCTTCTCTCAACGTATCATTTTGCACCGACGGCGAGCGCCGCCCTGCACCTCCGGACCGAGGGCGTGGACGCGTCAAAGATCTATACGGTCGGAAACACGGTGACCGACGCGCTCGTTCTGACCGCCGGGCGGGGGTATGACAGCCCCCTGACCGAGCAGCTTGCGGGCAAACGGCTGGTGCTTGCCTCGTTCCACCGGCGGGAAAACGCGGGGTACATTACCGCTATGCTCGGCGCGCTCCGCGACGCGGTCGGGAAATACCGGGAGGACACCTATCTTCTGTGCGAGGCGCACCCCAACCCGGAGATGGGCAGGGCAGTCGCGGCGGCATTGGATTCCTGCCCCTTTGCCGGGATCGCGCAGCCGCTCCCGGTGGAGGAGTATCACGCGCTCTTATCCCATGCGTACTTCTGTGTGACCGACAGCGGCGGGATTCAGGAGGAAGCGGCGTTCCTCGGTATTCCCACGCTGATTGCAAGGGAATCGACCGAGCGCCCCGAGGGCATCGGGTGCGGGGTGCTCCGGCTTTGCGGAACCGACGGGGCTGTCATCGGCGCCGTGGCGGAACAGCTTCTTTCCGACGCATCCGCGCGGGCGCGTATGGCGGTACGCACCGACGTGTACGGAGACGGACACGTGTCGGAACGCATTGCGGGGATTCTGGAGGATGTACTGGGCGTTGCCGGGGATTGATTTCCCGGCAGACAGAACAGCTTGCAGAAGCAGCCGCCGGATACGAAGGTTGCCCGGCAGGCGCAAGCGGATTTTGAAGACAACCGAAAGAATCCCCCGGCAGAAGCAACATTCTGCCGGGGGATTCTCTGTATTTCAAAAATGTATTTGCCGTTACTTTGCCCGGTACCGGTAGCCGACTCCGCGGACGGATTCAATCAGCCGCATTCCGAGCACCTTTTCGGTCTTGCGGCGCAGACGGCAGATGTAGGTTTCGGTCATGTTGCTCTCATGACTGCCGAGCAGAGCGTCCAGCTCCCCTTTGGGAACGACCTCGCCGTTTGCCGCAAGAAGCCTGCCGAGAAGCGTGAATTCCCGATAGCTGAGCGATACCGAATACTCGCCCATGACCGCGCGCATATGCAACGGATCCAGCGACAGCGCCGGGTGAGCGATCCGGTGGGAGCTCACGTTCCCCTCGGGAAGCGAGACCCGGCTCTCCGGGAACAGACGGTAAAGCTCCTCCCGCAGCCGTTTGACCGGGAAGGGGCGATGAAAGATCAAACAGCAACCGGATTTTACTTCCTCCGGGAGCGCGTCGGGATCGGCGGAAAAACCGATGGTCTGCGCGGCGGGGGACGGCACCGGACGGATCCGGTCCAGGTCGATCAGTACGGCGCGCGCGGCACTGACGTGTTCGTCGGCGACGGGAAACACGCAGGCGGGGAAGCCGCAGAAGGTACATTCGTCCGCAAGCATCCTGCCAAACAGTTCATCGGGAGACAGAATCACGATGTCATTCATGGAGCCGCCTCCCACGGGAATGTTCCGGACAGGTAATTTCCTTCCCTGTCCCAGAAGGATTCGTAGATCTGACCGTCCTCCCCGATGAATCCGATGCGCAGGGTGTTGCCCTCCCACACGTATTCCCCGATATAGGTCAGGCTTCCGTCGGAATATGACACCTGATTTCCGCCGTCAGACGCAAATCCGATCCGGTACGCATACTGTCCTTTGGTCAGAGTGAGTCCCGTGAACGTCAGCCCGTCTTTTCTGTCGTCCGTTTTGCCGCTTGTGACGGCGGTTGCCATTTCGGGGGCTTCCTCGGGATGAAGTCCGTTGTAATTCGGGTTTCCCTTCACGGAAAAGCTCTCGTGGAAGAACGGCATGGAATCCGGCGCCTGTGCATCGGAGACGCTTTGCTTGCGGTGGGTAATCGTGAGTGCTACGGTGAGCGCTACGGTCCCGACGAGCACGAAGGCTGCCGCCATGGCGACAAGGGCGCGGAGACGGTTCCCGAAGCGGACGGTACGCCGCGGCGCCCGTGCACCGTCTGCCGTATTTCCGGGCCGCTCCTTCCGGACAGCTTCCATGATCCGTTCATGCAGATCCGCCGGGACTTCCGGCGCGGCGGCGGAAATATCCTCACGCAGTTGTTTCTCAAGAAGCCATTCCGCACGGCATTCGGGACACTGCAAAAGGTGAGCGCGTACCGCCCCGGTCTTCTCCGGGGACAGTTCTCCGTCCAGATATGCGTCAAGCAATTTCCTCGTTTCCTTGCAATTCATTGCGGGTATCATCTGCGGCTCCTTTCTCTTCACTCGGAAGGTTTCTGTATCTTTGACGTGCGCCAAAAGGAAAAGTTCCCTCGCACGGACAATCGGGACCGGTCTAACGGATATTTCTTTCGGTCAGCAGAACTTTGAGTGCCTGCCGCGCCCGGAAGAGGCGGCTTTTGACCGTCCCGTCGGTCAGTCCGAGCACGTCAGCGATCTCTTCGTAGGAACGACCCTCCATGTCGCGGAGCGTCAGAATCACGCGGTGATCCTCGGGAAGATCGGCGATCGCCTGCCTGACACCCGCGATGCGTTCTTTCTGCGCATAACTCTTTGCGGGGTCGGAGTACGGATCGGGGTCCGCAATCTCCGCCTGCCGGTCCTCTCCGTCCTCGGTTTCAAGGGTCAAGGAATCCGCCGGGCGGTTTTTCCTGCGCCGGAGTTCGTCAAGCGCGGTGTTTTTGGCTATGGTCAGAACGTAAGTGGAGACCGACGCATCGCCGCGGAAGGTACCAAGCGTCCGGAAGAGCTTCAGAAAGGTCTCCTGCGAAACATCCTCCGCGTCCTCCCGGTTGCCGACAATCGCAAAGGCAAGGCGGTAGACCGGCTTCTCCAGTTCCGTCACGATCCGGGAGAACGCGTCCCCGTCGCCGTCGGCGGCGTGGTGCAGCCAGTCGAGCAGTATTTCATTGTCGGACATAGGCGTGCGCCTCCTTTCTGTTTCGGTCGGGGATAAATGCCGGGGAACCGGATGCCGTCAGGGATTCCGGAGTGTCATGTTCTCTTTTGCCGGGGACAGCCTCTGGATACCGGCGGTCAGTTCTCCCGGTACAAAGGGGCGATCGCGCGCGTCAGATCGTCAAAGGTCACAGCCGCCATGATCGCGGCGCGGACCGCCGCGCCGCCGTACATCCCCTTGGTGTACAACGCGAGATATTTCCGCGCTTCGGGCACGCCGACCTTTTCTCCCTTGTCCCCGACGATGCGGGAAACATGGAGAAGCGCCGTGTCAAGCCGTTCTGTTTTGGTCGGGGGCGCGTAAGGCTTTCCCTCAAGCGCCGCAACGATTTCCGCGAACAGCCACGGATTTCCGAGTGCGCCGCGGCCGACCATCACCCCGTCGCATCCGGTCTCCCGGAGCATACGAAGCGCGTCGTCCGCCGCGAAAATGTCGCCGTTTCCGATGACGGGAATACGGACGGCGCGCTTCACATCGGCAATCACCTCCGGGAGAATCCCCGGCGCATAGCCGTCCGTGCGGGTCCGCGCGTGCACCGTGACGGCGGCGGCTCCCGCGTCCTCTGTGATCTTTGCGACCTCGGCGGCGTTGATGTGCTGCCTGTCCCACCCCGCGCGGATTTTGACGGTGACGGGAATCTTCACCGCGTCCGCAACGGCGCGGACAATGCGTCCGACCAGCGGCGGATCCTTCATGAGGGCACTGCCCTCGCCGTTTCCCGCGACCTTTGGAACGGGACAGCCCATGTTGATGTCAATGGCGGACGGCGGCACGGTCGCGGTACAGCCGACGTAGGCGCAGGCTTCAATGAGCCTTGCCGCCTCGGCAAGATATTCCGCCTCACTGCCGAACAGCTGGACCGCGTGGGGAAGCTCGTCCTCCCGGACGGACGCGAGCGGCGCGGTACGGGAGAAGGAAGCATCCCGTTTCTTCGCACGCATCTCATAACAGATTGCCTTGGCGGAAACCATTTCGCTGACGGTCATCTCCGCGCCCGCTTCCCGGCAGATCTGCCGGTAGGCGCGGTCGCTGACACCTGCCATCGGCGCTGCGAGAAGCCCGTGTTTCAGTTGAATGTTTCCGATGTTCATGTGCTCCTCCGTTCGCGGATTCCGTGCGACCTGAATTTCACACAACATTATACCACGCCCGCCCAGCCCTGTCAATCGCACAATCGGGATAAGGCAAATCTTAAATTCCACTTGATTCCGCAGAGAAAATTGTGTATAATGGTAATCAATATGAGATACCGGGGAGGAAAACACCGTGACCGACGACCTGAAGGCTTTATTTACCGACGCGGTTTCCGATGCCGATCTGCACGGAAACGAAATCCCGTCGATCAATCTGTACCTTGACCAGATCATCAGTCTGATCGCGGACTGCAACGCAAAAGGGGCGGAGCGTTACCGCGACCGGGTGCTGACCAAGACCATGATCAACAACTATTCCAAGGAGGGGCTGATCAAGCCGATCAAGGGCAAGAAGTACACCCGCGAGCAGGTGCTCCAGATGCTGTACATCTATGCACTCAAGGGAACTCTGTCCATCGGGGAGATCAAGCGCCTTTTGTACGGCGTGTACGCGGCGGAGGAGAGCTTCGACGGGAATGCCCTGGAAGCATGCTACGAGCGGTTTCTTGCCATCAAGCAGTCCAACAGGGAAGAGTGCGTGGACGCGCTTGAACGCCTGACGAAGACCAATAATCTGGACCCCACAAAAGAACCGGATTATTTCCTGACGGTGCTCGGCGCAGTGTCGCTGTCCGCGTATTTCAGGTCGATTGCCGAGGCAATGCTGGAGGCAAGGTATCCCGACCCCGACGCAAAGCCGGAGAAGCCGGAGAAGCCCGAAAAGCATCCGAGGGAGCAAAAAGAGCCGAAGACCGCGAAGAAAGACAAAAATCGCGGAAATCAGGAGAAAGATACAACCGGCGCCGCGGACGCGACACCGAAAACGGAGGAAGACAAACATGATTAAGGGAAACATCAGAGACGCGTCGCTTTACGAAAATCTGTACCCCGGCTTCGCGGAAGCGTTCCGGGCACTGCGGGGATACACCAAAGAAACGGCGCTCGGCAAGCACGTCATCGACGGGGATCGCCTGTATGCCAACGTCCAGCGGTATGAGAGCAAGTCTCCCGCGGATGCGAAATTCGAAAATCATCACAAGTACATCGACGTGCAGTACATGATCTGCGGGGAAGAAAAGATCCGCGTGACCGTCCCGGACGGGCTGACGTTGACCGACGCCTACAACGAAGGCGGCGACTGCGAGCTGTTCGCTATGACAGAGAATTATACCGAGCTGGATATGCGTGCGGGGGATTTTGCCATCCTGTTTCCCGGCGAGCCTCACGCGCCCGGTATCCGCTATGACGGAGAAAACGCAGAGACGGTCGGCAAGGTCGTCGTCAAGGTTCTTTTGAAATGATGGGAGAGACGCCCATCGGGGAGATTTCCACGCAGGCGCTCGCCTATCTCGGCGACTGCGTGATCGAATTGTACGTCCGCACCCATCTGATACGGGAAAAGGGGCTGTCCACCTCGGCGCACCTCAATACGGCGGCGCTCGGATACGTCCGCGCACCCATGCAGGCGCGGGCGATGGAACGCATTCTGCCGCTTCTTGACGAAGAGGAAACCGGGGTATTCCGGCGCGGCAGAAACATCGGACATACCAATACGCCGAAGAGCGCGACCGTGGCGGAATACCGCAGTGCAACGGGCATGGAGGTGCTCTTCGGGTGGCTGTACCTCATGGAACGGCATGACCGTGCGGATGAATTGTTCCGTGCGGCTTACGGGTTGGAGGAAACATGAAGCGCTTTTTCATGAGAGCCGGAACCGCTTTTCTGCTTGCGGCAGTGCTTTTATCCGGGGTATCCTGCGGGGTACACGGGGGAGGAGCGGAAACCGGCACGGGAAACTATGCGGGTGCTTCCGGAACGGAATCAAAGGATTCTTCGTTCCCCGAAACGACACACCGCGCGTATGCCTATACTTCGTTTGACCGCGCCGAACGCGGGGAGACCGTGTCGGTGACGCTATCCGGGTGCAATCCCGGCGAGAGGGCAGTCTGCCGTATGAAGACTGCCTCCGGCTGGTCGAACGCCAAGGGCCTGGGGCTCGGTACGGCGGACAAAAACGGAAGAATCACATGGGTATGGCGCATCAGCGCCGGCGTCAAAACGGGCGACGGGTTCCGGGTCTACCTCATCAGCGAGGACGGCGGTCTGATTGCGGACTTTCCGTTCCGGGTGGTTGACGGGCAGGAATCCGGCACCGGAACGGAACCGGAACAACCGTCGGAAACAGGGACCGGGGCAAGAACAGAAACAAGAACAGGAAGAAAAACGGAAACGGAAGCAGGGACGGAGACTGTCCGTGACTCCGTTACCTATCGCAAAGAGACGCTTCCCGGCGGTATGACGGTGACTGTGTTTGATGAGGCAGAACGCGGCGCGACCGTGACGCTTCGCCTGACCGGAGCGATTCCCGGTGCGACATACACCTGCCGGATGCTGTGCAAATCCGGTGCGTCCTCCGCCGCGGGGCTCAGGCAAGCCGCTGCGGATGCAAACGGAATCGTCACATGGACGTGGCGGATCGGCTCGCGTCTGTCCACCTCGTATCAGCCGACAGTGGAGGTAACGGGAAAGGGAATTGACGGCACGTTCCGCTTCCGTTTTACGGTGCTTCCCAAGCCGGAGTAAATTTCGTATCGGGCGTTCCGGAACGACAATATCGCATCGCGGACGACATCAAACCCTGAAATTACAGCAGAAATAAGGAGAAAATCATGGCAAATCCGATTGTGAAAATCAAAGTGAAGAATTTCGGCGAGATGACCGCCGAGCTGTACCCCGACAAGGCGCCGAAGACCGTGGAGAATTTCCTCGGACTGGTGAAGGACGGCTTTTATGAGGGACTCATTTTCCACCGCGTCATCAGCGGCTTTATGATTCAGGGCGGCGGCATGAACGAGAACCTGGAACCCAAACACGCAAAGAGCATCAAGGGCGAATTCCGCGCCAACGGATTCATGGGGAACGACCTGCACCACGCGCGCGGCGTGCTTTCCATGGCGCGTACCTCCGATCCGGACTCCGCGTCGTCCCAGTTCTTCATCATGCACGCGGACGCGGGGTATCTCGATTCCCAGTACGCGGGTTTCGGCAAGCTGACCGACGGCTATGACGTGCTTGATAAGATCGCGTCCGTCAGAACGGGCAGCCACGGCTGGTATGACGACGTGCCGAAGGACGCGGTCGTCATTGAAAAGATGGAGATCGTCGGGGGCTGATTGACTCCGGTAAAAAAACACGGAATCCGGTATGGATTCCGTGTTTTTTTGTAGTCAGAGAATCATTCGTTCGGCGGGGCGCAAAAAGGCTTCTGTCGATACCCCCGCCGGGCAGGTGCCACCACGCGAGCCGACACAGTGGCAGGTTTTCCGGCTTGCGGCAAACAGTCGCAGAGACGGCAAATGCACCGCGGGTATCGGAGTTACTGCGCGCTTATGCCCGGTACACCTCGCCGAGCTTTTCCCAGAGATCCTGCTCGATCAGCCAGCAGCCGTAGCCGGTGGGATGGGGCTGGTATCTGCCGTGTCCGTGGTGCCCGGGACAGTCGGTCACGGCGGCAAAATCGTAGTACGCACAGCCGTATTTGTCGGCGAGCAGGGGAATGTGCGCGTTGACCGTTTCCCATGTGGTGAGCTTTTGCGCGTCGTAGTCAAAGTCGAACGCGGGGACGCCGAAGAGAATCACCTGTTTTCCCGCTTCGCGGAGCGGTTTGACGATCGCTTCCAGAGAAGCAAGCACCTCGTCCGCACTGTCGCCCGCGAGATGCTTCCCGCAAGCGCCGGAGTTGATGTCGTTGACGCCGAAGCTGACGTTTACCGCGTCGTATTCCATCGCTTTTTTCATCCACGACTTGTGGTACGCCGCGTCCGAGGCGCGGGCGAAGCCCAGGCCGATATTCCAGACGGCATAGTCCTCACCGAGGTGGAAGGCAAGTCTGCCCGCCCAGTGGTCGCACGCATCGATAGGGGTCTCACAGCCCTCTGTGATGGAGTCGCCGAGAAACGCAATGCGCTTCTTTACCTTGCGGTCACAGCCGAGCAGATCGGGCTTGGGACAGCGGTCGTCGGAAATCCAGCCGTCCGCGGTCAGGCGCTTGGCGGTCACCATGCTGTCTCCCGTAAACGGAATCCCGTTGCCCTCAATCGTCCATTCCCAGAGCAGGTACCCGCCTTCCTTCACACTCAGCGCGACCTCGTCGCTCCAGAAGGTTTCGTCTGGCGCGACGGCTTTTTCTTTTTCTCCGTCAAAAAGCACTTCTGCGGATTGTTCCCATTCGGTGTCGGGCGCGGGGCAGGCGCCGACGCGTGCGGAGAGAATCTTCCAGTTTCCGCCGGGACGGTCGGGATACGCCACCTCGCCGTCATTCATGGTGGAATTGACCGTGTTGGTGAAATAGAACCGCCAGCGGAAGCTGCCCGGGACCGCCACGCGGAACCACGCACGATAAGTTTCCCGGATCGGTTTTTCCTCTAAGAGAAGATTATTGTGGGAGGTGCCGGTCGGCGTGTTGGAGACGTATTTTTCAAAAAAATTCCGGTTCATACTTCGTGTCCGTCCTTGTCGATAATTCGTTTGGAGAGGACCTTTCCGTCCTTCCAGCGGCAGTCTACCGTGTATCCGCCGCGGGCGCGGAAGCCCCGGAATTCACCCTCCGTCCACGACGGCGGCAGGGCGGGGAGCAGGTCGATCTTTCCCCCGTGGCTCTGAAGCAGGCTCTCCGCGATGGCGGCACAGATGCCGAAGTTTCCGTCGATCTGGAACGGCGGGTGCGCGTCCAGCAGATTCGGGTAGATGGAGCGGCGGTACATGGTGTCGATGCAGTCCTCCACGCCGCGCCCGTCAAAGAATCTTGCCCTCACGCAGGCAATCCACGCGTTGGACCAGCCCGTGTGCCCGCCGCCGTTTGCAAGGCGGTATTCCAGCGACTTTTTCGCCGCCTCGAATTCGGGCGAACCAGGCAGGGCGCTTTCGCCGGGATAGACGCAGTAGAGATGGGAAATGTGGCGGTGCCCCGGCTCGCATTCCTCAAATTCTTCATTGTATTCCAGCAACCGCCCGTCGGAGCCGATCGTGAGCGGCTTGACCTTTTCTGCCGCGTCGCGGTATTTCTTTGCGTCAAGTCCCAGCGCTTCACACGCCTCGGCGGTGAAGGTGAAGAGTTCTTTTGCAATGGTCAGGTCGATCGCACTGCCCTTTGCAACCGCGACCGCTTCGCCGTCAAAGAGAAAACTGTTTTCGGGCGACGCGGAGGGCGAGGTGGTCAGGTACCCGTTCTCCCCGACCATCCAGTCAAAGAGAAAATCGCACGCGCCGCAGAGAATCGGGAGGTTCTTTTCAAGGAATTCCTTGTCCCCGGTAAACGCGTAATGCTCCCGGATGTGGCGGCAGAGCCAGAAGCCCGCCATGGGGAAGAAGCCCCAGCAGGGGTTGTCGGTCGCCTCGTTGTGGAACCGCCAGAGGTCGGTGTTGTGCCATGCGTTCCAGCCGCGGAGCCCGAAATTGTTGCCCTTTTCGGAAAAGTCGCGGAGCAGGTCAAAGAGGGGAAGCTCGCATTCGGGAAGCGCACAGACCCCCGCGTGCCAGTAGTTCATTTCGGTGTTGATGTTGGTCGTGTAGTTGCACTGCCACGGCGGGCAGACCATGTCGTTCCAGATTCCCTGGAGGTTTGCCGGCTGTGTCCCCTCGCGCGAGGAGGAGATGAGCAGATATCTTGCGTAATCAAAGAGCAGCTCCGCAAGCTGCGTGTCGCCCTCCGGATGGGCAAGGCGCTCGTCGGTCGGCTTTCCGTTGTCCTTGCCGAGCGTCAGGCGGACGCGGCGGAAGAGTGCATGGTAATCGGTCAGATGACGGGCTTTGAGTTGATCAAACCCGAGTGTGACCGCATCCGAAAGTACCCGGTCGTTGACCGCGCGGAAATCTTTTCCCTCCGAGGTCGGCATTCTGTCGTAGCCGGCAAAGGAGGAGGCGATGGAGAGGTACACGGTCAGTTCGGTCACGTTTTCCGCTCTCACCGATGCGCCGAGCGAGCGCACCCACGCGCCCTCGTTGGCTTTCACTGCGGCGCGGATCTCGTAGGAGATATGTTCGCCGCCGTCGTACTCCACGGCAGGGTCAAAGAAGAAGGGATGCACCGAGGTCGGACATTCGCCGAAGAGGTGGAGCGTTCCGTCCGCGTCGGCGCTGACGGTATGTAAGAGATCAGAGGAAAGCGAGAGCCGGAAGCACTGCTTCTCCGACGCGCGCACGCGGTAAACGATGACGTTGCCCGGATGGGAGGCAAAGACCTCCTTTTCAAATTTCACGCCGCCGATTTCATAGGCACAGCGGAGGCACGCGTCGTCAAGGTCCAGCTCGCGGGTATAATGCTCTGCGGTCTTTGACTGCTTGCACAATTCGATCTCCAGATTTCCCGCGGGGACATACGCCTCGGAGCAAAGCCCCCACATCATGCCGGAGGTTGCCTTCTGTGCGCCGACGTAGTCGCGCGCGTCGAGCAGTTCCCGGATGCGTGCGAGTGTCTCCTTATCGTGAACGCGGGTCTCCTGTTCTTTTCGCGGGCTGCCCGACCAGAGTGTGTCCTCGTTCAGCTGCATCCGGTCGAAAACGGTTCCGGAGAAGCACATGGCGCCGAGCCTGCCGTTGCCGACGGGAAGCGCCTGATTCCAGTTTTCCGCGGGAGCGCGGTACCAGAGTTTTTTCATAGATTGTTTTGTCCTTTCGGTACGTTTGCGTGAGAATTCTGCGGATGATTCCACGCCCATTATACCATATCGCGTGCCGCCGGTCAACGCACCGGGCGCTTTTTGTTTTGCAAATCGTACACCGCCGGATCACGCGGGCAGGAAAGACGGTCCCCGCACGGAAAACCGTTCGCGCGAAAACGACCGTCTTCTCCATCGTTTTTCCGTCTTTTTCGTTTCTTTCGGATAGCCGGAGGCGGGATACGGAATTTCCGGTCGCCGGATGTCGCACTGTTTTTGTTGACAAACAGGAAAATAATGGTAATCTTGAGTTGGGAGCCGGTATCTCTCCGGTTACGCGACAGTGGGACAAGCCGCGGCAGAGCCCCGGCGGTGACGGTACCGGCAAAAGAAGCAGAAAACGGAGGAAGAGAACATGAAAGCCATACATACCTGGATCGCAGCAATGATTATTTTGTGCCTTGTGGCGTTTGTACTTTTAATCCTGACCTCCTCCTGCACGACCAGAACGCAGGAGCCACTCCCGGACATCGGAGCGGGTACGGCAGGGGAAGGAACGGATGCGTCGGATGATCCGGAGCAACCGCCAAAGGAAAGTGTAACGGAGCCGGTCGGGGACGATGGGGAATCCGGGGAAACAAACGAGAGCGGAACGGAGAACGTCGGGGAATCCGGAACGGAAAAGGCGACCGAGCGTGCGACGGAGCGCGTGACCGAGACGGAAACGGAAAAGCCCAAGCCGCAGAACAGTCTCAGATACAAGGAGAACCCGGACGGCAGTCTTACGGTGGTCGGGATCGGGGAATACAAGGATGCCTGTGTCATGATTCCGGAGACGGTGGACGGGAAGCGTGTCACGGCGATCGCAGCCTCCGCGTTTTACGGCTGCACATCGATCAGCGCGGTACAGATTCCGGCAACGGTACAGAAGATCGGAGACCTTGCGTTTGCGGGGTGTCCGAATCTGACCTATATTTCGGTCAGCCAGGGCAATCTGTTTTATTGTGACGAGAGCGGGGTGCTGTATTCTGCGGACAAAAGCACGCTGATTCTGTACCCGCCGGCGCGGGGTGGGGAATCGGTCACCATCGGGGCGCAACTGAAGCGGGTCAGCGCCATGGCGTTTTACGGTTGCCGCTATCTGCGTGTGGTACACTTTGAGGGGACCGCGGGAGAATGGGAGCGGGTCATCATCGCTTCCGGAAATTACAGCCTGATCTCGGCGGCGATTTCGACGAAGCAACAGGGGAAAAAGAACGGGGAGTGAGGACCATTAAAAAATCATAGCCATCAATAGGATTGGCTATGATTTGAAAAATGTGTCTATCAGATGTCATTTTCCTCAAAACCCTGCAGTTTTGTGCTTTCGGAAAGTTTCTCGTTATCGATGTATTCTTCTTTGGTATAGTGAAACATTTTGGTGAATATCACCCGTGGGAATGAACTGATGTATACATTATATTGATTGACCAGACGGTTGAGTGCATCCTGTACTGTCTGGTACTCATCAGCCAATGTAACTACCAAATCGCTTGTTGCCTCAAAATTGGAATCGATTTGTCCGATTGCGCCACCGATGAACTCTCCGGTTTTTCCGGCTGCATTGGCGGAAAAATAAGCACTTCCCTGTGAAATGTTTGATTCATTTTGCGTTGTTCCGATTTTGCGCAAAACCTGCAGGTATTTTGCTTTTGAAATCCGGACCTTGCTTTTTGCGAGTTTGATTGCTTCGATTTTTTGTATAACGGTATTTCTGAAGGATATTGCGCGGATCAGAATGATTATGCAGATACTCAGCGTAAACAGCAAGCAGTAAAACCAAGGGGTTAAAAGAATAGGATTCAAAACAGTTCTCCTTTCACACATGGGTATGATACGGATAATCAGAAGGTTTTGGATAATTTGAAACAGCCGGTTTCCCGGCTGTTTCATGTTTCAGGTTTCGAATAGTTTGTTTTCAGGGTAACATTGGATGAATGACAGGAATTTGAGTAGCGACCGCAAGTTAAGAAAAAGGATCGTCTTTATGTACATAACCCGGTCTGACCTGTAATTTATGACGATAAACGGATACTTTTGCGGAGTAACTTGCATACCCGGCTGTCATGATATTGTCAAAGCCCAATTCATAACACGCAAGGTCTGTCAGTTCTTCATTTGAATAGTCATAGTGGTTAATGCACAGATAGTAGTGCATACACTCATGAACCAAAACCGCAAAAAAACGGGCATAAGTAAAATTCTTACGGTAATAAATCGTAATGTCTCCCCCGAATTCGCTGGTTCTTTCAAATGTTCCCAGAACGCCGTTGTCAATCCTGCTCTGATATTTTTCTATAGCAGCATTCAGGTATTTGGATTTGATATTCAGGGCGGAAAAAATTTTAGCAACGGTTTTTTCAAGTATCCAGTTTGCTTTGAAAAAGGAAATATGTTTGTTCCATTTGCGATGATGTTTCAGAAAAAGTTTTTCCGCTTTTTCGGTATTCACCAAATAACGCAATTCCCGTAATGACGCAGAATAATTCATAAATCAAAGAATAATTATCAGGGCAATTGCCGCTGCAGTCCAGATTCCAAGAAACACGGCGATTGCAACAAGAACCCACGTGGGCGTTTTTTTTGCTTTTTCTTTCTGGAAGAATTTCTGAATCTGAATATTTACGTCTGTTTTGTCAATACGTCCGTTATTTGATACTCTTCCTGCCACAAATTGTTTAGTATAGGTCTTGGTTTCTCCACAATTGTGGCAAATGCAATTGAATTCTACTCTTTCCTTATACGTGGTACTGTTCTGATCACTGGAATACTGACCGCCAACGGAATGATACTCAATATCGGTATTAAAATCATAGGGGGTTTTACATTTGGAACACGTTTTTTGGTATTTTTCAATTTTTTCATGGATAAGAGCAACGGGTACACCAATAATTAGTATCAGAACTGCTAACCACCAAGCATTAAAAATCTGAAAGGTCAGAATAAAAGCAGCTACAGTCAACACACCGCAGATTATTCCCAAAACGTTTTTCATAATGTCTCCTTATTCAAGATATATTTTTTGTATGATGTCCGGTCCAGAGATTTCGATTCGTGTGAAACAATTGACCCAAGATGATAATCAACCTCCTTCATTTATTCATGATAAAAATTGTTAAAGCAGATTTCACACCGAATTTATCACCATAAGAACCCAACTTCATTCCATTTGTAATGTTAGCACAGGTTCTTGCTTTTGTCAACTCTTTTGAGTTAATTTTTTTATGAAAAAAATAGTATCCTTAATGTAAAGGACACGAAAGGAGAAGGAGCGTGAGACTTAAGGAAGCGATAAGAAAACGAATTCTGAACCTTTGCGACGAGCGGGGAATTACCGTCAATAAACTTGCCACGATCAGTGGAATCACGCAATCGACTCTGAATAATGTCATCAACGGGCGGAATAACAGTGTGACGGTTTCGACTGTCAAAAAGATTTGCGATGGACTTGACATTACGATTCTGCAGTTTTTTGATTCCGAGGTGTTTTTGGATCTGGAACAGGAAGTAAAGTGAATATTTCGGCTTTGCCGGAGACAAAAAACGGACTGCGAAAGCAGTCCGTTTTTTGTCTCCGGCTTTCAGTATACGCCCCCGCCGGTCTTTTCGACGTAATCGGCGAGCAGGTAGTCCTGCAGCATCCGGAGCGTATCCGGCGCCTTTCCGCCGACGGGCTTTCCGTCCAGCTCCGAGGCGGAGATACAGAGCGAACCGGCGGCGGTGAGGATCACCTCGTCAGCGGTCTCCAGCTCCGCAAGCGTGTAGTTGCGTTCCTCCACGGGGATCCCGAAATGGTGGCAGGCTTCAATGAGATGCTTTCTGGCAACGCCCGCAAGAATCAGATTGTCGCGGGGATGTGTGATGAGTTTCCCGTCCTTCAGCATCGAAATGTTGGAGTGCGCGGTTTCGGTCACGATGTCGCCGCGGTGGAAGACACATTCGTCCACGCCTGCGGCAACCGCCTTCTGCATGGCAAGCACGTTCGGAATCAGGTTGAGCGACTTGATGTTGCAGTGGAAGAACCGCGTGTCTTCGGTGGAAATGAGACGGTTCTTGCGGTACAATTCGCGCAGGCGGCAGGGGCGGAGCATGATCCAGATGTTTGCTCTCTCTCCCGCAAACGCGTGGGTACGGATCGCCGTACCGCGTGACACCTGCCAGTAAACAAACTGTTCGCCGTCATCCACCTTGCGGACCAGCTCCCGGATCAGCGTCGCAAGCTCCTCGCGGCTCATGGGGACCTCAATCCCGAGCAGGGCGGCGCTGTCAAAAAAGCGGTCGATATGTTCTTCCAGTGCGTAAACGATATGATTGCGGCTGTATGCGGCGTCATAGACACCGTCGCCGAAATAACAGGCGCGGTCCAGCATGGGAACGGTCATTTCCTCAAGGGGACCGATTTTTCCGTTGTAATACCCCAGATTCTTCATCGGATATATCCTTTCTTAAAATTCGGTCATTGCGTTGCCCGGTCGTCCGGGAAAGCGCGGCGGACACGACGGAGCCCTCAACCCTCAGCATACGCAGAGAACGGGGGGATGGTGTCCTCAGTAAATGCGTTTCATGGAATAGACCTTTGCCGAGGTGACCGTGACGTCCCCGCCGGTGGGGGAGAAGACCAGGCGGTCGCTTTCTTCAAGGGTCGGGTAGGCGGTGCTGAACATGACCTCGCCGCCGAGGAAGACCTCCACGGTGCAGTGGTCAATGAGAATGCGCACGGACAATTTGCCGTCCTGAGAACCCCAGCACTGGATGGATTCGGGGGCTTTGCCCATGTGAAGCGGATCCAGAGAGGAGCGGGAGGAGTCGATGGTCAGATACGCGCGGTCGCGCCACGAGCCGTGACGCTCGGTAAATCGGATGGCGGTGGTTTCTTTCCCGGAGTGGAATACATCCAGTCCGAAGCCCGCAGCGCCGCCGAGGTCGATCTCCAACTGAATGTCCAGTGCCCGCCCGCGTGCGGGAAGCTCAAATTCGCCGCCGCGCTCCACCTTGAAATTCCCGTCGTACAGAAGCGCATCGTGCAGTTCATCATACGCGGGAAGCGGCTCAATGACCGGCTGGTTGAACATACCGATGGTCACGTGATATACCATGGTGAACATTCCGTCGCGCGGGTATGCGGGATCGGCGTGGCGTCCCTCGGAGCAGTTGAGAATGAGGTAGGCACCGCCGTTTCCGTCGCTCATGGCGCTCGGCGCATGGAAGGTACCGCAGCCGGGCGCTTCCATGGAGAGCTGGAGATGGTGATGGGGGCGGAACTTGTGGGTTGCCTTGTCGTAAATGCCGGAGAGAATGTGGGGACCCGATTCATGGCTGAAGTGGAAGAAGAGGTACTGCCCGTCGCGGCAGGGGATGAAGTAGGGGCAGGCACCGTCCTCTCCGATGATGAGGTAGGGATTGTCGTCCATGAATTTCCCCGTCCAGACCCAGTGCTCCAGGTCCTGCGAGAAAAATTGCTGTTCTGCCATGCGGGGGCCAGACGGGGTGTTTTCGGTGACACCGGAGAGCGCAAAATAGCCCTCCTCCTCGCGCCGCAGATGCGGGTCGAAGATGCGGTAGGGCGCGCCGTCCACCGGTTTCAGTACCGCGTCGCCCGTCAGCTTCTCCCAGTTGAGCAGAAGCGGATCATGGGACACGGCGACGAAATTGCCGCGCCCGGGACCGTGGTACATGGCAATGGCGCGGTCCTTTTCCACAAGCACACTGCCGCTGTACACCGCGTCCTCGGGGTCGGGATAGATCGCGGTCGGGAGGTCCTCCCAATGGATCAGGTCGGTCGAGACGGCGTGTCCCCAGTGCTGGCGCGGGTCCTCCGGGGGATACTCCTGATAGAACAGGTGATATTTCCCCTTCCAGCGGCAGAATCCGTTCGGGTCGTTGATTTTGCCGTCCGGTGCGCAGAAATGATAGGCGGGGGTGAAGGGGTGGTTGCGGATTTTATCGCGGTACGCCCGGAAACGGGCGAGCTGTTCGCTTTGGCGGAGTGCCTTGGTCTGTCCGGCTTTGTCCTCAGGCCAGACGACGAAGGGCAGCCCTGATTGATTCTTTCCCATGTCGGCAGTTTTCTTCCTCCTGTATTTGGTTGCCTGCTGTCGGTCGTTCCCGGTGCCGGAACGGCACTGCGGCGTTCCCGATCCGGTCGGGCAGGCGGGTCTTTGGTCTTACAGAATCATTATAGCATGACGGACTCCGGGGAGCAACGGGTATTTTGTTTTTTGTGAAAATTTTCATCAGAAAAAGCCGCCGCGCGTGCGCGCGGCGGCAGATGTTTATCGGTTTATTTGCACTTGCGGTGCAGATAGTCAATGATGAGATCCGCGCAGTCCTCATAGGAAACGCTTGCGGTATTGACGCAGAGATCGTAATTCTCCGCACTGCTCCAGGTCTGGTCGGTGTAGTAGCGGTAATAGCTGGCGCGCTCGTTGTCAAGGCGCTGGATTTCCGCCCACGCTTCTTTTCTGGTCAGCCCGCTGCGCTTCATCAGATGTTCGACGCAGTGCGCCTCATCCGAGGTCACGAATACCCGGACGACATTCGGAAGATCGCGGAGAATGTAGTCCGCGCATCTGCCGATGACGATATAGGATTCGCTTGCCGCCAGCTTGCGAAGCACCTTTGCCTGATAATCGAACAGATCGTGATCGGCGGTGAAATCCGGGGCGGAAACGGCAGACGGGACAGGCGGCTCCTTGTCATATACTTCCTTGGAGATCTTGAAGAGAAGCCCGTTCCGGATACGCTCATCCGCTCGTTCGAACAATTCCTCGTTGATCCCGCTCATATCCGACGCCATCCGGAGCAGTTCCCGTCCGTAGACCGGGATCCCCAGCTTTTCGGACAGCAAGTTTCCGATGCTGGTACCGCCCGCGCCGCAAAGGCGGCTGATGGTGATTACAAAATGTTCGTTTGCAACATTCATGACAACCTCTCCTTTGTATGAGTTACGCTTATTTTACCATATCTGACGGCATAAATCAAGCCCCGAAAACAAAAAAACGGGCATCGCCGGAAGAGGAAAGCCTCTTCGGGGAGCCCGGGAAAGGGGGAAAGGGCGGCTTGCGTGCCGGGTGGCAGGGGCAGACGCGGGCACCGGGAATCTGCGGACCCTGCGAGCGGCGGGGCGTGCATTGCAACGCATCTGTCCGGAGATTCGCCCAAGCCTGCGGGCAGCGAAATGTGCGGGGCACCGCGCCTGTCCGACGGGCAGTTCAAACTCCGCGCGACACCGCCCCCCGCAACCTCAGCCGAATCTGCCGGTCACGTAGTCCAGCGTGCGCTTGTCGGTCGGGCGGTTGAACACATCCTCGGTCGTGCCGAATTCCGCGATCTCACCGAGTAAGAAGAACGCGGTCTTGTCGGAGATACGCGCCGCCTGCTGCATATTGTGGGTCACCATGACGATGGTGTAGTTTTTCTTGAGCTCCACGGCAAGCTCTTCGATCCGCGCGGTGGAAATGGGGTCAAGCGCGGAGGTCGGCTCGTCCATGAGCAACACCTCCGGACGGACGGCAAGCGCGCGGGCGATGCAGAGACGTTGCTGCTGTCCGCCGGAAAGTCCCAGCGCGTTCTTGCGGAGCCGGTCCCTCAGTTCGTCCCAGATCGCCGCCTGCTTAAGCGAGGTTTCCACGATCTCGTCAAGCTGCACCCGCGACCGTACTCCGTGGGTACGGGGACCGAACGCCACGTTGTCGTACACGCTCATGGGGAAGGGGTTGGGCTTCTGGAACACCATGCCCACGCGGCGGCGGAGCACCGTCGGGTCCATGTCGCGGTAGATGTCCTTGCCGTCCAGCAGGACGTCGCCCTCGATCCGGCAGCCCTCCACCAGATCGTTCATGCGGTTGAGCGTGCGGAGCAGGGTGGACTTGCCGCAGCCGGAAGGACCGATGAGCGCGGTGATCTCGCGCTCGCAGATCGGGAGGCTGACATTTTTCAGTGCCTTGAAATCGCCGTACCAGAGGTTCAGATTGCGGACCTCCATTTTGGGCGTTTTTTCTGTCAGATCAGTTGCCATAATGCTTTACCAGCTTTCTTGATACGAAGTCCGAGAGCGCGTTGATGAGGACGACCATGACAAGCAGGACGACCATGGTTGCATACGCTTCGTTCGTGTAGAGCCCCTCGTTCCACAGGCTGTACAGATGCACCGCGAGCGTGCGGGCGGAGTTCATGGGATTGCCCGTGAAGTTGCCTGCCGTTCCCGCCGTGAAGATGAGGGCGGCGGTTTCCCCGGCAACACGGCCGGTTGCAAGGATCACGCCGGAGAGAATGCCGGGCATTGCCGCGGGAAGAATGACGCGGAAGACGGTGCGGACCTTTCCCGCACCAAGCCCGAAGCTCGCTTCTCTGAAAGAATCCGGGACGGCGAGGATGGCTTCCTCCGTCGTGCGGATGATGATGGGGAGCACCATGACCGTCATGGTCAGAATGCCCGCCAGCATGGAGTAACTCCAGTGCAGGGTGATGACGAACACGATGAAGCCGAACAGACCGTACACGATGGAGGGGATGCCCTGGAGCGTTTCGGTGGTCATGCGGATGACCTTGACCAGCTTTGAACCTCGCTTTGCGTATTCGGTCAGATACACCGCCGCGCCGACGCCGAGCGGTACCGCGAGCAGGAGAGTCAGCGCGATGACCTCGAGTGTGTTGAAGATGGCGGGCAGCATGGAGACGTTTTCACTGTTGAATTCAAGGGAAAAGAGCGAAGGCTTGAGGTTCGGAATCCCCTTGATCAGAATGAATCCGACGAGCAGCAGGAAGAAGGCGGCAACCAGCGCGCCGGAGAGCCAGACAAGTCCGCGCAGAATACGGGAGCCGGTGTGGCGGTGCTTCTTTGCCATTTTTGCGCCCGCCTGTCCGATTGCGACGGCGGTGAAGTTTTCGGGTTTCTGAACAGAACCGGTCATGATGGATTAACGCTCCTTTCGTTTGACAAGGGAAAAGCAGAGGTTGATGAAGAGAATCAGCACGAACAGTACGATGCCGATGCCGATGAGCACGCCGCGGTGCAGTCCGCCCGCGTAGCCCATTTCCAGAACGATGCTGGAGGTCAGGGTACGCACGCCCGAGAGAATGCTGGTCGGGAACAGCGTCTGGTTGCCCGCGACCATGGCGACCGCCATGGTTTCGCCGATCGCACGCCCGACGCCGAGAATGACGGCGGCAAGCGTACCGGATTTTGCGGCGGGCAGAATGACCGAAAAGACCGAGCGTTCGGGGGTCGCCCCAAGTGCGAGCGCACCCTCGTTATAGGTTTCCGGGACCGCGCGGAGCGCGGATTCGGTGACCATGATGATGGTCGGCAGGATCATGAAACCGAGCAGGATCGACGCGGTGAGGATGCCCTTACCGGTGCCGTCGGTCAGGTTCTGGATGAGTGGGACGAGAAATTTCAGCCCGAAGAAGCCGTACACGACGGAGGGAATGCCTGCAAGCAGTTCCACGGCAGGACGCAGGACGCGGTAGATGCCTTTGGAGCAGAAGCGCGCGAGGAACACCGCCGCGAACAGTCCCAGCGGAACGCCGACGATCATGGCACCTGCGGTCACACAGATACTGCCGACAATCATGGGCAGGATTCCGTAGGAATCGGCGGACGGACGCCAGACCTTGCCGCCGAGAAACTGAAAGAACCCGACCTCACGGATCGAAGGGATTCCGTTCCAGAGCAGGAAGAACAGGATCATGGCGACACACAGAATGGACACGCACGCGCAAACGAGGAACACAGCCCTCATGGCTTTTTCCCGGATGGCTTTTGCTTGCATAAGTGAAACTCCTTTCGGACCGGTACCGGCGGGCGGTTCTTTCGGAAGGACTGCGTCCGTCGGGGACTGCCGTTTCCCGGGTACCGCTTTTCTGCGGTCACACGCCCGGAACGGCGGTACTTTTTTGAAAACTGCCAAAGAGGAACGGAGGATTCCCGCCGTCCCTCTTGTTATCGGTTATTTGCTGAGGTCGGACCAGTCGGTCAGGTTGCCGAGAAAAATGTCTTTGATCTGTGCCGCGGTCAGGTTCGAGACGCTGTTGTTCTTGTTGACGATGACAGCGATGCCGTCCTGCGCGATGGTCCGGGATGTCAGAACCTTGAGCTCGGAATCCTTGAGAGCGCGGGAGGACATGCCGATATCGCATGCACCCTCGGTTGCGGAGGTAATGCCCGCACCGGAACCGGATTCCTGGATTTCCACGCTGACGTTCGGGTTGATCTTCTTGTACGCGTCGGCGATCTTCATCATGATGGGAGAGACCGAGGTGGAGCCTGCCAGCGTGACCTTGCCGGAGAGCCCGTCCTTCTTTGTGTAAGCGGGAGCGCTTTCGTTCACGGCGATGTATCCGCCCTTTGCGATGATGCCCTGACCCTCTGCGCTTTCAATGTAGGAAATGAAATCCTTTGCGAGGTCGGTGAGCTTGCCTTCCTGATAGCAGATGTTGAAGGGACGCTGGACCTTGTAGGAGCCGTTCTTGATGTTTTCGACCGTCGGAGCCACGCCGTCCACGGACAGTGCCTTGACGGTGGAGCCGAGTGAGCCGAGCGAGATGAAGCCGATCGCGTTTTTGCTGCCTTCCATCGTGGTGATCATGACTGCGGTGGAGGAGGTGGATTCTGCGTTCTGGGTGATTGCGTCTTTCTTGTCTGCATCGACGATGCCGAGCAGCTCGGTGAATGCGCTTCTGGTGCCGGAGCCTTCCTCACGGGTGATGACCTGAATCTTCCGGCTCTGCTTTCCGCCGTCATCCGTCTTCCCGCAGGAGGCAAAGACGGCAAGTGCGCAGACCAGCGCAAGTGCGACTGCAAGTATTTTCTTCATGGTTTTCATAAATGGGTTCCTTTCCGGCGGTGACATTCGCCGGATCCTTTCTTTTTTCTTTCGGGTACACCCGTATCATACAGGGCGCGGGTTAAATCCGAAATCCCGTTTGGGTTAAAAGTTTGTAAAACGGATTCCGGAAGACAAAAAAAGACCGCCGACCGGATACCCGGTCGGCGGTCCCGACTGTTCTTTATCATCCCGGAAAACGCATCAGAGCGCGTACTTGTGTTTGTATTCCTGATAGTGCTGCGTGAAATCCTCGCCGCCCGCCTTGACGGCGTCGAGGTAACGGTGCATATCCAGCGCGTCATGCTCGGCAATTTCAATGACACAGCCTGCGATGTTGGAGCAGTGGTCCGAGACGCGCTCAAAGTTGGTGAGCAGGTCGGAGAGCACAAAGCCGTGTTCAATGGTGCATTCGCTCTTTTTGAGCCGGAGAATGTGGTTGAGCTTGATCTGATCGCGCAGTCCGTCCACCACCTGCTCGAGCGGTTCAACGAGGGAGGCGGCGTGCAGGTCGTTCTTGACGAACGAGTCGGTCGCCAGCGTCAGAATTTCGGTAATCGCGTCGATCATGACCGAGATTTCCCGCTTTGCTTCTGCGGAGAAGGTCAGCTTCTTGTCCCGCATTTCCTCGGCGGATTCCACAATGTTCACCGCATGGTCGGAGATGCGCTCAAAATCGCCGATAAGGTGGAGCAGCTTGGTAATTTCGTGGCTGTCGCTCTCGTCCATACTGCGGGCGGACAGCTTGACCAGATAGGTGCCGACGGTATCCTCCAGCTCATCCGCCTGTTCTTCCA
This sequence comes from uncultured Eubacteriales bacterium, assembly GCA_934796165.1. Lineage (GTDB taxonomy): Bacteria > Bacillota > Clostridia > Oscillospirales > CAG-272 > CAKVOU01. The sequence goes on along the minus strand of CAKVOU010000002.1, from coordinate 244,510 downwards.
TCGTCCGGACTGCCTCCGCTTCCTCCGCACGGTATTCCGAAAGGAGCTTCATGGAGCGGAGCAGGGCATCGCGGGAAAGGTTCGCCATCTTCCGTGTGACCTCCTCTGCGCGTTCCACTGCAATGGCAGGGGTGTCAAGCAGGCGTTCGTCCAGCAGGTTGACCTCCTCCCGCCCCTTCCTTTCCGGGACGGAAATGGCTGCGAGCCTGACCAACTGACGGGAGAAGGGCGCGATGAGCAGAACGGACAGAATCTTGAAGACGGTGTGTACGAAGGCAACGCCCCACATATCAATCGCCTGCGAGACAAACGGGAAACGGAAGATACCGTTGCAGATATAGAACGCGGAAAGCCAGAACACAACGCCGATGATATTGAAATATAGATGTACGAGCGCGGCACGCTTGCCGTTCTTGTTGGCACCGACCGATGAGATCAGCGCCGTGACGCAGGTGCCGATGTTCTGCCCCATGATGATCGGAATCGCCGCACCGTAGGTAATCGCGCCCGTCACGGTCAGCGATTGCAGAATACCGACCGACGCGGAGGAGGACTGTACGATTGCTGTCAGAATGAGACCCGCCAGAACGCCGAGGATGGGATTTTCAAACATGGTGAGGATCGAGCGGAAAGCCTCGCTGTCCCGGAGCCCGGAGACCGCGCCGCCCATCAGATCCATGCCGACCATCAGGATGGAGAAGCCGAGCAGGATCACGCCGATGTCCTTTTTTCTGCCGCGTTTCACAAACATGACAAGGCAGATGCCGATGAGGGCAAGGACCGGCATCCAGGAGGACGGCTTGAGCCACTGCAGCGCGGCGGAGACCGACGCGCCGCCATCCAGTCCGGACATAGCCGTCAGCCACGAGGTGACCGCGGTGCCGACGTTGGCACCCATGATGACCCCGACCGCCTGCAGGAGCGTCATGGTGCCGGAGTTGACAAAGCCGACGACCATGACGGTAGTCGCCGAGGAGGACTGAATCACCGCTGTTACGCCAAGCCCGAGAAGAAATCCCTTGAAGGGAGTGGAGGTCATTTTTCCGAGAATGACCTTGAGACGGCTTCCCGCGCTCTTTTTAAGGGCGTCGCCCATCAGCTCCATGCCGTAAAGAAACAGGGCAAGCCCGCACAAAAGGGTCAGTACGTCAAATATACTCATTGCGTTTCCTCTCTTCCGTATGCGGGATGCCGGGAAGGGCACGGCGATACTTCACCGGTGCTCCCCCGGCGGCATAGTCCCGCCGGAATTGTTGTTCTTATGTAAAAAACGGGTTACGGATTTCATATGGATTTAGTATAACTTCCCTATGTTAAATCCAAAAGCGGCGCTGTGTTAAATCGACGTTAAACGCACCGGGGAGTCACGTTCCGGGGAAAAATGACGGAATTGCGCAATGTTCTTCTGCGTTGCTTGATTTTTTATGCGGGTTACGGTATCATAAAGGCAGAACCCGGAAGGAGGAGAATCCGATGCTGAACGAAAATATCAGAGCCATGAGAAAAGCAAAGGGACTTACGCAGGAGGAGCTTGCCGTCCGCCTCTCGGTGGTGCGGCAGACCGTTTCCAAATGGGAGCAGGGCTTGTCCGTGCCGGATGCCGACCTGCTGCTTCGCCTGTCGGAGGTACTGGAGACACCGGTCAGTACCCTGCTCGGGGAAACGGTCGCCCCGCCTGCGGCAGATGCGCTTCAGAGCATTTCGGAAAAGCTGGAGACAATGAATCTGCAACTGGCGCGGCAAAAGGAGACGAAACGGAAAACGCTTCATATTCTGATGCTCTCGCTTGCCGCATTGACCGCCGCCGTGTTTCTCATTCTGGCGGCGCTCGGCAGTCCCTATCTTTCGTGGGATCTGTCCGACCCGGAGACTGCCGTCCTCGGCACGGTTTATCATTCTTTTGAATACCTGTTTGTCAGAGTCGCGCCGTTTTTGCTTGCGGGCGCTGTCGCGGGCGCGGTGCTGACCGGGAGAAGATATGAAAAACGCTGAGGTACCTGTTTCGGACACCTTGCGTTTGTGTTCCTGCCCCATGGCGGTTGCACCCATCCTCAAAATGAGGTTTGGGTGCAATTTCTGTCACATTTATGCCCCTGTTATCGGCGTTTTTGAAATCGATTGACAGCCGACCGTTCGGTAGGTATAATAAAGACAGGCGGGGTCAGCGGACGTTGGCGCACAGACCGATTCCGATGTAACAACGGACACATGACGGTGATCCGGGAAAAGGGCAGCCGGAACGTCAACCGGACAACGATGCAGGTGGCGGACGATTTTCCGGGTCATGTTCTCCCGGAATCAACAAGGATTCCGCCAACGGAAAATCACAAATACGCACAGGACCAGCGAAAGTGCAAAAGGAGCAACGGAATGGACTACATCAGAATCACCGGAGAAAACATTGACAAGGAGCATATCTGTTGTGCCATGTCGGGCAAGCAGGGTGTCGCAAAAAAGGAATGGCTGAAGGAACGGTTTGAAGAGGGGCTGGTTTTTTATCGGAGCCGGGAGCGCGGCAAGTGCTTTATCGAGTATCTCCCTGCCGAGAATGCGTGGGTCCCGATCAGAGCCGCCGGGTATCTGTACATCAACTGCCTCTGGATCGCCGGTTCGATGAAAGGGCACGGATATTCCAATGATCTTCTCTCGGCGTGTATCCGCGACGCCGTGGAGCAAGGAAAAAGAGGGATCTGTATTCTTTCCGCCGAGGGCAGAAAGAGAGAATTTCTTTCCGACCCGAAATATCTGGTGCATAAGGGCTTCCGGGTTGCGGATACGTCGGACTGCGGAATAACGCTGATGTATCTGCCACTGGAAGCGGATGCCCGTCCGCCGGAATTCAGGGAGTGCGCAAGGCATCCGAAGGCGGACGGGGAGGGCTTTGTCCTGTATTATACCGACCAGTGCCCGTTTACTTATTACTGGGTGCCGAGAGTGCAGGCGGCTGCCCGGGAACACGGTATCCCGCTCCGGGTGATCCACATCACAAATAAAGAGTCCGCGCAGAATGTTCCCTCGCCCGTAACGACCTATGCACTGTTCCGGAACGGAACGTTTCTGACGCAGGCAATCCAGTCCGACAAAAAGTTTCTTTCGCTCGCCGGAGTGAAACAAACGGTGTGACCGGCGGATCCTCTGTATCCGGGGCGCAGATCCCGAACGGAATTCCCGGGCGACGGACCCGGAAAAAATCCGTTATCTGTTGCATATTTACGCTTTTTTATGCTATAATGGAGGCGGTGCGGAATCGGAAAGGTCCCCGACCGGATGCCGGCGGCGGGATCACCGACGGGGAGATGCGGCTCCCTCTGAAATGCCGGATCGCGCTCTCTGCCTCGGCAGAGTTTTTCCGCAGATTACAGATGGAAGGATTATATTGACGGTGAGGTCAGGGATGACAGATACAGTAAATCGCGCGTTTCTGCTCGCGATGCGGGTGCACGCGGGGCAGACTCGCAAGGATGGAAAGCCGTATCTTGCGCACCCGTTTTCCGTGGCGATCGAGCTTGCGAAAAACGGGGCAGATGACAGTCTCATCAGTGCGGGACTTCTGCACGACGCCATTGAGGACGGCGGGGTCCTGCCGGAGGAGTTGGAGAAACAGTTCGGCAAGGAGGTCCTGCGGCTGGTCCTGTTTGACACGGAGGACAAATCGCTTTCCTGGAAAGACCGGAAGCAAGCGGATCTGCGTGCGCTGGCGGGTTGTGACAGGCAATGCGCCATGCTCGTTTGTGCCGACAAGTTGTCCAATCTCCGCGATATCAAAGAGGGACTGGAGCGGGGCGAGGCGGTTTTTGAACGCTTCAAGTGCGGCAGGGAACAGCAGGAATGGCTGTACCGCGGCTGTGTGGAAGCGCTCGCACCGCTTTCTGACCTTCCGATGTACAGGGAACTGAGGGAAACCGTGGAGACGGTATTTTGTAAAAGGAGAGACAGCTATGCAGGTAACCATTGACATTCAGAAAGAAAAAACAATTGCTTCCGTCACGGGAAGCGTCAATTCCGCCAATGCCGCCGGGTTCGGCGAGGCGGTCTCGGCACTGCCGGGAGATGCGGAAGAGGTCGTACTTGACGTCTCGGAGCTTGAATACATATCCAGCGCGGGTCTGCGCGTTATTCTCAGCCTGAAAAAGCGTTGCGGCGGGAAGTCGTTCCGCATTACGGGCGCAAACAGTGAAGTGATGGATGTGTTCGACATGACGGGCTTTTCGGAGATCATGGAGATTACTCCTGCTTGCCGGAAAATCAGCGTGGACGGGTGCGAGGTGATCGGTCGCGGTGCGTGCGGCGAGTGTTACCGTATTGACGACGAAACCATCATTAAGCTGTATTACGGGAATACCGATCCCGCATTTATTGAGCACGAAAAGGCGCTTTCCAAAAAAGCGTTTGTCATGGGAATCCCGACCGCGATTTCTTACGACATTGTGGAGGCAAACGGCAGACGGGGCGTTGTGTATGAACTGATCCGCTCCAAAACGCTGGGAGAACTCATCCGCGCCGACCGGACAAAGCTGGACGAATATGTGGCGATGTACGTCGATACCTGCAAGAAGGTACACGCAATCCATACGCATGACCCCGAGATCCCGTCCTTCAAGGACATCAACCGCGCGGACATTGAAAACATCACGGGGATCACGGACGGGGAGCGCGCCATGCTTCACCGTTTCCTGGATTTGGTGCCGGAGAAGGACACCTGTATTCACGGCGACCTGAACGTCAACAACATTATGGTGCAGGACGGCGAATGTTGCCTGATCGACATGGGCGAATTGTCCACGGGGACCCCGATGTTTGATATTTCCCGGATCCTGTTTTCCATGGTGTACGCCGCACCCGCCGAGGAATATTACGCTTTTTACAAGATGCCGACCGAGGAAGTGACCGAGATCTGGAACAAATTCTTCCGCGGCTATTTCGGATGCGATACGATCGAAGAAGCGGAAGAAATCTGCCCCGACGCAAAATGGCTCCGCCCGCTTGCCTGGTTCCGTGCCTGCGCAAGTATGCTTAAGGGCGACCGCTGGGGCGAGGCGATGAGAAAACGCGCGCTCGGATTCCTCCGGGAAGACCTGATCCCGTTTGTCAGGCGGGAGGAAGAAGCACAGAAAAAAGCATACTGACCGACTTTGGGACTGTCCCGCCGCAAGGGCGGGACAGTCCCAAAGCGTTTACCGACATGAAGAAAGCGGTGCGATCCGGCGGGGGTACCCCGAAGAATGGCGCCGCACCCGCCATGTTCCGGAGAATTTACGGAAATACCTTCGGTCATTCCGGGAATACTGAACTCAGAAACAGAGCAAAACGGGTTCCTTCGCCGACAGGCGGGACCGGGAGGAGTGATACCGATGACAAAAGAAACACTGCTGCGCGAAGCGGCGGAGATGAAAGAGGCGCTCACTGAAAAGCGAAAATACCTGCACGCGCACGCGGAGACCGGATTTGCGCTGGAGAATACGCTGGCTTATGTCAAATCCGAGCTTTCCGGCATGGGCTACACACCGGAATTCTGCGGCAGGGCGGGCATTACCGCTCTTGCCGGAGGGAAGAAACCCGGCAGCGTGTTTCTGCTCCGCGCGGACATGGACGCTCTGCCGATCCGGGAGCAGTCCGGCGTGGAGTTTGCCTCGGAGAACGACTGTATGCACGCCTGCGGGCACGATATGCACACAGCGATGCTGCTCGGTGCGGCAAGGCTTCTGAAAAAGCATGAGGACGAGTTTCCCGGCACGGTCAAACTCATGTTTCAGCCCGCGGAAGAGATTTTCGAAGGTTCGCGCGACATGATCCGCGCGGGCGTGCTGGAAAACCCGCGGGTGGATGCCGCCCTGATGATCCATGTGATGGCGGGGATGCCGTTTGCACCGGGTACGGTGATCGTTTCGGATCCCGGCGTCAGCGCCCCGGCGGCGGATTATTTCGAGATCCGCGTCAGAGGAAAGGGCTGTCACGGTTCCATGCCGAACATGGGCGTTGATCCCCTGACCGCTGCGGCGCATATTCTCATTGGACTGGAAGAAATCCGGACGCGCGAGCTTGCGATGAATGACCGCGCGGTGCTGACGATCGGAACTTTTCACGCGGGGACGGCGGCAAACGCCATTCCAGACGAGGCAATCATGGGCGGAAGTCTGCGCACCTTCGATGAAGGGGTGCGGACAAGGGTCAAAGAACGCATGACAGACATTGCCACAGGAATCGCCAAAGCATTCCGCGCGGAGGCGGAGGTGACCTTCGGCAGCGGTTGCCCGACGCTTCGCAACGACAAGGCACTGTCCGAGGATACCTATCGCTACGTCAAGGAGTTGCTTGGCGCGGGCAGGGCTTTCACCGTAGCGGAACTGAGCGCGGGCGGCGGAGCTTCAGGATCGGCTGGTTCCGAGGACTTTGCCTGCGTCAGTGAAGAGGTCCCCTCCATCATGCTGGCGCTCGCGGCAGGTCAGCCGGAAAAGGGATACGTTTACCCCCAGCACCACCCGATGGTGAAATTCGACAACGACGCGCTGGACATCGGCAGCGCAGTCTATGCCTATACGGCAATGCGCTGGCTGGAAGAGCATAACGGATGACAGACGTATGCTGTACCCGACATTATGCAATTCATCTATGACAATATCATGTATGCAGAACTGAATACAAAGAGCGACTATTGTCAGGCGTGCGGCTTTGACGGGGAGATCCAGATCGTCGAAAACACAGACGGCAAGCTGATCTGGAGATGCCCGAACTGCGGTAACGAAGATCAGAGTAAGATGAATGTGGCACGCAGAACCTGCGGATATATCGGCAGCCAGTTCTGGAATCAGGGGCGGACGCAAGAAATCAGGGAAAGAGTAATTCATGTATCCTGACGCTTGAAACAGCGTCATGGATGGAATCAAACACGGGTTTTATCAAAAAAAACGCACGCGAAAACACACGCGTGCGTTTTTAATGTGCGCGTGCGATTGCCGCAATAAAACGCACGAATTTTTGTTGCATTAATTGCCGTTAATCGTTTTTCCGTCAAAGCATTCCGACCATTAAAAATAAAGTTTTAACGTCATAGCATGAATTTGATATGGCCATGCTCTTGTTTGCCGGATTGGAAGGGAAGAGAAGCGAACCCGCCGCCTCGTATGAGGCGGCGGGTAAATTTTTGTGAGGTTCAGTTGGTTTGCTGTGCTTCTTGGGTTACTCTCCAATCACGGACAAGAAGGTGTCTCCTCAATCAATGGTGTTACAGTTTTTGCAACAATGTTGGGAATTGCTGATCATGGATACTTGCATGGAAATTTATTCGTTAGATATTCGATATAATATTAACGAAATAACAAGCATCAATATCAATATATATTGCACAATAAAGCATATGTGAAGCGCATCGTTTGTTGGAAATTCAGGCGGTAATAACCAGTATGCGAATTCACAAATAGCATACAAAACAGTGATGATAGCACCGATTATCATGAATATCCACAAACAGATTTTTGCAATAAGCAATATCAATCTACTCTTGTTCATTACAGACACCCTTCATCAACGTAATGTATAATTTCTTTGTTTAGCACGTTTTACGGGATCATTTGTAAAACATGAATATATTGCATTCCCAACGTTGTATGCGGCAAATCCATATGATAGAATTGAACTATATGTAGAGGCTGACATGCTCAAAAATTCCATTGGATTTTTTAGACGATATAACATCTCTCCTCCGGCACTTGACATAAAGTTCCGAGCATTAAATCCATCCAATTTCATAAGTTCCAAAGTATCCTGAAACGGCATAGATTGATTAAAAAATCCAGATAGGTAACCTGCGGTTTTTGTTATTGGCAGAAGTCCAATTTCCGATGCACCATTGTCAAAGATTGAATCAATTACATCTCCAACTATGTCTTGAGCCGAATCTCCATCTTGTTTACTTTTCTTTATTTGGAGAGCCGCCACTTCTGTTGTTTTCGCAGCAATCGTTATTGCGCTGGAAATTGCAATGGTTCCCGCAACGGATCCAGCACCAAAAGTTGCGACAGTTAAAACAACGCTCGCGGTTATCACGGCTGCAACACACACAATTGCCGCAAGTTTTCCCCAATTAAAAGTCCCTGTCGGATCATACCCCATTACCGGGTTGTTTGCGCAATAGGAGAACAGATTATACGAAAGCAGTTCATCCCCGATTCCGAGGTTACTGACATCATCCGCATTGATAAACCGACCGGTATAGGAATCGTAATATCTGGACTGGAGATAGTACAGGTTCGTCTCGGTGTCGAGATAGTACCCTCTGTACCGGAACGGGTTCATCGTGCCGATGCCGTTGACATTCGTCAGGACGGTGCAGTTGCCCCAGGCGTCATAGCAGTAGCTTGCGACCTTGGTGCCGTTTGCGTTGTAGATTGCGATAATGTTGCCGAACACGTCCTTCTCGTACAGATAATAATCGAACTGTTTATCTGCGTAGGACGAGTTGCGGTACATCATGCCCATCGGAAGACCCGCGTCGTCGTAGAAGTACACGAGCAACTGATTGCCCCATTCCTCCGCTACGATCCGGTCGCCGTCAAGCGAATAGGTGTGCGTAACACCGTCCACCGTCTTGGTCAGGCGCATGCCCTGGTCGTCATAGGTGAACGAAAGCGTCTTGCCGTTCGCCGTGGCGGTTGCAAGCTGTCTGCCGTTCTTCCACGTGAAGGTGTAGGCAGTTCTGCCGTAGTAGGTCAGGGGATTGCCGATCGCGTCATAGGTGATCGTATGTCCCTTGTAGGACGTCAGGAGGTCGCCCCAGTTCGCGTTGCCGTAAGCATACACATTGGTATAGATCGGCGTTTTGCCGGACAGACTGTCACCTTCGTTAATTGTCAGTTGGAAGGCTTCCTTATACAGGATATTCCCCGCCTTATCGTAGGTGTAATAGTAGGTATAGTTCTTCTCGCGGTTGTCCTCGCGGACCAGTTGCCCGAGGTCATCATAGGCGTAACGGGCGATCAAATAGTTCCCAAGCGACACCGTGGCAATGTTCCCATTGTGATCGTAGGTTAGATTATAGGTCGTTCCGCTGCCGTTGATCAGGGTCTGGTAGGATTTCACAAGACCCGTTGTCGAACCGTTTGCCCCGTCCAGATAAGTATACGTTATCTCGTTTGTCACGAAAGCCGAATGGTTTCCGGCGTCGCGCAGATTGATTGTCTTGCCAGACAGGCGCATAAGATCGTCACGCCGGATTGTTGCGTGATATTGTTTTCCCGCGCCATCGGCGGATGCCGTAACCGCATTCAGATATTCGTCCTGATGATGAGATTCATCCTGTTCATAATATCCGAACGAATACGTAAACGTATATAAGCCACTGGCGGCTCTCTGCGCTCCGAATTCAAAGCTGTAACGCTGTTCTTCTATCCGGTTTTCCTTGTCGTACCGGCACCAGTTGGTCCGATAGGTATGCGCCTCTCCGAGGTCGGAAATCTGCGTGCTGCGCAACAGCCCGGTCGGGGTATACAGATATGTATACTGTTCGTTCCGCGTGTGATCGGTGTACCGAACCAAACGACCCGCAGCGTCATACGCGTAGGTATACATTTTGACCTCATCAGCGGTTGCGCTTTCAGCATACCACACCTCGCTGACTCTGTCAAGAGTATCATAGACATACCGGACCTCGGCACCGTTTCCATAGCGCATTTTGGATACTTTTCCGTTGGCGCCATTGATGATATAATCCACAAGAGGCGTGAAGTCAGTTTCGGAAGTGGTTCCGGAAGTAGTTTCGGAAGTGGCTTCGGAATGTGGCGAGGACCCAACAGACACGCCTTCCATCTGTCCGAACACGTTGTACGAAAACTTATATTGGGTCGTATCAGTGATCACAGAGTCAAGAAGACCTGTAGCGCTGTATTCGTATTTCACGGGAGCAAGATTGGTCTCGGTCAGCTCCACCATGTTATACACGGCGGTTTTTACCCCGATCAGATTACCGAAGCCATCATAGGTATACACTTTTGCCGTGCCGTCCGGAGCAACGGTGAAGGATACGTTTCCGGTTGCCGTGTCATAGTAATACCGTGTGATCTTTCCGCGTTCATCCGTGGAGGTGCTGATGGAGCCGTATGCGGCAGAGGAGGTATTCTCCACATAGGTGCTGGAAGTCTTGGTAATACCGTCGGATGTACTGGTTTTTTCACTGGTACACTGCCCGGTTGTGTTATAAGTATATTCTTTGATGTACCGCCGGTTGTCATCGCTGAAGGACGACGGCACCGCTCCCACAATTTCCGAATAGGGTTTTTCCCCATACGAATAACTGACGCCGGCAACAAACTGGTAATAAGAGGAAACCGATTTTACCGTACCGTCACTATCGTTATAGCTGTACACCAGCCAGTCGGAAGCGTTTTTGACCGATTTTGCCAATTTCGAAATGCCGTTAACATCTTTGTAAAAATACCAGTACTTATCGTTTCCGCTGACTTTGTAAATCAGATCTCCGTATATATTGTACTTATACTGTTCGGCATAAGTATAATAGGCATTTTCGGAATACAGCTGTACGCTGATGTCGGTAAACATGGCACTTCCGACCTGATGATCATAGACCACGGAAACCGTGATAGACTGAATTCCATCTTCATCCGGAACCGTGAACACATCGGAAACAAACTGCCAGTCGTTTGTGCCGCGATCAAACGGGACGTAATACTCCGCTGGAGCCGGCACCGTTCCGTCGGAATTTGCAACATAATTCACCGTCATCTTCAATCCGAAGCGGCTGTCGTGGTTTGTCGAAACGAGATCCGCTTTTCCGAAGCCGGAAACCAGCAGTTTGCGCCCTTTGTACCGTGCAGAACCCGTATCGTTTGAAACGATGGTCTGGACAAATTCACCCCTCAATCCCGCTTCGCCTTCAATTACAAGGACATTCGGGAAAGCGGGGTCATCCCGGTTAAAGTCGTTGTATCCAAGTGCAAAATCGGGCAGGTCCGCTTCACACCAGAAATCTCCAAGCGTCCAGCCCGAAGAACCATGCTTCTTCGTGGTATGTACCGCGAAATCTCCACAACTGACCAAATTGTTTCCGGACGAACCGAGGTTCTTTTCCAGTACCACATTATCCACATGAAACACGGCAGAATCCGTTCCGCTTTTTGAAAAGAACAGCCCGATCATACCGTTTGTATCCGTGTCAACATCGAAACTGACCGTATAATAGTTGTCCGCCCGGGATTTTTTTGTTACGGATACCCGCTGATTCTCTCCATTGGGAGCAGGATAACTCGCCTCGATCGTTACTCCGTCTGGATTACTCCCCGGAAGGGCTGATTCAATATTGAAAGAAAATGTATAGGTACCTTTTGATAGTTGTACGTACTGAAGAAGGTACGCGGAGTCACTTACTGTTACTTCGGCACAATATTCTCCTCCGAAATACCCGGTGTCCGGGAATTTGGAAAGAGTAACACAATACGTATCCCAATAATTCAGCGACCCGAGTTCAAAACTGCCGTTCAGAAGGTAATTGATCCCCGTGTTACCGGTCACAAAAGATTCCGACAGTTTGTTTTCCAGTGCGCGGTTTTCGGATGCGTCTTCGTACCTGCCGCGCGTCGCACCGTAGATCATATTTCTGTCTACGTTTGTGGTATACTGGCTGATGCAACGGAGCTGATCGTCAAATGTATAATGCGAAATCAGGTCGTCCGCAGAGCCGTATTCGTCATCCTTGCCGGCGGTACGGATTTCGGTATATCCGTTGCCATAGGTATACCCGACGCTTTGCCCAGACTCACTTCCTCCGTTTTCCGTCACCTTTGATACGCGTCCCGTCGCATCATACGTGTAGGACAATCCATACCAGGCTTTTGAATCATACACACTTCTGATTCTTCTGTTGTTTTCATATCTTATGCTACAGGATCGGCTGTACGTCCGTGTGGTACCCATATCGTCTTTCACGACTCGGCTGTATCCGATCGAGCTTAAAACCTTGGAACCACTTATGTCCGAATAACGAAATGTAACGGTTTCCGAAGTTGTTGGATTATTGATGGTTTCAACCATCCCGGAATCGTTATAGGTCAGTTGAATCGTTGAAATCGTACTGGCACCTGCCGGGGTAATATGTATTCTGATAACCACCTTACGGTTGTTTCTGGTGGAATATGCGAACGCAATTTTATTCCCGATTTTATCCGTGATTTTGGTCAGACAACCATCGGGAGAAAAATATCGCTTGGTATTGTTTTTGTCTGTCAGAAGAAATGTGGAATTGCTTTGCTTTTGCAGAGTCAGTCCCAACCCGTCTTCATCAAAGTATTTTCCATCGCCGCCGGGAAGCAGATAATGCGAAGTGCCGTCGCCGTCCGTCCAGATGTAAGCGGTGGTCGTCACCCCAGATTCCGAGAGATACGTGTATTCGGTAATTGTTTCCTGACAGGTGAGACGGTAATCCGTCAGCGTATTGGCGATCGGTGCCGTCTCCAGACTGTTTTTTGATTGATTATAAACAAGGCTCAACTGGTAGCCGAACAGATTTTCCCCGGAGGAAACGGTGGGGAAAACAAAGCTGAGCTCGCCGGTTGCAAGATTGACGTGTCCCGTTCCCGCATTTGCGGCACCGTGCGAGGAATAACTCCAGTAATCTTCCAAACCATTGACGACCTTATATTGAATCGCAAAACGAGGACGATTACCTGGAGCGTCGGAGGAGGCAAAATCCAGATTTCTGGCTGTTCCGCCAATAGGCTTGATTGCAACCCCGTAATTTGAAGTCCCTCCGTACCATGACCGTACAAGATCGGAAATTGTCCAATTGATATAAGATCCCACGGAGGAGATTGAATCAATTACCGTAAAGTCCTGTAACTCGGCGATTTTTCCCATGTTTTGGGCAGAATACGCATTCCAGTTCAGAGACTCAGTCCAATCTTCTGAAACCCGATAGATACCAAGTGCAAGTTCGGTATCGCTGATATTGATCCGTCCGCCGGAATCTTTAAAATACAGGCTGAGTTTTGCGTCGGTCACCTGCGCCCCTTGGGGAAGCGTCGGAAGCTGATTCTGCTTCCAGTAAATGATGTGGGTTCCTCCGGAAGACGTGGTACCGGTACGAAGGGTATCGGAAGCACCGTGCGATGCTTTCGAAAGGTTCTCGATAATATATGTATCGCTGAATTCTCCGTAGGCCCCGTTGATTGCCGGATCAACCGTCACCGGATAAGCGCGATCCGGCGAATTCATGTAGTCTTTCGGCAGGTGTACCGTCAGGGTCAGAGTGTTTCCGCTTCCCGTCAGCGTATAATAGGCACCGTCCGCTACCGCACCCGCATTGTCATAGACATACGGAGCAGGAATATAGTACACGGTATCGCCGTCCGTGTTCAGAAGGGAAACAGAGCCGTCTTCGTTCAACAAAGCAGTCAGATTGTTCAGTTTCATCCGGAAGGAGTATTCGCAGATCCCGCTCGGCTCCTTGACGATCAGATTTTCCTTGACCGCCCCGGCGCTTGTGATATATTCCAGATCCACTCCATCAAGGATGTTTTCATACCGCATCGTGGAGGAAAGCCGTCCGAGGTCGGTCAGCTTGTTGATCGGGTCCGGATCATCGTCGAAAACGTTCGGAACGACCGTTCCGTCAGTCCCTTTGATCGCACCGACTAAGGAAAAAGTCAGTTTGGCATTGCCGTTATGCAGGGTAAACAGGTTTTCGTTGCCGGTGATCTTTTTGGCAAATTTGATTCTTGCATCGGAGGTGGAAAATTCTCCGCCGATCAAAGAAAGACGGCTGTCGATCTCCTGCCACTGACCATCGTCATCCAGGTAATGCACCGGGGACGCATAAGTGACTGCGAGATAACTGCCGTCTTGTAGATGTATGTGTTTGACATTTTCCTCACGCAAAGAAGTCTCCTCGTAAATTTCTCCGGGGAGAATATTCGTCGGATTTTCTGATTCAACTGTTTCCTGATTTTCCCCGCCGGGAACTGTTGCGTCCTCCATGGCAAACGCATAGAGCGGCAAAGTCATGACTGCAAGTATTACTGCAAGTATTACGGAAAACAATCGGATGCTTTTGTTGAACATTTTTGATCCTTTCTTTAAAATGTTTTGATGCCCGGTATCGCAAAATCTGCGGATACGGGCGGGTGAATAATGTTGCGAGGGAAATAGTTTAAATAATTATTTGCGCCGACGCTGATAAAAACCTCCTTTCATACCAAGTATATATCCGCTATGCATAAATGTCAACATATTATTGATAAATTTTGAATTAAAGATTGCGTATGGAAAAGATTTTAAGAAGGCGATGAAAAATTCAAATATCCACGTTCGTAAAACAGCAGAAAAAATTAGCCTCCCAACTCAAAAGAGAAGGGAGGCTATTTTTTGTTTGCGTTAAACTCTCAAGCGATAGACGGTGTGTAACTAAAAAAGACGACTACGTATTGCCGAGAGTGGGGGACATAGGCTCATTGTGTATCCTTGCAGGAAGTATAATCCGCGAGAAGTGATACAGATCAAAATTGATGTCAAGAATATTCGATTATATACCCAATTCGGAATGAAAATACTGCAGTGGCGATTCCGTATATCTACGGTCAAATTCCTCTTGAGAAATACTTGGACTTCCTTTTATGTACGATATATATTCGTCCAAGAAACGATTTGCTTCACGAGCTATCCTTACAATGTTTCTCATTGTTTCGTTATATTCATCTTGATCAACGACCGCTCTGCGAGTGGAATCCAAATATTCACTCTTTTCAATTATTACCATCTTCTTATAGTCAAGACCGGATTTCGATTTTTTTGATCGTACAGAATTTCGAAAACGGTACCCATATTTATGTTTCATGTTTGAGCGAAAAGGGACGCATATAAAATAGGTGTCCTTTGTCTCAATAAGAAGACAGTTATATGCTCGTCCATTCTTATTGTATAGTATTTCACCAAATGGAGGATTAGGGTATTGCCTGTAAAAAGCGGGTGAAAGGTAATAAAGTTGCGAATCAAAATTCATTGAGACATCCTCCAAAAAAAACAAAGCGGAGATGATAAACATCCCCGCTCAATGCTTCGCCGGTCAGTTTTTATTTTACCGATGTGTCAGAACCGTCACACATCATCATCGCTCGGTCACTTTTTATTTTACCGACGAGTCAGAACCGTCACTCGTCACATCTGCGAAGAGAACCGTTTACCGATTCCATTAATAGTATACCCGAACATTCTGAATTTGTCAATAGCAAAGCGCAATATAAATTGTAAATTTTTACATATGCAAATTGATCAACAACAGCACCTTATTAAGAGGTGCGGAAAGTTCTGTTTCTATCACTAATATTGTAGCCATCCGCACAGTAGTCAAAATCCGCAAATGAAGTGAGCCGTCTGCCCATAACAGACGGCTCGTGGTTTGAGAACCGAGTTCTCACCAAAGAGTAACATGTTTGTGGCTACCGCCTGAGTTTCGAAGTTATGTTACTGTTCCTTTTCCGTGTCCTTAATCGCGCCGGTGATCTCTCCAACGACATCGTTTACCGTCAAGTCGAGTTTTTTCACCGCGCTTTCAATGTATGCTTCAATTTCCGGAGTAATTTCGATTCCTTTGTCTTTCAGCATATTGAGCACATATTCCTTCTTGTCGATTCTATTGTTTTCCGCCAGTTTTTCCGCCGCTTCCACAAAGTGCTGAACGATACCGTACAGCCTTTTTTCTTTCAGCCACGGCACTACCGTTTCCCGGATAAACGGCGCTGCAACGCGCCGGATCCATGGGAGCAGAAAACAGGATACCACCGCGAGAATTAACGACACCACAAACTCTAACAGATTCGGGATAATCAGTTTTGCGAATTCTTCCATTGTTTTTCTCCTTTTTAATCTTTCTTATCTGTATCAGGGCAACCCTGATGCTCTTGATGAGCATGGATTTCGTCGATACGCCGATGTGCCTGTTTGCAAGACTCCTCGCATCTGGTAACGCGTTCGGACAGGCTGCTGATCGCGACGCGCGTTTCTCTCCCTTCGCGTTTGAGATCATCAATTCCTGCTTTGATGTATCCGACATCAGACGCAATCACGCCTTTGCTTTGTCCTTCTTCTTCGTCCGACTTATGCTTTGACCGAGTGAGTGTCAGATAGGCAATCAGGAATCCAAGTGCTCCGAAGACAATGCCACACAGTGCTCCTACTGCTGAGAGTGTCATTTCTCCCCTCCTTCATTGGATTCCAGAATCCGAATCATTTCGGTGCCAAACAAGGATGCCTGTTTTTCAAACCAGATGTCCTCGTAGTTCGTTTTTGGAGTCTTGCCTTTGCGGTAATACCGCAGCTCCCGGTACCAATACCGGATGGCTGACGGGATACCGACAAGGAATGGCATGAATGGTCCGAACATGGCGTTTTGCAATGCGTGACCGAATTCATGATTTTTGGTGTGTTGGTTGTCTCTGTTGTCAACAAGGAACACGCATCCGAGAGATACGCCTCCCCAATTTTCACCCACGGTGAAGTACCAACACCAGCCGTGCCGTTCCGGTTTCCGTCCGACTAAGATCAGCGCAAATGCTACCACCGCTCCGATCAGAGTCATGGGGAATCCCCACAGCAAACTCAGCACAAAAAAAACTGCCTGTTTCTTCACTGCTGTTCACCTCCTGTTTTTATATGCGGTACAACAAAAAGCAACTGCTACCCACGATACAGTTGCTTTCTGTGTACTACCTGAGTTTATACGGGATTCAGATTTAGGATTCGGAGACATCGGGTTCATATTCTCCAATGCTCTCCTTGTAATAATCTGTTTCCTCAACTTGCGAGTTTTCGTCTTCTTCTATTTCGGAAGACGATTCTTTTTCAAGCTCCGTTTTTCTTCTCTCTTCTTCCTCGGCTGCAAGCTGTTCAATCCGCTCTTGTTCGGCTCTCATATATTCTAACCTCTCCGCCTCAGCCTCTTCAATTGTCGTTGCTATCGAGTCAGGCAGAAGACGCTTGTGACTTTCGAGATTTTCGATATAGTTCTGCCCCACAAGATAAACATCCCCGGTCAGTCCCAGCCGCTCTTTCAGGCTCTCGATTTTTGCGTTTGTTCCGTCTTTGATGATCATTTTTTGTTCCTTTCCGTTTTCATACGTCGGCGCAATTATCTTTTCGACAAATCGTGTCAAGGACTGTAAAGGAGGCGACCGCCGATACTGTAGTACGTGTAGTCCGCACGCGTCGTGTGGAAACTGTAAAGCCCAAAGTACGGTGCTCCGTTTTCCCAGCTCACACCCGCAACCAAACAGGTGTTCTGATTATTTACCGAGTAACCCTGATCGCAGAACCCTTGCGTGTAATCGCTTCCGTTTGCTTTACTGAAATAGCAAAGGAACGGGTTCTCGGCGTCCCAGCCGAACGCCTTTATACAGTAACTGCTGCCGGTTGTTTTATAAGAAAGCCGCTTGTAGGTTGTGGGAGCGTTTGTGTCTGCGTAATCGTCATGGTTGCCGCTGACCCATATTCTGTCGTCTGTACTGCCAGATACACCATCTATCCACTCCCGGTAGTTTCCGACGAAGTCTTCTATGTAGTGGTAACGCATTTGCTTAGTGGTCGTATTGAACCCAGAAGGTGTACTGACTCGGTCTGTTCCGCCGGTATTGCATTGGCTTGCCCCCGACACCGAAGTTTTACCGGGCATAATGCTATCACTTTTTTTTGTTGCCCACTCTATCCACCACAAAAAAGTCATGACTGTTTTGTGGTAAAGGTCGAGTTGGTAGTAGCCTGAACCAGTGGCTTCAGCTTTTGTTCGGAAACTGCCGCGCGAAGTATTATATAAACGTGTTTTGCCTGTCAGACTTGCCAGACCGCTGCCGTTAGCCGACGCACCGTAAATGCCGTAATAGAACGGGGCTACTTTGAACCAGTCACCGTCGCCGCTCGGTTTCTTTGAAACCGCCACAGCGTTTATGTCGCCGTTGTCGTCCGTTCCTATCCTGAAATACATTTCTGGCATGCGCAGGAAATCGCCCGCCTCCAACGTCAGCACCGCCGTCTCGTCCCACGGGAATACGTCGTTAAAGTCGGAAGCAATCGAGCCGTCGCTTATCTGTATCGCGTAGGAAAGTTCTACCGCGTCGTCTGTGCGTTCCATTGTGGTTGTCGCGTCGTTCGTCCATGTTACGCCGTAAATCGGAGTGTCACCCTTGTAGCAAATCACGGAGTTGCTTCTGTTCTCGGCTACTCCGTCGCCGATAGCACATAGCGTTACAATGTGTTTGCCGTCTTCTTCGGTCGTGAGGTAGTCCGCTGCGGTTATGCCCCACTCTTCCGAATAGTCGTATGCGGCTTGTCCTTTGTTTACGCCGTCAACGTATACGTCGAATGCAGTTATGCCCTCTGCGACCTCCACTATCGAGATTATGCCGTTTTCAATGGCGATCGTCGGACCGATAGTATGGGTCAGCTCGACGAAGTCACTATCCTCGTAGCCGTCCGCCAACGACTTGGCTTTTATGTGAAAAATTCCGTAGCTTTTTAATTTCTCCGATAAATCGTAAATCGGCATTTTGCTGTCCTCCTGTTATTCTACGATCATAAACCGCAACGAGTCGCTTCCTGTGTCGCCGCCGCCGTCTTTGCGGTATTTGCAGTAAATAAAATGCTCACCCGCCGGGATTGTTATCGTCAAATCGACGGGTTTCGAAGAACTCAAGCCTTTGAAATTCTTCAGAACGTCGGTAGAACCCGTCGCACCGTCGTCCTTGTTGCTCAAAGCCAGCGTTTTGTCGACTTGCGATATAATGCCGTAGTCGTAGTTGTTTTCACCGTAATTTATGCAACGAAGTATAATATCGCGCTCGGTTTCTCCCGCAAAGACTATTTTGCATAACGCATAACCATTTGCGACTCCCTTGCACTGACTTTCGTAGTAGCCGTTGTCGTTAAGCTCGAACCCGTAGGTCGTGCCCTCGACTGCCTGAACTTCCCACGTGCTGATATCGACGTAAGTCCACGTCAGTTCGTCGTCAATATAAGTATTCGTCGTCTTTGCGCTTCTCGGTGGCGTTACGGTCAGCATGTTGCCGTCGACCTCGATCGTAGGTCTGCGGAGTTTCCTTGCCGCGTAGGCTACAGCCGTAACCGCAATGTCACCGCCTACGTTGAAAACGGTAATCTCTCCCGTGTAACTGTTGTATTTATACACGCATGGCTTTCCACCCATTGTAACAGTGATGTCTTCAGGCAAATATAACCCGGTCGTCGGTCTGAGTGTCGTCGTCCATTCCAGATTGTTCGATATAAGCGTAGCACTGTTCGTCGTGGTTAGATTCGTTAAAGCTTGTGTTATCGTAAAGACCTTTGCCTTAATGACTTCGCTTGCTTCACTGTCGCAGAAGCCGGATCCCACCGCACTCACCCACAGTTTGTAATCGCCCGCGCCTAAACCGACGAGTGAGAACGTCGTCCCTGTTTGTTCTTTCAAAAGTACGCCAGAGTTGTATATCCGGAATTTTTCCACGAAGTTGCCATTCGTCGTGGGGTTAGTAATCTTCACAGTATCGTTCGACCGCTCAAGTGTTAGTTTCCGCAATTGGGGCGAGTCCGCCGAAATGTTCGCCGTTCCTATCACGCCGCCAATGCCTACGCCAGAAACGATATTTTTCGGAACCAACGATGTAGGTTTTTTAATTGTTACTCTTTTGAGAGTGACATCTTCGCGAGTCGGAGTAATCACTTGGTCTCCGGATGCCATCGAAAGATCTACGACAATTTCCTCTGTTTCTGCGGTTCCTCCCCCGCCTCCAAAAACAAATACCTTTCCCATCACTTACCCCTCGCAATAAAGTAGCTGACCGTAATGTCTCCTTCCGGAGCTGGGTCCGCTTCAAATGTGACCGCCTCGCCGGATGCGGTTGCAAAGAGAGATGCTTTTCCGATCAACTTTTGATCGTCAAGTGTAGACCCTCCGATGATTAACGCATCGTCGTCCCCAAGCCCTTCGATCTTGGCTGTGTATCTCCCGTTAGACCAACCGGATACGGCTAACACGATTTCACCGCTGATTCCGTAAATCTGATTTCTGGCTTCCTCGGATTTTTTCTCAACATCACCCACTGCCTTGATCGCTTCGTCAGCTTTGTCGCTTGCAGCGGTTGCCGTCGCAACAGCGTTGCCGGACGCTTCCTTAGCGGCGTTCACGTCGTTCAGAATTGAACCGACTTGACCCGCCGCAGCTTCCGTTCGTTGCATCATTTCCGATACGGACTGTTCCACGGAAAC
This sequence comes from uncultured Eubacteriales bacterium, assembly GCA_934796165.1. Taxonomy (GTDB): domain Bacteria; phylum Bacillota; class Clostridia; order Oscillospirales; family CAG-272; genus CAKVOU01. The sequence goes on along the minus strand of CAKVOU010000002.1, from coordinate 224,260 downwards.
TGCTGTTTTTGCAGCCGTTTCCGCATCATTCTTTGCGGATTCTGTCAGCACGCGGTTTTGCTCTGTCTGTTCCGCGGCTTCAATAGCGAGCTTGCAATTTTCATCTGCCTTCTTCAGATTCTCTGTAACGACAGAATACTCATTACTGCTTTCAATCGCGTCGGTGTCATAGTTGGATTTCTGCACCACAATGATAAACGTCGAAGTGGTAAGCAACACCTGATCCGAGTCCTCGGTGGCGAAGAACGAAATATCGCACTTGACTTCACCGGCTGCCGCAAGAATCTGCGTCGGGATCTCAATCGTTACGGCACTGTAGTCGTTGATCGTACAGCCGGTATAGCAGAATGTTCCGTCAGGTTTCTTAGCATTGAGCTGAGCAACACCGCCGATTTTGACACGACCAAAATGGTCTTTGATTGTCGCTATAATGTAGCGGGATTTTGTATCCCACTGTTTGGCATAAACGCGGGCAGGGTTGTTTGACGACGCGTCAACGTACAAAGATATACGCTGCACATTTTTGTTTATCTGATCTGCCATAACTCTCCTTTCTTTTACTGAATAACGCCGATGATAATTCACCGGCGTTATTTTTGCCTTATGTCATCTGAACATAATATGGTGTACTATTCCGATTGTAACCACATGATAAACCGCCAGCAGCACATAGACCGCAAACACGATCCACGATGCGACCACTGCCGTCTTGTACTCCCGGAGCTTGTACAACGCGAATAAACCCGCACCCACCACAAGCACCTTGTACAGCACCACGATAATGGGCTTTTCAAGGATCAGGCGCTTTACCAGCGGATTTCCTTCAATGTCTCCGAATCTGTGCGTCAGGTACAGAGTACATCCGAGGTCGAAGAGCGAGAGAATATATGTTGCAATGTGCATTTTTCACTTCCTTTCAGGTTGTCAGGATACAATATCCGGGTTAGTTTCTAACACAACAAACGCCGCCATGGTGTTGTATCCGACGACCGCGGACGTTGTAAACGTCCCGTACTGTGAATCATAATCGTCAAGTTCAAATGCTTGTGCAGTATCCGTCAGGCTGTCGTAGACAACAAGCAGAAGATCTTCTTGTGCACAATCTTTTATTGCTTCACAGTAATTATTATCTAATCCCCAACTTGAAAATTCTCCTCCGTCAGTTCCTTCAGTCGTTGACAATCTACTCGAGAATGGGGTCATGAAGTCAAAGTGCCGCTGAGCGAGAGATGTTCCTTTATTGGTTGCCGTTATTCCAAATACAGTGAAAAATTCATTGGCTGTTGGCGGGTTCGCATTATTAACGTCATTGATTTTTGAAATCAAATCATATCCTTTTGACTTGAGATGGATCGTATTTGCATTGTTGTTTGTCGTATAGAACGTAGGTGTTCCTGCAAAACTGCCGGAAAGCATATTGATGTCTGAGCTTTCATTCATAGAAAACAGACACCGCTCACCCTTAGACATCACGAGGTCGCCACCTTCCTCAGAAGTGGGCTTCGCGACCGATACAGCCGCACTCGGCTCGCTGTTCTGGTAGCTTGTCCCTTTGGCAACAATCGTCACCTGATGCTCGCCGTCTGCAAGTGCTGCCCATTTACTTGATGTACTGAGGTCGTAAGAAAGTTTGGTCGGTGGTGTTTCCTGCTTTACCAGATTCCCTTGAGTGATCGCCCAGTTGTAGAATTCTGCGGAGACGGTCTGATTAGTGGCTAAAATGATCGTTTTATAGGCTTCGTTAATCCAACCAGCGTCATAAACGAGCTCTTCGTCATAAGAAACTTGACCGGTCGCAATAAGACTTGAAAACGCTTGGTCGTTCGACACAAATGCAAAATATTCTTCAAAGTTTGTCTCAGGTCTAACAACAGGTTCATCCACCCACTTATACGTACCCGCCTCCAATGTAACAGTGACTTCCTGCTTTGTTCCGTTCGACTGGAGCCACGTCAACAATGTTGTATCAGTCACGGGCTCGTCAAAGGTAACGGTACGATAGGCTTGATCTGTCCAGCTGCTACCAGAACGTGAATATACTCGTGTCATAGCATATGGAGCTACAGGCGACGGAATATCTGGCGTTCCCACTGTCATCGTAATTCCAAAGAACACTTCGTTATTTGACGCAAAGTCAATAAACATTATAGCTTTTTTCACGGCATCAGGAACTTCATTTGTATCGCCTGACCAATAGAAAAGATTACCCGTTAACGTTTCATTCAACACCCACGTTTCGGTTGCCATTATTAGTCACTCCTTTCATTAATTTATCTGTCCAAAATAATAAGTTGTAGGTGAGATGACATCGGTTGGCGCAACACTGCTGTTGAATGAAGAATCAGTCGTCACTCGTCCTCCAGCAGCTGGAGTGTGATATTTCTCATTGGCAATACAGGTATTATATACGATATATCCATCTGTATTATACTCGCTGTTCACCCACTGCTCCCACGTCATACCCTCTTCGGCTTGATACGATGTACTTCCAATTGAGAAATTGATAAGTGTTGGAGTCGAAGTCTGCTGTTCTATGGACTCATACACCGCGCCATCCACCATAACGTCATAGCTTGTTGCGTTCTCGACAGGGTCCCAAGAAACTGTGGTTTCGGCAACTGTAACGTTCGATGGAGCGGAGAGCATCGGTTCCGGTTCTGCCGCCGAAAACCTGCGGAACTTCACGGCTCCAGAGCCGATCAGCGTGGAATTCTTGTAGTGGTGCTTGAAAGAGACGGCGGGGATGGAAGAGGCGGTGGTATATTGACCATCCTCAATAATTTCGTCAGATGCCAAGACCGCCGTACCACTATAAAACAACTGTTTATTATTTGATAGCCATGTGACGTTATTGTCAGAAATGCTGTAAACAGTGGTGTTCATAACGCCGTTGCTCACAGTTCCATACACAGTGTCACGTTGACCTTCCCATGTTTGTGCGCCATTAATTTCGAAATACGCAATACTGCTTGATGCACCATCAACGAAAATCCGTATTAATGTTGCGCCGATATCTCCAGCCATCTTTCATCGTCTCCTTTCCGGTTTTCCGGTCCCGCCATTATTCACTCACCACCTCGTAAAGATCTCCGTTCGTGTACGAACTGTCCGTTGTGCCGGTGAACTTGTACACCTTGCCGACATTGCCCGCTACCAGAAGCGCGTTCATAGCCGCCGCAGTTGACACCTCAATCGGCTCGGCTTGCGGCACGTTCACCTTCACATCGATGTTGCTATTGCAAAGTTTCCCCGCTGTTGCAAGTGTGGTCGTGCCGTTGCTTGTGATGTTGATCTCGATGTTGGCAGGCAGCGTGGTGTATTGACCGCCATTGATAATCTCGTCGGCTGGTGACACACTCGCACCATTGCGTTGCAAATATCCGCCATCGTCGTCCCAAATTACTTTGCCGTCTGAAACGGTATACGTTCCGGAACCGTATGTCGCGCTTCCTTCCCACGTTTTATTGTTTGGATTTACGTTCAGAGGAAACGTTTCCCCGTTGACATAGATCATGTACTGCGCCGCTATTTTTTGCGTGGTTGACATTAACTGACCACCTCCCCGTTATATACCGGAATTGCAACGGTAAAAGAAGAGAATCCGTCTTTCCCCGTGCCCGGCGTGTAGGTTCCGTTTGCAGTTACAGTCTTCGTTTCTGTCTGAATCGCACTGACCGTGACCTTGGACATACCGTCGTAGCCTGTATCCGGCGTAACATCCTGCTGAGAGGTCGTCGGCTTCACTGTTTTCGCCTGAAGCTTCGGCGAGGGGGTCGGCACATTGACCGTGACCTTTGAAAAGAACTTCCCGCTCGTCGGCGTGTAGGTTCCGTTTGCCGTCACGCTCTTGGTCTCCGTCTGAACAGCGCCGACAGATACCTTGGTGAGGTACTTCCCGGAGGTTGGCGTAACGTCCTGCGCGGTTGCGCCGGGTGTGACGCTCTTGGTCTCCGTCTGGATTGCGCTGACCGTGACCTTGGACAAAACCTTTCCGTCGTCCGGAGTGATCTCCTGCTGTGTCGTGGACGGTGTGGCGGTCTTCTCCTGCGCCTCGGGTGCAGGGACGGCAACGGTCGCATATACGTCCTTCTTGCACATTCTCCCCTTGGTCGGGAGCTTGTACTTGCCGTTCTCGGTCAGGTTGAGCTGGATATCAGAATCGGCGGATTCGGCTTCCTGCTTTGTTGCGTTTGCCTGAAGAAACGTCAATAAATAGCCGGTCGGCTCGGCGTCAAGCACAAGAATGTTCGCATCCCTGTAAGTTCCATTAGCCGCGTCCCAATAACCAGCCGCGCCGAACGCAATTGCCGACAAGTCCTCGTCGTAGTACACATAGTCAAAAGAACAGTAAAGCTCGTCGTTTAAGTATGCGTAGCCATGTATCTTGATATTATTCTGCAAAGTCCTCGCTGGTACCGAGCTTGCTGAACCGTTAAATTTCCACGTTTCGGTTGCCATTACTTAGTCACTCCTTTCTGCGAATAAAATTTCCATTTTATTGTTCGGCGATGAAGTCATTGCATAGCTCCACCTCCGGAGGTCATGAGTGTATATGCTGTATTTGCCACAATAACGTCACCGCCAGTCTGCCTCACTATCATCTGGTCAGCTATGAGTACCGAATACTGGCTGCCCTCGCATGAATATCCGTCGGTATTATACTCGCTATCCACCCACTGCAACCAAGTCATACCCTCTTCGGCTTGATATGCAGTGCCGGCAATGGTAAAACTGATAATCTTCACCACGTCCCCTGCATACACCGGGATTGCGTCAAGCGCGGTCTTGATCTCATTTTTGATCGCGGTGATCGTCGCCTTCTGGGACATCACTTCGGTTGTGCTCTCTCCCGTCGTCTCCTGTGTGACCGTCACCTTTGCCGCGTCGATTGCTTTGGTCACTGCGTCCTGCGACATGACAGAGGTTGTGCTTGTGCCTGTGGTCTGGACAACATCGACACCGGAGCCGGAGCCGGAGCCGGCATTGCCTTTTTCGCCCTTTGCCGCAATCAGGAGCCAGTGGTCTTCATCTGTCGGCACTACGCCGGTGCAAGGGTCGATGCAAATGTAGCTGCTTCCGTTATAGGCGACCTTGTTGCCTTTGGCGTAGGCTTTGGAGGAGGAGTAGGATTCCCAGATTGACATATTTTCAACTTCGATAAGTAATTTTTGTAGCGCATTATACTCGTTTGTGCCTGCGATTGCGTCATCTGAATATTGGCTCGGGTAAACATACAGTACAAAATCCTGACTCGATAAGTTGTCGCCGTTCCCATTGTTGAACGTTAAATCACACACCACCTTGCCAACTTGCTGAGAAAACGCCCCCGGTATTTCTACATATGCAACATTGGCGTCATAATCAAAATACGACGAATCAAACGTTGCAACCAATTTCGTGCAATTTGGCGACGTCCCGTTCAAAGATATCCGGTTGTACCCAGATAGCGACACAATTCCCTTATCGTCATACAGCGAAACACTTAAAATTCTTGTTTTATTGTCGTACTGTTTGGTAGGCACGATAACTACATTGGTTTTATAGTCCGACGCTTGCAGGTGAAGTATTTTAACTACTTTGCCGGTTAAATTCATTTTGTTCTCTCCTTTCTTCTCCGGGAGGATTGTCTCCCGGAGTAATTATGATTCGACAACGAATTCAGAAATCACCATCATACTATCAGTACAAATACACGTCAGGAAGGCTGGATAATAAGCCGGGAGGACTGTCGATTCCGTCAATAAAAAAACATGGTATTGTCATCAAGGAAGTTCTTGACGATGCCGTATTGGAAGAGCTGATTGTTCGTAACCCGGCAGTCGGTGTGAAACTTCCTGCGAAGAACCTTTCCATGCGGGAAGAAGTTTTTTTGACATCAGAAACTGCAAACGAGGTGCTGAAGGCATTCGATGGGCATCCTCTGCAGGCGCTTGTGTACACAACGCTGTATTATGGTCTGAGGCGTTCGGAAGTTTTGGGGCTGCGGTGGAATTCGATTGACTTTGAAAAAAATACTCTTACAATCAACCACACCGTGGTCAAAAACCGAACGATCGTTGAAAAAGACACGGTAAAAACACAGAGCAGTTATCATACGTATGTTCTGATTGATGACGTGAAAAAAGTGCTTCTGCAGGAACGTGACCGGCGGAGGGAACGTATGAAGGAGCTCGGGAGGCAATACAAAAAGTCGGACTATGTTTTTACGTGGGAAGACGGCACGCTGTATCGTCCCGATTACATCACGCGGTCGTTCCAGCGGGTACTCAAAAAGCACAATCTCCCCAAAATGCGTTTTCATGATCTTCGCCATAGCACCGCAAGTATTCTGTATGATAAAGGCTGGGACTTGAAGGATATCCAGAGCTGGCTGCGGCATTCCAGCATCGACGTGACAAGTGACATTTACACGCACATCACCGAGGATCGTAAAGCCAAAATGGCAGAAGATCTTAACTCGACTTTCAGAATCGGCTGAACGATTTTTGCAGAAAAGTGCCAAATAATTGTCGTAACTTTTGGAACTCCGGTGGTAGAAAGTTTGTATCCGGTCGATGCGATGGGTATAATAATGCTCCAATGTTAAGGGAGTTCTCTAATTTCCGTATAGGGAACCAAACAGAAAGAAAGGAATATAATATGATTTTATTTTGGTTGATTAACAAGCCGCGAAGCCCCACGAACGAAAAAAGCTGTCTGACATAACATCGGACAGTCCTCTTCGAGTGGTTTTGCAAAAGATCGGGGCGAATAGTCGGGGCACACAAAGCGCCCCGAAATAGGGTAGAGCAACTTTCCGAACAAGAATTTTGCCTTACCGAAACGCCTTGCGCAAGGGTCAAAAAAATAGGTGTTTTGATGCGGATTGAAAATCATTTTGGAGAAAATCCGGCAAAACACGTATCCGGAGAAAAACCTAAATACTGCCTTGCAAAACGTGTTGTCTAAAACGGTGAGTTGATGCAATTCGTAGAGGAATTCGTAGAAGATTCGTAGAAGTCAAATCGCGAAAATTTTGAGTTGCTCTTTCCTTTGTGCAAAATGGTGCAAAAAGCAAAGAAAAAGCTCCAAATCATAATGCAAGATGCACTAAAATTTGAAGCTTTTTGGTCTGAGTGACACGACTTGAACGTGCGGCCTCTACCACCCCAAGGTAGCGCGCTACCAACTGCGCCACACCCAGATGTCTTACGACCTTGATATTTTAGCACACACTACGCCCCTTGTCAATACTTTTTGTACATTTTTTTCGGAAATTCGGGAACGGACTTTTTGCCGGATCAGAAAAAAACTCAGTTTTTTGTAAAAATCCCTTGACAAAAAGATTCCGGTATGCTAATATATACGGGTACGCGAAAAGCGTGCGATGTGCGCCCATAGCTCAGCGGATAGAGTGCCCGGCTACGAACCGGTAGGTCGAGGGTTCGAACCCCCCTGGGCGCGCCAAAAATCCTGCCTTTTGTGCAGGATTTTTATTTTTTACAGCGAATCCGATCGTCTGTGCCCGTTCCTTCTCCTTTTTGCTCCTTATGCTGCGTTCCATCCCCCTTTCTGCCGTTTTTTGCCCCGCAAGGCGCATGACCCTGCCGGGTCTTTTTTATTTGCCGGTTTTCTTGGAGCTGACCGGCTTCAACGTTTCGGCATCGCCGCCGCTTGTAGCAGTTTCTCCTGTATCGGATTCCGCCGGATCCCCGGCTCCTCCGGATACGGACTTGTCACGCCAAAAACCGTCTTGCCAAGGGGGAAAAACTGTGTTACAATCAAAATGAAGTGGTATCCGCTGATCTGTGCGCATTTTTTGCAACTTTACGCAGATTTAACAATCCGCGGATTTTACATTTAACAATCGCGGGTTACAATAAAACGGAACGAAGGAGAAAACGACATGATTTCTTACGAGGAACTCCGGAAGAATGAGGCGATCCGCACCTACATCACGCGGGCGGACGAATCGCTGAAATCGCTCGGTTACACGGAACACAGTTTCGCACACGTCACCAAGGTCTCGGAAACGGCGGCGTACATTCTTTCCACGCTCGGCTTTGACGCGCACACCATTGAGGTCGCAAAGATTGCCGGGTACCTCCACGACATCGGGAACCTCGTCAACCGCGAGGAGCATTCCCAGAGCGGGGCGGTCATGGCATTCCGTATCCTGGATAACCTCGGCGTTCCCGCGGAGGACATCGCGACCATCGTGACCGCGATCGGCAACCACGACGAGGGCAATGGTACCCCGGTCAATCCGGTTTCCGCCGCGCTGATCCTCGCCGACAAGTCCGACGTCCGGCGCAGCCGCGTCCGCAACGAAGACTTCTCCACCTTTGATATTCACGACCGCGTCAATTACTCGGTCGAGGCATCCGAACTGACCATTTTGGAAGAGCAGAAGCAGATTCTTCTGACGCTCCGCATCGATACCAAGATCAGCTCGGTCATGAATTATTTTGAAATTTTTCTCGGCAGAATGATTCTCTGCCGCAAGGCGGCGGAAAAGCTGGGACTGACCTTCCGTCTGGAGATCAACGGGCAACAGCTACTGTAACGGACAGAGGAAAAGGAGGTAGCGGCATGATTTATTTGCTGGAGGACGACGCGAGCATCCGCGAGCTGGTATGCTATTCTCTCTCGAAGACCGGAACGCCGGCGAAGGGCTTTGAACGTCCTTCCGCTTTCTTTGCGGAACTGGAGCGCGGGATCCCCGATCTGATCCTTCTGGACGTCATGCTTCCCGAAGAGGACGGGCTGTCGGTACTCGGGAAACTGCGGGCGAGCGAACGTACAAAAGGCATCCCCGTCATCATGCTGACAGCCAAGGGAACCGAATTCGACAAGGTTACGGCGCTCGATCAGGGAGCCGACGATTACATCACCAAGCCCTTCGGCGTGATGGAGCTGGTCGCCAGAGTCAAGGCGGTCCTCCGCCGCGCGGGACGAAAGTCCCAGCCGGAAACCGAAGGGATCGTTTACACGGCGGGCGACCTGACCGTTTCCACCGTCAGTCACACTGTCACGGTAGCGGGCAAAGAGGTCACACTTACCTACAAGGAATTTGAACTGCTGTGCTTTTTGTTTGCCCACCGCGGCGCGGTACTGAACCGCGATCAGATTCTCCGGGATGTCTGGGGATACGAATTTGACGGGGAAAACCGCACGGTGGACGTACATATCCGCACGCTCCGCCAGAAGCTGGGGGATGCCGCCGGCGTAATCGAAACGGTACGCGGGGTCGGCTACAAGATCGGAGGAAACGTATGACAGGCAAGATCTTCCGCAGTATTTTCATTGTGACGGGCAGCGTTCTGCTCCTGTGTGTTGTCATCGTGTTCGCAGTGACCTTCAATTATTACACGGGCGAACTGAAGGACGCGCTCTCCAAGCAGGCGCAGTATGTCGCCGCAGGCGTGGAAAGCGGTGGAATGGATTACCTTTCGGATATCGGAGAAAAAACCGATGTCCGTATCACATGGGTCGCGTCGGACGGCTCGGTCCTTTATGACAGCAAGGCGGACGCCGGAGCTATGGAAAATCACCGTGACCGGGAAGAGATCAGGGAAGCGCTGGAGAGCGAAAACGGCGTCGGCATTGCCACCAGATATTCCGGCACCATGTCGGAAAAAACCACCTACTACGCGCTAAGAGTCAAGGACGGAAGCGTCATCCGTGTCTCGGAGAAGCAGTATTCTGCGTGGGTCATCGTCATGAGCACGGTACAGCCTATTCTCGTGGTGCTGGTCGCCGCCATGATCTTAGCGGGCGTGCTTGCGTCAAGGCTTTCCAAGAGCATCGTCCGCCCGATCAACGAAATCGATCTTGACCACCCCGAAAATGCGCAGGTTTATGAGGAAATGGCGCCCATCATCCGCCGCCTTACTGCACAGAACCGCAGTATCAGAAAGCAGATGGAGGAACTGAAGGTCAAGCAGACCGAGTTCAACGCCATCACGGAAAATATGTCGGAAGGCATGATTATCATCGACGCAGCAACGGAGATTCTCTCCTCCAATCAGTGCGCGCTCTCCATGTTCGGCGTGGAGGGCAAGCCTCCGAAGAGCATCCTGCTCCTCGATGGCAGAGACACTTTCCGCGAAGCGGTGAGACTTGCGCTTTCGGGCGAGAACGGCTACGATTCCTTCCGCCGCGGCGGGCGCTGTTACAATATTCTGGCGACACCGGTCAAGGAAAACGGTGAGGTCGTCGGCGCGGTGCTGGTCATTCTCGACGAGACCGAGAAGGAGGAACGCGAAACGCTCCGGAGAGAATTTACCTCCAATGTCTCCCACGAGCTGAAAACGCCGCTCACCTCCATTTCCGGGTTTGCGGAGCTGATCCGCAGCGGCATGACCGACGCAGAAGATACCCGGCATTTTGCGGACAACATTTATAAGGAAGCACAGAGACTGATCGTACTGGTCGGCGACATCATTAAGCTCTCCCAGCTTGACGGCGGAGAGATCCCCTATGACGAATGTCCGCAGGATCTTTACGAAATCGCTAAAGAAACCGAGGAGCGGCTCGATATGGTTGCCACGTCCCACAAGGTAAACCTGGAGCTGACGGGCGAGCACACGAGCATCCGCGGCAACCACCAGATTCTCGAAGAAATGATCTACAACCTGGTCGATAACGGAATCAAGTACAACCATGAGGGCGGGAATGTCCACATCCGCGTTGCGGAGGAAAACGGACGCGCGGTCGTCTCGGTCGCGGACAACGGCATCGGCATTCCGAAGGATCAGCAGAGCCGTGTGTTTGAGCGCTTCTACCGCGTGGACAAGAGCCATTCCAAGGAGATCGGCGGAACCGGGCTGGGGCTTTCCATTGTCAAGCACGGCGCGGCGTTCCACAAGGCAACCGTTACCATGAACAGTGAGCCGGGCAAGGGAACGGAAATTTTCCTGACCTTCCCGCCGGCAGAGGAATAAACAGGCGGGAAGTCTGCCCGCACATCCCGGAATCTCAAACCATCCGGAGCTGCCGCTTACGCGGCAGCTCCGGATGTTTTTTGGGGGGAACGGATGGCGTGCACGCGATATTTTTTTCTGGAATTTGCAAAAAGGTCTTGACATGTAAACGACCGTTTACTATAATGTAGTAAACGGTCGTTTACATTTTGGGGGAGGAAGCACTTGAACAACACAAAGGAAAGAATTCTGACAGAAGCCCTTCGCCTGTTTGCCAGGGACGGGTATGAGGCAGTGTCGGTCAGCACCATTGCGGGCGCGCTGGGGATGACCAAGGGGGCGCTCTACCGGCACTACAAAAACAAGCACGACATATTTGACAGCATTGTGGAGAAGATGTACCGGATCGACGCGGAACGTTCGCGGCTTTACGGCGTGCCGGAGGAAACGTATGCCGAGGCGCCAGGGGCATACCGGGAAACCTCCATGGAAGCGATCCGGTCGTTCTCCCTGAATCAGTATCTGTTCTGGACGGAGGACCCTTTTGCGACGGATTTCCGCAGAATGCTGACGCTGGAACAATACCGCAACCGGGAAATGGCGGAGCTGTACCATAGTTGCCTGACAGCAGGACCCGTTCTGTACCTGGAGGATATCTTCCGGGAAATGACGGAGCGGGGACTTCTGATAAAAGCCGATCCGAAGCAGCTTGCGCTCGAATTTTACGCACCGCTGTATCTGCTCATCGAATGGTCGGATGGTGCCGGAGACCGGAAAGAGCCCCTCGGACGCCTGAGTGCCCATATTGACGGCTTTATCGGAAAATATACAAACAAGGACCAGAGGAGAAACGAAAATGAAATATCCGCGAAGTGAAAAATATAATACCCCCGCATTGCAGGCAAAGATCATGGGACCAAATCCCGTCAAATTGGAGGAGGAATTGCTGCTGGGCAACCGGATTCCGGCGGGCGCCGTCGTCTGCGATCTTGGCAGCGGGCAGGGACTGACCAGCGTATTTCTCGCAAAGGAATACGGCTTTACCGTTTACGCGGCGGATCTGTGGAGCGATCCGGAGGAAAACCGTGCCTTCTTTGATGAAATGGGACTGGACAAAAAACAGATCATTCCGGTCAGGGCAGATGCCAACGCACTGCCGTTCGAAGAGAATTTTTTTGATGCCGTTGTCAGCACGGATTCCTACAATTATTTCGGGAGAGACGAGCATTACCTGGATGACCGGCTTCTTCCGTTCGTCAAAACCGGAGGCTATCTCTACATTGCCATTCCCGGTATGAAGAAGGACTGCCACGATCATCTGCCGCCGGAACTTCTGCTGTCCTGGACACCCGAACAGCTTGCCTATCTGCACGATGTCGCTTACTGGACCGGGATCGTGGAGCAATGCCGGGGTGCGGAGGTGATCTGCGTCAAGGAAATGGAGAGCAACGAGGAAGTCTGGGCGGATTGGCTGAGGCAGGAAAATGAATATGCCGTCGGAGACAGAAAAGCCATGCAGGCAGGCGGCGGGAAATTCCTCAACTTCATTCAGATCGTGCTGAGAAAAAAATAAGATCGGCTCCGTCCGGAACGAAAGTTTTTCCGGGATGTACTTGAACCGGCGCGCAGATTCTGCTATACTGATTACGGATATACGGTTCCGGGGCGGAGAAATCCGTCCTTTGGCTATCCGGAGAATCAGAGCAGTTCTCCGGTATCCGGAAAAAGGAGGACTCTCATGGAAAACGTCATCACTTACGAAAATCTTGCGTCCTTTGCCTATTGCAACGACAAAACGTGCAAACAGCCGATCCGGGGAATCGCCGTTGAGTTTTTCGGGCTTGGTTGCCAGGAAATGTTTGAGACGCACTGGCGCGGAGAACGGTTTGCCCGGGAGGGGATTCTCTTTGTGTTCCCCTACAACAACCCGTGGAACTGGATGAACCGGCAGGCGGTGGAGATGACCGACAGGATCCTTGACGTGCTGTTTGAGAAGTACGGACTGGATCCCGCAACGCCGGTTGTTGCGTCGGGCGGGAGCATGGGCGGGCAGGGCGCTCTGGTCTATACCCGTTACGCGAAGCGCACGCCGGTCGCTTGTGTCGCAAACTGCCCGGTATGCGACATGGTGTTCCACTATTCCGAGCGTCCCGACCTGCCCCGCACGCTGTACAGCGCCCTGTATCACGAGGAAGGAACCATGGAGGACGCGCTCCGGCGGATCTCCCCCCTGCACCTTGTCGGTGAAATGCCGGATGTCCCTTACCGGATTTTCCACTGCGAGGAGGATCAGTGCGTCAACATCCATAGTCATTCGGAGAGATTTGTTGACGCGATGCGGAAAAAAGGCGCGGATATCTCGCTTTGCCGCGTGCCGGGAAGAGGGCATTGCGACCTTGGGGACGATGTATTCGAGGAGTATCTCCGCTGTATCGAGCGGGCGATCCCCGGATCATGAACGTCATCAAAAAAGACCGCCGCAGGCGGTCTTTTTTGGTTCTCTGTACCCGGACCGGCAGGGTCCTTCCGGCGGGCACCGTTTTTTCATCCGGAATGTCCGGTGCTTACAGCGATTCTTTGGGTAACTCCCTTCCGCAGGATACAGTAAGATTTCCGTTGCGGCAGCGGATCGCGTCAAGGAATTCCTTCGGGATCCGGTCGCCGGGCAGCGTTACGCGGTATTCCAGCTCATATAGCGTTCCCATGTTGCACGTTCTGACCCGGACAAGCGAGTGGGTACGGGTGTAGGTCGCAAGGAGGTCGTCGAACAGTCCCTCGTAATCCAGATTTTCCGGAATGGTAATTTTCAGGGTACGTTGTCCGGAGCGCGTTTCGCCGATCCGGAGTGTGATGAGAAGTACGAGAACCGCAGACACCAATACAAACACGATGGCGGCAAGCACCAAGTATCCCATGCCGGTGGCAAGCCCGATCGCCATGGCAAGGAACAGCGCACCGATCTCCCGCGCACCGCCGGGAGCTGAACGAAAACGCACCAGACTGAACGCACCTGCCACGGCGACGCCGGCGCCGAGGTTGCCGTTGACCAGCATGATGATCAGCTGCACGACGACGGGCAGAATGGCAAGCGTTACGAGAAAGCCCTTGGTGGAGTCGGAACGATACCACGCCACGGCGGCAACGCCGACGCCGAGAAGCAGAGATACGGCAGAGGAGAGAAAAAACGCGGACACGGTCAGTCCGTCTGACATAACGGAATCAAGCAAAGAGAAACGCCCCCTTTTCGGAATTTGGTATTTTGTCTGACAGGATATACTGCTGATAGAACGTGCCGTACTTGGAAAAGGAGGTTTCGAAGATACCTTCGTCCGAGAGCAGGGCACCAAGCCACAGCGGGCAGACGCCGGGAAGCTTGATCTCCATTAAGATCCGGTCATCCGGAAGAATGGGGTCTCCGCCGTCGCCGGCGGTCAGAAGGACGTTTTCCGTCCGTCCCCGCAGATTCCGGTCAAAGGTGATACGCAGTCCCGGGTCACCGGTCCCCGCAAACGCCTGCCGGTCATATCCGATAAAAACCTTGGGACTTGTGTGATAGAAGGACTGGAACCAGCTGATCTCCCGTCCGATCTGCCCGTAAGCCGCGTCCGGCGCCTCCCCGGCAAGAAACGGTTCTGCCGCGTCGGCACAGACCGTGATGCGGCGCTTGTAGACAACACCCGAAAATTTCTTTTTGAGTTCCACAAAAACCGTGCGGGGGGATACGTCTGAGTTTCCCTTGGCACATTCCGGAACGCTTCCCGAAGGGGCTTCCGGAGTATTTCCGGCGGCTTTTCCCGTGTCACCTTCTGAAGAAGCATTTCCCGTGGCAGCTCCCGCGACATCCCCCGTGGTACCGTAGCCGCGCACGCGCAGTTTTTCTTTGTAAACCGGCTTTTCAAGCGATGTCCGGATCAGCAGGAAATCGTCGGTGTCGTAGTAGGTGTTCAGAATGGTGTACTCCCCGTACGCGTCCGCCGTCAGATGGGGGCGCATTCTTGTAAGCAGGTGTTCCTTTTGCTCTTCGGTCAGAAGATACTTCTTTTCGTACCGCTCAAAGCAGTACCGGATCGGTTCCGGCATGTAAGATTCCTCCTTTTCTGTCGCCGGCTTGCCGGGGTGCCGAAAGAACGTCCGATCCGTTCCGATACAGAACGGGAGAATTCGACGGCGGATTGTGCTTTCTGACAGGGATTTGCCATTGACAAGAAAATTAATGAATGATATAATTGTTGTAAATGTTGATGATTTCCCGGATGAACGTACAAGCAGCGCAGTACTCCGGGAATACATACAGATTCGATTGCCGGGAGTACAGGGTGTATGGGAAAAAGAGACGGACAGCAGGTCGGGACAAATGAACAGGTGACCCGGCACATCCGGGGAGGATATAACCGCGTCATCAAGCGGGGGATCGACCTGATCCTCTCCTTTCTCGGGATTGTTCTGCTTTCCTGGCTGTACCTGATTCTTATGCTTGCCATCAAGCTGGATTCTCCGGGACCGGTCTTTTTCCGGCAGAAGCGGGTGGGGAGAAAAAAGAACGGGGAGATCGCATATTTCTCCATCCTCAAGTTCCGCACCATGCGGACGGATACGCCGCACGACACGCCGACGCATCTGCTGCCCGACCACGACCGCTACATAACGAAGGTCGGAAAATTCCTCCGGAAGACCAGCCTTGACGAGCTTCCGCAGATTCTCAATATTTTTGTGGGGCAGATGGCGATCATCGGACCGCGCCCCGCGCTCTGGAACCAGACCGATCTCATTGACGAGCGGGAAAAGTATTCTGCCAACGACGTGCGCCCCGGACTGACCGGATGGGCGCAGATCAACGGGCGGGACGAATTGGAGATCCCCGACAAGGCGCGCCTTGACGGCGAATATGTAAAACGGATGAGCTTTGCGTTTGACGTGAAGTGCTTCTTCGGGACCATTGCCTCGGTGCTCCGTCACGACGGTGTCGTGGAGGGCGGTACGGGCGAGATACACCGCGAAGAGGAGAAGCGGCAGGAGACGAAAAAAGAGAAGGCGGCAAAGTAAAGGAAAAAGATTCTGATTACCGGAGCCGGCAACTGCATCGGTACCTCTTCTGAAGTATATGCAAAGGCGAGGAAAACGGCACGGGCGATGCAGTAGTCAGAGGGAAAGAAAGGCGGCGTCCGTCCGACGGATGCCGAAAGGATGCATATGAAAGCGGAAGGAACAGCGACGCTGACCGGGACGGATAACGGACAGCGAGGGCTGAACATTCTGGTGATCAGCCAGTATTATTATCCGGAGAATTTTCAGATCAACGAGATCTGCGAAGAACTGGTGAAGCGCGGACACCGGGTGACGGTGCTGACCGGTCTTCCGAACTACCCGACGGGAAAGATTCCCGGGGAATACCGGCACGGGAAGCTCCGGCATGAGGTGCGGAACGGTGTGACGATCCTCCGCAACTTCGAAATCGGTCGGCGGCACGGCGCGATCGGTCTCGGGCTGAATTATCTCAGTTTCTGGCTGTCCGGCAGTCGGGCGGCACGGCACCTGAAGGAAGAATTTGACGTGGTGCTCGCCTATCAGCTGTCTCCGGTGTTTTCGGCAATCCCCGGATGTGTGTACAAAAAGAAGCACAAAACGCCGTATATCATTTATTGCTGTGACATCTGGCCGGAGTCACTCAAGCTGATGATCAGGAGTGAGAAAAACCCGATTTTCGGCGCGGTGAAGCGTATGAGCCGCAAGATCTACAACAGCGCCGACCGGGTGCTGCTTCAGACGCGGTACTTTTATCCCTATTTCAAAGAAGTGCACGGCATGGGCGAGGACAGGCTCCGTTACCTGCCGCAGTTTGCGAGTGACGAATATCTTTCGCATGATTATCACTCCGACAACGGCGTGTATGATTTCGTGTTTCTCGGCAACACCGGCATCGCGCAGAATATAGACAAGATCATCGGAGCGGTTGACCGTATCCGCGATGTGCCCGGATTCCGGCTCCACATTGTGGGGGACGGCACCTGCCTTGCCGGTCTTAAAAAGTTGGTGGAGGAAAAGGATCTCGGCGATCTTGTGAAGTTCTACGGAAGACGTCCCGTGGAGGAAATGCCGGAATTCTACCGGCTTGCCGATGCGTGTCTGGTCTCCCTCAGCAGTGAAAACATGACGGGACTGACGCTTCCCGCCAAGGTGCAGGGGTATATGGCGGCAGGTAAGACCGTCGTCGGCATGATCGACGGCGCGGCAAAAGAGGTCATTGAGGAATCCGGCTGCGGCGTCTGTGTTCCCGCCGGGGACGAGGAGGCGCTTGCCGCGGCGATGAAACAGATTGTGCTTCATCCGGAGCAATACGCCGCCTGCGGCGAAAAGGGCAGGGAATATTTCAAGGCACATTTCTCCAAGAGTCAATATATGCGGGAGCTGGAGAAAAATATGTATGAACTGACGGAGAAAGAATATGTCACTGTTTAACGGAAAAACACTGCTGATCACCGGCGGCACCGGCAGCTTCGGAAACGCCGTGCTGAACGGGTTCTTAGGTTCTGACATCGGAGAGATCCGCGTTTTTTCGAGAGACGAAAAAAAGCAGGACGATATGCGCCACGAGTTTCAGGCGAAGATGCCCGAGGTCGCCGGCAAGGTCAAGTTCTTTATCGGTGACGTGCGTGACCTCGCTTCGGTGAAGAACGCCATGCACGGCGTGGATTATATCTTCCACGCGGCGGCGCTCAAGCAGGTACCCTCCTGCGAGTTCTTCCCTCTGGAGGCGGTCAAGACCAACGTACTCGGCACCGATAACGTGCTGACCGCCGCGATTGATGAGGGCGTGAAGACCGTCATCTGTCTGTCCACCGACAAGGCGGCTTATCCCGTCAATGCGATGGGCACCTCCAAGGCGATGATGGAAAAGATCATCGTCGCAAAGTCGCTGACGACGGACAAGACCAAGATCTGCTGTACCCGTTACGGAAACGTCATGTGTTCCCGAGGGTCGGTCATCCCGCTCTGGATCAGCCAGATCCGGGAGGGAAATCCCATCACCATCACCGAACCGGGCATGACGCGCTTCATCATGTCCCTGGAAGAAGCGGTGGGGCTTGTGCTGTTTGCATTTGAGCACGGTGTCGGCGGCGATATTTTCGTGCAGAAGGCGCCCGCCTGCACCATTGAAACGCTTGCGAAGGCAGTCACGGAACTGTTCGACCCCGGTCACGAGATCCGTGTCATCGGCATCCGCCACGGCGAAAAGATGTACGAAACGCTGCTTACCAACGAGGAATGCGCGCAGGCAATCGACCTCGGTAACTTCTACCGTGTGCCCGCCGACAAGCGCGACCTCAACTATGATAAGTATTTCATTCACGGCGATACCGAACGAAATCTCCTGACCGAATTCAATTCCAACAACACCGCGCTTCTCGGCGTGGAAGAGGTCAAGGAAAAACTGCTGTCGCTCCCGTATATCAGACAGGAGCTTGCGGCGGGCAACACACGGATTGGGGTGGGCTTATGAAGTTTTTAATTCTGGGTGCCGGGAGCATGGCGGGGCACAACTTCAGCATATATTTTTCGGAGAGAGGACACAATGCCACGGGTTTGTGCTAACGCCGCTTCCGTTTGTGAAAAACATTGTGGGGGATGCGTCCGACACGGAAACGTCCGACACGGAAACGTCCGACACGGAAACGTCCGACATGGAAACGTCCGACACGGAAACGTCCGACACGGAAACGCTCCGCAAAATCGTCCGTGAGGGCGGCTGCGATGTGGTGTCAATGCCATCGGGCTTCTCAATCAAACCGCAGAGGAGCATCGCGCAGAGGCAGTGCTTCTGAACGCTTGCCTCCCGCATTTCCTGGCGGAAGTCACGAAGGACCTGGATCCCTTTGTCATCCGGATGAGCACCGACTGCGTGTTTTCCGGCAAGGCGGGGCATTACACCGAGGATTCCTTCCGCGACGGCGAGACCTTCTACGACCGCACCAAGGCGCTCGGTGAATTGGTTGACGGAAAGAATCTGACCTTCCGCAACTCGATCGTGGGTCCCGACATCAACAAGGGGGGATCGGTTAGCTCAACTGGTTTATGAAGCCGGAGAGGACCGCCCGCGGTTTCACGAAAGCCTTGTGGACGGGAATGACGACGCTCCAGCTTGCCAAGGTGATGGAAAAAGCGGCTGCCGTTCACGCAACGGGGTTTTACAACATGGTGCCCGATCACGCGGATCAGTAAATATGACCTGCTCGGACTGTTCAACCGGTATTTCCGGGACGGAAAGATCGGGATTGCGCCGTATGACGGCTTTGTGTGCGACAAGACGCTGGTGCGTGCCCGCTTCGATTTCCCGGAAACCGTGCCCGATTACGAGGTCATGGTGCGCGAGATGGCGGACTGGGTCGGCGCGCACAGGGAACTTTATCCCCACTACAATTTCTGAAAACGGAGAGGCAGCGACAATGCGAAAGCTCAAACTGATGACGGTCGTCGGCACGCGTCCGGAGATCATCAGGATGTCCGCGATCATCAAGAAATGCGACACCTATTTCGATCAGGTCCTGGTTCACACCGGGCAGAATTACGACTACGAGTTGAACAAGATCTTCTTTGACGATCTCGGACTCCGTGCGCCGGATTATTATCTCGGCGTGGTGGGTGAGAACCTCGGGGAGACGATGGGAAATGTCATTTCCAAGTCCTACACGCTTATGCAGGAGGTGAAGCCCGACGCCCTGATCGTGCTCGGCGATACCAACTCCTGCCTGTGCGTCATTTTCGCGAAGCGCCTGAAAATTCCGGTGTTCCACATGGAAGCGGGCAACCGCTGCAAGGATGAAAACCTCCCCGAGGAGGTCATCCGCCGCATTGTGGACGTGACGAGCGATATCAATCTCTGCTATTCCGAGCACGCAAGACGCTATCTTCTGGCAAGCGGCGTGAGACCCGAATATACCTTTGCGGTCGGCTCTCCCATGGCGGAGGTGTTGGCTGAATACGAGAATAAAATCGAAGAGAGCCGGGTGCTGGAGAACCTCGGACTGATCGCGGGGAAGTACATTCTCCTGTCGGCGCACCGCGAGGAGAACATCGACAACGAGCAGAATTTCCTCTCGCTGATGAACGCCGTCAACGCGATGGCGGAAACCTATGATATGCCGATTCTGTATTCCTGCCATCCGCGGTCGAAGAAGTTTATCGAAGCGCGCGGTTTCGTGTTTGACAAGCGGGTCAACCGCCAGAAACCGCTCGGATTCTTTGACTATAACAAGCTCCAGAAGAACGCCTTCTGCGTGGTGTCCGACAGCGGCACCATCCCGGAGGAAGCAGCGTATTTCGGGTTCCCCGCAGTGTCGGTGAGAACCAGTACCGAGCGTCCCGAGGCAATGGACAAGGGCGTGTTCACGGTGGAAGCATCACGACGGAACAGGTGCTCCAGGCGGTCGATCTCGCGGTGAATATGTACCGGAACGGCGACCTCGGTGAAGCCGTCCCCGCATATACCGACAGAAATGTCAGCACCAAGGTGGTTAAGATTATCCAATCTTACACGGGAATCGTCAATAAAATGATTTGGAGAAAATGATTTGAAGATTGCAATCGTTGATGTAGCGGCGCAAACCGGTGGCGCCGCATCGGTTCTGAATGATTTTGTAAACGCACTTGCCGCGAGTCCGGCTGCCCGGAAACACCAGTGGCTGGTGCTGACCAGTGTACTTTCCGTTCCCGAATGTGCGCACGTGAAAAATCTCCGTTTCCCGGAGGTGAAGAAATCGCGTCTGGCGCGGCTCCGCTGGGAGAGACGGGTGTTCCCGCGTGTCATGCGAGAACACGGTGTCAATGTTGTCGTTTCGTTCCAGAACAAAGCGCTCCCGAAGGGACCATGGCGGCAGGTTGTGTACTTCCAAAATATGCTGCTTCTTGCAAAGGCGTCCCGCTTCTCACTTTTAAAAAAGGAGGAGCGCCCTTATGCAATTTATACCCACATTATCGGTCCTTTGACGAGAAGAAGCTGGAAAAACGCGTGCTTTTTTGCGGTGCCGACCAAAGTGGTAGCAAGCGTTATGGAAAAGTACCTTCCCCGTGGAGCAGAGGTGATGGTGTTTCCCTCGACGATTCAGCCGCATCCGCCCGTTTTCTATGGCTGGGATGAGATCGGGGGGCTGATTTATCCTGCCGGAGTGATGCCTTATAAACGGCAGGCAGAACTGGTTAACCATATCCGTATGCCGGAAGGAAAAAAGCTGTTCTTGACGATGACGGGACAGGAAAACGAGTACGCGAAGCGCGTGCGGGCATTGACTGAGGGCAGGACGGATATACTTTTGACCGGTTTCCTGCCGCGCGAAGAGATCCTTTCGGGTTATGACCACGGTACGTATGGCTTGATTGTCGTATCCGAGATCGAATCCTACTGTGTTCCGTTTGCGGAAGCGATGCAGTCGGGGGTACCGATCGTCGCGGCGGATTATCCCTATGCAAGGGAAGTTCTGGGCGACTATGAAAACGCGTTTTTTGTCCGTCCGGATCTTGGTGACCTGAACGAGAAAGTTACCCGTGCGATTGCCGCGAAACGGTGTGAGCCGGTGCTTCCCACGAACAGTTCCTGGGAAGGACTGATTGCGAAGATTCTTGAAGTCGGCGGGGCGGAGTGAGCGGTTCTGTGTAATGCGGGTACTGTCTGAACCGATGAAATTCCGGCGATACCGGTAAAAATGCAAAAACGGGGATCCGCCGGCAGGCTTTCCCGGTTGCGGAGCCGTAAAACACAAAAATCGCGGGACTCTTTCGGGAGTCCCGCGGTTTTTATTTATTCAACCGTCTGCCGGTTTTTCTTTTCGGAAATCTTTTCAAGAATCCGGTCAAGCAGCTTCCCGCCGAAAATCAGTACCGCGAACCCGATGAGGAGACCGAGCAGCGCGGCGGCAAGTACATCGGAGGGGAAGTGAACGAACAGGTACAGCCGGGAAAGCGCGATGAGCACGGCGGCAGGGATCGCAAAGAATCCGAACCGCCGGTCGGAGCCGGTCAGAACCGTGGCGGCGATGACCGAGGACAGCGTGTGCCCCGACGGGAATGAAAAATCTTTGGGAACGGAAACCAGCATCCGCACGGCGGTGTCGATCCAGCAGGGGCGCGCACGCGCGACCAGATTCTTGAGGGCGACATTTCCGATGAGGACTCCGGCAAGAAGCCCCGCGAGGAGGAGTATGCCTGTCCGGCGGTATTTCTTTTGGAAGAGCAGGACGGCGGCTATCAGGAGCCAGATCAGTCCCGCGTTCCCGAGAAACGTGATCTTGGGCATGAGAAAATCCAGAAACGCGCAGCGGAAAGTGTTCTGAATCCAATAAAGGATGGAAAAATCAATCCGTGTAATCCACTCTGTCATGGGGAGGAGCCTCCGTTTCTTTGTGTGCTTGGTTGACCGTTGTGTGTGAAGCTGCTCTCTGCCATCAAACCTTTACAAGCATCAGAAGCGTGCCGGCAACGATCAGGATCAGCCCGACGAGTGCCTTGCGGGAGAGCTTTTCTTTGAATACAAAACAGGAGAACGCGATGGTGACGAGAATGCTCAGTTTATCGATCGGGACGACCACACTGGCAAGTCCGTCGCGGAGCGCCTTGTAATAGCAAAGCCACGAGCCGCCGGTCGCAAGTCCCGACAGGCAGATGAAGCCGAGCTCCTTCCCCGGTATGCGGCGTGCCTCTTTTGCTTTTCCCGTGACGAACACCATCATCCACGACATGACGAGTACCACCGCGGTGCGGATCATGGTGCCGAGGTTGGATTCCACGCCGGAAATGCCGATTTTCCCGAGAATGGAGGTCAGTGCGGCGAACACCGCCGACAGGATCGCGTAAAGAAGCCAGGACCTTTTGATTTCCTTTTCCCCGTCGGTCTTTTTCTTTTCGATCATCAGAAAGGTTCCGGCGCCGATCAGAACGACGCAGATGCCTTTCAGCCAGGAGATCGGCTCTCCGAGTACCAAAAAGGCGAGCAGAATGGTCAGAATGGTGCTGGACTTGTCGATCGGTACGACCTTGTTGACGTCACCCGCGCCGAGAGCGCGGAAATAGCAAAGCCAGGACGCGCCGGTTGCAAGTCCGGAGAGGACGAGGAAGATCCAGGTTTTCGGGGAGATCGACGTGATTCCGTCAAGCGAGCCGACGAGGAGCACCATGACAAAGGACATGAGAAGCACGACAATCGTGCGGATCGCCGTTGCCACGGTGGAATCGGTCTTTTTGATTCCGCATTTTGCGAGAATGGAGGTGGCGCCCGCAAACAGCGCCGAACCGGCTGCATAGAATACCCACATGGTTATCTGCCTCCGTCAGTTTTCTTTGAATAGCTGCGGGAATCCCGCACGGCTCCCGGTTTCAAAGCTCCGGATACCGGGTCAGAAAACGCCGTGTGGGTAGGGCGGCTTTCCCGCCTCGTGCGCACCCCGGTGATCTTCCGCTTGACGGCGTTCATGCCATCCGTTTCTTTGTATGATATCTGTCAGATAGATGTATCTGCAACCATTATAGCACCGGAAACGAGCCTGTCAAGGGGCGGAAAGGAAAATCGGCAGGGCATCCGCATGCGGGCAGCATGGCGGCTCCGGTGTCCGGCAAGGCGGAAATCTCATTTGCCGCCGTGAGCGCACGGAACGCCGGAAGAGGACAGCTGTTTGTCAGCACGACATTTTCCGTGCGGGAACGGCTCTCTCCGAAAAAACAAAAACAGACACCGCCTTTTTCAAAACCCGTCCGCCGGGATCCGGTACGTAAAAAGAAGCCGGGCGCAGTCAGCGCCCGGCTTCCGTAGGTTTTTTACAGTCCTCCGACGATATCCGACATGGAGTAAAGTCCGGCGGGCTTGCCAACGAGAAATTCCGCCGCGCGGAGCGCTCCGGTGGCAAACACTTCGCGGGAGGTCGCACTGTGCGAAAGGGTAATGATCTCATCCTTCCCGGCAAAAATCACCTCGTGCTCTCCCACGATGTTGCCGCCGCGCACCGAATGGATCCCGATTTCCCCGGGGTCACGTTCCTTTCTCTCGGTGTGGCGGTCATAAACGTATTCCCTGGCACCGCCCTCTGACACCGCGGAAACCGCATCCGCAATCATGAGCGCGGTCCCGCTCGGCGCATCCAGTTTGTGTTTGTGGTGCTTCTCGATGATTTCCACGTCAAATCCTTCGCCAAGCGCCAGCTCCGCCTTTTTACAGAGCTCAATCAGCAGATTGACCCCGAGCGACATATTGCGGGAGAAAAAGACCGGAATGTGCTTTGCCGCGTCGCGCAGCAACATGGTTTCCTCGTCCGTCTGCCCGGTCGTGGCAATCACAGCCGGCGTTTTGGCTTCCACGGCGTAAGCAAGCAGACCTGCGAGGGCGGAGTGGTGGGAAAAGTCCACGATCACGTCCGCTCTGCCGGGGAATTCCGCAGGGGTGGTGTAGACGGGAAACGCGCTCGCGGCGCAAGGGGCGGACACGTCGATCCCGGCGATCACGCCGAACCTCTCGCAGGATTCTGCGGCGGCTTCCGTGACGGCGCGTCCCATTCTGCCGCCGCAGCCGCAAAGTAAAATCTGTATCATTTCAGGTACTTCCTTTGTGTTGTAATATAGTCGACCGGCGTTGCCTGCCGGAAAAGCCGCGGGAGACCGGGCGGCGGGAATGCGCGTTCCGGCTTGCCCGATGTCGCTCTGCGGCTTCCGGATGCCCGGTGAGGATATGGGTCCGGCTTGCCGGGCGACGCGTCAGATCAGCCCGTACTGATGCAGGACGCCACGGAGCATTTCGTGGTTTCCGTCCTCCATCTCGCAAAGCGGCAGACGGATTTCGGGAGCACACAGCCCCATCAGTGCGCTTGCCGCCTTGACAGGGATCGGATTGACCTCGCAGAACAGCGCGTTGATGAGCTTCAGGTATGCAAGCTGGAGCGCCGCCGCGTCGGCGGTTTTCCCGTCCAGCATGAGACGGCACATCCGGTGGGTCATTTCAGGCAGCAGCCCGGATACCACCGAGATCACGCCCTTGCCGCCGAGTGACATGATGGGAACGATCTGGTCGTCGTTGCCGGAATAAACGTCGAGGTCGTCCCCGCATTCGGCGAGGATTCCCGCGATGGCGGACAGGTTGCCGGACGCTTCCTTGACGGCGACGATCCGTTCGTGCTTTGCAAGCTCCCGGTAAACGGGCAGGGTAATGTTGCACCCCGTGCGGGAGGGCACGTTGTAGAGGATACAGGGCTTGGTCGCCGCATCGGCAGTGGCAAGAAAGCTCCGGATCAGTCCCTTCGGCGTTGCCTTGTTGTAGTACGGCGTGACGAGGAGCAGGGCATCGCACCCGATCTCGCATGCATATTTCGACAACTCGATCCCGTAGGCAGTATCATTTGAGCCGGTTCCTGCGATAACGGGCACTCTTCCTGCTACGGTTTCCACCGCGAACCGCAGGAGCTCCTTATGTTCCTCGTCGGTCAGCGTGGAGCCTTCCCCGGTCGTCCCGGCGATGACGAGCGCGTCAATCCCACCCGCAATCTGGAGTTCGATCAGTCGCTTCATGGCTCCGAAGTCAATCCCTCCGTCCGAAAACGGTGTGATGAGTGCGGTTGCCGCACCTTCAAATACAGTCGGTTTGTTTTTGCTCATGTGGTCTTCCTCCTCGGCGTTTGCCGCAAAAATTTCGGAAAAAATAAAAAAACCGGTTGAAAACCAGCTGTAATTGTACTATAATAGACGGGATGTCACCCGTTATCAGACATTACAGATAGCTCTCCATCATGACCGGAATCCCGGTCGGGTGATGACAGTCGTGCGGTTATGCGCCGCAGGACCAGCGTTTCCGTCGCCGAGCGGAAATACTTCGGCGTTACAGCCTCGCGCGGAGCCCTCAGACGGTTTCGGCAACCTTGAGCACCGGCGGTACTGCGACGCGCCTCTATCAGCAGTATATGTTCGGGCGGTTTTACCCGTCCGCCTTCAGTATATCACAGAATCCGTGCCCTGTCAAGCATTTTTCTGACGGCGGTACGGGAGTTCCCCGATGTTACGCTGGGAACGGAAAGGAACTCCATGGAGCAAACGAACAAAGGGACGGAAGCCGGGACAGTCATTGTCAACAACCTGCCCGGGACCGACCTGAAAACTTCCGATTTTTATTATGATCTTCCCGAGGAGCTGATCGCACAGCATCCGGCAGAGCCGCGGGACTCCTCGCGCCTTCTGCACGTGCGCCGTTCGGACGGGCTGATCGAACATAAGCACTTTTACGACATCATTGATTACCTGAACCCCGGCGATACGCTGGTCATCAACGATTCCAAGGTGATTCCGGCACGGCTGTACGGTCACGCGGAGGGAAGACCGGACGCAAAGACAGAACTGCTTCTGCTCCGTTCCCGCGAGTTGGACACCTGGGAGACGCTGGTCAAGCCGGGCAAACGTGCGCGGCTGGGTGCACGCATGGTATTCGGTGACGGGATGCTCGTGGGAGAAGTCGTCCGTGTATGCGAGGACGGCAACCGCTATATCCGTTTTTCCTACGATCACGACAAATACGATAACATCTATGAAATTCTGCACGAAATCGGTCTGATGCCTCTTCCGCCGTACATCCGGGCGCAATTGGAGGACAACGACCGTTATCAGACGGTATACGCCCGCGAGGAAGGCTCCGCCGCGGCGCCGACCGCGGGGCTACACTTTACAAAGGAGCTGCTTGACCGGATCCGGGCAAAGGGCGTGGCGGTCGTCCCCGTGATGCTCCATGTCGGGCTTGGCACTTTCCGTCCGGTCAAGGAGGATACCGTTGCGGAGCATAAGATGCACACCGAGTACTTCTCGGTGTCGGCGGAGAGTGCACGGATGATCAACGAGCGTAAGGCGGCGGACGGCAGACTCATCTGCGTCGGCACGACCTCCTGCCGGACGATTGAATCGGTTGCGACGGAGGACGGGCAGGTGCGTGCCATGTCCGGCGAAACGGGAATCTTTATTTATCCCGGCTACCGCTTCAAGGCAGTGGACGCGCTCATCACCAATTTCCACTTGCCGGAAAGCACGCTGCTCATGCTGGTCTCCGCGTTTTATTCGAGAGAGAAAATGCTGGAGATCTACCTGCTGGCGGTAAAAGAGAAATACCGCTTCTTTTCCTTCGGCGATGCGATGTTCATCGAATAAGCGGCGCGATGCGGCGTTTATTTCCCGTCTGCTTTGTTGCTGCAGGACATGGCGCCGTCCGGAGGACGGCTCCGGTGCGTCTTACCCCGTTTGCTTCGGAAACGGATATCCGGAAAGGTCCGTATGATTCGGATTGCGCGATATTTTTGTTATGAAATAGTTATCTCCCGACCGTCATCCTGAAGAGACGGTCGGGAGATTTTCTGAAAACAGCGCGGCAATCGGGCAGGAGGGAAGCCCGTACCGTGAACGGATTGCTTTCACGATCGGAAAAATCGCCGCGCAGCGTATTATTTTGTATCAGTTGCCTGTTTCCTCGTCGAAGAATTCTTCTGCCGGATCTGTAACGGTCGGCTTTCGTCTTATGATACCGACCAGAAATACAATCAGGCGAATTGTCACAATCGCGGGGAACAGGATCAGGGCAATTTTGAAAACGGCTCCGCGGGACAGAACGAACGAGAGAATCACGGCGTTGAGTGCCGTCCCGGCGGCACCGATGAATAATGTTGCTCCGACCGTTTTCATAGCCCCGATGAAGCCGGAGCACTCGTCCGAACGCTTTATTTTACAGATGATAAACAAAAGAAGGGACTGAATCAGTACCGCCAGCAGACCGAGCGGAACCATTTGTGTCAGGCTGAACAGAAACACAAATGAAGCCAGTGCATTTCCGCTCGAAAACGACTCCCCGAAAAAGCGATTCAGTTGCTCCGAAATCCGGCTGTCTGTCATTTCGCGTGAGGTGATCGGTCCGTCGTCAACCTTGTTCATATAACCGGCGAAGTCCACGTTGACGTTTCCGTCGGTCACGAATGCACACATGGCGATGTCGTCAAACAGCATGACGTACTTCTTGTCGGGTGCGTTTTTTTCAAGGTCCATGTAGTATGTTCTCAGGGTCGGAGCTTTTCCATAGGCATCTTTTCCGGACAGCGTCGGGTATTTCGCTTCAAAATACAGAACATAGATTTCGTTGGCGTACTCCACCGGGGTTTTTTTGCCTTCCTCATACTCACGTTCCAGTGCAGCATAGTTTGCAGCAAGCTCCTTGTCAGAGTCCGTGGCAGCCGCGGCGGAGAATTTTTCAAGGTAAGCTCTGTAATCGGAAAGACCTGCCGCAACGTCGAGTGCCTGCCCGCTGTAAACGATACTGCATTCGGATTTTTCTCTCTGTTCTTCGCTTAACGCGGCATACTCGTCATACGGTATTTCCTTCCCATTCGCATCTTTGCAGAGGACTGAAAAATCATCGAAGGTCGTTTCTTTCGGACGGGTATCCACAATGAGACGGTAGGATCCGTCCGTTCTGTCAAAGGTGTTCAGGTGATCCGCTCCGTTGTCAAATTCTGCACACAGTCTGCCGTCCGAAACGGTCAGATATACACCGGATTCATTGTCCTTCCCGAGAGAAGCGTCCAGAAAACGGTGAAAGTCCGTTGCATCGGAAAGATGCCTTCCGAACGAGACGATATAGCCGACTGAAAGTCCGGACCAGATTAAGAGAAAGGACAGAATCAGACTGAGAACCGTATTCCAGAAGGAGCGGGAGGAGGCTTCTCCGAGCAAATCGTCCGAGAAGAATCCGCCAAGGTAAAACTTCAACCATTTATTCATACAGCACCACCGTTTTCATGATCCTCCGTGCCACCCAAGGGGGCAGTACCGGGACACAGGTTTATTTTCTTTTTTATGAACAATTCAACCGCACAAGCGGTGACCGGGCTGTACAACCGGGAATTCTTTCCGACGATCGCAGCCCGGGTTGCCCGCTGATCCGTACTCAGTACCGCGAGAATTGTTCTTCGTCCGGCAGATTGATTTCGATTTTTGCGCTCAGGCGGATATCCGTACTGCTGGCACCCACCAAAATGGAATACATGCCGTTTTCCACGTAAAATCTTCCGAGGGCAGGGCTGAAGTACGCAAAATCGCGGTCGGACAGATCAAACGCAAACTCCTGCCGTCCTCCGGCGCAGATGAATTTCTTCCCGAACGCAGCCAATTCCTTTTTGGGACGGGTGACCATGCCTGCGTGGGGGGCAACATATACCTGGACGATCTCGCTTGCGTCCCGGGTGCCGGTGTTAAGGACGGTGAAGGTGACGTGTACATCTGTCTCCGAGCGCTTTTCGACCCGCAGGTCCTCATAGGAAAACTGCGTATAGGAAAGCCCGTGCCCGAACGGAAAGGCGGGAACGATACCGTTCTGTTCGTAATACCTGTAACCGACGAAGCACCCTTCCGGATACCGTTCCGTGTACCCGTTGCCGCGAGCTGTACCCGTTGCCGTATCGGAAAGGGAAGCGGGGAAGGTTTCCGCAAGCTTGCCGGACGGCGAAACTTCGCCGGACAGAAGCATTGCAGCCGCCTCATTGACGCCTTCACCGCCGTACCCCATGTACAGGATCGCTTTTACTTTGTCCGAAAACGCCGAGACATCCACAGCCGAACCGGCATACAGGACGACTACGGTGTTTTCGTTTGCGTTTGCCACGTCGAGAATCAGATCTTCCATAATCGGATTGAGACGAATGGAGAAACGGTCGGTTTCTTCTTTTTCGGTCAGCCAGGTGTTGCCGACACAAACAACGGCACAGTCGCTTTTTGCGGCAAGATCTGCCGCACAATGTAATCCGAACGGGGTAGGCATATGATAACGGATCATGTAGCCGAGCGCATAATCGGTCCGGTATCCTTTTTCATCAAGGCAGGCGCAAAGGGATCTCGGAGGTTCCGCACAGGTTACCCGCGACGATCCGCCGCCTTCGATTTCGGGATTTTCCGCGAATCCGCCGATTACGGCGATCTTTTGATTTTTTTCAAGCGGAAGTATGCCGTCGTTTTTCAGAAGCACAGCGCTTTGTGCCGCCGCGGATACCGCAAGAGCGTGTTTTTCCTCCCGGCTGAGAACTGCTTTGCGCAGGGGCTTTGCCGCTTCATACCGATCGGCAAGGGCGCGCAGTCTGCCGGTACTTGCTTCCACATCGGAGTCGGTGATAAGCCCCTTTTCGTACCAGTCGGAGAGCTGAGTTTCAAATTTTTCGTTATACGGCATTGCCAGATCAATGCCGGCAAGCAACGATTTGGCACGGTGTCTGACCGCGCCCCAGTCAGACACGATCAACCCGTCAAAGCCGAGCTCCCGACGGAGAATGTCGCAAAGAAGGTGCTTGTTTTCCGATGCGTAAATACCGTTGACGGGATTGTAACTGCACATGACCGTCCAGGGTTTTGCCCGAAGGGCGATTTCAAACGCGCGGCAATAGGTTTCCCTGAGCGTGCGTTCATCCATCTCACTGCTTTGGAAGAAACGGTCGTATTCGCGGTTGTTGGCGGCAAAGTGCTTGAGGGAGGTGCCGATGCCCTTGCTCTGCACACCTTCTATATACGCCTTTGCCAGATTGCCGGCAAGCACTCCGTCCTCGGAAAAGTATTCAAAGTTTCTTCCGCACAGGGGAGTGCGCTTGAGGTTGACTCCGGGGCCGAGAATCACGGCGACGTTTTCTCTGATACAATCCTCGGCAATTGCCTGTCCCACGCGGTATACAAGCTCTTCGTCAAAGGAATTGCCGAGCGCCGACAGCGTCGGATAGCAGACCGATGGCTTTGAGATCTGTTCGCCGTCCCGTTCTTCCGTTACATAGCGCAGTCCGTGCGGTCCGTCGGACATCCGAAGCGACGGAAGCTCCTTTGACCCGGCACTTGACCAGTTGTCCCTGCCGGTCAGCAGGGGAAAATAATTCCGGATTTTTTTATCGTTTGATTTCGTCATAAATACTGTTATACACTCCTGCCGTCCAACCGAGCATTTCCGTCTCGGTGTATTCATTGACCGTTGCTTTTCCGCCGTGAACGGCGTCATATTTTTCCCACAGTTTGCCCGTTGCGGCGAAGCTCTCTTCCACCGCCGACAGGTATTTGTTTCCGATGCGAACGCTGTCTTCATGCAGCCCCAGCGTCTCAAGTGCGCGGTATACGAACCAGACAAGCGGCGCCCACATATTGGGATACCCCCATTGAGGAGCAAAGCCGTCGGATGTTTTCTCACAGGCGGCGATGCCGTGCGGGTATTCCAGCTTTTCAACGATGCGTAAGAGCGTCTCTTTGTCCGTTGACAGCCCCACCGCAAACGGAAGTGCGCACGCGGCGGAGGTAACCCCGGAAAAACCTTTGCCCGGCATCGCGTCGGTCAGCTTTTCTCCGTCGAAACAGTAACGGTACATCCGTTCCTTCCGCGCGTCTGCGGCTTCACGGTAAAAGTCCCGCTTACACGGCACATATTCTGCAAGTAAATTTTCATAATGATATAAAATGCTGTTAAGATCTACCGGAGCAAAGTCCGTACAGTGAAAGTCAAATCTGGGGGAGAAATCCCACCCGGACTCGCATTCCGCCAGAATGTTGTTTCCGAGTGTTTCTCTGTCAACGCCTGTAAATTGGCGGGACAGGCGTTTTTCCGCTTCGTCTGCCATAGATTGTTTTGTCGCTTTGTCGGCAGAATTGCCGTATCGGTTCAGCCCCGACGGCAATGTGCGCCGGCTCGTCCAGAATCCGTATTCGCGTTCCATGGCATCAATGAGGGTGTGTCTTTGCTCTTCGGTAGTGTGGGGCAGGATATCATGAACCATGACTCCGAACAGAGGTGGTTGCGAGCGGTTCAGCATCCCCGTCACCGCCGCATTCGGCATGAATCCGTACTGCCCGATGAGATAAGCCATATTCAGAACATTGTGCAGGGCGTCTTCGTACTTGCCGTCAGAAATCAGTCCCTTGTTGATGAAGCAGGTGTCCCAGTAATAAAACTCGTCGAAAATACCCTCAGCACACGGCGAATTGTAGGAATAGGGCAGAGCAATCCCATCTTTCCGGTGTCCCTTTGTCCTGAGACTTCTGTCCCAGCTTTCCCGAATGTACTCCCGTACTGTCACTGTATTGTCCTCCGTTTACAGAATGGGCGGACCTAACAGATGTTATGCCCGCCCGGAATCATTTATTGGGTCAAATCAGGGAGACGTCGAGAACTTCAATTTCGAACGTCTGTCCCGCCGTTGCATACTTGTTGAGGAAAAGCATGACCGAACCGTAGGACGAGGCAAGCTTGTCGCTCTCCACTTCGAATGACAGCTCAGCGACGCCGTCCATGAACACCAGGTCTTCACCGTAAACGGAGCCGTTTGCACCGTCCACCTGGAAACGGACCTTTTCAAGGTCCCCGCTGACGAGGCGCAGCTTGATGTGCAGTTTGGTCGCATCAATGGTTGCCGTGTCGAAATTGAAGAGGAAGGTGCTCCACTCGTCGCTTGCCGCCGCGGTGAAGGTAAGGCTGATGCTGCCGTCTTCCTTTTCCGTTGCGGTGTAAAAGTCTTTGGTTGCATTCCACTGGTTGTTGCCGGTGGACGTGATCTTGTTGAAAGCGGTCGGTTCCTCTCCGGTGCCGCTGGCAATGGTAAAGGTAAATTCGGTCCAGTCGGATACACCGGCACTGTTCTTGCTTCTGATTTTTGCGGTATGTTCGCCCGCCGCAAAGGCATTTTCCTCGGTGGGCTTGTATGCGCGGTACATGACGGGAGCATCGCCGGCGGGACGGGTACGCGCACTGAGATCCGCAATCATCTTGCCGTCAACCTCCAGCTCATATTCAGTTGCCGCAAGCACTCTGTCCCAATATACCACGCCGTCTTTGACTTCTGCATTCGCAGGAGCCGCAGGAGCGGTCTTTTCCCCTTCGATCATTGCAATTTTTGTGAACCGGATGACCGTCTCGCCGAGGGTATCATCCGTGGTTCCGTCGAGAGGGCAGGGGTTGTTGAGTTCCAGATAAATTGCCTTCCAGCTGCCTTCGCCGTCCAGGTCCAGATCGGTCGTGTTCACACTGATCGTGTTCTTTCCGGCTTTGGTTTCGAAGCGTTCGTACTGCTTGAAGCTGCTCTCTCCGCCGAATTCAAACTGCATGACGGGCAGACTTCCCTTGACGATTTCAAACTCCAATTCAAACGCCGTAGGATTCAGCGTGCAATCGTACCAGAGAACCAGACTCGTCCACGTGTTTTTCATCTTGCTTCTGTCATAGCTGATCGTGAATGCGTTTTCGTCCGAGTTGTCGATCACATAGTTGATCTCGCCGTTATAGGTATTGTTTTCAATCTTGTTGATACCGGAAACGACCTTGTTGCTCAGATGATAACCGGTAACCGTGACCGTGCATTCCGCCTGGTATTTGCCGTCCGCGGTGCTGACGGTCACCTTGCAGGTGCCGGCGTTCACGCCGGTTACCTTTCCGTTTGCGTCAACCGTTGCGACTGCCTGATTGCTTGATTCCCATTTCACTTCGGTTGCGCCGGTTGCCGTAAGCTGTTCGCTGGCATCGGCATCAAGGCTCAGGGTATCTTTGTCGAGCTTGACCGAGGTTGATGTGGGGGTAGACGGTTTCTTGGTTTCTTCCGGTTTATTCCCGGAACAGCCGACGGTAAACACCGTGGCGACCAAAACGAGCAGCGCGACCGCTACCAACCAGAACTTGTTCTTTCTCATCATTGACTTTCTCCTTTTTGTTTATATTCTGACCTTCCGATACCGGAAAGCCGGGGTTCAGTGGTCAAACGGGAAATCGCTGAAGATTTCCTCATAGAGGTCCGCGGGAACATTGGTCATATACAGACGCTTCCAGTCTTTTGTGATTGTACGGAACTGACCGACGCACACATCCTTGTTGCTGTTCCAGTCCGGCGTCCAGGAGAGCCCTTTTTCGCGCCACCAGTCGGCACCGATGTTTGCGACATATTTTGCATCATCCATGTCCGAGGGTTGAGATGCGTCCCAGACGCACAACCGGATGTCCATTTCGGACAGAATATACAGCGTATCTCCGTTGATTACACTGCCGTCCGGATTCAGCAATCCTGCCTCCACGAGGTCGATCTGACTGCCGAACGGGTGGTAATTGTAACCGAGCGTTCCGTAATCCAGTTTGATTCTGGTGCGTTTTTCGCTCTCATAATTGATGAAATTGGACCGAAAATCTTTGTGTGAATCTCCGGAGAAGTTTTCGTCGTAAAACGCTCCCTTGGGATTTGCGTGTTCCAGCATAACCCATCCGGTTGTACGTGTGTATGCCCACAATTTCATATTCTGAAATTCTATGCCGGTGTTGGAAACGGGTTTCTGATCCTGCTGCAGATAAATGGTGGACCAAATGCCGATACCCTTCCAGCCGAGCGGTTTCATGCCGTTCCCGGACCCTGCCCGGGGAGCATACTTCCAGTCGTTCGTATCCGCACAGGCGGGAATCGCCTCGTGGTAAGGAGCCTCGACCGAGTATTTCGGGGAATAGAGCAGGTCCCCGTTTACGATTTTTTTCTGACAGAGTGACTCAAAGCTCTCCGTACTGCCCTCCGGGAAAACGACACTTCCCGCATCAATACCGTCGGCAACGAATGCGTCTTCTTTTGCCGTCAGGTATACCGCTTTTCCTGTTTCAAACCCTGTCTGTGCCATTTTCTGTACTGCTTTCATTGCTGAATTATAGTTTTTTGCCACCCCGCCCGCGATCACGCCGATTGTTTCGGCGCTTTTGGATTCCGCGGCAGCCAGTTTCAGGTTGATGTCACCGTACAATACAGCCATACTTGCCTGTTTTGCCGCATCAATGCCGCCAAGACTGCTGCGTCCGCTCCGGTCGAACAGAATGCTGACATTTTCCTTCGCAAGCGTTTTTACATAGTCTGCCGCTTTCACGACATTGGTTGCCTCTTCCATGTAACGCACATGTACTTTTTTGTTTTCAACGCCCTGCAGGAAGCCGTACAGAATCCTGTTGTCAAAGTGGTTGTGCCAGACTGAAAGGTATCCGACATCCCCGGCGCCCGAGGCTGCTGCCAGTTTTCCGCTGAGATAACCGTATTCCTCCGGCTGGAATTCCAAAGCACAGACATTGGCGGGGATTTCCGTCAGCGAAGCATCGACCACGATGAAGTTCATCCCTCTGAAGCTTTTGATATAATCCGCGAGACCGTTGTACGCTTCCCGACCGACGATAACAACAATCTCCGCGCCGCTTTGATTCAATGCTTCCTCAACTGTTGCCTGATAATTTGTTGCGTTCTTGCCGAGTTCGACTGTGTGAAACCCGCATTTTGCCTCTTGGATGGCAGCATGGTAAACACTGCCGCCGAATTCATCCCGGCTGTCGCCCGCATAACAGAGAAGTACTTTGCCATCCGTGCCGGAAGCGGTTGCTCCGGAGCAGGCAATGAAACTGCCGAGGGACAGTGAAAGAAGCAAAACGATCGCAAGTATTCTTGTCAGTTTCATTGTTTATCCTTTCACGCTTCCGACGGTGATTCCCTTAACGAAGAAACGCTGCAAGAAGGGGAATACCAGGGCAATCGGCAGAATTCCCAGGAAAATTTGCGCCGATTGCAGGTTTTTACCGCCGATGTTTTTGAGTGCTTCCAGCTGGTCCGGCGTCAGGGTAAATCCGGACTGCTTGGTCGGGTCGCTGGATACGATCATGGTATACAGGTAGGACTGGAGCGGATACTTACCCGGGTCGTTCATAAACATGATTCCGTCAAACCAGCTGTTCCACTGACCGATTGCCGTAAACAGTACGATTGTGGCGATAGACGGCATGGCAAGCGGAATATAAATCTTGAACAGAATTGAGAATTGTCCTGCGCCGTCGATCAGAGCCGCTTCCTCGATTTCCTTCGGGATGCCGCGGAAGAAATTCATCATCATGAGGACGAACCACACGTCGCAGGCTCCCGGCAGAATGTACACGAGGAAACTGTTGAGCAGTCCCAATTGTTTGTACAGGAAATAGGTCGCAAACAACCCGCCGCCGAAAAACATGGTGATGAGGAAGAACCACGTGAAACCGGTTCTTCCCTTGAACCGCCCATCCGTTTTGGAAAGCGGGTACGCCGTCATGACGATCACAACGAGAGAGATTGCTGTTCCGATCACGGTCCTCAGTACACTGATGCCGAGCGCCGTGAAAAACTCTTTTTTCTGTGCCAGATATTCATACGCCTGCAAGGTAAAACCCTGCGGGATCAGGAATACCTCTCCCTTACTCGTGAATTCGTCGGCGGAAAAAGACACGGCGAGCAAATGCACAAACGGAAATATACACATCAATGCAAGCAGTGCCAGAATCGTATAGTTCACGATCTCAAAGGCAATGCGGCTTCTGGATTTTTTGATTTTCATGTTGCCTCCGGTCTTCGTATCAGAAAATACGGTAATCAAACTTCTTATAGGCAAAGAAATAGGCTCCGCCCATCAGAATGATCGTTACGAACGATTTGGCAAGGTTGACCGCACTTGCGACGTCCACCTGGCGGTCGCCAAACATACCGAGACGATAAACAAAGGTATCAATGATGTCGCCGCCTTCGTATACCATCGGGTTATACATGACGAGCACCTGGTCAAATCCGCCGTTGAGAAGCCCTCCGATGGAGAGCGTCATGACCAGGATAACGACGGGAGCGATACTCGGCAGCATGACGTGAACAATCTGTTGAAAACGATTGCCGCCGTCAATCTCCGTAGCTTCGAACAGTGTTTCGTCAACCCCCATGATTGCCGCAAGGAAGATGACCATATTGTAGCCCATCCCCTTCCACACATCGGAGAGGATGATCAGCGCCCGGAACCAGTTGTTATCAAGGAAGAACAGAATACGCGTGCCGCCAATCTTTTCGATGATGGTATTGACGATTCCTCCATAAGAGAACATTTCAAGCAGAATGCTTCCGAGAATTACCCAGCTGAGGAAAAACGGTAAGAAAAAGGAGGTCTGAACGAATCTGGAAAACCATCTTTTTCCGACTTCGTTGATGAGAATCGCCAGGAGAAGGGGAACAAGAATTCCGAGAATGATTTTGATTCCGGAAATCAGAAGGGTGTTGAACACGGACTGCCAGAATTTCTCCATTTTGAAAACGTAGATGAAGTTACCGAAGCCGTGATCACTCGCCCATGCCTGACCAAAGAAGGTACCCTTATAAATGTTGAAATCCTGGAATGCCATGACGATTCCGAACATGGAACCGTATTTGAAAATCAGTGTCAGAATAATGCCCGGCAACAGCATGGCCCACCAAATCCATTGCGTTTTGACAAAACTCTTGAATTTGGACGGGGTACGCTGCTTTACAATTGCTGTTTCTTCCATATCAGTTACCTTGCCTGCTTTGCGTACCAGTCGTTGATTTCCGCGGTAACCTCGTCTCCGCCGATTCTTTTCCAGGAGGAAACAAACGAATCCCACGTCGAATCAATGTCTTTTTCACCCATGATTACTTTCAGATAATACTCTTCCACTTCCTGTGCCATGATTGCGCCCTTGCTTGACATTGCCGGAGTGGAAATCCCGTAGAATTCATCATATACCACTCGTTTTTCCACATCGTATACGTTGACGATCTGTGCCCAGGCACCGTCTTTGTTGACGCGCGTTGCAATGTTCATGAACATATTTTCCTGGTACTTGGTGGCGAAGGAATCTTCTTTCCAGATAAGATACTCGGGGTATGCATCCCACAGTTTTTTCATGTGGGCTGTCCAGTTTTCGGGAGCGGGACCCTCTGCTTTCGGGTCGATTTCCAGCTGCTTGTTGATTTCAATGAACTGTTCGTTGATGTCGTAGGGATCATAGAACTGCGTGGGGCACCAGCTCCAGACATAACCGTTTTCGGCAGCGGCTTCCGGCTTCCCGTCAAGCTCAATATACATATTGATCATCTTGAACAGTGCCTCCGGGTTTTTGCACTTTTTATTGACAACATAATAGAACTCGACCTGCTGGCGATCAACGACTACATTCTGTCCGTCTGCAAGCGGTATTTCGGCGGCAACCCAGTTATCTCCGTTGCCGACTGCCGTGCCCAAAGGATACTCGAACTGCCACCAGGGACCAATCACAACGCCGCATTTTCCGCCAAGAACGTCTGCCTGAACGGCGTCCACCGTGGAAGCGGCAACATCCTTGGTCAGGATGCCTTCTTTGTATAACTTGTTCAGCCAGCGGAGAGCAGTCTTGCTGTTTTCCGAGATTTCGTCGGCATGAAGCTGACCGTCGGAGCCGAGCAGCCAGGAATACGGGCTTGCCCCGAATATTTTCATATAATTATCAATGGAAAAGTACGAGCCGGCTACTTTATTGCTCATGGCAAGACCGCAGGTCGCACCTTTTTTGTCCTTGAATGCTTTCAGTACCGTGTACAGTTCTTCGGGATTGGTCGGGACCGAAAGGTGAAGCTCGTCCAGCCAATCCTTGCGGATGTACATCACCGGAACACCTCTGCGGTTGTCGGAGTACTGCGGCACGGCATAAATGCTGCCATTCTCGTCAGTCAGCCGCTTGATGACATCAGGATCACGGTTCAGAAATGTCTTCACGTCATCCGAGGCATACTCGTAAGCCGTTTTCAGATCTTTGAGCATTCCGGCTTCCTTGAGAGCAGCGTAGTCGCTTGCCGTTACCTTGAAAATATCCGGCAGCTCGTTGGCGAGCATGGAGAGACTGAGTTTTTCGCTGTACTGCGTCGGGGGAACCTTCCATAAATAGGTGAACTCAATATTCAGCTTTTCTTTCATCAATCTGATGAACGCCTGGTTGTCGGGAGTGACGCTTTGCGGCACGCGGCTGTCATTGTGTGCCTGATACTCCATTACACCGGTGATTTTGACGGTTTCCTCATATTTTCCGAACGGGTTACGAGTCGGATCGTCATAGTCCGGTCCGCTGTCATCACGGACTCCGCCACAGGCAGCCAGCCCCACGACTGACAGAACAGCTAATAAGGCACAACATATCCTGATGAACTTGAATTTCGGCATTTTTCTTCCTCCTTGACAAATACCGGTCACAACGACCGATTTTTTTACCGTGAATGCGGCAGGTCAGCGAATCTTCACGATTTTACACATATATTTTACAATATGTGTGCACCTTGTTCAATATTTGATTTTTTACATTCTCTTGATTTGTTTGCTTTTATGAAAAAAGGAGCCTTCCGAAAAAGGCTCCCGGTGTGCATCGATATCATTCGTCCTGCCCTCGTCTGCTTCTGCGGAATGAGCCCGGCGAGCAGCCGTTGCATTTGGCAAACGCCATGCCGAACTGTGTGGAATTACTGAATCCGCATCTGGCGGCGATATCCTGAACAAACCCGTCCGTCTCAATCAGCAGTTTTTTTGCAAGCTCCATACGTTTGCCCAGAATATAAGTGTGAAGGGTGCTGCCCATAACCATCTTGAATTTACGGGAAAGATATGCCGGGTTGTAATACACCGCGGAAGCAAGGGAAACCAAGGACAGATCTTCGTTCAGGTGTTTGTCGATATAGTCAGCGATGCCGGCGATCACCTCGTCATCACAGCTGTCCTGCTGCGGAACGGCTTTTGTTGTGTTGAGAAAATACAGAACATTGAATCTGGTTCCGCCCGTTTGGGATAAACTGCGGAAGCGACTGTCGGCAGGAACGGAAGAAGGCGGGTCAAATACAAACGTACTGTAATCGCCGGTTTGTTCATACAGATCCTGCTGTAACCGTTTGGCTCGTTCCTCGATTACGCTGACACTTTCATCGCTGTCAATCGCGGCAAGTATTTCTTTTCCGTTTGCAGTGACGGCAACCTCTCCCGCAAACGTGTTCCGCACGATTTCGGGGAGTCCGTCGCTTATGGACGGGAGCCGGATCAAAAGGAAAACCGAGTTCCCGTAAACTTCTTTGCCGTCGGAAACCGCCTGCCGCAATTTTAAGTCCCCGAGTTGTTCGGACAACTCCCGGTTCAACTGCCGTTCGCGGAGCAGGTCGGCATTCTTTTTGCGTTCCGTCTCGATTGCTGTCATTTTTTCTTTGACCGTCCGGAGCAGAACATCATCGTTTTCCAGCTTCAGCACATAAGAAACGTCCGGCAGCTTCATGGCTTCATACGCGTAGGAAAAGTCACTGTGCCCGGTCAGAAATACGATTTTCAGTTCCGGATAGGACCGGAGCAGATCCCGGCAAAGTGACAAGCCGTTCTGCCTCGGCATATTGATATCGCAAACGACAATGTCCAGATAATGAGTACCGGCGAATTTCTTTGCTTCCTGTGCGCTGTAGCACACTGCTATTTCAACATCGGCATCCAGTTCTCCGAGCGTGTATGCGATGCCGTCTGCAATGTTATGCTCGTCGTCAATGACCAGAATCGTCATGAGACGGGTCCTCCTCTCCCTGAATCTTCAGATGAATTGTGACGCGCAGTCCGCCGATCCCGCTGCGATCGACCTCCAGCTTTCCGTGCCCGTTGGCATAGTGTTCCAGTCTGCGGCTGACATTGACAAGTCCGGAGGTCTCGGCGGCATCCGACAGACTGGCGGAGATTGCCCGGAGCCGGTCGTCGGCAATTTCTCCGTTGTCTTCCAATGTTATAATGAGCTCTTCTCCGATGAGCTTGTATTCCACACGGAAAATACCGTCTTCCTTGTCGGAAAAAGCATATTTGTACGCGTTTTCTGCAATCGGTTGCAGGCACAGCTTCGGAATCGGCAGATCGCGGAACTGATCGGGAAGCGGCTGTACCTGTACGTTGACCCTGTCGCCGAAACGCATTTGCTGAATCCGGAGATAGTTCTGCAGATTTTCCGCCTCGTCCTTAAGCGTAACAATCGGTGCGGCGTTTCTTGTGATGTATAAGAACAGCTTTGACAGGTTTTCTGTCATCAGTGCCACGCTTTCCATATCGCCCATTTTGCAGAAACTCCGGATATTTGCAAAACAGTTGTACAGAAAATGCGGATTGATCTGCGCCTGAAGTGCTTTGAATTCACTTTCGGTACGCATGACTCTCTGACGGTAGTTTTCCTCGATGTAACCGGAGACGGAAGAGGTCATATAATTGAATCCGTCGTACACGTACTGAAAGTCCGAAGAAATTCTGTCGTTCAGCCGTACATCGAAGTTGCCTTTACTGACTTCGTTCATCGCGTTCAGCAGTTTTGCATAAGGCTTGTTGAAGAAGCGAAGGAAAACAGCAAACAGCGCAAACGCCGCCAGGCAAAGCAGAACGCACGCCACAATAAAAAAGATGGTGTAAAGCGGAAGGTTCGTGTCAACCGACGACACTTCAAAGAAAGAGTACAGCGGGATTGCGCCGAGAATTTCCGTGTGATAGATGACCTTTCCTTTTTCCAGAACCGGCTTGTCCATTGGTTCGCGGGAAAACACTCCCGCGAGCTCCTTTTCATTGTCGGTACAAACGATACCAAGCCGGTGGTTATCGGAGTGTGGCATGGTACGGACCTGCGGCATGGCGGTCAAAGACAGACTCTTCGTAATATAGTCCGTGCTGAGCTGCATTACCAGTACGGCATTGTCCTGTGCCGACAGGGACAGAGAAATCAGAATGGATTGCCCGTTGTTTTTGATATTCCCGTCGTAGGTCGGGGAATATCTGTGTGCGGCGATTTCCGCATCCAGTAATTTCCTGCGCGTGTCATCACCGACAAATGTGTACATGGTATGATAAGAGAGATCTTCTTCGGGAGCAATCCATAAGGCACAGGAATCCAGGATGCCATAGTAGGACGTGAGAGACAGAAGCTCCTCCATGGTTTTGTTGATTGCCTCATTGCGGGCATAGGAATCGGACTGAATCTTATCATAGTAATAGGACTTCAGACGGACGACCGTTTCGTCCTGCATCAGCGAGAATCCCGCGCGTGAAACGCTCTTGATATCGTTTACCAGGGCTTCAATCAATCCGTCATAGCTGTCTTCCACGAGTTGTCTGGTGCGGCGGTTTGCCGTTTCATTTGTGAAGACCAGATTTGCCGTAGCCAGACCGACAAAGAGGACGACGATGAGCGTTTCTACCAGTGCGAAGATCGTTGCCGATCGGATTCGCTTCGGCTTGCTTGCTTTGTTCTTCATAAATCCCCGTTCAAAAAAGAAATACTCTTTATTCAAAAACAGTATATCACCGTCACGGGAAAACGTCAATACCGTCTTTTGAGGAAGCGCAACGTTGTCTTTGCGGGAAAATATCCGCGCGGGAAATTTTGCCTTGCTGACCGCCACCGGGTACTGCAATTTTACTCGTTCGGAGGCGGACGTCCGGTCCTCCTCGCCGCGGCGGGTATCCGCTTCGTTTTTTATCCGG
The DNA here is from genome assembly GCA_934796165.1 of uncultured Eubacteriales bacterium. GTDB lineage: Bacteria > Bacillota > Clostridia > Oscillospirales > CAG-272 > CAKVOU01. Next base: position 182,039 of record CAKVOU010000002.1, on the reverse strand, counting down.
AAAAGTCACCGGAAAAACGCGAATTATGCATAATTTTTATACATTTGCATATTAAAATTACGATTGTGCAAATTTCACACAAAATTCTGCTTTTTCGTAGGCAATCATCACATAACGGGCGATTGCATGACATTTATGCAGGAATTCCTGCAAAAAAGAAGCCCGAATGGTATAAAATTGGTAGAGAATCTTGCATTTCGGCTCGTTTTTTTGCTGAAAAAGCCCGGCGGCACTGAATAAATAGTAGGTATATTTATAAAATTTTCATTTCCCTGTTGCAATTTGAGAAGTTTAGTTGTATAATGACTTATTGTAAAATGCGCATTTTGTTGAAACCGCGCGTAAGGTCGCGGCGGGGGCAATGCCGAAAGGCGGATTACGCCGGAAGGAGAGGTTGGAAACAGTTTCCCGAAATGAAGAAGAGAATAGGTTTGATCGTGTTTGTTTGTCTTGTTGCGGTGCTTGCACTCGCGGGCTGTTCGGACAACACACGGAATTATGAAAACCGCGCCAAGGTGATCTTTGATCTGCAGGGCGGTCTGTATCAGAACAGCGAGCAGGCGATTACATATTATTATGCGTTCGCCCCCGGAACCAAAAACCTCATCAGTGATCCCGAATCGCTTTCGGGCAAGAGCGTCGAGCGCATCGGCTACCGCTTAGCGGGCTGGTATACAGGTACCGTCGCGGCGGACGGAAGCGTGACCCTCGGCGAAAAATGGGATTTCGATGTCAACAAGGTCGGCGACGACGGCGTGACACTGTATGCCAAGTGGGAAAAGAATATCCGCTTCACCTATGAGGTGTGCTACCGGGATGCGGACGGAAAGTTGCAGGAGCTCGGCTCCTATGAGGTGGATGCCGGCGAAGGCTTTGACGATTCCCGCAACTACGCCGCCAAGCGTTCGGGATTCACCCCGACGGGTATTTACCGTGACGCGGACGGAAAGATCGTGGATGAGAACTACGGACATCCCGGCGGAGAAACCGACACGACAGTGCAGGTATTTCCGGAATACATTGAGGGTGAATACAGCATCGTCCGTACTGCGAACGATCTGTTAAAATCCAAGAGCAAGAACATTTACCTGATGAACGACATTGATTTCGGCGGCAAGACCTTCGGCGGGTTCGGCGATTACAAGGGCGTGATCGAGGGCAACGGCTATGCGATCCGCAACTTCGTCCTGTCCTATGCCAAGGACAAGAGCGCTATGGTGAACGACCCTGATCTCGGAGAGGGAAACCTCCTTTGCATCAGTCTGTTCGATTCCCTCAAGGGTGCAACCGTCCGGAATGTTTCCTTTACGGATTTCTCGGTTGACATCAGCACCGGGTACAGCTCCACGCAGCAGATCCTGTTTGCTCCGCTTGTCATGAAGCTGTCCTCGTCCGTGCTTGAGAATGTGACAGTTTCCATGACCTACTCCGTCGGCGAACTTCCGAAAGATTTTGACTCCTCCGAAAACCTCTTCCTCGTAACTGACAGACCTTACTTCTATGCCCCAGAGGGAGATTCCTCCACCGTCGGCGTGGAACTGAATGTGACCCGTGACTCTGAATAACGCGGCAAGAATGACCAACGATCTTGCAATCTGAATAATAAGGAGAAATAACATGAAAAAGAAGATTCTCAAGAGTGTTCTTTCGATCACTCTCGCCGCACTGATGCTGGTCGGCCTTTGCTATTGCGGCAAAACGCCGGGTGGCGATACCCCGACCGGAAAGAAATATAATAATGAAACGGATCCGTTCGTTTTCTCCACTCAGGAAGTCGATAAGGTGTTCAATCCCTTCTTCTCGACCTCCGCAACCGACGGTAATGTGGTCGGCATGACCCAGATCTCCATGCTCGGCAACGATAAGAACGGTAAGGTCGCATACGGCGACAACGAATCCGTTGTTGTCAAGGATCTGGAGACCGTTACGAACGGTACGCCCGACGTTGACCAGACCACCACGTATTATTTCGTTCTGAAGAACAACGTGCGCTTCTCCAACGGCTCTTACCTGACCATGAAGGACGTGCTCTTCAACCTTTACGTTTACCTGGATCCCGCATACACCGGCTCCAGCACCATTTACTCCACCGACATCGTCGGTCTGGCTGCTTACCGCACCCAGAGCCAGGATGAAACGGAGCAGGAGAGCTTCAAGCTCCAGTTCCAGCTCGTCGCTTCCTCCCGTATCGGTGCGCTGGTCGACGCAGCAGAAGAGATCCTTGACAAGGACAACAGCCTCAGTGCGGCGCAGTTCCGTACCCAGCTGGAAACATATGTGAACCGCGCAGAGCGCTACAAAAATGTTGTCAAGGATTACGACAAGGCGCTGGAGCTGTTCCGCAAGGAGCTGGAAAACGACTACAGCAACTCGCTTGATTCCTATGATACCATTACTTTTTCCGACAGCGACGGCAATGTTTACAAGAATCTTCTGACCACCGACGTGGAAGCCTTCCTTTATAATGAAGGCTACATCAAGTGGAACAAGAAGAACGCGCAGCTCGAATACAACTGCGGCAAGGCTGAGACCGTCAAGACCTGGACGAAGGATTACGCCGTCAACTGGGTCTACGAAGCAAAAATCCCGGATTCCATCGGTGAGATCGTGACCTACTGGGTGACCGCGACCGAGCTTTCCACCTACCTCACCAACGAGGCAATGGAAGAGTACTTCAAGGGCGGCGACCGCGAGTTCAAGAACATTTCCGGTATCCAGTTCATCAACCGCAAGGCTCCCGTTACGGTCAACGGCGTGACCTACGACGTTCCTACCTACCGCGCTGACGGTTCCGTTGAGAGCGGCAACGAGGTCCTCGCAATCACCATCAACAATGTTGACCCCAAGGCAATCTGGAACTTCTCCTTTGCTGTCGCTCCGATGTATTACTACTCGGACGAAGAGCACATCAAGGCATTCGACTATGAGTCCAACTTCGGCGTGGAATATTCCTCCCAGACCTTTATGAACAACGTCGTCAAGAACCCCGACAAGATCGGTGTTCCGGTCGGCGCAGGTCCTTACGCCGCAAGTAAGTCCACCGGCGGCATCGACAACATTTCTGCCGGCGACTTCTACAACCTCGGTATCATCTACTACGAGAGAAACCCCTACTACGTCATGGGCCCCGCTGTCATCAACAAGGTCCGTTTCCAGGTGGTTTCCGCAAACCAGATGCTCAACTCGCTCTACACCGGCGAAATTGACTTCGCAGAGCCCAACGCAAAGCCCGAGACCATCTCCGAGCTGGACGGCAAGAAGTCGGACGGCATCGCACATAAATCCGTTACCACCTCCGGTTACGGTTACATCGGCATCAACGCCGGCAAGGTGCCGGATATGAAGGTCCGCCAGGCGATCATGCACAGCATCAATACCCAGGACTGCGTTGACTATTACAAGACCACCGCAAAGGCAATTTACCGTTCGATCTCCCTCTCCAGCTGGGCTTACCCGAAGGGTGCGACTGCGTACTACCCCTACATCGGCGGCAAGGTGCCGGAAGATCTCTCGGTTGTCAATCCGGCATACGAAGCATTCTGCAAGGAAAAGGGCAAATCCGCCGGTGATACCTTCACCATGGAGGAGCAGCAGGAATTCATCCGCGGTCTCGTTGAAGATGCAGGATACACGCTCAACGGCGACGGCATTTACCAGAAGGGCTCCTCGGTTCTCAAGTACACCTTCACGGTGGCAGGCGAGGAAACCGACCATCCCGCATGGAATGCACTGTACCGTGCAGGCAACTTCCTCAACACGGTCGGCTTCCAGATCAACACGACGACCGATGCGAACGCACTCAAGAAGCTGTCTACCGGTGACCTGACTGTCTGGGCGGCTGCATGGGGCTCCACCATCGACCCGGATATGTACCAGGTCTACCACATCGACTCCACCGCAACCTCGACCTGGAACTGGGGTTACCGCCAGATTAAGCTCAACGCGGGCGGTAAGTATGACGAAGAGCTTGCAATCATCGAGGATCTTTCCAAGCTGATCGATGAGGGCAGAAGCACCAATGACGAAAAGAAGCGTGCGAGAATTTACTCCCAGGCACTTGACCTTGTAATGCAGCTTGCCGTGGAGCTTCCGACCTACCAGAGAGACGACCTGTTTGCCTATAATATCAACAAGATCGACGCGTCTACCCTGACGCCTGACAGCGAGCTGTCTCCTTACAAGGGCCTGACCAGCGATCTTTACAAAGTGTCGCTTAACACGGAGCGGTAATACGCGTCCGATTCCGACTGCCGCCCGCGGGCGGCAGTCGGAAAATCCACTCAGCAGTTCGGAGAAGTTATGTTTAAGTATATTATCAAGCGGCTCCTCATCTCCATATTGATCCTGTTCGGTGTTTCTCTGATCATCTACACCCTTGTGCGGATGATGCCAAACGACTACATTGACAAGAAGTTTGCAACACAGATCAGCACCGGTGCGGTCAAGCAGGCAGATGTGGACCGTTTCAAGAAGCTCTACGGTCTGGCAACTCCGGACGCGTACCTTCATGTTGATATAGACGGATATGGACGCTTTACGGCGGACACCAAGGTGACGACATACCAGACCTACCACGGCACGGAAGGGACCGCTCCCTCGGCGTGGTATTCCTGGTATGCGTTGTCTTTTGACTCCGCAGACGGCAAAACGCGCCTGAATCTGAATTATGACGAGTCAAAGTCCACGCAGACCTTTGACATTTTCTCGGTGGAGACCTCGGAAGCCAAGAATTCCGCCGGAAAGACCGTAACCTCGGAAAAGCTGACCAAGCTGGCAAGCGGCGTGTATACCATTGACACGGCGCTGAACGGTCGGGACATTGCGGGGATTTCCGTTACCTTCAATGGGGAATCCGCGCCCAGGACCGCCGATATCAGCTATGCGCAGGCGACCGGCTGGCAGAAGTTCAGGTCGGTGGTCGGCGGTTATCTGACCTGGGTCAACAATATGCTGCACGGCGATCTCGGCAACTCCTTCAAATACGACAAGCCCGTAGCGAAGGTCATTGGCGAGAATATGTGGATCTCCTTTGCCATCGCGGCAATTGCGACGGTGCTTCAGTTCCTCATCGCCATCCCGCTCGGCATTTCGAGCGCGACGCACCAGTATTCGGTGCGCGACTATACGGTCACCATTTTCACGATGATCGGTCTGTCGCTCCCGACCTACTTCTTTGCGGCAATCGTCATCAAGCTGTTCGCGGTTGACCTCGGCTGGCTCCCTGTCAACGGTCTTCTCTACGCGAGCAAGGATTACGGCGCCGATTTTCTCGGTATGATGGAGAAGTTCGGCGACATTGCACGCCATCTGATTCTGCCGATCGCGGTCAGCGTTCTTCTGTCCATCGGCGGTCTGATGCGCTATACGCGTACCAACACCCTGGAGGTGCTCAACGCCGATTACATCCGTACCGCGCGTGCAAAAGGACTTTCCGAGCATACGGTCATCTACAAGCACGCATTCCGTAACACCATGATTCCTCTGGCAACACTGCTTGCCGGCATCCTGCCGTCGCTTTTCGGCGGTATGATGATCACGGAGCAGGTGTTCGGTATCGACGGTATCGGTCGTCTTGCATATCAGGCACTCAAGGACGGCGACGTGCCGTTCGTCATGGGTTACAATATGTTCCTGGCGATTCTGACCATCATCGGAACACTCTTCTCGGATATCATGTACTCGGTGGTTGACCCGCGGGTCAAGCTGGGTAAGTAAGGAGGCAAAGCGAATGGATGACAAGCATACCCCGTCCTCCCTCGAAAATATGGAGAACATCACAAACGCCGAGTCTCTGAACAAAATGGATTCCCTCGCGGAAGAGGCTGCCGAAAACGAAGCGGCAGCCGCCGCAGAAGCCAAGGCGGGGATCCCCGGCGAGGAGCCGGAGGCGGTTCACTCCGAGGCGGACGCCGAAGAGATTGCGGACGCCGAAGCACAGGCTGAAACCGAGACCTATCAGGAGATGAGCCCGATGCGGCTGATCCTCCGCAGATTTTTCCGCTCCAAGCTGTCCATAGTCGGCATTGTCATGATCGTGTTCCTGTTCCTCTTTTCCTTCTTGGGCCCGGTGGTGTATTCCACCTACGGCGAGGAAACACAGGACGAAAGCTCGGTCGTGACGCCCATCTACAAGACCTTTGAAGTCACCGACTCCGAGGGCAACAAGGTAGAGGTCGTGGAGGAAGTCAAGAGTGTGACCAACCTCAACTCCTACGCCTCCCCCAGCAAGGAACACCCGCTCGGCACCGACGACAAGGGCATGGATGTCCTCGTCCGTCTGATGTACGGCGGCAGAATTTCGCTTACCATCGGCTTTATCGTTGTCATTCTGGAGACGCTGCTCGGCGTGCTCCTCGGCGGTATTTCCGGTTACTTCGGCGGCTGGGTCGATCAGGTCATCATGCGTATCGTGGATATTTTCAACTGTATCCCGACCTTGCCTTTGCTCCTGATTGCATCCGCCGTGATCGATTCGTGGAACGTACCCGCGGATCAGCGTATTTTCATTCTGATGGCATTCATCACGATCTTCAGCTGGAGCGGCGTCGCAAGACTCGTCCGCGGACAGATCCTTTTCCTGCGTGAGCAGGAGTACATTACCGCAACCGAGGTCATGGGCCTTTCTTCCTTCCGGAAGATCTTCCATCACCTCATTCCGAACGTCATGCCGCAGCTCATCGTTTCGATGACGCTGGGACTCGGCAGCGTCATCCTGTATGAATCCACCCTGAGCTATCTCGGACTCGGTGTCCAGCTCCCGAAGGCGGCATGGGGTACCATGATCGCAACGGCGAACGATCCTCAGGTGCTCAGCTATCACCTCAATATGTGGCTTCCCGCCGGTATCATGATCGTGATTGCAGTGCTCGGATTCAACTTCATCGGCGACGGTCTGCGTGACGCGATGGACCCGAAGGCGAGAAAGTAAGGGGAATATGATGAAGAAGAAAAAGAATAATTCGGATTATATTTCGCTGAAGGACAGCCGGAAGATCATTCGCTACAATGTCAAGCAGATGAAGTATTACGAGGCACAGAAGCGGCGCAAGAAGCTCCCCGAGGAGTACACGGTGCCGATGCATGACCCCGATAATATCATTGAGATCGACGGACTCAAGACGGTGTTCTTCACAGACAACGGCACGGTCATGTCGGTCAACGGCGTTTCCTTTGACATCCCGAAAAACAAGATCGTCGGTGTGGTCGGCGAATCCGGCTGCGGCAAGAGCGTGACCTCGCTCTCCATCATGCAGCTGGTGCAGGCTCCCCAGGGGCAGGTGGTGGACGGTCAGATCCGTTTCAACTCCGGCGACCTCGGCACGGACAAAAACGGCACCCCCCTCGGCTACAACATCGTCAATATGCCCACCAAGGAGCTGTACAAGATCCGCGGCAAGGACATCACGATGATCTTCCAGGAACCCATGACCTCGCTCAACCCGGTGTTCACCATCGGGTATCAGCTTGACGAGGTTTCCTTCCTGCACACGCCGGAGATGACCAAGGAACAGGTCAAGGCGTACAGCATCGAGATGCTCCGCAAGGTCGGTATCTCCATGCCGGAGCACACCTACGAATCCTACCCGCACGAGCTGTCCGGCGGTATGCGGCAGAGAGTCATGATCGCCATGGCGCTTGCCGGCAAGCCCAAGCTCATCATTGCGGACGAACCCACCACGGCGCTTGACGTGACCATTCAGGCACAGATCCTCGAGCTTCTCCGCGACCTGCAGAGAAAAGAGGGCTGCTCCATCATGCTCATCACCCATGACCTCGGCGTCATTGCGGAGATGGCAGACGAAGTCGTCGTCATGTATGCCGGACGCGTGATTGAAAAGGGAACCGCACAGGATATATTCCATAATCCTCTGCATCCCTACACCATCGGTCTGCAGAAGAGCAAGCCGATGATCAATTCCAACGTCAACGAGCCGCTCTACTCCATCCCCGGTCAGGTGCCGAACCCCATCAACCTGCCCGACCACTGCTACTTCAAGGGCAGATGCGAGAAGTGCATCGGCAAGTGCAAGGGACCCTATCCGTGCGGCGTTCAGGTTTCGGACACCCACTGGGTCGCCTGCTACCTCTACGAGTGACGGAAAGGAGGAATCATTATGGCAGAAGAAATCAAAAACAAACCGGATGCCGAAGAAATCCTCCGGGTCGAGCATCTGAAGAAGTACTTCCCGATTGAGAAGAACCTCTTCGGCAAGACGACAGCCTATCTTCGTGCGGTGGACGACGTCAGCTTCACGGTGAAGCGCGGAACGACCATCGGTATTGTGGGCGAGTCAGGCTGCGGCAAGACCACGCTCGGCAGAACCATCCTCCGTCTTTACGACGTGGACGGCGGCAAGATCTATTTCAAGGGCAACGATATTACCAACCTGTCCCGCGGACAGATGCAGAAATACCGCACCCAGATCCAGCTGGTATTCCAGGACCCGTATTCCAGCCTTCCTCCCCGTATGACGGTGGGCAACATCATCGCCGAGGCGGTGAAGGTCCATCACATCGTACCGGCGGCGGAGGTCTATGAATACGTGCTCGACATCATGCAGAAGTGTGGGCTTCGTCCCCAGTTCTACGACCGCTACCCGCACGAGTTTTCCGGCGGTCAGCGGCAGAGAATCTGCATTGCCCGCGCGCTCGCGGTCAATCCGGAGCTGATCATCTGTGACGAGCCTGTTTCGGCACTGGATGTGTCCATTCAGGCGCAGATCATCAACCTGCTCAAGGAGCTCCAGAACAACATGGGCTTCACCTATCTCTTCATTTCGCACGACCTGTCTGTCGTCAAGTACATCACGGACCAGATTCTTGTCATGTACCTCGGCAATATGATGGAGCTCGGCAGGACGGAGGAGATTTTCGCAAACCCGCTGCACCCTTACACGCAGGCGCTGTTTTCCGCAGTGCCGGTTCCGGATCCGGATGTCAAGATGAACCGGATCATCCTGAAGGGAGACATTCCGTCTCCCGCGAACCCGCCCAAGGGATGCAAGTTCCACACCAGATGCGCAAAGTGCATGAAGGTGTGCGAATGTGTTGACCCGAAATACATCGAGGTTGCTCCCGGGCACCATGTTGCCTGCCACCTTTACGACAAAGAGGCAATGGAGCATCCGGAGACATTGATAGAACAGACAGCAAAGACGGGAACGCCGGCGCATTGACAGCACGCACCGGCATCTGAACGAAGGACGTGTCCGTATCGGCTTGCTCCGGAATCGGACACATCCGCGTGAGTGATATGAAAAAGAAAAATAAAGTTCGCAAAGCCCCTTATATCGATGACGGACATACCATTTATGATATGTCCGGACTGACCGATCAAAGAAAAGATTCTGATCCCGAAAACAATGTGGGACTGAGCAGAAAAGAAAAATGGGCGGCGACCCGCGCCGCATTTCAGGTTTATCTGCCCGGACTTCTGGCAGTTTTACTCGGATTCGGACTGACAATGTTGCTCATTTATTTCTGGCTTTGCAAATGAGATGTAAGGAGAATACCCCCGTGCAAAAGAAACTGTTATCACTATTGGCGATTGTTTTGCTGCTGTCGCTTTTGCTTTCCACCATTCTGACCGCCTGTGCGTCGGTTGCGGATCTGATCCCCTCCGTCGGCACCGGGTCTGAGAGCTCCGGCAGTCAGTCCGGCGGGCTTGGCAGTGACGCCCAGCAGCTTCAGATCTTCAATACCGGATTGAAGCTCACCCAGGAGCAGTCCCTGTCCCGCATCAAAGCGGAATATCTGAAAGAAAACGGCGGTTACAAGGATGATGACGTGGTTGTTGCCATTGTCACCCTGCCGACTCCCGCTTTGATTGATACTTATCTGGAGAATGAAAAAATCTCTTCCAAGATGAGCCTTTCGGAATACGCGGCATCTGCTGAGGGTCAGACGAGAATCGCTCAGCTGACCGACGAGCAGAACGCGCTCATTGCCGATCTTCTGGCAAAAGGGCTGATTGAGGAGGTCAAGGATACCTACAACACGGTCCTCAACGGCGTTGCGGTTTCCACCAAATACGGAAACTTCAAGGCGCTGAGCCAGGAGCAGAAGGTATCGAAGACCATCCTGTCGGATACCTTCAACCGTCCGCAGTCCACCAAGGGAACGGACGCTTCTGCCATTATCAATGCGGTCGATATTTATCCGACCGGTATTTTCGATTCCAGCAGCGTCAGCTTCACCGGTAAGGGAACCGCCGTCGCGGTGCTCGACTCCGGCTTTGACTGTGACCATACGGTGTTCTCCACCATGCCCTCCGGCAATCTTCTGATCACCCAGCAGGATGTTTCCAAAATGCTCGCCGGCTCGATGGCGGATAAGCTCGCCGGCGGCGTGGAGCTGATGGATGTCTATGTCAACCAGAAGATCCCGTTTGCGTTTGACTACGCGGATAAGGATACCGATGTCTACCCCTACGACTCCGAACACGGCACTCACGTGTCCGGCATCATCGGCGGTAAGGACGATACTGTCACCGGCGTTGCAGTGGATACTCAGCTGGTGCTTATGAAAGTGTTCCCTGACCTCGATTCGGGCGGCAAGTCCGAGGATATTCTTGCGGCGCTGGAAGACGCAGTGCTTCTCGGCGTGGATGCCATCAATATGTCGCTCGGCTCCTCCTGCGGTTTTGCCCGGGAATCCGACGCGGATGCGACCAATGAGATCTACGACAAGATCAACGCCAGCGGCATCAGTCTTGTGACCGCGGCAAGCAACAGTTACAGCTCCGCTTTCGGCGGAGCGCAGGGCAGTACCGGTAAGGTGACCAACCCCGATACCGGCACGGTCGGCTCTCCTTCCACCTATGATTCCGCGCTTTCCGTCGCTTCCATCAGCGGCGTCAAGAGCCGCTATCTCATCGGCAACGGTTCCCAGGTCGTGTTCTTCAACGAATCCAACTCCATCTCCGGCGACGCAAACAACTTCTACGATGAACTGCGCGACGCGCTGAAGAAGCTCGGCGAGACGGATCAGGACGCACAGAAAAAATACGACGATCTCATGGCGGGAAAGAGCGTTGAAATCGAATATGTGACCGTCCCCGGCGTCGGTATGCGTGCAAACTATACCGGACTTGACGTCAAGGGAAAGATTGCACTTGTCCGCCGCGGCGACAACACGTTTGAAGACAAGGCGTTCCAGGCAAAGAGTGCCGGCGCGCTTGCCTGCATCATTTACAACAACATCGAGGGCGACATCCTCATGTCGATGGGTAAATCCGACCACATCCCGACCATTTCCATCTCCAAGGAATCCGGTACGGAGCTTGCGGAAAAGGAGACCGGTACCCTCGCCTTCAATTACTCCCAGCAGGCAGGACCGTTTATGTCCGATTTCTCCAGCTGGGGACCCACTCCGAGCCTCGGACTCAAGCCGGAGATCACCGCGCACGGCGGTGAGATTCTCTCCGCAATTCCCGGCGGCGGATACGACAAGCTGAGCGGTACCTCCATGGCAAGCCCGAATATGTGCGGCATCGTGGTGCTCATCCGTCAGTATCTGAAGGAAAAGTACCCGGATTACTCCATGAAGCAGATCTCCGTCATGTGCAACCAGATGCTCATGTCCACGGCGACCATTGTGCAGAACGAAGAGGGCAACCCGTATTCTCCCCGCAAGCAGGGCGCAGGCCTTGCCAGCCTCTTCAATGTGGTCAACACCGGCGCTTACCTGACGGTGGACGGCATTGACCGCACCAAGCTGGAGCTCGGCGACGACGCAAAGCGTACCGGCGTGTACGAGATGACCTTCAATATCTGCAATATTTCCGACAAGGATCTTTCCTACAAGCTCGGGCTGATCGGCATGACCGAGACGGTCTCTTCCTCCGACGACACCTTTGTGGCGGAAAAGGACCAGATCCTCGGCGGCTCCTTTACGGCAACCGTGACCGGTGACGGCTCCTATGACGGCACCAATGTAACGGTCAAGGCGGGCAAGAGTGTTTCCGTCAAGCTGGTCTACACGCTGTCCGACGCAGACAAGCAGATGATCGACAAGCTCTTCCCGTACGGAATGTACGTTGAAGGCTTCGTGACGCTTGAATCGACCGAGGAGAAGGGAATCGACCTGAACATCCCGTTCCTTGCGTTCTACGGCGACTGGACCGAGGCTCCGATGTTCGACAAGACCTACTACGAGGTAGACAAGGAAGCCAAGGACGCCTCCATCGACGAAGAGGATAAGCTCAAAGCCGATTACTATGCGACCACGCCCTACGGCTCCTATTACTACAACTACGTCATTCCGCTCGGCACCTACCTTTATAATGTGGATGCGAGCAAGTATGACCAGATCCCCGCATCAGTCGACCACATCGCAATTTCCGATTCGCTCGGCACGGTTGACGGCTTCTCCGCAATATACGCAGGCTTGCTCCGCAACGCCAAGACCATGACCTATACCATCACGGACAAGGTGACGGGCGAGGTGATCAAGGAATTTGTGGTGGACAATGCGCACAAGGCATATTCCAACGGCGGCACGCCGATCCCGGGGTATGAATACCTGAAGTGGAAGTCCTCCGAACTGGGGCTGATCAACAACCGGCAGTATACCTTCTCCATGACGGGCAAGCTGGATTACGGCGACGGCGGCGCGGCTGCCAACAAGCGCAACTCCTTCAGCTTTGATTTTTATGCGGACAACGAGCCGCCCGTGCTCAAAAACGTTTCCTATGAGAAGGTCTACGACAAGACCCAGAAGAAGGATCGCTACTATCTGACGATGGTGATCTACGACAACCATTATGTTCAGTCCATTACGCCGATTGCGTTCACCTCGACTTCTTCTTACTCGCTTCTCTCCGAAAATCCGATCCCGGTTTATGGGGAGAGAGGGGCGGACAATACCGTCCGCTTTGAGATTACCGATTATCTCGATAAGCTGTACGCGGACGGACTTGTAACCAGCGCGCTTGCGTTCTCCATTGACGACTACGCGCTCAATTCCAACATCTATCTCTGCCAGCTTCCCGGTACCAAGGGCGACTTCTCCTTTACCAAGGACGGTACCCCGGAGGGAGAGACGCTGAATATCCTGACCGTTTACGAAGACGAGGTCGTTGACCTGACCCGTTATCTTGCGACCGCCGACAAGACGGTGGACGAGGCGAAGGATTACCTCAAGTACCTGAGCTGGACCTCCTCCAACGAAAAGGTCGCGCAGGTGAAGGATGGTGAGGTCCGCGGCATGGCGCCCGGACGCGCTACCATTACCGTTCAAGAAGCGGTGGAACTCAAGCAGGCGGTGATTCTGATCAACGTCAAAGCCCGCCCGGCGGCGGAGACCGATACGGAGGAGCCGCAGCCTGCGGCAAGCCGATCCGGCGGGGCATCTGTTGTGTCGGACGGCTCGGGGGGACAGATCTATTCGGTCATGTCGCTTGCCGATTCCGCCAAAAAAACGGGTTCCGCATCCGATGCGACGATTACCTCCATCCATTTTGATTACTTCAATACACTGTTCGCTTATGCCAGGTCATCCGAAACCAGCGAGATTGGTGAGACCGGCGACCGTACCTACATTTCTTCTCTGAAGGGCGGAACGATCGCGCTGTATCCCGGTGAAAAGATCCAGCTCTTTTACAGGATCGACCCGTGGTATGTCTCCGACAAGTACCCGGTTACCTTCTCCTCGGACAACGAAGAAAGTGTGGTCGTGGATCAGAACGGCGTGATGACTGCGCTCAAGAAGGGCAGTGCCAACATCACCGCCCGTGTTGCAGGCTCCAACCTCGTCGCGTATGTCAGCGTGACGGTCAAGAGTGAGTTTGTGATTGACGACAGCCGTACACTTGTGGCATACAAGGGTCTCGGCGGCGACGTGGTGATTCCCGATGACGAAGGCATTCTTTACATCGGAGCTTATGCATTCTGTCTTTACGATACCGACAAGTCGATCGAGTTGCCGGATGACGACTACGATGCAAACAAGATCCCGAACTGCAACACGACGGTTACCTCCGTTACGATTCCCGCCGGTGTGAAGGAGATTCGCAAGTACGCGTTCTACAACTGCACCGGACTCAAAACCGTGATCCTGCCCGATTCGGTCAAGATCATCCGGGAATATGCGTTCAACAAGGATGAGGCGCTGACGTCCATTGACCTGTCTCATGTCGAACTGGTCGGTGCGTATGCGTTCAGCGGATGCAAGTCTCTGACCGACGTGGATCTGTCAAAGACATACGCCATCGGTGTCCGCGGTTTTGAAAACTGCGCTTCGCTCACTTCCGTGGATCTGTCCAAGCTCCGCAACGCCGGTGCGTATGCATTCAGAGGCTGTACCAATCTTGCAAACGTGACCGTCGCGGAGAAGACCAAACTCTCCGAGGGAATGTTTGCACGCAGCGGACTTGTCTCCGTTGACCTTTACACAACAATGGATATTCCGAAGTACTGCTTCGCGCAGTGTGACAAGCTGACGACCGTCAATGTGTATCAGAACATTCATGAGGTCGGCTTCGGTGCGTTCTGCGAAAGCGATGCGCTCACGGCAGTCAACTTCCACGGAACCGTTGATGTGATCGGGGAACAGGCGTTCTACGATTGCAACGGGCTTGTCTCGATCACACTTCCCGACAGCCGCGTTTCGCTCGGCAGCTACGCCTTCTTCGACTGCGACAAGCTGACGACCGTGACGCTCGGCAAGAACACCGAGCTTGTGTCGGTCAGCGGCGATGTGTTCCAGAAGACCTCGCTTGGCAGTGTGGTGGTTCCTGCTGAAAACGGTTTCTACCGCCTGCAGGAGAACTATCTGACGAACGCCGCGGGCGACACGATCGTCCTCGGTTTGATCGGCAAGCTGACCGGTGATCTCGTGATCGACGGAAACATCCGTGTGATCGCTTCCGGCGCTTTTGCCGGTGCTCCGATCACCTCTCTGACCCTGACGAATCCCGCAACCGTGATCTCGGATTATGCTTTTGCAAAGTGCACGGCACTGACGGAGGTCAACCTGCCCGCAGGTATGACCGGAACCATCGGCAGCTCCGCGTTCCGCGGTTGCTCCAAACTCAAAGCCGTGAACGGACTGGAATCGGTCAAGTCGGTCGGTTCTTACGCTTTTGCCGATTGCGGACTGACTGCGGTGACCGTCGGTGAGAACGCAGAGTACGGCGAGGGCGCATTCTTCCAGTCCAAGCTGGTCACTGTGACCGTCGGCAAGAATACCCGGTTCGGGCTCGGCGCATTCCAGAAGTGCTCCTACCTGACCACTGTCAATATGCCCGCAGAGGGCGGCGTGCATTTCGGGGCTTCCTGCTTTGAGGGTGACGTCAACCTGTCGGACATTGATCTTTCCCGCACGGATGATACCATTGAGGCACAGACCTTCTACGGTTGTACCAAGCTCGGTGTCGCAAACCTGCAGAACGTCAGGTATATCGGCGATTATGCGTTTGCAGACTGCGCGGCTCTGTACTCCGTGACCATCCCGCAGGTGATTTCCATCGGCGAGGGTGCGTTTGCCCGCTACGCGAAGGACGCAAGCGCGCCGATCTTCAGCCGGATCGAATTCCCGGATACCCTTGTTTCGATGGGTGACGGTGCCTTCTCCGGATGCGAAGGACTCCTTGAAGTGACGCTCCCCGCGTCTCTCACGGATTACGGCGACTACCTGTTTGCATACTGCATCCACCTGGCAAAGGTGACGCTTCCCGCGAACATGACCCGCATCGGAACCTACTCTTTCGCCGGCTGCACGGAGCTTGCCTCCATCAACCTGCAGAACGTGAAGAAGATCGGGGATTATGCGTTTACCTCCTGCAAGGCGCTGTCCGATCTGAACCTCGGCGCTGCGACCCCCGGTGTGAATCTGCCCGAGGCGGAAACCATCGGAATCGGTGCGTTCGCGGATACTGCGATCGCCGGTGCCATGTCTGCTCCGAAGCTGACCCGGGTCGATGATTACGCATTCCAGAACGCAGGGCTCACCACGGTGGACGCGCCCAATCTCTGCAACATCGGCAGAGCGGCATTCCAGATGAACAAGAGCCTCACCGAATTCACATTCAATCCTGAAATTACCAAGATCGGAATGCTTGCGTTCCAGGGATGCACGTCTCTGCGCAGCTTCTATGCTTCGGTTGACGGAAAGAAGCTCACTGATTACACCGCGGACGACAGCTATCTGAACCTCTTTGACGGTGTGCTCTACACGAGAATGGATTCCGGCAGACTGCAGCTTACCTCCGTGCCCGGCGGCATGGAAAAGGATACTCTCACGGTTGTGGAGGGGACCTACCGGATCGAGCGTTACGCAGGCAGCGATAACACGAACATCCGGACGATCATCCTCCCGAGCACGCTGAAGCTGATCGGCAATTACGCTTTCTACGGCTACACCGCTCTTGAGACCGTGGAGTTCCGTTCGTTCCTTGCACCCGCATGGGAAAATGAATACAACAAGGAAGCAAAGCTGACCGAAAAGGATCCCGGCTATGCGCTTCTGCACGATCAGTTCGGCATCTTCGGACTGGAGCTCTGCTACTACAACTTTATTGATCTGCTCGGCAAAAACCAGCCGATCAAGATGATTCTTCCCGCCAACTCCGACGCATCCGGCTACGACGCCCTGCATTATCTTGTGACTTTCGGAACGGTTTCCGACGCAGAACGCAGTGACTATGTGGCAATGGATAAGACGCTGTCCGACTTCATTGATCTTGCGAAAAAGGTCGGAATGATCGACAAGGTCTCGCTCGGCGATGAAACGCTCATCAACGAAGCGGTGACCAAGATGAACGCGCTCAAGCAGAAGGCAACCGACTTCGGCTACACCGAAGAGGAATGGCAGAAGATGTTAAAGGATGTGACGGATGCCAAGGCTGCTCTTACCGCGCTGAAACTGGCGAACGCAAGCCAGGCAGCCCGTGATCTGCAGGACAAGGTAAACGCACTTCCCGACACCTACTCCCGCGACTGCCGTGCTGCAATGGCGGAGATCGAGAAGCTCCTGGCGGAACTTCCCGCGAGCGAGCGTTCGGTCCTGACGCTGACCAGGTACAACGCACTGCTCGGTGCATACCGTGCGGATCTGGAGAGCGGCGACACCGAGACCGAGACCCCTGCCGAAACCGAAACCGAGACCTCCGGTAACTCCGGTACGACGGATCCGGGGAAAAACAGCAATGCCTTACTGATCGTCCTGATCGCCTGCGGTGCGGCGGTACTGATTGCCGCAGCCGTTTGTGTGGTCTTTGTCATGAAAAAAAAGAAAGGCGGTAGCACAAAAGAATGAAAAAGTTTCTTGCTTTGACGCTTGCGCTTGTGATGCTGTGTACGGTTCTTGCCTCCTGCGGGGGCAAGCCGTCCACAGAGACCTCGACGGAACCTGCGACATCGCGCGAGACGCTTGCGACTCCGCAAAACGTCCGGATCTCCGAGAGCGGACTGATCACCTGGGATGCCGTGGAACACGCGACCTCCTATACGGTATATATCGGTTCAACTGTCAAAACATCAAGCACAAATTCTTATCAGGTTACCAATCTGGATGTCGATTTCAAGTATTCCGTCGTGGCAAATGCGGAGAATTATGAAAGCTCCGCCAAGTCCGCGGAGGGCGTTTATACGGCGACTCGCATCCCGCCGGAGGACGAAGGAAAGTATCAGGTTGCCATCAGCCAGTCTTCCTCTCTTCGCTCCGGAAACAGCATTACTCTTACCGCAACCGTCAAGGGCTGTGACGATCAGACCGTGCTCTGGTCGATCGCCGAGGGCGGAGAGTATGCGACCATTGATCCCATTTCCGGCGTGCTGACCGCCAAGAGCGACATGACCGGTACTCCGGTCATCAAGGTCCTGGCGACCAGCCTGCAGGATGAAAAATCCGTGGGAAGCATTCTTGTTAACGTGGAAGCCAAGCCCGAACTGACGCAGGCAATGCTGGATGCGCTCGCATCCTACACGACCATCGGCTTTGACGGCTACCTCGGCATCAATCTTTACAACTTCGGCGTATATAACGATCTGGTGAAGACCACCTCGGTCACGCTCAAGACCGCAATGAACGGAACCAACTGGTATGCCAAGTATACCAACGGTACCACCGGCGTGGAGGGGGATCTGTTCTACCGCAACTGCGACGGCATTGCCAACCAGGTCGGCGTGAGCTTTATGAACGACGAGGAGTACTTCCCGATGCTCACGGACGACGGAGAAGAGGTTTCCTGGAAGGATTCCGGACTTTACAACAACTTCGTCGGTCTTACCGTTTCGGACTTCCGCTTCAACGAGAACTCCTGGCGGTATGAGTATGTCGGAAACGACAAGACGCTGGAAAAGCGCATGGTCGCCTCCGCAAACCCCTACGATTTCGTGCCCACCAATTTCGAACTCATCATCAGTGAGGGCGAAATCATGGGTATCTACTCAAAGAGCGAGCCGGATTACACCGTAGTCAGCGGCTACAAGGCAATCATGGAGCTGATCACCTACGTCAATCACGGTGATACGGTCGAGGTCCCCTCCATCGGCAAGTACCAGCATGATGAGGTGCACGACGCGCTCAACGAGGCAATTGAAAATATGCGTGCGCTGAACAGCTACAAGCTCGATTTCACGCAGATCGTTGCCTCCCGTTACACCGCCGGATATGCAACGAGCGGTTTTGTGGAAACCATCACCCGGGACAACTGTTTCTTCGAACCGTTCGAGATGACAAAGGACGGGAAGGGAAATGAGGTTCGTCAGAATACCGGCTTGCCCTATGCATACCACAAGGTGTCGGACGATTTCTACAACACCCTGTACTGGAGCAAGGAAACAAACGGCTACGAGGCAGCCCGCGCATATCCCGCTGATTTCTCTGCCACAAAGCCGACCTTTGCGTTCGCCGGCGAGATATTCAATCAGTACATAAGAAACGATGACGGCAGCATTACCTATTATGTGGACAGCATCATGTGTTCCGTTGCCTCCATGTTCTACTACGGTGTCGGAAACGATATCCAGCTTTACGGCATGTTTGCAACAGAGGGCCGCATTTCCGCCGACTCCACCTTTACGCCTTACGTCAAGGTGAAGGACGGGTACATCACCGAGTCCTGTTTCTATTTCTTCATGGGCGAGATGTTCGGCGTGGTCGAGATTACATACAGCGATTTTGACACGGCAGAGGTTCCCGCTTCGGTGGAGGAACAGCTTGACGCGGCACCGGTCAGACAGGTCCCCGCTTCCTGGGATCAGCTGACGGTCAATGTCACCGCTGATTTTTCCGCTACCGGAAAAGAAGAGGAGCAGAACGCACTGACGTATCTTACTACCCTCTTCGGCAGTGAGGAGCTGGCAAAAGAGGTTCCGTTCTTCGGAAACCCGCTCGGCGACGCTTACGGCTTCGGAATGACGACCATTCATATGCCTGCCGGCTCGTCCATGTCTCATTCCTCGGTCGTATTCTATTACGACGTCCCGCTGGATGCGGATTACACCATCGATTCCTCTCTCAGAAAAATCCGTGAGTATGCAGTGTCTCTCGGCTTTACCGCCGGCGAGAACGGCGTTTACTACAAGGACGGGATCGCAGTACATCCCGTGGACAATTCTCTGGACCTTGTGATTTACGTCTGGAAAGTGGAAGGCTGACGGTCTTCGGTTCTGATCCGACCATCCGCTCAGTTCAGATAATGCCCGGGACAGCCGGTTGGCGGGTTCCCCGCCGACCGGCACCCGGGCTGACTTCTCCGGTAATCTGACAGTCGCAACCTGTATTTCCCGTAAATCTTTTTCGGAAAGGAAGAAAAATATGAAATCTACCAAAGTTATCTGCAAAGTGGTTACTGTTCTTCTGGTAGTTGCCATGCTTCTCGGGACAGTCGTTTCCTGCGGAGTCAAGCCGACCGAAACCTCTACCGCCAAAGAGAGTGCCACGGAGGCACAGACCAGGGAACCCGAGTCGAGCACCGGTGAAAACGAGTCCGGCGCCTCTGCTTTCAAAGCAAAAATCGCCGTTTCGTGCGATGTGTCCAGCCTGAAGATGGGGGAAAGCGTCAAGCTGACGGTCACCGTTGAGGGCACCACCAAAACCGCCTACACCTGGAGCACGGATTCCGACCTGATCAAGGTTGATGAAAAAGAAGATACGGTCGCCGTGGTCAAGGAGCCGACAATCGACACGGTCGTTCACGTTACCGCAACGCTGGATGACGACAAAACGGTCAGCGCAACCAAGACCCTGATTGTCAAAGCCCCCGTCAAGGAGGGACAGGTCGGCGAACTGACGTCCGATATGCTGGCTGAGCTCGGCAATGCGAGCATCACGGCAAGCGGGCTTCTGACTGACTTCTACCACGATTACAAGGATTCCAGAAACAATACCGAAAAGAAATATGACTTTTCCGTTCAGATGAATGACGGTTTCTGGGCAAGCTCCTGGAATATTCATTCGGAATCCGGCAAGAAAACGCAGAAGCTGACCTCCTTCTATCAGCGCGGCGAAACCGACGGTCTTACGGACCAGAACGGTAACAAGGGTCATGCGCTGGAGCAGCTTTTCATCAACCTGCATAACGAAGTGGATTCCAAGATCGTCAAGGATTACATGAGCATTCCGTCTGTCTGGGAGGCTCAGCATCTCTGGAACCACCTCGGCAGCCTGGATGTCAACAAGTTTACTTATGATGCAGAGAACGGCTATTATAAGTACAACATCGACACCGGCGATGTCAACGACCTGTATCTGATGACCTATCTCTCCTACTCGCTGACGCCTCTGCTTTCGGATACGCTGATGAGCCTGTATCTGGTCGTGGAAGACGGCAAGATCACCAAACTGGTCGGTCAGACCGAGGTTCTGCTTTACGGCGACAACACAAAAGAAGACCCTGAGGGTGACAGCTACACCACCATCGAGGTTACTTTCTCCGACATCGGAACGACCGAGGTTTCCAAGCCCAAGACTTACGATGCACCGGAATATGCTGAGCTTCTCAAGATGGCTCTTGAGAACATGAAGGGTGCGCTCAACTACACCTTCACCGCAGCGAATACCACGACTTATGCACCCTCCGGCGACGACAGCGACTACACCATCGAGTCCACCGGCGGCTCGAAGCCGCTCTACCGGCTCATGGCAACCTCTTATGCCCCCAAGACTTCCTCGACCGGAACCGAGGGCTGGGTCGGTCAGGTGACTGCGGACGCCATCCTCATTGCCGATACCATGAAGTACAGTTATACAATGGACGGCAAGAACTACCGCACCGATTACTACGGCTACAAGAGCAACGGTGACGGCAGCTACGACCAGTTCCAATGGACGAACGAAGACAACGGTCATATGTACGGCATCAAGAGAGTCAATTCCGAATTGAAGTCCCTGCTTCCCGGATTTGATTTTTCCGAAAATCTGTTCCGCTTTGAATACATGAAGCGGAATGATGATGACGTGAAGGTCTATTATTTCACGCTCCGCGAAACTGCCGTTACCCGGGATATCGCCATGCAGGTTTCCATGCACGACGATGCAACCAAAGCATCGGCTTCCGGTTCTCAGGAGCTGATCATCGCCGTGGATGAAGACGGCAACCTGGTTTCCGTGACCTTCCCCTGGGATACCGGTGTTTACAGCGGTTATGTGACCACCACCTATTCCAAGGTCGGCACGACAACGCTGGATGAGAACCTCTTCGACGGATACGTACAGAGAGTCATGAGAACCGACTGGAGCCAGTACACCGTCAAAGACTACTATCCGGGGCACACCACTCTGACTGCTCCGACGGCGATTACCGCGGACGCACTGCTCCGTAACATTTTCGGTGACAGCTACGCGGACGTTCCGACGCCCGACGCTCTGCTGGAGGTATTCGGCGACAATCTGTTCGGTCCGTTCTTCAACTGGAAGAAGCTTGGAACGGATGCCGACGGCAACGTGGTCTATTCGGATTACGTGTCGGTGACTACATCCAGCCAGAGTTTTGACGAGAACAACCAGATCACCAATTATGAGGAGATCATTGGGGAGATTTCCGACGCGCTTGTCAACAAGTTCGGGTTCGAGATTTCCCCAGGTAACACGGACATGACCGGCGGTGCATCCGGCAGATCTACCCGTTATATCACCTTCATCAAGGGCGATGTGCAGATCGTGATCGAGAACAACTTCACAAAGTATTTCTGGATCTACATTTATCAGACCGGCGCCTGGTCGCTCAATCAGGGGCAGAATTGACAGAATCCGACACACGGTGGGTTACAGGGGTGCAATGTGCGCGAAGCAGGTGTACATTGCCGCCTGTAAGCCGCAGGAAAGACTGAGGTAATAAGATGAAAAAGCAATTATTGATGACCGCTTTGCTCCTTTTGCTGACCGTCCTTTTGCTTGCGGGTTGCGCGGCGGGGGACACCGGTACCGGTATCACTCTGCCCGAAACGGGTTCCACCGACGGAAATATTGAATCTACAACCACCGTGACAGATGTCACGGTGGTTGTGTTGCTTGAAACGGTAAATGTTGACGTTACGGAGCTGGAAACCTACGATTATACCAAGCTGTTTCAGATTACGGTGAACGGAGACAGGATTCCGGTAGATCCCGCATATATAGAGATCCGCCGGAGCGGAGACAATGACGGGGTGCTGTTTGCCATCTGCTCCTATGACGGCAGGCAGGCAACGGTGACGGTTCATGTTACCCATCCCGTATATTCCATTGTATGTTCCGCCGCGGAGGTGACTGTCAGGCAGTCAGAGGTTGCGGAGTACGATTTTCTGTCTTTGTTCACGATAACCCTGAACGGGGAAGCGGCGGAGGTCACAAAGGAGATGATCACCTCCGATGTGTGCGACACGCCCGGCGAGTATACCTATACCGTCCGGTATGGCGACGCCTCGGCAACCCTCGCGGTTCACGTTGCCCCCGATCACCTGATCGAAGCCATTCCGAGCTATCGCGAGCTTTCCCTGACCCTTTCGGAATATGAAAAATTCGATCTGAAGAATCTGTTTTCCCTCTATGTGGACGGCGTTGCCGTTCCCGTGACCGACGAAATGCTGGACACCTCGCTTGTGACCGACGTGAAGGAGGGCGGGGAATACCGCGTGATCCTTCGGTACAGCGTCGGCAGAAACTCCTGTGAGGTGGCGGCAACCTTCCGCATTGCCGCAGAGGTGAAGCCGCTTTTCACCGCGAAGAATGTCGTTACCTATCCCGGTGCGCAGGCGCTGGATCTGACCACGCTCTTCACCATCACCAAAAACGGCGTGGACATCCCGGTCGTAAAGGATATGATCCGGGGAGAGGTGGATTACAAAACCGAAGGGATCTATGAGATCACCCTGACCTATGAGGGGGAAACGGTGACTGCCACGGTGGAGATCCGGAGCGGCGTCGTGATTCAGTATGCGACCTCCGATCTCATCAAGGTGCAGAAGGGAACCAACCCGCTCACTTACGCGTTTGACCGGGATTTCGTGATCATGATCAACGGAATCCGCTTTGCGGACATCCCGATGTCGATGTTCGACCTGTCCGGAGTGGATTTCGATACGCCCGGTATTTATCCGGTCACGCTGACTGTCAGATATAACGACAAAAAGCTGTCCGGGCTATCCGGCAACTTCACTTTCACGGAATACAAGGCGACCATCCGGTATCAGGTGGTCAAAAACACGTATTCCGTCAGCCTCGGCAGCAAGGACCTGCTTCTCCCGCGCGGAACGGACAAATACAATGTATATCAGAATCTGACGGTGATCATCAACGGCCGTCGCCAGACCCTGATCGAAAATCCCGGATATGTTGATTCCATCAGCTGCTATGTGAAAACCCTTTCGGATCCCATTGATTTCGGAAGCGCCGCTCCGCAGACCGTCCGTATCGCCGTCTACCCCGACGGACCCGACGGCGACGCAGTGATCGCGGAGTATACCGTCCGCATTGACGCGGGGGTGGAAATCAAGGCAGAGGGTACCGCGATTTTTGCGGGCTGCAATCTGCACATTCTTGATCTCTTCTCCATCACCGTGGACGGAAAAAAGATTCCGGTGACCAACGATATGCTCTCCGGCAAGGTGGATGTTTTCCGCCCCGGTGTGTATACCGTTTCCATTGAATACCTCGGCATGACCGCATCGGCGCAGGTCGTGGTATTTGATGACAGTCTCGCGGGGACCTACCGCACGGGGCTGATCCGCATCGACTCCATGCCGGAGCTTGAGACCGACACGGAGGAGGATACCTGGGGCTCGGATTACGGAGACGAGGAGGGCGGCTACGCTGCCTATGCCGCTACGCAGCCGACCCGGCTGTCGGACATGGTGATAAGCGAGGACGGAAGTATCCTTGTGGGCGGTGATGCGGCAACCATCGTTTCCGGGATCGACGAGCACACGATGACGATCCGGTTACGAAACGATCTGTATACGGTATATATCAGGAACGGAATTGCCGTCCTGCTCCCGGATAACCGGCTCCGGATGCAGTATACCGAACAAAAGCGCCCGCTCATTTATTTCAACGAAGCGCAGTGGAAGATCACTGACTCGGTGACTGTGAATTCAACCGGCACCCATGTTCTGCAGAACTCCATCACCGCATACAGCTATGACATTTTCTGCATAAATTCTATTGACAACTTGCAAAAAATATGGTATACTCTAAAAATAAACCTTGTGGAAAAAACCTCCTCCGATACCTATTATACTGTATCCTGGGGCGAGGTCACCTTTGCGGAAGATTTCCAGAAAAAGGCGGGAGTGACTTCCTTCCTGACATTTGACGGTCAGAAGGTGGCGTTTACCATGCTGACAAGCTCTGTCGGCAAGGTTTACCGGGCAAATGACAGCCAGAAACAATTTGCGAATCTGACGCTCACCGGTACGGTGGACGGCAAGCCCGCTATCCTCTCCACCAACAAATATGAGCACTTTACCCTGACAGTGGACGGGAAGATCGTATTCACTGCGAATACTTCGCTTTCGCAACTTGCAAACGGCGGCGTCAATTACGCGACCGGCGAGGTATTCCTTTACGATTTCTCCGGCAAGGAGCAGGACCCCTATTCCTACAAATTCATCGTTGATAAAGCGGCGGGGACCTTCACCTATGTTCCGAGAGACTCCCTGTTCGGAAAATATCTCTCTGATTCCATGTTCCTGTTCCTCGACGGCTACGGGACCGGCGTCATCAGCTTTGATACCGGATCCTATCAAACCACGCTTCTTTCCTACTCGGAAGAAAACGGCGAGGTCGTTGTCCGTTACCTGAACACTTCTCCGTCCTTTACGCACGGGGAAGGCGCGGAATTTTTCGTGGCACCCCTGCTCAATGTTCTTTCCGTCAAGCGCGCGGATGATGCGCTGCTCTCGGGAAAAGAATTTGTCAACAGCGTGATTACCGACGGCGCGGTGATCCGGTTCTCCTCCTTGCAGCTCGGCGCCGGCGAGGGCAGAAACGAACTGCTGTCCCGGATCTCCATTCTCACCAAGGACGGGGAACTGACGGGCAGCGCCAAATCCGATTGCGTTTCCACCTCCGCCGTGAAGTTCACGGTCGCGGGGTATTATCAGTTTACCGTTACCGTCACGGTCGGCGGCGAGAAGGTCACGCGGCAATGCGCGGTGCAGATTCTCGGCGCGGATTACGACGGAAACCGATTGCTCGGGAACTACACCGGCATTGCGTCCGGCAGCAACTATTTCTCCGTCAACCGGTTCGGACAGGTGTCCCTGTCGGTCGGTGAAAGAGTATTCCGGGGATTGGTTACGGAAATGACGGAAGACTCGCTGTACGCGCGAGTTTACGACAGTAACCGTTCCGCCATCACTGTCCGGGCAACCGCAAAAGCGGACGGCGTGGTGGAGATCCAGGGGACCGGCGCGATCGGCTTCCACGATCTGTATACGACCGGAACGGTACGCTCTGCGGGCTTGACCACCAAGGAAAAGATGACCATTCTGCGTGCCGTCACGATCGGAAACGAAACCGTATTTTACATCTCTTCTTCCACCTCTGTTGCGGGCACCCCGGCGTCGGTTGTTCTTCTGACCGGCTCCGGCGTCACGCAGAACGGCGCAGTCCTCCGCCTGACCCGGGGGGACGGTACTGAGCTGTGTCTGAAGGTCGTCGCATGGGGCAATCTGACGGACGGCATCGCCTTTGCGGACAACGTTCTCGGAACCTATACCGCAGAAGGGAAGTCCGATCTGGTGCTTGACGGCTTCGGAAATGCCGTGATCGACGGCGTGCAGGTCGCCTATACGCTGACGGACGGTCTGATTTTCGTAACTGTCGGCAATGACATCCGTGCATTCCGCGTGGACGCGGCAACCATGACCTATACGGAACTGACCTATGCCCATGGAAACGCCATGCTTGCCGGCAAAGCGTTTTCCGCTTCCTATACATTCATTTGCAGCGGCTATTCCTATTCGGCGGATACCCGGTTCGTATTCGGCGCGAACGGAAAGGTCGCGGTATATTCCGTTTCTCCCGACCACGACGGCGAATGCGGGGAGGATGTTTATCTTCCCGTGTTTGCAAGCAAATCCGGCGTCAGCGGGACCTACTCCGTATCCGGTGACCGTGTGACCGTTTCGGTGGGAGGAGTGACCTTCGTGTTCCGTATCCCCAATGTGGTGACGGGGACCCGCATTACTCTGGAATCCACCACGCTCTCTTCGGGAGAGCACGGTTATTTCCGTCCGGGAGAAGTATTCTATTCCGAGGACTGACCCCGGCACTCCCCGGTACCCCCCGATCATCATCCTTTTGATTTTTGTGACTCATACGAGGAGGAAAGCAATGAAAAAAAGCAAACTCGTTGTTCTTCTGCTGCTTGTGCTGACCGTCTGCGCATTGCTCCTTTCCTGCAAGGGAAAGCCCGGTGAAACCGGAACGGATCATACGCATATCCCCGGTGCCTGGCAGTTGACCGAAGCCCCGACCGATTCTGCGACCGGTACGGCATCGACAACCTGTAAAACCTGCGGCGAAACCTATACCGTAACGGTCCCTGCACTGACCGATGCTTCGGTCTGGTCGGAAAAGAAGGTTCCCGCGACCCATAAAACCGCCGGTTCCGCGACCTACACCTCGGTGTACGGCACGGTAACGGTGGATCTTCCGGTTGAGCCTCACTCCTTCGGCGTGTGGACAATGGAGAAAAAGCCGACCGAAACCGAAACCGGTTCCGCGACCCATGTCTGCGAGTGTGGGGAGATCGAGACCGTAACGGTCCCGGTTCTGACCGATACCTCGGTCTGGACGGCAGAGACGGTTGCTGCAACGCATAAAGAGACCGGCTCCGTTACCTATACCTCGGAGTATGGTACCGTGACGGTGGAGCTTCCCGTTGCGCCCCATACCTTTGGTGACTGGACGATGACGGTCATTGCCACCAAGACCGAAACCGGTACGGCGACCCGCACCTGCACGTGCGGCGAGACCGAGACCGTGACGGTCCCGGTCCTGACTGATACTTCTGTCTGGACGGTGCTGACGGTCGATGCGACCCATGCGGCTCCCGGCAAGGAGACCTACACCTCGGTGTACGGGATCGTGACGGTCGATATCCCCATGATTTTACATACCTTCGGCGACTGGACGATGACGACGGCGCCGAGTGAAACCGAGACCGGCTCGGCAACCCACACCTGTGTCTGCGGTGCGACCGAAACCGTGACGGTCCCCGTGCTGACCGATACCTCTGTCTGGACGGCGAAGACGGTTCCCGCGACCCACAAAGAAACCGGCTCCGTGACCTATACCTCGGTGTACGGCACGGTGACCGTGACGCTTCCCGTGGAGCCTCATGTGTTCGGCGCATGGAGCCTGACTGTGACTCCGACCGTAAACGAGGCGGGCGAGGCGACACACACCTGCGCGTGCGGTGAAAGCGAGACCGCTTCCGTTCCCGCTCTGACCGATACGTCTGTCTGGACGTCGGAGATCGTTGAGGAGCATGGCGAGTACAGCCGGTTGGTGAAATATACCTCCGAATACGGCACCGTGACGGTGGAGGTGTTCTTAGACGGTCACGATTACGGTGACTGGGAATTGACCAAGGAGCCGACC
Source organism: uncultured Eubacteriales bacterium (assembly GCA_934796165.1). Classification (GTDB taxonomy): domain Bacteria; phylum Bacillota; class Clostridia; order Oscillospirales; family CAG-272; genus CAKVOU01. Next base: position 154,007 of record CAKVOU010000002.1, on the reverse strand, counting down.
GAAACCGCTCCCGGTATGGCAATCCGCCACTGCAAGGATTGCGAACACACATGGAAAAAGGAGGTTCCGGCTCTGTCCGATACGTCGGTCTGGACCGCGGAAAGAGTGGAGTCGACGCTGGAGAAGCCCGGCAGTGTGACCTATACCTCGGTGTACGGCACGATCGTGACCGAGCTTCCCCAATTGACGCTCCCGTATATCGGAAAGACTTATGCGGACTACGAACTGAACGCGTCCGTCTACTTCCGTTCCGGCTCTTTCCTGACGGTCGGCGAAGACGGCAGCGGCAATGCTACGTCGTATCCCTTCCGCGATACCACCGCGTTTGAGGTGGTGGATCCCGCAACCGGAAAGCTCCGTGTGACCATCACGAGCGGCGTTGCGGTGGAATATGTCGGTTATATCAATCCCGTTACGGGTACGATCGTGGTACTGAGCGGCAAGGACGAGATCTACCTCTGGGTGATCGCGTCGCCGGAGCAGACCCAGAATTCGGTCGTCAACTCGCTGTGGGAGAACGGCAACAGAACCGTTTCCTACACCGTGGGCGGTGTGACCGAATACATCTTCATCCGTGATCAGGTTGTGTATTTCAATGTGTCCTTTACCGATGCGGACGGAAACGCAGTCGATGTCAAGGATTGCAGCACCGCAGAGACGCTTTACATCCGTGACGCGGCGGGCGGACTGATCGCGTCCTACGGATATGACGGCGAGAAGATTCATCCGCTTGACGGCATGGAGGGAACCTACAAGAGCGGGGAAGACACCCTTGTCCTTTCCGGCTTCGGCACCCTTACCTTCAACGGTGCAAAGGGAATCTATGAAGCAATGGAAGGAACCGGTTGCTGCGCCGTATACACCTATGATGAAAACGGAAAGATCAACGCTTATTATGAGGTCACCTTTGACGGGGAAACCTTCCGTGCCGAAAAGCCGATGGTTACCGTGTCCTTCGACGCGGGCGCATATGCCGCGGTGGAGCCGGTGCAGGTGAACCGCAATGTGCCCTTTGCGCTCCCTGTCCTGACCTCGGATGATATGCTCCTCGTTGGCTGGATATATGGAGAAACCAATGTCGGTCTTACCTTCACTCCCGTCGGGGATACCACTCTGACGGCTGTCTGGGCAAAAAAGGTCACCATCCGCCTGGTCGGCGTTCCGGACGGGGAAGCCACCGAGCTGATCCTTGCCGCCGGCGCTCGCCTTGGCGACAAGCTCCCGGAATATGACCGGGATGCAAGCGGACACTACAAGTTTACCGGCTGGTATGTGGACATGAACGGAAACGGCTATCTGGATCCGGACGACGAGCCGGTGAATGAGGAAGCAATCCTCACCGAAGAGGATTCCGGCGCAACCGTGATTGCCGCATGGGAAGTCATCAAGGAATATGTCGGTACCTATTACGGGCTTGAACTGTGGGCGCAATACGGCTCCGGCTCACAGGAATACTATCTGACCATCCATGAAGACGGAAGCATGGTCTCCAACCTGGAAACCAAGGGCGGTACCAAGCTGAACGGCGGCACGGTCATTGCTTACGATCCTTCTACCCAGTCGGTGACCTGGAGAAGCACCGACGGCAAGCAGAATATGTTCTTCTTCGACGCGGATTCCGGCGTCATCGCGGGAATCATGTACCAGTACATTGACCGCGATTTCTATGTCCTTTCTTCCGCGCTGAATGAAGATAATATCGGAGAGGTCCGGCACACCGGTGTGTTTGCCAACCCGGTCGTGTCCTCCGGCAGCATGGGCTACTATGCCCATTTCGTGGAGCTTCCGACCAAAAACGGAACCGAGACGCTGTTCCTCTACGACAACGCGATCTACACCGGTGTTGTTGTGGAAACTGCGGACGGCTATACGCCCAAGGTGGATAAGATCCGCGATTACAAGACGGTCGTCGCTTACAGCGCGGACCGCAAAACCATTCTGTTCTCCGCGGGTACGACCGCCCAGAACCTGAACAAGGCTTCTACCAAGGATATGGTTTCGCTCGACTCGTATTTCGGCGTGTACCGTTCCGGCGGGGATATCCTGCGGCTGGACGGCGTCGGCGGGTTCGCCTACGGTAATCTGACCGGTACCTACCGCACAGAAGCGGGGCTTTCCTACGACCTCGGCGCGTTTACCGGCGACGGGACCAAGTACCTCAGATTCACGCTCGACAGAACGGCGAAGATCTTCACCGTCACCGAGCCGATGGTGACCATCGGATTTGAATCCGATTACGGCAAGGTCCCCGATACGAAGTATACCAACATGAATATCGCGGTGACGCTCGATATGTCCCTTTCGGACGAGACGCACACCTTCCGCGGCTGGTATGTCAAGGGCGACGCGACACAGACCATCGTTGACGCGACATATCTTCCCACCGGGGATGTTACGCTGGTCGCAAAATGGGATACCACCTATACCGTGACCGCGGTGCGCAATGACGGGAACGCAAATGACAGATATCCGTTCGGCGAGGGCGATCTGATCGAGATCCCCGCGCCCAGATTCAAGGGACATCAGTTCCTTGGCTGGTACACCACCCCGACCTTTGCGGCAGGAAGCGAATGGACCTCCGGCACCGAGCGGATTTCCTCCGACATCACCATCTATGCAAAGTGGGGAGAAGCCCCGGCATATGCGCATGTTTATCTCCCTGTGGAATTCAGGGGCAATGAGGACTCCGGCGGAATCAACCCGGGGTCAGCTGAAATCGGTTCGATCTTTGAACTTGATCCGGACGGAACCGGAACCAAGTACGGAGATTCCTGGATGTACCCGTTCTCCTATCCCGTGTCGGTCAGAAACTATGACCCCGTGGGCGGGACGCTGATCCTGTACAGTTCCACCTGGTACACGCCTTCCACCGGCACCGGCGGCTGGGGCGAGAACGAGGGCGAATTCGGAGATTGGGAAACCGAAAGCGAGACCGCAGGGGAACCCGAGTTGCGCGAGCGCTTTGTGTATGCCCGGATCGACACCAAGACCGGCGTTATGTTTATCGCCAGAACCTTTGCGGACAGTATGTCGTCTCCCAAGCTTACCGACCTGACGTTTTCGGCTGTCTATCTGATGGTCCCGCTTACGAACGGAGCAGACTCCGCGTCCGACTGCAAGACCACCGGCTCCTATTGGGACAAGGGCGCAACGCGCGCAATGTCCTACACCTATAACGGGAAGTCAAACAATGTGTTCCTTTACAACAACGAGGTCTACTTCGGCGTGCGCTTCGCGGACATCGAAGACAACGAACTGACCGCAGATCAGTGTTCCACGGCTGCAACGCTCTTCGTTTACGACGAGAACGGTAAGCTGATCGTTTCCCGTGGCTATAACGGGACGACGATGGTTCCGCTGGACGGATACGAGGGCACCTATACCGGCGAGAAGGAGATTCTCATCAACGGTGTTTCCGCGATCAGGATGGGAGACTACACCGGCGTGTACAAAAAGGCGCCGGAGGGTGCTTCCTATACCTTTGACGTGTTCATGAATGAAAACGGCAAGATCGTTTACTACCGCCTGACGCTGGATCCGGAAACCAGAACCTATCAGAAAGAACGTCCGACGGTGCGTCTGACCTTTGTATCCGAATACGGCGACGTGCCGGCGGCAGAGGATGTCAGCCCCAATGTGGCATTCTCCCTGAATATGGGCTTGACCGATCCCGGATTTGTACTCAAGGGCTGGTATGTGCAGGGCGACGAAAAGCAGACTCCTGTCGGCTCCGAATTCACGCCAACCGAAGACACAACGCTGGTCGCCATCTGGAAGAAGAAGGTGACGCTGACGATCGTGTACGACAACGGACTGGAAACCAGAACCATTGATTACGGAGAAGGAGATGTTCCCGCTCCCGAGATCATCTGGTACCATAACGGGCAGTACTTCCTGCAGTGGCAGTACAAGGTCGGTCCGGTGTACAGAGCGTATACCCCCGGACCGCTTACCAAGGATCTGACCATTTATGCGAAATGGACGGCGGATCCTCCGTTCCGTATCACCAATGATTCCAAATATCCGTACCTTGTGACCACCAACGAGGACGGCTCGATCACCTTCATGTCTTCCAACCAGGGAGAGGGCAGTACGAGCCCCCGCGTGGAGCTCGTCTTTACCGGTACGGTGACTCTGACGATTCACTGGTCGGTGTCCAGCGAAAAGGGATTCGACAAATTCTATCTGCACTATCAGAAGGACGGACAGACACAGAATCAGTGTATCGTGGATGCGGCTTCGGGAGAGACGGAGGGAACCTTCACGCTGACCCTGGGGCTCGGTGATGTTATCTCGTTCAATTACAGCAAGGATTCCGGCGGCAATGCCGGCTCGGATACCGTTAACATGACCATTTCGTTCAACTGATTCTTTTTGCAGGCTCTGCCCCGCACGCACGGCGCAATTCCTTGCGCTATGTCCGACTCCCGGCAACCGAACCAAGGCTTGCCGCGGCGGGGAAGCCTGCCTTCCGCCAGGTGGCGGAGAATATCTTCTGCAGCCCGTGCCCGAAGGCGGAAGCCCGCGGATCGCACTTCACGGGTCATGCCCTTCGGGTACTGACATAAATCATTTTGAGGAAAGGAAACAAACGAATGAAGAAAAATACTTCATTGAGAGTCATATTTGTTATGGCCCTCGCCGTTTTGATGGCAGTTGCGGCGCTTACCGTGTGTACGGCGGCGCAGGAAGCGGTCGAAGCGGAAACGCAGAACGGCTTTGTGACCGTTGACGGTGTCCTCTATTATTACGAGGGCGGGGAACCGGTCACCGGCTGGTTCCAAGTGGACGGCGTACAGTATTACGCATCCATCGTGACCGGAAAGGTCATCAAGGAAGACCATAAGATCGGCGGTAAGCTGTATCTGTGGGATGAAACGACCGGACTTGCGGCCGCAAACGGCTTCGTGGAAACCGAAGGCGGTACCGTTTGCTATCTGGACGGCAAGCAGGTCACCGGCTGGAGACACGCGGACGGCACCGGCGCCGCAGTTGATGAGAACGGAGTTTCTGAGGAATTTTCCGCAAACCCGAACGGACTCTATTACTTCCTGTACAGCTCCGGCTACATGGTGACGGATACTGCCTACACCCTGGCAGGTTTTCAGCGTGAGTTCAACGAAGACCATACGGTGAAGCCGCTGAACGGTCTGCAGAACCATTACGGCGAGTATTACTACTACGAGAACGGCGTAATCAAGACCGGATATCAGACGGTAGGCGGAAATACCTACTACTTCCGCTCCGACGTGAAGGGCTACGGACGCGCAGCAGCGCAGTGGCTGTACCTCGGCAACAAGCTGTATTACTTCTATGCATCCACCTCCGCAACGCCTTATGCGCTCAAGACGGAGGGTACGATCGGCGGATACGGCTATACCTACGGAGAAGACGGACAGATCCTGTTCACCGGCTTTCTCAACGCAGACGCGGCGAACCAGAATCACAACAACTCGTCGGTCTATGTCAACAAGATGGACGGCACGACCAAATATCTTGTGGACGGCGTGCCCCAGTACGGCTGGCAGTACATCGGTACGACCTGGTATTACTTCGATGGCGACAGCGGCAATATGTGCGTGGAGCCCCGTACCATCGACGGTGTGGAATATGAATTCTCAAACACCGGTGCCTGCACCTCAAGAACCGATGCCCCCATTTCCGTTACGCTGTACAATCTGGCAGACGGAACGAGCAAAACGGTCAACCTGACGGCAAACACTTCTCTGTTTGATTCCATTGCCGCTTACGCAAAGGACGCAAACGGACAACTTCTGTTCAAGAACTGGTATTTTGATGTGGACGGCGACGGCGTGATCGGTGCTGACGATTTCGCTCTGACCGACGATTCCACTGTAACGGAAGAATTCAACGGAGTCAGTCTCATTGCAACCTGGGCTCCTGCGTATGCAGGCACCTATTACGGCTGCGAGATCTGGGGCTTGTCCTCTGTCGGCGGTTCTGCCTACAATATGACCATTGCCGAGGACGGCACCATTACCTCCAACATCTCCAAGATCAGCGGTGCAAAGGTCACCTCTTACAATCCCGCGACAAAAGAGGTCTTCTGGGAGAAAGGCACAAACAAGGGTGTCTTCTTCTTTGATGCGGAGAACGGCATTGTGGGCGGTATTTATTCCGCTTACATGGGAACCGACCTTTATGTCATGACGACCGTGAACACTTCGGGCAACTATAAGCCCTCGGCGTATACGTCGCTTTACGCTTATCCGGTGATGTCCAGCGGTTCTTCCATGGGACTGTATGTGAAGCTGGTGACGATCAACACCAAGAACGGTGAGATGAACGTGATGTTCTACGACAACGCGATCTATGCGAATGTAGAGATCACCACCGCCGCAGGCAAGGCGGTTACCATTACCGAACTGAAAGAAGAAAAGACCGCTGTCATCCGTGACACGGAAGGCAAGGTCATCTTTGTGACCGGTACCTCTTCCGAATCTTTCGGAACCGGATACAAGACCTCCACTGTTGTGGAGCTGGATCAGTACTACGGCATCTACACGGACGGCGAGCATACGCTGGGCCTTGACGGTATCGGCGGATTCATCTATGACGGCGTGGCCGGCACCTACACGGTGAATGAAAACGGCGGGTATCTGTTTGACGCATATACCGACGGCAACACCGCATATTATCACTTCACGGTGGATACCGCGGCGAAGACCTTCACCGCAGTGAAGCCTACCGTAAAGATTACCTTTGAGTCCGATTACGGTACGGTTCCCGCTGAGGTGGACGCAAACCTCAATGTTCCGTTCGCTCTGGATACCACGCTTACCGATGCGAGCCACTTCTTCCGCGGCTGGTACGTCAAGGGCGACGAGTCCATGACGCTGGTTTCCAACGATTACGTTCCCACTGCCGCTGTGACTCTGGTCGCAAAGTGGGATACCAAGTACACCTTTACGATCAACTTCAACGGCGGCGGCGAAGACCGTGTTGAGGAACACGGTGAAGGTGACCTCCTCTCGGTTGAAAATGCCAAGAAGAACGGAAGCCGCTTCCTCGGCTGGTACACGACTCCTGACTTCCAGGATGGTACCGAGTTTGTGACCGACACGGTGAGAATCTCTTCCAATGTCACCATTTACGCAAAGTTCGGTCCCGCTCCGGCTTACGCAAAGACTTATCTGCCGATCAACTTCTATGGCAGAGAAGCCAACGGCGATGTGCGCACCGGTACACCCAACCCGTCCAACATCTTCACGATTGATCCCGACGGCATCGGTTCTATTGAGACCGGCAAGTCCTGGATGTATCCCTTCGCTTACGGCCTCAAGGTCGTTTATCACGACTCCGTGACCAATGAGATCGTGATTCTGAGCGAGAATGAGTCCTCGCACAGATACACCTACATGGTGATGGATCCCGTAACCGGTATTCTGCTTCTTGACAGAAGCTATGCTTCGAGTGTGGATGCCGCAATTGCAAAGGGCTTCTCCAACGATGTATTCCTGATGGTTCCTCTTGACGGTGAATACGATGCAAGTGCATTCACGACCGCAGGCTCTTACTGGAACTCCGGTCTGACCCGTGCAATGTCCTATACCCTTGCGGGCAATACCTACAATGTGTTCGTGGACGACAGCAAGGTATACTTCAATGTGACCTTCACCGGCATGGACAGCAATGCACTGACCGCTGACACCTGTCTCGGCGCAACCACCCTGTATGTCCATGCGGCTGACGGTTCCGTCGTCGCGCAGTACGGCTACAACGGGACCACGATGGTCGCGCTTGACGGCAAGCAGGGCACCTACACCGGTGACGCAAGCCTGACGCTCAACGGTATCAGCACGGTTACCTTCGGTGACTTTACCGGTACCTACACCGCAGCTGCAGAAGGTGCAGGCTACGGCTATGACGTTTACATGGACGAGAACGGCACGACGGTTTATTATCAGCTGACGATTGACGCTGATGCGAAGACCTATGTGATGACCAAGCCGATGGTGAACCTCACCTTTATCACCGAACACGGCACTGCACCCGCAACCACCTCCGTCAACATCAATGTTGCAACGCTTCTCCCGACCCTCACCGATGACGCTTACATCCTGCGCGGCTGGTATGTGCAGGGCGATGAGACCATGACGCTGGTTCCCATGAACTATGTGGCAACCGAGTCTGTGACGTTGGTTGCAAAGTGGGATGCGAAGGCGACACTGACCGTCGTAATCGGCAACGGTTACGAGAATCTCGTCCTGAGCTACGGTGTCGGCGACACGGTTTCTCTGACCAAGCCCGCTTCCGCTAACGGACTGTCCTTCAACTACTGGTCCACCGACGCGGAGGGCGCGAACAGGTATACGCCCGGCACGATCACCGGGAACATGACCATTTACGCACAGTGGATGGAGTCCGTGCCCTACGCAGGCAGCTACATTGGCGGTAACCTTTACGGTCAGAGCGGTTTCGGCAGCGGCAGTCTCGGCGGCACCAAACTGACGGTGGATGCCGAGGGTAACACCTCCGGAAACAGAACCGGCAAGATCGCAGAAGCCGAGAACGGAGCCCTGTCCTTTACTTACGGTTCCGCTAGCGAAACCTACGCTTACTTCGACTCCGAGAGCGGAATTCTGATCTACAATTACAGTGCTGTCATTACCGGCATGAAGGCGGACTTCTACTTCATGGTTCGTGTGGAAGACGGCGAGACGCTCAGGTTTACAAAAGAAAACGATATGTCCGTCTGGAACTCCGGTATGTCCAGACTGGTCAGATTCACGGTCGGTGACAGAACCGTCGTTGCATTTGTTGCAAATGACAAGGTCGTTACCGTCGGCAGCATCGAAGGCGTTGACGATCTGACGGCTGTAGGCAAGATGACTTCTCTTTCCTCCGGTGCGGCAATCTACGACACCAACGGCAACGTGATCGGTCACGTCGGTCAGTGATCCCGCAAGGGTTCTGACTGATTCCGGTCAGCAATTCAATTCATGCGTCCCCCTCCGGGTTTCCGGAGGGGGATTTGCTGTATGCAGACGGAATCCTTGCGACAGGGTGGAGATGCCCGGGTAACATGGGGAGCCGATAACCTCCGCTGTGATTGCTTTTCCGCGGAGGGGTGCCCGCCGCCGCGCTCGCGCAGCTTCGCGCGCTCGCGGGCGGATCCCCCTCCTTACCTCTCCGTGCCAGCATATTTCCCGGAAGCGGGGAGGATCAGCCGGAGGGACGGGGATCCGGCGGCTCCGCGGCGGGGAATGTCGCCGCGGAGCCTGGCGGCGGGCACCCGTCCCCGGCGGGGGTAAAATACGGATGTCGAATCTCTCTGTTTCCGGCACGATTTGCGATGCCCAAGCCTTGATTTTTTCGGGCGGCTGTGTTATAATGAAATATCAATGCGTAAGACAGATTCAACTGACCGGAACCGCTGGATGTTTGAGGGACCGATGCCAGCCGAAAGAGAGGAGGAGCCGCTATGCACGATGACCGTACACCTTCCGCACCCACGGGCGGGGAAGAATCACAATGCGGACAACCTCCCCGGGAACCGTCTGACGAGATACCCTCCGGCTCCGGAAAGCCCCGCGTGATCGCAGTCGTCGGTGCGACGACAAGCGGCAAAACCGCGCTTGCGGTCAGCCTTTGTAAGCGCTTCGGCGGCGAGGTGATCTCCTTTGATTCCATGCAGATCTACCGCGGAATACCCGTTGGCACCGCACAACCGACCGGGACGGAAACGGAGGGCGTGCCGCATCACCTGATCGGCTTTCTTTCCCCCGACGTGCCGTTTTCCTGCGCGGAATATGTACCGCTTGCCAAAGAAAAGATCCGCGAGGTGCTCTCCCGCGGAAAACTCCCCGTGCTTTGCGGCGGGACGGGATTGTATCTCGACAGCCTGCTCCGCGGCGGAAGCTTTGAGGAAACCGGAAATGACCCGGATTACCGGGAGAAACTGACCGCACTCGCACAAACGCACGGCGCGGACTATCTGCACGACCTGCTTCGGGCAGTGGACCCCGAAAGTGCCGACGCGATCCACAAAAACAATCAGAAGCGCGTCATCCGCGCGCTGGAAATCTACCACGCGACCGGGAGAACCAAAAGCGAGCTGGACAGGGCGTCGCGGGAGCACGGCTCCGATTATGATGCGACCGTTCTCGGTATCCGCTATGCCGACCGGGAGCTTTTGTACCGCCGGATCGACGAACGGGTTGACCGGATGCTTGCGGGCGGACTCATCGACGAAGCGAGGGAACTCCGGGATGCAGGTGTTTTTCGGGTCAACTCCACGGCAGCACAGGCGATCGGATACAAAGAACTGTTCGGCTACCTTGACGGGACGGATACGCTTGCCGACGCGGCAGAGACCCTGAAACGGGCAACGCGCCGGTACGCCAAGCGGCAGATCACCTGGTTTTCCGCCAATCCGGACGTGCATTGGGTGACGGCGGACGAGGACGGCAGAGTGCGACCTGTTTGCGGAATTGTGTCCGACGCGGAGCGCATCCTTACTGACGCGGGGTTTGCGCCGTCTGACAGGTAAAGTATCAAGAAAATCAAAGCGTAATGAATTTTAAGGGAGGTGGAACCATGCAGAAACTTCGACCGGGACAGATCGTTCTGTCTGTTGTCGCGGTGCTGGCTCTGCTTGCCCTGACGGGGTACACGCTGCTCCAATGCGGCGCGTTCAATTCCAAGGCGCTCCTTTCCACCGCCTATGCGTCCGACGTGACGCTGGACGACCTGCTCTCGGCAACGGGGTATGTGTTCCGCGACGAGACCGTGATCACGGCGGATGTTCCGTCCGTTTCGGACAGCGCGGTCGCGTCGGGAGAAAAGGTCGCGGCAGGAAGCCTTGTGACCCGCCTGTACGCCGCGGCGGATGCCGAAGACAGGCAGGCAAGGCTGTCTGCAATCGACGAATCCATTGCGTTCCTCACACGCCTTGGTGACACGGACGGGCTGAAGCTTTCCGACGCAGACGATCTCAGGCGGCTAATGTATAACGCGTATCTTGATGCCATGTATGCTTCCGGAACCGGCAACGCGGAACAAGCCGCGGCGGCTGCGCGGGAAATGCTGGTACAGCTGTCGCGCTACGACAAGCTGATCGGAAAAGCGACGGGAACCGACAAAGTATTGGCTGCGCTCCGCGCGGAACGGAAGGCGTTGCTTGACGGCAGGGAAACGGCATATTACACCTCCGAGGCAGGCTATTTTTATGATGTGTCGGCGGTGGACGGCTATGAATCGGTGTTTGCGGCGGGCGGACTTACGGACCGGAGCGCGGACGAAATTCTGAAGCTGACGAAAGCCTCCCCGGTATCATCCTCCAACGCGGCAGGCAAACTGGTGAAGGGAATCAATTGGTATCTTGCACTTCCGGTTTCCTCCGGGACTGCGGAAACACTCAAGAAGAATCAGCGGTATTTTCTCACGCTCCGCCTCCGGGACGGAGCGACCATGGAGGTCCCGATGATCCTGGAAGACACGAAAAACGCGTCGGACGGGTCTGCGGTCCTGCTTTTCTCCTGCAACCGGATGTCCGAAGAGCTGATCTGTTGCCGGCAGGTCGAGGTGTCGCTTGTGACCGGGTCGGTTTCCGGTTACCGCGTCCCGAACGATGCCCTGAACGAGCGGGACGGCGTGACGGGGGTGTACATTCTCGATGAGAGCACGGTTCGCTTCCGCCGTGTCACGGTGCTGGCACGGAGAGAGGGCTTTTCCGTGGTCGCCGCGCGGGATACCTCCATGGAGGACTACAAAGAATATCTGAACAAAAACGACCGGCTCATTCTGGACGGAAAGGACTTATACGATGGAAAACAGTACGGCTGATTACACCTATATTGACCGCAATCTTGCCCGCGTGAGAGAACGGATTGCCGTTGCGTGCCGGGGGGCGGGGCGGGACCCGTCCGAGGTCACGCTGCTTGCCGCGGTCAAGTATGCCGACGCGGATGAGGTCAATCATCTCTTGTCGCTCGGTGTGACGGACATCGGAGAAAACCGCGTGCAGCAGCTTCTCGACCGCTATGACAAACTGGAGAGGAAAGAGGACACGCGTGTGCATTTCATCGGCACGCTTCAGACCAACAAGGTCAAATACCTCATGGGAAAGGTGTGCATGATCCATTCGCTGGATTCTCTGAAGCTCGCCGCCGAGATCGACCGGCAGTCAAAAAAGCACGGGATCGTGACGGATGTGCTCGTGGAAATCAATTCGGGACACGAGGAGTCCAAAAGCGGTGTTGCGCCGGAGGAGGCGGAGGCACTTTGCCGGGCGCTTTCAAACTATCCGAATCTTCACCTCGCCGGTTTTATGACTATGGCACCCAAGTGCACGGCATCGGAGGAGTATCGCAAATATTTCCGTGAAACTTTTGCGCTTTGCCTTGACATTTGGTCGAAAAGGCTTCATAATAAAATGAGACCCGTTATGTCTATGGGCATGAGCGACAGCTTTGAGGAGGCGATCCTCGAGGGTGCAACGGTCGTCCGTGTGGGACGCGGGCTTTTCGTGAAAGATACGGAAACATAATGAAAATAATTTCTGGTACATAAACGGAGGAAACACATATGAATTTCTGGAAGAAGATCACCAAGACCGCTGACGAGCCTGCTGAGGACGAGGGCTACAACGGCTACGGCTACGACGAGGACGACGGCGTTGTCGGCGTTCCGGATTACGGAGACGAGGCATCCGCCGGAAAATCGGCTGCTGCCTCCAACATCCAGGTTCCTGCCGAAAAGGTGTCGCTCAAGCTGGTTCAGCCGAAGTCTCACACCGAGGCACCTTCGATTGCGGACAAGCTGATGAGCGGCTGCATTGTCGTGCTTGACATCGGAGAATTGCAGCGGGAGTCCAAGGAATCCGTGTTCCGGCTGCTTGATTTCATTGCGGGCGTGATCTATGTCCTCAACGGACAGATGACCCGTACCAACAAGACGACCATTGTGCTGGCTCCGAGCGGCGTGGATATCAGCGGCTTTGAGGCTGACGCAGAAGCGCAGTAAGAGGTGACTTGCCTGTCGGTCAGACGGGTGCCCTGACGGGTGTCTGACTGCCCGGACCACAGAATACCGGACGGTATCCGGATACGGTCGCACCTGCGCCGGAGTGGAACCGAAACGGAAAGGAGGGGCGGAATGCCAGTAAAGATACTTTCGTATTTTGTGTTTTACCTGCTGGAAACGGTCATGATTGCCATGTTTCTCCGCGCGGTCCTCTCCTGGTTCCCGCTCCGGGACGATAATCCTTTTATGGGGTTTCTCACCATGGTGACCGAGCCGTTCATTCTGCCGCTCCGCAATCTGTTCTATAAAATGAACTGGTTTCAGCAAACGCCGCTTGACGTTGCGTATGTCGGGACGGTGCTGACCATTGTTCTTCTGACATCCTTGCTCCGGATGCTGTTCTGACGCGATGGAGCAAAGAGAAAAGCAGGTCCTGTATGACCGCGCAGAGGATATGCTCCGCCGGACGGCAAGGGGCGAGGTGACCAGAAGCCGTTTTTTGTCGCCTGCCGAAGCGCATGCGCTGGACGGATACCTTGCGCGGGCAGGACACACAAAGGATCGTTTTTTCTATGGCGGGTACCCGGATGCGGAGCGGACGCGCTTGTTCCTCCTTCCCGGATACCTGACCGATTTTCTGGGGGCGGATACCGAGAGAGACTTCTCTTTTGAGGAGCCGGAGGAAGACGAGCACACCGCAGAGGGTTACCCCGTCGGGCTGATCGACAGCTACACGGACGGGGCAGTTACCGAGTCGGTAACTGCTTTGTATGTGAAGGGAAGCGGATACCGCGACCTTTCCCACCGGGACTATCTCGGCTCGATCCTGTCGCTCGGTGTGGAGCGTGATGTGATCGGCGACATTGTGCCGGACGACACGTTTTCCGCCGTGGTGATCTGCGACGGCAAGATCGCACCGTTTCTCCGGGAGAATCTGAAGCGCGTTGCGAACGACGCGGTGAAGGTTACGCCGTATGTGATTCCGAAAGGCTTTGCGGGGAACCGCAAGACGGCGCCGGTTGTGGATACGGTTGCGTCGGAGCGGCTAGACTGTGTGGTCGCCGCACTGACGAATTCCTCGCGCGAGGCGGCGCAGACCCTGATACGGAGCGGGCTTTGCGAGGTGGATTTTGAAACCGAAGAGAAGCCGGACAGACTGCTCGCGGCACCGTGTCAGATTTCGGTGCGCGGATACGGCAGGTTCCGTTTGTGCGCGTTTGACGGAGAGACCAAAAAGGGTCGGCTGCGTATGAAGGCGGAAAAGTTTGTGTGATGATTTTACCGAAGAAATAACGGGCTAGGCGGCGGAAGCTGTGTGCAAAGCGGTTTTCTTGTGTGACTGCCTGAATATGGAACGGAGAGCCGCGGGCGGAAGCGGTGTTTCCGGATAGATTCCCGCAGATTGCGGTTCCGCGATTGAACAGTGATATGACCAAAGGAGACATAAAACCATGGCAAAAGATTATACGGGTACCCTGAATCTGCCGAGCACCGACTTCCCGATGCGGGCGAACCTTCCGGGGAGAGAACCCGAAACGCTGAAATACTGGGATTCCATCGGGCTGTACCGCCTGATGCAGGAAAGCGCGGCGGAGAAGCCGCAGTTCCTCCTTCACGACGGCCCTCCCTTTTCCAACGGCAACATCCACATGGGCACGGCGATGAACAAGATCTTAAAGGATTTCATCAACAAGTCCAAGGCGATGACCGGCTACCGCGTGGCGTATGTTCCCGGCTGGGACAACCACGGTATGCCCATTGAATCCGCAATCATCAAGCAGTCCAAGCTGGACAGAAAGAAAATGTCCATTCCGGAATTCCGCACCAAGTGCCACGAATTCGCGGAAAACTTCGTGAACATCCAGAAGGGACAGTTCATCCGTCTCGGCGTGACCGGCGACTGGGAACATCCCTATCTCACCATGGACCCGAAGTTTGAGGCAAAGGAAGTCCGCGTGTTCGGCAAAATGTTCAAGAAGGGATACATCTACAAGGGACTCAAGCCCGTGTACTGGTGCCCGAAGGACGAGACCGCGCTTGCCGAAGCGGAGATCGAATATCAGACCGATAAGTGTACCTCCATTTACGTCAAGTTCCGCGTGAAGGATGACGCGGGTAAGCTCGGCGGGATGGATCTCTCCAAGACCTATTTCATCATCTGGACGACCACGACCTGGACCCTCCCCGGCAACCTTGCCATTGCGCTCAACCCCGATGAGGAATATGTCGTCGCACACGCGTCGAACGGCGAGAATTACATCGTTGCCGACGCATTGCTGGCAAAGACCATGCAGATGGGCGGCATCGATTCCTACGAGGTCGTGAAGACCATGACCGGTAAGGAATTTGAATTCATGAAGGCGCAGCATCCCTTCCTTGACCGTGAGAGCATCGTGGTCAATGCGGATTATGTCACCATGGATTCCGGTACCGGCTGTGTCCATACCGCGCCCGGTTTCGGTGCGGACGACTACCAGACCTGCAGAAGATACAACATTGACATTATCGTTCCCGTGGACGACCGCGGGTATCAGACATCGGATGCCGGCAAATTCGCGGGAATGTACTACGCGGATTCCAACGCGGCAATCCTTGCCGATATGACTGAGAGCGGAGCGCTGTTCGCGTCCGAGGAGATCGAACACGAATACCCGCACTGCTGGCGATGCAAGAGCCCGATCATCTTCCGCGCAACGCCGCAGTGGTTCTGCTCGGTGGACGCATTCAAGGAGGAAGCGTGCCGCGCCTGCGAGAATGTGACCTGGATGCCCGAATGGGGCGGAGACCGCATGAAGCAGATGATCCGCGAGAGAGCCGACTGGTGCATTTCCCGTCAGCGTCACTGGGGACTTCCGATCCCCGTATTCTACTGCGCGGACTGCGGCAAGCCGGTCTGCACTGAAGAGACCATCGATCATATCTCGAAGCTGTTCGCAGAAAAGGGTTCCAACTGCTGGTTTGAGTCCGACGCGAAGGACCTGCTTCCCGACGGATTTGCCTGCCCGTTCTGCGGCGGTAAGACCTTTACCAAGGAAGCGAACACACTGGACGGCTGGTTCGACTCCGGTTCCTCGCATTTCGCGGTCCTCGAAGAGAGAGAAGGGCTGAAGTGGCCCGCCGATCTGTATCTGGAGGGTGCCGATCAGTACCGCGGATGGTTCCAGTCCTCGCTTCTGACTGCGGTCGGTGCGAAGGGCGAGGGCGCGCCTTACCGTGCGGTTCTGACCCACGGCTGGACGGTGGACGGCGAAGGTCGGGCCATGCACAAGTCGCTCGGCAACGTCATCAACCCCGACGACATGGTCAAGAAGTACGGCGCCGATCTGGTGCGACTCTGGGTCGCGTCCTCGGATTACCGCGTGGATGTCCGCGTGTCGGACAACATCTTCCGCCAGCTTTCCGAGACCTACCGTAAAATCCGCAACACCGCCCGCATCATCATGGCGGACCTTGCGGACTTCAATCCCGATACCGACTGCGTGCCGCTCGATCGTCTGCATGAGATCGACAAGTGGGTCCTCTCCCGCTTCAACGATCTGACGCGCGAGGCAAGAGAAGCGTATGACCGCTATGAGTTCCACGTGGTCTACCACAACCTCGTGAACTTCTGCACGGTCGATCTGTCCAAGCTGTATATCGACATCACCAAGGATCGCCTGTACGTTGAAAAGAAGGACGGAGAGGCGAGAAGAAGCGCTCAGACCGCCATGTTCACGGTGCTGGACGGCATGGTCCGTCTGCTTGCTCCCCTGATTGCGTTCACCGCCGAGGAGATCTGGCAGGCAATGCCGCACAAAGCGTGCGATCGCCGCGAGAGCGTATTCCTCAACGATATGCCCGCGTTTGACGAGGCGCTCACGTTCGCCGATGTCACCGCCAAGTGGGATCATCTGTTCTCGCTCCGCGACGACGTCATGAAGGCGCTGGAGCTTGCCCGCAACGACAAGAAGATCGGCAAGTCGCTTGACGCAAAGGTGACGGTGTATACGACCGACGACGACAAGTATCACGCACTTGAAGACCTCGAAGAGGAGCTTTCCACCGTGTTCATCGTTTCCGGCGCGAAGGTGGTCAAGGGAGAAGCTCCCGCCGACGCGTTCCGCGAAACGGTTTCCGGCATTGCCGTACTGGTGGAGAATGCCGACGGCATCCGTTGCGACCGCTGCTGGACCTTTACAACCGACACGGTATCCGACGGAGAAGGTCATATCTGCGCGCGCTGCAAGAGAATCATTGAAGGCTGAACGCCTTTCGGGGGAGCCTCGGCTCCCCCTTTCCGCTTGATTTCCCCGGAATAAAGGAGAATTTATGTTATATCTGATTGTTGCCCTGATCGCAGTGTTCGCGGTCGTGTCCGACCAGGTGACCAAATTTCTTGTTGTGAAGTTTCTCTCCCCGGAGGGAACCTCCATTGACGTGATCCCCGGTGTCTACCGCTTTACCTACGTCCGCAACGGAAACGGCATGATGGGACTGTTCAACGAAAACCGCTGGGTGTTCGTGGTACTGTCGCTCCTTGTGGTCGCGGCGATCGTCGTCTATTTCTGGAAAGCCCGCCCCCGGAATCGCCTGCTTTGTGTATCGCTCGGCATGATCCTCGGCGGCGGACTCGGAAACATGATCGACCGCATTTTCCACGCGGACGGCAGGGTCGTTGACTTCATTGATTTCTGCGCATTTCCGAAGGTTTGGAAATATATTTACAATGTCGCGGATATTTTCGTGACGATCGGCACCGCGCTTCTGATGATCTTCCTGATCGTGGATACGGTGCGGGAATATAAAAAAGAAAAGGTGAAGCAAGCCGCCGGGGAAGTCTCTGCCGCCCCTGCTTCCGCCGCGTCCGATGGGCGCGGGGAATCCACGGATTCCGCGGAACAGAGCGGTGCGGGTTCTCCGGATGAGGATAAAACCGGAAACGGCGGCACGGATTCCGCGGACAATGCCACCAATGCGGACAATGCAACCTGCGCGGATAACGCGCACGACACGAACGCTGCGGACGTTCCCGGAAATGCTGACGCAAACGCTTCGGATTCCGCGGACAATGCCACCGGCGCGGGCAAGCCGGACCACACATGAAGGATAACGAGTATCCCGGAATGCCGGAGCTGCCGCTTTCCGATACCGACGCGGAAGAAGCCACCGATCTTGTAACGGTTGACGGCGCGGCGGCGGGGGGGCGCATCGACACCTTTCTTGCCTCGTCGCTCGGCGTTTCGCGTTCCGCCGCCGCAAGGTGGATCGAGGACGGCTGTGTGCTTGTCGGCGGCGTGCCGGTCGCCAAACGTTACGCTGTCCGGGAAGGGGATACGGTGGAGGTGTTCCGCCCTGATCCCGCACCGTCCGAGGCGGTTCCCGAGAATATTCCGCTTGACATTGTGTACGAGGACGAGGACGTCATCGTCATCAACAAGCCGTCCGGCATGGTGGTGCATCCCGCGGCGGGGAATCCGTCGGGAACGCTGGTCAACGCGCTTCTGTATCATTGCGGCGCATCGCTTTCCGGCGTCGGCGGAGTGATCCGCCCGGGAATCGTGCACCGCATCGATAAGGATACCTCGGGGCTGCTCGTCTGCGCCAAGAACGATGCGGCGCACATCGCGCTGTCGGGGCAGCTGAAGACCCACACGGTCAGCCGCGTGTACTACGCCATCGCGGTGGGGAACTTCAAAGAGGACAGCTTCACGGTCGATCTGCCGATCGGCAGAAATCCGACCGACCGCAAGAAAATGGCGGTATACCGCGCGGGGGTGCGCGACGGTGTCCGCGTGCGCGACGCGGTGACCCACGTGACGGTGACGGAACGGTTCGATGGTTTTTCTTTTATCCGGTGTGAGCTGGAGACGGGGCGGACACACCAGATCCGGGTACACCTGTCGTCCGTCGGTCACCCGCTCCTCGGTGACCCGCTCTACGGGGGTGACCGGACTGCGTTCGGCGCCCGCCACAAAGCCCTCATTCACGGGCAGTGCCTGCACGCGGGGGAGCTTCGGTTCCGGCATCCGCGCACGGGAGAAGAGGTGCATTTTACCTGCCCGCTTCCTGCGGATATGCAGGCACTTCTCGAAATTCTCCGGAAGACCGCTACGTGATGTGACACTTCTGCGGAAACCGGTCCGATTTTCCGGAATCTGCCGAAAATCCGGAAGATTTCTTGACAGTACATGAATTGTGTGTTACAATAAAATGAATCGGTATTTCGGATGGAGGAATTTATCATGAAAGAGCGTAAATTCAGCTTCAGCCTGATTGCATTGATCCTTGGAGGCGCCTGCCTGGTTTTCGGACTCATCGGGCTTTTGCTCGGCAATGACCCGCAGGTAACGCCGCTCGTGTTGATCGCCGGCGCGATCTGTCTCATTTATGCCTTTACCCACCGGATGCCGCTCGGCAGGATCGTTGCAGGCATCGGAGTCGTCGGCTGTGCGGTTGCCGCTGTGTTCGATCTCGCTGTCTGGGAACGGAATCTGCATACCTGGACCTTCCTTGCTTTGTGCGTTTCCATGGCGGTTTATCTGCTCTTTGAAATTTTCCTCCGCGACAGACTGGCAAAACAGCCCGTCCCGGAAGCAAAGCCGGCGCCCGCAAAGCCGGAGCCGCCGACGGGGTACTATGTCATCCGTAAAACCTCGGACGGGGCGTACATTTTCAATCTGCACGCGGCAAATCACGAGGAGATCTGCGTTTCCCGCAGATACCCCACGCCGGAAGAATGCCGGAGCGCGATCGACGTGTTCCGCAAGACCTCCGACGGTGCACCGCTGGACGACGCGACCCGCCTTGATACCGAACGTCTGAAGGGAAAGCATTATGAGATGTACCGCGGTGAAGGGCAGGAGTTCATTTTCCGCCTCAAGGATGAGGACGGGAACATCCTGATCGGTTCACAGGGCTACAAGACCAAGGACAGCTGCCGCCGCGGCTCCCAGAGCGTGCAGAAGAATGCCACGACGCGCAAGGTGGTCGAGCAGCTCGGGGAGGCGGACGTGTTTTCTCCGGATGATTTCTATGAAAAGCTGTTTATCGACAACGCGCGCGAAACGCTGGAAAAAGAAATTGCCGTTGTCCGGGAGGAAGCGGAGCGTAAGATGGCGGAGATTACCGCGCATCCGACGGAAACCTTCGAGGATGTTGCGGGCGGTGTGGAAGCCGTCGGTATCGTGTTCCCCGAACGCGACCGCGTGTATTTCTATGGTCCTGCCGGGCATCAGTTCCGGGTCGGCGACATTGTGCTGGTGCCGACGCAGACCAACGACCGCATGGTTGCCGTGACGGTGCCGAATATTCATCTTCCCGAGGAGCGGATCGTCCGTCCGTTCAAGAACATCATTGAAGTGGTCACACAGTCGGGTTCTCGGAACGACTGAACAGGAATACAATTGCCGCAGGTACACCCTTTTTCTGTGTATCTGCGGCATTTTTGATCCGGGAATGGACAGATTTACGGAAATATGCTACAATGATATTACATTGCGGCGGCTGTGTCGCAACGATCGGACGATATTGAGGAAGAAGGGAGGCGACGACGTGCAGAAGAATCGCTTGACCGCGCTGACAGAAAGACTGACCCGGGGGACTCTGCCGGTTCTGGTGGCTCGCGGAATACTCCTTGCGGCGGTGGTGCTTGTCTGCGTGTTTATTTTTCTCAATTCCGCGGCGACCGCCGAGGAATCGGGCGGGGAAAGCATGGCTGTCACGGAGGTGATTGCCAGAATCACGCTGAGGGATTTTCCGGATCTGTCCCCTGAGGAGCAGGCGGAGGTGCTTGCCGGGATGCACGCGTGGGTCCGCAGTGCCGCGCATTTTGCGGAGTATGCATTGCTCGGATTCTTGTGTATTTTGTTGCTTCTGACCTATGAAACGGATTTTTGCCCGGTGTTTTCCGGACATACGAAACGGTATCTGCTTTCGTTTGCCTTTTGTGTGCTGTACGCCGTGAGCGACGAGATCCATCAGCTCTTTGTGGACGGTCGTGTCGCGGATTTGTCGGACGTTCTGGTGGACTCTGCCGGGGCGCTCTTCGGCAGCGTTTTGGCGGTGCTGTTCGGATTCATCTTCTCCGGGATCCGGCACCGGATGGCAAAAAAATCTTCGCGTCCGTCTGATTCTGCGTAGAATTGTGCAGAATCCCCGACCCGGGGTTGACTATTTTGCAAAAATGTGTTAAACTGTAGATAGCAAAATGGATTATTATGACGATTGGAGGACTGAAAATGAAGCATTCCAAGCTTTTCTCGTTCGGATTGCCTTTGGTAATCCTGATAGCGTGTGCTTTTCTTCTGACGGTCAGCGTATCGGCAGAGGTTTCTGTCGTTGTATCCGACGGAGTGATGACGGTCAGCGGAAGCGGAGAAATGCCGGATGCCGCAGCCGGTCCTGAAGGTGCGGAAGCGATCACCTCTGTTGTCATTGAGAACGGTGTGACCTCTGTCGGCGCATATGCTTTTGCCGAATGTTATAACCTGACCTCCGTGGTCATTGCTCCCTCCGTAACCTCCATTGGCGCGCACGCGTTTGACGGCTGTGAATCGCTTGTGTCCGTCCGGATTCCCGATTCTGTTCTTTCGATTGGCGAGAACGCGTTTTTCGGTTGCTTGGAAATGACGACCGTTGATTTTGGCAACGGGCTTCAGACGATTATGCCGTATGCGTTTGCTTTCTGCTCCTCTCTTACCGATATCGTTCTGCCGGACAAGGTGCAATCGGTCGGCAACTATGCGTTTTCTTACTGCTCCATGCTCGGCACCGCGTCTCTGCCGGAAAGCACGCAGCTCGGCACCGAAGTTTTCCTTTCCTGTGCCGACGGATTTGCTCTGACTCTGCGGAGCGGCGGAGAGGAACCGCCTGCTTCCGGTTTTGTGACGACGGACGGCAACCTGTATTACTACGAAAACGGCGAAATCAGGACCGGTTGGTTCCAGGTAGAGGGAAGGACCTATTATGCTTCGATCGTTTCCGGCATTTGCTTCAATTTTGACAAAAAGATCGGCGGGAAACAGTATTTCTGGGATGATACCAAGGGACTGGTGCTGGCGAACGGCTTCCGTGAAGTCCCCGGCGGCACGATCTGCTATGAAAACGGGTATCAGGTGACCGGCTGGCGGCATACCGACGGTTCCGGTCCGGTTGTCAGCTCTGACGGCATCTCCGAGCAGTATTCCACAAAGCCGAACAACCTGTATTACTTCCTGTACTCTACCGGGTTCATGGTGACGGATGCTACCTATACGCTCGGCGGATATCAGCGCGATTTCAACGAGGATCACACGGTGAAGCCGCTGAACGGAATCCAGCATCACCTCGGTGAAATGTATTATTATATCGACGGTGTGATGCAGTACGGCTGGTTTACAATCGAAGGAAACACCTACTACTTCCGCGGCAGCAACGGCGTGTTCGGGCGCGCGGCACAGCAGTGGCTCTACATCGGCAACAAGCTCTATTACTTCTATGCCTCGACCTCTCAGACTCCTTATGCGTTAAAAACAAGCGGCACGATCGGCGGAATCGGATACGATTACGCAGAGAACGGTCAGATCCTCTATACCGGCTTCATCAACTGCGACTACGCGAACCAAAAGAACTCCAATATCGCGCAGTATGTTTACAAGATGAATGCAACGACGAGATACTGCGTCAACGGCGTGATACAGACGGGCTGGCAGAAGATCGACGGCAAGTGGTATTACTTCTATCCGATCGGGTCCCCGAACGGCTCCGGATATATGTGTGTCACCAGCTGCACCATTGACGGTGTGACGTATGAGTTTACCTCAGACGGTGTGTGTACGAACAAATAACCATATGACCGGCGTCCCTGCCATAGCGTTTTGATTACCATGTGACAGAAATCTCGGAGAAACGGAAGGAGTACATCTATGTTGTTCTCAGGGAAACGGGCAAAACAGGGAAAACAGGAAAAGCAGCAGGGGTTGAAACCGGCTTCTTTGGGCTTTCCTTTGTTTGATATGCACTGTCATATGCTCGCCTCTGTGGATGACGGCGCGGAAAATGAAGCGGAGATGTACCGGATGCTGGACCTGTCCTATGAGGACGGAATCCGCATGATCTGCTTCACCCCGCATTTTCAGCTCGATTTTTACGGAGATAATTGCGACGAAAGCCTCTCTTCGTTTGAAAAAGCTAAGGCTTACGCAAAGGAAAAGTATCCGGATCTGTCGCTGTTCCTCGGCAACGAGCTGTTTTATCACGCCGACGCGCTTTCACATCTGATGCAGGGAACCTGCCGGACACTGAATGGGAGTCGGTATGTTCTGATGGATTTTAACTCCGGCGTGGAATTGCGGGAGATCAGAAGCGCTGTCACGCAATTGCTCACGCACGGGTATCGTCCCGTGCTGGCGCATCTGGAGCGTTACCCCTGCTTCGGCTTGAATCTGCATCCCGTGGAAGAGCTTTGCCGACAGGGATGCCTTGTCCAGGTCAACGCCTCGTCGTTTGATGGGGAGTGGGGAAGAGCGGCAAAAAAACGTGCGGAAAAAATGCTTTCTCGCGGTGTGGTCTATGCAATTGCCTCGGACGCACATCACGCAGAATTCCGCGCCCCGGGATTATCCGGTTGTGCGGCTCGGGTTGCCGAAGAATACGGGGAAGGGCTTGCCCGGCGGCTGTTTTATGAAAATCCCCTCCGCCTGATGAAAAACGAGCGGGTGGGCAGCTGACAACTTGGGGCGTCCGGCGGCTGCTTTATGAAAATCCCCTCTTTATAACAAAATGACCGGCAGATGCCGGTCATTTTTGATATCGGGTTTCCGTATGGGATGACGGATTGTTTTGCGGGTTGGTTCGTCCGGTGACAGGAGCTTTCGTTTCCGGATGACGGCGCGGGGAACGTTTATACAACTCCCCCGAGACGCAGGAACAGAATAAACAAGAACACCAGAATGGCAGTAGACAGAATGGCGAGCAGTGCGCAAAACCACTTGTTGGAAAGCAATTTGTTGATGGGTGAACGGGGATCGGAATGGGAATACCGTTTGTGCCGCCGACGGATGAAACGGTGAGATCCGTCGCTGTAATAGTCGTCCGAATGCGGGTAACTGTCAAAATGGTGGCTCTCGCCTGAATGGCGGCTCTCGCCGGAATGGCGGCGCTCTCCCGAATGGCGGAGTTCACTTGAATGGCGATACTCTCCCGAAGGAGCGTGCCCGTCCGGATCGTGCCGATCCGGGAAAGTGTGCTTGTCGTTCGATTCCATGCGCAGTCCCTTGTCCTTTCCTGCAGGATACTATAAATACAGTTTACCACATTTCCGGGGATTTGTCTACGTTTATTTGTAAACAATTGTAATTTTCCCGCTTGTTCGCCGCTACTTGACAAATACACCGCCGGTCGGTATAATGAACAAACAGATGACTGCCGATGTCCGGGGATCGGAGACAGCGGTCGGAAAGGAGAAGCGGTATGCTTCCTCAAGCATTTTGTACACGGATGAAACGACTCCTCGGCGCAGAGGCGGACGACCTCTTTCGTGAGTTGGAGAAGCCGGATGCGGTGCACGGATTGCGTGTTAACACCGCGAAAATTTCAAAAGAAAAATTTCTCTCCCTCTTTCCGCACGCTTGCCGGGAAATTCCTTACGCCGCGGACGGTTTTTTGGTGGACGCGGACAAATTGGGAAACACGCCGTACCACCATGCCGGGATGATGTACCTGCAGGACCCCGGGGCGATGAGTACGCTTCACGCGCTTTCCGTGCGGCAGGGCTGGAGGATCCTCGATGCCTGCGCCGCCCCGGGCGGGAAAAGTTCGCAGGCTTCGGCGTACACCGGCGACGGGGGACTGGTGGTCTCCAATGAATTTGTCCCCGCGCGGGCAAGAGTGCTTGCAGGAAATCTGGAGCGGCTTGGCTGCCGGAACACCCTTGTGACCAATGTGGATACGGCGGTGCTCGGGGATTGGTATCCCGGATGTTTTGATCTTGTGATCGCGGACGTACCTTGCTCCGGAGAGGGAATGTTCCGGAAAAATGCGGAGGCAATTGCGGAATGGTCGTCGGAAAATGTTGCGCTTTGCGTCGGACGTCAGCGGGAGATCCTTTCCAACATCGCCGGCTGTGTCCGACAGGGCGGATACCTTTTGTACTCCACCTGCACCTTTTCCACGGAGGAAAACGAGGAGAATATTTCATGGTTCCTGCATGAATACCCCGATTTCAGAATCGTCCCGGTGGAGCGGCCGCTTCAGGACTGTACTGCCGACGGGATTTTGCTTCCCGATTGCCCGGCGGAGCTTGCACTGACCCGGAGGTATTATCCCCATCGGTGCCCCGGAGAGGGACAGTATATTGCGCTTCTGCAAAGGGACGGCGACCGCGCTCCGGCACCTCCCCGCTTCCGGGAAAACCTGATCCCGCTGACGCGGGAGCAGAACCGCACGCTTTCAGAGTTCCTCGGCTCGTGCATGAGCAGAATCCCGGATGTCCGGTTTGCAGATTGCCGCGGAACGGTGGTTGCACTGCCTGACGGCATGGCAGTTCCGCCGTTCGGTGTCATTTCGGCGGGCGTTGCGGTCGGTCGCCTGGTCAAGGGACGCGTAGAGCCGGAGCACCATCTGTTCATGGCGTATGGGGGCGGCTTCCGGCGGATTTTGGAGCTTGCGCCGGAGGACGCGCGTGTCGCGCGGTATCTGCACGGCGAGGAGATCGACGCGGACGGTCTGGAGGACGGCTGGGCGGTGGTCCGGGTTGCCGGCTGTACGCTTGGCGGCATCAAGGTCGTTCACGGGCGGGCAAAGAACCATTATCCGAAAGGCTTGCGGATTCCGTAAGCATCAGAATATTCCGGGGGCTGTGAAGGACCGACGTCTTTCACAGCCCCCGGAACTATCGGAAGGAACCCCGGCAGACCGGTTGCGATCCCGAACGGGGTACCCGGTACTTTGAAAGTTGATTATGACAAAAAGCCGGCACAAAGCTGCCGGATGCCGATGTGTGGCGGGAGAACGCTTCGTTTGAGGATTCTCCCGTTTTTTTGTGCACAGCGGGTTTGTCCGTTTTTACCGATATGACGGAAATCTGTCAGTCCGCGTGCCTGACAGCGTGGTACGATAAACCGTGGGGAAACACCGAACGGCGTCGACGGAGGTTCTATGAAACTGAACATCAACTATTACACGCTGGAGCCGAGACGGTTTATTGCCGGGACCGTCGGAAGCTACGGTTTTGAGGAAATGGAGCTGACCTTCTCCGAAGAATGGAAATCCCTGTCCAAAAAGGTCGTGTTTTATCCGGCGGGCGGCGGAACGCCGGTGCAGGTTCTGTACAGCGGGGCGTTTCTGATTCCGGCAGAGGCATATGCCAAACGAGGGGTCTGCCGGTTTGCGGTGGTCGGCTACCAGGGTAACAAGGTATTGATTACCGCGACCGGAGAGATGGATATCTTGGAAGCTCTGCCGGCAGAAGCGACCGACGCGGTGCCCCCGACCGAATCCGAGATCACACAGGCGTGCAGTCTGGCGCAGTCGGCACTCTCGGAAATGGAGCAGTTCAAAGCGCGTGCTCAGGCAGGGGAGTTCAACGGTTCCTCGCCGTATATCGGGGACAACGGAAACTGGTTTGTCGCCGGAACGGATACCGGCGTTTACGGCGTTGCTCACCGGATCAACGACGACGATGCCGGCAAGTATACTCTGTGGTCCTCCGAGCGGACAAACCGCTTTTGCAATACCCATTACGCAGGCAACCTGATCGGGAAGGCTTCGGGAACGGAGATCTATATTTCCGATGCGCTTGCAAGGGAAAACGGGGAAGCCGGGGTTTCCATATTCGGAGAGACAAGCGTATCCAGAACGCCTTCGCTCACGCAGCCGGCAAAACTCAAGCCCCTGACCAAGGCGACGGTCACGATGTACGGACGGAATCTTCTGGATCCGGCTAAATTGGAGGAGGGGACGATCAACGCATTAAACGGGCAGGTGGCACCGGATTCGTCCAGGACGCGGACCGGAATGATCCCGCTGAAGCCCGGCACGTATTATTTCGGCGTGCATACTCCGGCGAGGATTCATCTGTATGCATCCGACGGAACATGGATTTCCGCGGTTGCCGGCAGTGCGCAGTTCTCCATGCCGGAAACTGCAAGCTATGTCAAACTGGTGTTTGTCAATACATTGGCGAATTTGAATGCAGACCCACCGGTGATTTCCCGTTCTGCGGATGTCTCTCCGGTGGCTTACAACAAGCGGACGGTAAACCTGACGCTTCAGTCCATGTACGGAGTTCCCGGTGCCAAGGATGAGCTTGTGTCCATGCCGGAATACGGATTTGTGGCTCTGATCCGTCGCACAACCACGGTCACACTCACGGGAGCAGAGACCGGATGGACCGGAAACGGTGATGGATGTTTTGTTCTCACCAACGCAGTTCCGACGGCGATCCGGAGCGGATGCGGAGGGTATAGTACACACTTCGTATATGATCTGTATCACGCAAAGACCGGAAGCGGAATGGAAAACAACATTGGCATCGAGGGGACCACTCTGTATGTTGCCTTCCCGTTGGAGGACTATACAACTGTGGAGGAATTCAAAACCTGGTTGGTGGCACAGAACAGTGCCGGAACCCCCGTAACCGTGGTTTGTGCCAACCAGGAGGATGATGGACAATTCCTTACAGGAGATGAACTGTTTGCCGTCACGCCGACGGAGGAAAGCATGACTTTGCAGTCAACCGTCCCGATCGAGATGACTTATCAGAAGGATCCGCAGATCGTGATCTCCCGGCTGACGGAAAGAGTGGCTGCGCTTGAGAGTGCGGCGACCGCTGCCTGACGGATGCGGGCAAAACAAGGAAAGGATAAAGGAAAAGAAATATGGAATACTATCAGGTTCTGAAAAATTATCTGGAAAATGCGGCGTACAGCATTGATGACGCGAAGGAACGCATTGATTTTGCAGTCGCACGCGGCAGAATTACCGGTGACGAAGCCGAAGAGCTGTCCGGAATTGCCACTCTTCACGCGAGCGAGCCGCCGCTTGCGGAACAGATCAGGCAGCTGAGGGCACGTCTGGCTACCTACGAAAGCCTCAGTGCGTGGCAGGATGTTTCTGCGGAGTATGCGTTCGACGAGGGAGCTTTGACGCTTTCCTGCGGCAGGATCTTTCGTTGTATCCTGGCACATGGGAAGAACGCACAGGTGCCTCCCGCGGATGACGCGGAACACTGGGTTGCCGTCGAATAAATTCTGACGGTGACCGGTCCCGGCACGCGTTAAGGCGCCCGGTGCGCGACTTCACCATACCCCCGGAGCCTCCCCGTATCCACGGATACGGGGAGGCTTTTTGTCGTATGCTCCGGAAAGCGGTCGCTTCTGAAACTCGGATGCCCGAATTCCGGCAAAGCCAAATTTTAATTGTTTCAGAAACATCATTTTCCGGATGTGAACAAAGTGTTAATTAGTCCGCCCGGTCATGGACAAACATAGCAAAAAGTTGTATAATAACTCATATACTATGACATTCTATCGGCTGACACGAAAACGTCTTTGACAGGAGAAAACATGATTGCTCTGTTGTTCTTTGCACTGATGATAGTCATTCTTCTTCTGAACAGAAGACTGTTCGGAAAGCTGTGTATCAGTGATTTGTTTACCGTGATGTGGTTCGGCTGTGCCGGGCTTTCCTCCACCGGTATTCTCGGGCTGTATCCGCCCGGCTGGCGCGTTTATCTGATGGCGCTTTTCTCCGGTGTTTTTTTCAATGCGGTATACATCGCATTCCGCAAACTGACCGGGACGCAACATAAAGAAAATGACCGGAGTTCTTTTTCAAACGATATTCAATACAAGCTGTTGCTTGTTCTGAATATTCTTGCATGGCTGTATTGTCTGTATTTTTTGCCGGAAGCCATCCGGGTGCTCGCAGAACGCGGTTTCAGTGCGCTTCGGGAAACCGCCTATGCGGCAAGTGAGTGGGCATCGACCAAGCAGCTTCTTTTGTTCCAGTGGGTGGTGCAGCCGATTTTCATTGCGACCATTGTCGTCACGGTGATCTCCTGTGTCCTTCGTCTCCGTTATTTCGGACTTTTGCTCGGCGTGTCGGCAGTGGGAATCCTTCAGTATACGCTTCTGTTCGGCGGGCGCGGAATCATCATCAAGTTTGTGGTGTTCATGGCGCTGGCGGTCTTGCTCCGGGAGAGCGGAAACATTGTGGCTGCTCTCAGAAAATACCGAAAGCTCGTTATGCTCGGCGTGATTCTTGTCGCCATTCTGTTCTGGCTGACAACGCTTCGCAGTCTTGCCGGATTCGGTATTCTTCAGAATCTGTATGTGTATTTTGTCGGTCCGTTCTGCTATCTCCCCAAACTGCTTGAGGTGCATCCCGTCGGCGAGGTAATGATGTGGGGCGGGGCAATGCTCAACTTCATCGTCTGTTTTTTCTGGATGGTGGCGCGCATTTTCTTCGGTATCGACTACGCGGCGGCGGATCACGTCATCACCAGCTTGGATGCTGTGTACTATCAGATCGGTGAGAATGTCACCATCAACGCCATGCCGACCATGATGTATCCCTTCCTTGTGGATTTCGGTTATCCGGGACTGATGATCGGGGTGCTGTTGTTCGCATTGCTTGCCGCGCTTGTGGAACGGAATTATTACCGGAAGCATACCATCCGTTCGTTCGGCTTTCTCATTTATTTCGGTCACATCCTTGTATTTTCCGTACAGAACTATGCGCTCTTCAAGCCGGAGAGCTCGATGATCCTGATTTTTATTGCGCTGTTTACCACGCGGATACGCATCCGTAACGGCATTCTGCAGCTTCGTTGACGGAGGAGACGGATATGTGCGAAAAGAAACCAGGGGGAGAGATCCTCGTCAGCATTACGAGTCTTGCCTATAACCAGGAGAAATACGTCCGCCGGACGCTGGAGGGATTTGTTTCTCAAAAAACGGATTTCACATTTGAAATCCTGATCCATGATGACGCTTCCACGGATCAGACCGCTAAGATTATCCGCGAATATGAAGAAAAATATCCGGATCTGATGCGCCCCGTGTATCAGACCGAAAATCAGTATTCCAAGGGCGTGAAGGTCGGTGTCGAGCTTCGCCGCCGCGCACGCGGAAAATATATCGCCTTCTGCGAGGGGGACGACTATTGGACCGACCCCGAAAAGCTCCAAAGACAGGTGGATTACATGGAGGCGCATCCTGAGTGCAGCCTGTGTGTTCACGCAACGCGCATCATTGACGAGGCGGGGAATCCGACAGGTCAGGTGTTCCGCCCGTTTGACCATGACTGCGATTTTGGTGCAAACGAGGTCATTCTGTCGGGTGGTGGGATGTTCCAGACCAATTCCATGCTAGCCCGAAGAGATTTGATGGACGAGTATCCGCCGTTCTATTACCACTGCCCGGTCGGGGACTACCCGCTCCAGATCTATATGGGAATGCGCGGGAAAATTCATTACATGGACCGCTTTATGTCGGCATACCGTCAGCAGTCGAATGGTTCCTGGTCGCAAAAAACGCACTCTTCCGTTGAGCGCATCGCAAAACATTGTCTTGAAATGTGCCGTTTGCTGGAAGAGGTGGCGGAGTACGACGGAGCCTACACGGATTCCTGCCGTAAACGGATCGACCTGTTCCACATTCAGGTGGCGCTTCTTACGGGCGACCGGAAGACAATCAGGGAGCTTCGTGGCAAAGTAGATCGTTCCCGTCTTTCCCGTGCCATGCGGATCGGCATCTGGTTGCCGGGGCTTTACCGTTGGCTCCGCATGAGAAAGGCACGGAAACTCTTGAGGGCGCAGGAACAGTCTGCATGGAAACGGGGCTGACCGGAGATGGGAAACGATAAGGAAAAGCGCCCCGGAAATTCCCGGGAAAACGCTCCGGTGCCTGCTTTACGGGGGCAACCCGAAAAGGATTCGGGAAACGATCTGAAGAAGAGCGTGTTTTCCGGAATGTTCTGGCGCTTCGGCGAGCGGATCACGGCACAGCTGGTGACCCTCATCGTCGAAACCGTTCTTGCGCGGCTTCTCATGCCGGAGGCTTACAGCGCGATCGCCATCGTGCTGGTATTCATTACCTTTGCCAATGTCTTTGTGACGAGCGGCTTCGGTAACTCCCTCATTCAGAAAAAGAACGCGGACAGCGTGGATTTTTCCTCGGTATTTTACTTCAATCTTGCCCTGTCCGCCGTGCTGTACCTCATCCTGTTTGCGGTCGCTCCCGCGATTGAGAGTTTTTACGGGATGGAAAAGTATCATCTGGCGACCGTTATCCGGGTGTTTGCCGTCCGGATTCCCGTTGCCGCGATCAATTCGGTTCAGCAGGCATATGTGGCACGGCAGATGATCTTCCGCAAGTTTTTCGTAGCAACGCTGTTCGGGACCGTGCTGTCTGCGGGCGTCGGCATCGTGCTTGCTTATTACTTTGTGGAATTCCGCGGTCAGCCGGAGCTTGGCGTCTGGGCGCTGGTCGCACAGTACCTGACCAACACGACCGTGGACACGATCGTGCTTTGGTTCACTCTCAAATGGCGGCCGACCCGCGAGTTTTCCTGGAAACGCCTTCGCGGACTTCTGTCCTTCGGATGGAAATTGCTCGCCGCCAGCCTCATTGATACCGGTTATAACGAGCTTCGCAACCTCATCATCGGCAAGATGACCATGAAAGAGGGCGCGGACGGTAAAATGCACGAATCCGCCGACCTCGGCTATTATACCAACGGCAAAAAGTATCCGCAGTATCTGGCGACCAACATCAACGTGGCGGTCAGCTCGGTGCTGTTTCCCGTCATCTCGAAATACCAGGACGACAGGGAAAAGGTCCGGCAGATGACCCGCCGTGCCATCCGGGTGAGCACTTATGTGATGTGCCCCCTCATGATGGGGCTTGCCGTGGTGTCGTTCCCGCTGGTCAGCCTCCTCTTGACCGACAAGTGGCTTCCCGCGATCCCGTATTGGTGCATCTGTTGCTTTACCTACGCATTCTGGCCCATTCATACGGCGAATCTGGAAGCGCTCAAGGCGGTCGGCAGATCCGATCTGTATCTGTTGCTGGAGATCATCAAAAAGAGCATCGGACTTGTGCTCCTGCTCGGTGTCACCTTCCTTGTTCCCAAGGATTTCTGCTTTATCCTGCCGGTCGGTTTTACCGGGATCCGGATCACTTATGTGTTTCTCATTGCGTTTACCGGCGTAATCACAACGCTCACCTCCTGCGTGGTCAATGCGTTCCCCAACCGGAAGCTTCTGGGGTATGGCTTCGGCGCGCAGGTGCGCGATATGCTTCCCGGTATCGGAATGTCCGCCCTGATGGGTGCCGCGGTGCTTTCACTGCATTATCTGGTACCGTTCCCGAATCACTGGGTGGAATTGCTTGTGGAAGTCGTTGCCGGCGCCGCCGTGTACATCGGATTGTCTCTTTTGTTCCGTTCGGAGAGCTTCTTCTACCTCCTTCGCACGGTGAAATCCTTCCTGCACGGAAGAAAGTCCGTACCGGTGGGTGCTACGGCGACCGCGAAAACCGCGGAAACCGCGGAAACCGAGGCGACTGTGGACACCGCAGAGACCACGGAGAAGGGGACAGAGACCGCCTCAAAGAGAGGCGAAGATCCGGAAGACAAGTGATGTCCGGCGCGGAAAACGCCTCTTGAAAAAAGCCTGATCCGGAACTCCGTGTGACGAGTGCAAAGAATCCCGGTATGAGCACATTCCCGCCTCCGGTTTTATCTCTGACAGAAAGGTCGGCTGACGACATGAAAAAAGCCTTGGTTCTCGCGGGAGGTATCCCGCAGATCGAACTGATCCGCAATTTGCAGAGGCGCGGTTACTTCGTGCTCCTTGCCGATTATTTCCCGGATCCCCCGGCAAAAAAATATGCGGACGAATTTCATCAGATCAGCACGCTTGACGAGCCGGCAATCCTTGCGCTGGCAAAGGAGAAGGCGGTGGATCTTGTCATCACCTGCTGTACCGACCAGGCGCTCCTTACCGTTGCCGACGTGAGCGAGACGCTCGGCTTGCCCTGTTATATTGACGCGAAGACCGCGAGAAACGTGACCAACAAGAGGTACATGAAGCAGGTTTTCCGTGAGGCGGGCATCCCGACGGCGAAATTTCTGATTACAACCGACACGGATCCGGAGCAGTTCCGCGATTTCCGCTATCCGCTCGTAGTCAAGCCCGTGGACTGCAACAGTTCCAAGGGTGTGATCAGGGTGTACGATCGAGATCAACTTGCCGCCGCCATGAAAAACGCGGTGACGCTCAGCCGGACGCACGACGCGATTG
Source organism: uncultured Eubacteriales bacterium (assembly GCA_934796165.1). Classification (GTDB taxonomy): domain Bacteria; phylum Bacillota; class Clostridia; order Oscillospirales; family CAG-272; genus CAKVOU01. The sequence continues at coordinate 120,757 of CAKVOU010000002.1, read as the reverse complement.
TGGAAGAATACATGACCGGTGTGGAACTTTCCTGTGACTTTGCCGTCCGGGACGGTGTGGTGACAACGCTCAGCCTTTCGGAAAGTCAGAAGGTCAAGAGCGACAAGAAATTTGTCATCTGCCGTTCGGTCTGCCCGCCCCGCATTAAGAACGGTGTGGCGGAAAAGATCCGCAACGTGGCGCAACAGATTGCGGACGCATTCGGACTGTACAACAGCCCCCTGCTCATTCAGTTTATTTACGACGGAGACGAGGACGTTTCCGTGATTGAATTCAGCGCACGCACAGGCGGTGCGATCAAATACCGGCTCGTATGGAATATGTCCCATGTGGACGTGGTGGACGAGGTGGTCGAGCTGACGCTGAACGGACGCTTTGACGCAAAGCCCGAATATCAGGATGTTCACCTGCGCAATGAATTTCTCTATTGCGAGAACGGCGAACTTGACCATGTGGAAGGGCTGGAAGCACTGCTGGCTGACGGAACCGTCGATGAGGCGTTTCTCTTCAAAGCCAGGGGCGACCGGTTTACCGGTGTGAATTCCAGCGGCGACCGCGTTGCGGCACTTACGTTTCTCGGAGAGAGCGACGAGGAGGTGCGCCGCCGTTGCCATGAGGCGGTGAAGCGGCTTCGCGTGATCGACAGGGAAGGAAACGATATTCTGCGGCGGGAAATCAGTCTTTGTGACTGAGGCGCGATGCCCCGGCACGTGTGCCGGGTGGGATTCTGTCGTCGTTTGCCGGCGGAAAAGCCTCCGCCCCTGCTTCAGCAGATATGGTTAACAGGCGTGAAAAACCGCCATCCCTGTAACTGGGATGTACACCGGATGACGGAAGGAAGGTAGATTTACATGAAACCGATCAATGTGACGCGCTCCTCCATGCCGCCTCTTGACGAGTATGTGGAGGAGATCCGCGACCTGTGGGACAGCCGGGTGCTGACCAACAGCGGCGTCAAATATCAGGAGCTTGCAAAGCAGCTTGAGGAATACCTCGGCGTCGGAAACATCTCCATGTTCTGCAACGGGCATATGGGGCTTGAGGTTGCGTTTGAGGCGCTGGGGCTGGATCACGGCGAAGCAATCACCACTCCGTTTACCTTTGCGTCTACCACGCAGGCGATCATCCGGGCGGGAATGACCCCCGTGTTTGCGGATGTGAAGCCCGATGATTTTACCCTGAACCCCGCCGGAATCGAAGCACTGATTACCGAGAGAACCGTGGCGATCGTTCCGGTGCATGTGTACGGTCAGATCTGTGACTACCGCGCCATTGAAGAAATCGCGAAGCGGCATCACCTCCGCGTGGTGTACGACGCGGCGCACGCCTTCGGCGTTACGGTGGACGGAAAGGGCGTCGGAACGCTTGGTGACGTGTCCATGTTCAGCTTCCACGCGACCAAGGTGTTCCACACGATCGAGGGCGGTGCCCTGACCTATGCCGATCCCGCACTTACGCCTGTCATCAATGCGTGGCGCAACTTCGGACTGACGGGGCCCGAAACCGCGGAATACGTCGGCGGGAACGCCAAGATGACGGAATTTTCCGCCGCGATGGGGCTTTGCAATCTGCGCCATGTGGACGAAGAGATTGCAAAGCGCGGCAAAGCCGACGCGCGTTACCGCGAGCGGCTCGGCGGCGTCAAGGGGATTTATTTTCCCGCAATCCAAGAAAACATCAAGCCCAATTACGCGTACTTCCCGGTCCTGTTCGACGGGTACCGTTATAATCGCGACGAAATTGCGGAGAAGCTCAAGGCTGAAAATATTTTCGCACGCAAGTATTTCTACCCGCTGACCAGTCAGTTTGATTGTTACCGGGGGAAACCGTACTACGGGGCAGAGCATACACCCGTCGCGTGCCATGCGTCGGAGAATGTGCTGACGCTTCCCTTGTTCGCGGATCTTACGACTGAGGATGTGGATCGTATCGCGGATGTCATTCTTGCCTGATACACCCCAGATAAAAATCTTTTCCCGGTTTTAGCCGGAACACAGAAAAGGAGAGGACGATGAAGGGTATCATTTTAGCGGGCGGGCGCGGAACGCGCCTGTATCCGATGACCAAGGTCGTGTCCAAGCAGCTTCTGCCGCTCTACGACAAGCCGATGATTTATTACCCGCTGTCTGTGCTGCTGCTTGCGGGAATCAAAGAAATTCTGATTATTTCCACCCCGGAGGACACGCCGCTGTATGAAAAACTGCTCGGCGACGGGTCAAGGCTCGGAATTTCCCTTGTGTACCGCGTACAGAAAGATCCGCGCGGGCTTGCCGAGGCGTTTCTCATCGGCGAGGACTTCATCGGAGACGACAACGTCTGTCTCATCCTCGGCGACAACGTGTTTTTCGGCAACGACCTGACCCGCATTATGAGACGTGCGCTCTCCCGCGCAAGCGGCGCGACGATTTTCGGGTACCCCGTCAAGGATGCGACGGCGTTCGGCGTTGTCGAATTCGACAAGGACAGACGGGTGCTTTCCATTGAGGAAAAACCGAAGCTCCCCAAGTCCAATTACGCAGTGCCGGGACTTTACTTCTACGATAACCGCGTGGTGCAGATTGCCAAAGAGGTCAAGCCGTCCGCGCGCGGCGAGCTGGAGATTACCGCGGTGAACAATGCGTACCTTGCGTCGGGTGAATTGCACGTGGAGCTGCTCGGCAGAGGTATGACGTGGCTGGATACCGGAACCCCCGGCGGAATGCTTCAGGCGGCGGAATTCGTGGAAGCGGTACAGTCGAGACAGGGCTTTTACATTTCCTGTATCGAGGAGATCGCGTGGCGGCGCAGGTTCATTACCACGGCACAGCTGATAGCCCTCGGAAACGAGCTGAAAATGACCGAATACGGACAGTATCTTCTGTCAGTCGCAAAGGAGGACCCATGAAGAGAACCGTGCTGGTGACCGGCGGTGCCGGATTCATCGGAAGCAATTTCATACATATGCAGAGAAGGGAACACCCGGAGGATACCCTCATCAACGTCGATGCGCTGACCTACGCGGGGAACCTTGAGAATCTTTCCGACCTTGAAAACGATCCCGGTTACGTGTTCGTACATGCGGATATCCGCGACAGAGCGGCGATCAACCGGGTTTTCGATGCCTATTCCATTGATACCGTGGTCAACTTTGCCGCAGAGAGTCATGTGGACCGCAGCATAACCGATCCGGAGATATTTCTCAATACCAACATTATCGGCACCGAGGTTATGCTGGATGTTGCCAAAGCGCACTGGAGTCTGGAGCCGGGCAACAAGTACTGCCGCGCATACAAGCCCGGCGTGCGGTACCTTCAGGTTTCCACCGACGAGGTATACGGCGCACTCGGCGCGACGGGAATGTTTGAAGAGTCCACGCCGCTGCATCCGAACAGCCCGTATTCCGCCTCCAAGGCGAGCGCGGATATGCTGGTTATGGCGTATGCGACGACTTACGGAATGCCGGTCAACATCACCCGTTGCTCCAACAATTACGGACCCTATCAGTTCCCGGAAAAGCTGATTCCGCTCGTGATACGCAACTGCCTCCATGACAAAGCGATCCCGATCTACGGCGACGGGATGCAGATCCGCGACTGGCTGCACGTCAGCGATCACTGCCGCGCCATTGATACGGTATTGCGCAAAGGACGTATCGGAGAGGTATACAACGTCGGCGGGAACAACGAAAAGGCAAATATCGAGATCGTCCGCCTGATCCTTGCGCGCACCGGACGGGACGAATCCCTCATCCGGTATGTCAAGGACCGTCCCGGTCACGACCGGAGATATGCCATCAACAACCATAAGATTACAACTGAGCTTGACTGGAAGCCGCTTTACACCTTTGAGGACGGGATCCGCGAAACGGTTGACTGGTATCTTTCCCATATTGATTGGGTAGAACGCGTCATCAGCGGGGACTATATGAATTACTACCGGAAGATGTATGATATTTCCGAAAAAGAGGAGAACAAAAGCAAATGAATTATCAGAATCCGAGTTCATCCCTGGAAACAACAGAAAAAGAAAATCAGTCGACTCTGAATATTGACTTCAGAGGAATCATTGCCACCATTCTCTACCGATGGTGGGTCATCGTCTGCGTCATGATCCTTACGGTGGTAGCGGCATTCCTGTTCTCGTATTTCCAGAAACCGATCTATGCATCCTCCGCTAAGCTGTTTATTACCGGTATGCCGGTGAACTCCACCGAGCTGTCACCGAGCCAGGGCACTCAGTCCACCGCTGTGTCCATCGCCAAGAGTCTGCAGGACATGGTAAAGGACCGCGATATCCTCAATGAGGTCAGCGATTCGCTGGAGTCCATGGGCATTGTCAATCCGGAGACCGAAAAGAAGTACACCTATTCGGAGCTTCTGTCGGCGGTGACCGTGGTGTATTCCTCGGACAAGCCGCAGATTCTCACCATCAACGTGACCAGCACGGACCGTAATCAGTCCCGCGAGATCGCCAACAAGGTGCAGGAGATTGCCTCGAAAAAGCTGACGGAGATTTCCGGCACCAGAGTCAATATCGGCAACACGGCGGGGACCGGCTCCCGGACCAATGACAATATGCTCCGTAACATGGTGATCGCATTGCTGGCCGGCGCGCTGATCGGTGTGATCGGTGTCCTGATTTCGTATTTTGCAGATGATAAGATCAAGAATGCAGAGGACGTGGAGAAGCACCTCGGCCTCAGCGTGCTCGGTCAGATCCCGGTTACGGAAAAGGTGACGGATCCGGACGAAAATGACGACAGGAAGAACAAGAAAAAGAAGAAGGAGCGTGCGAACGCGTCATGAAAAAGAAAATTGAACTTCTCGAATTATTCAAGGAACGCTATGTCAAAACCGAAGCGTTCAAGACGCTCCGTACCAACCTTCTGTTCAGCGGCAAGGATGTCAAGGTCATTACCGTCACCAGCTGTACGGCGAACGAAGGAAAATCCTCCTTGTGCATTGAGCTTTCCAAGAACATGGCGCAGGTGGAAAAGAAGGTGCTTCTGATTGACGCCGACCTCCGGAAATCCGTGATGGTCAGCAAGAATACCGATGCAACGGGTGTCAGCGGTCTCAGCGAATATCTGTCCGGGCAGAAAACGCTCGAGGATGTTCTGTACGAGACGCAGTATGGCGGCTTCGATATCATTTTTGCGGGGCAGTATCCTCCGAACCCGGTTGACCTGCTCAGCTCTGAAGCGTTCAAGGAGTTGATGCAGTACGGACGGGAGCATTACGATTACGTTCTGATCGACACCGCGCCGCTCGGGCTTGTGATTGATGCCGCCGTGACCTCATCGCTCAGTGACGGCGCTCTGCTTGTCATTGGCGAAAACCGCATCAGCTACCGTTTTGCGCAGGCGGTCAAGGAACAGATCGAAAAGAGCGGTTGCCGGGTGCTTGGCGTAGTACTCAATCTGATCGGTACCGGCAAGTCATCGTATTACTATCATTACTATGATCGCCTGTATTACGGGAAGTACGGAAGGTACTACTCCCGCCGCAACAAAAACAGCGGGTACGGTTCCTATGGGCATTACGGGTATGGCGGCTATGGGTACGGCTACGGATACGGCTACGGAAATGCTCCCGCCGGGGAAGAAGAATCCGCCGGGTCCGGTGACGGTAACCGCAAAAATCCCGGCTCCAAAACCACAGGAGGAAAAGCATAATGGCACGTCTTGCACAAAAAGTCGGCGTAAAAAAGCTGAACGAAAACGCCGTTCTGCCCAGCTATGGCTCTGAATTTGCCGCCGGTGCGGATCTGTATGCCTGCATGGAGGAAGAGGTGACCCTCGCACCGGGGGAAACCAAACTCATCCACACCGGTATTGCCATGGAGGTCCCCGTTGGGTATGCAGGGCTGATCTATGCCCGCAGCGGACTTGCGACCAAGCGCGGTCTGGCGCCTGCCAACAAGGTCGGTGTCGTGGACAGTGATTACCGCGGAGAGATCATGGTCGCCCTCCACAACCACAGCACGACACCGCAGACTGTTGCACCCGGTGAACGGATTGCGCAGATGGTGATCGCTCCCTTCCTTTGCGCGGACTTTGAGGAGAAGCAAGAACTCAGTGATACCGTTCGCGGGGAAGGTGGCTTCGGTTCCACGGGAACGCACTGACAGCGGGAAAGTCCCAAAAACCGGGGCTGTAAGCCGAAAACGGAGGAACCCGGCGTTCCTCCGTTTTTCTTCCGACCACAAAGGGAGCTATATGGGGCGGAACGGGAAGTCGGTTCCCGGCGAAATGGAGTTGCCCGGTTGCAAGGGTACCTGCAAGGAATCCGGCGCGGGGGACTTCGGCTTTTTCGGCTCCACTGGTGTACCAGTCGGTGCCCGGTTACAAGGGGCACTTGCATGGAATTTTGCACGCGGGGACACCGGTTTTTCGGTTCGCGGGTACACTCCAATGTATAATTCCTGATCTTTGAAAGGAGCGTGGCACAGATGGATTTTTTCAAAGAGCCGATCGGCGTGCTGCACGGCGTCGGAAAAGTAAAGGCGGCGGCGTATGAAAAGCTGGGAGTCCGCACGCTCGGCGATCTCGTCGGGCATTTTCCGCGCGCATACGAAAACCGCGGGGAGATCCGTCTTTTGTCCGAGGCACCGGAAAACGGGAAAACCGCTGTCATTCTGACGGTTGCCACCGCGCCGCGCCGTGCCATGATCCGCCGCGGCATGACGCTTCTCAAGTTCCGCGCCTTTGACGACAGCGGGACCTGTGAGATCACTTATTTCAATCAGGATTACCTTGCCGACCGTTTTACCGTCGGCGCTGCCTTCCGCTTCTTCGGGCGGGTGGAGAAAAAAGGAAAGCGGTATGCCATGTCCTCCCCGGTGAGCGAGGCATATGCGGAGGGACAGCCGCTTCCGCCTCTTGTCGCGCTGTATCCGCTTACGGAGGGACTTTCCCAACATCAGGTGACGCAGAACATCGAATCCGCGCTTTCTCTCATCGGGGACCGGAACGACCCGCTCCCAAATGAGATCCGGACCCGTCGCGGGCTTTGCACCCGGAAGTATGCGCTTCGGAACATTCATTTTCCGGAGGATTATGCGGCGCTCACGGCGGCAAAAAAACGCCTCATTTACGACGAGCTGTTTACCTTTTCCCTCGGCATGGCGACCGCGCACGATAAGACGGTACGCCATGGCGCTCCGGTGTGCGGGAGGAGTGACTTGTCGCGTTACTACGCCCTGCTTCCATATGCGCCAACCGGTGCGCAGAGCCGGGTGATCGGAGAGATTGCCCGCGATATGGCAACCGATGTGCCGATGTGCCGGATCGTCGTGGGAGATGTCGGGTGCGGAAAGACCGTTTGTGCCGCCGCCGCAATGCTCATCGCGATGCAGAGCGGCAGACAGGCGGCGCTGATGGCTCCTACGGAGATCCTTGCGCGCCAGCACTATGCGGAACTGAAGCCGTATTTTGAGGCGCTGGGGTATTCCGTGGAACTGCTGGTCGGGGCGGTCACGCCGGCAAACAAGAGGAAGATTTACGAACGCCTTGCAGGGGAATCCCGGGAAGGGCGGCTGGACGCAGTCATCGGCACACAGGCACTTTTGTCGGAGGGGGTACGTTTTGCGGCTCCCGGATTGGTCGTAACCGACGAACAGCACCGGTTTGGAGTCGGTCAGAGGGCAGTGCTGTCGGAAAAGAACGGATTTGCACACCTGCTTGTCATGAGCGCAACGCCCATCCCGCGTTCGCTCGCGCTTACCCTGTACGGCGACCTTGCCGTTTCCACCATTGATGAAATGCCGCCGGGACGTCAGAGGGTCGATACTTTTCTGGTGAACGAAAGCTACCGCGAGCGGCTTCTCGGGTTTATCCGAAAACAGGTCGATGCCGGCGGACAGGTCTATGTGGTCTGCCCGGCGGTGGAGGAACAGGAAACCGAGCCGGAGGAAGTAACCTTTGCGGATATTCCCGATGTGACAGAGGATGGGGAAGTATCCCCCGGTGCGTGGGAGACGCTGGTGGAACGAAAAGAACAGCCACCTCTCAAGGCGGCTGTCACTTATGCGGGGGAACTGGCACAACGGCTTGCCGGCATTCCGGTCGGGTTCGTGCACGGAAAAATGAAGAGTGCGGAAAAGGATTCGGTCATGAACCGGTTTGCGCGCGGGGAGATTAAGGTCCTTGTCTCCACCACGGTGATCGAGGTCGGGGTCAATGTGCCGGCGGCTACGCTCATGATTGTGGAAAACGCCGAGCGGTTTGGGCTGTCGCAATTGCATCAGCTCCGCGGACGGGTCGGCAGAGGTTCCCGCAAGTCCTACTGTATTCTGGTGTCCGACAGTCATGGCGAGACGGCGAAAAAACGTCTTTCGATCATGTGTAACACCTATGACGGCTTCAAAATCGCCGAAGAAGATCTTCTTTTGCGCGGCCCCGGAGACTTTCTTTCGGGCAAGGATCAGGCGGGCGGGATCCGCCAGAGCGGCGGAGTCCGTTTTCGGCTGGCGGAATGGTGCACCGATGCAGGACTGCTCAAGGACGCCTCGGAGGATGCAAAACAGCTGCTCGCAGCCGATCCGACGCTTGCCGGGTATCCGGAACTGAAGGAATCCGTCGACCGACTGTTTTCCCCGGAGGAGGGAATGATCAGCTGACTCACGCCGGAATTCCCCCGTTTTTCCTGATTTTGTGTCGGAAAATCGGGTTGGCAACCGCCGGTTGACAAATTGCAAGGGCGGATTGGTGGCGTTCTACTGCGGAATCTGATATTCTGTAAGCATGAAAGGTCACTTTGAAACGATCCGTAAAGTGAGGTAATGAAGATGAAGCTATCCGAAAAAATCATGACCCTTCGCAAAAAAGCCGGATGGTCGCAGGAGGAGCTTGCCATGCGACTGGATGTATCCAGGCAGGCGGTTTCCAAGTGGGAGGCGGAGCAATCGGTTCCGGATCTGGACAAGATCCTCGGAATGTCCGAGTTGTTCGGTGTCAGCACCGATTCGCTTCTGAAGGACTCGGAGCCGCTTCCGGACGGCGGCAGTACCTATGCGGGACGTGTTGCAGGTTGCGGCGACGGGGTTTCCTGCGCCGTGCATCCGGACAGTGTTGCCCGCAATACCGCATCGGATGGAAACGCATCCTCCGATTCCCGGTCTGCAACCGCCGGAGGGCGGGAGAGTGACTTCCGGAACGATGCTGCATCGGCAGGGACAGCGCCCCGCGTGGTCATGCGGGAGGAAGCAGATGCGTTTCTCGCGGTCAGAGAAAAATCCGCCGCGCGGAACGCGCTCGGCACGCTTCTTTGCGTGCTTTCCCCCATTTGTCTCATTACGCTTGCGATATTTGCGGACAAGGGAAGAATTTCCGAAAATCTTGCAGCCGCAGTCGGACTTGCCGTATTACTTGTATTTGCTTCCGTGGCGGTTGCGCTGTTTCTCTCCGGTCACGCAATGGAAGAAAAATATGATTGGGTGAAAAGCCCGTTTACCCTTCGGGAAGGCGTCGGGGAATTGATCGGCGCCAAACGGGACGCGTATCGGAACCGCCATACCTTGATGCAGATTGCTGGCACGCTTCTTTGTATCCTTGCGGTGGTTCCGCTGATTGCCGCTTCGTTGATCCTGAAGGAGGACGCGTATACCATCTTCGGGTTGGATATTCTTCTTGTTTTTGTGTCCGTCGGTGTTTACTGCTTCATCCGCACGGGCGGACGTTGGAATGCCTATCGGATATTGCTTGGCGAGGATTTATCCGAACGTCGGAAAAAAGTGCTCCGGAGCGCCGTTTCCGCAATCTATTGGTCACTTGTTACTGCGGGATTCCTTGCGTACAGCTTTATTACCTCGGACTGGGGACGGTCAAGGATTGTCTGGCCTGTCGCGGGGGTTTTGTACGGAGCGATCGTTGCGATTGTGGAGCTTGTAAGCCGCAACCGGGAAAAGCTGGAGAGTCGATGACCCATTGAAAAAGAAAACACCCATCGAAAGCGTTTTCGTCCGATGGAACAGGGGAGTTGCCCGATTGTTCCGATCGTCCGACGGACGCTCGCGGTGGGTGTTTTTATGAGTCGGAATCCTGTTGGATATCAGTCCTCGTCTTTTTTGCAGGACTTACATTTTTTCTTGCCCATGCAGGAACCGATTGCCATGACGGCAAGGATCACCGTGCCGGCAACGGCAAGATCAAAAAGCGACAGGGAACAGTTTTTCTGGGTCTTCCACTGTTTGCTTTTGCCCTCTTCGCAGTTTTTGCTGACAAGTTCGAAATTCATGCCGAAATCGCAACGGATGTCGGTGTCTTTCATTTTTCTGACGACGTCCGTAACCTTGTCGCGGCAGGATTCCATTGTCATTTTGCAGTCTTTCATAAGAGAAACCTCCATTTCGAGCGGAACCCGCTCAGTATTATTATGGTGCGAAACCGGGTGTTTCAACGACAAAAAATGAGAACCGTCCGGATTTTTTGAGCTGCAAAATATGGATGGGAGCAATCTGTACCGGGTCACCGTATCCATTGAAACAGACTACGGTGCCCGGAAAAGTTCCCGGGAAGGAGCCGGTCAGTTGCGTTCGACTGTGATGACAAATCCGTTTGTGTTGGTGCCGGAGATCTCATAGGTCAGATCCTTGGGCACCGGGACGGTCGTGATATCGGTGGGCGCCGGAACATAGTAAACATCATAAATCTTTCCGTTGTCCGCCGTGATACGCAGGTGCTTGCCGGTTCCCTTGCTGTCGGCATAATCCTTCCGGAGCAGTTCGATGTATTCTTCCAGGCACAGCCCGTTTTCATGCATATAGTATGCGTGCGCGGATCCGACATAATGAAATGCATAATTGTAATCGCTCACGCCGGTGACGCTTTCCTTGCCCTCCGGATAACGGATGACAAAGCCGTACTTGTAGGCGTTGTCCCGGAACCACGCGTAGTAATCATCCGGCAGCTTATCGTTCTTTCCGGCACCGACCAGGTATCGGAGGGAAACAAGATATCCGGAATGGTGATCGCTTTCCCCGACGGGTGTTTTGGGGAAATTCTTCTGCTCATCCGCGGACCGGTATGCACTGTTGACAAGCAGCTGCGTATCCTTTTTGATTTCGTAGAAATCCGTCATCATGCGGTTGAACGCTTCCAGTGCCGTCCGGTTGAGCTGTGTGCTGAGACCGGGCAACTGATACATTTGTTTGTCGCCGTTGACCTTCGGCATATTCTTGTACATGCTGACCAGGTCTGTTGCGAGAGCAGGGTCAATGGAGTGCTCGGAATTGATGAGCACGAGCGGTCCCTTTTTGTCCTTTTTGTCCTTGGCAAGATTCATAGTCACAAAGTCATAGGACACGGTCTGCCCGCCGCCGGTTTCGTTTTCGGACCCGGAGGACGGGTTGCCGGTCGCGTTTTCGGAGGTCCCGGTTTCTTTTCCGCCTGGGGTGGAGGTACGGTTCCGGTCGGCGATCAGACTGAACAGAATCAGGGCGACCGAGCAAAGCAGAACGATAAGTACGATGCTGAGAAGAATCAGTACCGGCTTTTCCTTTCTGGCTCTTGCCTCTCTTTTGGCGCGGTTGCTTTTACTGTTTGGCTGACGGGAATTTTCGTTTGCCATGGATGACTGTGACTCCTTTCTTCGCATTCGGGCGGATTTTTGCGTATGATCTGCTTTGGTGGAATGTTTCGCCCGGAAACTCTTCGCTTTGTGCGGCACTTTCCGCTGGGGGTACTTTTTGCCGCATGGGGAAATTCTGCCTGCCGGGGAGAAGGTTTCCTTTACCGGAGCGGTCCCGTCCGGCAGGGCTTTTGGTTCAGAAAGGGCTGCCGCCGCGCGGCAGCCCCTCATGTCGGGTACGGATCAGTCCTCGTGAACGTCCTTGATGGAGAAGTCCATGCGGCCCTTCTTGTCAAGACCCATATACTTCACCTTGACGGCGTCACCGAGCTTGAGCACGTCCTCCACCTTGTCAATACGGTGGTTGGTGATCTTGGAAATGTGGACAAGTCCTTCCTTGCCGGGTGCGTATTCCACGAATGCGCCGAATTCCTTGATGCCGGTGACGTGACCGGAGTAGACAGCGCCGACTTCCGGCTCGAACACGATTGCGTCGATGGCAGCCTTTGCAGCCTTTGCCTGTGCGTCGTTGACAGCGGCGATGTGAATGGTTCCGTCGTCGTCGATGTCGATCTTGGCGCCGGTGTCGGCAACCAGCTTCTGAATGACCGAACCGCCCTTGCCAATGACCTCGCGGATCTTGTCCGGATCAATGTGCATGGTGGTCATCTTGGGTGCGTACTTGGAAACCTCTGCGCGGGGCGCGGGAATCGCCTTGAGCAGCACCTCGTCGATGATATAATCTCTGCCCGCGTGGGTCATGGCGAGAGCCGCCTTGATGATCTCGGGGGTCAGACCGTCGATCTTGAGGTCCATCTGAATGGAGGTGATACCCTTGTGCGTGCCGGCAACCTTGAAGTCCATGTCGCCGTAGAAATCTTCGAGACCCTGAATGTCGATCATGGTATCCCAGGAGCCGTCCTCAGCGGTGATCAGACCGCAGGAGATGCCCGCAACGGGAGCCTTGATCGGAACACCTGCGTCCATCAGTGCGAGCGTGGAGCCGCAGACGGAGCCCTGCGAGGTGGAACCGTTGGAGGAAACCACATCGGAAACCAGACGGATGGCGTAGGGGAATTCTTCCTCGGAGGGAAGAACGGGGATGAGCGAACGCTCTGCGAGCGCGCCGTGACCGATCTCGCGGCGGCCGGGAGAACGGACAGCCTTTGCTTCACCGGTGGAGAAGCCGGGCATATTGTAATGGTGGATATATCTCTTGGAGGTCTCGGGGTCGATGCCGTCGAGCATCTGTGCCTCGGAGAGCGTGCCGAGCGTTGCGGCGGTCAGAACCTGGGTCTGACCTCTCGTGAACAGACCGGAACCGTGTGCGCGGGGCAGAATGCCGACTTCGGCGCCGAGGGGACGGATCTGGTCCATACGTCTGCCGTCCACACGCTTCTTGTCAACCAGCAGCCAGCGACGGACAATCTTCTTCTGAATCTTGTAGATGAGCTCGGGCATTTGCATACCGAGATCGGGGTACTCTTCGCCGAACTTCTCCATGATCGCATCCTGGATCGGAACGACCTTTGCGTCACGGACGGTCTTGTCGTCGGTGTCGAGTGCTTCCATCATGTCCTTTTCGCAGAAGGCAAAGATCTTGTCGAACATATCGTGGTCAAGCTCGCCCGATGCATAGGAGAACTTCGGCTTGCCGATCTCCTTCACGATGGAGTCGATGAACACGAGCAGGTCCTTGATCTCCTTGTGCGCCATCATGATGGCTTCGTACATGGTGTCGTCGTCCACTTCGTTTGCGCCCGCTTCGATCATGACGACCTTTTCCCTGGTCGCCGCGACGGTCAGCTGGAGGTCGCTCTTCTTCTGTTCCTCATAGGTCGGGTTGACGATGATCTTGCCGTCCACCAGTCCCATGAACGCGCCGCCGATCGGTCCGTTCCACGGAATATCCGAAATGGAGAGCGCGATGGACGCGCCGATCATTGCGGTGATTTCGGGGGAGCAGTCGTTATCGACCGACATGACGGTCAGGGTCAGGGCAACGTCGTTGCGCAGATCCTTGGGGAAGAGGGGACGGATCGGACGGTCGATCACACGGGAAGTGAGAACTGCCTTTTCGGAGGGTTTCCCCTCTCTTTTGAGGTAGCCGCCGGGGATCTTGCCTGCCGCGTACATTCTTTCGTCGTAATCGACGGAGAGGGGCAGGAAGTCGATGCCGTCACGCGGCTTCGCGGACGCGGTCGCACAGCAGAGGATCGCGGTTTCGCCGTAACGGATCAGGACCGAGCCGTTTGCAAGACCTGCCATTTTGCCGGTCTCCACGACGAGCGGTCTGCCTGCGAAAGTGTAGTTGTACACCTTGTAGTTTTTGAAAACCATCGGTGAACTGGTAACATGATATTCGGACATTTTGAATTCCTCCATGATATATATTGCCCTCTCACAGAGGAAAAAGCACTTGATGACGCGCCCGAGTCCGGGGAATCGGACGCATCATGAAATGCTTGCCCCCACGCAAGAGGAATTTTCGATTTTCCGGAAATAACAGAAGAGTGAAAAGCGGAGAAAACGCCTCCGCTTTTCACTCAGAGCCTGTTACTTACGCAGACCGAGCTTCTCCACGATTGCACGGTAGCGCTCGATGTCGGTCTTCTTGAGGTAAGCGAGAAGGTTTCTTCTCTGACCTACCATCTTCAGAAGTCCGCGACCGCTGTGATGGTCCTTGTGGTTGCGCTTCATGTGCTCCGTGAGGTTGTTGATCCGGCTGGTCAGAAGAGCGATCTGCACTTCGGGAGAACCGGTGTCGCCCTCGTGGGTGGCGTACTGCTCGATGATGGACTGCTTGAGTTCTTTCTCCATGGTAATTTTCACCTTTCTTTTTTTATGCGTTAACACAGTGTCCGGCGGGTGAAATCACCGCACACAGCGGTCTTGTACCCGGATACCGAGTCAACGTCATGCATAGTCAGTATACCACAACCGAACGTCTTTGTAAAGGGCTTTTCGGAATTTCTTCCGATGATTTTTTATCTGGAACACTTTTTCGCCCGCCGGAGGACCCGCCACGGGCGGATGCCGCAGGCAATACCGTTTGCCGGCAGACACAGATGCCCTTCATGCGGGCAGCGGCGGGCGGTTGCTGACATAATCGTTTCTTTGCCGAAAAATTTTCCGCAGTGCGGGCGGCGGCACTTGAAAAACCGGCAAAAATATGATATACTGAAATATCTGGAATGAAATACGATGGCGTTGACAGCCGGAGGGATTGTATAGAGTATGCGGAATCAACAAAACAAGCAGAATGCCGGGAAGCCGTCCGCGCCCGCACGCGGGACAGGCTCTTCCCGCACGCAGACCGGAAAAGCCGCCAAGGGGACTGGGACAAGGAAAAGTACCGACGCATCCCCCAAGGATGACGGAAGAGTGCGCCTGTCCGCCGCAGAGCGGCTCGGCAAACAGCCGGACAAGCGCGGCGCAACCGACGAAAAGAAAAATAACCGCGCGGGAGACGACCGTCAGGTCGTGCGCCGCGCCGTCCGCAAAGACACTTCGGGAACAAAGGGACAGGAGGGGGCAAATCATCCGTCCGCACCGGCAAAGAAGGAGTATGATCCGAAATCATCCGCGCCGGTCCATCAGGTACTGCCGTTTGTATTTCTGTTGCTCGGGGTGTTTTTCGCGGTCTGCTTCATTCTTTATGCGATCAATAAGGATCACGCAGAGGAGGTCATCGGCACCGTCGGCAGAGGGATCTGCCGCGTGTTGTTCGGCGTGCTCGGATACGGTGCGTTCACCCTGCCGGTCGTGTTTTTCAGCCTCGGATTTCTCTGGCGGAAAAGCGTGGACAACGGTTCTCTCGGGCTCCGGCTCGGGCTGACCTTCCTGTTTTCCGTTCTTCTGTCCGCATTTCTGCACATCGTCATCGTGCTTCGTCCCTTGGAGACCCTGCCGGGATATGACATCGGCGCACTCTATCGTGAGGGCGCAGTCATCGGTGGCGGCGGTGTGGTCGGCGGAATCATCGGCAGGGCGCTGTATACCGCGCTCCGCCTTGCGGGAAGCTCCATTCTCTGCGTCGGCGGTCTTTTGCTGCTCGGCATGTTCTTATGCGGTGTGACGCCGGTCTATGTCTGGACGTCGATCCGTTACCGCGCCCGCCGCAACAAGGAAAAGCGGGAAGCGGCAAAGGCGACACGCGAGGAGATCCGTGAAAGCCAGAAGCTCGCCGATGCGGTGCTCTCCGGCGGACTTGACACCGACCCGGAAAACGGCAAACGTAAAAAGAGTGTCAAAACCGGGCAGGCTGCAGAAGAAAATGTTCCCGGAAAAGACGAGCAGGCAACTGCCTCCGAAAGTGCAGGCGGGAAGAAGGGACGTCCCGCTTTCCGCATGGATTATGCGGACGATCCGGAGGATTCTGCGGAGCCGGACGGCAGGTCGGGAAAATTCAAGCATCGTAAGGCACGCGAGGATACCGAGCTTTTGCCCGTCATGACGGATGAATCCATCCCGCACGAAGAGGAAAAGGACGATCTCGACGACATCCCGGGGCTTACCGAACTGGATATGTCCGCCGTGTACGGCAATCCCGCCATGCGCGAGGAAATGCGCCGTTCGGATGAGGTCAACAGTGCGGCAAAGGAAAACGGCTTTACCGCGACCGACTGGATGAAATCCACGCCCGACGGATTCGGTTCCGACGACAGCATGTCTCAAACCTTTGCCGAGGCAAGCAAATCCGCGTTCGCAAAGGAAGAGCCCACTGCTAAGCCGACGGATGCAATGCCTGTCGGAAAAGCTCCGGGTCCTGCGGAGGAACAGAAGCCGGAGGACGAGCGGATCCAGCAGCTGTTTGCCGCTGCGGAGGCGACTTCCGAAGGTGCTGTCCCCGTGCCTGTACCTTCTCCGGCGAAAAAGGCGCAGAACAATATCCCGATCAAGGAAAACGGCTCCGAAGCAGAGGAGTATCTCCCCGTGGACGAGGAAACCGGCGAGGTGCTTCCCGCAGAACCGGAGGAGCATCCTTATGTATTCCCGCCGGTCGATCTTTTGAAGCAGGGCGACAGCACGGTGCGGATCACCAAGGAAGAAGTTGAGCGGAATATGCAGACGCTTTGCAATGTGCTCAAGAGCTTCAACATCAACATCAAGGAAATGGCGTATTCCTGCGGACCCACCATCACCCGCTACGAGGTGCGCCCCGAGTCGGGTACCCGTGTCCGTCAGTTCACGCTTCTTGCCGACGATATTGCCCTGGGGCTTGCCGCGAAATCCGGTATCCGTATCGAAGCGCCGATCCCCGGTAAACCCGCCGTCGGTATCGAGGTGCCGAACGACAATCCCGCGACGGTCTGGCTGCGTTCGCTCATTGATACCCCGGAATTCGCCTCCAGCAAGGGTATTCTTCCTGTCTGCCTCGGCGCGGACATTTCCGGCAAGGAAGTGTTCCTTGACATTGTCAAGATGCCTCACCTCCTGATCGCCGGTGCAACCGGTATGGGTAAGTCGGTGTGCATCAACTGCCTTGTCACCAGTCTCATGTACCGCTACTCTCCCGCCGATGTCCGCCTGATCATGGTGGACCCGAAGCAGGTCGAATTTGTACCTTATAAAGATATTCCGCATCTGTTTGTTCCTATCATCACGGACCCCAAGGCGGCGACGGCGGCGCTGTCCGCGGCGATCGACGAAATGGAAGACCGTTTCACGAAAATCAAGGATATGGGCGTCCGCGACATCCGCGGCTACAACGACATCGCGGCAATGGACCCGGAGGTCGAGAAGATGCCGTACATCGTCATCATCATCGACGAGCTTGCCGACCTCATGATGACCGCCTCGGACGAGGTGGAGACCAGTATCTGCCGTCTTGCGCAGAAGGCGAGAGCCGCGGGTATTCACCTGATCATCGGTACCCAGCGTCCGTCGGTTGACGTCGTCAAGGGTACGATCAAGTCCAACATCCCGTCGCGTATCGCATTTACCGTTGCGTCGCAGGTGGACTCCAAGACCATTCTTGACGCGGCGGGCGCGGAGAAACTCATCGGTCGCGGTGATATGATCTATGCCCCCGTCGGCGCAATGAAGCCGATCCGCGTGCAGGGCGCGTTCGTTTCGGATAAGGAAGTCGAGAGCATTGCCGATTTCATCAAGAAGAACAACGATCCCGTTAAGTACGACGAACAGTTCATGAAGCGCATGACCGAAGCAGCCGCGCGCGTCGGAGCCAAGAAGAACGAAGGGCTGGAGACCGACGGCGAAGCCACATATCAGAGTGGCGGCGATGGCGACAAGCTCCGCGCCGCTCTTGAAATCATTTACGACACCAACAGAGCGTCCACGTCGCTTCTGCAAAGGAAACTCAGCGTAGGGTACGGCAAAGCCGCAAAGATCCTTGACACGCTGGAGGAACAGGGATTCATCGGTCCGCAGGAGGGCTCCAAGCCCCGCGCCATCCTCATCAGCCGGCAGGAGTATATGGAACGGTACCTCAATGATACGGTGCTTTCTTCCGGCGACGGCGGAGACGGCGGGGAAGACTGACCGAAACTTTCTTATTCGCAGCCGCGCGACCCGGCTTGCCGGATTGCACGGTGCGACAAAACGCCAAGACGATCGCACGGTGCGGCAAACAGGCATCCAATGCGGGTGCAAAACAAAAAAGGAAGCCCCCGGGCTTCCTTTTTGTTTTAAGCGACCATATCATGGCGTGTGTTTCCGGCTCGCGGATATTCCGGATTGCACATGAAAGCGAAATTTGCCGTTGCTTGACAAATTGATTCCTTTGTGATATACTGAAAATACATATGGGTACATTCTGATTTTTTGTAAACAAGATGTAAATCCCCGGCAGAACGCTTGACAAGGAGGAGCAGGTCATGTACAATGCCTTGACAGACAGACAGACAGACAGACAGACAGACAGACAGACAGACAGACAGACAGACAGACCTGCCCGTTTTGTAAGCGCATTTTCCGCACGGGCGTTTTTTGCGCCGGCGGACACTGTGGAGAGGGGCACTGCGCCCGTTTTGACCGCGATTCCGCCGTATTATGTATATCAGAATATTTTTGCCGCGTCTCCGGTGTTCCCGGGGAAGCGGCTTTTGTCGTTGCCGGAGTTCGTGCCCGGGAGCGTCGGTTCTGCGGAAGCACGGTTCTGTGTGTTCCCGGAGTCCGCGCCGGTGTGCGCCCGGTCGTCCTGCCGCGCTTCGGTCGTGCCGACGCGTTCCGGTTTTTTGAAAGCGGGGTGGCGGCATGAGTGCTGAACTGATCGTTCTGTTCCTTCTGTACCCGCTGTTCGGGGTCTTTACCATCTGCACCCTTGCAAAGTACCGTATGCGCGTCGCAACCGTTCTGTATACTATCGCGTTCTTTGTGCTGTTTTTGTTTCTGCCGACCTTCACGGGCAGAAACCTGATGCTGGAGGCGGCTACGGACGACGCATTTTCCTGGTCGCTGTCCTCTGTCGGCAGGGTCGCGTGGTCGTCGGTGGAAACTGCAACGAACTATCTGTCCTGGTCGTTCTTCGTTGCGATTCTGATTTCTCTGTTCCTTTGCCTGTCCGCCGTATCCGTCGCGCTGACCGCGATCCGGATCGTGCGTTCGATCAGACAACGCAAGGGGCCTTATCGTATGATCGGGGTCCGCCGTGCCTCCCGTGTGGCGCGACCTCCCCGAAAGGTCTATTCCAAGCCGAAGTTCTGTCATACTTTTTGCAGGTACAATTGTTGATACCGGCGCAACGGGAAGTTGCAACCGGACGATACAACAATTTATCTCAAAAAGGAGTTCTTTTATAATGAAACATAACAAAAAGGCGTTCACAGTCGTAGAACTTGTGATCGTGATCGCGATTCTTGCGATTCTCGCGGCAGTGCTGATCCCGACCTTTGTCGGTCTTGTGGAGAAGGCGAACGAATCCAACACGCTGAAGTTGGTCAAGAACCTGAACACTGCGCTCAAGGCAGATATGCCCGACGGCAAGCATCCGACGATGCAGTCCGCGCTGGACGCAGCGAATGCGTTCGGCTATGATCTGGAGAAGATCAACAAGTCCAAGACGGACAACGAGATCCTCTGGGACAGCGCAAATGACTGCTTTGTGTACATGAAAGAAGTCGACGGAGAAATGAAGCCGCAGTATGTTCCGAACAGCAACTACACGGAATTGGCAAAGAAGGATTATTACAAGTACTGGACGATTTCCAACAAGATCAATGCCACGTATTCCACCTACCTGTATGACTACACAGGTGACTCAAACATTACCGTGTCCACGGGTATTGATGTTGGCAATGTGACCACCATTACCAAGATTACGTATACAAGCAATGTTAACGAGGCGCGGGATATCGTGATCCGGACAAATTCTACTGCCACCACCCTTGAAGTCAACGCACCGAAGGACACGGTAAGGCATTATAGTGAAGTCGGAACGGTTCGGGTAATTGCAGTTGACAGAAATGCATCTTATCACGAGTATGGTCAAGTGAATACGCTCGTTGTCAATGACGGTCACGTTGTTGTTGAAAACAACGCAACCGTGGCAACCATGGTTGTCGAAAAGGCGGAGAACGCGACCGTTTCCATTGATAACAAGGGTGTGATCAATGTCGCTGCCGTGCCGGATGACGTCACAATGACCGGAACTGTTGCGGTTGAAAAACCCGCTATGGTTACGTTGGATTCTCAAGCGAAGGGAACAGGGTACGATATTGGCGGTTATGTGAAACTTGATAAGGATTATGAAGTTAGCGGAAAAATCACTCTTCATGCCAAGTCCACCCTTGATTTGGCTGGGAAGAGTATAACTTTTACTTCCAATGGTTATTTACATGTAGTAAATTCGGCTTTGACGATTATTGATACCGTTGGCGGTGGAAAAATTATCGGAACAAATCAATATCCTGTATATATTGATGATGATGGAATTATAACTCTCAATGGGGGGGACATTTCTTGCATGAAAGAAGGTCAATATGCAGTTTGTATGTTGGCAACTCCCGTGTGGTATTCAGTGACAGCTACATTTGTAATGAACGGAGGTAGCATCAACAAGAATGCGACGAGCAATGTTTGTGGAATCGTGCCTTTTAAAAATGCCGAGGTGACTATCAATGGCGGCGAAGTATACGGTAAAGGCGAAGCTGTTGCAATTTCCGGAAATGGTGGAACTGGTTATGGTAACACAACCATTACAATCAATGGTGGTTTGATCAAGGCGGAAAACTCTATTGCTGTCTATCATCCTCAAATTGGAGACCTGATTATCAATGGCGGCACCATTGAAGGAGCTACCGCTGTTTATGTCAAATCCGGCAAACTGACTGTTACCGGCGGTACAATCAAGGGAACCGGCGAGGCTGCTGAATACAAATACAATGGCAAAGGCGCAGAAGCAACCGGAGACGCAATTGTTCTGGACGTGTGCGGTTACCCCGGCGGCGATCCTTCTGCATTTGTTATCAGCAGTAAAGCAACCATTACCAGTGATAACGCTCAACCGCTCGTTGCATTTATTCAGGACGGTGACGATCAGAGCAAGATTATCACGCTGCTCGACGGTGCAAATGTTGCATACAAGCTTTTCCGCAAGGATTCGAACAACAACATTACCGAAATCACTAAATAAAAAGCAGAATCACTTCTGATTCTGCTCCCCCGCCCGTCAGGGCGGGGGATTTTTCTTTTTTAGGTCAAAATTATTTTTCCAATATTGGAACAAAACATTTGCAAAACCACTTGACAAACCGGGAGTAGAGGGGTATAATGAGTTCAGAAAACGAAAAACGGCTTGTTTTGCGCCGTGAAATCCCGGAATAAATCCGACTTAGCCGACAGAAAGGGAAACGATATGAAAGCAGCACCGAAAAAGAAACCCGTCACCGCCCCGTCACCGGAAACCACCAAAGAGGACAGAGCCCGCGCACTGAAAACCGCGATGAGCCAGATCGAGCGCAATTTCGGCTCCGGTTCCATCATGAAGCTCGGCGAGAACGCACACATGACCGTGCAGGCAGTGCATACCGGCTCGGTCGCGCTGGATATGGCGCTCGGCATCGGCGGCGTGCCGAAGGGAAGAATCATCGAGATCTTCGGGCCGGAATCCTCCGGTAAAACGACGGTTGCTCTGCATATCGCCGCCGAGGTGCAGAAGGCGGGCGGCAACGCAGCTTTCATCGACGCGGAGCACGCGCTCGATCCCGTGTATGCCAAGGCGCTCGGCGTCAATATTGACGAGCTTCTGGTGTCCCAGCCCGACTGCGGCGAGGACGCGCTTGAGATCACCGAGGAACTGGTGCGCTCCGGTGCCATTGATGTGGTCGTGGTGGACTCGGTCGCTGCGCTGGTCCCGCGCCAGGAAATTGAAGGCGACATGGGGCAGGCGACCGTCGGTATGCAGGCGCGGCTCATGTCACAGGCAATGCGTAAATTGTCCGCGGTCATTTCCAAAACCAACGCGATCGTCATTTTCATCAACCAGCTCCGTGAAAAGGTCGGCACCATGTACGGCAACCCGGAAACCACGCCCGGCGGACGTGCGCTGAAATTCTATGCGTCGGTGCGGATTGATGTCCGCCGTTCGGAACAGCTCAAGAACGGCGCGGAGGTGTACGGCAACCACATCAAGTGCAAGATCGTCAAAAACAAGGTCGCGCCGCCGTTCCGCGTCGCGGAATTTGATATTCTGTACGGCAAGGGAATTTCCCGCGCGGGCGAGATTCTCGATTTTGCGATTGCATACGATATCATCCAGAAGAGCGGCTCGTGGTTCTCCTATCACGGCGAGCGCATCGGGCAGGGCAAGGACAATATCCGCAAGATGCTCGAAAACGATCCGGCTATGCTGGATGAGGTGGAAGCACAGGTCCGCGCGAAACTGGAAGAGATTCAGAATGACCCGGACGCGAAGGCGGAATACGAAGTTGCCGATGAAGAGGATTTTGATATCGACCTGCTGAAGGAGGACGGTGAAGCCTCCGGAGCGGGGGAGGACTGATCTCCGTATGACGATTACCGTTACCTCCCTTGCCGTGCGCAACGGCGGGGAAGAAATTCTTGTTACGGTACGCCTTTCGGACGGGGTGCACGAGGAACTGCGCCGCTTTGCGCTCACGACCGCGCAGTACGCGGAACTGAAGCCGCAGAAAGGAGAGATCACCGAAGCGAAGTTTGAAGCGCTCGAAGAGGCTGCGGAAGTCGGGAGCGCGATCCGCAAGGGAAGCGGAATTCTCGCCTTCGGCGCAAACTCGAAAAGAACCCTGGTGCAGAAACTGCGCCGCCGCGGCTTTGACGAGGAACACGCGACAGTAGCGGCGGAGTATCTTGCAGAGCACAAATGCCTTGACGAATCGGCGGACGCCCGACGCGAGGCAGAGCTTTGTCTGAAAAAACTCTGGGGACGGCGGCGGATTCTGGAGCATCTGCGTGCCCGCGGATACGGGAGAGAAGCGCTTGCGGACGTGACGGAACTGCTTGACGGGGTGGATTTCGGTGAACAGTGCCGGCGACTGACGGAGAAGCGTTTCCCGGAAAAGCCGGATACCCCCAAGGAGCGGCAGAAACGATTTGCCGCGCTCTCCCGTTACGGATATACGCCGGACGAGATCCGCGCGTCGGGGGCGCTCGACGGGCTTGACGAAGACGTGGATTTACCGGAAGATTTCGACGATTGATGTCGGGAAGCCGGGTGATGTCGGCGTTCCTGAATTCTCAAGCCATGAATCCGGTTGCGGCTTTGCGGCCGATGTGTCGCAAAGTGGCATTTTATACATACTTGCCGATGACTCAGCCGGGCTGACCGCGATGCCGCTGAATTGTCTTTGGCTTGCCGGTGAATCAGCCGGGCTGACCGCGATGCCGCTGAATTGCCTTTGGCTTGCCGGTGATTCAGCCGGGCTGACCGTGATACCGCCGAATTGCCTTTGGCTTGCCGGTGAATCAGCCGGGCTGACCGCGATACTGCCGAATTGCCTTTGGCTTGCCGATGAATCAGCCGGGCTAACCGTGATACCGCCGAATTGCCTTTGGCTTGCCGGCGAATCAGCCGGAGATTCTGCTGATCGTAGCGGCTCGTTTTCAAGCTATGGGGGTGTTGCTGTTCTCTGCGGATCTACGGCTTCACCGGATGAAGCGCGCTTTGCGGTTTTTCTCCTCCCGGTGACCGCCGGCTGTCAACGTTTGCGTAATGCGAAAAAAGTTTGACTTTTTTCAGAAAAACACTTGATTTCCGAAAAACAATGTGATATAATGGCAAAGTCGCCGATGAGTAGGCGGCGCCCGACCGACGGCTATGGAGAGATGGCTGAGCTGGTCTAAGGCGCACGACTGGAAATCGTGTGTTCGGCTAATAACCGACCGAGGGTTCGAATCCCTCTCTCTCCGCCATAAAAAAGCACCGTGTCTTGCGGTGCTTTTTTGCTTGCTGTGGGAAACCCGAAATTCCGGCAGTTTTTTTCGGGAGTCGATGTGAAAAAATCATACGGGAGAAAAATGGAATCACTTACAACAGAGCGGCAAAAGATTGAATCTCGTTTTTCCATCATCAAATTGATTTTAGAGGATAAAGAAATGGTAACAGAAAAAGTGATCCCCGAGAAAATCGTTTTACTGCCGAAACAGTATTAAAGATCTATTCAGACAATTTGCCTTGGATTTCATCTGTCGGGTAAGAGTGTCTCATGCTGAACTGTGCCTGGAATGTGCAGAATCGCCTTATGAGTTCTGCGAATATCCCGACGGCGATTATTAAAAAAACGATGTCCGTATCAGACACAATGAGATAATAACAGCATTCTGGAAGAAAAATGAACATATCAAGTTAAACTTTTTTGGGAACAACGGTACTGAGCATTTATCAGAACGGTCCCTATGATTCAATCGGCGAAGCATACGCATTTTGTTGACAGTTTTCAGATTTTGTGATATGCTGTTTGCGGTAAAACCGATGGCAATTGGCGTATGGAAATTCCGCAATGATGCTTTGCATTTTTGCAAAGGTTGCTGCGTGCGCCGGGAAACTTTACAAAACAGAATCGAGAAAATTGGAGGATGTTCAATGTTTAAAAATATCGGACGAAAAATTGAGACACTTGCCGAGATACTGTTTTTTGTCGGTGCTGCCGTGGGCGTGATCACGCTGATTTGGTTTACCGTTTTAGCTGTAAAAGAAAATGCGCCGGCGTCAATGCTTCTTTGGTTTTTGGTAGCCGCGTTGGGGTATGCTTTATCTTTGTTTCTGCTGACGTTTCCGTTGTACGGCTTGGGACGTTTGATTGAAAACAGCGACAGACTGGTGCGCCGGGATGAAGACGAATCGGACGCAGGTCCGGTTCCGGACGAGGAGGTCAAATTGAAGTATACATATGATTTCAAGGGGACCCCGGATCGTTCTGCCGAGACAGCGCCGATTACGAATGCCCCGGAAAATTGTATTCAACTGAATTGCCCCGGTTGCGGACGATTGTTGAATTTTTCCGTTGATGATCTGACAAGAAAGGATCGCCTTTTCTGCCCTTATTGCGGAAACGGATTTTCCACCTTTCGGTTTAGACCGTCAACCGGATCGGAAGAATGATCTGAAGATTGAAAGCTGTTAACTTGCGGTCTTTATCTGGAACCTTCATAGCGATTTCCCGTGTGTGCTTTCAGAATCCGGTAGACAACCGTCATTTTTTGTGATATACTGTTCCTTGAAGCCGCCGCGGTGCGGCAAACGGACGGGAAGGAGAAGCGAGATGCCGTTTTTTGCGGAAGGCGGAACGCCCTGCGGGGTGTTTTCGCGTACTCATCTGATTGTGATGGCAATCTGTTTTCTTCTGGTCTGGACAGCGGTCGTGCTGACCCGCAGAATGCAGGAGAGGACGCTGGTCCGCCTGACCCGGATCATCGCCGTTCTGATTACGGTATTGGAGGGCGGGAAGATCGCGTACTGCTTTATACACGGGCAGTACGGACTGAATCAGTGGCTTCCGCTCTGGTTCTGCTCGCTGTTTCTCTATTGTGCGTGGTGCGCGGGGTTTGGCAAGGGGAAGATCCGGCGCGCGGGACGGTTGTTCCTCGTTGGTGGCGGGATCATCGCGGGGGCGAGCTTTCTCATCATGCCCTCCACCTCGGTTGCCAATTATCCCATGTGGCATTACCTGTCCTGTTACAGTATGCTGTTTCATTCGCTTATGCACTACCTTGGGCTGATGTATCTGGTCACCGGTGTGCAGAAACTGACTGTCCGCGATTTTTCGCTGTACGCCCTGTTTGTCGGTGTGTTCTGCGCGCTCGGGATCGTCGTCAATCATTATAGCGGTTGCAATCTCATGTTCATGCGGGAGCCGTACAATCTCCCCATTCCGTTCCTGCACACGCTTGCCGCATCGTGTCAGCCCGCATATTCGCTCGTGATTTATCTCGCCTATGTATTCGGCACCTTTTTCCCGACGCTCGGCGTATATCGGCTGGTGCTCGCCGTAGAAGAGAAAATGCGGCATATGAATCGCCGGGGGCTGCCGGCAGGTGAATCAGCGGGGGAGCCCCGAAGGAGGAAAAATGTCGTTTGACGTCGTGTTTGACAGCAGGTATCCCGGCTTGCTCCGCGACAAAACGTGGGTAAAACTTTCCGCGTTTTTCACCTGTCTGTCCGTTTCCGTTGCGCTGTTTTTGTTCGCCGTTTACCTTGTGTCCTGGTGGCAGGGACGCGTGACCACTCAATTTGACAAGCCGCTCGGATATTTTTTGTATTCCGTCTCCGTCATTCTCTTCTTGTCTTCACCAGTCGTGGCACTGTGCAAGGGCTACAACCGGGGGTTGACCGGTACGTTATTGTTCCGCTTTGTACGCGAGGACGATACGGGCAGGTGGACGTATCGGCTGGAATCGACGAAAAAAGGCGAGACGTTCACGGAGACGGGAGAAGTGCAGATGGTGGACCGTAAATGCCGTCACCGTGTTCCGCTTGCCATTCTGCATACCTCGCACGCACGGGAGTACGTGATTCCTGTCGGCAGAATGGACCGGGAAACGGAGGAACAGTTTTCGCTCATGGAGCGGGAAACAAGAGAACTCCGGATCCGGGAAACTGCCGCGCGCGCCGGGAAAAAGAACGGAAAATGAGGATCCGGCAACCGGCGGAGAGCTTCTTGTCAGGGCGTTTCGGGAGACGCGTTTTGCCGAGCGGTTGCTTTTTTGGGGGATTGCCTTCCCCGGCAGAATCGGAGTTTCTTTGATATAAAAGACCTCTCACAGATGTGAGAGGTCTTTTGTTGAATCAGTATTCCGACCGCTTCCGATACGGTTCGAGCGCTTTTTCCACAACGGACAGAAAGGTTTCCTCGCCGAACGTGTTGAGCTTGAAGAACACCGCCTGACTGCCGCCCGCCGAAATGGCAGAGCAGGTCAGCCGTTTCCCGATCTTACACAGCGTAAAGGTCAGGCTGACGCGGTTGCCTCCGAAAAAGCTGTACCGTTCATAAACACGTACAACGATACGGCAGTCGTCCCCGTGAAAATAACTGGTCGCCTCCTCTGCGGCAGAGATACTGCGGGAAACTCCTTTGTCAACTGCATCAAGGATTTCGTCGAAGTCGCCTTCAAGGTCGCATTCGAGTTTTGCCATATCAGAAGTCCGCCTCTTTGATGTATTCGCTTCCGTGGAGCGTGATGAACTGCTTGCGGGCTGGCAGGTCGTTGCCGAGCAGGGTCTCAAACATGACGGCAGTCGCCTCTGCGTCGGTCGGCTCGACCGAAACAAGACGCCTTGTTGCGGGGTTCATAGTGGTCTCCCACATCATGTCCGGCTCGTTTTCGCCAAGACCCTTGGAGCGTTGCAGGGTGTATTTTTTGCCCTCCAGCTTTTTGAGGATATCCGCTTTTTCGAATTCGTCGTAGGCAAAGTAGGTTTTGTCTTTGGTGGTGATCTCAAACAACGGCGTTTCCGCGATGAAGACGCGGTGTTCGGCAAGCAGGGTGGGGAGCAGGCGGTAGAAGAGCGTAAGCAGAAGGGTACGGATCTGGAACCCGTCCTCGTCGGCATCGGTGCAGAGAATGATCTTCGACCAACGCAAGGAGGCGAGGTCGAAGGTCGGCAGGTCGCCCTTGACCTTTCCCGAGATTTCCACGCCGCAGCCGATGACCCGGAGCAGGTCGGTGATGATCTGACTCTGGAAAATCCGGGCGTAGTCCACCTTGAGGCAGTTGAGCGTCTTGCCGCGCACCGGCATGATCGCCTGGAATTCCGCGGATCTGCCGAGCTTGCAGGACGTGCAGGCGGAATCGCCCTCGACGATGTAAAGCTCACGCTTTTCGGGGTCCTTGGAGCGACAGCTGACGAATTTTTCGACGCGGTTGGCGATGTCGATGGTGCCGGTCAGCTTTTTCTTGATCTCAATTCTGGATTTCTCCGCGGTCTCCCGGCTGCGCTTGTTGACAAGCACCTGGTTGGCGAAGATCTCCGCCTCGGTCGGGTGCTCGGTAAAGTAGATTTCCAGATTTTTCTTGAGGTAATCGGCGAGCGCCTCGTAGATGAAGGCGTTGTTGATCGCCTTTTTGGTCTGGTTCTCGTAGGAGGTCATGGTGGAGAAGCTGTTGATGACCAGCACGAGGCAGTCGGAAATGTCGCCGAAGGTGATCTTTGCTTCGGTTTTGTTGTACTTTCCCGCGTTTTTCAGGTATTTGTCCAGCGCGTAGGTAAACGCTACCTTGACCGCCTTGTCCGGAGAACCGCCGTATTCAAGAAAACTGGAGTTGTGGTAATATTCCAGCAAGGTCACCGTATTGGACATACAGAAGGAGATCTCCGCCTTGAGCTTGTATTCCGGCTTGTCGGGGCGGTCGCGTCCCTGCGCTTCCATGTGCCAGAGTACCGGCTCGGTCTGGCTGTCGTCGCCGACGGTTTCCTTGATGTAGTCGGAAATGCCGTGCTCGTAGCGGTAGACGGTCTCCGTGAAGGTGCCGTCCTCCTCTTCGACGCGGAGGATAAAACCGATGCCCGCGTTGACGACTGCCTGGCGGTGCAGGGTATCGCGGTAGAATTCCGCCGGGATGTTGATGTCGGTGAACACGTCAAGGTCGGGCTTCCAGCGGATGACGGTACCTGTCCGCTTTTCGCTTTTGGAAAGTTCCCGTTCCGCAAGCTCCGAGACCGGTTCGCCTTTTCTGAAGCGGATGGAGCGTTCGGTCGTGCCGTCGTAGGAATATACGTTCATGTATTCGGAGGAATACTGGGTCGCGCACGCGCCGAGACCGTTCAGACCGAGCGAGTATTCATAGGCGGAATCCCCGCCGTTGTTGTCATATTTACCTCCTGCGTAAAGCTCGCAGTAAATGAGGTCCCAGTTCCAGCGTTTCTCGGCTTCGTTCCAGCCGAGCGGGACACCGCGTCCGTGGTCGTCCACCTCAATGCTTCTGTCGCGGAATACCGTCACGCGGATCTCCGAGCCGTGTCCCTCGCGCGCTTCGTCCACGGCGTTGGACAGAATTTCAAAAAAAGAATGCTCACAGCCCTCAAGACCGTCCGAGCCGAAAATGACCGCGGGGCGCTTGCGGACACGATCCGCGCCTTTGAGCGCCTTGATGCTCTGGTCATTGTATTGCTGTTTTTTGGTTGCTGCCATGTTCTCGCGCCTTTCTTTTCCCTGAAATTGCCGCCCGCGGCGTGCGTTGTGTCAAAGTATCATTCTTTATTATAGCAGAAAATTTTCTCCTTGAAAAGGGGAAAAGCAGAACATTTTTGCAGAAGGACAAAAAATATCGGATTTCTCTTGCAACTTGCGGGGAAATTTATTATACTGATATAGAGCTTGATGCAGTCAGACAGCGTTTTTCGAAAACGGGGGCGATGAGATTGGCAACGGATGAAATCGGGGCACGCATAAGGGCGGGGACTGTGGCGGTACTGGGACTCGGTATCTCCAATTTCCCGCTTGTCAAAAAGCTCGTGGGCATGGGTGCCCGCGTGACTGTGCATGACCAAAAGAGCGTCGCGGAGCTCGGCGCCGGGGCGGCGGAGCTGGAACACGCCGGCGTCCGCTTTGTCACGGGCGAGGGGTACCTCGATCACCTGGATGAGGACGTGATCTTCCGTTCCCCCGGTATCCGCCCCGATGCGGGCGGGATTCCCGGCGCGCTTGCGCGCGGCGCGTGCCTGACCTCCGAGATGGAATGGTTCATGGAACTGACGCCCGCGACCGTCATCGGCGTGACGGGAAGCGACGGCAAAACCACGACGACGACCGTGACCGCACTCATGCTGGAAAAAGCGTGCGCGCGGCGCGGGTACGGCAGAACTTACGCCGGCGGCAACATCGGTCAGTCACTTCTCCCGCTTGCGGAGCAAATGACGAAAGAGGACTTCGCCGTGGTCGAGCTTTCCAGCTTTCAGCTTATGACCATGCGCCAATCTCCCGCGCGGTCGGCGATTACGAATCTTTCCCCCAATCATCTCAACTGGCACCGGGATATGGAGGAATACGCGCGGGCGAAATGCAATATCTTTTCCCACCGCGGCGCGGAACGGGTTGTTCTCAACGCGGAGAACGACTGGGACCGCCGCATTGCCGCGGAAACGGCGCTCCCCGTGACCTTTTTTTCCTCGGTCCGCCCGTCTTTTGCGGCGTTTTCCGGGCTGATTCCCGCGGGGAGACGCGGCTGTGCCGCCGTCTATGCCCGTGACGGCAAAGTATACTGCTCGGACGGGGCGACCGAGAGCTTCATTCTGGATGCTTCGTCGATCCGGCTTCCCGG
Source organism: uncultured Eubacteriales bacterium (assembly GCA_934796165.1). GTDB lineage: Bacteria > Bacillota > Clostridia > Oscillospirales > CAG-272 > CAKVOU01. The sequence goes on along the minus strand of CAKVOU010000002.1, from coordinate 90,515 downwards.
AAAGCACAATCTGGAGAACTATATGACGGCGATTGCCCTCACGCGGGGGTACGTTTCCCCGGAGATCGTGAGAGAGGTCGCAGAGACCTTCCCCGGTGTCGCGCACCGGCTGGAATATATCCGCACGGTCGGCGGCGTGAAATATTACAACAGCTCCATTGATTCCAGCCCTTCGCGCACCTGCGCCGCGCTGTCGGCGCTTCCGGAGCGCCCTGTCGTCATCTGCGGGGGCAGGGATAAGCACGTTCCGTTTGACCCGCTTGCCGCCGCGCTGGTCGCAAGGGCGAAGGCGGTCGTTCTGACGGGGGAGGCAAGAGGACAGATCTCAGACGCGCTGACACGGGCACCGGGGTTTGACCCGGAGAAACTGCCGGTCGTGACGGAGCCGCTCTTTGATGACGCGGTACGCACGGCTAAGCGCCTTGCAAAAGCGGGGGACACGGTGCTCCTGTCGCCCGCCTGCACCAGTTTTGACGCGTTCCGCAATTTCGAAGAGCGCGGCAACCGCTTCCGCGACCTGGTAAACGGGTTCCCGGACGACTGATGCCCGTTGCCCGGAAACTGCAAAATACGATTTTTACCGCTCCGCTCTTTGTATGGACGCGGAGCCATAGACGGGGAATCCGCCCCGACCCAAGAAAGGAAACAGAAATGCAACTGGAAGAACTGATTACGTCGCTCTCGGCGCTCCCGTCGGTATCGGGAAGAGAGCGGGACGCACTGCCGGGGCTGACCGCGCTGATCGGTCCCTGCTTTGACGAGCAGTATACCGACGCGGCGGGGAACTGCGTTTTCGTGAAACGCTCCGGGAAGCCAAATGCCCGGAGCATCCTCATCGACACGCATCTTGACGAGATCGGCATGATGGTGACCGAGGTGTGCGAAGGCGGATTTCTCCGCGTGACCAATCTCGGCGGACTGGACGCACGCACGCTTCAGGCGTCTGAGGTTATGATCCTCGGGAAAAAGACCGCCTACGCAGTGGTTGCCGCCAAGCCGCCCCACCTTTCCACCAAAGAGGAGCGCGCAAAACTGGAGACCGTAAACGAACTGTACATCGACACAGGGTATGCGAAGGAGCAAGCGGAAGAGCTGTTCCCGATCGGCACGCCCGTCAAATACAAGCCGTCGTATCATAAGCTCCTGAACGGGCGGATCGCGGGGACAAGCTTTGACGACAAAGCGTGCGGCGCGTGCGCCGCGTATGCGCTCTCCGATCTCCCGGCGGAACAGCTTGCAGGCAACGTGTACCTGCTGTTTTCCCAGAGAGAGGAATCGTCAAGGGAATCCTTCGGCGCCGCGACCGGTGCCTTTGGCATTGACCCCGATTACGCCATCGCAGTGGACGTTGACCTCGGCACGGCGCCCGATACCCCGAAACATGAGACCATCGACGTGGGCAAGGGAATTTCAATCGCTGTGTCGGTGTCCATGAACCGCGCGTATACCAAAGCGCTCATGGCGCTCTGCGGGGAAGAGAATATCCCGTATCAGCCGCTTGCCGCATCCATTTCCACGGGAACCAACGGCGAGGGTGTCCGTCTGACGTCGGCGGGGGTCCCCACCGCGGTGATCGGACTGCCGCTTCAGAATATGCACACACAGAACGAGATCATTTCAATGGACGACGCAGAAACGCTTGTGAAATTCATCCGCGCGTTTGTCACGTCGGAGAAGCTGGGGGAGGTGTTCGGCAGATGAAGACCGAAGGACTGGAACTGATCCGTCGGCTCTCCCTGGCGTTCGGGCCCACGGGATACACCGACGAGGTGCTTGCAATTGTCAGAGAGGAACTGGAGGGAACCGCCCCCACCGAAACCGACCGCATGAACGTGCTGACGGTGAAAATCCCCGGAGGCGGCGACGGGTATGACCCCGCAAATCCGAAAAAGGTGCTGTTTTCCGCCCACGCGGACGAGGTCGGCTTTCTCATCGTCGGCATTGACGACGGCGGGTATCTGTATTTCCGCCCCGTCGGCGGCATTGACGCTAAGGTGTTGTGCGGCAGAAGCGTGCTGGTGGGAGAGCATAAGATTCCCGGCGTGATCTCTGCCAAGGCGATCCACCATATGTCCGGGGACGAGCGCAAGAAAGTGTTTGAAGCCGAGGATCTCTACATCAACATCGGCGCCGCGGACAAGGCAGACGCGGAGAAATACGTGTCGGTCGGCGATTACGCCGCGTTCGATTCGGAGTTTGTCCGCTTCGGTGAGGACGGGAAATATATCAAGTGCAAGGCGCTTGATGACCGTCTCGGCTGTGCCGTCATGATTGAGGCAATCCGGCGCATGAAACAAGAAAATCTCACCGTTCCGTATGACCTGTATTTCGCGTTTACCGACGGCGAGGAGATCGGTTGTTCCCTTGCAAAAACCACTGCAAACCGCATTGCCCCGGATCTTGCCGTGATTCTGGAAACCACGGCGATTGCCGACCTGCCGGGCACCCCCGACGCAAAGAAGGTCGCCTTCGTCGGAAACGGCGGCGTGATGGGCTTTATGGACAGAGGGACCATCTATCCGCGCGAGGTGCTGGATTTTGCATTCCGCACCGCAGAAAAGCACGGAATTGCCGCCCAGACCAAGCATTTTGTGTCGGGCGGAAACGACGCGGGCGTCATTCATAAAACCGGAACCGGCGTGCGCGTGCTCAACATTTCCTGTGCGACGCGCTACCTGCACGGACCCGCGCTTGTGGAATCCGTCGCCGACTGCGAGGCGATCAGAGATCTTGTTTATGCGATTATTACGGACGTAGCTTCCGAAGGAGGGCTTATCAGATGTACGAACTCTTGAAAAAACTGACGGCGACTGCCGCCGTATCCGGTCGGGAAGGGAAGCTTGCCGATCTTCTGGAAACCCTGATTGCGCCCTATGCCGACGAGGTGAAGCGCGACACGCTGGGCAATCTCATCGCCGTCCGCCGCGGAAGCGGGGATCAGGGCGAAAAAAAGAAAATCCTGCTCTCGGCGCACATGGACGAAATCGGGTTCTTTGTGACCTACATTGAGGCAAGCGGACTTCTCCGCATTACCCCCGTCGGTGCGGTCGATTTCACGGCGTCGGCGATGGAGAAAGTTGTCTCCGAAACGGGCGTGAAGGGGCTTCTTGTCAGGGCGGCAAACGCGGACAAGAACTTTTCGTTCGATCAGTTTTACATCGATATCGGTGCGACCGACAGGAAGGACGCGGAGCGCCGCGTCACGGTCGGCGATTTCTTCACGGCGGAGTCCGGCGTGACCCGCCTGATGCACAAGCGCGTGGCGGGCAGACCGCTTGACGACCGCGCGGGCTGTGCGGTGCTTCTGAAGGTTGCCGAAGAGATTGCAAAGTCCGGTTGCCGGGACGATCTTTATTATGTGTTCTCGGTGCAGGAGGAGGTCGGCTGCCGCGGGGCAAGAACCGCCGCGGCGGGAATCTCCCCCGATTTTGCCATCACCTTTGATATGACCAGTACCGGAGACGTACCGGGCGCGAAGCCCATGGCTTGCAAGCTCGGCGGCGGTGCCGCGATCAAGCTGAAGGACGGATCGGTCATCACCGACGCGGAGCTTTCCGACGCGCTCCGGGATACGGCAAAAAAGAACGGTATCCCCGTGCAGTATGAGGTCGCCGGCGAGGGCGCGACCGACTCCTCCGCCATTCAGTCCGCGGGCTTCGGCTGCCGCGTTGCGGCGCTGTCGGTTCCCGCAAGATACCTGCACAGCGGGGTCGAGACCTGTGATCTTTCCGATATGGAAGCCTGCGCCCGCCTTGCGGTCGCGTTCCTTTCCGGAAAGTAAGCCGGTAAGAGGTATCCGCGTCCGTCGCGGTACGTCCCGAAAAAAGAAACAACTGCCGGGTGAACGGGATCCGTTTATGCCCGGTTTGCAGCAAAAGAGGTAACCCATGAAATTTTCCGAACAACTGACGCGTCTTGCCGCCGAAGCGGAAGCGGCGCTTGCCCCGCATTTCCGGCGGATCGACGCGATCTCCTTTGAAAACACCAACCGCATCCTTGATATTTTCCGCGAGGAGCGGGTTTCCGACACCATGTTCAACCCCACGAGCGGTTACGGCTACGACGACAAGGGGAGAGACACCCTTGACCACATCTGGGCGCGTGTCATGGGAGCCGACGCGGCGTTTGTCCGTCACACCATCGTCAGCGGGACCCACGCCCTCTCCATCGGGCTGTTCGGGCTTCTGCGTCCCGGAGACATCATGTTCTCTGTCGCGGGGAAGCCCTACGATACCCTTGAGGAGGTCATCGGGCTTTCCGGCAAGGCGGGGGACGGCTCGCTCCGCGATTTCGGCGTCACCTACCGGCAGGCAGACCTGACCGCCGAGGGAAAGCTGGACTTTCACGCAATCGGCGAGGTACTCCGGGAGAACGCCGGTCAGGTGAAAATGGTATTCGTCCAGCGCTCCAAGGGGTATCTCAACCGCAGGACGCTGACGGTCGCCGAGATCGGAGAGCTGGCGCGTTTTGTCCATAAAATTTCCCCCGAAACCTTTGTCGTGGTGGACAACTGCTACGGCGAATTCGTTGAGACCACGGAGCCGACGGCGCTCGGCGCGGATATGGTCATCGGCTCGCTCATCAAGAATCCGGGCGGCGGAATGGCGGAGACCGGCGGCTATATTGCCGGTACCGCGCGTGCGGTGGAGCTTGCCTCTTACCGCCTGACCTCGGTCGGCGTCGGTTGTGAGGTCGGTGCGACGCTGGGGCAGACCAAGAGCCTTTACAAAGGACTGTTCTATGCGCCCCACACCACGGCACAGGCGCTCAGGACCGCACATCTCGCGGCGTACATTTTTGACGCGCTCGGCTATTCCGTCGAGCCGCACTGGGACGAGGTCCGCTCCGATATCATCCAGACGGTCATCACGAACAGCCCCGACGGATTGTGCGCTTTCTGCCGCGGCATCCAGGCGGGTTCCCCCGTGGACGCGTTTGTCACGCCCGAACCGTGGGCAATGCCGGGGTATTCCGACGAGGTCATCATGGCGGCTGGCGCGTTTACGCAGGGCTCTTCCATCGAGCTCTCCGCCGACGGACCGCTCCGCGCTCCCTACACCGCGTATTTCCAGGGCGGGCTGACCTATGAAAGCGGCAAGGTCGGCGTGCTTTCCGCCGCACAGCGGATGCTTGACGAGGATAAGTCTCACACGTTCCCCAAGGGGTGGAGAGACTGACGACCGACGTTCCCCGCCCCTCTCCTAATTCCGTTCCGAGCCGCCTGCCGGTTCGGTTCCCGCAAGAAAGGATACTTTCTTTTCGAGAAAGTAAAGGTAAAAATCATGAAGCGATTGCTGAAAACCGGCGTCTGCCTGCTGCTTGCCGTCACGCTTTGTTTCCCCCTGTTTTCCTGTGCCAAAAGGGAAAAGGAGGAGGTCCCCGCCGGTATGCAGGCGGCAAACGTGGAGGGAGACCTGTTCCGCCTCTATGTCCCGACCACATGGAAACTCAATAACGGTACCGGCGTGGCGGGGGCATATTACACCTCCGCAAAAACCTCCGGGGTGACCGTGCGCCGCATCCGCTCCGACGCTGAAACGCTTGACGCGTTTTACGAATCCTGCATGGCGGAGCATCGGGCGACTTACGGGGAACGCCTCCGTCTTGACGCGACCGACGTGACCACGCTCGGCGGCGAGGATGCAAAGGTCTGGACGTTCACTGCGTGGACCGAGGAGGACGTCAACTACAAGGTGCTTCAGTGTGCAGCAAAACATGACGGCGCGTATTATCTTCTGACTTATGCCGCCGACCCGTCGCTTTACGAGACTCTGTACGCCGACGTGCAGAAAATGGTGAAAGAATTCCGCTTTGCCGATGCGTATGTGCCGGAGAAGACGGTCAAAAAGCTCGCTGATGTCGAAGCCCCCGCGGGCATGAAGATCGCGTCCGACAATCTTGTTCCGTACCGCTTCTTCATCCCCGACGCGTGGACAGTCAACCAAACGGATGCGGGCACCTCCGCGTATTTCTCGGAGAGCGACCGCTCCAATGTCTCAGTGACGGCATATGTCCCCGACGCGGAGGTCGTCAAGCTGGACGACTACTACGAGCAGTGCATGAAGGAATACGCGGACTCGCTCGCAGGGTTCACCAAGATTTCCTGCCTGACGACGGACCAGACGATGGGCGGCAGAGTCGCGCAGGTCTGGGAGTTCACCGCAAAGGTCGGCGGGGAGACCTACCACTACCGCCAGACGGTCATCACCTACAACAGCCTGTTTTACAGCGCGTTCTACACGCTGACCTATACCGCGACGGAGGAGCACTACGCCGAGCATCTGTCCGATGTGGATGCGATGGTCGCCGCGTTTCAACTTCGCTGAGGTCGGAAAAGGCAGCCCGCTCATGAAATGGCGTCTTCTCCTTTTCGGAGCAGAAATCCGTCAGGAGGGAAACGGAATGCCGCCGCGTTCTTGAAGTCGGGACGGCATTTTCAAAAAAATGGACAGGAACAGGATCATGAAAGAAATTTATCTTGATAACAGCGCGACGACGGCGCTCTCGCCGGCGGTACGTGAAAAAATGATCTCGGTCATGGAGAATTACGGCAACCCGTCCTCGCTCCATACCGCCGGCGTCCGTGCCGAGGCGGTGGTGAGGGAGGCAAGGGAAGCGGTTGCCCTCTCGCTCGGCGTGCGTGCGCCGAAACCGGGACAGATTATTTTCTGTGCCTCGGGAAGCGAGGCAGACAACCTTGCGATTCTCGGAAGCGTGTATGCCAAACCCCGCGGACGCGGCGGCAAGATCATCACGACGGATTCCGAGCATCCCGCAGTGGAAAACTGTATGAAACGTCTCGAGAAGGACGGTTTTTGTGTCGCGCGGATCCCGACGCGCGGAGGTGTTCTGGATATGGAGCGGCTCCGGGCAGAGCTGACCGGGAATACGCTTCTTGTCAGCCTGATGGCAGTCAACAATGAGACCGGCGCGGCATATGACCTCAAAACCGCTTTTTCCATGGTGCGGGAGCTTTGCCCTGCCGCCGTGACGCATACCGACGCGGTGCAGGGGTATCTCAAACTGCGAATGACTCCCGCCTCGGTCGGCGCGGATCTCATGACGGTCAGCGCCCACAAGATCCACGGTCCCAAGGGCGTCGGCGCACTATACGTCGATCCCGCAATCCTGAAGCGCCGCGCGCTGATCCCCGTCATTGAGGGCGGCGGACAGGAGGAGGGACTGCGCTCCGGCACGGAAAATGTCATCGGCATCGCAGGCTTCGGGCAGGCGGCAAAGGACGGATACGGGCATCTTGCCGCAAACCTTTCCCATATGCGGGAGCTCCGGGAGGAGACGGTAAAGCGGCTTTCCCTGATGGGGCTGCACGTCAACGCGCCTGCCGGCATGACCGCGCCGCACATCGTCAGCGTGACGCTTCCCGCGGTGAAAAGCGAGACCATGCTGCATTATCTTTCCGCAAAGGGCATCTATGTGTCGAGCGGTTCCGCCTGTTCATCGCACAGTCACCGTGTGTCACGGGTGCTGACCGCGTTCGGGCTGAACGACTTCGACGCGGACTGCACGCTCCGGATCAGCTTTTCGGAGTACAACACCGGGGAAGACGTTGACGCGCTGTGCGCGGCGCTGAATGCGGGACTTTCGGAATTGGTACGGATCAGAAACTGAGAACCCCCGTTTCTTTGAATCCGGTCATTTTTCCGCTTCACCGATGTGCCGGTATCTTTTTGGTATAAAAATTCCTCCTGTGGCAGGCATGCTTCTGTCTGCCACAGGAGGAATTTTTTATCGTCCGGTTTCTGCGGACTTGTTCAGGCGGCGGAAATTTGATGTCGTCTTTCGTTCAGAGTGTTGCGGCGCCGTCCTTGCAGCTGACCTTGGAAAACGGAGAATCCACGCGCCAGGAGGGATCAAGGGTAATCGCACTCCACTGCGCCACAGTGCCCTCAAAGACCGGTCCGTTGACAAGCGCCGTGCAGTTGGAGAAGGCTTCTGCTTCGATCTTTACCACGCTTGCGGGGAGTTTCACCGAGGTCAAGCTGCTGCAACCGGAGAACACACTGTTTTCGATCACGGTCACGCCGTCGGGGATCACGATGGATTTCAGCGCCGTGCATCCGTAGAATGCGTGACTTCCGAGGACATCCATGCTTGAAGGAAGCGTGACGTTGTCCAGTTTACTGCAACCATAGAATGCGTACTGCCCGATCTCGGTCACGGCGTCGGGCATCGAGACGCTCTCCAGTCCGAAGCACTGGTTGAACAGATACGCGCCGATGACGCGGATATTGTCCGGAATCACCATCGAGGAAAGGCTGCTGCACCCGGAGAATGCCCATTCGCCGAGCTCCGTCAGGCTTCCGGGCAGGGTGACGCCGGTCAGGCTGACACAGCCGGAGAAGACCGACTTGCCGAGCGTGGTCAGGACGGGGGAGAACTTCACCGACTCAAGCACTGCACAACCGTTGAACGCGGATTCGCCGACGGTCAGGATGGTATCCGGCATCACGAGGGATTTCATCCGCACATAACCGGAAAACGCCCATGCTTCGATTGCCGTTACGGTACGGCCGTTGTGAATTTCGGGAATGACGACCTCTTCATCGGTACAGGAGCCGACAGCGATAACGGTACAGGTCGACCCGTCCGCATTGTCGCGGAATTCAAGTCCGGGAGATCCGGTTGCGGGAAGGACTGTCTGTGCAACCAGAACCGTTCCGCAGGTCGAGCAGACGCTCCCCTCGGTCAGACCGGTCGTGGTCTTTCCGGGTGCGACCGCGGGCTTTTCTTTGGGGGTATGTCCCTTGGCGGGAATGGTATGCTGCGCGGTCAGAATCTCGTTGCAGACGGAGCACCGGCTGCCTTCCGTCAGACCGGAGTCGGTGCAGGTCGCCGCTCTGCCGGGCAGCTTTTGGGGAGTATGTCCCTTGGCGGGAATGACCTCCTGCCTGAGCAGAACTTCATGACACACGGAGCAGTACCGCTTTTCCGTATGTCCGCTTTCGGTACAGGTCGCCTCCTTTGCGGGGACAACGACCTCCGTGTGACCCGTGGCAGGAAGGATCTGATGAGAAAAGCGTGCTTTGCCGCACACCGAGCAGTACTCGCCTTCGGCTCTGCCGGCTGTGGTACAGGTCGGCGCGATTGCCGGTCTTGTTTCATACGTATGATCTTTGCGGGCAATCCGTGTCTGTGCGACCAGCGTCTTGCCGCAGGTGGAGCAATGACTGCCTGCCGTCAGTCCGTACCGGGTACAGGTCGGCTCGCGCGCGGGATCCTCCACCGGAGTGTGACCGGTCGCGGGAATTTCGACCGGCGCGACCAGGACCTCTCCGCACGCCGAGCAATGACTGCCCTCCGTGTGACCGGACGCGGTGCAGGTTGCCGCGACTGCGGCGTCCGTGACCGGCAGATGTCCTTTCGCGGGGATCGTCTCCCGGCTGACAAACACCTCGCCGCAAGCCGAGCAATGACTTCCTTCCGTCAGTCCCGTTTCCGTACAGGTCGCCGGCTTTGCGGCGTCGGTGACAGGGGTATGCCCCTTCGCGGGAATCACCTCGCCCGACAGAACCTTCCCGCAGGTCGAGCAATGACTGCCTGCCGTGTGACCGGGCTCGGTGCAGGTTGCCTCCGTGCCCGCGTCGGTCACAGGGGTATGCCCCTTCGCGGGGATCACGGTCTGCTTCGTAATTACCTCACCGCAGACCGAGCAATGACTTCCTGCCGTCATACCGGATTCCGTGCAGGTCGCGTCAGAGCCGGCATCGGTCACGGGAGTATGCCCCTTCGCGGGAATGATCTCCCGCCCGACGATGGTCTCACCGCAGACTGCACAATGACTTCCTGCCGTCACACCCGGCTCCGTACAGGTCGCGGGCTTCCCCTCGTCTTCTACCGGAGTATGTCCCTTTGCGGGAATCACATAGCGGGGCGTCAGGACCTTGCCGCAGGTCGAACAACGGCTGCCCTCGGTATATCCCGGCTTCGTGCAGGTGGCAGCGACCGCGGGCTCCACGACAACGGTATGCGCATGATCCGGGTCGGGATCGGTTGCCTCTTCACGTTTCGTATCGGTTTCGGAGTCGTTGCCCGTCCCGGTTTCGGAATGGGTTCCGCTTTCCGTCTCGCTGCCCGGTACGGTCGTTGCCGATTCCGGGTCGTTGCCGGAGCCGGTTTCCTTGACGGGTGTCGTCTCCGTAACCGACTCTCCCGGCTGATCCGGCTTCTGCCGGTTACAGGTGGAGAGCAGGATAATCATCAGAACCACGATCAGGACGAGAAGCGTAATTCCGACAATTTTCAGAGCACCGTGTTTGTTGTTCGACATCTTTTTCTCCTTACAGAATCCTTAATGTTTTCAACGTTTCAGTATACACTTCCGGGGAAACTCTGTCAATATTTATCCGGGAATTTTCCCGGTTTCGTCACATTCCGTCCGCCCGTCCGCCGCCTCCGAACAGCAGTCGCACAAGAAAGATTACCAGTGCCGCGGCGACCAGAAGAATCGCGCAGGTCAGAACCGAAAAGAACAGGACCAGCGTCAGGGAGGCAAACCGGATCATGGCATGGGAAACCGCCGCCGTCACCGTACTTCCGAGAAACACGGAGACACCGGACACCGCCCCGATGATGACGAGCAGCCACGGAACGGCACGTGCCGCGCCGCCAAGGTCCTCCGGGCTGAGGCTGACGTGCAGACTGACGGAAAACATGAGCACGAGCGCGCCGATGCGCCAGTACCAGGCAAGCGGGGACGAGGCATACAGATCCCGGACAAGCGTCCCCAGTCGTCCGAACAGCTCCGTGACCTCCGCGCCTCCCGCGGGGACGGAACCGGCAACCGACAGATACGCATGAAAAGTCTCCGGGAACACAAGATACAGAAGAAGCAGGACCAGCGCCCCGCCGGAAAGGAGGGGACCGATCCCGATAAAATAATTTCCGATGACAGCGTAGGGATTACGTTTATGATAGGAGTGCTCGACATATCCGAGCCGTCCGTCTTTGTTTTTCGGGTCCCACAGGCAGATCGCCTCAATGCGGTGGCAGAACACAAGGCACATAAGGGCGTGCCCCAATTCATGCACCGGCGTTCCGATCACGGAGGTGGCAAGGACGGCGGCGTACCCGACGCCTCTTCCGCACAGCTTGCGGAACAGAAACGAACAGAATCCGACAAACAGTCCGCACAGGACCGGAATTCCGACCGTACAAAGGAGAATCGTCAGAAACAGCCTGATAAATTCCATCCGTGCTCTCCCTTCCGCCTCATTGATTTCATTATATTCCGACGATAAAACGCTGTCAAGGTTCCGCTTGATTTTTTTCGTCAGGGGTGTTATCATAAAAACAGAAAAGAACCGGGGGGAGCACCCTCCGGAGATTCTGCGGAGGTATGACCATGATCCCGTTTCTGACCGGCGAACAGATGAAGGCGTGCGACCGGTACGCCATTGAAAATAAGGGGATTCCTTCCCGCGAACTGATGGAACGCGCCGCCCGGGCGGCGGTCGGAGTGCTTCTCACAGAGGGCTTTGATCTCTCGTGCGTGACGGTCGCAGTCGGTTCCGGCAACAACGGCGGCGACGGACTTGCCATGGCTCGGATGCTCCGGGAGAGCGGGTACGACGTGCGTGTCGTTTTTGCGGGAGCCCTCCGGGAGGACGGTACGCCCGACCCGGCGCACATGAGCGCGGAATTCCGGGAGCAGCTTGCCATCCTGCCGGAAGCGGTTGCATTTTTCACGGAATTCCCGGCGGACAACCGCACCACCGCCATTGCGGATGCAATTTTCGGCATCGGACTCTCCCGTCCCGTGACGGGGCGGAGCGCGGAGCTGATCGAAAAGATCAACGCGTCCGGCATCCGTACTCTGTCGGTCGATCTGCCATCCGGGATTCACTCGGACACGGGAGCGGTCATGGGATGCGCCGTCCGCGCCTCGGTCACAATCACCATCGATCAATACAAGGCGGGGCTTCTGCTCTACCCCGGCAAAGAATACGCCGGCAAGGTACTCTGCCGCGACATCGGGATCGGTACGGACGGACTTGCACACACGGGAGATGATCTTCCCACGCAGTCCGGTCAGATGCTGACAAAAGACGACCTTGCCGCGCTTCTCCCCGCACGCCCGGCGCGTTCTCACAAGGGAACGTTCGGCAGGGTGCTGATCGTTGCCGGTTCCCGCGCCATGGCGGGGGCGGCTTATTTTGCGGCAAAGGCGGCGTACCGCACGGGCGTGGGACTGGTTGAGATTCTCACGCCGGAATGCAACCGCGTCATTCTGCAGACGCTGATTCCCGAAGCCGTTCTGACGGTTTACGAAGAAGAAACGCCGGACGTTCTCCGTATCCGCGCCGCCGCGTCCCGTGCGGACGCGGCGGTGATCGGACCGGGACTCGGTACCGGCGACCTTGCCATGACCGTGTTCCGGGAAGTTGCCGGCGCACTCACGGTTCCCGCGGTACTCGATGCGGACGGGCTGAATCTCGTTGCCGCGCATCCGGAGCTTCGCAATATCCTGCAGGTTCCGCTGATTTTCACCCCCCATCCGGCGGAGGCATCGCGCCTCCTCGGAGTGCCGGTCGGGGATCTGCTTGCCGATCTGCCGGGCAGTGCGCTTGCGATCGCCCGCAGATTCGGAGTCACCTGCGTGCTCAAGGATGCCGCGACGGTGACTGCCACACCGGACGGGGACCTGTGGATCAATCAGTCCGGGAACAGCGGCATGGCGACCGGCGGCTCCGGCGACGTGCTTTCGGGGATCCTCGGCGGATTACTTGCGACGGCGCGACGTGATCCCGCGCTCCTCCCGGCGAACCCTTCCGCCAAAGTCAGTGCGGGTTTCAACCTCGGCGCAGGTCAGGCTCAGCCATCCTCCGGTATCGGTCTTATCGCCGCCCTCGGCGTTTATCTGCACGGACTCGCGGGCGATGCCGCAGCGAAAAAGCTCGGCGAAGCGTCGGTTATGGCAAGCGATATCGCGGACGGGATCGCGGATGTGCTGAAGAACGTGTGACAACCCCGCATTCCGACAGAAAACTTTGAGGCGCCCGAACGGCTTCCGGTGTACGGACGGCACATATCCGGATCGCACGATACGCCGGTTTCCTCCCGGCATAAAACGTCCTCCTGTGGCAGGCAGAAGCACCTGTCACAGGAGGACGTTTTTGTCGGCGGGTTTCTACGGACTTGTTTCACTTAAAATTCCGTGTGAATCCGCCGGATTCCGTGACGAACCGTTTGATGAGCGTCCGGAACGCGTTATACGGGTCTTTGCCGGCGTCCCGGCGCTTTTTGCGGCGTTTTCCGCGAAACCTCCGCAAAAGGCAGATCACTGCTTTGCGTTCATCTTGAGGTAGGCGTTGATGAACCCGTCGATCTCGCCGTCCATCACCGCACCGACGTTTCCGTCCTCGTATCCCGTGCGGGTATCCTTGACGAGCTGGTAGGGCATGAAGACATACGAACGAATCTGCGAACCCCACTCAATGTTGACCTTGTTGCCCTGGATCTGGTCGATGGTATCAAGGCGTTCGCGGATCTTGATTTCCATCAGCTTGGATTTCAGGGTACGCATGGCGGTCTCCTTGTTCTGGAGCTGGCTGCGTTCGGTCTGGCAAGCGACCACAATGCCTGTGGGCTTGTGGGTCAGACGCACCGCGGAGGACACCTTGTTGATGTTCTGCCCGCCGGCGCCGCTGGAGTGGTAGGCGACGAATTCAATGTCCTCGTCGCGGATGACCACATCGTCGAGCTTGTCGAACTCCGGCATGACTTCGATGGAGGCAAAGGAGGTCTGCCGTCTGCCTGCTGCGTCAAACGGGGACACGCGTACCAGACGGTGCACGCCGTTTTCGCTCTTGAGAAAGCCGTAGGCGTTTTCGCCCTCGACGAAGATCGTCGCGCTCTTGATGCCCGCGGAGTCTCCGTCCTGCCAGTCGGTCAGTTTGACCGTGAAGCCGTTGCGTTCCGCCCAGCGGGTGATCATGCGGTAGAGCATCTGCGCCCAGTCCTGCGCCTCGGTGCCGCCGGCGCCGGGATGGAAGGACACGATGGCGTTGTTGCGGTCGTACTCGCCGTTGAGCAGTACCTCGATGCGCTTCTTGTCGGCGAGATCGCGGATGGCTTCCACCTCGCTCTGTACCTCGTCAAGCGAGGATTCATCGTTTGCTTCGATGGACATTTCCGCAAGCACGATGGCATCTTCCAGACGCGAGCAGAGCTTCTCATAGCCCTCTACCTTGTCCTGCCCCTGCTTGATCTGGCGGAGAACCGAGGAGGAAGTCTCCTGGTCGTTCCAGAAATTCGGATCCTGCGTTTTTGCTTCCAGCTCGGCAGTCTTTTCCTTGGTTTGCTCGATCCGGAGCGCGTGACCGAGATCCTTTAAGTCGTCGCGCATGGCGACGAGCTTGAGCCTTGCTTCTTCCAATGCGATAATCAAAGGGTACCTCCCATGCCGCGGGATGCGGCGACTGATCTGACAATTCTGCACCGACCGCCACCGGCGATCAATGACCATACTAAATCAGTATAACACAATTCGGAAGAAAATGCAAGGACTTTCTTCCGTATCCGCCCGGAAAAACGGCTGTGCGTGACCCGTAATTTCCGTCATCCCGGAAAAACCTGTTGACATACTTGCTTTTCGGGAGTATAATACTATATCATATACGGAGGTATTTTATCATGACGGTAACGAAAGAAACCATTATCGGCGATATTCTGGACGCTTGTCCGGATACGGCGCCTTTCTTCTTTGAAATCGGAATGCACTGCCTCGGCTGCCCCGCATCGCGCGGCGAGTCCATCGAGGACGCCTGCGCGGTTCACGGAACCGACGCGGATACGCTGGTTGCAAAGATCAACGACTTTCTCGCTTCCGGCAACTGAGGGAAAAGCGGGCGGGGAACCGCCCGTTTTTCTTTACCGGAACGAAAAACGCATGAATTCTTCCGAAAAGGCGGATACACCAGTGAAACAACAGCAATTACCGAGACTTGACGCGCGGCTTTCCGCGGCTCTTCCGTATGTGAGAGCGGGGAGCTTGCTTTGCGACGTGGGCACCGATCACGCGTACCTCCCGATTTACCTGACTCTGACGGGAAAAATCCGCGGCGCCGTCGCAATGGACATCAACGAAGGACCGATCGCAAGAGCCGACGCCAATATTTTTTCTGCGGGTCTTGCGGGGAAGATCCGCACGCTCTGCACCGACGGACTGCACGGTGCGGAGACGGACGACCCCGACGATGTTCTGATTTTCGGCATGGGCGGTGATCTCATCGTCCGAATTATCCGGGAAGCTCCGTTTTTGTATGCTCCCGGAAAGCGGCTGATTCTGCAACCCATGACCCACGCGGAAACAGTCCGCGCGGCGCTCGCCCGGGACGGATTCCGTATCACCGGCGAAACGCTTGCGAAGACTGATCGCATCTATCAGATTATCTGCGCCGATTATGACGGCGTTGCGCGCACCCTGACGCCCGCGGAGGCGTGGCTCGGACCCTGCAATATTGCCAACGGGGGCGAGCTGTTCTCTGACTTTGTGCGCCATGAGATCAAGGTGCTGTCGGCGCGGACCCGGGGAAAGCAGTCGGCGGGCGACCCGGCAGAAGAGGAATGCGCACTGATTCATGAAATGGAGGACTTTTTATGACAGTCGGTGAACTGTACCGGTATCTGAATGAGAAAATCCCGCCCGAGCTGTCCCTCGACTGGGACAACGACGGGCTTGCCTGCTGTCCCGATCCCGGGGCGAAGGTACGCCGGGTGCTTGTTACGCTCGACCCCACAGAGGCGGTTGTGGATTATGCAATCCGCGAGGGGTATGACGTGATCCTCACCCATCATCCGCTGCTCTTCAAGGGCGTGAAGGCGGTCAACTGCGGGACCGGCTCGTCGCGCAAGCTCGTGAAGATGATCCGTGCCGGGGTCAGCGCCATGGCGTTCCACACCCGGCTGGACGCGCTGACGGGCGGCGTCAACGATATTTTCGCGGACCTGCTCGGTATCCGGGATACCGTGCCGTTCGGCGCGGACGGGGAAATGATCGGGCGGATCGGTTTTTTGCCCGAAGCCATGCCGTTTTCTGATTTCTGTGCTCTGGTGAAACAGCGCCTCGGCGCGCCGGTTCTGCTTGCGTCGGACGCGGGACGACCCGTTTTCCGGGTTGCCGTGCTCGGTGGGGAAGGCGGAGACGATCTGGAAGCCGCCGTTCTTGCGGGCGCGGATACGTTCGTTTCCGGCAGACTCGGCTATCACCGCATGATTGACGCACCGGAGACGGGAATCAATCTCATTGAGGCAGGACATTATTTCACGGAATTCCCGGTCTGCGGGAAGCTGGCTTCGCTTGTCCGGGCGGCGGACGAAGCGATGCGGACGGACGACGAGGCACCGGTGGAGGTATCGGTCATTTCGTCCTTCCGGTTATCCCCGGTCTGAGGAATATATTGCAAAGTGTTTCGTTTTAATTCACAAGTTTGTTCTTGACACGACACATAAAATATGGTATAAATAACAGTACGGAGACGGGAGCATACTCTCCCGGAGCGGAAAGGAGCCAGCAAATGACGTATGTGATTTCCGGAATCGACGGTTGCTTTGACCGTTTGACCGCGCTCCTGGAAGCAATCCGTTTTTCGGACAGCGATATTCTCTATGTGCTCGGCGATATGGTGGGAAGCGGAGACGCGTCCCTTGAGGTCGTTTCGGATCTCAGTATGCGCCCGAATGTCTACCCCGTTGCGGGAGACAAGGATTTCCGCGCGCTCCGGATGCTTTCCGGTTTTGACCGGATGGCAAAGGACGGCACAACGCCCGATCCCGCGTTTATCGCGGAAATGAAGGCATGGGCGGAACAGGACGGCGGCAGTGCCATGCTTGCCGCATTCCGCGCACTGGATGAGGATATGCGCGAGGGCATTCTGGATTTCCTTTCGGAAATGACGCTTTTCGAGGAGCCGGAGGTGAACGGGAAGAAGTATCTTCTGGTGCACGCCGGGATCCGCGGATTTGACCCCGGGCGGGAGCTTGACTCTTATGCGCCGGAGGATTTCATGACCGAAGCCCCCGATTTCGGAAAACCGTATTTTTCAGACCGGACGGTCATCGTCGGGCATACCCCGACGCAGAAGATCCCCGGAGCAACCCCCGGAAAGATCTTTCACACAGACGGATTCATAGCCATTGACTGCGGCGTCACGGAGGGCGGAAAGCTCGCTTGCCTGCGCCTTGACGACGGCGCGGAATTCTACGCCTGACCGGCATGAGCGGACCGTTTGTCAAAAACAGTGTGGTCCCGCTTGAGATCACAGACCTCAACAACCTCGGCTTCGGCGTCGGACATCTGGAAGACGGCAGAACCGTGTTCGTCAAAGGCGCGGTCACGGGGGATTCCTGCGAGGTCAGACTGATTAAAATCGCTTCTGCTTATTGCGTCGGAAGGCTTGAAACGCTGCTTCGCGCATCGTCCCATCGCCTGGAGGGCGACACCTGTACCGCGGCGGATGCCTGCGGCGGATGCGTCTATCGGCATGTGACCTATGCACATGAGCTTGCCTGCAAGCGCTCCTACGTGGAGCACGCGTTCCGCAAGGCAGGACTGCCCGATGTCACGGTACTCCCCGTCAGAAATACCGGACGGGTTTCCGGTTACCGCAACAAGGCGCTGTATCCCGTGAAGGCGGGAAAAACGGGCATGATTGCCGGATTCTATGCCAGAAAAACGCATGACGTGGTTGCTGCCGCGCACTGTGCGCTCGCGCCGGAGATATTCGGCGAAATTCTGGAGTTTGTCTGCGGGTTTTGTGACAGTCACGGAATTTCCGCGTATGAGGAATCGACCGGGAGGGGGCTTCTCCGCCACGTCTACCTTCGGTACGCCGAGGGAACGGGCGAGGTGATGGTTACCCTGGTACTGAACGGTGATAAACTCCCGGGAGAAACGGAATTTGTCCGCACACTCACAGGGAGATTTCCGTCGGTCGCATCGGTTTATATCAATCAGAACACGCAAAACACGAATGTGGTGCTCGGCGACCGGTATCGGTTGCTTTGGGGCAAACCGCATCTTTCGGATATTCTGTGCGGGAAGAAATTTTCCCTCTCGCCGGATTCCTTTTATCAGGTCAACCACGATGCGGCGGAGCTGCTTTACGGACTTGCCGCAGAAAAAGCCGGGCTGACCGGAGAAGAGATCCTGCTGGATCTCTACTGCGGTGCGGGTACCATCGGAATTTCCATGGCGGACCGCGCACGCCGTGTGATCGGCGTGGAGATCGTTCCCGGCGCCGTGCGCTGTGCCGAAGAAAACGCCGCGATGAACGGTCTTTCCAACACCGCGTTTTACTGCGGAGACGCATCGGATACCGAAAAGCTGCTCGCCGCGGCGGAAGCCGCCGAAGGAACGCTTTCTCCCGATGTGGTCATCATTGATCCCCCACGCAAGGGAACGACCCCCGGGTTGATTTCGTTTCTTGCCCGCCGGGAGGTCCCGAAAATTGTGTATGTTTCCTGTGATCCGGATACGCTTGCAAGAGATTGTGCGCTTTTCCGGAAGGCAGGGTACCGGATCGGAGAAGTGACTCCGGTCGATCTGTTCCCACGGACGGGGCACGTCGAAAACGTCGTGCTTCTGACAAGGGAAAACGCCTGACCGCGCGGCATCGGTCGGCGATCCTGCAAAAATGTGCCGCATTTGAGTTCTGCCCCCACCGTCCGGCGGTCCGGACGAGTTATTATACCAAGGAGATGCAACATGAAAAAAACGTTAATCAGAGCGTTGCTCCTGGCTCTGGTAATCGCGATGCTTGTGCCGACGGTCCTTGCCGGCTGTAACAGCAAGCCGAGCGATACCAGCACCAAGGAAGGTGAAGGAGAGAGTGAGACGGATGAAAACAAAACGCTCACCGATCTGTTCCCGTTCATTAAAACCGACCTCAAAGAAACGGACTATTCCAGCGTGAACGGCGGGAAATTCACCATTCTGTATCAGGGCCCGGACGATCCCCTGTATTCGCACGAGATCTACATCAAGGACGGTGAGAAGTCTACCGACAAGATCGACTTTGCAATCTATCAGCGAAACTCAGCGGCACAGGAGTTCTTCAATATCAAGTTTGACTTTCAGGCTGCAAGCGGTTCCGCTCACAGCGCGGAGGTCATTCAGAAGGCACGCTCCGCTTCCGGCGCCGGAGATAACGCTTACCAGGTTGTCATTGCGTCCCACGGCGGTGACTACACCCCTCATGCCATGGAGGGCGGCGTTTTCCTCAATCTCAAGAACATCCCGAACCTGGATCTGAACAAGGGTTATTGGGCAAAGTTCGTCAATGACAATGCGGAGGTCTCCGGAGCGATCTTCGGTGTGACGGGCAGTATTTCCCTGAACCTGTATCAGGAGCTGTATGTCTGCTTCTTCAATTCCTCGCTTTGCAGTACTTACGGTATTGATCCCAAGTCGCTGTATCAGACGGTGCTTGATAAAAAATGGACGCTTGACTATCTGATTAACATGACGAAGGAAATTTACAATGACACCAACGGTAACGGCTTTGACAAAGAAGACGTGTACGGTTATGGTCTGGTGCTTGCATCCATGGACGCTATGTGGAGCTCCTGCGATATCAGCCTTGCGAACACGAACAAATCGGGCTCTCTGAAGTTGAACGTCGATCTGACAAAAGTCGGGGCTACTCTGAGAAAAATGAACAACTTTGTCTGGTCTCAGAAGGGTGTTATTTGTCTGGATAATGAGAACGGTGACAGCTCCGCGACGGGCACGGGAAAGACAGTGTTTGAGGGCGGCGGTGCCCAGATGGTCGCGACGGGACGCACCCTGTTTGCAAACGACCGTCTGTACAATGTCACGATCGACGAGATGAAGAACTGCAAGGACTACGGAATTCTTCCGTACCCGAAGTACGATCTGAAGCAGAAGCAGTACTACACCGGTGCACGTGACCACTACACGGTGCATATGGTTTTGCTTCCCGCCAAGCAGATGGTGGATGTATGCGGCGCTGTCCTGGAATACCTTGCATACAATAGCCACAACTATGTGATGCCCAAGTATTATGTCGAGGTTTTGTCCGGACGGTTTACGCGTGACCCTGAATCCATTGAAATGCTGAATATTATCTTCCAGAACGTCAAGATGGATTCCGGTTATATATTCGGTATCATGTCGCTTATGATACGTCAGATGATCGGCAAAAATTCCACCAGTATTGACAGTGAATACAATGAAAAAAGAGTTACTTACAGTAATATGTGTAACCGGATCACTATCAACTATGCAAAATATGCGTCCAACGAACGTTGATCCGAACGCTAACTGAAAAAGGGACCGCCCCGCGGGGCGGTCCCTCTTTGACTGCGTTGCAAAAGTAAAGAAAACGACGGCGCCGTTCTGTGCCTGTAACCGACTAAATCCCGTGAAATCCGGCAAAACTGCAATTATAAACGAATACGGAAACCGGGAAAGGAAGGGGTTATTTTGCAGACTCGAAAGCAGGATAAGGACAGGGGGAGCGTCTTGAACAAATCGCTCTGGCATATGGAAACGCAACTGCAAAAGCGGGAGAGACTCACGGAAGACCTCCGGACGGAAACGCTGATTATCGGCGGGGGATTTGTCGGT
The DNA here is from genome assembly GCA_934796165.1 of uncultured Eubacteriales bacterium. Taxonomy (GTDB): domain Bacteria; phylum Bacillota; class Clostridia; order Oscillospirales; family CAG-272; genus CAKVOU01. The sequence goes on along the minus strand of CAKVOU010000002.1, from coordinate 69,907 downwards.
ATTCTCACTGCGTATCTGCTCGGAAAACGCGGGGTGGATTGCGTGGTGCTGGAGGCAAATCGCGTCGGCAACGGGCAGTCGGGAAATACCACCGCCAAGATTACGGTTCTGCACGGTCTGAAATATGCGCATGTTAGAAGAGTATTCGGGGAAGACGGGGCAAGGCAGTATGCGGAAGCCAATGCGCGGGCGGTCAGGCGGTACCGGGAGCTGGTCGGGGATCTGCACATCGGGTGCGACTGGCGGGATTGCCCGTCGTACCTCTATTCCGAAAAGCCGGAGAACTCCCTTGGGGCGGAGCTTGAGGCATTGCTCGGTGCCGGGGCGGATGCGTACCTTGTCGCAAAAACCGAATTACCGTTTCCAGTCGCGGGCGCCATCCGGGTGGATGAACAGGCGCAATTCCAGCCGCTGAAGTTTCTTTCGGCGCTTTCCGACAGGGTGACGGTTTATGAGAACTCGCGGGTCCTGACCGTCAAAGGAAACCGCGCAGAAACGGACGGCGGGTCGGTGACGGCGGAGAACATTGTGTTTGCCTGTCATTTCCCGTTTGTCAATAAGCCCGGCTACTATTTTGCCCGGATGCACCAGTCAAGGAGCTATGTCATGGCGTTTTCGGGCGCGCCGGTACTCGACGGAATGTATGCGTCGGCAGACAAGGGCGGCTGTGCTCTCCGCAGTGCCGGGGATACGCTTCTGATTTCCGGTGCCGGTCACCGGACGGGGGAGAACCGCGAGGGCGGCAGATATGACTTTCTTTCGGATTTTGCCGCACACTGGTTCCCGGGTGCACGCGAGGTTGCCCGCTGGTCGGCGGAGGACTGTATGCCGATTGATGCGGTCCCGTATATCGGGCGTTTTTCCTCTTCGGTGGAGAACTGGTACGTTGCGACGGGGTTCGGCAAGTGGGGGATGACCTCCTCCATGGTAGCGGCGGAAATTCTTGCGGACCGGTTGTCGGGAATGGAACATCCGGATGCTGCGCTTTTTTCTCCGCAGAGATTCAAAGCGGCGGCGACCGACGACCTTCTGTCGGAGGGCGGTACCGCGATCAAAGGACTGGCAAAGGCGTGGCTGATGCCGGCACTTGAGGAAGCACGGGATCTGCCTGCCGGACACGGCGGAATTGTCGAATATGAGGGACGCAAGGTCGGTGTGTACCGCCACGAGGACGGGACCGTCTATGCCGTGGACGCGAAATGTCCGCACCTCGGCTGTCAGCTCTCGTGGAATCCGGACGAGAAAAGCTGGGATTGCCCCTGTCACGGTTCGCGGTTTTCCTATACCGGGCAACTGCTCGACGGTCCCGCGCAGACCGACACGGAGGCAAAAATCCGGCAGCCGGCAGCACTTCTGTGACCGATTCTTCCTTTTCCATGCCGAAGAAGAGCCGCCCCGTCGGGGCGGCTCTTCTTCGGCATATTGTTTTTTGTTCAGTCTTCCTTGAGGCGCACGGTGACCTCGCCCGTGCGGAGCACTTCCACATTGCCGTCGGGGCGGCGGACCATCAGCCCGCAGTCTTTATCAATGCCGATGACGGTGCCGCCGTGGAGAACGTCGTTGCGGCGGTAGGTAATCTCTCTGCCGGTCAGGATGCTGTGGGAACGATAGGTTCCGAGAAACGTCCTGCGGTCAAGCTCTTTTGCATACAAAAGCAGGCGCGACGCAATTTCTGCCGCAAAGCGGCTGCGGCTGACCCCCTCGGGGAAAAGGGATGCCGCTCTCTCCCGCAATTCTTCCGGGAAGGCGTCCGTGGATACATTCAGCCCGATACCGACGATGACGTTCTGCACGTCGCCCGATTCCATGTCAGTGACCGCTTCGGTCAGAATTCCGCAGATCTTCTTGCCGTTCAGGTATACATCGTTCACCCATTTGATCCCGGGGTGTTTGTCGGTAAGCGCTTCAATGGTTTCGGTGACCGCGACCGCCGCGGCGGAGGTGATCGGCACTGTTTTGGCAAGGCTGTCGCGGGTACGATAGAGAAGCGTCAGATACAGCCCGGTCCCGGCAGGGGAATAGAAGCTGCGCCCGAGCCTGCCGCGTCCCGCAGTCTGCTCTTCGGCGAGAATCAGAACGGGTCCCGTCACTCCGCCGACCGCAATCCGTTTCGCTTCGTTGTTGGTGGAATCCAGCGTTTCAAAAACACGTATGTCAAGCTCCGTGCCGGCGGGCAGATATGCGCGGATCGCGTCGGGGGAGAGCCGGTCGTCGTCCTCTTTCAGCCGGTACCCCTTGTTGGTACCGGACAGAATGTGATAGCCGTCACGCCGGAGCGAGGTGACCGCCTTCCAGACGGCGGCACGTGTGACCCCGGCGGCGCGCGCCAACTCTTCGCCGGACAGATCACGCCCGCGGTTTTGTTCCAGCTGCTGCAAAATTTCGTTTTTCAGTGCCATCGGGACGTATGCCTCCCTCATTGCCGGAGACGTTTTCTGATTGTTTCTCCCGGCAGTCTCTTTTCTTTTATTGTAACATATTCCGTATGTTTTTTCAACAGAAATTCACGCCCCGGTAATTTCTAAATGGGAAAAACCCTTGCATTTCGTAGGAAATTATGCTAATATAATATTACGTAGGATTGTCAGAGAGGACGGTGTTCTGAATGAAAAAATATAACTTCTCAGCGGATCCCTTTTCCAGAGCATTTCTTGAAAACCGGGATAAGACTATGAACGAGCGGGTCGCTGCCGGAATGCTTGAGGCGGCGCACTATCTGCCCATCACTTTTCCGGAAAACTGTATGCTCCCGACTGTCGGAACACTTGCCAAAGATGCCGCGGTCGGATATGCGTTCGGGCTTGGGATCTTTTACAATCCGGGCGAATACACGGCGATTCTTGAAAAGAATCCGGAACATCAAGAAGAGATTGAGGATATCAAACGCCAGATGGCGCGGTTCAACACCAACGCGATCTGGGAGAGAAACTGTACCTTCGATGAAATGCGTCTGCGCGGCTCCATGGCGTATTGGGGCGGCGGCTGGGGCGGACATGCGAATCCCGCCTTCGGCAAGCTCCCCCTCGTCGGCACCGACGGAATCCGCAGGGAAATTGAAGAAAACCGGAAAAAGAACCCCGGCAAGGATCATTTCTATGACGCGTGCGTGACCGCAATGGCGGCGCTGGACGTGCTCGGCGACCGCATCAGCGCGATGGCGAAGCAAAACGCAGAAACCGAAACGGATCCCCTGAAACGCGCGGAATGGGAGCGCATTGCGGATACCTTTGCGCGTGTCCCGAGACAGCCCGCCAAGGACTTTTACGAGGCGGTCATGGTATACTGGATGCTGTACAGCGTGGACGGGATCGACTCCCCCGGCAGATTCGATCAGGAAATGATCGGTTTCTATCGGAACAGCCCTGAAGCGGAGAGACGGGAAATGCTCCGCCGGTTCCTTGAAGCTATGCACAACGTGCGCGGCTGGAACCTTTGCATCTCCGGCTCGGATGAAAACTGGAACGATGAGACCAACGAATTGTCTTATGACATTCTGGAAGCGGTCACAGAAATGGGCTACCAGACCCCCAATCTGACCATGCGCGTGCATCGGAATACCCCCGAAAAGCTGTGGCAGATGGCGGCAAAGAGCCTGTCCACCGGCACGGGTCTCCCCGCAATCTACAACGACGAGGTCGTCTGTGCGGCGCTCGAAGAGATAGGGATCCCGCCTCATGACAGTCACGATTATTGCATGAACGGCTGTAACCAGATCGACATTATGGGCAAGTCGCACATGGGTCTGGAGGACGGCGAGGTCAACCTTGGCAAGGTGCTGGAACTGACCATTCACAACGGTTACGACTTCAAGTCCGGCGGTACCGAGCTGATCTCCATTCAGACGGGCAATCCCCGCGAGTGCAGAACCTTTGAGGATTTCCTCAGAATATATTACGCGCAGATGGATTTTGTGACCGATGTCGCGGTACGTACCGCGAACGCGTCGCAGGAAGCCTACGCGCGTTACGCGCCCAATCCGATGCGATCCTGCCTGATTGAGGGATGCCTTGAGAAGGGCAAGGATTACAAATGGGGCGGACCGCTTTACGGCTACGGGCAGATTCTCGCGGAGGGCATTGCCGACGCATCGGACTCGCTCTATGCTATGAAAAAGCTGATCTTTGACGAAAAGAAATATACCATGGACGACCTGATCCGCGCGCTTGAAGCCAATTACGAGGGCTTTGACGAGCTGCACCATGATTTTGCCACCTGCCCGAAGTTCGGAAACGACATTCCCGAGGTGGACGATATGGCATCGGAGATTGTCGATCATTTCTTCCGTTACCTCAAGACCAAGAATACCTTCCGCGGCGGTATGTACACCGGCGGATGCAGTCCCTTCAACCGCGCGTCGGACAACGGGCTTGGCACCGCGGCGCTTCCCAACGGCAGACGGGACGGAGACGCCAACTATGCCGACAGCATTGCGGCAACGCCGGGATGCGATACCCACGGACCCACCGCGTCGCTCAAGTCCATGATGCACTATCACCAGACCGAAGCCTGCTCCGGCTTTGTCGCACAGATGAAGTTTGACAAGGCGCTGTTTGCTACCGACAAGGGGCAGAGCGCGTTCATTACCATGGCAAAGACCTATTTTGCACACGGCGGTCAGCAACTGTCGATCAACGTGCTTGATCGCGCGACCCTGCTTGCCGCAAAGGAACATCCGGAACAGTATCAGAACCTGATTGTCCGTGTCGGCGGGTACAGCGATTACTTCTGCAACCTCACGCCCGAGCTTCAGCAGAACATCATTGACCGCACCTCGTTTGCGGTCTGACCGGCAAAGTATGGACGCAGTCATTTTCAATGTGCAGAGGTACTGCCTCTCCGACGGCCCCGGGATCCGCTCCACCGTGTTTTTCAAGGGTTGCCCCCTGCATTGCCTGTGGTGCCACAATCCCGAGTCCCAGAGCATGGGTCGGCAACTCATGTATTACGAATCCAAGTGTACGGGCTGCGGGAAATGCCTCGGACTCTGCGACGCGCGGGAACGCGATCCCGACCGCCCGCAGTACATCCGCCGCGACCCGGAGAAATGTACGCTCTGCGGCAAGTGCGTGGAAGCCTGCTATCAGGGCGCCAATGAAATCTGCGGCAGAAGCGAATCGGTGGAGGACATCTTCTCCGAGGTGCTTCTTGACCGGATGTTTTACGGGCAGGACGGCGGCATGACACTTTCCGGCGGGGAACCGTCCATGCAGCCGGAGGCTTCGCTCGCGCTCATCCGCATGGCAAAGGACGCCGGCTTCGGCACCGTGATCGAGACCAGCGGCTTTGGCAAGCGGGAGTTCTTCCTTGCGGCGGCGGACCTCGGCGTGGTCTTCTATTTCGATCTCAAGGCGCTGGATTCCGATAAGCATCGGAAGCTGACCGGCGTTCCGAACGGGGAGATTCTCGCAAATCTTGATTGCCTGATGAAAAAAGGCGCGCCGATCGTGCTCCGCCTGCCGCTCATCCCCGGCTTCAACGATTCCGACGATGATCTTTGCGCGCTCGCGCGTTTTCTGAAAGAGAACGAAGGCAGATACCTCCGTGCGGAGATTATGAAGTATCACAACCTCGGCTTCAGCAAGGCAAAGGCGCTTGCCCGCGCCTACGACGCCCCGGCGGACAACGCGACGGAGCAGGATGCCGACCGCTGGATGCGGCTTCTGACCTCGCACGGCGCGGGAAACGTAGTGTTTTCCTGATTATCGGGTGCGCCAACACGACAGCAGCGAACATTCCGGGCGTGCGCACTTGCTTGTCCCGCACGGCGCGGGAAACGTAGTGTTTTCCTGATCATCGGGTGCGCCAACACGACAGCAGCGAACATTTCGGGCGTGCGCACTTGCTTGTCCCGCACGGCGCGAAGAACGTGGTGTTTTCCTGATTCGCCGCCGATGCCCCGGTTCTGTCGCGGCGTTTTGCCCCGGCAGGCGTGCTTGTGCCGATTCGGGGCGCAGCTGCTCTTTGACGGCACGCCGTTACTCAATTTTATCAGAACATTTTTATACAAAGGAGATATATTATCATGGTAAAATCACTGACTGATACCTATACCCTTTCCAACGGTGTCAAGATTCCGTGCATCGGATTCGGCACTTGGCAGACCCCGTCGGGCGACGTGGCGCGCGAAAGCGTCAAGGCTGCCATCGCGGCAGGATACCGCCACATTGATACCGCAGCCTGCTACGGCAACGAAGCGGACGTCGGCGCGGGCATCCGGGAATCCGGCGTGAAGAGAGAGGATATTTTCCTCACCACCAAGCATTGGATCACCGAGCGCGGCTACACCAGGACGATCGCCGCTGTGGAAGCGTCCCTCAAGGCGCTCGGCACCGATTATATCGACCTCTACCTCGTCCACTGGCCCTGCGTCGAGAAGACCTACCCCAACTGGAAGGAAGTCAATGCAAGCACCTGGCGCGGCTTTGAAAAAATGTACAAGGACGGCAAGATCCGTGCGATCGGCGTGTCCAACTATCTGCCCGAGCATATCATGGCGCTGGAAGAGACCGCAGAGATCAAGCCGATGGTCAACCAGATCGAATTTCACCCCGGTTACTATCAGCCCGAGCTGGTCAGATGGTGCCAGGCGCATGGTATTCTGGTGGAAGCATGGTCTCCGCTCGGCTGCGGAGCAGTTCTGAGCGATCCCACGCTTGCTAAGATCGCCAAGAAGTACAACAAGAGCGTCGCGCAGATCTGCATCCGTTTTGCGATTCAGTCCGGCGTGCTTCCCATGCCCAAGTCCACCCACGCAGACCGGATTGCCGACAACGTAAAGGTGTTTGATTTCAACATCTCCGACGACGATATGACCGCGATCAAGACCATGCCGCTCACCGGTTACAGCACCTTCCATCCGACCGAGGCACCGGCGGATACCCTGTACGGACCCGGCAACAACGACGTGGACTGACCGATGATGGAGACTTTTGAATGGATCCATTCCTGGCTGGATCACACCGACAGGCATGACCGCCCCCGTGTGCTCCTCTTGGGGGATTCCATCTGCAACGGTTACGAGCAGTTTGTCCGCGACCGCCTGAAGGACGAGTATTATGTGGATTTTCTCGCAACCTCCCACTCGCTTGACTCGGATTTTTACCGCGCCATGGTCGGGGGGATTGCCAAGGCATCGGAGTATGACCTCATCCACTACAATTTCGGACTGCACGGGTTTCATATGGACAAGGACGCGTACCGTGAGAACTACGAAAGGATGCTCACGGAGCTGATGAAATCCGCGCCTGTCGAAGTGGCGACGTCCACCATTGTGTATGAGCCGGGCAACGCAAAGCTCGACGAACGTCAGACTCCCGCTGCCATGGAGCGCAACGAGGTGGTTCTGTCGCTTGCCGACAAGTATCACCTGCCCGTGGACGATCTGTGGGCGGTGAGCACGAAGATTCCCATGGCGGATCGCTCCGACGACGGAATTCACTACGAGGACGGCGGGTGGGAGATTTTTGCCGACGCGGTAGCGGACGCAATCAGAAAATTCTTCAACTGACCGGAAACGGTGGGCGCCGGACGGCTTCGTTCCCTGATATGGAAGAGCCGGCACCTTGTGACCACGTCCCGAATCAAAAAAATCCCGCGGCTTTCGCCGCGGGATTTTTTGAAACCGGATTTGCCGGTGAAGTATTTGTTTCATGCGGGTTGCGGATGGGGAACACGGAATCCCACAATATTTTTCAACAGGGAATGGCTCGCTTCCCGCGCATTTTCCGACATGGAACAGCCCGGGAATCTGCTTTTTGTCAGACGCCCCGGAATCCTTTTCCGATAATTTCGCTTGTGTTGGTCACGATGACAAACGACTGGGGGTCCAGATCCTTGACGACCGCCTTGAGCTTGACCGCATCCGAGCGGCGGCAGACCGTCATCAGCACCTTGCGCGACTCGTGCGTGTAGGTGCCCGTTGCATCATACGCCGTCACGCCGCGGTGCAGGGTATTCATGATGTAGTCTTCAATCTCAACCGGCTTGGTGGTGATGATTGTGAAGGACTTGCAGAGATTGATCGATTCGATCAGACTGTCGATGAGGAACGCCTTTGCGAAAAGTCCCAGGACCGAATAAAGCCCCGCTTCCACCCCGATGACAAAGAAGGTGGTTGCAGCAATGAGAAAATCGGAGACCAGCAGGGCGCGGCCGACGTTCATTTTGGTGTACTTCTTGAGGATCAGCGCGACAATGTCCGTGCCGCCCGACGACGCGGAGCAGTTGAACAGGATCGCGGAGCCGATTCCGGTCAGAAGAATTGCGTAGGTCAGCTCCATGAAGGGCTGATTGGTGAGGGGACCGTCCAGAGGAACAAACCACTCAAACAGCTGGTTTTCAAAGGAGAAGAGCAGCGAGCAGAAGATGGTTCTGCCGCCGCAGTTTTTACCGAGCACGATCAGACCGATTACCAGAAGAAGCACATTGATAAAGGACATGATCCGTGCCTGCGTGAACCACGGCGCAACATCACGAAGCGCTCTCGAGAGCGTGATGGAAAGGCCGCTGACGCCACCGGGCGCAAAGCCGTTCGGTACTTTGAAAAAGTAGACACCGACCGTAAGGAGAAGTGTCCCCGCGTTCATCATCAGAAAATCTTTCAGGAATTCCTGTTTTTTTGTGCGATCCATATGTCACCCGTTGCCTGGAATTACGGATTGTTTTGTCTGTCTGTAAAAAGTCTGTTACGATCCGCTGTGGCAACCACGCTGTCTATTGTATCACAGCTTTCCCGAAAATACAAGTCCAAAAGGCAAAATCGGGGGAGTGATTGAAAAACGGCGGAAATTATGGTATACTGAACCGGCTGACGTGAACCCGGTGATGCGGAATTGTCTGGCAGATCGGTGTGAAAGAAAACGGATCGGCACGGACAAAACCGGAAGCGGGAAATTGAAAACTGCAACCGACCTGTCAGCAGACTTGCCCGATTGCCGGGGCAAGCCGGGGGAGCCGATGGGCGGAAGCCGGAATTGCCCGGCACACCGGGACCGGGGGCTGGAAGTCTGCCCCACTTGGTCAAAGACGCGCCGGAAGACGAAGAAAGGACACGGGAAGCGATGGAAAAACGGACAGAAACAGAACAGGAACGGGAATCTGCCCGCAGGGGGCATTCGCTGAAGATTGATTTCGCTCCCCTGGAGGGGATCACCGATGCGGTGTACCGCCGGCTTCACCGTAAGTATTTCGGCGGCGTGGACCGCTATTATATCCCGTTCATCTCGCCGACCGGGGACCATCTCATGACCCCCAAGGACATCCGCGAGCTGTCCCCGGAGGGCGGATTTCCGGAGTCAATGTCCCCGGCGGAACGGGAAGAACACCTTTCTTCCGTCGTGCCGCAGTTTCTTACGAAAAACGCGGAGGATTTCCTGTTTGCGGCAGAATACGCGCAAGAGATCGGGTACCGCGTCGTCAACCTCAATACGGGTTGCCCGTCGGGAACGGTGACGGCGAAGGGGAAGGGCGCGGGTATGCTCCGGGATACGGAGGCGCTCGACCGTTTCCTTGACGCGGTTTTTGAAAAAGCGACCGTCCGGGTATCCGTCAAAACACGGATCGGGATGACCTCCCCCGACGAGTTTCCCGCCATCCTTGCGGTTTTCCGGAAATATCCGCTTGCGGAGCTGATTCTGCATCCGCGTACCGGAGCGGAAATGTATCGCGGCGGGGTGCACCCGGAAACCTTTGCTGCGGCGCTTGCCGCGTGTCCGTTCCCCGTGACCTTCAACGGAAATCTGACGACGGCGGGGGAGGTGTGGGCGCTTGCGGAAGAATATCCCCGGACCGCCCGCGTGATGATCGGGCGTGGGCTTGTCGGCGATCCCGCACTTGCCTTGCGGGCAGCCGGAAGTGCCCCGGGGGCGGAGGAATACCGGAGAGAATTGCGTGCGTTCCTCGGGGAACTGACCGAAACCTATCGCACCCGCTTCGGAAATGACCGTGCGGTACTGTTCCGCATGAAGGACATATGGCGGTATCTGCTCCCGCTTTTCTTTGACGACGGGCATGCGGAGAAGCGTTTCCGCAAAGCCCGGACGCTTGCGGAGCTTTCGGATGCGGCAGAGGCGGTGCTCTCCGGACTTGCATTTGCGGCGGAGAATTCCTGATGTCTGACCGCCCGAACGTTTTCCGCAGCACGGATTTCCCGCGCCGGGACACACGGCGTTTTCCGCAGTCCATAATCAATTTCCCGGAGCGCCGTCGGCGCTCCTTTTTTGGCGCTTCGGCAGGTGCCGTCTATTTGTACATAAATCCGAAATATTTTGGTTACAAATTCGGCATGTTGCCGCTTGCGGCAGGACGGCGTTTCCGATACAATGAAAGATAGAAGGTGAATGATTACGGATTGAGCGTAATCGGAAAACCGGCGGAACGGTACAAAAGGATGGACACGCCGGAATGTTTTTCCGTATCCTGTCAAAGAATAAAGTAATCAATAGGGGGTACAGCATGGCACATTATTTCGGAACGGACGGCTTCCGTGGAGAAGCAAACAGGGAACTGACGGCTCGTCACGCATTTCAGATCGGAAGATTTCTCGGCTGGTATTACGGGGAGAAGACCGGCGGTCGCGCGCGAATCGTGATCGGCAAGGACACGCGGCGCTCCGGGTATATGCTGGAATACGCCATTGCGTCGGGGCTGTGCGCCTCGGGTGCGGACGCGCATATCCTGCACGTTATCACCACGCCGGGGGTTTCCTTCGTAACGCGGACGGAAGATTTCCAGTGCGGGGTCATGATTTCCGCGTCGCACAATGTTTTTTCCGACAACGGTATCAAGCTGGTCAACGGAAACGGCGAAAAAATGGACGATGAGACCATCCGTCTGCTCGAAGCCTATCTGGATGGCGACATGGCTGCGATCGGTATGGCGGGGTGCGAGGATCTCCCGCTCCCGACCGGCGAGGCGATCGGACGCGTGGTGGATCACGTTGCCGGGCGTAACCGCTATATCGGCTACCTGATCTCCCTGTCCGCACATTCCTTCAAGTCGCTCCGCGTGGGTCTGGACTGCGCCAACGGCAGTGCGTGGATGATCGCGCGGTCGGTGTTTGAAGCACTCGGTGCAAGGGTGTATCTGATGGGCGACTCGCCCGACGGCGTGAACATCAACCGGGGTGTCGGATCCACCCACCCCGAAGCGCTTCAGAAATTTGTCAGGGAGCGCGGACTTGACGTGGGCTTTGCCTTTGACGGCGACGCGGACCGTTGTATCGCGGTCGATGAGCGGGGAGAATTGGTGACGGGCGACCACATTCTCTATATTTTCGGGAAGTGCCTTGCTTCCCGCGGAATGCTGACGGGCAACACCGTCGTGACCACCGTCATGTCCAATCTTGCACTGTATCGTGCGCTGGACGAGGCGGGGATCCGCACCGAAAAGACGGATGTCGGCGACCGGTTTGTCTGGGAGTGCATGGCAAAGAACGGTTATGAGGTCGGCGGCGAGCAGTCGGGGCATATTATTCTTAAAAAGTACGCGACGACGGGCGACGGCGTTCTCACTGCCATCAAGCTGACCGAGGAAATGCTGGAGAGCAAGACTACGCTCTCGTATCTCGCGTCCCCCGTGGTCTTCTGCCCGCAGGTGCTGAAGAATCTCCGCGTTCCAGACAAAAAGCGGGTGACGGGCAATCCGGAGGTCCGGGCGCTTGTGAAGGAGATCAACGACCGGCTCGGCAACGACGGTCGTATCCTGCTCCGCGAGAGCGGCACCGAGCCCGTCGTTCGCGTGATGGCGGAGGCGGGGGACAGCGGAACCTGCGAGAAGCTGACGGACGAGGTGATCGCCTGCATCCGCCGCCTTGGGCTGGACAAAGACGCAAACGAAGTGGGAAGGGAGTGATTCCATGCAGAAGGTTAAGTTGACAAAAGACGACCTTACGGTCGCGTCTCTCTATGATCTCGGGTACACGCTTGCAGCCCCCCTGCTTGAAAAATGCACCTATCCGTGGGAAGCGCTCGACGGGATCGGGGAGTTTCTGCGGCAGCTTTGCCGGACGCTTCCCGACGCGGAGTACCTCTCTCCGGCGGAGGACGTGCGCGTTGCGCGGGACGCGGTCATTGCTCCCGGTACGACCATCAAGGGTCCCTGCGTTATCTGTTCCGGTGCGGAGGTGCGCCCCGGCGCCTTTATCCGCGGGAACGTGCTGGTCGGGAAGGGTGCCGTGGTAGGTAATTCCACGGAGCTGAAAAACTGCATTCTCTTTGACCGTGTGGAGGTTCCGCATTTCAATTACGTCGGAGACTCGGTACTCGGCTATCACGCGCATCTCGGCGCGGGGGCGGTGACCTCCAATGTCAAGAGCGACCGGACAGAGGTGGTGATTCATTTGCCGGACGGCGGAATCACGACGGGACGGCGCAAATGCGGTGCCATGCTCGGCGATAACGTGGAGGTCGGGTGTAACAGCGTACTCAACCCCGGCACCGTCATCGGGAAAAACACGAATGTCTACCCGCTGACCCCGGTGCGCGGGGTACTTCCGCCCGACAGTATCTGCAAAGCATCCGGCGTGGTGGTGAAAAAACGCAAGGGCGACGCGTGACACGTGTTGCAAAAATAACAAACAACGGATTTCAAAAACCTATTGACAAGATAGGATATTCGTGGTATAATCCTTTCAACGATTCAAAAAGCTGCGGCGGAAGGGGATACCCGATGATGGATTTTACAAAACTGAACCGGGTGAACTTCCGCTTCGGACGAATGTGTTCCCTCTGTAATTGACAAGCCGGATCGGACGGCGTTTTTCCGTATCCCGAAAAATCATTACAGGGAAGGTACACAGACATGATAGAATACAGATTTGAAACACTCCAGGTTCACGCGGGTCAGGAGACCCCCGACCCCGCGACAGACGCACGTGCGGTGCCGATCTACGCGACCACGTCCTATGTTTTCAAGGATTCCGATGAGGCGGCGGGCAGGTTCGGACTGACGAGAGGCGGAAACATTTACACCCGCCTGATGAACCCGACCTCCGACGTGTTTGAAAAGCGGATTGCGGCGCTTGAGGGCGGCGCGGCGGCGCTTGCGACCGCGTCCGGTTCCGCCGCGATTACCTATGCGGTGCAGAACATCGCCGTCGCGGGCGATCACATCGTGTCCTCGGTCAACCTTTACGGCGGGACCTACAATCTGTTTGCCCACACGCTCCGTGAGCAGGGACTTACGGCGGATTTCGTCGATCCGTCCGACCCGGAAAACTTTGAGCGGGCGATCAAACCGAATACCAAACTGCTGTATGCGGAAACGCTCGGCAACCCGAATTCCGATGTGATTGATATAGAGGCGATTGCCGCCGTCGCACACCGGCACGGGATTCCCCTCATCGTGGACAATACCTTTGCCACGCCGTACCTGCTTCGTCCGATTGAGCACGGCGCGGACATTGTCGTTCACTCCGCCACCAAGTTCATCGGCGGTCACGGAACCGTGATGGGCGGCGTAGTCGTGGATTCCGGGAAATTCGACTGGCAGGCGAGCGGAAAGTTTCCGGGACTGTCGCAGCCGAATCCCTCCTACCACGGCGTGGTATTCACCGAGGCGTGCGGCAATCTCGCCTATATCATGAAGCTCCGCACGACTCTGATGCGCGATCAGGGCGCGACGATTTCTCCGTTCAACTCCTTCCTGCTCCTGCAGGGATTGGAGACCCTGTCGCTCCGCGTTGAGCGGCACGTGGAAAACGCACTGCGCGTGGTGGATTATCTGAAAAATCACCCGCAGGTCGAACGGGTCAATCACCCGTCGCTTGCCGCGGGCAGGCAAAAGGAACTTTACGACCGTTATTTCGGGAACGGCGCGGGTTCCATCTTCACCTTTGAGATTCGTGGCGGAGCCGCGGCGGCAAAAAAGTTTACCGAAAGCCTCAGCCTCTTCTCTCTGCTTGCCAATGTCGCGGATGTCAAGTCGCTGGTCATTCACCCCGCGTCCACCACCCATTCCCAGATGTCGGAAGAGGAACTGCTCGCGTGCGGGATCCGACCGAACACGGTCCGGCTGTCAATCGGCACCGAACACATCGACGACATCCTTGCGGATCTGGAGAACGGATTCTCGGCTGTGCGGAACGGGGGCGTGTCACAATGATAAAACGGGTCATCCTGCGCCGCCCGGGGTTCCGATGTATGTCCCCCGCAACGGTCTGACTGCACTAATATTTTGAAATAAAGAACCGAAAGGAATTTTGTGATATGGCAAAGATTTATACCTCGGCGGATCAGCTCATCGGCAGAACGCCGCTTCTCGAACTGACGCATCTGGAAAAGCAATTCGGACTGGACGCACATGTGCTTGCAAAGCTGGAATACTTCAATCCGGCGGGCTCGGTCAAGGACCGTATCGCCAAAGCCATGATCGACGACGCGGAAGCAAAGGGGCTGCTCCATCCCGGCTCTGTTATCATCGAGCCGACCTCCGGTAACACGGGCATCGGGCTTGCGTCGGTTGCCGCCGCAAGGGGCTACCGCATTATCATCGTCATGCTGGAAACCATGTCCGTCGAGCGCAGACAGTTGATGAAGGCATACGGCGCGGAGCTGGTGCTGACCGAAGGCGCCAAGGGCATGAAGGGCGCAATCGCCAAGGCGGACGAGTTGGCAAAGGAGATCCCCGGCGGCTTTGTTCCGGGGCAGTTTGTCAATCCTGCCAACCCCGCGGCACACAGAGCGACAACGGGCCCCGAGATCTACGAGGATACCGACGGCAAGGTGGATATTTTCGTGGCGGGCGTCGGCACGGGCGGAACCGTGACCGGTGTCGGCGAGTATCTCAAGTCCAAAAATCCGGCTGTTCGTGTGGTGGCGGTCGAGCCCGCGACCTCCGCGGTGCTTTCCACCGGTGTGGCGGGCGCGCATAAGATTCAGGGCATCGGCGCGGGCTTTGTCCCTGCGGTACTTAACACCAAGGTGTACGACGAGATCATCCCCGTGTCGAACGAGGACGCGTTTGCGACCGGTAAGCTGATCGGCAAGAAGGAAGGCGTTCTGGTCGGCATTTCTTCGGGCGCCGCGGCGTGGGCGGCGATTGAACTTGCAAAACGCCCCGAGAACAAGGGCAAGAACATTGTCGTTCTGTTCCCGGATACCGGCGACCGCTATCTTTCCACACCGCTGTTCGCGGACTGATCGCGTGAACCAAAACAAAATTGCAGCACCTGCTTGTGAACTTGCCCTCCGGCTTCCGGAGAACATGGCACAGGCAGGTGCTTTTTCGCCTCGGGCGCAACCGATTTCTTGCCGCGCTGACGTGTCCTGTCTTTCTCTCGTGAATTCCGGAGAATAATGGTATTATTTCACAAGCCTATTGACAATAAGCTATGAACGGCGTATAATACAATCGATAAACATCGTGCGATGTACATCGAGCGATGCTTATTGCCCAAGAAACGAATGAATGAGGAATAAAAATGCCGCCGAAAATCAAGTTTTCCAGGGAAGAAATGACCGCTGCCGCGCTGGTGATTGTTCGCGAGCAAGGTGCGGACGCGCTGACCGCCAAGGCGATTGCCGAGCGGCTCGGCACCTCCACAAGACCGGTGTTTACCTGCTTCGGAACCATGGAGGAGGTCAGGTGGGAGGTGCGTCTTTCCGCAGAATCGTTGTTCCGGGAATATACGGAAGCGGGGCTGACAGACCGGATTCCGTTCCTCGGTTATGGCAAACAGTACCTCCGGTTTGCTACGGAGGAGCCAGAGCTTTTCCGGCTTTTGTTCCTTTCCGGGAACCCGGATCAGGACAGCGGATTTGTGTCTTCGATGCAACGTTCTTTCCTGGCGGTCCGGTCGTCCTTAATGCAGATTTACGACCTCAGTGAAACGGAAGCCAAACTGTTTTTCCGGGATCTGTGGCTGGTGGTTCTCAGCCTAGCCACGCTCAAGGTGACCGGCGCTTGTCCGTATTCCGAGGAAGAGATCGGCGGGATTCTGACCGGCTTCAGTGTCGCAGTTTGCAAGGCGATCAAGGAAGTCCCGGGGTTCAGCGATGGAAAGTTTGACCGGGATGAGGTGTTCCGCGGTCTGATCAATAAGTAATCACAGCGAAAGAATATTCAACAGAAACAAAAGGAGGAGCTTATGCTTCGTATCGAACATCTGACCAAATCCTACGGTGATAAACGCGCGGTGGATGATCTGAGTCTGCACATCCTGCCCGGAGAGATCTACGGTTTTATCGGGCACAACGGCGCGGGCAAGACGACGACCCTCAAATCCGTGGTCGGCATCCTGCAGTTTGACCAAGGAGAAATATACATTGACGGCAAGTCGATCAAGGAAGACCCGCTTGCCTGCAAACGGGAGATTGCCTATATTCCCGATAACCCCGATCTGTACGACTATATGACGGGCATCCGGTATCTGAATTTCATCGCGGATATTTTCGGAATCCGCCGGGAGGAACGCGAGGAGCGCATCCGCCGTTATGCGGATCAGTTTGAGATCACCAAGGATCTCGGCGATCCGATCGCCGCATATTCGCACGGCATGAAACAGAAACTGGCAATCATTTCCGCGTGGATCCATTCCCCGAAGCTCATCATCATGGATGAGCCGTTCGTCGGTCTTGACCCGAAAGCATCTCACCTGCTCAAGGGCATGATGCGCGAGGTCTGTGAGGGAGGCGGAGCCATCTTCTTCTCCACGCACGTACTTGAGGTCGCGGAGAAGCTCTGCGACAAGGTGGCGATCATCAAGGGCGGCAAACTCATCCGTTCCGGCACGATGGAAGAGGTCCGGGGAGACGAATCGCTGGAGCGTGTGTTCCTGGAACTGGAGGACGAACAATGATCAGAGTCCTTCTCGGGAAACAGCTGACGGAAATTTTCCGCGGTTACTTCTATGACACAAAGAAGAACAAAAAGCGTTCTGCCGGGTCAAGTATCGTTCTCTTCGTTCTGTTTGCGTTTCTCATGGTCGGCTTACTCGGCGGACTTTTCACCGTACTTGCCGCGTCAATCTGCCAACCGATGACAGACGCGGGTATGGATTGGTTGTATTTCGCGCTTCTCGGACTGCTCGCGGTCTTTCTCGGCGTGTTCGGCAGTGTGTTCAATACCCACGCGGGGCTGTATCTTGCCAAGGACAACGACCTGCTTTTGTCCATGCCGATCCCAGTGTACGCGATCCTTGTGGCGCGCCTGCTCGGCGTGTACCTGATGGGACTTATGTATTCCGGAGTGGTGCTTATCCCCGCAGTGATTGTTTATCTGGTATATACGCCGTTCCGTTTTGTGAAGATTTTCGGTACACTTCTGCTTGTTCTGCTTGTGTCGATCTTTGTACTGACGCTTTCGGTCGCACTCGGATGGGTGGTTGCAAAGATCAGCCGCAAGCTCAAGAACAAGAGCTTTGTCTCGGTACTGGTTTCGCTTGTGTTTTTCGGCGCATACTATTATTTTTATTCCCGTGCAGGAGAGCTGATCGATCAGCTTGTCGCAAATGCGGGTGCGTGGGGAAGTCGGATCAAGCAGACTGCATATCCGGTCTATCTGTTCGGGCAGGTCGCCACGGGGGACCCTCTGGCAGTGCTGACGGTTTCCTCAGTCATTCTGCTGTTGTTTTTCATCATGTGGATGGTGATTTCCCGCAGCTTCATTTCCATTGTGACCTCTACGGGAGACGGCGGAACAAAAAAGGCTTACTGCGGGGGGACAGCCGAGAAAACGCAGAGTGTCAGTGCGGCATTGTATAAAAAAGAGCTTCGTCGGTTTACCTCAAGTCCCAACTATATGCTCAACTGCGGGTTCGGCATCCTGCTTCTTCCGGCAGGCGGGGTAATGCTTCTGATCAAAGGAAGGGAGATCTTCCGGCAGCTTGGTGAAGTATTCGATACCGGGTCGGGAGTGATCCCCGTTATCCTGACGACAGCAGTCTGTGCGCTCACCCTGATGAATAATATGGCAGCGCCGTCGGTTTCCCTTGAGGGAAAGAACATCTGGCTTCTGCAAAGTCTGCCGGTCACTCCGTGGCAGGTGCTCCGTGCCAAGCTGTCTGTACAGTTGACGCTGACGTGGATACCGATGGCGGTTTGTCTTGGATGCGTCGCGTTTGCCGGAACGTTTACTCCGGCAGAGCTGATTATGACGATCCTGTTCCCGGTGCTGTTCGCCCTTCTCAAAGCGTTGTTCGATCTGACGCTTGGTCTCAAGCTCGCGAACCTGACGTGGACGAGCGAGATCACGCCGATCAAACAGAGCGGAGCGGTCGCGCTTTCTCTCCTCGGCGGCTTCCTGTATCCGCTTCTGTATGCCGGCGGTTTCCTGCTGATCGGAAGATTTTCGGGTATGGCGCCCTATACCGGCGCGTTCACGGTACTGACTGCGGGACTTTGCGCGGCGCTTTTTGTGTGGCTGAAGAAGCGGGGCAGCGAGCTGTTTGCCGCGCTCTGATTGTTCCGACGGAGAGAATGTCGGGGTCCGCTTACCGGGTATGCCCGGTCTTCGGCGGAGGAAAGGAATGTATTATTATATGGAAAAAAGCGCAAATATCATGGAGATCGATCATCTGTGCAAAAGCTTCGGCGACGTCCGGGCAGTCAATGACCTCAGCTTCCGGGTGAAGGAGGGAGAACTGTTCGCGTTCCTCGGAGTCAACGGCGCGGGAAAATCCACGACCATTAACATTCTGTCGGGGCAGTTGCATCGCGACAGCGGGGACGTCTCCATCTGCGGAGAAGACCCGGATCACAATCCGGATTCGGTACGCCGCAGTCTCGGCGTGGTGTTCCAGAACTCGGTGCTCGACAAGGAACTGAACGTGCTCGACAACTTAAGAAGCCGTGCCGCGCTTTACGGAATTCACGGAAAACAGTTTGACGCGCGCCTTTCCGGGCTTGCGGAGCTGCTGGAATTCGGCGATCTGCTCCGTCGTCCGGTGGGGAAACTGTCCGGCGGGCAGAGGCGGCGCATTGATATTGCGCGCGCGCTTCTGCACCATCCCGAGATCCTCATCCTCGACGAGCCGACGACGGGGCTGGACCCTCAGACGAGAAACATTCTCTGGCGGGTCATCGGCGACCTCCGCAGAAAGGAAAACATGACAGTATTCCTCACGACTCACTACATGGAGGAAGCCGCCGACGCGGATTATGTCGTCATCCTTGACCGCGGTGAGATTGCCGCGGAGGGAACTCCTCTGACCTTGAAGAACAGTTACACGGGCGATTTTATCACGATCTACGGAGTCGGGGAAGAGGAGATCCGCAAGTTGGGCGCGCCGTATGAGGCGATCCGCGATGCGTTCCGCGTGTCGGTCCCCGACACGGCAGCGGCGACCGCGCTGATCGTGAAATATCCGGAAATTTTCCGCGATTACGAGATCACCAAGGGCAAAATGGACGACGTATTTCTTGCCGTGACCGGCAAGAAACTGCCGGCAAAAAACTGAAGGGAGGCATGGACAAATGACGGGACTCGGTGCGCTGATCCGGCGCAATGTCAAGTTGTATTTCAAGGACAAGGGGATGTTCTTCACCTCGCTCATCACCCCTCTGATCCTTCTGGTGCTTTACAGTACCTTCCTCGGTAACATTTTTGAAGATTCCTTCCGTGCCGCGCTTGATGCGGCGGGAGCGACCGTTGCGGACAAGGTGCTCCGCGGCTGTGTCGGAGGGGAACTGATTTCCTCGCTTCTCGCGGTCAGCTGCGTGACCGTTCCGTTCTGCTCTAATCTGCTCATGGTGCAGGATAAGGTCTCCGGTGCACGGCGCGACCTCACCGTTGCCCCCGTGAAGCCCACGACGCTTGCGCTCGCCTATTACCTTGCGACGCTTGTGTCGTCACTCCTGATCTGCCTTGCGGCAACCGCGGTGTGCCTCGGTTACATCGGGATCACGGGCTGGTTTCTCAGCGCTTCCGATGTGGCGTTTCTGTTCCTTGACGTGTTCCTCCTCGTGCTGTTCGGCACCGCGCTTTCCTCACTTGTAATCTTTCCCCTGTCTACCAACGGTCAGGCGTCGGCAGTCGGCACCATCGTCAGCGCGGGCTATGGCTTCATCTGCGGCGCGTATATGCCGATCTCCAGCTTCTCGGACGGCTTGCAGAAGGTGCTTTCCTTCCTGCCCGGTACATATGGTACTTCGCTTCTCCGTAACCACGCCCTCCTCGGTGTGTTCCGTGAAATGCGGGCATCCGGATTCCCGGACGAGGTTGTGGAGCGTATCCGCGACAGTGTGGACTGCAACCTGTACTTCTTCGGGAATAAGGTGGAAATCGGGACGATGTTCGTGATCCTCACCGGCGCGATTGCTTTGTTTATTGCGCTGTATGTGCTTCTGAACACGGTATACCGCCGGCGTGTCCGCTGAGTACAAAACACAGCTTGTTGAAGCGGTGGAAAGGATCGGTTCTATGAAAAGTCGAAAAAGCAGTCAATTTGTACGTCGGATGCTCTGTATCCTGCTTGTGCTGGTATCCGTAACGTTCCCGCTCGGCGGATGCGCGTTCGGGATTGGCTCTGCGCAATCGTATTTTGTCAAAAACTGCGTACAGGGGCAGAGGGACGACAGCTTCTATGCCCGTTACGCGTTGTTCCGCGGCAACCGGGTGTATTCCATTCATGTCCCCGAGGGGAAAGAGCTTGCGGTACGCGTGGAGATCACGACCGAATCCGGAACGCTCGGGCTGACCATCCAAAAAGACGGCGGTGAAACGGTTTATGAAGGGAACCGGCTGGAAACCGGTTCGTTTACAGTCAATCTGCGTGAGAGCGGTACCTATCGGGTCAATGTCCGTGCGGACGAGCATAAGGGAAGTTACCGCTTCTCATGGGGCGCGGTGACGGAGGAGTCTCTCTGACAGCATATCGGCGGAACCGGTACTCTTCCGGCGCTTTCGCGGTTTTTTTCGGAGAGATCCGGATCAATCAGTCGGCACATCAAAAAAACGGGGCATCCGAAATACGGAACCCCGGTCATGCTTTTGAGGAGCGCTGAAAAGTCTTTGGCTTTTCAGCGCCCCTCCGCATTTATTTACGGAACTTTTCGTTGCTTCAGAAGCGGAACAGTACCTTCTGGATATCCTCGTCGAAAAGGTTGTCGCGTGTGATGAGCGTGACATCGGTGTGGATCGGAGTCTCTCCGACATTGACGCCGGAAACCAGATCTGCTGCATTTTTGACGCCGAGGTACCCGATGGCAAACGGATTCTGCGCGATGAGCGCGTCCATCTCGCCGCTTTCGATCATGGAAATGGAAACGAGGTTGGTGTCAAATCCGATTCCGGTGACGATGTCGCCCGCGCGGCATTGGCGGATGGCGTATCCGACTCCGAGTGTCATCCATTCGTTGAAGCCGACCAGTACGTTGATTTCAGGATGCTCCCGAATCAGCCGGAGTGCCCCCTCCGTGGCGCTTTCCGTGTTGTTTTCCACGGTGACGGCAGCTGTAATGCGCACGTTCGGAAGTGTTCCCACGTATTCGCGGAAGCCCTCCTCCCGTTCTCTTCCGTTTTCGGTTGCCTCCATGTAGTTGACCAGTCCGATGCGGATGGTCCCCGTACCGGAGCAGCAGGTTCTGACCGCTTCGCCCGCCTTGCGCCCTGCCGCGCGGTTGTCCGTTCCGATGAACAGGCTGACCGCTCCCGAGGCAACACCGCTGTCGATGGTGATGACTTTGATTCCTTTTCGGACCGCTTCTTCGACCGTGCTGACGGATTTGTGTTCGTCAATGGCGGAAAGCACAATGGCTTGTACGCCGCGCGCGATCGCATTTTTAATCAGTTGATTCTGGGTTTCGTAGTCTTCTTCGTTTTCCGGACCCTCAAAGGTCACGGAAACATTGTATTCGGTTGCCGCCGCCGTCACGCCGTTTTTCATTGCGTGGAAAAAATCCGAGTTGGTGGATTTGACGATGACGGCGATCTCCTTTTTCCCGGAAACTCCCTTTGCACACCCCGTCAGCCCGGAGGCACCGGAGAAAATAAGGGATACCGCGAGAAGCAGAAGGAAAAACCGTTTGCCTGTCTTCATAATATTCTCCCGTTTTACAGTATTTCAGGGCGTTTGGCGGCTGATGTCTTCCTCGCGCCCGATCTTCGGCATCCGGACCGTTACCGTGGTGCCGACGTCCGGTTCGCTTTCAATGCTCAGCCCGTACTTTTCACCGAAGTAAATCCGGAGGCGGTCATTGACGTTCTTGACCCCGATTCCGCCGGAATCGCTGCGGTCCTTGCGGAGAATATTCCCGCACTGTTCCCGCGTCATGCCGACGCCGTTGTCCGCGACCGTGATGAGAATGTCATTCTCCGCGTCGGGGGCGGTCCTGACCGTGATGCGGATCTCGCCCTCATCCACCATGCGGTCAATGCCGTGGTAAATGGCGTTTTCAATCAGCGGCTGAATGGTGATCTTGTTGCACAGATACCCCTCCAGCTCCGGATCGACCTCGAATACATAGGTGAACTGATTGCGGTAGCGGTAACTCTGAATGAGCAGGTAGCTTTCCGCGTGCCGGATCTCGTCACGGATGGGAATCAATTCGTGTCCGCGGCTGATGCTGATGCGGAAGAGCCGCGCGAGCGCACCCACCATTTTGGCGGCGTCTTCCGTGTTTCCCGCCTCGCACATCCACTGAATGGAGTCCAGCGTATTGTACAGAAAATGCGGGTTGATCTGTGCCTGAAGCGCGCGTAATTCGGTCTTGCGGAGTTCGGTCTCCTCGCGCCGGACGCGCTCCATCAGCTGCCGGATCCTGTCCGCCATCTGCGAGAAGCTGTCTGAAAGTACCTGCAATTCCCGGACACTTTCTTCCGGCGGGAAATAGACATAGGAGTCGGCGGCGTTCTCGAAGTCGCGCATAGCACGGATGAGTGCGCGGACCGGCGCGTTGACAATCCGGGAATAAAGCAACCAGACGATAAGGAGTACCGCGGCGCACCCACACAGAGAGATCAGGATGATGAGAGCGATCTGGGTCCTCAGTTCGACGTCCAGATCTTCGGTGTAGCTGACGCCGACAATGCGCCATGCGCCGTTCGCCGCTTCCGTGAGCGCGCAGATGCGACCCTCTTCGGTGTGAACGCCGTCTTCAAGCGATGCCATGTGGAGGGAGTCCTCTTCTTTGATTCCGGAGAAGATCATCTGCTGCTGCGGATGGTAGACAATGTTGCCCTCGGTGTCGATGATATAACAGTAACCGTGTCTGCCGATACCCACCTTGTCGATGTAATCGGCAATTTCGGAAAAGCGGAAATCAATCACGACGTAGCGCCCGGTGTCGAGAATGGGGGTTTCGGTTTTCGCGGCAAGCGTCACCACCCACGGGTACGCACCCTCAAAGAGGGTTTCCACGTGCGGCTTGGAGAGCGCAAAGGTATCCGCTCCCTCGAAAAGTTCGCGGTCAAAGGACAGGTCGCGCAGGACGTTTTCTTTTTTTTCAAATCCGCTTCCGGCACAGCTTACAATATTGCCGTTATCGTCGTAGACAATGATGGCGTAAATGTTTTCCTCCAGTTCGGTCAGTGCTTTGATCTGTGAAAGAAAATCATCGGCGGAACGGCTTTCGGTTGCAAGCTTCATGAACTTGGAGAGGCGGGCTTTCATGGCGTCGATCTGATTGTCGATGGCGACCGCCGTCTGCCTGACTGCCTGTTCGGAGTTGACCTGTGCGTCCCGCCTGCCCGCGCGGCTGTATACCGAGGAAAACACGGTGATGCTTACGGCAACGGCAACCAGCGTGGCAATGGCAACGGACAGCACCGTCAGGGTGGAGAGTTTGACGGGAGCGTGTTTTTTCTTCATAACATCCTCCCGTTATTTATCTTCTCCGCGGCTCGCGGCGCGGATATGGTTGGGCGAATCCCCGTAGAATTTCTTGATGCAGTAACTGAAATAGTGCTGGTCGCTGTATCCGCACTTCTCCGCGATCTCCAGTACCCGCATATTGGTGCAGACCAGCATATCGTATGCCGCCTGCATCCGTTTTTCGGTGAGCAGGGTAATGAAGTTCTTCTTCTTGGTTTTTTTGATGAGCGTGCTCAGGTAGTTCGGGCTGACGGCAAGCTCCTGGCTGACGCCTGTGAGGGAGAGCGTTTCGTCGGAATACCGCTCGTCGATGATGTGCACCACGCGGTCGCAGAGAATTTCACTGTCCCGTCTCTGGGAGCTGGAGATCAGTTCCTTTGCGTTTTTGCAGAAGGAGAGAATTTCTTTTTTCATTACTTCCTCGCTGCTGTACGAGGTCATACGCGAGAAAAGCGGGTTTGCGGCAAGAAGCCCCATCGGGTCGGAGCTTTCGGATACCGAGCGCACGACGCGGCAGACGGTCGCGATGATCTGAAAGATCAGAAGATTTGCGTTCTCGGGGGTACTGTTTTCATAAAGCCCCTGAATGAACTCTTCCAGCTCGTCCGTCGGACCGATCTTGAGGTATTGCTCCAGGCGGACCGCGGTCTTTTCCGCCCGATCCGCTTCGAAATCCACATTGTGCTCCTGGTCGTTGATAAAACGCACCTCGCCGACGCCGTCCGAGGTGTACCGGCGCGCCGTGATTGCCTGAAAATAGGCATCGGAACATTGGGAGAGCGACGTGAAACTACGGCTGACACCGATGGTACACCGTTCTTCAAAAAGCCGCTTGGCGGTCTGCACGACCTCAAGAAGCGGAAGCTCCAGGAGCCCCGGCAGGTCCGTCTGCCCATCGGCAACGACCAGCGTCACTGCCCGCTGAAAGACAATGAAGGTTTCCGCGTGCATATAGCGGGAGAGGATGTTGTGGAGAAAATCAATGTGCTGTTCGTTGGTCAGATAGGAGCCGTCCGCCTGCTTGAATTTGGAGATGAGTACACAATAAACAGGGGAGGAGACCGCCTCCGGAACAATGTCAAGACGCCGTGCTTCCGCAAGGAGGGCTTCGTCGTCCGTCCGTTCTTCCCCGCTTCCGAGCATCAGCGGCATGAGAAATTCGTTGACGGACATGCGGCGGATGCGTTCCCGCAGGTTTTCGTCCGTGCGGAGTAGCCCGGTGCCGACCTTTTCGTCCATTTTCCTGCGGATGTCGATGAGCGCCGCGGACATTTCCGCGGATGAGATGGGCTTGAGCAGATAGCTGATGATGTTGTAATCGATTGCCGCGCGGGCGTACTCAAAGCTGTCATAGCCGCTCAGAATGACAATCTGGGTAGCCGGTCGCATTTCGCGCACCTTTGCCGCAAGCTCGAGCCCCGAGATCATCGGCATCCGGATGTCCGTCAGGATGAGATCCGGTTCGAGCAATTCCACAAGATCCAGCGCTTCCACGCCGTTTTCCGCCTCGCCGATAACGGTAAAGCCCGCGGTCTCCCAGTCAACCCGTTCGATCATGGTTCGCCGCAGGGTCTCTTCGTCATCCACCACCAACACGGTATAGTTCATCGCCGTTTCCTCCGCAAAAGAAGAGCGTCCCGCGCGGCGGGAATTGCACACTCTCTGATATGTTCAGTATAACACAAGCAGACGCATTTGGCAAGCAGACGGAATATTTTTCGGAAATTGTCATGGAAAGCGCAAGCGCCCGGATTAAAAATGCCCCGCCAAGGAGAACCCATGGCGGGGAGGAGGGGATTCAGTTTCTGGCTTCCCAACCGGCATAGAGCGTCATGCTTCCGCTGACGGTATCCCGTTCGGTCACCCATTTCTGTGTGCATGCTTTATCGGTGTACCAACCGGTGAAGGTGTAACCCTCTTTGGTCGGTTCGGAGATTTCGGGGAGCGTTTCCCCATGCATGAGTCTGACACTTGCGACGGAGGAACCGCCGTCCGTATCAAAATTTACGGTGAATCCGTTGTGATTCGAAACAAAGATGATCGCGCCGACGAGAAGGAGTACCGTCGCAAGGACCAGAATATTCGCGCCCCTGACCGACAGCTTGACCTTGGCGTAAAGTCCTCCGGAACGGCGTGCGTTCGGGTTTTCCGGGGCAGCAGACGTCTCTGTGAGAACCTCTTTTTCCGGACTCTCCTGTCTGTTTTCTTCCATGGCGGTGACTCCTTTCCGTGATTTTTGATTCGGATTACTTGTGCGCGAGGTACTTACGCATATCGATTGCGCAGGCAACCAGGATGATGAGACCCTTGATGACGTAGAGCATATTCTGGTCGACCGAGAGGAAGTTCAGACCGACGAAGATGATCTGGAGCAGGAACACACCGACCACGATGCCGCTGATCTTACCGGTGCCGCCGACGAAGGAAACGCCGCCGATGACGCACGCCGCAATCGCGTCGGATTCGTAGTTCAGACCGGTGTTTGCAGTGCAGGCAGCGATTCTCGCGCCTTCAATGAAGCCGGTGATACCGTACATGATGCCCGCAACCACGAAGACCATGACGATTGTCATAAATACATTGACGCCGGAAACTCTTGCAGCTTCCTCATTGGAACCGACCGCGAACATATTCTTGCCGAACTTGGTCTTGTTCCAGACGACCCACATGATGGCTGTCAGGATGATGGCATAGAGCACATATTTCGGAACGGCAACGTCGCCGATCTTGAAGAGGGTGCCGCTGATGAATTCCTTGTAGGAATTATCCAAACCCGACAGCGTCTGCCCGTTGTTGTTGCCGATCATCAGGTACATCAGAATGCAACCGAAGATGATGAGCTGGGTGGACAGCGTGACAATGAAAGGATGAAGCTTGAACTTTGCAACGAAGAAACCGTTGACGAGACCGACAACCGCGCCGACTGCAATGACCACCAGAAGAACGACCCAGAGGGGCATGACGCCGATGTTCGGGAAGATCTTGTTGGCATAAGAGGTCATCTGGAGCAGGGAAGCGGAGATACAAGCGGTCAGACCGACACATCTGCCGGCGGAAATATCCGTACCGGTCAGCACGATTGCACCGCCGATGCCGAGTGCAATCGGGAGCTTCGCCGCGGTCAGGGAGATGATGTTGACAATCGAGGAGATCGAAAGGAACGCGGGCACCCGGATCGCCACATAAATGATTGCCGCCACGATGATGATATACATGGCGTTGTTAAAGAGCAGGTCAGTGATGGCGCGGCGCTTGTCGGCGCGGGACTTGCCCTTGAAGTCGTTCATCCAGACCGCGATGCGGTTTGGCTTTTTGATTTTGAGTTCTGGCATTTTCCTTTTCCTCCGTTATACGTATTTGGCGGCAAGCGTCATGATTTCTTCCTGCGTCGTCTTTTCCGCGTCCACTTCACCGGCAAGCCGTCCGCCGGACATGACGAGGATTCTGTTGCATACGCCGAGCAGTTCGGGCATTTCGGAAGAAACCATCAGAACCGTCTTGCCCTTTGAGGCAAGGTCGATGATGAGCTGATAGATTTCGTATTTTGCGCCGACGTCGATACCGCGGGTCGGTTCGTCCAGAAGCAGAACCGTCGGCTCGGTGAGCAGCCAGCGTCCGAGGATCACCTTCTGCTGGTTGCCGCCGGACAGGGAACGGATCTTGGTTTCCTGGCTCGGCGTCTTGACCGACATGGAGTGGATGCACCACTCGGTGTTGGCTTTGAGTTTCTTGTCGCTGAGGAAGGGACCTGCCTTGCATTTGTCAAGACTGGAGATGGTCGCGTTTTCACGGATATTCAGAATTCCGAAGATACCCGTTGCGCGGCGTTCCTCGGTCAGAAGCGCAAACCCGTTTTTGATGGATTCGCGGGGATTACGGTTACGGATGGGCTTTCCGCCGAGGGTGATGGTACCCTCCTTCCGCGTTGCTTCGCCGAAGAGATTTTCCAGGAGTTCGGTCCGTCCGGAGCCGTCCAGACCCGCGATGCCGATGATCTCTCCCTTGTGCGCGGTGAAGGAAACATCGCGCAATTTGGAGTACATGGCGGTCATGTTTCTGACCTCCAGCAACACGTCTCCGACCTTGTTGGTTTTGGGCGGGTAGAGGTTGGTCAGCTCGCGTCCGACCATGAGGCGGATAATCTCCTCCGTGGTCAGATCCTTCGCGGCTTTGGTTGCGACCCACTTGCCGTCACGCATGACGGTGACCTCGTCGGAGATCTCCAGGATCTCCTTCATCTTGTGGGAAATATAAATGATGGCACAGCCCTGTGCGCGTAGCATCCGGATAATCTTGAAGAGGTGCGCGACTTCTTCTTCCGTTAAGGAAGAGGTCGGTTCGTCGAATACGATGACCTTCGCGTTGTAGGAAACTGCTTTTGCGATCTCGACCATCTGACGCTGGGAGACCGGCATTTTATTCATAATGGTTTTCGGATCCACGTCGATCTCCAGCTTTTCGAAGACCGCCTTGGTCGCGTCGTACATTTTCTTTTCACTGACAATCGGAATACCCTTTGCGGCAGTGGGGAAACGCCCGAGCCACATATTGTCCATGACATTCCGTTTCATTGCCTGGTTGAGTTCCTGATGCACCATGGCGACGCCGTTTTCCAGCGCCTCCCTGGAGTTCTTGAAGCTGATCTCCCGTCCGTCCAGCAGAATTCTGCCGCCGTCCTTGGAGTAAATGCCGAACAGGCATTTCATAAGCGTGGATTTTCCTGCGCCGTTCTCGCCCATGAGAGCGTGAACGGTTCCCGCCTTGACATTGAGGCTGACCTTGTCCAGTGCCTTGACACCGGGGAACGCCTTTTCGATGTTTTCCATCCGGAGCAGCACGGGGGCGGTTTCCGTTGCCGCTGTCATATTTTCATTCATGAAAGATCCCCCTTCCGGAGCAGTGTGGTTTGGATTGGGTGCCGGCGCCGGAGGGGGCAGGCGTTTCCGCCCGCCCCATATTTTGCCCGGACTATCCGGTCTGATTCGGGAAATTACTTGCCGAGGTAGGTCTGGTAAGGAATGTTGACTCTCCAGGTGCCGACCACGTCGTCCTTGTTGACACCCTCGAAGGTTGCCTTGCCGTCAAGGAGGTTTTTGCAGATGGTGGTGATGGCGGTTGCCATGCCTTCTGCGTCCTGCTTGATGGTACCGACCATGCTGCCTTCCTTGATTGCGGAAACAGCTGCGGCGGTTGCGTCAACGCCGAACACGGGGATCAGCTTGCCGCCGTCTTTGTTGTAGCCCTTTGCCTGGAGTGCGGTGATGGCACCGAGCGCCATGTCGTCGTTGTTTGCGATGACCAGCTCAACCATGTTGTTGTTTGCTTCACTGTACTGACCGAGCAGGGTGGACATATAGTCGGTTGCGGCTGCTGCGGACCACTGACCGTTCTGGTCAACGAGGTACTTGTTGGCGTTCTTGGCGTCGTAGAATTCCAGCGGGCTCTTGCCGGCAGCTGCGAGGATCTTGTTTGCGTCCTCCACTGCGTACTGGGTGCGGGCGATTGCTTCCATGTTGCCTTCCTGGCCCTTGAACATGACGTAAGAGATCTTGCCGTCGCCGTTGAGGTCGAGCTTTGCGAAGTTTTCAACAAGGTAGTTGCCGATCATTTCGCCCTGCATGTGACCTGCCATCTCGTAGTCAGTGCCGACGAAGACGCACTTGTCATAGCTGCTGACGACCGCTTCGCTGACCGAGCGGTTGAAGAAGATAACGGGAACGTTCTTTGCCTTTGCCTGGTTGACAATGTTCTGAGCGGCGTCATCGGAACCGGTTTCCACAACATTGACGATGAGGAGGCGGGAGCCCTTTGCCAGAGCGGTGGTGACCTGCTCGGTCTGGGTGGTCTGGTTGCCGTTTGCGTCGTAGTTCTGATACTTCAGACCTGCGTTCTTGAGCAGCTTGTCCATGTTGGAACGGACGCTGGAAATGTAGGTGTCGCCGAACGTGTAGTAGAAGACGGAAACTTCGCCATCTTTTTTGCCGCTGTCGCCCGTGGTGCCGCAAGCGACGAGCGCGGTGGTTGCGAGGAGAAGCGCGAGGATGACTGCGATAAACTTTTTCATGTTGATTCCTCCGAATCGTATTTCGACTTTCGTCGTTGTATTTATCTTACCACAGGAATGCAAGGATTGAAATAGAGTTTTTTATTCAGAATGTATAAAAAATTAAGTTTGTTTGAATTTTTTACTGTGCGCTTTGAAGGTTGCACAAAGATTTTTATATATAAATAAGGTATGAAAAATGAACGGCGCATGTACACGCCGGCGGAAAACCGGCGCAAAGTCAGCCACAACCTCCGGGTTATCCGGTGGTTGTGGCTGACTTTCCGCTGTTACAGTGCTTTTCCGAGTTCGTAGGCACGGCGGAGCGCATCGGCGTGATGTTTTGCGTCCCCGCTGTCACCGATCCCGCCGCCTGCGACAAGACCGCAAAGCTCTGCCTTCTCAAAGCAGTCCACCCAGCCGAGCAGACCGTTGTATGCTTTTTCAAACGCAGAATCGCTGTCCTCTGCCGCCGTTGCGATCATACAGACCTTGCGGAAGCGGTAATCCGAGGTGTAAAGCGGATTGAGACGGTCGAGCAGCGTTTTCATCTGTCCGCACATTTCGTAGTAGTAGATCGGCGTGGCAAAGACGAGCACATCGGCGTTTTTTACTTTTTCACAAAATTCTGCCGCATCATCGCGGAGCACGCACTTGCCCGTGCGCTGGCAGGCAAGACAGCCGATGCAGTAGCCGATGTTTTTGCCCTTCAGGGTGAGAAATTCCACTTTGTTTCCGGCGTCGATTGCGCCCTTTTCACATTCGTGTGCGAGGTATTCCGAATTGCTGTTCCCGCGCAGGCTGGTTGAAATGATCAGTACCTTGCTCATGCTTTTCGCTCCCTTCAAAGGCTCGCTTTGAGAATTTCTTTGATCTCGTCTGTACTCAGCACCTTGTATCCGCCGTCCATGACAAGGGTTGCGGACGCGATGCCGTCGATCATGTCGGGCGTCACGCCGAGCTCGGTCAGATTCATCACAAGTCCCAGCTTCTTCATCCACGCCTCCATACGGCAAAGTCCTTCTTCGGCGACCTCGCGTTCGGTTTTGTCGCTTTGGTCAACATCCCAGACATTCACGGCATAGCGTGCAAATTTTGCGGTGCCGTAGGGGAGGATATGACGGTAATACGGCATCGAAACCGCCGAGAGCGTCATGCCGTGGGTGGCGTTTGTATACGCGCCGACCGCCTGACCGAGCATATGTACCATCCAGTCCTCGGTCTTGCCCTTGGCGATCAGGGTATTGAGTGCCCAGGTCGCCGTCCACATGATGTTGCTTCTCGCTTCATAATCGGTGGGGTTGACCGCCGCGATTTCCGCCGCGTGAATCAGCGAACGGAGAAGCCCCTCGGCAATGTAATCGCTGGTGTTGTCGTCCTCGCCAGAGAAATACTGCTCCAGAATGTGCGACATGATGTCGTAAATGCCCGAGATCATCTGATAGTGCGGGACGGTGAAGGTGAATTCGGGGTTCAGGATCGAAAACTTCGGGTAGACGTTTTCGCCGAACACATGACCGATTTTCAGCTTCTTTTCATGATTGGTGATAACCGAGCCGCCGTTCATTTCGCTGCCGGTTCCGACCATAGTCAGCACGCACCCGACCGGAACGATCTCGCACGTGACGTCCTCAAAACGGCCGAAATACTTGTCCCACGGATCCTCGTTGCAGTGGACCGAGACCGAAACCGCCTTTGCATAGTCGCAGACCGAGCCGCCGCCGACCGCAAGGATAAAGTCCGCTTTTGCCGCTCTGGCGCGTGCAACGCCCTCGCGCAGCTTGTCTGCCGTGGGGTTTGGCATCACACCCGCATCTTCAAATACTTCCTTACCGTTTGCTTTGAGTGCGGAAACCACTTTGTCATAGATTCCGTTCTTTTTGACGGAGCCGCCGCCGTAAACCAGCAGGACGTTCTTTCCGTATTTCGAAAGCTCGGCGTTCAGTCCGTCAAGCGCGTCCTTACCGAAATAAAGCTTGGTTGGATTGCAATAAGTAAAATTTCCTAACATAATTACGTCTCCTTTTTGTATTCATTCGATTTGATTTTGTTAGTCAGATAATCGAGACAGTCGATCTGTTTTTGCCCCTTGCGCACATCCGAAAGCACGCATTTGCGGTGTGCGGTCAGTTTGGGAAGCATTTCACTCAGCGTGCCCTCCCGGAAGCGGCGCAGACACTCCGCAGTCAGTGCCTCGTCACATCCTGCGTCTGCAAGACACTGCCGCAGGATTTCTTCTTTATTCAAGGCGTTTGGCATTGGTCACTCCGCCTTGCCTTGATTCTGGGTACGCAGATATTGTCCGTCGTCCACGGCTTCAAGCCACTCGGTTTTCGTTTCCTCGCCGGGAACTTCAATGGCAAGATGCGAGAACCATTCGTCCTTTGCCGCGCCGTGCCAGTGCTTGACCCCGGCGGGAATATTGACGACCGTGCCTGGCGTCATTTCGATAGGTTCTTTGCCCCATTCCTGATAGAATCCGCGACCTCCGACGCAGAGGAGCATCTGCCCGCCGCCGGTCTTTGCGTGATGAATATGCCAGTTGTTCCGGCAACCCGCCTCAAAGGTCACATTCCAGATCGGGATCTGCTCTGTTGACACGGGCGCAAGATAGCTCTGTCCGATGAAGTATTCTGCAAAGGCATCGTTCGGCGCACCGATGGGGAAGAAAATGCTGCTCTGATATTTTTCCTTGTCGGTGGCGGCATCTGTGTCGTCTCCCCAGACCTCTTTGGCAAGGCGGAAAACCGCCCACGCCTTCGGCCAGCCGACATACATTCCCGCATGGGTAACAATCGCGGCGATTTCCTCCCTGGTCACGCCGTGAGCCTTGGCGTTCTGCAGATGATAGGTCAGCGAAGAATCGGTAATTCCCGAGGACATCAGCGCGACAACGGTGATGATGCATTTTGTTTTCAGATCCATTGCCTCCGCGTTCCACACCTCGCCGAACAGCACATCGTCGTTGAGATGGGCAAACATCGGGGCAAATTCGCCGAGCTGTGTGCGTCCGGCTGTTTGGGTAATCCTTTCTTTCATGTGTTTCACGCTCCCTTCCTCCCCAGTATACCATGCAGCACGTGAAATTACAAATATCGGATTTTTCTATCATGATATGATTGACAGGAATATCAGAACGCCGTATAATGGATACAGGGAAACGATCGGAGGGGACCTATGGAGATCCGTGTGTTACGCTATTTTCTGGAAATTGCGCGGGAGGGAAGCATGACCGCTGCCGCAGAGGTGCTTCATGTGTCGCAGTCGGCACTTTCCAGGCAGATGAAAGACCTGGAGGAGGAGCTTGGCAAAAAGCTGTTCCGCCGCGGAAGCCGCAGTGTGTCTTTGACTGACGAGGGGATTCTTCTTCGCCGTCGCGCCGAGGACATTCTCGATATGGTCGATAAAACAACGGAGGAGTTCAGGGCAATCGACGAATAGGAGGGCGGGGATGTGTACCTCAGTTGCGCGGAATCCTTCCTGATTTCTCACATTGCGCGGAAGATCAAACATTTCAAAGAGCGTTACCCGCTTTTCCACTATCACATCATCAGCGGCGACCGTACCGTCGTGCTTGACCGGCTGGACCGCGGGTTGCTTGATTTCGGCATAGTCGTGGAGATGCCCGATCTTGACCGGTATCAGTATCTGGAATTGCCCGGCACCGATACCTGGGGGGTACTGATGCCGAAAAACCACAGACTTGCAGAAAAAGAGGCCATCCGCGTGGATGACCTGTACGGCGAGGAGCTGATCTGCTCGGAGCAGTCGGTGGAGGTGGACATTCCGCGTTGGTGCGGCAAAAAAGCAGACCGGCTGAACTTTACGGGGAACACCAATCTTGCCTATAACGGGAGCATTTTCGTAAAAGAGGGGCTTGGGCTGATGCTCTCTTTTGAGCACCTGATTCAGCCGAGCGAGGAAAACGGACTTGTGTTCCGCCCGCTGGAACCAAAGCTTGAAAACAAACTGTACCTGATCTGGAAACGGTATCAGGTTTTCACGCCGATCGCAGAGAAACTGCTGGAAGCATTTCTCACGCAGTGAATGTTTCAACATGAAAAGCAACGGTTCCGCCGTGCAGAAAAGGAGCACTGATGAAAAAAGAAGGGTATTCCACGTTTGCAGCCCCCGGATTGCTTTGCCGCCAACTGCTGTTACCACTGGGACTGGTCATATCGCTGTTTGGGTTTGCATTTCTGATTGCAGCCGATAAAACCGTAACACTTTTCCACGTATTTCTGGCTGCTGTCATGTATTTCTCTATGGTATTGCTTCAATTTCTGCTGTATGGGAAAGCATACCGACGGATTTTCATTGACCGCGGGGGGATGCACACAAAACGGTGCAGCATCCGATGGGAGGAGATTGAAACATACCGTCTGGAGGATGTCACGGTCAGGTATCATATTCCCCAGCGCTGTTGTGCGTCGGTCATCGGCATCAACTGCAAAGAAAAAGACTGTTTCCGTTCCCATACGAAAGCCTGCCTGTACATTCCGTTCGATCAAAAGACGTTGAGTGCCATCAGGCAATACAGTCAAGGGAGATCCGATGTCATGGCGGAGTTTATTGAGAAGTATACAAGGTAACGATCCGGTTCATGCGATGGCAGGAGGGCTGAGGTTGGGGTGGGACATTTCATTGCCCTGTCGAAAACATAGTCGTCCCGTGTTGCAAGCCGGGGCTGGCTCGCGGGACTCCTTGTTTTCTCCCTTGTCGCACTCCTTTTTTCCGCCACCGGCGGCGGTCGCGCTCCAAGCCCACGGCCTCCGGTAACCCGGAGGCGTGCGAGGTTTAGATCTCATGCTTAGAACCAAAAGAAAAGCACCCGTAAAGGGTGCTTTTCTTTTGGCTTGTAGCACTGAAAAAGATATCACGGAATTTTTTGAAAAAACGCTTGTAGTAAGGCTTTTTCGGCCTTTTTTATAAATCTGTACTGTCTCACCTGCAGTGGTTGTGATACCTTTCCTTTTTTTGTGCGAACCGAAAAAGATATTTTGATCCACTTAAAAAGCAACTTTATCCCTTACCTTTTGTCGTCGAGAATCAGTTAAAATGGAATTTTCAACATATCTATAGTTGTCATGCAAAAGATCGACCGTTTCTTTGCGGAAGAAGTTTGCGGGATTAACAATTCGTGCAGTTGTAAAATCTAATTTTCCGTTGCAAATAGGTTTTTCGAACAATCATATCACATCATTCTACTACCTCGGAGACTGTATGCAATATGTGCGCTTCCGCACCGATTTCGTCAGAATGGAGCAGCGACATTAAGAAGGATCTTGAAAGCAGAAAGTGATAGCCGTCGCTCCGTTGCGCAAAACGGTAAAATGTGATATAATTTAACGACAGCATAAATGGCTTGAACGAGAGCAAGGTTCGTATGCAATTTTGAATTATGATTACAACCAATGGTAACATTTTTTCAATAGGCGATATCTTTATTTCATCTCATTTCTATGCTAAAATATACTTGTAGATATGGTACGGACAGATTTTGATGCGGATAAAGCAACTGGTAGTGGTACAAAAAGCGGATATATTCTGGATATCATCGTGAATATCAACCGTTGGTAACACATACGCAACTTATGATATCTGTACGTTGCTGAGAAAAAACATTATAATTTAAGTGAGGAAGAAAACCTATGCAAAAAGATTCTGTACTTGGTTTGAAAATCGCGTATTATCGTCGGCTTATCGGATTAACGCAAGAGGAATTGGCTGAACGGGTTGGGGTTTCAACACAGGCTGTCTCAAAGTGGGAACAGCAACTCAGTTGTCCGGACATTCTATTGCTTCCTGAATTAGCTAAAATATTTGGGATAACGATAGATGAACTATTTGGTATTGTGTGTCCTAAAGAAGCAGTATATAGTTTGGTTTCAAATGTGCCGTGGCCGGACGATGGCAAGATACGCGTAGCGGTTTATGATGGGAGAAAGTTATTGGATCAAAGCGCCAATAATATCGTTGAAGGTGTTAATGTTATTGATGTACAGTTTCACGGTCACCCATTTAACATAAGCGGCGTGTGCAAGATTGTCTGCACTAAAAATACCAATTATTAGAGTTATTGTTAATACATAATAATACGTAGGTGTGCTTCTTCCTTTAAGGTTTGAAACACACCTATTTTTGTTTTGGAGGAAAATTATGAAATTTGAGCGCAATATGAGTTTTTCGACAGAGGAGTTTTCTGACGGGGAAGTGCTACTGTACACCACTCCTTTCGTTATTAGATTTATCTCAACGCTCAAAATGCGCTATATACGAAAAAAGAGGTTGCGCATACAATTTATGCGCAACCTCCGAGAACACAAACATTTAACAATTAGAAAAACAAAAAAAGGGGCAGACCTTACGAAATCAATCGTAAAATCTGCCCCTAAAACCCTATGAATTTAGTTCAAGTCCTCCCCAAAGGTCGATTTGGGGAAATGATATCTTTTGAATTCCACCTTAAAAATCGGCATGAAAAAACCCAGAAACCGTTGTAGTTTCTGGGTTTTCAGCCCCGATATCTTTTTCGGTGCTACTTGTTGGTTGCGGGGGTGGGACTTTTCATTGCCCTGTCGAAAACATAGTCGCCCCGTGTCGCAAGCCGGGGCTTGCTCGCGGGACTCCTTGTTTTCTCCCTTGTCGCACTCCCTTTTTCCGCCACCGGCGGCGGTCGTGCTCCAAGCCCACGGCCTCCGGTAACCCGGAGGCGTGCGAGGTTCAGATCTCATGCTCAGAACCAAAAGAAAAGCACCCGTAAAGGGTGCATTTCTTTTGGTTGCGGGGGTGGGACTTGAACCTCACGGCCTCCGGGTTATGAGCCCGACGAGCTACCAACTGCTCTACCCCGCGATATATGGTGCCGGAAACCGGGCTTGAACCGGTACGATGCTTGCGCATCACGGGATTTTAAGTCCCGGGCGTCTGCCAATTCCGCCATTCCGGCAATTTGGCGCTACGGGGACTTGGATCGGCTTCCGTTTTTTGTTGCTTGTTTAGTATAGCACCGAAATATCCTTTTGTCAATAGTTTTTTTGAAAAAAGTAGGTTGACATTTTCTGGTATGTGTGATATGCTATATACCAAACAGGAATGAAATAGGATAATATTTCCTTTTGGATTCCGGCGCTTGAACGATTGCTGCGTGGAAACATACATTCCCGCGGAATATCGCTGCACGAAGCCTGTCGGTTTCTGCAAAGCCGGGTGACATGATTTAACAGTCAGTAAAGGAAGTGGAACAAATGCGGGACCAGAAAACCGAAACCGGGCGCACAACGCACCGTTCTGCCGGTTCATATTGTGATTTTGCGCTGTTTGAAGCGGACGGAATCTGTCGGGTGATCGCGGTGCATTGCAAGCGTTCGAAAATGCAACCCGGAACGGACTTCTTTTCGGAAGCCGGAATACAGGGCAATGAGGCACAGTTTGCGTTGCACTCTCTGCTTGATCTGCGGGAGCATTATGTTCTTGTCCGTTCGGAGATCGGTCCGATTCTGCTTTCCGATTATTTCTATCTTTCGGTTCGTCTGATCTGTGCATGGATCCCGCGCGTCAAAGCGGACAGTGCTGCCCGGGTCTGCCATAATTGTTTTCCGGAGATTGTCCTGTCCCCATCGTTCTCCGGACTGGACATGGAGCCGATCGCCGGGGATGAAGGGACTTATGCGGTATTACAGCATATCCGGAGTTGTTTTGCGGACGGATTCCCTCGAACCTGTGTAAGTGAATCCTGTCTTGCACAGGATGTGATCCGGCGGATCTACCATTCAACGCAGGTTCTGTCGGAATTGGTCGGAAGCCGGTTTCATATGACCTATCCGCAGACAAAACAGGATTATCAGATCCGATATGACCCTGTGATCGGAATGCTTTGCCTTCTTGTGTACTTCTGTTATGTGGACAGGATCATGGAAAGCAGCGACATCCATTTGTCGGTGTTGCCTTCTGCCGGAGTTGTCCGGATGGAGCTCAGTAAAAACATTCCTGATCCGGAGCCGATGATTCCGGAATTGGCGGAACTTCGGGATCTGGAGCGATATTGCCGGCAGACACTGGATTTTGTGCGGGTCGGGCAGAGGGTGACGCTCAGGTTATTCTTAGCCCCGCCGGATGATCCGGACCTGCTCGGTTTCAAATGTTATTCACTTGAAGACCGGCAACAGAAGCATGTTCTGATTTTTGACCTGACGGTCGCAGATTCATAAAACAAGGGCGGAACCGCAAGCAACGGCAAGCGGTTCCGCCCGTATTTATCAAGATAACATTTGGGGATACGGGATCAATGAATGGATTCGGTCGATTCCGCCGCGGTGTGCGCGAATGCGTACTCGCCGACTTTGCTGACTGAGAGCGGCAGGGTCACAGAAGCGAGCGCCGTGCAACTATAAAAAGAGAAATCGCCGATGATTACAATCCCTTCGGAGAGCGTCAGATCCGCGAGCTTTTCACACTTGTAGAAGGCGGCGGACGGAATCTCTTTCAGGTTGTTTCCGGTAAAGGAAACGGAGGTAAGACTTGCACATTCGTAAAATGCGTTTTCGCCGAGCGTGGTCAGGGAGGCGGGGAACTTGACGGAGGTCAGTCCGCTCTGATAGAACGCGCTTTCGCCGATCTCGGTCAAGGCGGAGGAAAAGTGAATCTCCGTCAGATAATCACAGCCTGCGAACGCGTAGTTGCCGATCTCGGTCACGGTGTCGGGAAGTGTGATGCCCGTAACGGAATTGTTGTCCTTGAACGCCTCGTTTCCGATGCGCGCTACCATTTTTCCCTCGATTTCAGAAGGAACAGTGACGGTATGGAGGGCATCGCTTCCTTTGTATCCGGTGATCTCCACCGAATCACTGGTAAAGGGGGCAATCAGAAAGGTGTCGCCGGTCTGCTGATCGACATACACCGTGCTCGATTCCTTGTCCGAAATCGGAGCGGTGGTTTCCTTACCGCCGCCGGAGCAGGAGGTCAGAACACAGGTAGACAAAAGGGCAAGGGTCACAAGCCACAATCCGATTTTTTTCATAAACGATACCCTCCGGATCAACACAAGATATAGTAGTATTTTACAACTTTTTCTCACGGATGTCAAGCGCGGTGGCGGGGCGATTGTAAAAAAATTGTGTCGATAGCGGAACAAAACATCCGACAGAGGGATTGCATCCCATATGAAAATATGGTATAATTTTGTATCAGCAACATGAAATTGCCCGGAAAAGAGGGGAAAATATGTTTTCAACCGTATATACGGCGGGGCTGTCGGGAATTGACGGATTTCTCGTAACAGTCGAGACCAATGCGCAGAACAAGATTCCGCGGTATGACCTGGTCGGACTCCCGGATCTCGCGGTCAAGGAAGCGAAGGAACGGGTCCGAGCCGCCTGTGAGAACAGCGGCTTTCTGTTTCCCGCCGCCGAGCTGACGCAGAACCTCGCGCCTGCGGACCGGAGAAAAGAAGGCTCCTCGTTTGACGCGGCGATCCTGATGGGGATCCTGTACTGCACCGGCGTTCTCCGCTCTGATCTGGATCTGTCGAAAAAGTGCATCATCGGGGAGCTTTCCCTGACGGGAAGCATCCGGGCGGTACGCGGCGTACTCTGTATGTGTGCCGCGGCGAGGGATGCGGGCTTGACGGAATGCTATGTTCCCGTCAAAAACGCGAAGGAGGCGGCAGCGATCGAGGGAATCACGGTTTACGCGGTTCCGGACGTGACCTCGCTTGTACGCCATCTCAACGGGGAAGAACTGCTCCCCGCCGTCCCGCACGATACGGGACTGTTTCAGAAGGAAGCGGTCAGCTATGACATTGATTTCTCGGACATCCGCGGGCAGGCGGCGGCAAAGCGTGCGATGGAGGTCGCCGCGGCGGGCGGACACAATATCCTGTTGATCGGACCTCCCGGTACGGGGAAATCCATGCTTGCAAAACGTCTTCCCACCATTCTGCCGCCGCTCTCGGTCGGCGAAGCGATTGAAACCACAAAAATTCACTCGGTCGCGGGAACGCTGCCCGACGGCTCGTCGCTCCTCTCGCACCGTCCGTTCCGTTCTCCGCACCACACCATGTCGGCGGTCAGTCTGGTCGGCGGAGGCATCAACCCGATGCCGGGAGAGGTGTCGCTTGCGGATAACGGCGTTTTGTTTCTTGACGAGCTTCCGGAGTTCCCGAAGCAGGTGACGGACGCGCTCCGCCAGCCGCTTGAGGACCGGCAGGTGACCATCACAAGAGCCAACGGACGCGTGACCTATCCCTGTACCTTCATGCTGGTGGCGGCGATGAATCCCTGCCGCTGCGGATATTTCGGGCACCCGACGCGCCCCTGTACCTGCCATCCGGGTGATGTACAGCGCTACATCTCCCGCATCAGCGGACCTATGCTCGACCGCATGGACATTGAGGTGGAGCTTCCGTCGCTGTCCTTTGACGAGTTGTCCTCCGAGGGCGTGCAGTCGGAGACCTCCGCTGCGGTCCGGGAAAGAGTTACCCGCGCGCGGGAATTTGCTCGCCGGCGGATGGGCGAGGACAGCCGGGTCTTCTGCAATGCACAGCTTGATGCTGCGGGGATCCGCAAATACTGCCGCACCGCGCCGGAGGCGGAGGACCTGCTCCGTGAGGCGTACAATTCATTGGGACTTTCCGCACGCGGATACGACCGCGTGATGCGTGTGGCGAGAACCATTGCCGATCTTGACGGATCGGAAATCATCCGCGCAGAACATATTGCGGAGGCGATCGGGTATCGTTCGCTTGACCGCAAATACTGGAAATCAGACAGAGGGTGATCATTTGTCAACGTTTTTTGCTCGACTGTTTATCAGAAACTGGGAAAAGACCGGAGATCCCGCGGTGCGTCGCGCCTACGGAACCATGGTCAGCGTCATCGGGGTCATTGTCAACCTGTTGCTTGCGTCCGGAAAGATTGTCGCGGGGCTTCTGTTCTCCACGGTCTCCGTGACGGCGGACGGTCTCAATAATCTGTCCGACGCAGGCTCCCAACTCATTTCGCTCATCAGCTTCAAAATCTCCGCCAAACCCGCAGACCGCGGGCACCCCTTCGGTCACGCCAGAATCGAATATGTTTCTTCCATGATCGTTTCCATGATTATCGTGGTCATCGGCGTTCAGCTCTTCCGCGATTCCTTTGACAAGATCCTGCATCCCGAAACACCGGATACCAACTGGGTGGTCATCGTCGTGCTTGCCGTGTCGATTGCCGCGAAACTGTTTCTGTTCTGCCTCAACCGCATGACAGGTAAGCGCATCGACTCCTCCGTCATGCGGGCGACCGCGACCGACAGCCTTTCCGACATGGCGGCAACAGGAGCCGTGCTTTTGTCCACTGTCCTGTTTCTTGTCACGGGGATCAACCTGGACGCATGGATGGGGCTTGCGGTTTCCGTAATGATCGTGATTGCGGGGCTGAAGATCATGAACGAGACCAAAAATTCCATTCTCGGCGAAGCGCCGTCCGAGGAGATCGTTGACCGCATCCGCAGTGTGATCGCAGAGTATCCGGAGGCGCTCGGACTGCATGATCTGGTCGTCCACAATTACGGTCCCGGCAAGGTCATCGCGTCCATGCACATCGAGGTGGACGGCGCGGTGGACATTTACGCGTCGCACGACATGATCGACAATATTGAAAAGAGGCTCCGCACGGACTGCGGGATCGAGGCGACCATTCACATGGATCCCATCGTGACCGACGACGCGCAGGCGAGTGCGCTTCGTGAGGCTACCGAGGCGGCGGTGCGTTCCATCGACGATCGGATCCGTATTCACGATTTCCGTTTTGTCCGGGGGACCACTCACTCCAATCTGATCTTCGACGTTGCCGTTCCGTTTGAAGTGCCTCTGTCCGAGGACGAGGTAAAGAGCGCCGTCTCGGAGAAGGTCGGGGAGCTCGGCAGAGGGTACTGTGCCGTGGTGACCATTGACCGGATCTGACCGGCAGATGACGGATTTCCGTCTTCAAAATGCAGCCGCAAAAATGCGGCTGCATATTTTGTCGTATATTGTAGGGGAAAATGTGTCCGAATTGTAACAATTATGAAAGTTTGAAAAATCATATTGCAAAAATACCGGGGCAGATGATATAATGG
This sequence comes from uncultured Eubacteriales bacterium, assembly GCA_934796165.1. Taxonomy (GTDB): domain Bacteria; phylum Bacillota; class Clostridia; order Oscillospirales; family CAG-272; genus CAKVOU01. The sequence goes on along the minus strand of CAKVOU010000002.1, from coordinate 28,022 downwards.
ATACCTATGTTATAATCACTTGCGAATGGAGGACAATTGACAACGATGAATATGCATATATATCCTGCCAAGAATTTTGATGAATCCGCATACGACGCAAACAGTGCATTCCGGGAGCTTCTCGAATCCGCGCGTCCGTCCTATGTGATTCCGAGCCGTGCATTTGAAAGCTATCGCGTCAAGAAGGGTCTCCGCGAGGCGGACGGCACCGGCGTGATGGCGGGCGTGACACGGATCGGTAACGCGCACGGCTATATGGTGTACGAGGGCGAAAGAATCCCCGACGAGGGAATCCTCACCTATCGCGGCTATAATATTCAGGATCTCATCACGCATTTTACCACGGAGGGCAGATTCGGCTTTGAGGAATGCGTGTATCTTCTGTTTTTCGGGCGGCTTCCCACCGAGGATCAGTTGCTCAATTTCAATGAACTTCTTGCCATTTCCAGAAAGCTCCCGCCGCGCTTCACCGAGGACATCCTGCTCCGCGCACCGTCGCGTTCCATCATGAACAAGATGGCGAGCGGCGTGCTTGCGCTTTACGCCTACGACGACAATCCCGACGACCTGAGCCTTGACAATATGCTCCGCCAGTCGGTAGAGATTCTTGCGCGCGTTCCCGTCATCGCGGCGCACGCCTACGCGATCTACCGCAGTGCATTCTTTGAAAAGAGCCTCAATCTGCATCATCCGCATGAAGAGCTTTGCACGGCGGAAAACTTCCTCCGGGTGCTTCGCCCCAACAAATCCTACACCGAGGAAGAGGCGCGCCTTCTTGACATCTGCCTTGTAGCGCACGCCGAGCACGGCGGCGGTAACAACTCGGCGTTTGCCTGTCGCGTTCTGTCCTCGTCGGGAACGGATACCTATTCCGCGATCAGCGCGGCGATCGGCGCGCTCAAGGGACCCCGGCACGGCGGCGCGAACATCAAAGTGCAGGAAATGTTCGACTGCATGAAAGAGAATATCTCCAACACCCACAGCGACGCGGAGGTTTCGGATTATATCATGAAACTGCTCCGCGGCGAGGCGTATGATCATTCGGGTCTTGTTTACGGCATGGGGCACGCGATCTACACCAAGTCCGATCCCCGCGCCGTCATGCTCAAGCAGTACGCCCGTAAGTTGGCATACGACAAGGGCTACGGCGACGACTTTGAACTGCTTGAATCCATCGAACGCCTGACCCCCGACCTGTTCCGCGAGTACAAGGGGCTTTCGCAGGAAATGTGCGCGAATGTGGACCTGTATTCGGGACTTGTCTACCGGATGCTCGGCATTCCGCAGGAAATGTACACGCCGCTCTTTGCCATTGCCCGCGTTGCCGGCTGGTGCGCGCACCGCATGGAGGAGTACATGACGGCGAAGAAGATCATCCGCCCGGCTTACAAGTGCATTACCAAGCCGCAGGAGTATGTTGCAATCACCGACAGAAAAGAGAACTGACCAGGTCGCCCCGCGGCTTTGCCGCGGGGCGACTTTTATCTTGCCGCTCCCGCGGACTTTCCGTGAAGGCGGTTGACGTTCCGGCGTCGGAGTGGTATAATCATTTCAAATCTAAAGTACAGAAACCCCGGGCGGTGCGGTTTGCCCGGCGTGTGTCCGAAGGACTTCCGGCACACGGCAAAAGAGGAATCGAAATGTTTATCACGAATTATCACACGCACACCATGCGTTGTCATCATGCGGTCGGACTGGACCGCGAATATGTTGAGGCGGCGATCGCCGCAGGCTTTTCCGAAATCGGGTTTTCCGACCATGCACCCTGCTGGTTTCCGGGGGACTATTACTCGGATTTCCGCATGGAGCGCGAAAAGCTCCCGGATTATATGGCGTCCATGCTGGCGCTCCGGCAGGAATACGCCGACAGGATCCGCATCCTCATCGGTTTTGAACTGGAGTATTACCCGGATTGCTTCCGGAAGACGCTGGATCTGCTTGCGCCCTATCCTTACGATTATTTGATTCTCGGTCAGCACGTTCTCGGAAACGAGCAGGGGGCTCCCGCGTCCGGTGCACCGACCGAGGACGAGGAACGCCTGGCACGCTATACGGAACAGGTGTGCGAAGGATTGAGCACGGGGAAGTTTTCTTACCTTGCGCACCCCGACCTGATTCATTTTCTCGGCGACAGTACGGTCTGGGAACGGTATATGCGTAAGATCTGCGAGTGTGCCAACCAAAACGAAGTACCGCTGGAGATCAATTTCCTCGGACTGCGCGGTCATCGTGCCTATCCGAGAGAGGAGTTTTTCCGCATTGCGGGCGAATGCGGCTGCCGCGTCGTGTTCGGCAGTGATGCGCATGACCCGCATGATATCGGAGATTTCGCGTCCGCGAAAATTGCGGAGGAATGGTGCCGGAAATATCGCCTTCCCGTCGTGGAGCGCCCGGAGTGGAAGAACCCCCGCGCATAAGCGCGACGGCTCTCCGGTTTTGGGGATACCCGTGAGAAACAGGGGAGAGAAGACCCCGCGCATAAGCGCGCCGATTCTCCGGTTTCCGGGAGACCCGTGAGAAACGGGGCGGGAGTTTCCGCATGCCCTGCCTGTAAGCCTCAACCGACTTTGCACCCCCGATGTTCCATGAGACAGAATTTCAGCGATTCCGACCCGCGCCCCCGTTTTCGGGACGCGGGTCATCTTAACCGTCCGGAAAGGAGGAGACATGATGGAGCCGAATACAAATACCGCCGTCCCGGCGGAGCCGGAAAAGGGATCTGCGGCGGCACGCGGAAGCGGATTTTTCCGGTTTGCGCATACACTCTCCCGCGTGATGACCTCCCGTGCGGCGTGTCTTTCCTGGCTCATCGTTACGTGTATTCTCACGGCGATCGGTCAACCGATTATCGGTGCGATGGTATTCGTCTGGGGGATTCTTGTCCTGCTTGTCCTCTCGGACGATGTGCTCACGACCACTCTGCCGTTTCTTCTCCTCTGCGTGTTCGTCCTGCCGAACTATGACAGCTATGATCTCTATATCCCGTATTGGTGGATGGCGATCCCCGCCGCCGTCGCGCTTATCTTGCATTTTGTGCTGTATCACCGTCCCGCCCGCATCGGTAAAACCTTCTTCGGCGTACTCGCGGTTGCGGTCGCCGTTTCGGCGGCGGGGCTGTTCAGCGGTGCCGGATATAGTCCCACGGTCATCTTCTACACGATATCCCTCGGTGTCGGGATGGTACTTGCATATCTGCTCATTGCGTCCGACCTGTCGTCGCCGCGCGAGTATGACGTTGCGGAAGCGTTTTCCGGGATGATGATCTCGGTCGGGTTCTATGCAACACTGCTTTTGCTGTTGCTCTGGATCCGGGAGCTCAGGTCGGACCGGTTCCCCGAGGTGTTCATCCAGCCGGCAAACAATCTGGGAACGATTCTTCTGTTTGTTCTGCCGTTTCCTTTGTATTTCGTCAGCCGTGCAAATGGCTGGAGAAAACTGATCCCTGCATCGGGATTTCTGTTGTTTTTCGCCGCGCTTCTTCTGTCCACCAGCCGCGGTGCCATGGTGATGGCGCCGGCGCTTGCCGTTGTTTCCCTGATTCTGTTTGCAATCGTGGACGGAAAGAACCGTCGCGGGTGGGTGATCGCCGGGATAGTCACGGGAACGCTTTCGATCGGCGCGGTCTTGTTCGCCCGGCGTTTCTTTTCCGATATTTCACTCGGAGCAGGAGTGTTTGATGATCTGAGCCGCCTTCGCCTGATCCGCGCATCCATGCTGGATTTCCGGGAGTATCCCGTGTTCGGCGTGGGGCTTGCCGGTTCGCGCAACACCAGCGCCTATCAGCCGGTCGCGGGCGCGATGCGGTGGTATCACATGATGATTCCCCAGATCATCGGAAGCATGGGGAGCGTCGGCGTGCTTGCTTACGGGTATCAGATCTTCACGCGTGTGCGGGCGTACCTTTCCCGGATCGGGGTGTTTTCCTCGGTGTTGCTTCTCTCCTATTTCGGAGTGCTTTTCATGTCGCAGGTCAACCCCGGCGAGTTCTGCCCGCTTCCGTATGAGCTGCTCACCGTGATGCTGTTCATTCTGATGGAGCGGATCCCGCAAAACGGGAAAGCGCCGTCCGTCACATCCTCCGCGGAGAATGCGGGGAGGGGAACGGAGCCGACGCTTTGAAGACGCAAGGGGTCAAAAACTGATTTGTTCCTGCCGGCAGTCCGACGGTGTATCCGGAAAACGGTATCACGGACGGACGTGAGCCGGACAACAGTCAAGGAGGCGCAGATGCAAACAAAAATCACTCAGAAGACGGCAGTGGAAATTTTTCTCGGGATCCTGCTTTTTCTTGCGGTGATCGCTGTCGTGGTCGCGGCATGGGCGGGAGCGAATACCCCCGAGCCGGACCTGTTTGAAGGCTTTGTCACGGACGGAGAGGGAACCCGGTACTACGACACCGGCGTCTATCGCACGGGGTGGCAGGTGATCGACGGAGCGCATTATTATTTCCGCCTGGAGACGGGGTACATGGTGACGGGCGTGCTTTCGATCCGCGGCGAGAAATTTGCTTTCCGCGAGGACGGTACGCAGATCCGGGACGGCTTTGTCCGGGACACGGAAGGAACTCTGTATTTTGATGGCGGTAGGCACGTGACCGGCTGGCAGGAGATCGGCGGGAACCGCTACTACTTTTTCCTTGACAGCGGATACATGGCGACCGGGACGGTGAAGATTTCCGGCATGACCTGCACATTTTCTCCGGACGGGGTGCTTTTGTCAGAGGGACAGCCGTAACGGACGGGAATGAGGTCGTCGTGCAACACTTTCGCATATATCCGGAAATTCCGGATCTGCGTCGGCAGGGGTGTGCTTTTGAACGTGACCGACCGGGATAATATCGCGGATGATTCCGAAAATGTAAAGGATGCTGTCACCTGCATATAAAAAAACCCGGCTACTAAACGCTGGTTACCATAAAGAAGTTTATGGATATTTGTGTAATGGACGAGGAAAGACGGATAGTTGCAGATGATTCTGCTTCTATCCGTCTTTTATCTTTGTCTTTATCAGACGGCGTGAAGCATTCCAATATGCGTAAAGTATATGTCGATCTGCTGTGCTGCGGATTTGCAATGCTTTGCGCTTTTTTCGTGTATCACGATCTTGGATATAAAGGTTCGGATGATCGCTGGCGTAAGCACTTCGATATTGATGAATTTCTTTGCGAGGGCTACAAAATGCTCCACATTGTTTGCGGATTTTTTCAGATGCTCGATCTCTTTTTCAAGTATAGGGAGCCTTTCAGTTATCTCTCGTTGCTCTGTGTTGTAGCCTTCGGATAATAGTCGGAACTGCTCGTTTGTGATACGTCCAAGGACATTATCCTCGTACAGCCTTTTGAAAAGCGAATTGAGCTCGGTATTTCGTTTGGACAATCGTGCCAATTCGGATGACTTAGCATTCAATTCCTTGCGGTTTTCAGCAGAGCTTTTCTGATTGATAAACTCTACGAATTCCGCGGTGTGAGCTCTTGCATAGTAGGTCGTACGGCGCAGTTCTTCCAGAATGATCTCATCAAGCACGACCTCTCTGATCTGGTGCATCGTGCAGGTATCCTCGCCAACGTGTTTTCGGTATTTGCTGCAGAAGAAATTGTACTGTTCCGGGGAGATGGTCTTGCCTCGTGCGAAATACAGCTTTGAACCGCAGTCAGCACAGAACAGAAGACCACTGTATTTGGGGATCTCCTGCATGGAGTTTCTACGGCATTTGCCTGCGCGCACTTGCTGTGCCATATCCCACGTCCGTTGATCGATAATCGCCTCGTGCGTGTTCTCGTAGCGATACTGCTCACTTTTGGGGCGTTCTATCACGCGCTTGTCCTTGAAGGACACCGTTCCATTTTTTAATTACAAAATTAATATCGGATAAAATTCTTGAGATGCGAGAGCAAACGTAAAGTTAAGCACCATATTATCAACATCCGAATCGGATGCCGCGTCTGTATATTTTTTCTTTTATCAAAAAATTAAGGAGCACACGGTAAAGCTCAGCGAAATCTACGAGATTACATTCATAGCAGGTTCGCGCATATATTCCGTCAATCATTTCTTTAGCATCGGGCTCAATGTCAAGCTCGGTGGGATCATATAGCAAATATATAAAATCGGTCTGCTTTCTTTCAAGCGTACCATTGAGCATTCCCGTTGCGATTCCAAGCAGATGGCATATCATCTGCTTCATATCAAAACGCACAAGCTTTTCTCCGTCGGAAAAATATTGAACGTTCAAATATCTTCCGCATTTGCTTTTTTGCATATCAATATGAAGAATTTTCAATCACATTATACAACAGATAATGTCCCTTTTTACGGACATATCATTTGTTATAATCATTATATTACAAAACACTCCACTTTCAATATTTTTAAGGAGTATCAATATGAAAATCAAAAATCTTACTATTACGTCGCCATCTGTCCTTGATCTTGAACTTGATATCACAAGTCCCGTTTGTCTTCTTTACGGAAAGCATTCCGAACTTACACTTGACCTCATCCGTGAATTGATCGGCGATTACAGTGCAAAAACCGATCCCGATTGCTACGACGATGGCCATTTCGTAATTCACTCTGACATTGAGATGGACGGTAAGAATTACAACGTATGCTATATTCGCAACGCCGATTTTATGGGTGACAACCGTATTGCCGCAAATTTCGTGCCGAATAGCTTCGAGTATTCTGAAGAGGACACCCTTGAGTTCCTTGACAAATGCAAAACGCGCAATAAGGACTTGAACAACGTAGTATATAACTACAAAGTCTTCAGCATCGCAGAGGACGATCGCCCGCTTTTCGTTTATTGCGAGGACGCCGATGATGATTCTCAGGTTCTTGAGTGTCTTGATTCTCTCAGCAAACAAATATTTGTAGCTGTTGATTCCAATCATTTTGACCTTAATGACATAAATATTCAAACAGTATTTGTAAGGTAAGATCACATGCCATTTCTTTACTACAACGCGCACCCGTATCAGTTTGAGGTTGATGATTGCGTAAAACGGGCAATCACAGTCACGACGGGTATGGACTATATGGACGCTCAGCGCGGATTAAATCAACACAAGAAGATAACAGGTGCAGAAAAATTTAACACCGACGGAAATCCTCAAAGCTACGTGGAAAATGTTTTGGGATTTCCGAGGGTGACGATACCTAAGAAAACTGACGGCACACGTGTAACGGCAAATGAATTTTGCAAGACACACCCCAAGGGCAGATTCATTATTTCCATGTCGAGACATTGGAGCGCGGTCATAATCGGAACGATACCTGACACGTGGGATTGCGGGAACAAGGAACTGCTTTCATACCATGCGGTAACGCCGTTCAAGAGAGCAGACCGAATTCCGATCAGATACGGTTTTATCATCAGGCGTGAAGCGAACAACAAAGCGAGCGTGAGTTTTTACGATGAAAACGGCAGTTGCTTCACGAGAATGATCTCGGCAGAACATATAGACGGTTACCGCGAGTATCTTTTGGATATGGGCAAACACGAAGCAATCGATTGGGAGGATGAAAGATGGAAGTAAGCATATATTCGAGGAAAGCAATCGGAGAGCTAATTGAAAAAGGTTTTCCGCAAAATACAGCGGTGATCAGCTTTTATACGCCGAAAAACAAAAGGGATTATGAGGAAAATCGAGTAAATTATAGTGGCGTATGCGACAGGGTATTCTATGTTGGAATTCCCGATATCGATATTGAGATACTTGATGATTATGGATATACCTACGAAACCTATCTTGCAGAAGCAGACGAGCTGGCAAAATTTATTTATGAAGCGAGAGCAGACGGTCTTGATATCATCTGTCAATGTGATTACGGACAAAGTCGCAGTGCTGCTTGTGCCGCGGCAATACTTCAACATTTTGAAGGGCGTGGAATTGATGTTTTTGCGGACTATAAATATTATCCCAATCAGTTGGTGTATCATAAGGTGTTTGACGCTCTTGAAAAACAAAAAGAACGAGGAAATGATTATGGGAAGACAAAAGAAAACGACACATACCGCGGAGCAGCTTTCTATATTCGAGCAAGTTTTTGAAGATCTTGCAAACGGTGGAGATATCCACGCGACATCAGACGAGCTGATAAAGATCATTGAACATCTTGTAGCGGTTAAGAACGAAATGGTCAAAAAAGAAGAAACGGAACGCAAGTTGCAGGAGGAAATGGAAGCTAAGCGAAAAGCCGAGGAGGAACGTATTCAGCACGATCTTCACGTCCAATCGGTTACGTCTATGGATCTGCCGTTGGACTGGGAAAATGCGTTTTCGGGTGATTCGCGAGCCCAAGGGGTACACGTTGACAGCATTTCGGATGCTCTGATTCTCTCCCTATCAAATCTTGCAAAGGTGGACATTGAATATATCTCCTCCATAACAGGGGAGGATTGCAAAACTGTGATCAGCGCTTTGAAAGGCTCGATCTATCAGAATCCCGAAACGTGGGGAGAGTGTTTTTATAAGGGTTGGGAAACCGCAGAAGAATATCTTTCGGGAAATCTGATGCGTAAATGGAAGGCAGCAAATGAAGCAAACGCACATTACCGAGGATATTTCAACGATAATCTCAAAGCGATCGAAAAGGTTCTTCCCGAATCGGTAGCAACCAAGGATATCTACGTTACGCTGGGTTCTCCTTGGGTTCCCGCGGATATTATCGACGACTTTATCACACACATACTGAAATTGAAATCCGAACCTTACTCGGGAACGCTTCACGACGAACTTACCGGAAGCTGGGAGATTCCCAACAAAAGCTATTATCGCTATAAAAGCAGTGTAGCATCGACGACTACTTACGGTACGTCAAGGATAGAGGCTTTATATATCCTCGAACGTACACTCAATATGAAAACCGTTTCAGTTACGGACGAAGTAACTTGCCTGACGAACAGCTCCGGCAAAAAGCGTGTTATAAATCAGTCTGAAACCGTGCTTGCTCTTGAAAAGCAACAGAAAATGATTGCGGCTTTTCAGCACTGGGTATGGCAGGACGAGAAGCGAAAGGAACGCCTTGAAATCATCTTTGAGAACAATTTCAGTTGTGTCCGTCGCCGTATTTTCGACGGCTCTTTCTTGGAGTTCCCAACGATGTCTCCTACCGTTCAACTGTTTCCCTATCAGAAGAATGCAGTTGCAAGAATTCTTTTCTCCCCGAACACGCTACTTGCTCACGACGTTGGTAGTGGAAAGACATATATTATGATCGCCGCAGGAATGGAGCTGCGGAGAATGGGGCTTTCTTTAAAAAATCTTTACGTTGTACCCAACAACATCGTTGGACAATGGCAGAGCGTTTTCAAAACGATGTACCCTTGCGCTAACATTCTTTGTGTAGAGCCCAAAGATTTTACATCGCAAAAGAGAGAAAAAACTCTTGAAAAAATTCGCGATAACGATTACGACGGCATCATTATGGCGTATAGCTGCTTTGAACGCATTCCTCTTTCCAAGGATTATTATGTGGAAGAATTGACGAAAGCCAAGGAAACCATTCAAAGTATCGCAACAAAGCAAGGAAAAGCCACCTCAAGTCTTAAGAAAAAGAAAGAGGCAATAGAAAAAGCTTTGCTTGATCTTACCTCAAAGCTTGACGATATGTACGAGACAGTTTACTTTGACGAGCTTGGCATCACGAGATTGTTTATTGATGAAGCGCACAATTATAAAAACGTGCCGATCGAAACCAAGGCGGATAAGGTTCTGGGAATTAGTGCTTCGGGGTCAAAGAAATGCCGTGATATGATGGACAAGGTACATATGATCCAGAAGCAAAATGATGGTGGCGGTGTTGTTATGGCGGCCGGAACGCCCATCACCAATTCTATTACAGATGCTTTCGTGATGCAAAAGTACCTGCAAAGCGGAGAGCTTGCCTTGCTTGATCTGCAAAGCTTTGATTCGTGGATCGGTATGTTTGCCGAGCGAGTGACCGAATTTGAGATCGACGTAGATACAAGCTCCTACCGCTTGGCTACTCGCTTCGCGAAGTTCCACAATCTGCCCGAGCTTACGTCGCTTCTTTCCTCGATAGCTGACTTTCATCAGGTGGACAGTAGTGCGGGGGTGCCCGATTTTTCGGGATACAGTGATGTATTGATCGGTAAGACCGATGAATTTTCAAGATATCTTGAGGACATTTCATCGAGAGCGGAACGTGTGAGACACGGTCACGTAAGCCGTAAAGACGATAATATGCTTAAAATCACCACCGACGGAAGAAAAGCGGCGCTTGATATTCGACTTGTATCGCCGCAATCTGCCTTTACATACCAATCGAAAGTGGCAAGGTGTGCCGATAAAGTGTTTGATATCTATGTAAGGACCTCAACGGATAAAAGCGTACAGCTGATTTTCTGTGATACCTCCACGCCCAAAAGCGGATTCAACGTGTACGATGAGATCAAAGGATTGCTTGTGTCTATGGGTATCCCCGAACATGAGATCGCCTTTATCCACGATGCAGATACCGAAGTCCAACGTGCAAAGCTTTTCGCCAAAGTGCGAGCAGGAATGATACGCGTTCTGATAGGTTCTACATTTAAGCTCGGACTTGGTGTGAACGTTCAGAATAAATTGATCGCGCTGCATCATCTGGATATTCCGTGGCGTCCCGCAGATATGACACAACGAGAGGGACGTATTCTTCGTCAGGGAAACGAAAACCAAGAGATCTACATCTACCGATATATTACCGAAGGTAGCTTTGACGCATATTCCTGGCAGCTCCTTGAAACCAAGCAACGCTTTATTTCGGGATTGCTTTCGGGCTCTTTGACAGAACGCAGTGGCTCGGATATTGAGAACACCGTACTTGGCTACGCGGAAGTAAAGGCGTTAGCGGTTGGCAATCCTCTTGTCAAGCAACGTGTGGAAACGGCAAACGAGCTGACGCGTCACCTTGCTCTGCAACGAAAAGCGATCGAAACACACATTCGGTTGGAAAAGGAAGGAATGGAATTACCGGGGCGTATCGCGCACCAAGAAGAAGTAATAGAGAAATGTAAACTTGACATCGATATCTATCGCAACAATGCTCGCGAATACGATAAAGAAGAGCGAAAAAAGCTTCGCGAGAAGATATTCTTCGCACTGAAAGCAAACGTTCTTGCACAAAGTGAAAAGACACCTATGACCTATCAGGGCTTTTCTATCGTTCTGCCCGTAAATATGACTATGGAAAAACCTTACGTGTGGCTGCAAGCAAACGGCAGGTATTACGTAGAGCTTGCAGACACTGAGCTCGGCGTGCTGGTGCGTATCGACAACTATTTGGACAAGCTTGAAGATCATCTGAAGAAGATACAGGAGGGACTTTCGGTTATGTGCGCGCGCCGAGATGCAATTCGCACCGAGCTTACCCGCAAAGAAGATTATACCGATAAAATCGACGAGCTTAAGCAAAAGCTTGAAAATCTGGATAAAAAATTGGGAGTGAAAAAGAAATGAGCGAAATCAAATTAACAAATATTCCGTCAATGAACGTAGGAAAGATCGTGGAGGGTCTTTCCGAGGTATATTCTACGGTAATCAACCAGGGACTTCCTCTCAATACCGTTCCATCCGTTATGCTTTGGGGAGCGCCCGGTGTTGGTAAATCTCAGGCAATACGGCAATTGGCGAAAGCAATAGAAGAAAACACGAATAAAAAGATATCGATCACGGACGTCAGATTGCTTCTGTTTAACCCCATAGACCTCAGAGGAATTCCCACATCAAATGCCGATAAGACACTTGCCGTATGGTTAAAGCCACAGATCTTTCAGATGGACGGTTCAAATGAGGTGATCAACATTCTGTTTCTTGATGAAATCTCGGCTGCGCCCCAATCGGTACAAGCCGCGGCATATCAGATCACACTCGATCGAGTCATCGGGGAGCATAAGCTCCCCGGCAACTGTATCGTAATCGCCGCGGGAAACCGGACAACCGATAAATCGGTTGCATTCAAGATGCCCAAGGCTCTGGCAAACCGTGTTATGCATATTGAAGTTGAAGGCAATTTTAATTCCTGGAAGGAATGGGCAATTCGTAGCGGCATCAATGACAAGGTAATCGGATTTTTGTCTTTCCGCAGGAATTATCTGATGGGATTTGATTCATCATCGGATGATCTCGCGTTTGCCACGCCGCGTTCGTGGGAAATGGTCAGCAAGCTCCTCAATCACGTCAACGGTGATGTTGATAAAATGTACTCTTTGATAGCTGGTCTTGTGGGCTGTGGCGTTGCGGTTGAATTTCGCACTTGGGCACAGGTGTATCACCAACTTCCCGATATCAAGGATATTTTTGACGGAAAGATGCCCCCGCTCCCATCGAATACAGATGCGATGTACGCTCTGACGTCTTCTATGGTAGCCTATGCGTGCGAACACAAAAATGAAATGCATCGGATCGCCAATTCCATTTCTTATGCAAACAAGATGCCTCCTGATTTTTCTGCCATTTTGCTTAAAGATTATATGTACATTGAAAAAAATTATAAAGAAAAGCTTATGTCTATTCCCGAATTTGCTATATGGTTACGATCGAAAGGACGGTTGATCAATGGCTCTGTCTAACGAAAAGATCCAAGGATACATAAAAAGGCTGTTGCTTTCCCGTATGCGAATTCTTTGTAACCACGGTTTCTTTGGATTGCTTCTGATGCATATGATATATTCGATCGATGAAGAAGTGGAAACCGCTTGCACGGACGGCGTGCGAATTACCTTTGGCACGAATTTTTTGGAGCAGCTTTCCGACACTGAGCTTGATTTTGTTATGATGCACGAGATCATGCACGTGGTTCTTCAACATTGCTTGCGCGGAGATGACAAAGATGCTGAGAATTTTAATATTGCCTGCGACATCGTGGTGAACTCCAACATACTATTGGAGAACAATATGAACGCCGCAAGCATAACTCTTAGTAACTACGGTGAGTCCATGCACACAGCTCCCGACGGAAAAGAGGGTTATGAATATACCGCGGAACAAGTTTACGCTATGCTTCCTCAAAATACAAACAAGCAGCCGAAGAGTGTATTGGACGGTGGATCGGCATTGGGGCGCGCTAAAAAGGAGCAAGCCACGCAAGGATCCAATCACAAAGGCAGATGGGACGATCATTCGCGCTGGGGAATGTACGAGGAGGACGCAACGCTTCGTGACGTATGGGTCAAAAGATTTGAAGATGCCGCCGAGGCGATTGCGGTAAGAGATCCGTCCAACACACGCGGACTGCTCCCACTGTTTGCAAAGCGAATATTAGAAGAATTGACGAAGCCTCAAACCGATTGGAGAACGATCCTCAACGACTTCATTCAAGAGGAAGTGGTAGACTATTCGTTTGAGCCCCCCGACAGACGGTTTGACGAAAGCCCGTTTTTTCTGCCTGATTTCAATGGAAAAGAGGATCGCGTAGAAGATATTCTTTTTATGATAGATACTTCCGCCTCTATGTCGGACAAGATGATTACAGCCGCTTATTCGGAAATCAAGGGCGCGATCGACCAGTTTGACGGAAAGCTAAAGGGTTGGCTCGGATTCTTCGATGCCGCCATCATTGAACCAAAGCTTTTTGAAAACGAGGAAGAATTCCGTATCATTCGCCCCGCGGGAGGCGGTGGTACAGATTTTCAGATCATATTTGAGTACGTACAGCAGCATATGGAAAAGCCGCCTGCCAGCATTATTATTCTGACAGACGGTTATGCCCCTTTTCCGCAAGAAAAGCTTGCAATGGGAATTCCGGTGTTGTGGTTGCTCAACAATGAAAAAGTAGATCCGCCTTGGGGTAAGGTGGCAAGGATAAGTGTATAAATAGATAAGCCCTCCGCTGGATGCGGAGGGCGCAACTATTTTATTGAAGCAAAAGAGACGTCAGAATATCCCCTCTGCCGACAATCATAAATCCAGCATCTTGGGTATTGTATCATGTGCTTCTCCTTTTATACTTTTTACGCCGCAACGGCTGTTTGAATCCATGTTGGTAGCAATACGATTTCAAACACAGTAATCTGGTTGGGATTCTCTTCTTCATTATCCTTATTTTCGATAATGCCATCCTCGCGCACAATGATATTGCATTTTTCTTCAAGGTCTTCTTTTGCAATCTCCATTGCGTGCCAAATGTCATAAATTGTTTCAAAGCATTGAACGGGAGCGTAACGGCAATCATCTGTGGTAAAATAGTCATCACCGGAGATGGGGGCATCCATATCCAATAATTCACGGTATCTGTCCTTCAAATCCTCATATCGCCATAATAATTGCTCGTCGAATCCGTGATAGCTTCTGTCTACATATTCCGTTTTTCTTGTCAAATCTAATTCCGAAAAGTATCCCACGACGCGTACCTCCTTTATTTGTAATAGCCGTCTGCCAATTTCAGCTTGATCGCTTCGTCTGCCGGAATATACCACTCTGCCTTTCGCGTGATGTAATCTTGTAACGTTTCTTCCTTTACGATAGATTTCAATAAGATCTCGGTAACAAGAAGATTTTGCAGACGCAGCATTTCAATCAACTCTTGCTTGATTCCTTCGGTAGTATCAATGGCAAATACAGATAAGTCATGGAACATAAGCGTTGACAGTTCTCCAACCAAACGTTTCTCGCCGGCGAGCCAGATCCACAATGCCATACTCATACAAGAGCCTATACAAATCGTATGTACGGGGGTGCGACTTCGTTTGATCACATCTACAAGTGCAAGTCCGTCATACACACTGCCGCCATAAGAGTTTATAAACAACTTGATCGGAGTTCTTTCCCAGTCTTTATAAATTTTTTCCTTTTGATCGTCATCAGCATTAATATCAAATATATCTTTGATTACGTCCCTAACAGATCCTTGCGAAATGCGGTCACTAATAAAAATTTCTCTTTTTTTATGTTCGGGGTATCCTATTTCACTCATTTTTATACTTCCTTTTCTAAGTATTAGTTTAGTATTATGACTTGCCGTTCCAGCTCCGTTGTCCTTTGGAGCAGATTTTCAATATTAATTGACTCGTCGAGACGACTTAAAAAATCTTTTACCAATAATGGCTTTTTTAGTGCATGTAGATTGCGAAGCTCCTCGAAGCCCTGCCAAAACTCTGCGGTTCTTAAAAAACATAAATATCGAAAAAGCGTTTGCTCCGACTCGCTCAAAAAGACAGGCATATCATTATCGCCTTTATATCGCACAGCGTACTTGCCATCTTTTTTCAAATACAACTCATATCGTTTTCCATCACGTATTATTTCAGACTTGAAATCCTTGATAAATGTTTTTAGATAGGATCGAAAAGCTTTTGTTTCGGATAATCGATCGGTGCATTTGGATAAATCACTAGGAGAGTAATAACGATCCTCGTCTAAATATTGTATCGGTTTAAAAAACATTTTTTGGACATCCTTATCAAACACATCGCATAGATCCTGCTCGGCGCAGTGGGAGGTTAAATACAGATATTCTCGTGTTTTTTCATGACCATCCACATCATAGGCGCGCAAACATAGCTCGTTTTGTTTCAGATTTGGTTTTGAGATCAATTGATACTCCGTACCCAATATGCAAACAAGCGATTCAATTTTGGTGCTTCTCCTTACCCAGCGTTGGGGCAAGGAAAAAGCACGATGATTCAGAACAAATTGTATTGCACCGGATATCTCGTCGTCATAGCGGTTTTTGACGATGTTTAGATCATTTTTAAAATCGCATTCGAAGGCATCGATCGCACCTAAATTTTGAATAGTAATTCGCTTTAAGATCATAGCGAAGCTTTGAGATTATACCTGTCACAAAGCGATAGGTGTAATCTTACAACTCTCCTTGATCTCTTTGATCTCTGCCATTGCAAGAAATCCTTTTTTAGCCAGAGCCGCAGCAAGCTTATCAAAGAACTCCTTATTACACGACAGAATTTCCTTTGCTTTTCTGTAATACTTTTCAACCTCTGCAGAAACCGCCTGCTCCTGCGCAGACCAAAGATGCTGGGAATCCTTGTACATGTTTTTGTGGAGATGGAATCCGCAAACACAATTGTTTACAACCAAGTCCTTAACTCCGTCAAACGCCTGATCAAGATCTCTGCTGTTTCCGGCATCAAAAATGCCGAAGGTCTGCTCAATTGCCGCCATACCTCCAAGAGAACTGACAATTCGGGTCTTATTCCAATACAAAGGAGTTGTGCTGCGATCATTATAATAATCCGTGAATCCACCGTTCGCACCGCCTCTCGAATATGCACAAACCAGTGTTACGCTTTCGGGGCAAAGAACCTCGGAAACAACAGCGTGCCCTGCCTCGTGATATACGATCTGGGAAATCGTATTGTTCGAATCAGACAGTGCGGAGTAATAATCTTCATCGTCTTCATCATCCGGAGACTTTGCGGCAACATCAAAGATTGTTCTCATGCACGCTTCCATAAAGTGATCCATAGTGATATACTCGGCACGTTCGTAACCCGCGTAAAGTCCTGCCTCATTAATTACCGACTCAAGCTCTGCGCAAGAGCGTCCGTCCATAATTCTTGCAATCGTTTTGGCATCAACGCCCTCAACGAACTTTTTACTTCCAAGATAATGAGCAATAATTGCTTCGGCATCTCTTCCACGGGGGGCTTCGACCTCGATGGTGCGGTCAAATCTGCCGGCTCTACGGAGGGATCTCGGGAGATTGCGGATATTATTTACCGTTGCAAGAACGAAAACCTCTTTTCCTCGCACCTCGTCAATACAAGACTGTACCGTAACGTATTCCTCTGCATCGGGATGTCTTTCATCGCCGTTTGTGAATTTATCCATATCATCGAGAAATACGATGGAGGGAGCATTTTCTGCAGCCTTATCAAAGGTTTCCTTGATGTACTTTACAAAATCCCCATTAGGCTTATCTTTGCGACAAATGTATGCCGGTCTTCCGCTTTCTTCGATAATAGCGGCTGCCATCAGAGATTTACCAACACCGGGTTCGCCGTAAAGAAGGAGCCCGCGAGGCGAAAACACGCCAAGCTTGTCGTATGCTTCGCGATTTTTGAGAGTGTCGCTGATCTGCCCCAGTTCACGCTTAATGCTCGAGTATCCGATGATTTTATCCATTGCTTTCATATCAATTTCCTCATTCCTTTTTTATTACGAGATAATTATATCATTTGTAATGTACTGAATTGCGTACTTAACAGAATCCGATACGTCTTTTTTGAGGCTTTGTGGTTTCGGAAATGACGATGTCATCCGCAGTAATTGTTGTGATCTCATCTGTGGTTATGGTCTCGAAGTCCTTTTCGAGAAGGCGAGACGCCTGATTCATCTTTGCCTGCTCAAATACGTTGCGAACGTATCTGCCGTTTCCGAAATCCTCTTTGGCTTTGGCAATATCAAATGCCTTTGTTAGCTTGTCATAAGCGTCCTTGTCGATCTTCATTCCGTTCTTTCTGCTGATCATATCAGCGATCTGACAAAGCTCCTCACAGGTGTAATCGGCAAACGGAACGTGAAAGGCAATACGAGAACGAAGACCGGGGTTCTTAGCGAGGAAGCCCTCCATCTTGTCGGGGTAGCCCGCAAAAATAACAACAACGTCAGCGCGGTGGTTTTCCATCTCCTGAACGATGGTGTTGATTGCCTCGTCGCCGTAAGAGCCATCTCGGTCATCAACGAGAGAATACGCCTCGTCTATAAACAATACGCCGCCTGTTGCTTCCTTGAATTTTGCCTGAACCGTCTGCGCTGTCCAGCCAACATATCTACCGACAAGATCTCCGCGCCCAACCTCAACGAGATGTCCGCGCGAAAGAAGTCCGTTCTCTCGCATAATTCGTGCGAAGAGACGAGCTACGGTGGTTTTTGCCGTGCCGGGATTTCCCGAGAATATCATATGCATTGCAGGATTATTACGCTTTACGCCCTTTTTCTCATAAAGCTTCTGCATCTTATAGTAATTAAGTGCCTTTTTGATAACCTGTTTAGCCTCAGAAAGTCCAATCATCTCCATGAGCTCATCGTATGCTGAGCCCTGAGGCTTTGTCTTGATCGTCTCCTTTCGTGCAACGGCGACATCCTTATACTGCGGATACACGGTCGTTTTCAGCTTCTGGTTGTACCACTCGTCAAACACGCCCTGAAGCTCGGTTGCAAGGTAGGAATGATCGTCCTTAATATCTGCAAAAAGCTTTTTATCGGTTCTTACGTGATTTTCCTTTGCGCGGGAGGCGAGAAATTCCTTCGCGGATGCACTGTCAATGAAATCCTCACGAAGCTCAATGAATGCCATCGTTCCGAGATTCTCATAAAACTGAGCCTTCACCTTTTTGCATTCTCGTGGGAAACAAAGCACAGTCAAAACCTTGTTGCGATACCTCTTTGCCATCTCACAAATATTCTCAATCACATCACGTTCGCTTGATGCATTGGAATCGTCTTCGGAATCATCGCTCGCAAGATAGCGAACAACTACAGCACCTCCCTCGGAGATCTTATAAAGAGCCTCGTAGGTCATTCTGGAATAATTCTCTCCCGGGCGGAAGTCGAGGAAGGAGTAACGGCAATTTTCAAGACGGAGATTGGCGTGCAGAGCATCCAAAAGGACCTTATAAATCTCGCGCCGAATGTCACGATCGTCTGCCTCAACAATATAATGGACGGGATGTCCTGATGTGTAAAGATATTTGCTGCCGGCATAAATACGCTCAAGCTCGGGTACGAGAGTCTCATTCGTAAAGAGCCTTTTTGCCGAGGCAAAGAGTTCATCTTCCTTGGCTGCATAATTGATCAGATTTTCACCGAATTCAAGTCCACGTCCGCGCCTACCGCTGATGCGGTCAAGCCCAAAGCGTTCGAGTATGGCGTTGTCATCCTCAATATAGCTCTGGCGGTCGGCATTGCTCAAAAGGTTTTGCAGGTTGCCAAACGTAACCTCATCAGGAAGCTCGACCTTTGCATTCAAACCGATGTGCTTTGCACAGCTTTCAGCAAAAGCAACCAAGTCAATACTCTGTGTGGCAATAATGCCCATTGTTACATATTCATCTCCAAGGTCCGACAAGAAACAGTATCTTGTATTGTTCGCACCATTGAACTCTGCTGTCTTCGCGGCTATTCTGTGCGCTATCTCCTTACGCGTTCTTTTCTCGTTCTCATTTGTCTCACTTACAATCAATTCTCCGCAAATCTTATAAAACTGCATATAAAAATCCTCCCGAAATGTTCTTTCGAGAGGATTATATCATTTTTTATGTACGCAAAAGGGGACGTAATAGAATTGAATTTTATACAATCGAGATTGCAATACTTGTAGATTTAATTACATTCAATAATAAAATTACTGATTAATTCAATGCAATCTTCTCCATCATTGGCAAGAACAAATTCGTCACCAAAGATATTGTATTTTTCGAGGATTTTTGGATCAGGCATAACGCCATTAAACGTGATTTTCCACCTGCCACCATTTAAGATCCTAATTCTCCAGCCATTAGATAACATACACGGATGTTTGTACTCGATTTGATTACCAGTAAAACGCAATTTGCTTATGATTCCTATATTGGAATTTAAGAGATTTAACTTGTTTTTTACAGCCAAATAGAATGGATTATAATGTTCAGCACACAGTGAATAATATTCGTTAGTGCATCTCATATCGTATACGTTATCATTGTCAGGTGTCCCATCATAATGTTTTCTTCTTAACACAAGGAACGTTGTAGAAGAAAGATTATAAAAGAATTCTGGATACGACACAATATACCAAAGAATATTGTGCATATTTTTAAAATTCTTTTTCAGAAGTTGCGCATTTAACATTTCGCTTAAAACATCTTTTACTGATTTGTTCTGTCCATAGTATTTATCATAAAACGTTTTTGCAAATGATTTAACAGCATTTGATAAATTCTTGGGAAGATTTGTATTGCCATCTGCCGTAAGAACCTTGTCGCCGAAACCATTTTCAGTATTGATAAATAATCTATGACAAAAACCGGAAGCCGCATCGTTTTCTGATTCGTAATACAGTTGTCGTCTCCCTGATTGATTGGTCGTATCATCAAAAACCAATGTTTTAAACTCTCCTGCCATTTCATTTGAAAAGCTCATTATTATACGCAAAGTCATATTTTTTAGCTCATCACTTTGAGTGATTGTATCTATTTCTTTTGCCTTTATGTGAATGCAACCATCAAAGAAAATATTTTGAATTGAACGTCTAAGGGCGGAGCAATTTTCCAATTCAATAATTTCATCCAACAATGTATAGTCTAACTTTTCTTGTTCATATTTCAAATCTTGCGCCGAAATAGATTTGACATAGCTATAGAAATCACAAGTTTCTTTCTTATAATCATCTATAAATGCCTTTATAAATTTTAACTTTCCCCCAATAGACCTTGCATCTATGCTTGAATTATATTGACGTGCAGATTTAGAATACTCTCTATTTGAAGCTATATAATTACATAATATACGATAAAAATCATCAAAATATTGGATAGCGATTGTTTCATCAATATTCGCCCACCAATATAAAACTCCGAAAAATCTCACCTTTATGTAGTGCTTTATAGAGCCGGCAGAATCTTTTTGTAGTAACAGCTCATTTATATCTGGGTCTTGGCTTTTCCAGTGGTCGTATCTACCGAATATATTACAAATATTATATAAAATGAACTCGTTAGAAGCAATTTCTTCTATAACATTGTTATATGAGGCATTTTTGTCATTTGTCTCCCAAGCTTCACTTGCCTTACCGTTATTTATTGCAAGAATACAGTTGACATAAAACATTATTATGCGATATATATTGCGTTCGGCAAAATCTTTACTATAATCACTCCAAAACGCGTCTAAATAGTTGTTATCTATATTGCGTTTCCACTTGTCAACAATTTCCGCCCAATTGGTATTGGTGGGGTTTTCTTTTACTTTTTTATCCAATGCCGCCTCTAATTCGGACTTGAATGTATCGAATTTGGATAAGCGCTTTCCACGAGCATTCATCTTTACAAACAGGTCATCCGTAAGTCCAAAATGCTCAAGTGACAGTACCCAAAATGTAATGTTGTTCAATCTTTCAAACAAACTGTCTTCGTCCTTAAATGATTCGTGAATCTTTTCTAACATTACTATCATTGCTTGAATAGTAGGATCCTCATTATACGCATTGTAATAATTAGCCGAATCAAAT
Organism: uncultured Eubacteriales bacterium; assembly: GCA_934796165.1. Taxonomy (GTDB): domain Bacteria; phylum Bacillota; class Clostridia; order Oscillospirales; family CAG-272; genus CAKVOU01. The sequence continues at coordinate 6,852 of CAKVOU010000002.1, read as the reverse complement.
ATTTTGTTTTTTATTGAAGGTAGATCTGTTACATTAAATGATATATCGAGGATAGACAGGCAAAATTCTTTAGCCGTATCCCTTATCTCATATGAAAACTTACTAAGTTCCTTTTTTAGGTCTTCTGACAATTTTCCTTCCTTCATCGCAATATACCAATGCAAAAGAAAAAGAGTTGTAAGTCTTTGTTGGCCATCAATAGGGTAGAAAAAATCAGCTTCATCCTTCGAGCCATATATATAATCTAAGACCAAAGATTTATTATTCGTTAATGCTTCTTTAATAGAATTAATAAAGTTATTTCTAACCTCTGAACAAAGATTCGTTCCTGCAGGATCCTTTCGCCCTTGAGCATAATCACGTTGTATTTTGGGAATTACAATTTTTTCACAGCTTTTCAATAATTGTAGGAATGTATAAGAATTTCCGTTGTCGCTTGACATTATTGTTCATCCTCCTGTATATAATCTTTTAGACATTGGGTCTGCAAAGAAAACAAAATATCAAAATCGGTCTTACTCCACCTTGTAAAATCAAGGGAAAAGTCTTGTACAGAATACATTTTCAAAAATGCTTTAGTGGTAGAATACGGAATGTTTTTGCCCGGATCAGTTAACCATTCGAGCAATTTTTGACGTTTTTCATAAAAAGGCGAATTATTAAATGCAGAATTGTCGTTTTTGCTCAGCAAAGTCAAATTACCGAGTCTATGCATATCAAACTCGTCAAAACCATCAATCGTTTTATCAATGTTTTCTGCAATATTAGAAAATTTTTCATCTGAAAGATTGTTTGAGTTAATTGCAGATTCAATGGCTATTTTGATATTGCAATATTGCTGATGATATTGGCTTTCAATCTTACAAATTCTATCAAGTTCTTTTTGTAGATATTCTTTTCTGTCGGATTCATTTACAATTTGAGAATGCTGCGCCTTAATATGTTCTATACTCCAGCCACCTATATCAACCGAAAAATTAAACTTTTGTGCAATGGCATTCAATTCGATGATGTTAAACAACATCAACAACTGTTCTACTTTTTTTCCGTTGTCTCGATAATTTATCGATTTTAATGTGTATCCCTTGAAATCTTCCTTAATGCTATATTTGAGTGTTTTAATAAAATCAGAACGAGAAGTACTTTCGTATAATTTTAGATATTTTGCAATCTGGGAAATTTTACTTTGACCGTCTTTTCCTCGGTAAGTCATCAAGTATCCTATAAAATTATGTATTTCATGATTATTGTACCAATCTTGAATTGTTCTATAGATTTTTCTAATATTGTCAAAAACCAGCTCAATATATTTCTTTTTTTCTTCGATATTGTTTTTTTCGTTTAATCTTTTCTCATAATAAGCGAACAAACTAAGCTCTCTATTTTGAGAATGTGAGGGATCCTGCTGCGTTACCGCGATTTTGAACAAGTAGTCTATCCTTGTAGGCAAATTAAAGTGATAACCACCGGTAATAAAAGCCCATAAACTATCATTGCTCAATGCGTGCTGAATTTCATCCCACAGCCTTGCGTAACGTTCTTGCTCTTGACGAATAATTTTATCATTAGACACGTTATCGGTAAGTTTGGGAGAAAAATATTTACGATTCAGTAGCATTGCTTTCACCAGTTCCGCATCAGTAAGGGGTATTTTTCCGTTATTAATATTTTTAAAAACAGAATAACAGTCAATCGATGAATCTTGAGGTAATTCATACCATATTACTTTTGTTTTTTCCTCTAACGTGTTTTGAATATTGTTATAAATTGTATCTGTTTTTAGCAAACTCTCCTTTTCTTCAAACCAGTTTTTAATATTTTTAAATGCTTCAACAAAATAATATTCATCAGCTATAGTCGGGTTTAATAATTCAGGATTGGTGTTAGAATTCAATTTTTCCAAAAGTTTTTTTCGCTTAAATTCACATATTATATCTCGCTCATATAACAGTTCGAACACATTAGATTTTCTCGTCTGTAAATATTTTAACAATATGTATATAGTTGTTAATCGCTGCTGACCGTCTATAACTTCTATGTATATAGTATCTTTTTTATAATCGTATTCGTCACCCAACTTGGAATTTACGCTTTCTTTTGGCATGCGCTTTACAACAATTGGTTGTAAACAGTAAAAGTTGCCTACAGTTGCATCTCCTGTATCTTTTGAAACTTGAAATTCAAACAGATCGTCTAACAATTTTGTTATTTGATCTTTATCCCATCGATAGCCTCGTTGATATGATGGAACGATAAAACAAAACCGTTTATCATTTTCTCCAAAAATCAAATCATTTATTGAAAGACTTCTTAAATTCTCACAATTAGTCTCCATCATCATATTTTTTCTCCATCAACTTTTGTACTTTTTCAGTGCATTCTTCAAAGACATTTCTATTTTTTGTCTCAACCTCTCAGGTCTCGTCACCTCAACGTGATTAAGATACTGTAGTGCCCAGTGTTCCATAGCGTTAGGACTTGCAATAAGCTCAACCTTAACCTTGCCTTCAACATCGGGAAGAGTGGACATTCTGATGTCCTTTCCAAACCAATCGACTATCTGGTCAACGATAAACTCATCGGCAATAAACTCGATTCGCTCGGGAGTGTCGGTGTACATATAGGGCATCGTGGATGCGATCTGTTTGAAATCAAGTCCATTTTCGTAGCCCTTAACATTTGTTATTGGCGTCGATGGCTTATCGTAGATTCTCATATTTGAAATTCTATCGAGTCTATGAAATGTCATATTCCCCCAATAATCACTATATCCCATGAGGTAGTATCTTTGATTATGCAGGATCAACTGATACGGACTCACACGCTGGAAAGATGATTTATGGAGCTTTGCATCAACACCGTATTTGTTGTAGTCATACTGTACCTGCTTGCCTGATGCAATTGCTTCATCTACAATGTCGATGTTATAAAATAAAGCTTGATTTTCCGTCTTGCTCCAATCGTTGACCGAGTAGACGTTCTTGACATGCGAACGGAAATATTTATTCGAAAGTGCGCAAAGCTTTTCAATCAGGTCTTTTGAATGCTTCGCAGTGATATGCTTACTCTGGAGAACACCATCGATCAAAAGCTTCAGCTCAGAGTCCTCAAACTCGCGGCTATCAATGTAGCTACCTGCACGACAAGAGCCAATATCAATTCCGGCATCGCGAAGGTCAGCGATGTTCTTTCCAACCGCCTTGCGCTCCATTTCAATGCCATAGTCACTTTCAAGATATTTGATAATATCCTCCTGCGTCATAGGATGATCGTAATCGCTGTGTTTCTGCAATATCTGCCATATACGCAAAAGGGCTAATTTTTTAGGTTCAGCTGACATAACAATTCTCCTTTATTTTGTCACTCGTACAAGCTCTTCCCATACTTTGACCATAGCATAGGTGTCGAGCTCGCAGTATTTGAGCAGGTTGTGTCGTGCGGTGGCTTGTTCATCGATAGGCAGATCCTTGATCTTCGGGAAAAGATCCATCGCCTCACTACCGTTATGAACGCCTTCAAGATTGTGATAATCAAGACTCGGATTGTCGGGATAGATAGCAGGAAGTACACTCTTGATAGAGAACGAACCGCCCATGGCGCGATTGTAGTAATGTCCCGCACGGAAGGGATCAATCAGATCCTTGATGTTTTTCTCAATGTTCAAGAGGTGGTCCGCAAGGTCAGGAAAATAAGAGGCAAGCTCGCGAATGCGGCCGCACTCAAAACCTTTGTTGTAAGCAAGCACGCACACGTTCTTCGGAATATCCGCACAAAGTTGCTCAGCAATTGCGCGGCGAGGATCTTCTCCGGAAACGCCGAGAAATTCATTATGCTTCAACTCGCCGTTGGGTGACTCCAAATAATGCAGGGAATACTGAAAAGGGATCTGTGCATACGGTTTTGTTCCAACGAACTCGGGAATTATCGGCTGCATTGTTTCAAAATCAAGGAAGTACAGTGGAAAAGAGAGTGTGTCGAGAAATTTTTTGATCCCTTTTTTTCGGTATACGTTCCGAGGTCATGCAGCTCATGGCTCACCTGCAAAGACCGAATATGATTTTTCATTACCGAATCATGCTCAAGATCTTCGTACGACACGATCCCTTTTTTATAATATTCGATCTCCTTTTTAAAGCCAAATCTGTAAAGATCAAACACTGAAGGTCTTGGAAGATGTACCGAGCAATGCTCCCAAAAGGAACAAGAATACGGAGAGTTACAGCTTTCGGACAATCCGTAAAGAGGTTCTACAGGATCGTCCATAATATCGTTTGCCGCCAATATGTTACTCTCAACATATTGGTATTCTTCAGCGACCTCGGTGGAAAGATCGATAATTTGAAAGAATTCATTAAGTTTCAAAGTACCATCAAAAACATAATCACTATTGATACAGACGAGATACGTTCCTGTAACATCGATACCACAGCTCTCAAGAACATATTTTTGATAGGCAATATCGACGGCGTAAATCTGACTTGCATGAGTAGAACTCTTCACCTCGTAGATAGCATAGCCGCTACCATCGCGTTTCAAAATATCTACTGCACAGTAGTTGCCGTTATAGGAAAATGACGCCTCACAGATAACCGGACACCTTTCGAGTATCAATTCGTTTGTTCTCGAAATCATCTCGGAAAGGTCAATTTTGCCGTCATCCTTATAAGCGGTCACTTCCACAAAATCTCCGAACAATTGCATAGCAAGATCACCGATTTCATTGCCGCTCTCCATTCTTGCATCCAATGATGTATTAGGAGCCGCCAATTCGGGCTTATATGTTTTTAACCACAGATTTCAGGGGCATTGCACAAATGCACAGTATTTCGACTTTGATAGCATATATAGACCCTCCGATCGATTATTACTTGATAGCCAATTACATTTTATCGCACAATTCGAAATATTACAATAGTTATGAGACAAATTCGGGACATAATATCTTCTTTGTTCGGACTTTTCAATCGGTTATTTTGTAAACTTTCTTATGACAACGAGCTTGTAGCCTTATTCTTTGTTTTCTACGACGTAAATTTTGGAGGGCAAAGCAAAAAAGAAAAACCACCACAGACATTTAGTCTATGATGGATTTTCTTCGTTCGGCTCTCTCAATCGGTAGTTTTATAAACTTCCTTATGATAACGAGCCTAAGGCAGCCGGGTTCTTGTTGTAAAGGGACAGAAAATTCAGTTTCCGTCGGGCGAAGTCGTCTCCCCGTTTCCGGTTCCGCTTGCTTTGCCGAGCGCGGCAAGCAGTTTTGCGAATTCCTCGGTCCCGAAATAGGTTTCGGGCAGTTTGCCGTCCCACTGCTGGACGTAGTAGTAATTGATGAGGTTCTTTGCGCCCTCTTTCAGCTCTTCGTCCGTGACCGCACTGCCGTCAGGCTTGAACAGCTTGTTGACCCCGTTTTCTTCCCTGACCGTCCAGCCGTTGATGCTTGCCAGCTTCTGAAGCGCGATGGCAGCTTCCTTTTTGCCCTGATACTCCGCGCTGTCTGCACCGATCTCCGCGACCTTCTTATCCGCTTCTGCGGTGATCTTTGCAATCTCCGCATCGGCGTTTGCTTTGGTTACGGCGATTTCTTTTTCGTTCTGCGCCTGGAGCAGTGCCTGTTCCTGCTCAATGATCGCCTGCTTTTTCTTCTGCTCGGCGACCTGCTTTGCCTCTACCGCGTCGGTGAAGGCATCGGTGAAGTCCATGTCCTCGATCGCGGTCGTGGAGACTTTGATGTTATATTTCCCGAGGCTTTCTGACAGCATGGATTCAATGCCGCTTGCAAGCGCTTCGCGCGTCTGTACCAGCTGTTCCGCTGTGTACTGTGCCGCCACGACCTTGACCGCTTCTGCAATGGACGGCTTGACGATGACCTCGTAATATTCACTGCCGATGTCCTTATAGATTTTCTTGGCATTGTTCTTGTCGATCTGATAGTTCAGGGTGTAGACGACCTTGACCTCCTGAATGTCGCTGGAGAAGCATCCGAGCTCGACCGTGACCTTCTGGACGCGGTTATCCATCTGCACAACGCTTTCCCACGGTGCTTTGAAGTGGAAGCCCGCTTCATATTGTTTGTCTTCCACACTGCCGAATATGGTGACGATTCCCGTATGTCCGGTGTCTACCGAGCAGGCACAGCCGAGAAACACAGAGACAAACGCAAGTACAAAACAGACAGGTGCGAGAATCTTTCCGAGTTGCCTTACTCCGTTGCCGGAGGTTTTGCTTCTCATCAGTAAGATGCCGATGATAGCTCCGAGTAACAGAAGAATGCCGATAATGAGTCCGAACATAGTTTCTCCTTTGCGGTTCTTTGTTGTGGAAAGTGATTGGTGCGGGCGGAATTTTTGATTACCCGACACCGGTAACAGTATAGCATATCCTGCCGAAAAATACAAGTGGCGCGCGGAAAATTGCCGGGCCTTTGGTGCGAGAAACGGGACGTTGAACATCCCCGGCGGCTTCGCCGCCTCGGGGCAAGTTGCATTTTGCCCGCAAAAGCCGCAACTCTTCCGCGCAACTTGCAACGGTTTCTTCACCCGAATCGTCAGACCTCCGGTGCGGGAAACGGTCTTACGAACCCCGTTTTGCGCCGGAATTTGCAAAAGCGGTATGCCCGGTGCCGCAAAACAATCCTTTCCTTCGGGAAGGAGGGGTTCTGCGTGATTTCACACGGCGACAAAAAGGGCACAGGCATGAAGCCTGTACCCTTTTTGTGGTGCGGGAAACGGGACGTTGAACATCCCCGGCAGCTTTGCCGCCTCGGGGCAAGTTGCATTTTTGCCCGCAAAAGCCGCAACTCTTCCGCGCAACTTGCAACGGTTTCTTCACCCGAATCGTCAGACCTCCGGTGCG
>CAKVOU010000001.1 GCA_934796165.1 uncultured Eubacteriales bacterium | reverse complement strand
GTTATCCGGCAGGGCGCTTCCCGGTCGATGAATCATGTTGTCCCGCGTATTCAGTTTTTTTCATCTGTCTGATCGGCATGGCTTCTCTGTGCTCTCAGGCGCTCAAAGAAACGCTCGGATTTGGGAATCGGAATCCGCAAAATAAAGCTTTCCGGATCCGGGATCAGCCGCTCCCGGGTCATTGCCCCGGCGATCCGGCGCAACGCCCTTGCGGCGGCTTGTTCGTGCCCCTCCTCATATTCGATCTCAAGCTCATAATCCGTCATGCCGAGATACGTGTTTCTGTCGATGCAGATACGGAGTCCGCTGTCCGTAGACAGCCTTCTCTCGGTTTCCATGGAACCGTACAGCATCAGATCTTTCTCCTGATAAACAAGCACCGGCGGCACCGCTTCAATGGAAAAGCTGTTCTCCACGCTTTCTTCCGCGGTGCGGTCGCCCGAGTGATACTTGACCGTGGCACAGAGCCGATCCCCCTTCCGACGTATACGGCAGGTAATCCTGCATGCGTTCAGAGAAAAATTTTCCGTATCATAATAATAGTTGGTCTGTCTGACGGGATGCAGCCCGGGATAGACCGCGTCAAGCAGAAAGTCGTATTCCTGCGGGGTCAGAAGAATCTTTTTTTCCGTTTCAATCATGTTCGCCACCCCGGATGACCTTTCCGAATCCATTTCTCGGGACTTCCTCTACGATTCTGATCTCATTCGGCATCTGATACGGGGACAGCACTTTCTTACACAGATTCCTGACACTGTCCACAGACCTGAAGTTCCCGGCGATCATCAGACCGAGCCGTACCCCCAGCCCGAAATCCCGAAGCTGGTAAACATAGGCCTCTCTGGTACGCCGGTCCTCCATCAGAAGCGCCTCAATCTCCTGCGGATAAATATTCATGCCGGCACGGTTGATCATCTCATCCCGCCTGCCCTTGATCAAAAGATTGCCGTTCTCATCCCGGCAGGCAGTGTCCCCGGTATGGAGCCAACCGTCCTTCAGTACCCGTTTGGTGAGTGCCGGATCCTTGAAGTACCCAAGCATGACATTCGGTCCGCTGACCAGAAGCATGCCGTCACGCATAGGCGGCAGTTCCCTTTCGTATTCGTCCACGACCTTGCACCGGACACTGTCAAGCGGAAGACCGACCGAGGTGTTCTTCCCGTCAAAGGCATCGGGCGGCAGGCAGCTGATACGCGGGCTTGCCTCCGTCATACCGTACACATGATAAATCTTTGCGCCGGGGAATGCGTTCCGGAGCCGTTTGGCAACACGCCCCGACAGGCATTCCCCGCTGACCACCAGGTTACGAAGCGGCAGTCTTTTTCCCTGTGTACAGAGACAAAGCAGATCCCACAGTGTCGGTGTCTGACAAAGCGTTGTGATCCGGTACTGCTCGATGAGCCGGAGCAGATTCAGCGGGTTATATTCCCCGGAATAAAACCGGATATCCGCCCCCTGCCGGATCGCCGTCAGGAATTCCCCGGTCAGCACGGCGGCATGATACAACGGACGGGAAATCAGGACGGTATCATTTCCTCCGATCCGGAAATACCCGCAGATATCCCGGACGTTGCAGATGATATTGGATTCGCTCAGCATGACACCCTTGGGCGTTCCGGTCGTTCCCGACGTACACATAATCAATGCCGGGTGCGGGTCCGGTTCCTCATACCGGGAATCCGTCAGACGGTATACCGCAAGCGTGCCGTCGGTATCCGAGATCACGCAGGTCGGGTCTACGGTGTGCAGCACCCGTTTCGCAAGTTTGTCACCGTAGCGGTATGCGACAGGTACCGCAGTCACTCCCGCCGCAAAGCAGGAAAGCAATGCGACCGCGCCGGCAAGCTCCGATTTGCAGACGATCGCGCAGCATTTCTCTCCGGTCAGGTTTTTGCCGAACGCCTCTGCGTACACGGCAATTTCTTCAAAAGTCATGCCCGCATCCTGTTCGCTGATTCTCCTTTCCGGAGATTGTGTCAGCCACCCGAAAATATGTTCCCAAAGTCTCATTCCTGCCCTCCCCTTTCTCATTCGGATTCCCCGGAGTATTTTTCCGCCAGGGTCACGACATCACGGACCGTCCGAAGCGCTGCCGGATCCATATCCGCCTCGGCAAGCTCCACCCCGAGCCGTTCCTCAAGCGCGATCATCAGCCGCACCATTTCGAGGCTGTCCAGACCAAGTCCGGTTCTGAGGTTCACAGATTCCGCCACACGTTTTTTCCCGCTGATCTCCTGCAATATTTTAATTACCTTCCGTTTGTTTTTCATATGCTCTTTCCAATCCTTTCCGTTATTTTTTCTTTGACTCTCTGATATGTTTCCTCCTGCGGAATATCCGTCGGTACCGAAACTCCGCCATTGATCCGGCAGATCTCACGGTATTCTTCCGCAAGCCGGTATTGAAGCCCCATGTCAATGTAGCGGTCCCGTTCCTCCGGTCGGCGCCGTACCCGCGCGACCGCCGTATCTACCGGCAGATCGAAAAAGAATGCAAGATCCGGTCGCGCGACAGATTCTGAGATCTCATAGATCCAGGCATCCTCCGTATATCCGCGAGCCCGCAGATTGGCAAGACAGGAATAAAAGTACCGGTCGCACAGCACGATTTTTCCATCCGCCAATTGCGGCAGAATTACTTTGGAAACGTGCTGGATGCGGTCACCGGCGGCAAAAAGCGAAAGGCTCCGGTATTCATACCGTTCGTGATCCGGCTGATCCATGTAAGTGCGGAAGATTCCGGATTTTCTGACCGCGTCAGTAGGCTGTTTGGTCAGATATACCTCATATCCCGCTTCACCAAGTTCTCCCGCAAGACGGTTGATTACCGTGGTTTTCCCGCAGCCGTCAAGACCGCAGAAGGTAAATAACAATCCCTTTGTACCGTGCGGCTTCATCTGCAACAGTTGCATCTGTTTCACCTCGCTTTCTTTTCCCGGTTTACAGGGTCCCGGGAATTTCTGTTCACGTCCGTCTCCCTCAGTAGCGCCGCGCGATCTCCTTTGAAGAACCGACGCTTCACACGATCATCCGGATAAACAAGGCACTTCCCGTTTGCCGGGTCCGTCACCGTGCGGAGAACATCCGGGTATTCTTTCGCAAGCTCCTCCGCCCGTCTGACGATCTCACGATTTTCCATGGGAAACAGGGCATCTGTGGCAAGAACTGCGTACACGACTTCTCTCTCCGATCCGTATTCCTCCGCGCGTCTGAACAGACGGTCCACGTCGGATGCAATCAGCCGCCCGGCAACCAGTGAAATATCCAGAAATTTATAAAGCGTCATGTCCCGTCCCATTTCCACCCACGGATAGGTCATTGCTTCCTTGTACAGGTGAAGGCACAGATGAAGGAAAAAGTCCGTCAGGGTCAGGGTGTGAACGGAGGTATCTCCAACCCGGACGTCCGTGGCGCGTGTCAGCATAGCGGCGAGGACGGTGTCATCGCTGTTCTTATAATCCAAAGAAAAGTTCACGTCCACCTCCAGATACTTCATTCCCGGCAGGTTTACCTCGGCAATATAGGGTACCGTTTCGCCTCTCAGCATCCGCGAGGAAATGATCTGTTCCCTGCTTGCCGGGACAAACCGGTCACCCCGGATATCTCCCTGGGAAAACCCGTTCTGCGTCAGTACCTGCCCGATCTTTGTGACATCCGCAGGTCTTACCAAAAGGTCGATGTCATTGGCGGTACGGCACCCGTCCGGGTACATCGCACAAAGCAATGCCCCCTTGAGCATGGCATACGGTACTCCCACATCCCGAAGAATTCCGGTAAGCCCGGAAACGCACTGCAGGTAACTCCGGTTCTTTTCGGAATTCTGAACGCTCGCCGCACGTAAGGAATTCCGGAATTCACGATTGACGACGGAAAGAAGCTCTCTCTCATGCAGCTTTTTGTATGCCACTCCTGCCATACGGTTCATAAACAGTTGCCCGAGCACGTTCGCGCTTGCGTTCCGGCGGACAAACTCCGCTGTGCATTTGTCATCTCCGGTATGCACGGGATCACATAGGTACAAAAACAGTTTTTCTTCGTTACGGTTCATGTGCGGCTCCTCTTTTCCTGATTCGTTTTGATTTCCGGCTTGGTGTAATTCCGGACAAGCTTGCGAAAGGCTTCGATCTCCTGCAGAGAGAATCCCGGCGGGCAGGTCGTTTCCAAGAAGAAAAGCGCCTTTTTGGCGATCTCTGCTTCCATAGGCTCGAAATACATCTTGTCCATGGTGTAATTCTCGGTAACGTACACACCGCCGCCATACCTGCCGGATTGTGTATAGATCGGTTCGGTGTAACTGAGAATTTCAACATCCCGTCGGATGGTGCGCTCGGACACATCGAACTCTTCCGCAAGATTTGCAATTGTTTCATGTCTGCGACGGCACAGCACTTTCAATACCGCCGCACGCCGTTCCGACGCGCCCAAGCTACCACCCCCTTTCGTGTCCTCATCTTACCGGACAAACCTGACGGCTTTTGTCCGGATTAAAAAGTTCTCTTGAAAAGTTCAAAACCTGAAAGTGGTTTGAAAAACGTTGAGAAAAGTACCGCTAAGCTAAAAAAAGAAAAAGCAAATCAAAGCCGTAACGCAGTTACGCTTTCATTTGCCTTTCGGAATATGTAATTTTCTATTCTGATCAACCCCACAAGAATTCCGCCTTTCTGACTTCCATTCGTGCGTTGCTGTCCGGACCCTTTTTCTGATCAAGCCTCCTATACCCCGAAATCCGACAGCGACTGTTCCATTCTGACCGCTTCTCCTTTTTATCTGTCCGCACCATTCCGATAATCAGCCGTAAATCTCGACCGTCAGCGATTATTTGTACCTGTACTACATATAACAAATTATATTTCCAGAAAGTGACAGTTTTATATCAAAATTACAAATTTTGGTAACATAATACCATATTCTTGGAAATTTAGAAGTATTTTGCAGATTCTTTTTAGACAAAATGCCGGACGGTTGATGGGAATGTGCTTTCTGCATCCGGCAGACACGCCCGGAGGCGAACCGGGAACAGGCAGGGGAATATAAAATAGCCTTGCAACGCAAAAAGAAGTGCCACCGTTACCGGTGGCACTTCTTTTTGGCTGTTTCAGCCTTGTTATTTCAGCTTTACGGTTTCCGCATTGCGATTCCGGCATTGCTGTTTCCGCTTGCTTATTCGTGTTACTCCGCCTCAAACATATCCTTGCCGAGCCCGCAGACAGGGCAGGTCCAGTCCTCGGGGAGATCCTCCCATGCGGTTCCGGGAGCAATACCGTTGTCGGGATCGCCGACCTCGGGGTCATACACATACCCGCAGGGGCACACATACTTTGCCATATTGTTTCTCCTTTCCGGTATTTTTTTGATCGTCGGGCGCACCTTGCCCGTATGTTTCCGAAAAATTATTCTCCGAAATATCTCTTGAGCAGTCCGGCGAATGCTCTGCCGTGGCGGGCTTCGTCCTTTGCCATCTCGTGGACCGTGTCGTGAATCGCGTCAAGGTTGTTCTGCTTTGCCATCTTTGCGAGATCAAACTTGCCTGCGCACGCGCCGTTCTCCGCGGCAACACGCATCTCCAGGTTCTTCTTGGTGGACGGGGTCACGACCTCGCCGAGCATTTCCGCAAACTTTGCCGCGTGCTCCGCTTCTTCAAATGCCGCAGTTCTCCAGTATTCGCCGATCTCCGGATAACCCTCGCGGAACGCAACGCGGGACATTGCAAGATACATACCGACCTCGCTGCACTCGCCGTTGAAGTTAGCGCGGAGTCCCTCAATGATCTCTTCGGGAACGCCCTTGGTGATACCGACCTCATGCTCGGTCGCCCAAGTCATCTCCTCGTCCTTGACCTCCTCGAACTTCTCTCCTTTTGCATGGCATACGGGGCACTCCTCGGGGCGGGTCTCCGAGACAACGATCTCTCCGCAAACAGTACATCTCCACTTTTTCATGTTCTTTTCTCCTTTTGTTTTCATCAGAATTAAATGAGTTCTCTTAAATACTTTTTATCAGTAACGGTCACGGTACCGCGTTCGAGCGATACGGCGCCGTTCTGTACAAACTTTTTGAGTATCCGCGACACGACCTCGCGCGCGGAGCCTGTATATTTCGCAAGCTGTTCATGGGTCAGGGTCAGCGTATCGGTTCCCCGTCTTGCAGTCTCCGACCAGAGAAATTCCGCAATGCGTTTTTCCACGGGGGTGAACAGCACCTGCTGGAGCATCCACATGATGTCCGAGGTCCGCTCGGTCGCCGATTTGTAAATGTAATTCTCGACCCGGAGATTGGAACGCATGAGTGCCGACAGCGTATGCGCCGGAACGATCAGAACGCGCGTCTCCGTCTCCGCTTCAATGTGGATATCAAAGGTGATCTGCCTGAGCACGCAGGCGGCGGACATGACACAGATCTCGCCCCTCTCCAGCCGGTACAGAACGACCTCGCGTCCTTCGTCAGACAGGATGGAAACCGAGACTCTGCCGGACAGCACCTGCAGAATTCCGAGACAATTTCCGTCGTGATGGTGGATCAGGTCGCCCTTGTCATAAGACACGACACGGACATCCGAGGAAAGCATCTGCTTTTCTCCCTCGGATAGAAATGCGGCAAACGGCAATGCAGCAACCATGATTCTTCCTCCTGTTCACAGATTCAGAAACGCAACCAATCCTTCTTTATCGAGGTATCCGGTAGAGCGTGCAATCTCTTTTCCCGCGTTCGTCACCACCAGTGTGGGGATCACGGAAATGCCGAACGACGACGTCAGCTCCGGCTGTTCGTCCACGTTGACTCTTGCATAGCGGTAAGCCGTCGGATGTTCCTCTGCGACCTCGTCAAACACAGGCGCAAGCATCCTGCAGGGACCGCACCAGTCTGCGTAAAAATCAAGTACGACCGGACCGTTTCCGTCCGCCGTCATCGCTTTATATTCGTCAAAGGTAATATTTTCGATCTCCATGGGGGGCTCCTTTCTCAAAGGAACTGCGGATTTCTTCCCGCGTCCGACCACAGTATACACCAGAAATTATCTCTGTTCCGTGATTTTATCACATTGAACGGGGGATTTTCGTGCTATACTGTAACTGTAAGCGGAAAAACCGCAAATAAATCGGAAACCCTTCCTCTTAAATTATAAATCAAAACGCGTAAAAATGCAAGGACTTCCGAAATAAACCCGAAAGGATTTCCATATGTACTGCACAAGAAATGTGACAAATGATCTCGTCTGGGTCGGCGCGAACGACCGCCGGCTCTCCCTTTTTGAAGGCGTATACAAGGTTCCGCGCGGCGTCTCCTACAACTCCTATCTGTTAGAGGACGATTCCACGGTTCTGTTTGACACGGTGGATCAGTCGGTATCGCGGGTGTTTTTTGAAAACCTTGCCCACGCGCTCGGCGGGAGAAAACTGGATTACCTGGTCATTCAGCACATGGAGCCCGATCACTCCGCAACACTTGCCGAAACGCTTGCCCGTTATCCGGAGGCAACGCTCATCTGCAACAAAAAAACGGCGGACATGATGAAGCAGTTTTTCACCTGCCCGATTGACGAGCGGCTGTGGGTGGTCGATGAAAACACCGTATTTTCCACCGGTCACCACGAGCTACATTTCGTCATGGCGCCGATGGTACACTGGCCCGAGGTCATGGTCACCTTTGACGCGACAGACGGGATTCTCTTCTCCGCCGACGCCTTCGGCACCTTCGGGGCACTCAACGGTGCGCTGTTTGCCGACGAGGTGGACTTCATGCGCGACTACCTCGACGAGGCAAGACGTTATTACTGCAACATCGTCGGCAAGTACGGTACACAGGTGCAGGCGCTCCTCAAAAAGGCTTCGGCGCTCGACATCCGCATGATCTGCCCGCTCCACGGCTTTGTCTGGCGCTCGCATCTTTCCGACTACATGGACAAGTACCAGAAATGGAGCACCTATACTCCCGAGGAGACCGGCGTGGTCATCGCCTATGCGTCGGTTTACGGGAACACGGCAAACGCCGCGGACATCCTCGCCTGCCGCCTGCGCGACGCAGGAATCCGCACCGCCGTTTACGACGTTTCCGTCACCCCTGCATCGGAAATCGTCGCGGCGGCGTTTCGGTTCAGCCACATCGTATTTGCTGCCACCACCTACAACGCGGGCATCTTTGTCCGAATGGAAGAGCTGCTCCGTGACCTTGCCGCGCACAATTTCCGCAACCGCACGGTCGCGTTTCTCGAGAACGGCTCCTGGGCGGCGACCTCCGGCAAGCTCATGCGGGAAATCATCGGTTCGTGCAAGGATATGACCATGCTTGACGCAACCGTTTCCATCCGTTCCGCTCTTAAAGAATCGCAAAGCGCCGAAATTGACGCGCTGGTCTCCGCGATCGGCGCCACCATTCCGATGCCGGAGCAGGAATCCGCTCCCGCCGCAGGAGCGGTGGACGGCGGTGCTCTGCACAAATTGTCCTACGGACTGTTTCTTCTCAGTACCAGAGACGGAGACAGAGACAACGCCTGCATCGTCAATACGGTCTCACAGCTGACCGATCAGCCGAAGCGTGTCACGGTCGCGGTCAACAAGCAGAATCTGACGCATGATATGATCGAAAAGTCGGGAATGTTCAACGTTTCCGTGCTCACCGAGGATACGCCCTTCCGCGTGTTTGAACAGTTCGGCTATCACTCGGGACGGGAAACGGATAAACTCCGGGGAGAGACCGTCACCCGCAGTGAAAACGGCATTGTCTACCTGCCTGAGTTTGCGAACGCATACCTTTCCTGCCGCGTCATCTCCGCGACGGACTACGGCACGCATACCCTGTTTGTCGCCGAAATCACCGAAGCGCACACGCTCCGGGAAACGCCGTCCGCCACCTACGCCTACTACTTCGCCCACATCAAGCCGAAGCCCGAGGCGCCCGAGGAAAACCGCGTCGGCTGGGTCTGCAAGATCTGCGGATACTTCTATGAAGGCGAAACGCTGCCTGAAGATTTTATCTGTCCCTTGTGCAAACACGGCGCGTCGGACTTTGAGAAGGTCGGTGGATGACATGGGAATCCGGCTCAATGAGGACAAGGAAATCGTCAGATCCGTGAGAGAGGGGCTTGCCCGCACCGGCGGATACTGCCCCTGCCGCCTTGCGCGCACGGAGGACAACAAATGTATCTGCAAGGAATTCCGGGAGCAGATGAAGGACCCGGATTTTGAGGGATACTGTCATTGCCGTCTGTATTACAAGTTCAGGGACTGACCCGGAAGGCACCGGAAAACCACCTGAAAAAAGCGTTGTTTTCTCGGACTATCCGGCTTGAGGGACCTTTCATCGGCGGATGACTTTCCGCTATAAAGCAACCGGGGACGCGTTCTGCGTCCCCGGCTGTTTTTTGAATCCATCAGTCCAGAACAATGGATTTTTTCTTGCCGTTTTTACCGGTCGGATACTCACGGATTCTCGTGACAAATGCGAGACTGACCAACTGCATGCCGCTCTTTCCCTCAATCAGCATTCCGCCGTCCGACACCTCGCGGATAATCCCCTGAACGGTCGAAGAGGAATCCGAAATAGTATAAACAAGACAATCCTTTCCGATAAATCTCTTTGCAAGCTCTTCCACAAAAGCAACCCCCTTCCGTTTTCTTTGTTCAATGATTTTACAGATCGCCGCCATACGTCTCCGTCGCCTGTTCATGAGAATCAGAAAAAGCATCAGAAAAAGCGGCACATAATATGAAAAGTTCAAATCCCGCACCTCCGGTAATTCGCAGTGTCAGATGTCAGGCAATTGATGCCTGCTGATTTGCCGGTCCCAACTTCGTTACACGTGATCGGAATCCGTCCGGTCCGGTTCCTCGCAGTCATAGACAGAGCATATTGCGGGGACTTCTTCCGGGGCACTTTTCTGAGTCTGCCCGGCACCTTCCGCCCGCTCGCTCTCGTCCGTTGCAACATCCGCTTCCGCGTCGGCGGGATCCTCGGTGGCAACCGGAATAAACTGACGCGCAATCTTGCCCTGCCCCTTTTTCTTGACGTAGAAATAGCCGATGAAGCTGAATACGACAGCACCCACGAAATTGACCATTAAGTCCTTCATTGTATCGATAATTCCGATGTCAAGGTAACCTGTAAGTCCGAAATCCGAAAGCGCGTACCTCGTCCCGTCCTTTGTCACGATGATGGTATCAACAATGTCCTTGATGACGATCGGCGTGTTGGATTTCGTGGTATCAAACGACACCGAGGACACGATCGCCGTAGTGAAATCCTTCTGCATATCGGTGTGGAGAAACATATCCGCGCTGAACTCAAAGAATTCCCACAAAACGCCGATGGTCATGGAAAAGCAGAACGCAACGATTGCCTGATACAGGGGAGACAGTTCAAAACGCAGTTTCTTGCTCTTCCGGCGGTTGAAAATATCGACCAGACTGAAGCCGAACGCGGCAAACATAAAGCCGTTGGTCGTGTGCAGCATGGTGTCCCAGATCGGGATTTTGACATAAAAGCAACCGATTTCACCGAGAATCTCCGCGCAGAAAACAAAGCAGAACACGAGAATTTCCAGCGTTGTCGGCAGCGTAATCCTGAAATTCTTTTCCACAAACGGCGGGAGCATAAAGAGAAGCAGTGCGAGCGCTCCGGTGAACACGTTCTCCCACTGCCCGTGGATCGCGCTTCTGACAATCACCGCAATGACAATGGCACGGAGAATGAGGTAAACGATAAACGCTTTTTTGTCCGTGCGGATCTGGTCGATCATGCGCCCGAAAAAATGTTTCTTCGGCTTCCTGTCCCACTTCTCTTCCAGTTCTTTTGCAAACTCTTTCGCTTTTTTCATTGATCTCAGAAAAACCTCCTTTTCGCAAAATACCGGGGGCGGTTCTCTGGGAGCCGCTCCCGGCATAGTTTTTTGATTATCTTCTCTTTTCGGCAACTTCCGCAAGAATGTCGGAAAGGAATGCGCCGAGCTCCTTCGCGCCGAGGTCACCGTCCCTGCGGGAACGGACAGAAACGGTTCCGCTCTCGACCTCCTTGTCGCCGATGACCATCATATACGGCACCTTTTCCAGCTGTGCGCCGCGGATTTTGTAGCCGATGGTGTTGTTGCTGTCGTCGATCTCAACACGCAGACCGGCGTTTACAAGGCGGTCGCGCACCGATTTTGCGTATTCCATCTGCTCGTCGCCGATCGGCAGGATCTTGACCTGCGTCGGAGCCAGCCAGGTGGGAAGCGCGCCGGCGTACTTTTCCAGCATGTACGCAAGCGTTCTCTCAAAGCAACCGAGCGAAGTACGGTGAATGATGTACGGCGTCTTGGTCTTGCCATCGGAATCGGTGTACTCCATGCCGAACTGCTTGGCAAGAAGCAGGTCAATCTGAATGGTGACGAGGGTATCTTCCTTACCGTAGACATTGCGGTACTGGACGTCGAGCTTGGGTCCGTAGAACGCCGCTTCGTCAATACCGATGGTATACTTGACGTTCAGATCGTCGAGGATCTTTGCCATGAGCGATTGGGACTCGTTCCACTGCTCCGGCGTTCCCTCATACTTGTTCTTCGGGTTCGCGGGATCCCACTGCGAGAAGCGGAAGGTGCAGTCCTCAAGAAGTCCGACGGTGCCGAGGAAGTAACGCATCAGTTCCAGGCATCCCTTGAATTCCTCTTCCAGCTGTTCGGGACGCAGGATCAGGTGACCCTCGGAAATGGTGAACTGGCGGACACGGATGAGTCCGTGCATCTCGCCGGAATCCTCGTTACGGAACAGGGTGGATGTCTCGCCGAGACGCATCGGCAGATCGCGGTAGGAGCGCTTCTTGTTGAGGAACACCTGATACTGGAACGGGCAGGTCATCGGACGGAGCGCAAAGCATTCCTTAGTCTCGTCCTTGGGGTCACCGATAACGAACATACCGTCGAGGTAATGATCCCAGTGACCGGAAATCTTATACAGTTCTCTCTTCGCCATGAGCGGCGTTTTGGTGAGCAGATAGCCGTGCGCCTGTTCGTAATCCTCCACCCAGCGCTGAAGCAACTGAATGACGCGTGCGCCCTTCGGCAGCATGACAGGCAGACCCTGACCGATGACATCGACCGTCGTGAAGTATTCCAGTTCCCTGCCGATCTTGTTGTGGTCGCGCTTCTTGGCATCCTCCAGCTTTTCAAGGTAGGTGTTCATCTCGTCCTTGGACGGGAACGCAATGCCGTAAATCCGCTGGAGCATCTTGTTCTTCTGGTCGCCCTTCCAGTACGCGCCGGTGCACTGGGTCAGCTTGAACGCCTTGACCGCACCGGTCGAGAAGAGGTGGGGACCTGCGCACATTTCAACGAATTCACCCTGCGTATAGGTAGAAACGACCGCGTCGTCCGGCATCTCCTCAATGAGCTGGACCTTGTAGGGCTCGTCCTTCTCCCGGAACATCCGGAGTGCCTCCTCCTTCGTGTGCTCGGCGCGGACGATGAGCAGATTCTCCTTGACGATCTTCTTCATCTCGTCCTCCAGTTTGCGGAGCACATCGGGCGTGAAGGACACGTCACTGTCAAAATCATAATAAAACCCGTTTTCGATTGCGGGACCGATGGTCAGCTTGACCTCCGGGTAAAGGCGCTTGACCGCTTGTGCAAGGATATGAGCCGTCGTGTGGCGGAACACCTTTTTGCCGTCCTCGTCGGCGAAGGTCAGAAGTTCCACGTCCGCATCCTCCGTGAGCAGATCGGTCATGCCGCAGAGCTTACCGTTTACGTGTGCCGCGATGTGCGCGCGGGATACAAGCCCCGCTTCCTTTGCCGCGTCAAAGACTGACAGCGGTGCATCAAATTCTTTTACGACTTCTCCAAAACTGACTTTCATAAGAAACCTCCATGCCGCTTGGAGCGGCTAAATGATTTTCGTTTTTTCCGAACGCGGGGGAAAGACGGGCTTTTTCCAAAAAGAATGAATTTTTTCGATTTGAAGGTGTCACGCTCATCCGGGCGGCTCCGTCTTTTCCGAAATCAGACGAACTTTCTCCGAAAAGAACGCTTCCTTCCGATTGAGCCCCCACGTTCGTCCGGAAGACATTACACTCTCCGGAATCACCGGAACCGATAAAAAGCGCACCCCGGACAGATCGTTTCTGTCCGGGGTGCGAATGATTTTCCGCACGGTTCCACCCGAGCTTTTACTTCATTTTATGCAATTGACGGAAGTACGCAAAAGTGGTACCCTCCACGTCGCCCGCAGGGATCTTTCAGCCGGTGAATCCCCTCTCTGCTCCGGTTCTGACGAAGAGAACAAGTCTTTTTCGTCTATGTTTCTTCCGCTTGCCCACATTGTAGCGCACGCGCGCTCCTTTGTCAAGCCCTTTTTACAAATTTCTTTCGGTTATACAGGCCAGCCGTGCTTGCGGCGGTTATATTCCGATCTCGGATTGACGATCTCACGCCAGTCGAGGTCGCCGCGGTCGAGAGCAGTTACAATAACCTCTGCCGTAGCAATGTTGGTAGCGACTGGAATGTTGTTCTGGTCGCAGGCACGGAGCAACTCGTATTCAGCCTCATTGTACCGTGCATCCGGTCTCGTATCCCGGAAGCAGAGCAAAACGTCGATCTCGTTGTAGTTGACGCGCGAGGTAATCTGCTGTTCCCCGCCCTGTCCGCCGGTCAGGAGCTTTTCGATCTCAAGTCCCGTGGCTTCGCTGATATACTTCGCCGTGATACTGGTCGCGCACAGCTTGTGCTTGCTTAAAATACCGCAATAGGCAATACAGAACTGGGTCATCAGTTCTTTTTTGGTATCATGTGCGATGATAGCAATTTCCATCGGTTCCCTCCTTATGCAGATACATCGGCGGATATCCACACTCTCTTACATGGGATATATTATAGCATAATTATTGAGAAGTTGTCAATGAGATTCATAAAATTTCTTTCCCCGGGTCATACGTTTTTCGGTAAAATAACATCTTGCAATTTATTCCGGAATCCGATATAATAAAAATATCGAATGAACCGTCGAAAGGAGAATCCCCATGATTCAAGAACTCTACCGCCGCTTGGCTGCATCCGACCCCGAGGTCGCGGAGGCGATTGAAGCCGAACTTCAGAGGGAACAGGATGGGATCGAACTGATCGCCTCCGAGAATGTCGTATCCGAGCCGGTGCTGATTGCACAGGGCAGCATTCTGACCAACAAGTACGCCGAGGGATATTCCGGGAAGCGTTACTACGGCGGTTGCCAGTGCGTGGACGTTGCCGAGGATCTCGCCATTGAGCGCGCAAAGAAGCTGTTCGGCGCAAAGTTTGCAAACGTGCAGCCCCATTCCGGCTCCCAGGCAAACACCGCCGTATACTTTGCCCTGCTCACCCCCGGTGATACGGTCATGGGCATGAGCCTTGCCGACGGCGGACACCTGACCCACGGAAGCCCCGTCAACCTTTCCGGTAAGTATTATCACTTTGTTCCCTACGGCCTTGATTCCGAGACCGAACGGCTGAACTACGATAAGATCGAAGAACAGGTCAAGGAAGTCAAACCGAAACTGTTGGTCGCCGGCGCGTCCGCATACCCGCGTATCATTGACTTCGAGCGGCTTTCCGACATTGCCCACAGAAACGGTGCACTCTTTATGGTGGATATGGCACACATCGCGGGACTTGTCGCCGCGGGCGATCACCCTTCCCCGGTCCCTTATGCCGATGTCGTGACGACCACGACCCACAAGACTCTCCGCGGTCCGCGCGGCGGTCTGATCCTGACCAACAACGAAGAGATCGCAAAGGCGATCAACAAAGCAATCTTCCCCGGCATTCAGGGTGGTCCCCTCATGCACATCATCGCGGCAAAGGCAGTCTGCTTCGGCGAAGCACTGAAACCGGAATTCAAAGAATACCAGCACAGAATCGTGAAAAACGCAAAGGTGCTTGCCGAAGCCCTCTTGGAAGAAGGCTTTGATCTGGTCACCGGCGGCACGGACAATCATCTTATGCTGGTCGATCTCCGCCCCATGAAGATCACGGGAAAAGAGTTTGAAAAGCGGCTCGACGAGGTACACATCACCGTCAACAAGAACGCCATCCCGAACGACCCCGAAAAGCCGTTTGTCACCTCCGGCGTCCGGGTCGGTACCCCCGCCGTCACCACGCGCGGCTTCGGCGAAGCGGAAATGAAGCAGATTGCGCACTGGTTCAAGCTGGTCGCCACCGACTTTGAGGGAAGTGCCGACACCGTGCGTGCGGAGGTCGCGGAGCTTTGCCGCCGCTTCCCGCTTTACCCGGAAAACTGACACAAAACGCAAAAATGTATGATAAAACCGCCTGTATCCCGAAAACGGGGTGCAGGCGGTTTTTAGCGGTATACAGGAAATCCCACCCGCTGAACGGGTAGCTCCGAAAAAGCTTTTGTCGGAGATATGCCCCGCAACAGCCCGGCTCTTCATGCGCAAGGGAAACCCGCGGCGACAGCATCCGGGAAGGAGAGTTCCGGTTTTGAGCGGGAATCACAATTTAACCGGAAATGCAAGCAGTCTCCCATCTTTCGAGTATGGCAAGCTCCTCATCCGTGTGGAACCAATGCTCTCCCCGCTCCGTAACAGTCAGTCGGCAGGAGGATGGATTCTCCCGCACAAAACGGTCGATCTCCTTCCTCGGGATCTGTTCGTCCCCCGCGGCATACAGGATCTCCGTCGCGGGACAAACCGCACGGACAGTGTGATTCCGCGCGTAGCAAAAATACCTGTACGACAGCGTTGCGCCGAAGGAAGTCACAACGGTTTCTCTTTCGCACAGTTCTTTTTCCGTCACACCCGCAATCCGGCACATCCGTCCGATCATCCCTTCCATATCAAGCAGCGGCGAGACAAGCAGACATTTTCCGAGGGGCAACGCCGTGCCTGCGGCGGTTTCTTCCCCGCAGGCGAGCAGAGAGAAATATGCCCCGATGCTGTTTGCTCGGATGCCGATGGTTTCATAACGTGTCCGAAGGAAAGCGAGCACTTCCCGCAATTCCGGAAGCACCTCCCACGGGACCAGACGTACCCCGTCCTGTCTGCCGCCATGTTCCGGCAGATCAATGCCGAGCACCTGCCAGCCGAGCGGGCAGGCAATCTCCGCAAACCGCTCTGCTTCCTCTTTGTTGCCGCACAGACCGTGTACATAAAGAAAAACACGGTCGGCTTCCCCGCCGTACAGAACGGCGGGGGTCTTTCCAATCTCAAAATATGTCTTTTTCATAGCGATACTCCTGAGAGGCACAAAAAATCCATGCCCGACGGAAAGAGGTGTTCCGCCGGGCGTTTTTTCAGATATTTTCGGGATAAACTGCCCGTGCGCCGCCGATGTATTTCGGGCGGGTCCTTGCCGCGAGCAGAATCGCGGAACCGATGTTCCGGACGGAGAGGCGGACCGGGACTGCCACGTCACAGAGGTGCATTCCGATCAACGTTCCGCCGATGTCCATGCCCGCCTTGGCGCGGATATGCTCTACGGCAACCGGGTCGGCAAACGCTTCCCATGCGGTCGTGGCAAAGCTGCCGCCCGCCTTTGGCTGGGGCTTGACGCAGACCGGGTCGTAGCCGTATTTTTTTGCGCATTCCCGCTCGATGATGAGCGCGCGGTTGAGATGCTCGCAGCACTGCGCGGCAAGGTAGATCCCCTGCTCCCGCAATACCGGATAAATCCCCGCAAAAACCGCTTCCGCGGCTTCCAGATTTGACGCGTGACCGATTACACCGCCCGTGACTTCCGAGGAGGAACACCCGACAACGAGAATATCTCCCTTGCCGATCCCGCTTACCGAAAGCAGTTCGCGGGTCGCCGCCTCCGCCGCCTTTGTCAGTTCTTCGTACATACTCATTTACCGAGTGCCGCGCGGTCGCAGATAACGACCACGTCGGGATGCAGATTGAGCATGGACGCCGGGCAGGCGGTCGTCAGGTTGCCGGAGAGCAGCTTGGCAATCGCGTCGCGCTTGGCTGCGCCGTTTGCCATGATGATGATCTTCTTCGCCTTCATGATGGAGCCGATTCCCATGGTCAGGGCATGCGTCGGAACCTCCTCGGGGGATGCAAAAAACCGGGCGTTCGCCTTGATGGTATTTTCGGTCAAGGCGGTCTTGTGCGTGACGGAGATCAGTTCCTCCGCCGGCTCATTGAACGCGATGTGCCCGTTCTGCCCGATGCCGAGGATCTGGATGTCCACCTGCGGAAGAGACGCGATGATCTCTTCGTAATCGCGGCAAGCCTGTTCGGGGTCCGCCGCAGAGCCGTCCGGCACGTGCGTATTCTTCTTGTCAATGTTCACATGATCGAACAGATGCTTGTTCATGAAGTAACGGTAGCTCTGGTCGTTGTCGGGAGAGATGGGATAGTATTCGTCCAGATTGACCGAACGGACGCGGGAGAAATCGAACTCGCCGCTCTCATATCCCTTCACTAAGTTTGCATAAAGTCCCTCCGGCGTGGAACCGGTCGCAAGACCGAGCACGCAGTCGGGCTTTTTCTTGATCAGTTCCGCGACGATCTTTGTTGCCGCGTCCGACATTTCTTCATAGTTCGCACATTCAATGATTCTCATATTCATTACTGCCTTTCCGCTTAAGCGTTTCTGAATTGGGTTACCAACGGTCGCTTCCGTCCGGCGGAATCACCTTTCTGACGGCGGCGATCGCACACTCGATCATATCGTCGGTCGGTTCAAAGACTGTGATATGCTGAAGCGCCACGCCGGGCGCGGAGATGATCTTAGTCAGAAGATTGTCGTGCCTGCCCGCGAATTTTAGAAGCTCGTAACCAAGTCCCATGATGAGCGGGATGAGGCAGATCTTCACGATAATCCGGATGGCAAGCGCTGGAACGTTCCCGAAGATGAGGACACATAGCGGGTCAATGAAGAAGGTGACAAATACGCTGACCAACAGCATCAGGATGAGGAACGAGGTTCCGCAACGGGGATGGAAGCGTCTCTGAAGACGGACGTTCTCCACCGTGAGATCCAGTCCCTTTTCATAGCAGAAGATGGTCTTGTGTTCCGCGCCGTGATACATGAAGGTACGGCGGATGTCCTTCATGAGGGAGATTGCCGCCATGTACCCGACGAGGAGCAGAATCTTGAGCACGCCTTCAAACGCGGACTTGATGAGCGAACGGAGCGCGAGCGTACCCGCACTCAGCACCGTGGGGTCGACCGTAGTATATTCAGCCCCGAAGATCCCCGCAACCGCCCTCCACGACCACTTTCCGACGTTGGCAATATCGGGAAGAAACAGCACGTTTTCCGGGTTTGCCTTTAACATCAGACCGCTGAAAAGAATATACAGAAACGACGGAAGGATCACGAAAAACGTCACGCAAAGCGCGAGCGCCAGCACGATACTTACGCCCATCATCGCGTTCCATGTTCCCTTGGAGAGCTTGTCGTCCTCTTCGCCGCCCTTTTTATTTTTGTCTTTTTCCCCGGTTTTATCCCCGGTCGATTCCCCTTCGGGAACCGGTTCGTCGACCACGGCACCAGCCGAAGAGTCGGTTTCTTCCGCATCGGATACCGTCTGCCCGGAGGCGGTCTGCACGTCGGCGAAGGAATTCTCTTCCCTTTGTTCCGCCTTGTCTTCCTTTTCCTTCAGATCAGACAGCATATAACCGGGAACCGGTCCGTTGCCCTCAATCAGAGTTATGTGCTTCCCGTCCTCTTCCTCTTTGGTTTCATCCGGCTCCAGAACGTCCTCTAGTGCCGTGATTTCCGCTGAACGCATGAGGCACCGGTAGCCGGTGATCATGGAATCAACAAATCCGACCACCCCGCGGATGACGGGAACCTTTGCGATCCGCGGACGCTTTGCGACATGATTTTCCCAATCCTCGAGAACAATGTCCCCGTTCGGTGTGCGGACCGCCATGGCGGTCTTTTCGGGGCCGCGCATCATAATACCTTCCATCAAAGCCTGCCCGCCGATAGAGGTCTTGCGGATCGACTTTGCTTCTTCTTTTTTACTCAATGATTTTCTCCAATCCTCTCTGTCGCACGACAGGTGCCCGGTTCAGCGCCACACACGGCACACAGCACCCGAAAGACACGGTACGACGCATGGCGAAAGCTCTCCGCCGCGTTTTCCCGGTCGCACAACACATTCTATTATATTATAGCATAGTGCCGACAGCGATGCAAGATTTCCGGAAAAGTTTTTTCACGGAGAGCTTGTATCAGTCGCCGTAGCTTTTTCCGTACCATACGTCGCGTGTACAGCCCAAAACGCTTCTTTGCGGGACCCTGTTTCAACCGTCGTAATTTTTCCCCTGCCACACATCTTGCGTGTACAGCCACTTGTCAATGTCGTTGAGGACGGACCGCTTGTCCCGGCTCCAGTCAGGTGCCAGAAGGTCGCTTCCCTTACCGTCCCCGGTCAGGCGACAGATAACGGTGTCCGGCGGCAGAAGCGTCAGCGCTTCCCCCACCGTGCGGATGTAATTTTCCCGTTCCATCGGACGGTACTCGCCGCGCAGGTACATTCCCGCGAGCTCTGTTCCGCGGAGCACGTGAAGCAGATGAATCTTGATCTGATCCGGTTTCAGCGCGGCGACCGCCCGCACCGTATCCAGCATATCTGCCACTGTTTCTCCCGGCAGACCGAAAATTATGTGTACACAGATCTGTATTTTGTCCGATATATCGCGCAGTTTCCGGTATCCGTCGCAAAAATCCGCGAACGTGTGTCCCCGGTTGATAAGCGCCGCCGTCCGGTCGGATGCGGTCTGAAGTCCCAGCTCCACGCACAGCACCGTCTTGTCCGCAAGCCCGCCGAGATAGCGGACGATATCGTCCGGCAGACAGTCGGCACGCGTGGCAACGGCAAGTCCCACCGCCCCGTCAAAACGGAGCGCTTCGTCGAATTTCTCCTGCAATACGGAAAGGGGCGCATACGTGTTCGTGTGCGCCTGAAAATACGGAATGGTGCGTTCGGTGCTCCATTTGGCGGACAGTCTCCGGCGTTCCCGTTCGTACTGTACGGCAATCGGCAGGGCGGCGTCCCCTGCGAAGTCCCCGCTCCCGCGCGGGGAGCAGTAGATACAGCCGCCAACGGAACAGCGCCCGTCGATGTTCGGACAGGTGAAGCCCGCGTCCAGCGGAATGCGGGCGCACTTGCCGCCAAAGGTCTTCTTCAGCCAGTAATCGTAGGTGTAATAGCGTTTGTTCGAGTCACTGTTCGGGTAAGGGTTGGCTGCCCGCTGTGTCTGTCGGCTGCGCTTATTCATGCGTTTCCCCGTCCCCGGCAGACGTCTTCGCCCCGGACATCTGCCGGAATTTCAGCGTCAGGGATATCATCACAAAAATCAGAGAAAGTATGACTGTACAAATGATTTCCCAGAGCAACGGGTTTGCGACATTCAGGTATTTGCCCGCGAACAGCTCGGCGAAGCCGTCAAGCAGCTTCATCACGCCGAACGCGGCGAACAGAACGTAGGACAGCCATCCGAACACCCAGTTCGGGATACTCTTGCCGAGGAAATATCCGACGACAAGTCCGATTGCATCGGCGGCATAAAGCGCAAGCGTTGCACCGAGGAACACCATGAGGGCGTTCGGGAAGGAGAATTTCCCCGCCGACTGTTCCGCAGACAGGGCAAGCGCGGTCAGCTGTGTCTTATCTCCCAACTCTCCGAGAAAGAAGATTCCGAAGGTGGAGGCGATTGCACCGAATCTGCCGCCGCTCCTGACCGTTTCCTCCTCCGAGTCTGTCAGAAGCGCGGAGGTGGCAAAGTAAAAGAACGCAAAACCTGCCGCCAGATTGATCATCATGGTCGGAAGCAGATCTCCGATCAGGGAGCCGAGCGCGACTGCAACCAGATTGAGCACAATGATCGAAAGTCCGACACCGATCACGATATCGCGGATGCGGTATTTTTTCGCCATGGCAACCATCAGAAGCTGGGTCTTGTCGCCCATTTCCGCAATGAATACCGTTAAAAACACCACTCCGAACGTCGTCAGCAACTCAGCATCCATATTCATTCCTTTCTGCCGTCAGGTAATCCTTCCGCGGCACAGAGAAAGGCGGGAATCCCCGCCCTCTCGGATTTTTTATCAGATGTCAATTATCGCCGAGCAATTTTTCAAGTACCGCAAGCCGGACACAGACCGTCAGGACATCCATCGCCGCCATAAGGTCCTCGGTTGAGGGATATGTCGGAGCAATGCGGATATTGCTGTCCTCCGGGTCCTTTCCGTAGGGGTATGTAGCGCCGACCTGCGTTAACTTCACACCGGCTTGCTGCGCCAGAGCAAAGGTCCGCTTCGCGCAACCGGGCATGACGTAAAGGCTGATAAAATAGCCGCCGTTCGGGTCGGTCCAGTGCGCGATGCCCGTTCCGCCGAGGTCCCGCTCCATCGTGTCAAGCACGATGCGGAATTTCGGGCGGATGAGATCTGCAAGCACCACCATATGACTGCGGATGTTCGATGCCGAGCCGAAATACCGCACGTGGCGGATCTGGTTGATCTTATCGAAGCCGATGGTCTGAACGCCCATGATCGGCTTGATCTGTGCCAGATTATCATCCGACATTGCCATGATCGCAACACCGGAACCGGGGAACGAAATCTTGGAGGTGGACGCAAAGTAGAAGATCCGGTCGAGTGTTCCCGCCCCCTTTGCCACGTCAAAGATGTTCAGAAGCGTGTCGCGGCGGTCGGGATACAGGTCGTGCACTGCATAGGCGTTGTCCCAGAAAATGCGGAAATCCTTCGCGGCGGTCTTCATAACGGCGAGGCGGCGTACCGTTTCGTCGGAATAGGTAATGCCGTCGGGATTGGAATACTTGGGGCAGCACCAGATACCCTTGACCGACGAGTCAGCGGCGGCAAGACGCTCCACCTCGTCCATATCGGGTCCTGTCGGGGTCATATGAACGGTCAGCATCTCAATACCGAGCGATTCACAGATGGCAAAGTGGCGGTCGTACCCCGGCGCGGGACAGAGGAAACGGATCTTTTCCTCCCGGCACCACGGGCGGTCGCTGCCCACAACGCCGTACAGCATTGCGCGCGCCACCGTATCGTACATAAGGTTGAGCGAAGAGTTTCCGCCGATGATGAGGTTCTTTTCGGGAATCTCAAGCAGTTCGGAGAACATCTTCTTGGCTTCCGGAATGCCCTCCAGAAGTCCGTAGTTACGGTAATCGAAGCCATCTGCCCCCTGGCAGTCGGCGGAGGTGGAGATGCAGGACAGCATGCCCTGCAAAAGGTCAAGCTGCACACTACCCGGTTTCCCGCGCGACAGATCGAGAGACAGTTTCCGTTTCCGGAACGCCTCGTATTGTTCGGTCAGATTTTCTTTCAGCGCAGTCAGTTGCTTACGGCTCATTTCGGTATATTGCATGGAATTCCTCTTTCGCTTCAATAATTATGTCGGTAAACGGCGGAGTCCGGGCAGAAACGACCGCTCTGCGATCAGAAATCTGCGTTGCCCGTGGTTCTCGGGAATGCCTCCACATCGCGGATGTTGGAAACGCCCGTGATATACATGATCAGTCTTTCAAAGCCGAGACCGAAGCCCGCGTGGTGGGTCCCGCCGTATTTGCGGAGTTCAAGATACCACCAGTAGTCCTCCTCGCGGAGCCCGAACCGCTTCATTGCGTCGAGCAGATAGTCGAGGCGTTCCTCTCTCTGGGAGCCGCCGATCAGTTCGCCGACACCGGGCACCAGCATATCCATTGCGGCGACCGTCTTACCGTCGTCGTTGAGACGCATATAGAACGCCTTGATCTCACGGGGATAATCGGTAACGAACACGGGCTTGCCGAAGATCTCTTCGGTCAGGTATCTCTCATGCTCGGTCTGCATATCCATGCCCCAGTAAACGGGGTATTCGAACTTGTGTCCGCTCTTCTCTAAGAGGTCGATCGCCTCGGTGTAGGTCACTCTGCCGAAATCGCTGTTGATGAGGTGGTTGATCCGGTCAATCAGTCCCTTATCAAAGAATTTGTTGAAGAATTCCATGTCTCCGGGGCACTGCTCCATCACATACCGAAGGACGGATTTGATCATATCCTCGGCAAGCTGCATATCATCCGAAAGATCGGCAAACGCGATCTCGGGCTCCACCATCCAGAATTCCGCCGCGTGGCGCTGGGTGTTGGATTTTTCCGCGCGGAAGGTCGGTCCGAAGGTGTAAACACTGCCGAACGCCTGCGCAAAGGTCTCCGCGTTGAGCTGACCCGATACCGTGAGGCTGGTCTTCTTGCCGAAGAAATCCTGCGAGTAGTCCACCTTGCCGTCCGGGGTCTTCGGTACATTATCAAGGTCAAGCGTCGTCACCTGAAACATCTCGCCGGCACCCTCACAGTCGGAACCGGTGATAAGCGGCGTCTGTGCGTACACAAAGCCGCGCTCCTGGAAAAACTTATGGATGGCAAATGCCGCGACCGAACGGACGCGGAACACCGCGTTGTAGGTATTGGTACGCGGGCGCAGATGTGCGATGGTGCGGAGGAATTCCATTGTGTGGCGCTTCTTCTGAAGCGGGTAATCCGGCGTGGATGCCCCCTCCACGTCGATCTTTACTGCATGGATCTCAAACGGCTGAGGCGCGTCGGGGGTCAATCTGATCCCGCCCGTCACGATCAGTGCACAGCCGACATTCTGCTTTGCAATATCTTTATAGTTTTCCAGCTTCTCCGCCTCAAAAACAACCTGAAGGTTTCCGAAGCAGCTGCCGTCATTCAGTTCGATGAAGCCGAACGCATTGCTTGCGCGAATGGTTCTCGCCCAACCGGCGACCGTGATGGTCTTGCCCGAAAAGGCAGACGCATCCGCATACAGCTTCCGAATTTCGATTCTTTCCATGTCCGTTTCTCCCTTAATTTACATCTTTCATCCGAACTTTATGCCGGCGCCCGATTTTTGCAAGAAAAGACGCCGTATTATTCACATCAGATGATTATTATATCACCGTAAGCGGAAAATAGCAAGTCCGAATTGATTTTTTTGCAAAAAAACTTGTTAATTTTTGCTCTGCCAGAAGGCCCTGACCGTTTCGGCGAGGGACCGGGCATCGTGCACATCCGTCACAGTCCCCCAGTTCTCCGGAAACAGCGCCCGATATTGCGGTGTCAGGTAGCGGTCGTCGATCAGCACGACGATCCCGCGGTCGGTGTCCGTCCGGATGACGCGTCCCGCCGCCTGCAACACATTATTCATGCCCGGATAGGTATATGCATAATCATACCCGTTCCCGCTTCTCTCCTCGTAATACTCCCGGAGGATATTGCGTTCGGAGGAAAGCCCCGGCAGACCGACCCCGATCACGATGACACCGATCAGGCAGTCTCCGGGCAGATCGACACCCTCGGAAAACGACCCGCCGAGCACAGAAAAGCCGACCCGGAGTTTCTCGTGGTTTTCGGTGAATGAGGCAAGGAACTTCTCTTTTTCCGCGTGCGTCATTCCCTTGGTCTGCACGACCGTTTCGACCGACGGATACTTTTCCTCAAAAATCGCCCGCACCTTTTCCAGATATTCATAGGAAGGAAAATACGCAATGTAATTCCCTTTTTTCGCGCTGATTGCCGCCGCGATATATGTGGCGATCTTACGGTAGCTCTTTTCCCGGTCCTCATACCGCGTACTGACCGAATCCACCGCCGCAATGAGCAGGTTTTCTTTCGGGAACGGCGACGGAAGAGAAACGGTGACCGCGTCCTTTCCGCCGCCGAGAATGTCCGAAAAATAATCGGTCGGAGTCAGCGTTGCGGAAAACAGGATGCTCGCCTGCGCCGCGTTCATCCCGGTACCCAGCCCTTCCGACGGGTCAAGGCAGACGAGGCGAACCGTCACGTCATTCCGGAGCACCTCCACGAAGGTCAGGTATCCCTTCCCGTACCGCTCGCAGACACAAAGGAACCGCCGCAGATCAGAAAGACAGGTGTCCAGCGCCGCGAGGGAAAGCGGCTCCGTGTTGTTTTTCTTCCACCGTTCGCCAAGAAAAACCGCATGCTCTGTCGAAGCGATCAGACGGTCGGGCATGCCGTGTGTCACGAAGTAGCCGTCCTCGGTCCCGTCGGGGTTCTTCACAAGCGTATCCGCACACAGTCGTTTCATGCGGGCAAGCTCCCCGGACAGGTCGGAAAGCGCTCCGTCAAACGCCGCGTTGGCTCCGCCGAAGGGATCCGCCGCGTTGTGGAGCCGGGAGAGTTTCAGCTCCGCCGAAAACATCTCCCGTGCGCGGTCGCCAAGGTTATGCGCCTCGTCCACGAGAAACACGTATCGTTCCCCGCGGTCCTTTGCCCCTTCGCCGAAATACCGGCGTAGGCGGACGACCGGGTCAAACACATAGTTATAATCGCAGATGATGACATCGCAGTATTCCGACAGATCGAGCGACAATTCATACGGGCAGATGTGCGCCTTCCCCGCTGCCGCTCTGACCGAGGACGCGGGAAATCCGTTTCCGGACGCGATCAGCTCCGCGACCGCGCCGGGGGCGCGGTCATAATATCCCCGCGCAAGCGGGCACTTGTCGGGAGTGCATCGGTTCTCTCCCTCCCTGCCCGGTCCGTCGGGATGCGCGCACATCTGTTCCTTGGCATATAAGATCACCGCCCGCAACTCCGTACCGGCTTCATATAATTTTTTCGCCGCACGGAACGCCTCACGTCTGGTGCTTGCCTTTGCGGTCAGGTAAAAGATCCGGTCGGCTTCCCCGGCACCGACGGCACGTACCGCCGGATACAGCACCGAAATGGTTTTCCCGATGCCGGTCGGTGCCTGCACGAACAGGCGTTTTCCGTGCCGGATATCGAGAAATGCCTCGCGGATCAGAAGCTCCTGTCCCTCTCTCATATCGGGGAAAGGAAACACCGCACGGGCAAACGTCGGTCGCCGCTCGGTCTCCGTCCGGACCAGATGCCCGGCATACGGTTCCGCGCGGGAAAGGAGCGTTTCGACAAATGCGGTCAGCCAAGCTGTTTCCGAGATCTCTTCCCGGTATTCGGTGCTCTTTTCCGACGGGATACGGTAGATGAGGCGCACCGAAACCCTGTCCTCCCCTTTTGATACCGCTTCCAGCCACGCGCAGATACGAAGGTGGGTTTTCCGGCGGTCGGAGGGCTTCAATGGCACCGCTCCGCGCGAGGGGACGGTTACCTCTTCATCGACCGTGAGCACGCCGTTCCGCCGGCAGACGCCGACTGCCCGCCCGATGATCTCATAGCAGATCCCGTGATACAGGTGGGTCAGAGTGATCTCCTCACCCTCCGCGTAGCCCTCCCCCTCCTCGCGGCAAAAGACGGCAAGACGGTCGCGCGTCAGCCCGGGCGGAGCCGAGAAGGAACGTCCGCCCGTCAGTCCGCCCGTGCGGAACGCCATGGCGCATAGCTCTTCCGCGCTGATCTCTACCGACGCATTGTCGGGATTGTACCGCATACCGTCCCCTCCTTCCCGGAAATATAACCGGATTTATTGTATCACAGCACAAGGGGAAAGTCAATTGCCGGAACGAAAAAGGCGGACCGCCGCGCCTGCGGCAGTCCGCCCGTTTTCCGGTATTTCTTTACTGCGGAAGCGTCGGGTTGATCACGATGAATTTGCCGTCGCCCGCATACAGGGACAGGGTGAGGGTTTCGGCGTAGCCGATCTTCTCAAGACCTTCCTCGCCCCAGATCTCATAGAGGACTTCCTCTCCGAAATGCAGAACGGTATCCTCGCTCTTTCTCTCGGCATCCAGATTGGTATTGACCACATACAAGCCGTTCACACCGTTCTGATCGGTGAAGCAACCGATCACCGCGTCGGGAGATTCCACAGAGGTCAGCTCTCCGAAGCTGCCGCCCTCGTTGATAAAGCCGCCGACGCCGTTTTTATTCAGCATGGGCGTATAGGTCTCCACCGCTTTGCCGGCAAAAATGTTGTTCTGCCAGTCAAAGTCAAGGAACACGCCCTTCATCGCGTGCAGACCGTTGAAGATCTCCTCCATACACGAGTAATAGTTCCAGTTCGTTACGTTTCCCGACGTATCAAACACGACACCGGCACTGAAATGGCCCAATTCCTTTGCAAGAAACAGGTAGAGCGCCTGCGCACCGCTTGCCAGGGACAGATTGCATTCCAGCTTGAGCTGATAATAGGAAACATCAATGGAATTTGCCTCAATGAACGTATAGGTCGGGACATCATAGTCCTTTGCAACCTTTTCGACGAGCAGGAGGTTTGTAAGGTAATACTGGATGCTTCCGCCCGATGTCCACGGATAGTAATCAAAGCACAGAAATTCCGGGTGTACGGTATCCATGTATTTTCTGAGGGTATCCTCGTATCCGGCGGTCTCAAAGTCAAACTCGTTCCCCGCCTCATAGGATCCCGACCCAAACGGGAGCAGATTCGCCCCCATCTGCCATTTGTCCGCACCGGGCAGATACTTCCGGAGCGTTTCGCGGGTCTCGGCAAGACCGCCAAACTGGTCCGGGGTCGGTTCATCCTTCAGGTAGATCGCCTTGATCAGATCAAAATACTCTTCTCTGCCGAGCAGCTTGGATTCCATGGTAGCGCCGTCAAAGCCCTGCGCGCTGAGAATCACATCCATTCCGGTCTCGCGGGCGGAGGAAAGCACCAGGTCCAGCCAGTTGCCCTCCCCTGTCGTGCTGTAAACCGCCTCCACGGCAATCACGGTATTGATACCGGCTTCCAGCATCAGCTCATAAACTTCCTGCATTTTTTCCGCCTTGACTATGGCTCCGAAGCTCGCAATCGGCAGCTTATTGCCGACCGTGGTCCGATTCAGCTCCTCGCGGATGGATTCGAGCTCTTCGTCTGTGTATCTTTTGCTTTCCGGCTCGGTTTCGGTCGCGGTTTCCGTCTGAGATTCGGTTCCGGACTCTGTGACAGATTCGCTTCCGGATTCGGTTGCCGACTCGCTTCCCGACTCAGCCGATTCCGATGCGGAATCCGTCTCCTTCTGCGTACCGGGCTCGCCGGTGGCGGATTCCTGCCTGTCGGTGGCAGTTTCAGACGGCTTTGTGCCGCACGCTGCCAAGGACAACGCACCGGTCACGAGCAGAAGCGCAAGGATCAGGGACAATAGACGTTTCATACATGGTACCTCCGTTTGATTTTTTGCGTGGAATTTTTTGCCCGTAGCGGGCATTTGTTTTACTATACCACATATTTCGGAAAATTGCAAGCGGTCGTTTTCGCGTATCGTTGTCTTACACTCAGTTTTCAATTTCCTGTTGATTTCGGTGGCGGGATGTATTATAATTGGAGCAGAAGTCATTATTCTCCGGAGGTTTTCATGAAAAAAACACTTTGCTTATTTCTCGCTTTTCTTCTGACTCTCGCAGTCACGGTATCTCTTGCCGCCTGTGCTCCGAAAGATGCTCCTGAAACGGAAACCGCAACCGTTCCGGAATCCGCGACCGAAACCGAGTCCCACGAAGAATCGGTCACAGAAACAGAAACAGAAACAGAATCAGAAACGGAAACGGAAACCTACCCGCCCGTTGACGGCACAGACGACCCGGACGATCCGCGTTTTTCGCACTATGCCGTAAACGGGACCTATTACGCAAATCTGGAAATATTCAAAAACAGTAAACTGACCATCAGCTTTGACATCAGTGCGCGTAAAATGAATATCACCGACCGGAGCGGGAAAGCCACGGTGTATTCCTACGACTCCAATTATTTCCTCACAAGGATCGACACCCCGTCCTCCCTGGTCATCACCATTGACAATACCGTATCCGACGGGGGACTGCTTCTCAGCCAGGCGATTCACTACCGGTACGCGGGCGGTGCCCGGGAGTATTCCATCACTTACACCTATGACGAAGACGACCGCATCTCGGGAATGGTTCTTGTCGATTCCCATCTGGAGGAAACCCTCAACACGGAATTCGTGTACTGCGGCAACGGCTCCTATCTGATCCGTGACCTGGACTCAAGCAAGATCAAGTATTACCACCTGAATTATTACCTCACCGCGGACCCGATGACAAGCGTAAAATCGGAGGTGCTGCGGAACGGGGATCTGGAGCTTGTTTACTCCATCGGTCCCCTGATCAACCAGAAAACGGTCTACTCCCGTACATCCGGCGAAATCTGCAAGATGGTCAACGAATACTTCCTTTTCTACTCTATGCTCGACAAACTGAGCTTCTGAAAATCAATCCTCTATTGAAAAATGCCGCCGGCGATACCGGCGGCATTTTGTTATCTGAAAACATTACGAATCCCGGGTCATTTCCTCACGCAACCGGTCGGAGAGTCGGACAAACGCCTCAATGTCCAGCCGTTCCCCGCGGATGTCCGGCGGGAACCCGCAATCCGTCACGGCGGCAAGCAGGCGGTCCTTGGGAATTTCCGAAAAGCCCGTGGAGAGCGAGTTGACCAGCGTTTTCCGGCGCTGTTCAAACGCCGCCCGGATGGTGCGGAACAGCACCTTTTCGTCGCGCGGCACGAACGGCTTCTCCGGGTAAAGATCAATACGGACCACCGTGGAATCCACCTTGGGAGGCGGCACAAAGTTCCCTGCCGTCACCCGGAACAGCTTTGTGGCGGTTCCGTAATAGGCAAGCACCGCCGTGATGGAGCCGTAAGCGGAGCTGCCCGCCGCGGCGCACAGACGATCGGCGACCTCCGCCTGGATCATGACCGTGATCGAACGGAACGGCAGTCCGCATTCGAGCAGCTTCATCAAGATCGGCGTCGTGATGTAATACGGCAGATTCGCGCAGACGGCGACCGGTCCCGCTTCAAAATACGGGCGGAGAAGTTCGCCAAGATCGGTCTTCATCACGTCCTCATTGACGACGCGGAAATTCGGAAAGCCAGTCATGGTAAACCCGAGCACCGGAATCAGCCCTCGGTCAATCTCAAGCGCGATCACGTTTTTGTATCTTGCGGCAAGCTCGCGGGAAAGCGTTCCGATTCCCGGTCCGATCTCAAGGATCGTGGTGTCCGGGTCGTCGGCACAGCCGTCCGCGATATCGGACACTACCATGGAATTTGTCAGAAAATTCTGACCGAATTCCTTCCGGAACCGGATTCCGAAGGTATCCATGAGTTCTCTTACGTTTTTTTGATTGCAAAGATCCATTTATCCTTTGTCCGTCCTTTGTGTCAGAGCGTCACCTCTATGCCGGGGAATCCCGCACGGAAAACCTGTGCAAAAGCAATCCGGTGAAGCAATGAAGCGTTACCATCCAAACTGAATGTATTTTATCACATCCGGGCGTAATTTGCAAGAGAAATTCTCTTGCACGAAGCGGCGGAATGTGATAGAATAGAATCCGTCAGCGCCGAATCCGGGAAGAAGAAACGATTTCCCCCGTGCAACACGAGATCCGGGGCAACACCACGCCCGCCGTCACTCCCCGCCTCCCACGCGGCGGCAGCATCTGTATGCAGTCCGCGGTAAGATGTGACTCCGGGCTATGACAGTTTCCCGGTCTGCAAAACGCATCATTTCTACCATCCCGTCCGGTTCGGACTGAACACCCGATTCCACGAAACACGAAATCAGAAGGATCACACCATGAACGAAAAAGAAATTTCAGAAATCAGAAGAAAACTCAAAAACGACGAATGCACGATTTCCGCGGTATACGGCTGCTATGTCAGTAAGGAACACGAGATCATTTCCCGGTTCCGCCAGCCGTTCGGACCGCTCCATGAGGAGGAAAGCGAAAAGTATCTTTCGCTCTTCCGCAAAACACTGTCCGGCGTTCCGGGCAAGAACCTGCTTCCCCTTTCGTTCGACACCGAGGCGGTGCTGAACGGCGAAGAACACAAGCGGCTGATGGCGCTGAAGGAATCCTGCCTCAAGGACGAAAAACTCATTGACGGGTATTTCGGAAAGATCGCCGAAAACGTCACCATGAAGGACAATTTCGTCATTCTGCTTGCCTACAATACATACGACGTTCCCCACCGCGCCGCGGACGGATCCCGCACCGACGCGGACTCCGACGAGGTGTTCTCCTATCTCATCTCGGCAGTATGCCCCGTCAGGATGTCCAAGCCGATCTTAAGCTACGACAATGCGGACAAGGATTTCCGCTCCCGCGACCTCGGCTGGGTTGTTTCCGCGCCGGAGATCGGATTCATGTTCCCCGCGTTTGACGACCGCAAGACCAACATCTACGGAACCATGTATTACACCAAGAGCACGGGCGACCTGCACGAGGATTTCGCGGAGACCGTGTTCCGCACGCCGCTCCCCATGAATGCCGACACCCAGAAGGAAACCTTTGAAACGGCATTCACCGACGCGCTCGAAAAGGATTGCAGCATGAAGGTCGTTCGCTGTGTGCATCAACAGATCCGGGAGAAGATGGAGGAACACAAGGAAACCCACTCGGAGGAACCGCTCGTCGTCACGGGCGAGGATGTCAGAGAGGCGCTTCAGCTTTGCGGCGTCTCCGACGAGAAGATCACCGCGTTTGAAAAAGGCTACACCGAGAGCTTCGGCGCCGGCGCTGAGATTCCCCCGCAGAACCTCATCGACCCCAAGCACTTCCGGGTACAGACACCGGAGGTGACCATTCAGGTCAACCCGAAGCGCACCGATCTCATTGAAACCCGCGTGATCGACGGAGTGAAGTACGTACTCGTCCGCGCCGATGACGGCGTGGAGGTCAACGGTGTGGAGATTCACATCAATCCGTAAACAAAAGGCAAAAGAACGCCGGACGCGCTGGGCGCGTCCGGCGTTTTTGATATCCGCAATCCTGCCGCTTTCGTGGAAAGGTATCCGGAAGGAACACCGACACCCCCGATCAACGGGAATACGACCGGACTTCCCCGTTCTCTCTCACGACTGGCACAGAAGGCAGTCTGTCTCGGTCTTCTCCGCCGCGGCGCAGATATTTCCGTAGCAGGCGGCGCTGCCGAGCGCAGACTCGATCCGGAGCAGGCGGTTATACTTGGCGACCCGCTCCGTGCGGCAGGGGGCACCCGCCTTGATATACGGTGCATTTACGGCAACGGCGATGTCCGCGATGGTGGTATCCTCCGTTTCCCCCGAACGGTGGGACAACACAAAACGGTATCCAGCCGATTTCGCCGTGTGGATGACATCCAGCGTCTCGGTGACGGTGCCGATCTGGTTGGGTTTGATGAGAATGGCGTTGGCAGCCCCTTTGGCAATTCCCTCGCGGAGCCGCGCGGTATTGGTCACAAACAGATCGTCTCCAACCAGCATCGTGCGCTTGCCGATCCGCTCGGTCAGCTCGCTCCACCCCGCGAAATCGCGCTGATCCAGCCCGTCTTCCAAAGACAGGATCGGATATTTGTCCGTCAGGTACATCCACTGCCGGATAAGCTGGTCACGGGTGAAATTCCTGCCGGTTTTGGGCATCCGGTACTCCCCGTCCCCGGCATACCACTCCCCTGCCGCCGCGTCAAGTGCGATCCGGACGTCCCCCGTGTTGTAGCCCGCCTCGCCGATCGCGCGCAGAATCAGCTTGATCGCCTCCTCGTCCTCGGAAAGGTCGGGCGCGTATCCGCCCTCGTCGCCGACACCGGTCGCGTACCCCTCCGATTTGAGAATCGCGCCGAGCTTGTGGTAGATCTCGCTTCCCATGCGAAGCCCCTCGGCAAAGGTAGAAGCGCCCGTCGGCACGATCATGAATTCCTGGATCTCCAGATTGTTGGAGGCATGCGCCCCGCCGTTGAGGATATTCATCATGGGAACCGGGAGGCGGTACGCATCCACGCCGCCGAGATAACGGTACACGGGAATGTGATACCAGTTTGCGGCGGAACGTGCGGCGGCAAGAGAGACGGCAAGGATCGCGTTCGCGCCGAGTTTGCTTTTGTTGTCCGTTCCGTCAATCTCACAGAGAAGACGGTCCACCTCATACTGCTCCGACGCGGAAACCCCGTTCAGCGCGGGAGAGATCACGTTCCGGATGTGATTGACCGCATCGGTCACGCCCCGCCCCCCGTACCGTGCCGGGTCCCCGTCCCGCTTTTCATGCGCTTCAAATACGCCAGTGGACGCGCCTGACGGCACACTGGCGACACCGACCGTCCCGTCGGCAAGTACAACGGTCGCCTCCACCGTCGGGTTCCCTCTGGAATCAAGGATTTCTCTGGCACAGACGCGGATGATCTGCGGTTTATTCATGTCATGACCTTCCTTCTTTTTCTTTTGTGATAGTATCTGTCAGAGGCGGCGTTTCTATGCAGAAACAGGGCTTCCCGGAAAAACATTCTGTCCCGGCAGAATCCGACTGAAATTTTCCCGCCCGGCAGGTACAATAATAAAGACAGAAAGGAAGGTTGCAGCCGACATGACGGACAGATTTACCAAAAAAGCGCAGGACGCGCTGACCGCGGCACAAAGGATCGCCGGAGAGCTTGGGCACACCTATATCGGTTCGGAGCATCTGTTGCTCGGGCTCGCCGGCGGGGACGGGGTTGCGGCGAAGCTGCTTTATTCCAAGGGCGCAGACAAGGAAAAACTCCGCAAAGCCGTTGCGGAACGCGCCGGGGTCGGTTCCCCCGCAAGGGTCTCGTCAGCAGATCTGACACCTTGCGCCAAAAGGATCATCGAAGCCTCCGGGACGGAGTCACTCAAAAACGGACAAAGCTATATCGGGACCGAACACCTTCTCCTTGCGCTCCTGGAGGAACGTGACTGCGTTGCCATCCGGTTGCTCGAAAGTCTTGGGGTGGGCATCAGCGAGATGCGCGGTGATCTTCTGAATTATTTTGCTTCGCTGCCCAAAAAGCAGGATCGCCTGCGCGGGGACCGGTCGGACTCCTCCGGGAAAGAATCCGCCGAAACGTTGAAGAATTTCGGGCGTGATCTGACGGAGCTGGCAAAGGAAGGACGGATCGATCCCGTGATCGGCAGAGACAAAGAGACCGGGCGGGTCATCCGGATCCTTTCGCGAAGAACCAAAAACAACCCCTGCCTGATCGGCGAGCCGGGCGTCGGAAAAACTGCGGTCGTGGAGGGTCTGGCAAAACGGATCGCCGAAGGGTCAGTTCCGGAATCTCTGCGGGGAAAACACATCTATACACTGGACATTGCAGGGATGATTGCCGGGGCAAAATACCGGGGAGAATTTGAAGAACGCTTCCGGGACGTATTGAACGAGGCAGCGGGAAACGCGGATGTCATTCTCTTCATTGATGAAATCCATACCATCGTCGGCGCCGGTGCCGCCGAGGGTGCGGTAGACGCGGCAAATATCATCAAGCCTGCACTTGCGAGAGGAGCGCTCCGGGTCATCGGTGCCACCACTCTCACGGAATACCGCCGGCATATTGAAAAGGACGCGGCACTGGAGCGCAGATTCCAGGCTGTCACGGTGGAGGAGCCGTCGGAGGAGGATGCCGTCCGGATCCTGGAGGGGCTTTCCGACCGTTATGAGGCGCATCACCGCGTCCGCATTTCCGAGGAGGCAATCCGCGCGGCAGTCGTTTTGTCCAAGCGCTATCTGCCCGACCGTTTCCTGCCGGACAAGGCAATTGATCTCATTGATGAGGCTGCATCCGCCCTGCGTCTCTCCGAAGGAATACTTCCCTCTCCCCGGCAGAAGAC
The DNA here is from genome assembly GCA_934796165.1 of uncultured Eubacteriales bacterium. Taxonomy (GTDB): domain Bacteria; phylum Bacillota; class Clostridia; order Oscillospirales; family CAG-272; genus CAKVOU01. The sequence goes on along the minus strand of CAKVOU010000001.1, from coordinate 279,028 downwards.
AGAGGAACAGCTGGAACAGATCCGTCGTGACAAAGAAGAAGCAATCTCCCTTCAGGATTTCGACAGTGCCGCGGAATACCGCCGGGAGGAGGAACAGCTTGAGACGCTTCTTCAGATCCAAAAGGAACAGGAGAAGCAACCGGGGGAAGATCATCCGGCTGTTGTCACCGCAGACGACGTGGCAAAGGTTGTCACCGCCTGGACAGGTATCCCCACAAGCAAGTTGACCGAGGACGACGGAAAACGCCTGCTCCGGCTGGAGCAGACGCTGTCCGCACGGGTCGTCGGTCAGGATGATGCCATCCGGGCGGTTGCGAATGCGGTTCGCCGGAGCCGATCCGGATTACGCGATCCGCACAGACCGATCGGCTCCTTTCTGTTTCTCGGAAGCTCCGGCGTCGGGAAAACCGAGCTGTCCCGCGCGCTTGCCGATGCGTTGTTTAACGATACAAAAGCGCTGATCCGTTTCGATATGTCCGAGTTTATGGAGCGGCACAGTGTCTCCAAACTCATCGGTTCCCCGCCCGGCTATGTCGGCTTCGGCGAGGGAGGGCAATTGACCGAGCAGGTGCGCAGACACCCATACGCCGTGGTACTTTTCGACGAAATCGAAAAGGCACACCCGGATGTGTTTCACCTGTTTTTACAGATCCTCGACGACGGCCGCCTGACCGACGCGCAGGGACGGCACGTGGATTTTACCAATACCGTCATCATTCTGACCTCCAATCTCGGCACCTCGCAGAATGTTTCCAAACCGCTCGGCTTTTCCCCGCTTTCCGGAACGGATGCCGACCGGAAAGCGGAAGAAGGGCGCATCCGTGTGGCATTGAAGGACACCTTCCGCCCGGAATTTCTCAACCGTATTGACGAAACCGTCGTATTCCGCCGGCTGACGGAAAAGGACCTTTTCCGGATCGCAGAAATGTTGCTTGGAAAACTGGCATCCCGCATGGAACAGATGGGAATCTCCCTGACCTGGGAACCGTCGGCAGCGGAATTGCTCTCACAAAGCGGGACCGATTCGGCAATGGGAGCGCGTCCTCTCCGGCGGGCGGCGATCCGGTACTTTGAAAACCCGCTCTCCGAAAAACTGTTGGCAGGAGAGATCAGGGCAGGAAAACTTGTCCTTTTATCTGCGGAGGGCAATAAGCCCGTTATCCGTGTGACCGGGCGGGAAGAAACCGGTGCGGATTCAGCGGGGGACAGCCCGAAGGAAGCCCGCACCAAGCAGGACTGAAGCGATTGCCGTAACAATCAGACAAGGGTCTCCCCAAACACGGAATTGACAAAACGCCCGACAGAGACTGCGAAGGTCCCTGCCGGGCGCAACATTCCGGAACTTTTCAGAACTTCCCTCCCGGCTGACAATCTATTGCGGCGGGCACCCCTCTGGCTAAGGAAGGATCGCGTTTCCGCCGCCCTGGCTCCCGGAAATACAGTATCGGTCCGATGGTGCCGGAGATGGTGCCGGAGATGATCTTTGAAACCGGGAAGGACAGCCGCGCATAGTCAAAATCAATGCGGAAAAACAGGTGATACAGGTCTGACGCCCGAACAGGAGGGATAAAGAAACTCTGCGCCTTGCAATACAGCCCCGGCGCCGCAACCGCCTCATCCGAAAACCCGTTCAGGATCATATGGAGCAGGACAATATAAACGGCGGAAAACAACTGCATGACGACGGAGGAACACGGAAACCGTGACAAAATTCTGTTTGCGTTACCCCTTCGGCTTCGCCCGGCAGAACACCGCCGCAAGGTAACCGAAGCAGATGGCAGCGGCGGTTCCTCCCGCGGCGGCGGAAAGACCCCCGGTAAGGGCACCGATCAGTCCCTTTTCCTCCACCGCCTCCCTGACCCCCTTGGAGATCAGGTACCCAAACCCGGTCAGAGGCGTGGTTGCCCCGCACCCGGCAAACTCCACGAGCGGCTTATAAACCCCGACCGCTCCGAGCAATACACCCGCACAGACATAAATCACAAGGATTCTTGCCGGCGTCAATTTGGTCTTATCAATGAGAATCTGCGCGATCACACAGAATCCTCCGCCGATGAGAAACGCCCATACATACGGCAGAATGACCTCACCCACGTTCTTTTCCTCCCGTCTCCAGTCTTAAGAGATGCGCAATACCCGGGATTGCCCCGCCCTGCTTGATACTGTCCGGACTCATCATTGCCCCGGTACCGAGAAACAGTACCCGGCGAAGGTCGCCCCGTCTGATCCGCGGCAGGAAATACGACGCGAGCACTACGGCGGAGCATCCGCATCCCGAACCGCCCGCGTGCATATCCTGCGCTTTCCGGTCATAGATGATTTGTCCGCAATCGGCATATACCCCGCGGATGTCGATTCCGTCGATGAGAAGCAGATCGCACAGGATCGACCCGCCCTCGTACCCGAGATCGCCCGTCAGGATGCAGTCGTAATCCCCCGGCTTGTCCCCCGTCGCCTCAAAGTACCGTCGGATGGTGTTCGCGGCGGCAGGCGCCATTGCCGCTCCCATATTGTTTGCATCGGTGATTCCCTTTTCCACCACGATCCCCGGCATTCCGCCGGTCACCCGTGCCAGTCCCCGCCCGGTCGTCCGACCGACCACGAACGCACCGGAGCCTGTCACCGTCCACTGGGCAGTCTGGGGGCGTTGCCCGCCGTACTCGATCGGAGTGCGGTACTGCCTTTCCGCCGAGCAGTTATGCGACGAAGTCACGGCGCAGGTACGTGTCGCAAATCCTGCACTGACCAAGACAGACGCAAGCAGCAGTCCCTCCGCAGCGGTGGAACACGCGCCGTACAGCCCGAAGTACGGAATATTGAAATCAATCAGCCCGTATGCGGAACCGATGCACTGGTTCAGGAGGTCCCCCGCAAACAGCGTGTCAATATCGCTCTCCGCGAATTCTCCCTTGGCAAGTGCCGTGTTGAGGGCAAGGCGCTGCATTTCACTCTCCGCCTTTTCCCATGTCTTTTTCCCGAACCGGTCGTCGTCCCCGTGCAGGTCAAAGCAACTGCCGATGGGACCGTCATATTCCTTCTGCCCGACCACCGATGCCGCGCTCTGAATCTCCGCGTCAAGCTCCAGTAAGCCTTTTTTCATATTTTCATGTCCTCGCATTCCCTCATGCTTTCTCTTTTGTCTTTGATAGTATCTCCCGTTTTGCTTGAATTATGCGGAAAAACATGGTATACTATTAAAAATGAATGAAAACGGGAGGCGGGAGGATCATTATGCTGAAAACAGAGGGAGAACAGTTTCACATCAAGGCACGTCCGGGGGACATCGGGCGCTACTGCCTTCTTCCGGGAGATCCCGCAAGAAGCGAGCAGATCGCCGCGTACCTTGAGGACCCGATACACCTTGTGACCAACCGGGAATTCAACATCTGGAACGGAACCATCGACGGCGAACGCGTCACGGTCTGCTCCACCGGGATCGGAGGGCCTTCCACAGCGATTGCGGCGGAAGAGTTGGTCGCCTGCGGGGCGGATACGCTCATCCGCGTCGGCACCTGCGGCGGGATCGCACTGCCCGTCCGTTCGGGCGACCTGGTCATTGCATCGGGAGCCGTCCGACAGGACGGTACCTCAAGAGAATACGCCCCGCCGGAATTCCCCGCAGTTGCAAACACGGACGTTCTCTTTGTCCTCCGTGAGGCGGCGCGGAGACTTGGCTTGCGCGCACATTGCGGCGTGGTACAAAGCAAGGACTCCTTCTACGGACAGCATTCGCCCGCAAGTATGGCGACTGCCGGAGAATTGCGCGAAAAATGGGAAGCATGGAAGGCGCTCGGGGTGCTTTGCAGCGAAATGGAAGCGGCAACGCTCTTCACCGTTTCAGCCACTCGTCACGTCCGCGCGGGAGCCGTTTTCCACGTAATCTGGAATCAGGAACGCGCACTTGCCGGGATGGACACGGACGCTGAGGAATCCCACGATACGTCGTCCGCGATCCGTACCGCGATTGAAGCAATACGTACCCTCATCCGGGAGGATGCGACGGCAAAGAAAGCGAAACCGGAAGCGTGACAAATAAGCGAAAAAAGCGTCGGTTTTTTGCTCTTTTCCGGGAACCGGACGTTGTTTTGCACGTCGATACTCCGAGGAGTTTTCATGCATTTCCGACGGGCAAAATTATTTTTGAAAAACTGTCAAAATCCGATTGACACCGTATTTTCACCGTGTTATAATAAAACTTGTCAGCAGTTACATTCCTACTATATTTTGTGTCAGTCAAAATCCCCCGTTTCTATCGGTTGTGCCGGAATCGGGTAAATCGTACAAAAAAGAAAAAGAAATTTGTAAAAATTGACCGGGAGGTTGTTGTAAATCATGAAAAAAATCATCGCCGCGCTCTGTGCCATGCTTCTGCTTCTCTCCGTCGCTTCCTGCGGGAAGAAAGAGGGAGAAACGGGAACCGAAAAAGGCAGTGAGACATCCACCAAGAAACAGTACGTAGAATCCGATACATCGGAGCCAGAATCGGATACGGATTCTTCCGAATCGACCACCGAATCGGCAAGCGAAACCGAGACCGAGACCAAGAAGCCCCAGGAAACCGAATCCGAAAAGGAATACACCGATGCGGATTTCAAGAAAGTTGATGAAATCATTTACATAACCTCCGAACTGCTTTCCGTTCGTGTCAAGCCCCAGTCGGGCGCCAAGATCGACCGTTACTTAAAGTTCCGCGCAAGCGCCAAGCGCGTCGGTTACAACGATGTCTGGAGCATTCTCGAAATCGGCGGCGTCAGGTATTACGCTTACTCCGCGTACATGACAACCACCAACTTCACCGGCTCCGATTTCAAGGACATGGAAAAAACCACGATGTATGTCACGGTCGATTCCTTGAATGTCCGCGAGTATCCTTCGACCGGTGGGTATTCGAAAATCAAGGGATCGCTTTCAAAGGACGACACCGTCACCTGTGTCGGCACCAACGGCAAGTGGTATCACATTGAGTACAAGGACGGGTTCGGATACGTCAGCGCATCCTGCCTCTCCAAGACCAAGCCCTCCGAAAATCCGGAGTTTGACCTGTCCGGCTTCAAGTTCTACGAGGAACCGATCTCCCTGTTTGTTGTTACTCCAAGTCTTAATGTCCGTCACTACCCCTCCGCCGATAATGACATTTCCGCCATTGAGGGTACACTGAAAAACGGTGACAAGATTACCTGCTACGGCGACAACGGCGAATGGGTACAGATCGATTATAACGGCAACAAGTTCTATGTAAGCGGCAAGTACCTCGGAAGAATTGCGGACGGCGATCCGATCTTCGGTGAAAAGGAACCCGATCTGACCGGCTTCAAGTTCTACGAGGAACCCAAGACCATGTATGTCACCGCCGACACCCTGAATGTCCGTAAGTATCCTTCCGCCGACGACAAGACCTCCATCATCAAGGGCAAATTTGTCAAGGATCAGGCGATCGTCTGCTACGGCGATAACGGCGAATGGGTACAAATCAACTGGAACGGCTACAAGTACTATGTCAAGCTCAATTACCTCAGTGATACGTTGGGCGGATCCACGGAAGAAAAGCCCGATCTGTCCGATTTCACGCTCTATGAAACGCCCATTACCATGTACGTTTCCTCTTCCATTTCGACGCTTTACATCCGGATCCTTCCCGATTCCGAATCCCGCGTGCTCGCCGAAACCCTGACGGGCGGTGACGCGGTCGTCTGTACCGGCTGCAACGACAACTGGTATCAGATCCTGATCGACGGGAAGTATTACTACGTCGGCAAGACCTTCATTGAAGCGGACAAGCCGGCAACGCCTTCTGCCGGCTGACACGGAACCGGCAAGCGGGTAACGGCAAGGAATCAATCCGGCATCCGCAGATCTGCAGCAAATAGAAAAAGGACGCCACCGACAGTTGTCGGTGGTGTCCTTTTTCTTTTGACCGGAATCACGCAACAGAACCGTAAGCAGGAAATGGCTCACGTCATTCCTCCGGAAAAATTGTCACCGGAACGTTTCCGTTCCGATCGCCGACAACTTCCGGTTCCGGTGACCGCTTTTTCCTTTTCTTAACGGAACCAACGGGAAATATGCAGTCTGTCCCGCAACCTGATCAGGTACAGGGTAATCAGCTTAGTCATGGCAAGATCGTAGAGCAGCATCAGAAGATTTCCGCCGCCGTACATCGCGGCGATATACCAACCGCCGGGAAACGGCTCGTTGGTAATGAGGATCGGCAAAAGAAACACATAACCGGAAAACCCGAGGTTGAACACAAGAAACTTGCAAAGCCACGCAAGCGGTTTCGGCAGTTTACGTTCGAAGACCGACTTGAACATCGGATAATACCCGAAAAACAGAATGTAACAGTATGCCCCCGTATTTTTGGGAAGCAGTATCAGCGACAGAATCCCGGTGACGGCAAAAATCAGCCACGGGTAAAACTGCCCGATCTCAATAACCGCGAATACCGTCAAAAGCGACGCAAGCGCCGCCATGGTCAGATCCAGCACATCAAGCAGTGCGGCGGCGGCAATCAGCACCACGCCGAGCGCAGACAGCATCGCAGAGGCGGCGATCAGCCGGGTCTTCCGTTGTCTCCGATCCACCATTTCAGCAACCTCTCGACAGACTGCAACAGCAATCCGCGCAGATCAGCGCCTGGCAGACATCCCAGAACCCGCACCCGCCGGAAGAAGTTCCGTAGGCGGAGGTCTGCTGCACCAGCCGGTCACGCGCCTGCCGGTACTCCATGTTGTACGGATCCATCCCGCAGGCGGTATTGAAATACTGCTGGGCATCCACGTATCTGCCGCGGCGCAAAAGAACGCAACCCATAAGGAAGAACCATTCCGCGTCATGCATATTGGCGGGAATGGAATTGAGCGTCCGCTCCGCGTCGTCGATCTGACCGTTATTGATCATCATGCGCACGCGGGAATAGGTCTCGTTGCCGCCGGAGGTACGTGTCTGACCGGAATAGGCTCCGTAAGCGCCCCCGCTTGAAGCCCCGTTTCCCTTTCCGCCGTTCTTTCTCCGGGTCTGGATTTCTTCATATGCCGCGTTGATCTCCTGCATCTTTTCGTTTGCCAGATCCTTGAGATCGCTTTCCGCGTATTTGTCAGGGTGATACTTGCGCGCCAGATCGCGGTACGCTTTTTTAACCTCTTCATCGCTCGCTGTCGGTGAAACACCGAGTACCTTATACGGATCTGTCACTGTCAGCCACCTCTTTCCTTGTTCCCGCTCCGGGCTTGGATTTCGTTTTTGAACCGGTCTTTGGACAACCATCGAGAATTCGCTCTGCGATGTCCGGCATTCCGGATTCCAGTACATTGCGGATAATTCCCTCCCGTTCGTCCCCCGTATGGGGATACACGAGAAGATCCGCACCGTTTTTCGCTTCTATCAGCTCTGCCGTCAGCGCTGTCCGGATCGCGCTTTTGTGCGCCTCCGTCAGATGATCGGTCTCATATAAGCACGCGAACGGATTGAACCGTCCACGCTTCATATCCTCTTCAAAATCATCCGCCGCGTCAATGAGATACACCCATTTTCCGAGGTGAAAGCCCATCGACTGCGCAATACGCGCAGCGTCCTTTTCCAGTCCTGCGGACAAAGCCGTTCCGATCAGCGTTCCGAACACCTCGGCATACTGATCGGCGGAGGCGATCCGCTTTTCTTCCAGACGTCTGAGCCGGTCCAATTGTTCCCGGATCTCATCCGCCAGCAGGCGCGGCACCTTCTTTTCCGCCCTCCGCTTTCCGGTGGACAGAAACGGGCGCAGAAGCGCCGCGCGGACGCGGCGTCCCCCCCGTTCATCATGCAGATCATCCAGATTCTTGTATGCAGTCAATAGCGCCGCCCAATACGCGGTATCGCGGTAGGACTGTGTGCACTCCAGTATCGGACGTTTTCTGAAGGGGTGCAGGAAACACCGTCTGCCCTCCGGTTGCGGATCCTCTCCCGCAAGCACGCTGCGGACAATGGCGAAAAAGGCAAAATCATAGCTTAGGAAACACCGCGAGCACTGCCCCGTACACTTTCCGTGCGCCCGGCAAAGCCCGCAGTATGCGGCACGGTAATACGCGTCCTCGCGCACAAGCAAATCGCCCGTGCGTGTCCTGATATATCCGAACACCAGTTTTCCCCCTTCCGGTCATGCTGTATTCTCTCAGACGTCAGATGATTCCGGGAAAAGAGAAGGCACGGTGTCTCCGCCCTCCTTTGGTTCCGCCTCCCGGTACCGGATCACTTTTTCTCCACTTTATTGTTGGCAAGGAGATAGTCGAATACCTTTGTTTCCAGGCACGAGGAGATCACCAGTTCCCGGTTTTCGTTGATGTATTTCTCCGCATCCTCCCGTGAAACACTGTCCCCTGCCGCTTCTCTTTGCGACTGATACTCCTTGACAAATTCTTCAAACTTGGGATAATAGTCGCCTTCGTATACCTGAATCCCGGTAATCTGTACCAGACGGTACATCACCAGATTGTATTCGTAACTGTCTTTTGCCATCCCGCGGATATCCGCATCGGTAAATCCGTTTGCCTTCAGATATTCCTCATAGGTCATATCCGTATTGGAGGTGATCATCTGAACCAGATCCCGGTAGCACTGCTCGAGGGCAGCATCAAAGGTTTCTTTGAAGGTTGCCTGCTCGCGGATCTTGCCGATTAAGGACTGCACCGCTGACGAGCGATAGTTCTCCTCGCGCAGATACTTTTTGTATTCGGAAATACTCTTGTATTTCCCGGACGTATAATCCTGCACATTCTCATTCGTAAGAGAGGGTGTGATCACATAGCCGACCGCCACCTCAATGGTCGCCTGCTTTCCGGCGTATTCCGATTCACTGTAATCGGACGGCAATGTGACATTCACTCGCCACGTATTGCCGGGCACCGCGCCGACCAGTCCTTCGGCAAGTCCGGGGATCTTCTCGTAGCCGTTCTTTGAGACATCAATCTGTTCATTGGTAGCCGAGGTGAATTTCTTGCCGTCCACATATCCGGTGAAATTGCAGAGTACCACGTCCCCCTCCGCAACGGTTTTGCCCGTACTGACCGTCGCATAGGATTTTGACAGCTCTCTCAGCGATTTCTCTACGTTCTCGTCAACGGCTTTCATGTCCACCGTCACGGAAAGTCCGCTGAAGGAGGCAAGACTCACATATTCCGACAGGTCATTGGACAGATAGAACAGCCGACCGTCCTTTGGTTCATAGGTTTTTCCTGACTCCGGCGCCCCGACGACCTCACCGGACTCGGTTTCCGTATCTTTCTTTCCGCACGCGCAGGACATCAAAAGAATCGCTGCGGCGAGCAGGAGCACCACGGATCTCAAAAGCCATTTTTTCATTGCTGCACCTCCGGGCAAAAGCGGTGTGTCCCGCCGTAATTGGAAATCTTCGGGAATCCGGCAATATAGAGCAAAAAGGACCCAAACAGCATCACAGATGAAACCGTCTGAATCCTTTTTCCGTTCTTTGTCAGGAAACGACTCAAGCGTCCTTCTTGACCTTCAGAACCTGTTTGCCGTTGTAATAACCGCAAGCCTTGCACACGCAATGCGGGCGGACCATCTCGCCGCAGGCGGGGTTGGAGCACTTCACAAGGCCCGGGATGGAGAGCTTGCTGTTATTGGAACGTCTCTTATCTCTGCGTGCTTTGGATACTTTTTTCTTCGGAACTGCCATGTTTACCTACACCTCCTTACAGATGCGCGCATCGCGCGCCGATCTTATCGTTATGACTCTGTGTTTTCGTCGTCGCTTGCCGGTTTCCAGTTTTTCAGAACCGCCAGTCTCGGATCAATTTCCACGGTTTTGCAACCGCAATCCCCGTCCTTCAACGGTTTCCCGCATTTCGGACAAAGGCCGGGGCAATCCTCACGGCAGAGGATTTTCATGGGAAATTCCAGAATCAGATTCTCGCGGAGCTCTTCGTCAACGTTGAGCTTGCCGTGTTCGATCACGACATACTCGTCCACATTGGCTTCCAACTGTTCTTCGGTCAGCGTACCTTCGTCTGCAACCGTGCGGACAAACTCCATGCGGAATACATCTTCCACGGGAGTCAGGCATCTCGCACAAACCGTTTTGTACGGAAGCTCCGCCTCCAGCTTCATCTGCATATATCCGCCGTCATCCGTGATCTCTCCGGTCACGTGAGCATCGCTTGAAAACTCCGCTCCCCTGACCGATTCCGGGCTCAGCATATAATCGATCTTTATCCGATCAGTCTCCCCACGGAGCATCGGACCCATATCGAGAGTCATTTATATACATCCTCCGAACATACAGTTGCCATAAAACGCGACATTACTTATTATACCGAATCCTGCCCGGATTGTCAAGAGTTTTCCGAATTTTTTACCGATTTTTTTGGCATCGTTGACAGGCATCCGCTCAAATGATATAATTTCAGAAGAAACCGGGAAGGATTTTTCCGTGGGTAAAAGCAGGCTCCGGAAATTTTGTCCGGAGTTTTTCAAAAAGGAAGGACACACACATGAAAACGGCGGGGATCATCTGCGAATACAATCCGTTTCACTCGGGACATCTGTCTCACTTCACCCGCCTCAAAGAGGCAGGGTTTGAGCGAATCGTCTGCCTTATGAGCGGGAACTTTGTCGAGCGGGGAGAGCCTGCGCTCTTTTCCCGGTATCGCCGGGCGGAGTGTGCGCTTGCGGCGGGCGCGGATCTTGTCCTGGAACTGCCGTTTCCCTACTCCTCCGCGAGCGCCGAATATTTTGCCGGCGCGGGGGTCCGGATCTTCGGACGTGTCGGAATTGACGCACTCAGCTTCGGCACGGAGACGGGGGACCTTGACATGCTGAAACGTCTTGCGGACGTAACGGCTCGCGAGGATTTCCCGGAGCTTATCAGAAAAGAATCCGCAGCCCATCCCGAAAAAGGAATCGCCGCCGTCTGGGCGGAGGTGGCAGGAGCGCTCGCGGGAGTTGCCCCTCAGCTATCCCCCAATGACCTGCTTGCCGTCGCGTATCTGCGCGCGATGAAACAGGAACATGCGGGATTCGGCGTTTATCCGGTCCTGCGGGATGGCTCCGGCTATGCGGAAAAGACTTTGACCGTCGGCAGGCACCCGTCCGCCACCGCGCTGCGCAGAGTGATTCTCGGAGAGAGTGCGCAAGACGTCAGTGGCGGCGCCGAAGCGCTCGACCGGCTCGCGGACTACATTCCTCTCCAAACGCTTCCGATCCTCAGACGCGCGGTGGAAGAAGGCGAAGCGCCTGTTTCTCCCGATGCATTGGGAGCACTTCTCCTCCCCGTTCTGCGTCTGACCTCACCGGAAGCCGCCGCCCGCTATGCGGAATTATCCGGAGGCTTTGCCGAACGCCTGATCCGTGCCGCCGGAAGCGCGACAACCTACAGAGAATTGCTCGCAGAGGTCGCCACCAAAAAATACACGGACACCCGCATCCGCCGGGCAATCCTGTTTGCGGCAATCGGCGTCACACCGGAGGACCTCCGGAATCCCCCTGCGTTTTGCCGGGTACTTGCGGCAAACGAAGCCGGCTGTCCTCTGCTTGCGGGTCTCAGAAAAACAGACAATTCCGGCTTCTTTGTCTCCAAACCTGCCGATATCCCGACGACGGAAGCGGCATTGCGGCAAGCGGCATTGGATCGCCGGGCGGATGCGCTCTACACCCTCGCCATGCCGAAGAGACGGGAGAGCGGATGGTTTCTCCGTCAGTCGCCCGTGATCCGAAAAAATGACCGGGCTCGGCTTCCGGGCATTGATAATTAAAATTCTGAAAAAATTTCCCCGCTCTTTGGGAACGACAGAAGTCAGGACACCGGTTCTGCGATTTATTTTCCGCGGGTCTTGACTTGTTGCAGATCCTGTGTTATAATAATAATTCAGAGTATAATACCCATTGTGGGAGAACAGGAGGAATTCGCATGGCAGAAGAAAAGCGTGCCAAGGTGTCCGGCAAATACCTTGAATACCTCGGAAGACCGCTCGTCCGGGAAGGCAACACCATTTGCTACGGCGATCTGAGCGAGAAATGTTATCTCGTTCTTGAGATCATGTCTTATAAGAAAGAAAACGACACGGAGGTTCCCGGAAAGATCCTGATCCAGGTGATCGACTCCAAGGATCCGACCAATATTCTCAAGCAGGGACAGAAGGACGGACTTTACGACGCGTTTGGCATCGGCGTTGTCTGGCTGGAACGTTTTTTGCAGGCATAAACAATGTAAAAAAAGAGGATGTTCAAAAACTCATTTTGAGTTTTTGAACATCCTCTTTTTTGTTTTCGGGGCGCGGTTTTCAAAACTGTCGCGCCGGGACGGGTCAGTTCTCTTGTTCGTCCAGCTTCCGGTCATGCAGGATCTCTCGGAAGAAGCGGTCGGCAAGCCATTCATGCGTTTCTTTGCGATAGTGGATATTGTCCGCACTGAATACGCCGAGAAGCTCATCGTCAGGATTCCACAGCGGGCAATCCCGATCGACCTCCACCAGCATACTGCGCGCATAGCGCGTCATCTGGCGGCGCAGCTCCGCCGTTACGGCGCGGATTCCCTCCATGGTGATCAGATCATTGTTCTTCACCAGCTTATAGTAGACCGGCTTATACAGATACAGGGGCGGGTCATCCATGGTCGGGAGCATTGCGTCGAAGAATTCGTCGTAACGCTTCTCAAATTCCGGGTTGTCAAAGCCGCCGTGCATGGTATCCTGATCGCTTCCGATCCAGTGCCACCCGAGCACCACCGGCGACCGGAAGTGCGCCTTCAGATTTTTCATCACAAGCGGATTGACGTGCAGGGCGAGCCAGTAAAGCGACACCCAGCAGACACCGATCGGTCCCGGGATGATCACGGGCGAAATGTCCTTGTTCCACAACCCGTTCAGAATTCCCTGACTTCCGATGGACATCTGTACAATATAAAGATCGGGCAGCGGCTTGCCTTCATCTTTCGCCTTCTGCCACTTGGTCGCAAGATAGTACGCAAAGGAATAGGTGTGGTCCTGCACCTCACCGAGATTGTAATTTGCGGTGGTAAACCCGCTCCAGGTCACATCGGTTGTATCAAAGGACTGGTTTTTATCCGCGTCCAGCTTGAAGACGTTTTTCATCGGCACGGTCACACGGTCCGTTTCCGCCATCGCCTGCAGATGCGCGTGCGCGTTGGACTGCCCGCTGACAAAGACCACCGCGGCGTCCGCATTTTTCAGTGTGTCAAAATCAATCATGTTTTTTCTCCTCGGAACGTTGTTTTTTGAGGCGGCGGATCGGTTCAAATCCGTGTCCGTCCTCGCGGAATTTTTTCATCTGTTCGGCAAAGGAATTGGAAGAGCGGAATGCAAAAAGGAAGCGCAGCTTCTCCCGTCGTTCCTCTTTGAGTTTTCTCGAATGGGCTTTGAGTTCCTCGTATTTGACAATGATCCCGTTATCCGACGCAAACTTACGGAGCTTTGCAAGCAGGTTGACGGAAACGGCGAAATCCACGAAGAACACCCCGTAGAACACGCCGATCACAAAGGAGAAGAGCGGATGTCCCACAAACCACAAGACCGCTCCGGTCACGTGCGGGTGGATCAGGAAATAATACACAGCGGCAAGCACCGCCCAGAAGAAGGAAAAGAGCGGGCAGATGATCCCCTGGATGTTGCCCCACATCTGACTGTAATCCCACAGTTTGACGTTCATGCCTTTGACGAAGATCAGCCCGGCGATGTACTCGATGAGCGTCATTGCCGTCGCCATCAGAAGAAAGGTCACGACATACCGAAGTGCTGTATTGGTAATTGCCGACAGGTCAATGCCCGCAAGCAGATACAGAAAGCACAGCCCGAAGCCGTAAAGCGGCAGGCAGGGGCCGTTCAGAAAGCCGGGGTTGATCCACTTGCGCTCCGGATTGTTCCTTGAAAAGAAGCGGCGGAAAAAGACCTCCAGCACCCAGCCGAGCATACTGCCGACCGAAAACAAAAAAAGATAATTCAGGATATATTGCACCGTTTCCCCTCCCCGCAATTGCTGTCCCCATTGTAGCACAGCGCCTGCCCTTTTTCAAGGATTTTCCGAAACTTTCACACGTTTTACTTGTAACCGCCCCGAAAAGCAGGTATAATATAGTATCCGCAACCGGAGGTGCTTATGGAGATCGTCATAACAAAGGAACGCGCGGGGAAAACCGTCAAGGAGATTCTTACAAAGGAGATGAAGCTCTCCACCCGGTTCCTTACCAAGCTGAAATATTCTTCCGACACGGGAATTACGGTAAACGGCTCGCACGTCACCGTGCGCCATGTTCTGCAGGCGGGCGACGTCCTGCGCCTTGAGACCGAGGATACGGAACCGAGCGAAAAGATACTTCCCGTCCGGCTCCCGCTGGACATTGTGTACGAGGACGCGGATATTGTCCTTTGCAACAAGCCTGCGGACATGCCGACCCACCCCTCGCACGGGCATACCGACGACACGCTTGCCAACGCGCTCGCGTGGCATTACCGCGAAACGGGGGAACCTTTTGTCTTCCGCCCCGTCAATCGTCTTGACCGCAATACGAGCGGGCTGGTGCTTGTCGCCAAAAACCGCCTCTCTTCCCTGCGGCTCTATCGCTCCATGACACGCGGGGAAATACAGAAAACATACCTTGCCATTCTGGACGGCGTTCCGGAAAAACGTGAGGACGTCATTGACCGCTTTATCTGCCGCGGAGAGAATTCCGTGATCTGCCGGGTGATCTGCGACGAGAGTGCGCCGGGCGCCATGCGGGCGGTCACCGGATACCGCGTGCTCGCGGAAAACGGTACCCATAGTCTCGTCGAGATACATCCGAAAACCGGGAGGACCCATCAGATCCGGGTACACTTTGCTTCAATCGGTACGCCGATCACGGGAGACGACCTCTACGGTTCCCCCTCAACCGATATTCCGAGGCACGCACTCCACGCATATGAACTCACCATCCCGCACCCTGCCGACGGACACCGGGTCACCTTCCGTGCGCCGCTCGCCGAAGATATGTGGGAACTTGCAAAACGATATTTCCGATACTCTGAAGACAAGGAGGATACCACAGATGCCTGAAAACGAAGAAACTTTCCCGGGGCTTTCCCGGAGAGAAACCGAACAGCCGACCGAAAGCGCCGGAAACAAGCCGGACGAATCCGCCGAACCGCTCGTTGACGAGACGGGTGCCGAAACGGACGACGCGATCGGAGCGGAGGATACCGCGACAGGTGCGGAGGACGCCGCGACAGAAACGAAACCGGGCGGAATGACCGGCGCCAAAACAGGTGGTACAACCGAAATCGGGACGGATGAAATGACCGATACCCAAGCCGGTCATTCAGTCGCAGCAAAACCGGACAAGGCTGCCGGAAAGGAGATAAACCCCAAAGACCGCATCCGCCGGGTACCGCCCTTCTCCATCGCCATGTTTGCGCTTGCGGGTGTATGCGCCATTCTCTACCTCATCCAACGGCTGAATACCGGCTTTTCCGATTTCTTCAATGAAACCATCAGTGCCTTCTTCCGGCGGATCTTAGCATATGTCACCTGCTGGTTTCCGTTTTCCCTCTCGGAGGTGCTTCTCATTCTCCTGCCCATCGCCGCGGTACTCATTGTCGTGTTCGTCATCCGCAAAAAGTGCGGGACCTGGCGGGACATCGGGCGGTTCTGTCTGATCCTGCTGTCCGTGGTCGCTCTGCTCTTCAATCTGTTTGTGCTCAACTTCAGTGCAGGCTATTACGGCACCACACTGGACAAAAAGCTGGGGCTTGACCGTTCCCCCGAAAAGCCGGAGGAATTGTACCGCACGGCGCTCATACTGATCGAGGAGGCAAACCGCGCCTGCGCGGAGCTGGACTACGACGGAAACGGCTCCTCAAAGATGCCGTATTCGATCGGAGAAATGAATCGGCTGCTCATGGAGGCTTATGCCAAGGCTTCGGAAAAATACGACTTCATTGATCATTTTTACAGCCGCGTCAAGCCAGTGATGCTCAGCGAACCGATGTCCTACACGCACATCACCGGCGTGTACACCTATTTCACGGGAGAAGCCAATATCAACGTGCATTTCCCCGACTACTGCACGCCGTTCACCGCGGCGCACGAGCTGGCGCATCAGCGCGGCATTGCAAGAGAGGATGAAGCAAACTTTGTCGCTTTCCTTGTCTGCATCGAATCCGAGGATGCCTATATCCGGTACAGCGGGTACCTGAATCTCTATGAATACGTCATGAGTGCGCTGTCCTCCGCGGACGGCAAGCTCTACCGCGAAGCCTACGGACGCACGTCAGCGGAGATACGCGGTGAACTCAGGGCATACAGCGAATTCTATGAAAAATACCGGGAAAATGTTGCCGCGGACATCAGCGGCGCCGTCAACAATTCCTATCTGCAATCTCAGGGCACCGTCGGGGAACGCAGTTACGGTCTGGTCGTTGATCTCGCCGTTGCGTATTACCGGGAATAAACGGATCTGTCCCCGAACCAAAAGGGCTCCGGCGAAAGCCGGAGTCCTTTTGGTTCGGGGGCGCAACCGCAAACCCGCACTTTGACGCCAGCCCCTTCCTGCCTGTGCCGTCTCCGTGCCGACAGAAGTTTTTCTTTCGACCGGACAAGACTTTTTTCACATTTTTTCCACCGGGCGATATACTGAAAATGTGAAACTGCTTTCGGAGGTTCCGATTAACTATTTGTTATCAATTTGTTTACAAATTAAGCGATTTTATGTTCTTCACAAAACATAGTATATATGTTATAATAAAATATAACTAAATTATGACAAACTTTTTCCTGAAATTATGACAAAAATATGACCGATTCCACCCGGCGGTAACCGGCTCCGCCGTTTTTCCCGCTGACTGTGAACCGATTTTTCCACCGCCTGTGGAAAAAGTTTTCCACAGGGCAAAAACGATATGAAGGGACAGTACCATGAATCAGATTCAGATCAGCGGAGGTCGTCCGCTTTACGGTGATATTGAGATCGGCGGCATGAAAAATGCCGCGCTTCCTATTCTTTTCGCTACCATTCTGGCGGGGGACGTCTGCACCATCGAAAATCTGCCTCTGATCAGCGATGTGGTCACCTCGCTTGAGATTCTGGAATCGCTCGGTGCCCGCGTCACACATCTGAAAAAGGGCACGGTCCGCATTGATACGACGGGACTTCCCTACACCGTTCCCGATTTTGATCTGGTCCGCAAGCTCCGCGGCTCCATTTACATTGCCGGCGCGCAACTCGGCAGATTCGGGCAGACCGAGGTCGGGCTTCCCGGAGGCTGTGACATCGGCAACCGCCCCATTGACCAGCATCAGCAGGGCTTTGCCGCCATGGGTGCGGAAACCGTGATCGAAAGCGGCAGATTCCGTGCCAGAGCTCCCGAAGGAGGTCTGCGCGGAACCTCCATGTTTTTCAACACCTCTTCGGTCGGCACGACCATCAATATGATTCTCGCCGCCGTGCTCGCAGACGGACTGACCGTCATTGAAAATGCCGCCAGAGAGCCGCACATCGTCGATGTATCCGGTTTCCTCAACGCCTGCGGCGCACACATCACCGGTGCCGGTACGCCTGTTATCCGCATCCGCGGCGTCAAAGAACTTCACGGGTGCGACTATACTATTATACCGGATATGATCGAAGCCGGCACCTACATGGTCGCCGCGGCGGCTGCCGGTGGACAGGTAACGGTCCGCAACGTCATTCCCAAACACCTGGAAACCGTCACGGCAAAGCTCAGGGAAATGGGCGTCGGCGTAGAAGAGCATGACGAATCCGTCACCGTCTCCTCCAACCGTATTCTCCGTCCGGTTGCCATCAAAACGCTTCCCTATCCCGGTTTCCCCACGGATATGCAGCCGCAGTTCGGCGCGCTCATGACGCTTGCCGACGGGGTCAGCATGGTATCCGAGACCGTCTTTTCCGGGCGGTTCCGTTACGCCGACGAGCTTTGCAAAATGGGAGCCGTCATCAAGGTGGAAAACGGTTGTGCCGTCATCACAGGCGTGGAAAAACTGACCGGTGCCCCGCTCCGCGCAAACGACCTGCGCGCCGGCGCCGCCCTCGTAATCGCCGCGCTCGCGGCAGAAGGAATCAGTGTCATCGAGGGCACGGAATACATTGAACGCGGGTATGAAAATATCGTTGCCAAGCTGAAGAATCTCGGTGCGGAGATCACTGTTCTTACCCCGCCCGATAACGACAATTACCTGAGAACGGCAAACTGACCGCGAAAGCGGAA
This sequence comes from uncultured Eubacteriales bacterium, assembly GCA_934796165.1. GTDB lineage: Bacteria > Bacillota > Clostridia > Oscillospirales > CAG-272 > CAKVOU01. Next base: position 260,822 of record CAKVOU010000001.1, on the reverse strand, counting down.
CCGTCCGCGTGCGGACACGTTTCATCGGGTCTTTCTGCATAAGAAAAAACCTCCCGCGCACGCCCTGCGCGGGAGGTTTTTACATAAGGAATCATAGCTAAAAAACATGCCTCCGGTCCCCATTTACCACCGGGGTCCATGAAATGAATATCAGCGCCCCGCGCACAGCGTGCGCGGGCGCTTTTGTTCTTTGTCAATGTCAGGCACCGGGTACGGCACATCGGTTCTGCCCTGTGCTCTTCACTTTACAGAAGTGTAAAATACCTTCCCTCCGAACGGATCACCCCGTCCTCGTTCATATGACGGATCTCCCGCATCATGGCGCTCCGATCCACGCAAAGATAGTCTGCCAGTGCAACCAATGAAATCGGAAGCTCAACGGTATTCCTGCCCGTTGCCTCCCGGCGGTAGCCGAGATAGGTCAGCAGTTTTTCGCGCAGGCTTCTCTGGCTGAGCACATTGACGTGCAACGACAATGACTGCGCTTTTCCTGCGGTCAGACGCAGAAGATCCTTGACCAGCTCCGCGTGATTTTTGCAGTTGAACCGACAACTGTGCAGCACGTTGGAATAGTTAATGAACATTACCTTGCAGAGTGTGTCGGCAATCACCACATATTCCTGGGTAGCAAGCGGCTTGAGAAAATATGCTCCGAAGCAATCCCCTTCGTTGAGCAATTCGATCGTGCTTTCTCTGCCCTCGTGATCAAGGCAGGTGATATGCGCACGTCCCCGACGGATCACGCCGACCTCTCCGCTCTGCCCCGTAATGGTCATGATCGTCCCTCCGTTCGCAAACTCAGCAAACCTTTGGGACTCGCACTGTTTCTCCCCGGTTTCCGGTCTCTGTTCCGCCATCCCGTTTTCCTCCGATATATGCTTTTTACATATTGTCATTATTATAATGCATTTCTGTTGCAATTGCAACAGGCGTATTGGATTTTTTTTGATATAATTTTGTTAAATGTCTGACGAAACGGAAAAATTCTGTCGTTTCCGCTTCGGAATGACGTACCGGATGCGAAGATCATCCGGTTTCCGGCACAAATCATTCAATTAAGATGTCGTTTGATCGGTTGCGGCGGCGCACGGATTCCTTCCGGCGAAGCCGTATTGTTGTGCCTGCCGATGTTCAATGCGACAAACAAGGAGGATCCTTATGGCCCACTTAAGCGAAGCCGCGGTTGCACAGATCAACGAAATCTGCGACAGATACGCCGGCGAAACCACGCCTCTGATGATGATTCTCAGCGACATTCAGAAGGAATACGGCTACATTCCCGTTGATGTCCAGGAGATCGTTTCGGAGAAGACCGGGATTTCCGTCGCGGAGATCTACGGTGTCGTGACCTTTTACTCGTTTTTCTCTCTCAAACCCAAGGGAAAATACATCATCGGCTGCTGTCTCGGTACCGCCTGCTACGTCAAGGGCGCACAACAAATCATCGATAAATTCTCCGAGGTACTCGGTATTGCGCCGGGCGAAACGACCGAGGACGGTCTTTTCACCATCGACGCGCTCCGTTGCATCGGCGCTTGCGGCATTGCGCCCGCAGTGACCATCAACGGCACCGTTTACCCCAAAATGGCGGTCAGCAAAATCCCCGAAGTCATCGAGGAATACCGCAACAAGGAGGTCGTATAAATGGAGATCAGAACCAAAAAACAGCTGGACGAAGCGGTTGCTGACTGTACCAGGTGCCTGAATCAAAAATTCGACGGATCGAACGGTAAACGTGCCATCGTGCTTTGCGGCGGTACCGGTTGCCTTTCCTCCCACTCCGCCGAGATCAAGGAAAAGTTTGAAACGCTGATCAAAGAAAAGAACCTTGGCGACAAGGTGACCGTCAACCAGGTCGGCTGCTTCGGCTTCTGCTCGCAGGGTCCGTTCGTCAAGATCTTCCCCGAGGATACGCTTTACCGTCTTGTGAAGCTCGAAGACGTGGAAGAGATCGTGGAGAGCGACATCATCGGCGGCAAGGTCGTCGAGCGTCTGCTGTACGTCGATCCCGTCACCAAGGAAAAGGTACAGAAGCAGGACGATATCAACTTCTATAAGAAGCAGAAGCGTATTGCTCTGCACGGCTGCGGCGTCATTGACCCGGAGAACATCAACGAAGCGCTCGGCTACGGCGCATTCCGAGGACTCGAAAGAGCGCTTTCCATGAAGCCGAAGCAGGTCATCGACGAGGTGCTGGCGTCGGGTCTCCGCGGACGCGGCGGCGCAGGCTTCCCCACCGGCAGAAAGTGGTCCTTTGCATATGCAAACGACGCGGATCAGAAATACGTGGTCTGCAACGGCGACGAGGGTGACCCCGGCGCGTTCATGGACCGTTCTGTGCTCGAGGGCAACCCCTTTGCAGTCATCGAAGGTATGATGATCGCGGGCTACGCCATCGGTGCAAGCGAGGGCTACTTCTATGTACGTGCGGAATATCCCGTTGCGGTTCACCGTCTCCAGATGGCGATCAAGGAAATGAACGAAATGGGTATCCTCGGCGATCACGTCCTCGGAACCGATTTCAGGTTCCAGGCACATATCCGTCTCGGCGCGGGCGCTTTTGTCTGCGGCGAGGAAACGGCTCTGCTCAACTCCATCGAGGGTCAGCGCGGTATGCCCCGCCCCCGTCCTCCGTTCCCGGCAGTCAAGGGACTCTGGCAGAAGCCGACCGTTGTCAACAATGTTGAAACGCTTGCCTGCGTTCCCTACATCCTCCGCGAGGGCGCTGCGGAATTTGCAAAGTACGGCACTGAAAAGTCCAAGGGCACCAAGGTGTTCGCACTCGGCGGCAAGGTCAACAATGTCGGTCTTGTTGAGGTTCCGATGGGCACAACGCTCCGCGAGCTGATCTACGACATTGGCGGCGGTATCCCCGGAAACAAGAAATTCAAGGCAATTCAGACCGGCGGTCCTTCGGGCGGATGTCTGACCGAGGAATTCCTCGACGAGCCGATCGACTTTGACAACCTCGTTGCCAAGGGTTCCATGATGGGCTCCGGCGGCGCGATCGTCATGGACGAGGATAACTGCATGGTCAACATCGCAAAGTTCTACATGGAATTCATCTGCGACGAATCCTGCGGCAAGTGCTCTCCCTGCCGGATCGGCACCAAGCGGATGCTGGAGATCCTCACCAAGATCACCGACGGCAAGGGGACAATGGAAGATCTCGACGAGCTTGACGTTCTCTCGAACGCCGTCAAGACCAACTCGCTCTGCGCACTCGGTCAGACCTCGGCGAACCCCATCATTTCCACCATGTCCCACTTCAAGGACGAATACATCGCTCACATCGTTGACAAGAAATGCCCTGCAAAGGTGTGCAAGCATCTGATGCAGTACAAGATCGACAAGGATCAGTGCTTCGGTTGCGGACTCTGCGCACGTCAGTGCCCCGTGAACGCGATCAGCGTGACAGACTATGTCGCTCCCGGCAAGAAGAAACCCGCACTTACAATTGATCCCATGAAGTGCATCAAGTGCGGTATGTGCATGGCTTCCTGCAAGTTCAAAGCCATTTCCAAGGATTAATCGGGAGGTACAGATAAAATGGCATTGGTCAATATCAAAATTGAAGGTCAGTCCTACCAGGTTGAGGCGGGACTCACCATTCTGGAAGCCGCAAGACAGTGCGGTTATGAAATTCCCTCTCTCTGTGCTTTCAATCACGGAGAGTGTTCCCGCGGCTCCTGCCGTGTCTGCCTTGTTGAGGCAACCGGCGCGCGCGGACTGGTTGCTTCCTGCGTTTACCCCGTAAACGAAGGTATGGAGATCCGCATTTCCTCCCCCAAGGCTGTGGCGGCACGCCGTACCTCGGTGGAGCTTCTTCTCTCCAACCACAACAAGAACTGCCAGCAGTGCAACAAGAACGGCAACTGCGAACTGCTCCACGTTGCCAAGCTGACCGGCGCACGCGAGGGCGTGTTTGAGGGCGCGAAGACCCCCGTGACACTTGACGATCTGACCCCGTCCATCGTCCGCGATACCTCCAAGTGCATTCTCTGCGGCAGATGCGTCGCAAGATGTCAGGCGGCTCACGGAAACGGTGTTCTCGGTTTTGAGAACCGTGGGTTTGCTACCATTGTCGCTCCTGCGGGTAACCGTTCCTTCGCGGATTCTCCCTGCCTCCTCTGCGGGCAGTGTGTTTCCGTCTGCCCGACCGGCGCGCTCATGGAAAAATCCGAGATCGCCAAGGTGGACGCGGCAATGGCTGCCGGCAAGCACGTCATCGTGCAGACCGCTCCCGCCGTCCGCGCGGCACTCGGTGAAGAATTCGGCATGAAGATCGGCACTCCCGTTACAGGAAAGATGGTCGCCGCTCTCCGCCGCCTCGGATTTGAGAAGGTATACGACACCGATTTCGGCGCCGATCTGACCATTATGGAGGAAGCGACCGAGCTGCTGAACCGGATCGGCAACGGCGGGGTACTTCCGATGATCACCTCCTGTTCTCCCGGTTGGGTCAACTACGCCGAGTACTACTACGGCGATTGCCTGGACCACCTGTCCACCTGCAAGTCTCCCCACGAGATGGAGGGTGCGATCATCAAGACCTACTATGCGGAAAAGCATCACCTGAATCCCGAAGACATCTTCGTGGTTTCGATCATGCCCTGCACCGCGAAGAAGTACGAGAAGGAACGCGACCAGCTCAAGACCTACGGAATGCCCGATGTGGACGCAGTGCTCACCACGCGCGAGCTCGGAGACCTCATCAAGCGTTCGGGTATCAACTTCCCGAAGCTTCCCGACGAGGAATTCGACAGTGATCTGATTGGTTCCTACACCGGCGCAGGCGTCATTTTCGGCGTGACCGGCGGTGTCATGGAGGCGGCGCTCCGTACTGCTTACTATGTACTGGAGGGCAAGGAATACGGACCCGTTGAATTCAACGAAGTACGCGGCTTTGAGGGGCTGAAGGAGGCGACTTTCACGCTCGGCGGCAAGGAACTGAAGATCGCCGTGGCACACGGTATGAAGAACGCGAAGCCCGTGCTCGACGACATCCGTGCCGGCAAGTCTCCCTACACCTTCATAGAGATCATGTGCTGCCCCGGCGGCTGTATCAACGGCGGCGGTCAGCCCTATGTCCGTCCCTCGCTTCTTCCGAACGAGGACATCGACATTCTCGACACTTACAAGGAAAAGCGTGCGGCGGCACTCTACTCCGAGGATGAGAGACAGACGCTCCGCCAGTCGCACAAGAATCCGCAGGTGCAGGAGCTTTACCGCGACTACCTCGGCGAGCCCAACTCGCACAAGGCGCATGAGCTGCTCCACACTACCTACAAAGCAAAGGTCAGATTCAAGTAATCCGGCTGCCAAATCAGTATAACGAAAAAATCCTCCGTTGCTCATCCGAGCGACGGGGGATTTTTGTGCTTTTGCCTCTCACAGCCATTGATCCAGCTGTGCTTCCACCTCGGGAATCTTTTTCACCTTCGGGGAACGGATGATGTTCTCATGCATGACGACCATGTCCGGGTTGCGGAGCGCCTGTAAATCCTTTAGCGGATTCTTGCCGACGACAATCATTTCCGCCAGTTTTCCCTGTTCGATGGAACCCGTTTTGTCCCCGATTCCGGCAAGCGTTGCGTTGAGCAGGGTCGCGGAATAAAGGGCAAAGGAGTTGCTCACCCCGCAGTATCTGACAAAGTAGCAAAGCTCCCGCCACATATCATACTGCGTCACATAGGGACAGGCGGTGTCGGTACCAAGACCGACGGGAATTCCCTCCTTCAGGCATTCCTTCGCAAGCGAAATGATCCCGTCGAAAACGATCTTTCCGTTCTCCTTCTGCTCATAGGTCGCGTGTGAGACCTCCCGGTCAAACAGCGCAAACGGGAGTGCCGGCGAAAGGGTGGACACCTGGAACGCCTTCCGCTCCCGGAACAACTTCATGATCTCTTCGGTCGGCTTTGCGCCGTGTTCGATCGAATCGACGCCGTTTTCCAGCGCGACCTTCACCCCTTCGGGGCTTTCCACGTGCGCCGCCACCTGAAAACCGAGTGCGTGCGCCCGGTCGCAGGCTGCCTTCACGATTTCGGGCGACATTCTGAGAACGCCCGGCTCGCCGACCCGCTCCGCGTCAAGCACGCCGCCGGTGATCATCAGCTTGATGATGTCCGGTTTTTCTCTTGCGATCCGATCCACGTACCCTGCCGCTTCTTCCGGCGAGGATGCCACATAGGCAAGCGACCCTGCCATATGTCCTCCTTTTACGGAGATTGCCATGTTGGACGCCAGAATGCGTGGTCCGATTCGCTTTCCTGCGTTGATCCCGTCACGCACGGTTGTATCGAAATCGGCGATACCGCCGACGGTACGGATGGTGGTAACGCCGCTGTACAGCTGTGTTTTTGCAAAATCCGCAACCAGCTTTCTGCCGAGGCTTCTGGTCAGCGCGTTCGACGTGATCAGTTTGACCAGCTTGACCGGATCAGATTGTTTTTTCTTCGGTTTTCCCGACCCTGCCAGATGCACGTGCAGGTTGATCAGTCCGGGCAGAATGTACTTCCCGCCAAGATCTGTCTTTTCAAAATCCGCAGGAACCTCTTTCTCCGGAACGATGCCGGAAATAACGCCGTCCTTTACCAGAACAGCGTTTCCCGTTTTGGGAGCCATGTTTTCCGTTCCGTCCAGAATGATGCAGTTTGTAAATGCTCTTTTCATTTTTTCATCTTCTTTTCTGTTATTTATTACTTTCGCTGTGTAACCCGGGTTCCGGTCTGCAATTTGGTTTTCCGAAAATATTATAGACGATTCCCTTACGAAAATCAAGCCCCGACAGTACGGAGCTTCACTTTGTCGCCCATTTTCAGGGCTTTTTCCTGGTTTTCTCTTTTTTGTGAGTACAATGCCGCCGGATTCCGCAATTACCAATATTTATGGGGTTCCCTTTTTCCCTTCTCTTGATTATAATGATACTGAATAAAGGACAAAGAAGGAGGGTTCGACATGGAACTTATCCCAGTCGGCGACAATAAACTCAAAATCATGCTGACGTTATCGGATATGACCAGATTTGAAATTCCGGAGGGGACTCCGGATATACCCTGTGAGCAGATCCGGCTCGCTTTCCGCGAGATTCTGAACGAAGCAAGTTCCATTACGGGTTTCAATGTCTCGGGGGACCGTCTGTACGTACAGTATTATCCGTCAAAGAAAGGCGGGTGTGAGTTGTTTGTTACAAAGCTCGGCCGCCCCGGTCAGAGCGACGGGCAATCCCCGGTCCTCCCGACGGGAAGCACCGTCGGACTTGCAGAGCCTGCCGTCTGTCCCCCCAAGGACGGCACCGACGGCGAGCACAGAATCGCAGCTTATACCTTTGAAAATGTTTCCGTACTGTTATCCGCTTGCCATCGGCTTTTTGCATCGGGGTACGGCGGCGACAGCGGCGCGTGGAAGGACGAAAACGGAAACGTATATCTGTTTCTGTACGGAATGCGCCGGTTGCGGGTCGGACAGCATGACCCTTATGCCTTTCTCTCGGAATACGGCACACCGGAAAACGCGGATTCCCTGCTTCTCTACATAAGGGAACACGCAAAACCGATCTGCGAAACCCATGCAGTGGAAACGCTCGCACGGCTATAATCCGTAAACACGGGAAACGAGCCGGGGCACAGGACGGAAACAGGTCGGCGTTGCGGCACCGCGGAAAACTCTCCCCATTTGAAAGAAACGGTGCCTGCTGCCGCACCGATAACTTTCACAGTGACGCTGTCTCAACAAAACGCACCTTTTCCGGAAGCAAATCAGAAAATCCGACAGATCAGACTCCCCTTGGGCTTGCCTTCGGGGAGTTTTTCTGTTATACTGTAAATAACCTTGCATAAATCAGCCCGAAAAGAGGAAGTAATATGGAAACATGGGATTCTCTTTATAAAAAATGCGCCGCGTGCCACGCCTGTGCGCTCGGCGACAGCCGGACAAACTGCGTATTCGGCACCGGTAACAAAAACGCCGATCTTCTGTTCATCGGCGAAGCGCCCGGCGAACAGGAGGACCTGACGGGCACGCCGTTTGTCGGCAGAGCCGGTCAACTTCTCGACAAATTCCTCTTTGCGGTCGATATTCCGCGGGAATCGGTCTACATTGCCAACATTCTCAAGTGCCGTCCGCCCAAAAACCGTGATCCGCTTCCGGAAGAAGAGGATGCCTGCATCGGTTACTTGCGCGAACAGCTCCGTCTTATTCAGCCAAAGGTGATCGTCTGTCTCGGCAGAATCGCCGCCATGCGCGTCATCAAACCGGACTTCAAGATCACCAAAGAACACGGCGTCTGGTTCCGTAAGGGAGAGTATCTCATCACCGCCGTCTATCACCCCGCTGCCCTTCTGCGCGACCCGCGAAAAAAAGAGGATATGCTGACGGACATGAAATCCATTAAGGCAAAACTGGACGAGGCAGAGCCCGAAGCAAAATAACAAGTTCAAAGGAACAGAGTCATTATGGATTTTTTCGCACTGCTCGGCATGATCGCCACGCTATTTTTGCTTCTCATCACCGGATATCTATCCCGCCGGATCGGAATTGTGGACGATCATTCCGCGAAAAAGTTTTCCCGGCTGATCATTGAGATCGGTCAGCCGGCACTGATTGTTTCCGCGCTGATTAATGCGGAATACTCTCAAAAAAACCTTAGAGTCGTGCCGGTCGCCTTCGGCGTTTCCCTGCTTCTCCATGTGTTTTTTGCGGTCTTTGCGTACTTCACGGCAAAAGCACTGCGCGATCCGGGAGAGCGGAAAATGACCGAATACTCCGTGGTCTTTGCCAACTGCGGATTTATCGGGCTTCCGATTCTGGAATCCATGTTCGGGAGTTTCGGACTCTTTCTCGGCGTATTCAACTTTGTAACCTTCAATCTTCTGATCTGGACGTGGGGGATCGTGGTTCTGGGACGCGGGCGGGAGGACATCCGTCTGACCGTCAGGCGCGCGCTGGTCAACTTCGGAACGATTCCCGGCGCGATCGGAATCGGGTTGTATCTTTCGCACCTGCCGCTCCCGTCCTTCGTTTACACGTTTTCCTCGTATCTTTCAAACCTCTGCACGCCGATCTCGGTCATTGTCACGGGTGCGCTCATTGCCACAAAACCGCTGAAAAGCCTGTTTCTTGACGGGAAGCTGTATTATCAGAGTTTTCTCAAGCTGATCGCGCTTCCGCTCCTCACGGCACTGCTTGCAAAAGGGGTGACCGTTCTCTTCCGTGTCCCGGACGCAGAAACATGGATCCTCTTCTGCACTGTCGTCGCTGCACTGCCGAGCGCGTCCACCGTTACCATGATGGCGGAACGCTACGGGTTGGAACGCGCGGATTTTGCGTCGCAGGCAGTCGGGCTTTCGTCGACGCTTTCGCTCGGAACGCTTCCCCTTACGGTCTGGTTCGCACACCTCATTGCGGGAATCTGAATGTGGGTTCTCTGCCGGAAAACCGAACAGGCACACAAGCAGTTTGGTCTGCTTGTTTCATCGCCGGAATCCGGGTATTGATTCCTCCGGACCACCGGGCTAAACCGGGTAAGCGGTTTCGCTTACGCATCTGAATCCGGGTCCGATTTTGACAGTTAACCGAGCAAAACCACACTAAATGTAAAAATACGGCACCATTCGGTGCCGTATTTTTATTGAAAAAACAACGCGGAACAAGGTCGCGGTGTACGCTTGTCCACTTGTGGACGTGTGCGGTTATGCGCTTGCGTGTCAACGTGCCTGCACTGTCAACGGAATATCCCGTCGGGATCAATAGAAGGTCGCAACCTCTTCCTCCGGCTTCTCTGCCATCTCAAAAGAAACCGCGTGAAGCACGGGACCGTTGTTCTGATACATCTTGTGCGCCTCGATCGCGATCTTTGCGGTGACGATGATCCAGTCGCGGGTACGGAGTTTGACTGCCTCCGGGAAAATACAGACCAAACCGTGATAGGCAATATCCGCCGCACAGCAGGTCATGATGTGTCTGCCGACCACGGCGGTATCTTTCGGGAGACGACCGTCACGGGCAACAATTCCCTTGAAACGAACGGTCTTGCCGTCGTACTTCTCCAGGTCCTCGGTCAGATCACGATACCAGAGCGCATAGTCTCGGTCGGCGATCTCGATCACGGGGGCGTTTACGTCAAACGGAAGCGGATCCTCGATCTCGTCATATTCCACATGCCCGTCCGGATAATCGTACGCAATGGACGCACTGCGGGTAATGCCGCGGATCACCTTATGAATCGTGTCCTTGTCAATGCCCTCCGGGGTACGGTTGAGCACGATCATTTCGGCGTTCTGGAGCTTATCTACCATGAGCTGACGCATATTGGCGTTGTAGGAGAGGAAGGTGGAGGCATCGGCAAACAGCATCTGCTGATAGATATACCACCCCTCCGGCATCGCTTCGTAGAAGTCCTGCACGCTCCACATTCCGTTATATTCCACGACCACGCGGTCGTATTTATGCTTCTTTACAAGCGCGGTCAGATTGGCTTCGTTCAGGTCCTGTTTGTCCTCAATCTGCTCGATCCAGACGTTTTTCGCCCAGAAGCTCTCCGGCTCGTATTCGTCGATTCCCTCCTCACAGACAAGAAGAAGTGTCTTCTCGCCGGAGTTGAACCGCTGATCCTCCAGCGACTCCTGAATGACATGGGTTTTACCGCCCTCCAGGAACCCCGTGAAGAGATATACCGGCATTTCCATAGTTTTCTTTCCTTTCCGTTTGCAATTCTCTGCGGCACCCGGCTTGAAGGAATACCGCGGTCGGAAGTCCCCGATTATTTGGAAACTCCGAACAGCTCGGCGATTGCCGCCTCATTGATTTTGGAACCGATGACGCACAGTCTGCCGGTGACATCGGCAGAGCCGTGGCGGACGTCGGGTTCGCCGGGCACATAATCAAAGTGGATCCAATTACCGTCCGCGGAATCCACGATTCCCTTTGCACGCAGGATCATGCCGTACTTTTCGGCGTCACCCAGCGCGTTCAGAATGGCGGTCAGTTCCTCGGTCGTGAACTTCTTCGCGGTCTCGGTGCCCCAGCTGGTGAACACCTCGTCGGCATGGTGGTGATGATGGTGATGGTGGTGTTCTTCCCCGTCTTCATCCTCATCGTGATGATGGTGGCAGCATTCATGGTCGTCATCATCGTCATCATCGTGATGATGGTGGTGATGCTCGCCCTCGTCTTCATCCTCATCGTGATGATGATGGCAGCAGCACTCGTCGTCATCGTCATCATCGTCGTGATGGTGGTGATGCTCGCCCTCGTCTTCATCCTCATCGTGATGATGGTGGCAGCAGCACTCGTCGTCATCGTCATCATCGTCGTGGTGATGGTGCTCCTCCTCGGTCTCTGCGGCAAGGCGGGCAAGCTCCGCGTCAATGGTATTTCTGCGTTCCATAGCGGCAAGCAGGGTCTTTCCGTCAAGGCTTTCCCAGTCGGTCGTGACGATCGTAGCGGTGGTATTGTGCTCCTTCAGCATGGCAACGCATTCTTCGATCTTCTTTTCCGACGCGGTGCCGGTATGGCTGAGGACGATACAGCCGGCGTTTTCGATCTGATCATCGAAGAATTCGCCGAAATTCTTCATATACATCTTGCACTTATTGGCGTCGACCACGGTGGTAAAGCCGTTGAGGATCGCGCCGTCGGCATGGATACCCTGCACGGCACGGATGACGTCACTGAGCTTGCCGACGCCGGACGGTTCGATGATGATACGGTCGGGCGCGTACTCCGCAAGCACTTTTTTGAGTGCTCTTCCGAAGTCGCCGACAAGCGAACAGCAGATACAGCCGGAGTTCATTTCGGTGATCTGGATGTCGGCATCCTTCATGAAGCCGCCGTCAATGCCGATTTCTCCGAACTCGTTTTCAATGAGGACGACCTTCTCACCCGCATATGCTTCCTTGATCAGTTTTTTGATCAGGGTTGTCTTACCGGCTCCGAGGAAGCCCGAAAAAATGTCGATTTTTGTCATAATGGAATTCATTCCTTTCCTTTTCCGGTCATTTTGACCGGATCACCAAGCCTATGTTCCGCCGAAACATACCGTTTCAGTCGGAAATAAACTTCTCCGCATATATTTTAGTACAACTTTTTTGAAAAGTCAACGGGGGAAGCAGTATTTTGAGAGGAAATTTCAATCAGGCGAACTTAGCACGCCCGCCGCGCAGCGGCGGAAAGATACCCGATAAAACAAAACCGCACCGGTTGCCGGTGCGGTTTTGTGATAAAGGAACAAATCGTTCTTACGAGAAGAAAATCAGTTCCGCTCTGCTCTCATTTCCTGGAAGCAAGCGCTGCAATACACAGGCTTATCGGCAGAAGGCTGGAACGGGACACGCGCTTCGCCGCCGCACTTTGCGCAGACTGCGACAAAATACTGTCTCGGCTCCTTGCCGGCGTTCTTCTTCGCGTCACGGCAAGCCTTGCAGGTCTTGGGCTTGTTCTGGAAGCCCTTTTCCTTGTAGAATGCCTGCTCACCCGCAGTGAATACGAACTCCTTGCCGCATTCCTTGCAGATCAGTGTTTCATCCTGAAATTCCTCGGACGATTCAATTTTTGCTTCTTCGTTCATTGCTTTTACCTCGCATGAAAAAATTGATTTTGCCCTCGGACGGATTTCAACCGACATCTTTGAGTGAACAACGCTCTGACTTAAGCTACTGGGGCATAATAACTGATTATTTACGGTCAAACAGTTTACGCAGCTTCCGGCGAATCCGGTAAATCGCATTCGCCGCGGATTTTTCGCCGGTTTTGAACTGTTCCCCGATCTCCTTGGCGGTCATCCCGGACATATAGCTCCACCAGACCGCGTTTTCGTAACCGGTAAGCGTATCCTCGATCAGGTCATGAAGCGCCTGAAAGTTTTCTTCTTCGATAATACTTGTAGAGGGGTCTACCCACTCTTCTTCCGTTTCTCCCAGCGTCTCAACTGACACACCATGCTTTTTTTCTCTGAGACAGGAAATCAGTCCGTTTGCAATACAGACCTTGGCATACAAGCCGAAATCCACCTCAGATTGTGCAAGATCATACCGTGCAACTGCCCGGCAAAAACATACCGTTGCTTCTTCCCGGAGATCCTCGGTCTCCTGATCCGGCATCTCTTCCGTCCGGTACCGATTGACCAGAGAAGAAATCAGCGGCTTATACATCCCGAGCAACCTGCTGTACGCGCTCTGGCTTCCCGCCTGCGCGGATTTCAGCAACGCACGTTGCCCTGCCGTTGACCCGTTTTCCAATCCGTTTGCTTTTTGTGACATTCGGCGCCATCCCTCACATTACGGTTCTTCGGCTTTTCTTATCCATCATTTATTATAACAGAATCGCCGTATTTGTCAAGCATATTTTTTAAGTTTGCTTACACTTCATTAAAAATCAGTTAATATGCGCAATTTAGGCATAATGTATTTGGGCAATTTTGCCAATCGTTTATCAAGAATCACTGATTGAACATAAAATTGACCTCACCGGCAAGAAGCGCCATGCTGCTCCGGTAAACGATCTCCGGATGATCGTCCACATTCTCCTTCATTGCCTGGGCCCGTACCAGCGTGTCAACCGCCATCGTCACATGGAAGATCTCCGTGCCCTTCTCTTTCATGATACAGATCAGGTCGTACCGACCGTCCTCCCGTTTTTCGATCCGGCAGGACCAGGTCACGCCGCGGCGCTTGAAATCCAGATACCGGAGTGCGATCTTCATGGTATCATTGAGGATTGCAGGAAGAATGTCCGAATGCAGTTCTCTTGCTACCAGTCTGCCGTGCTCGGTCACCTCATACAGGTCGTCCCCGCGCGCATCCTTGCCATTCACTCGAATCAGACCGTCATCCAGCATTTTCCCGAAATTTTCCGCGAAATCGAGATACATCACATAATCCGTTTCCATCAGAATATCATTGATCGTCAGAAAAGACATCGGGTACCCGATGTTCTCCATCAGATAAAGCACAAAAATCTTGACATTCTGGTCTCCGTCCACAACCCGTCCCATGGTTTCCTCCCGCATTGTCAGAACAGTCCTGTATTTCATTTTATCTTATCATATTTTTTTCCGGTTTTCAATAGGTTTTGTTTGCAATCCGGCGGAAAATGTGTTATGATATGTATATTACTTTACCCGAAAGGATCCCAGCCCATGAAAAACATTGCCATCCTCGGCTTCGGTACCGTCGGAAGCGGCGTTGCGAAGGTACTCACCGACAATTGTTCTCTGATCGCCGACCGCATCGGAGAAGAGGTCCGGATCAAATATATCCTTGACCTGCGAGAATTCCCGGACAGCCCCTTTGCCGACCGGATCACGCATGATTATAATGTCATTCTGAACGACCCTGACGTTTCTCTTGTCGCGGAGATGATGGGCGGCTCTCACCCGGCATATGAATTCACCAAGTCTGCGCTTGCTGCGAAAAAGAGCGTCGTAACCTCCAACAAGGAGGTGGTTGCGAATTTCGGCACGGAGCTGTTGAAGATCGCAAAAGAAAACCGCGTCAGTTATATGTTTGAAGCGAGCGTCGGCGGCGGCATTCCGATCATCCGTCCGCTCATCAACGATCTGGCGCCCAACAAAATTCTCTCGGTCAGCGGCATTCTCAACGGGACCACCAACTATATCCTGACCCAGATGATCGGGCACGGTGAATCCTTTGACCACGCGCTTGCGGAGGCGCAGAAAAAAGGCTTTGCGGAAGCCGATCCTTCCGCAGACGTAGACGGGCTTGACGCAGCACGAAAGATCGCGATTCTTTCCGCGCTTTCCTATGGGGCCCTCATCCCGCCCGACCGCGTTCACACGGAAGGAATCAGAGGAATTACCGAGGAGGACGTCCGACTTGCCCATGAGAACGGCTATGCCATCAAACTGATCGGCAAGACCGAGCTGTCCGACGGGAAAGTCCTCTCCATGGTTTCCCCGCGATTTGTTCCGCTGTCCTCTCCTCTGGCGTCCGTCGGCGGCGTATTCAACGGCGTTTTGGTGGACACCGACATGGTCGGCGAGGTCATGTTCTACGGACAGGGCGCGGGAAAACTCCCGACCGCTGGTGCTGTCTGCGCGGACATTGTGGACATTCTCTCCCACCGCTTTGAAGACCGCCGCGCGCCTGTATTTGAAGATGCGACCGATGAAAGCATTGCAGACTTTAGCACCTACGTCAGCAAAAACTGCTTCCTCCGGGACGGCGAATTTCTCGGGACCGACACGCTTTCGGAAACAGACGCGGACAAAAAGGCAAAGCATCTCGGCGCAAGACGCTACCGGATTCTTTGACCTGAGGTTGGGAGACCGGAGAGTGGTTTTCCCCGGCGTGTGAATCCCCCGGCGTGTGAATCCCCCGGCGTGTGAATCCCCTGGCGTGTGAATCCCCTGGCGTGTGAATCCCCTGGCGTGTGAATCCCCTGGCGTGTGAATCCCCCGGCGTGTGAATCCCCCGGCGTGTGAATCCCCCGGCAAAGAGAGAAACCAACAAAACAACAACGGCCTTTTGAAACTTAAAAAGCGGCTGCCCTCCCGGGCAGCCGCTTTTATTATTACAAAAATGCGGATTTGTAGCGTTAACATCTGTCCGGTACTTCATCGCGGGTGTGAGGATGAGATTCCCGCGTGTGCCGTTTCTCCTCTCCGGAACGCTTCCGGGAGAGCTTTACGGAAAAGTAACACGCCGTTCCGTCCCGGATCTCCCGGCGCATAAGGAACAGCATGGCAACATTGAGAAGCGTCATCAGTCCGATGGAAAGATCGGCAAGCGTCCACACCGACTCCGGGGCGACGACGGAACCGAGCAATACGCAACCCGCAAACAGAACCAGGTACAGGTTGCGGAAGAACGGACTTCCCGACAGGAAGCGCACGCACTCCGCGCCGTAATTTGCCCAGCAGACGAGCGTTGCAAATCCGAAAAACAGAACCGCAAACGCAACAACATATTCCGACCAGCCGCCGAGCACCTGTGAATAAGCGCGGATGGACATGAGCATTCCATCCGGTGCGTACCCTTTTACCGAATCGTAACCAAGTAAGAGCACCAGCGCACTGACTGTGCAGAGCAGAATGGTATCCACAAACACCTCAAAAATCCCCCAGAACCCCTGCTCTGCCGGGCTGTCGGTATTTGCCGACGCGTGCGCGGTCGGAGCCGTTCCGCATCCCGCCTCATTGGAAATGAGTCCGCGCATGGTTCCGAAGCGTACTGCACGCGAAGTGAAGAAGCCGAACACGCCGCCGACGGCGCTCATGGGGGAAAACGCTTCCCGGAAAATACTCCCGAACACCCCGCCGATCCGGTCACGGCAGATGACGATGACCGCGACAGAAAGGATCAGATACACAAGCGTCATGAGGGGAACCAGTTTTTCCGTTACGGCGGCAATTCCGTGCGTTCCGCGGACAATCAAAAGGTAGGTAATCACCGCGATCACCGCGCCCGTCACCCACGTCGGAACCCCCATTACGCCGAGAAAAGAACGCGAAACTGCGTTGATCTGGACAACGCATCCCATGGAAAACGCGTCAAGAATACACAAAACCGCAAAGATTCCTCCGACTGCCACACCGAGCCGCGGCAGCTTTCGCACAGAAAAGAAGTCTTTCATATAATAATAAGCGCCGCCGAACCGGTGTCCGTCCGGAGCGGTGCGTCTGTGTCCGACCGCCAGAACGATCTCCGCATACTTGAGTATCATAGCGGCAAGCGCGCTGACCCACATCCAGAAGATCGCTCCCGCGCCGCCCATCATGACCGCTCCCGCGACCCCGACAATATTACCGACGCCGAGCGTTCCCGCAAGTGCGAGCGTCACCGCGCGGAACGGAGAGATTCCCTCTCCCGGCGGCTTTCTCGTCATGGCGCGAAACATTGCTCCGGGCCTGCGGAACGGGTACCCTTTCAGATAAATGAGAAAAAACACCCCGCCCGCCATGAGGCAGAGCGGGACTGTCCGCCCAAGCAAAAACGTGTTGACCCATTCCAGCATATCTTACCTCCGTCAAAAAAGCAGTGCCTCTCCCGCCTTCCGTGCTATCCTATCGCCAAAGCGACTTTTTCAGCTTTTTCCTATCTTCCATGCTGTTGTAAAAGCGGTTTTTCATCCACTTGCCGCGCCTGTCAGAAGCGGAAATTTTTTCTTGTTCACACCCAAGTGACCGCTCTTGGGCGTTTGTCGCGCACTTTTCAAAAGCGCCGCAAATTTTCGTGCCATCGCAAAGGCTTCGGCTCCCGGGGGGCTGCGTGCTCTGTAATAGCGGTGCGTTTTTTGTACCAACGCACAGGTTACCGGTTTTCCGGCATTTGCCCGTACCCCGCTTCAGAAAACAGGCAAACAACCAACTTCGGTGCCGCGATTCCGTGCGCACATCCGCCGCCCCGGCTCCCCTGCTTACCACTTTATTCGGTGAAAGAGCGCGATATGCGTCGAAGCGACGATTTTAGCACTTGATGCCACTGACTATTTGTAAACGATATGTAAACAAATGCAAAAAGGCTTGATTTTTCCGTGTATTGATGTAAAATAGAAGCATAGTTTAGCACTCACGATGTTTGAGTGCCAAATCAAACAGTCATTGATCCGGTGCAGGCAGTCCTGCCGGGCACCCGATTTGAAGAGGAGGAATTCGATTATGACCATCAAACCCTTAGCCGACAGAGTAGTCGTAAAACTTGTGGAAGCAGAAGAAAAGACCAAGTCCGGTCTGATCCTTACCGCATCCGCGCAGGAAAAACCGCAGGTGGCGGAAGTCATTGCGGTCGGCCCCGGCGCGTATGACGAGAGCGGTAAGCTCATCCCGATGGAAGTCAAGGTCGGGCAAAAGGTCATCACCAGCAAGTATTCCGGAACCGAAGTCAAAATGGACGGCGTGGAATACAACATTGTCAAGCAGGGCGACATTCTCGCCATTGTTGACTGATTTTATCGCAAAGGAGTGACACATTATGGCAAAGGAAATTCTTTACGGAATCGAAGCAAGAAATGCTCTGGTACGCGGCGTTGACAAACTCGCCGATACCGTGAAAATCACGCTCGGACCCAAGGGCCGCAACGTGGTTCTGGATAAAAAGTACGGTTCTCCGCTCATCACCAACGACGGTGTGACTATCGCAAAGGACATCGAACTCGAGGATGAAGCGGAAAACATGGGTGCACAGCTTGTCAAGGAAGTCGCGACAAAAACCAACGACGCGGCAGGCGACGGCACCACAACCGCTACCCTTCTCGCGCAGGCATTTGTCCGCGAGGGTATGAAGAACGTGACCGCAGGTGCTAACCCGATGGTCGTCCGCAAGGGCATCAAAAAGGCAGTTGACACCGCTGTGGAGGAGCTCAAGAAAAACTCCAAGAAGGTCAACGGCAAAGAGGATATCACGAGAGTCGGCACCATTTCCGCAAGTGACGAGGTGATCGGCACGCTGATCGCAGACGCGATGGAAAAGGTGACCTCCGACGGGGTCATCACGGTCGAGGAATCCAAGTCCGCTGAAACCTATTCCGAGGTCGTTGAAGGAATGCAGTTTGACCGCGGTTACCTGTCCCCCTACATGGCAACCGATCCCGACAAGATGGAAGCTGTCATCGACGACGCGCTCCTTCTTATCACCGATAAGAAAATCTCCAACATTCAGGAGGTTCTTCCCCTCCTTGAGCAGGTCGTCCAGGCGGGCGGCAAGCTGCTCATCATCGCAGAGGACGTTGAGGGCGAGGCTCTGACCACGCTGGTGCTCAACAAGCTGCGTGGCACCTTCAACTGCGTTGCCGTCAAGGCGCCCGGTTTCGGAGACAGACGCAAGGAAATGCTCCGCGATATCGCAATCCTGACCGGCGGTGAGGTCATTACCTCCGAACTGGGTCTTGAACTGAAGGACGCAACACTTGCACAGCTCGGTCATGCGCGTCAGGTCAAGGTGACCAAGGAGAACACGATCATCGTCGGCGGTGCCGGCAACCCTGCCGACATTCAGGCGCGGATCGCTCAGATCAAGTCCGAGATTGAGAACACGACCTCCGATTTCGACCGCGAGAAGCTCCAGGAGAGACTGGCAAAGCTGTCCGGCGGCGTTGCGGTTATCAAGGTCGGTGCTGCTACCGAAGCCGAGATGAAGGAAAAGAAGCTCCGCATCGAGGACGCGCTCAATGCAACCAAGGCGGCTGTCGAGGAAGGCATCGTCCCCGGCGGCGGAACCGCTTACCTCAATGTCATTCCCGCAGTCACTGCTCTGCTTGAAACGGTTGAGGGCGACGAAAAGACCGGTGTCCGCATCGTGCTCAAGGCTCTGGAGGAGCCTGTCCGTCAGATTGCCGCAAATGCAGGCTTTGACGGTGGCGTGATCGTCAACAACATCATGAACAGCGGCAAGGTCGGCTACGGCTTCGACGCTTACAACGAAAAGTACTGCGACATGATGGAATCCGGTATCGTCGATCCTACCAAGGTAACCCGTTCCGCACTCCAGAACGCCGCTTCCATCGCATCGGTCATTCTGACGACCGAATCCGTTGTTGCGGATAAAAAGGAAGAAAACCCTGCTCCCGCGGCTCCCGCAGGCGGCATGGGCGGAATGTATTGATCCGCTTCCCTATTCAAAGACACCCCCGCCCGCGCGAATGCGCGGGCGGGGGTGTTTCGACTGATTTCACCGGGACGGGAAAACCTCCGTTATTTTCTTAAAAAAGCAAGCGTATTTCAGGGTATTCTCACATAAACGAAAGTTCCCACCACGAAAATTGTTGACTTTATGTCTTCCCCGTGCTATAATAATTTGGTTGCGAAGCCCTGCTTTGCAAGTTATGACAGGAGGTGTTGTTCCCATGGTAGAAGAAACCTGTGATAAATTGATGCAACTGCTGAACACCCGGCAGTATGCAACCTTCATGCACGAGGTGGATGAGCTCAACCCGGTCGATGCTGCGGAATTCCTGACACAGCTTCCGGAGGAACGTCTCCCCGCCGTCTTCCGCCTGCTCAAGAAAGACACTGCGGCGGACGTGTTTGCGGAGCTTGACCCCGAAATTCAGCAAAAGATCATCACCGCGATGACAGACCGCGAGCTTTCCGGCATTCTTGAGGACCTGTTCGTCGATGACGCCGTGGATATGATGGAGGAAATGCCCGCAAGCGTCGTCAAGCGGATCATGAAGAACGCGACCCCCGAAACGAGAGCCGAAATCAACCGCTTCCTCGCCTACCCCGAAGACAGCGCCGGCAGCGTCATGACCTCGGAGTATATCGAACTGAAGCGTACCATGACCTGCACCGAGGCAATCGACTATATCCGCAAAACCGGTTTTGAGAAGGAGACCGTCTACGTCGCGTATGTCACCGATCAGCAGCGGATTCTGCAAGGCACCGTTCTGCTCAACGAACTGCTGTTTGCCCAGCCCGATACCAAGATCGAAGATATCATGGACGCAAACACCATCTGCGTCACTACGCTCGACGACCAGGAAACCGTGGCATCCCTTATCTCCAAATACGACCTGCTTGCCCTTCCCGTCGTGGACAAGGAGCACCGGCTCGTCGGTATCGTCACGGTCGATGACGCAATGGACGTCATGCAGGACGAGGTGACGGAGGATATCGAAAAGATGGCGGCTATCGTGCCGAGCGACAAGCCGTACCTCAAAACGGGCGTTTTTGAAACCTGGAAAAAACGTATCCCGTGGCTGCTCCTCCTGATGATTACCGCAACCTTCACCAGTACAATCCTGTCTTCCCTGGAAAACAAGATCGACTCGCTCTTCGGCGTCGGCGTGCTCACACTGTCGCTCGCGGCGTTTGTCCCGATGCTGACGGATACGGGTGGTAACGCGGGCAGTCAGGCGTCGGTCTCGATCATCCGTGCACTCTCCCTGAACGAGATTTCCGCAAAGGACATCTTCCGTATTCTCTGGAAGGAGCTTCGCGTTTCGTTCTTGTGCGGTATCACCATTGCCGCCGCCTGCTTCATCAAGGTGTGGGTCGTGGACTGCCGTTGCCGCTTTACCAAGGAATGCCTGTTTGTTCCGCTCATCGTCAGTTTGACCATTTTCTGCGCGATCGTGCTTGCAAAGCTCGTCGGTACCCTGCTCCCGATGCTTGCAAAGGCGCTCAAATTTGACCCTGCCGTCATGGCGTCCCCGTTCATCACGACCATTGTGGACACGCTGACGCTTCTGCTTTACTACTTCTTTGTAACCAATCTTCTCGTGCGGATCCTGACCTGATTCTTTTGAATCAGCTCCTCATACACCGCTTCCAGTGCTCTTGTCATGCCGGAAGCGGTGTATTTTTGCCGGTATCGCACACGGGCATTCTCCGACATGGACCGGAGCAGTTCCGGGTCATCCCGGAGAAGCAGAATCTTTTCCGCGAACGCCGCGGGGTTCCGCATGGGAACGACAAAGCCGGTTTTCCCGTTCTCCACCATATCCGGATTTCCGCCGAAATCGCTGGCGATTGCCGGGAGACCCGCGCTGTACCCCTCCGAGATCGCAAGGCAGGAGGTTTCGGTGCCGACCGAGCAATTGACATTGACCGAGAAAAGCCGGAAGTACGGTGCGGGATCCGGGGCAAAGCCCGTAAAAATGACTGATTCTCCGATGCCGAGCGTCTCTGCCAAATGCCGGAGCTCCGCTTCCCTTTGCCCTTTTCCGACGACGAGAAAGCGGAGGGACGGGTCGCGCAGAAGACAGAGCTTCGCCGCGCGGAGAAAGGTATCATGATCTTTGCACGCTTCCAGGCGCGCGCAGATACCGACGACAAAACTTCCGGCGGGGATTCCGAGACGCTCCTGCAGGGCTTGCAATTTTTCCGGCGGGACCTCCCGGAGCGGATCGCTTCCGTTGACAATCACGGTCACGCGGTCGGCGGGGATGCCGATTTCGGTCAGGTTTTGCTTTGCCGCACGAGCAACGGCAATAAACCGATGCGTAAGCAGACACTGAAACGCACCGTTTCCCTGTTTCCCCGGGAACCGGCAGAGCCACGGGGTCGGCGGGAACGCGCAATGGCGGGTCATCAGGCGGACGGGTGCCCCCGCAAGCAAGCCCGCGATACGCCCCGCGAGAGAGGCATGGGTATGCAGGATCTGCGGGCGCAGGCGACGGAGCATCCCGGTGATTTCGGGAATTGCGCGCATATCCGCGCTTTTATCCGCGCGACCGGCAAAGGCGGACAAAGCCGCCTTACCGTAGCAAAGGTGCGGCACGTCAAGCGCATCAAGACGCGGGATCAGTGCACTTCCAATCGGCAGGATCACATAAGGATCGTACCGGGTTTTATCCGTATGCCGGAGCAAATTGCAAAGGAGCACTCCTGCCCCGCCGATATTGGTGTCGCTGATGATGTGCACAACGCGGATCCGATTCATTCCCTGTATTCCTCCCGTCTGTTTTCCGGGTCAGCTCCAGTTGCATTTGCCCGGTGGAACCGTATATAGGTTTCCCTTGCGGCATAAAAGATATGCCGGGAGGAATACTTCGTTCCGGGAAGAATGCAGGATACCAAAAATCGTTAAAAGCCGACGTTTCTGAATCCGCGCCGGCGTGGCGGAGGCACGTCCGGCACGATTAACACGCCATGGTCTGCTTGCCGCTTGCTCTGATGGACTCGGAGTCCTTCTGCGGGAAATGATTTTGGTAAACAACCACGGGCATAGACAAAAGCGGTACCGGGAAACTCTGTGAGTTTCCCGGTACCGCTTTTTATCTGTACAGATGAGCGGATATGTTCAATATCCCGCCCGATTACTTTCTGTTCTTCGGCTTGAAGAAATCATCGAAGAGATCATCGAAATCATCATCGTTCACGGCAGTCTTTTTCTCTTCCTTGACGGGTTCGGGAGCAGGCTGTTCTGCCGGCTTCGCCTCAACCTTGGGTTCAACAACCGTAGCGGTCGGCTTGACTGCGGGAATGGTCTTGACTTCGGGAGCAGGGGCAGGTGCCGCTTTCTTCTCTGCCGGGACCGTCTGCTGTTCGGGCTTCTTTTCAAAGCCGGTCGCAATGATGGTGATCTTCATCTCGTCTTCCAGATCGGTATCAAAGCTGACACCCCAGATGACATTTGCATCCTCGCTTGCTTCGCTTGCGATCATCTTGGATGCGAGCGTTGCGTCTTCGAGGCTGACATCGGGAGAAATGGTCATGCTCATCAGGATGCCGTGCGCACCCTTGATGGAGGTTTCAAGCAGGGGGCTGGAAATCGCCTCCTTCGCCGCGACCTCTGCCTTGTCCGCACCGGTGCCGCTGCCGACACCCATGTGTGCGTAACCCGCGTTTTTCATGACGCTGGTCACGTCCGCAAAGTCAAGGTTGATGAAGCCGAAACCATTGATCAGGTCGGAGATGGACTTAACACCGTTACGAAGCACGCTGTCCGCCGTTTCAAACGCCTTGAACATGGTGATGCAGGTATCGGTGACTTCCTTCAGTCTCTCGTTCGGGATCACGACAAGAGAGTCCACATACTGACTCAGCTCCGCAATACCCGCTTCCGCCTGCCTCATTCTCTTCTGGAGTTCGAATTCAAACGGCTTGGTCACGATGCCGATGGTCAGAATGTCCATCTCGTGCGCCACACGCGCGATGACTGGAGCTGCGCCGGTACCGGTGCCGCCGCCCATGCCGGCAATGACGAATGCCATATCCGTGCCGCTGAGCATTTTCTTGATATCCTCAAGAGATTCTTCTGCGGCTCTCTCGCCCATTTCCGGGTTCGCGCCACAGCCGAAGCCGTGCGTGATCTTACTGCCGATGACGAGCTTGGTTCCCGCCTCGGACTTGTTCAGTGCCTGACGGTCGGTATTGACCGCGACAAAATCCACGCCGACGATCTTATCCGTAATCATGCGGTTGACCGCGTTGTTACCGCCGCCGCCGACACCGATTACTTTAATATTGACTCCGCTTTCATTGCTATCGTCATGTTCAAACGTCATGTTACTTCCTCCCGTTTCGACACGTATTCGCATAGCGCCCGGAATACGGTCCGGCGCACACATATATACACTATATATAATAACGGATTCTCACGTGTTTTGCAAGAGATTTTTGAAAAATAAATGAAATTTTTCGCCTTGATTCAGGGGTCATGGCGCACAGGTATATCAGTCGACAATACGGAAGGTCGCTTTTTTGACATCGGAAACATTGATTTCGGCATTTGACCAGCTCTTCCCCGCGTTTTCAGCCAACACTGCCGCAGCAAGCTCCAGCTTGACGGGCAAGGAATCCGTGTCGCCGAGGACGACCGTCAGCCCGCCCTCGCACCGAAGCCGATAATAGTACCTGCTCCCAAG
Organism: uncultured Eubacteriales bacterium; assembly: GCA_934796165.1. Classification (GTDB taxonomy): domain Bacteria; phylum Bacillota; class Clostridia; order Oscillospirales; family CAG-272; genus CAKVOU01. The sequence goes on along the minus strand of CAKVOU010000001.1, from coordinate 236,558 downwards.
GTCAATCGCCGTAACCCGCAGAAGGTTCTCTGTATTCTTCAGTGCCGCCGTAATTCCGGCTGCGGCAGTCGGCTCCTCCTTCCACTCGTTGCAGGTCTCGCCGATCACGGCATTCCTCCCGGTGGGCAGAAGCAGAACCGGAAGCATTGCGTCAGGGTCGCCCCCCACGCGTTCCAGCACCGTGAAATCTTCCGAAACAAGGTAGTCTCCGTTTTCCGCGCGAACGGTGTAAGCAGCTGTGTACTCCGTCACGCGGATGCGCACCTTCCCGAAGAGATTTTTTTCAACCGAGGCACTTCTGATCCAGACATACCGTTCGGTCAGCTTGTCCGAAAGGGCTTTTTCGTCAAGCGAAGAAAGCGGTGCGCCGATTCGGATCTCCGCCGCCGCAAGCAATTCCTCCGCAGAACAGCGGGAATTGCCCGTGATCTCCACTCCCCTGATCCGGAAGAGATAGGAAACTCCGATCATCACTCCGCACGCAAGCGTAAGTGCCACAGACAGCAACAAAAAGCGCAGTACCCTTTTTTTCTGTCGGGCGATGCGCTTTCTGCATTCTTTTTTGAATACTGCCTGCGGATCCGGCATATCCGTCCTCACAATTCTCTGTCCGGTGTTACTTTGTGTCACCCGGGAAAGCTCCGCGGGATTCCCGGGTGACACATACAACACTTCAGTTTTTTTGTGCTTTCTGATGCGCGGTCACCATCCGGCGCAGTTCTTCGTAAATTCTGCGGTTGGCGTCCGGAACGGCAAAGGTTCGGATATTCCGTTCCATCTCCGCGCGTTTGGCGGGATTCTCCAAAAGCGAAACCGTTTCGGGGATCAGCTTTCCGGACGACAGCTCGGATTCCTGCACCAGCGTGACCGCGCCCTTATCGCTGAGCGCCTTGGCATTGCGGTACTGGTGGTTCTCCGCAACATACGGAGACGGCACCATGACTGCCGCACGTCCGGTCAGGGCAAGCTCCGAGGTCGTCATGGCTCCCGCACGGCAGATGACCACATCCGACGCCGCCATGTAATACGGCATATCGTCAATGTAAGGTCGGAGCTCCAGGTTCTTTTTACGGTCAAGCCCCATCCCGCGATAGATTTTGAGGATCTCGTCGTAATGGGTCTTGCCGGTCGCATGAATGTGCCGGATCTCCGGGTGCTTTCCCGTGTAATTCTTCATCAGGTCAAGCACAGCGTCGGTCAGATACTGCGCGCCGAGGCTTCCGCCAAAGGAGATCACAAGAAGAGATTCCCTGATCCCGAGTTTCTCCTTTGCATCCTCGCGTCCCACGTCTCCGAAATGATCCCGGAGCGGGTTACCGACCTGCATGGTCTTGTTCTTCACCTTGAGCAGATCCGCGGTTTCGGCAAAGTTGATGAACACACGGTCAACATAGTTCTGAAGCCGTCTGACTGCCATGCCGGGGAGTGCATTGGATTCGTGAACCGCCGTCGGGATTCCCTCTCTTGCGGCGGCAACGAGGATCGGCCAGCAGGCGTACCCGCCCGTGCCGACCACGATGTCGGGCTTGAAATCGTGCAGAATCTTTCTTGTGGACGGGTAATACGGCGAGAACACCGCACGATAAAGCGCCTTGATGTTGGAGGGCGACAGCGACCGCTGAATCCCGCTTGCCTTGACCGTATAAATCGGATAACCGAGACGGAGCAGGTCGTCGTTTCTCGTTTCCTTTTCGGTCCCGACAAACGCGATCTCCGAGTCCGGTTCGTTGGCTTTGACAATCGACGCAATGGCAATGGCGGGGTTGATATGTCCTGCGGTTCCGCCGCCGGTCAGAAGAATTCTCATCGTTATCGTCACTCTTTCGCCCTGCGCTATCCGCCGGAGAAAGATCCTTTCCCGTGTTTCTCGCGAAATGTTGCCGTCTTACTGCTTGACGGCGGAATATCTCGAAATGGACAGAACAATCGCCATTTCAAAAATCTGGAGAGCAAGCGCCGTTCCTCCGTAGCTGAAGAACGGAAGCGAAATACCGGTGTTCGGCATGGAGTTGGTCACCACGGCGATATTGAGAACCGCCTGAAGCACGACCTTGATGCAAAGCCCATACACAACGAGTGAAGAAAAGCGGTCTGGCGCTTTGGATGCGATCTTGAAGCCGCGCCACAGAAGCAGGGCGAACAGGACCACCACGATGAGAGCGCCGACAAAGCCAAGCTCCTCGCAGACAATGGTAAAGATAAAGTCGTTCTGCGGCTGGGAAACGTATCCGTATTTCTGTCGGCTGTTACCGAGCCCGAGTCCGAACAGATTTCCGGAGCCGATGGCGTAAAGCCCCTGAAGCGTCTGCCATGCACTGCCCAAGGGGTCCACCTGCTCGAGGTAAAGCCACGTGTTGACACGGTCCTGCGCGTAATCGGACACGAGGACAAGCAGACACCCGACCGCGGCAACCGCCCCAGCAATGAAGACAATGTACCGCATCCGCGTTCCGCCGAGGAACATCATGGAAATGCCGATCATGCCGATGATCATAAGTCCGGAAATATGTTTTTCCAGAAGTACGAGTGCTAAGATCAGTCCGAGCATCAGTCCCGGAATCAGCACGCCGTGCTTGAGACTCCCGCCGAACTTATGCCGCGAGTTGACCTCTTTTTCATGATCCGAAAGATATGCCGCAAGCACCAGAACGACCGCCAGCTTGGCAATCTCGGACGGCTGAATGGAGAGCGGACCGATCGCGATCCAGCGTTGTGCGCCGCCGCCTTCCCTGCCGATGACCAGCACCAGAAGAAGCAGGAGTACCGCACCGATGTAGATGGGCATGGAGAGAAATCGCCAGACCCAGGGCTTGGCGCGGAGTACGAACGGTACGCTGATGCCGATGGCAAACAGCATGAACATGAGATGCCGGAGAATATAATAATTCGCGTTATCCATGTACTGCTCGCCGTAGACCGAGCTGGCGCTGTACACCATGACGGCGCCGTAACCGAGCAGAGCGCAGACGATGAGCAGAAACGGAATGTCTATCCCGCCGCGCACCATGGTGACCGGTTCTTCCGGCTCGCTTTTCGTCAGCGGCTCGGTAAAGAAAATGTCACGCTTCCCGCGCTTCACTTCCAGTTCCCGGCGGAATTTTTTCACGCGTCCGCCGAGCGAAAACCCGTTCCTTTGGTCGGGGTTTCCGGATTTCTCCGGGGTGTTTCCGGGCAGATTGGGGGAATCTTCGGGTGATTTTTTCGTCCGTTGCTTTTCCGGTTGCATCCGACCGCCCCCTTTCAGGATACCTGTTTTTCGTTTTACGTCCTTACAATGCGAACCACGCGACCGCACAGAAAACGGCGGTCACGAGAGCCGCGACGGATACGATCTTTACCTCGCTCCACCCCTTCATTTCAAGGGTATGGTGAAGCGGTGCCATGGGGAAAACCTTCTTGTGAAACACGTCGATCGCGATAATCTGAATCGCGCTCGTGACCGCTTCCAGAACAAAGAAGAACGACGCGATGAGAATGGCAATGGGATTGCCGATCATAAAGCCCGCGCCCATGATGATACCGCCGAGAAAGAGCGAGCCGGTATCTCCCATAAACACCTTCGCGGGATGAAAGTTGAAAATGAGAAAGCCGACCATTGCGCCGATCATTGCGCCGCCGACAAGCGACAGGTCGCGGTCACCGGTCAGGAACGCGGCAACCGTAAAGAACGCGGCGATGACCAGCGTTACGGTGGACGCAAGACCGTCCACGCCGTCGGTGATATTGGTACTGTTGGTCATGCCGGCTACGCACAGAAGCGCAAGCGGCCAGAAGCCCCAGCCGAAGTCAAACGTCTTACCGCCCGTAAACGGAAGTGTAACGACGGTGGTGAGGTTCCCCGTCGTTCCCATGACGATGAGATACACCGTGCCGACAAGAAGAAGCAGAAGCATCTTCTGATAGGAGCGAAGACCCTCGTTCTCTTTTTTGATGAGCTTGCGGTAGTCGTCGATAAAACCGACCGCCGCACAGCCGGAAGCCAGAAACACCGTCATGGCAAGCGGGACCAGCTCCGCCGTGTTCCCACCGCGAACCGCTTCGGCGATGAATAACCCCGCAGTCGTCAGAAGCAGAGGAAAAATAAAGCAGAGACCGCCCATCATGGGGGTTCCCTGTTTCTGATCGTGCCAGCGGGGACCGTAATCGTTGATGGTCTGCCCGACCTTATGCGCACGAAGGATCGGGATGAGGATGACCGAACACAGCACCGTAAGTGCAAATACACTTACGGTGCAGATCAGGAATTCCGAAAGACTGATGTCACCCATCTCAGTGCTCCCTTACCGATTCGGACAGATATTCCACAGCGCGTTCCAGTCTCATTCCGCGGCTTCCCTTCACCAGAAGGATCCCGTTCTCCGGAAGTACCCCGCAGAGGAACGCAGTTGCTTCGGCAAATTCGTCGCGCGACGCAAACACGCGGATGTTTTCTTCTTTCATGCCACCGCGGATCGCGCCACGGCGGTACGCATCGGCATACTGACCGATCGCGGAAAGGCAGACGGCGCCGCTCTTTGCCATGCGGTAACCGGTCTCCTCGTGAAGCGCGTCGGAGGTCGCGCCGAGCTCCAGCATATCGCCGAGCAGTGCGCCCGCGACCTTGCCGGTCATGTTGCGGAGTTCGCCCATCACGCTTGCTGCCGCGGACATGGATTCGGGGCTTGCGTTGTAGCAGTCCGAAATAACGGTCAGCTTGCCTGCCGTGAGAATCTGCTGGCGCATATTGACCGAACGGTAAGAAGCGAGACCTCTCCGGATCGCTTCCGCGTCCATTCCCTCTTCGAGGGCAACAGCAGCCGCCGCAAGAGCGGACATGACAAGATGCTTGCCGATGCCGTACACCGACAGATCTGCGATCTGTTGATTCTCGGAAACAAGGTCAAAATACGTGCGGTCTTCGGTAAAGCGGATGTTACTTGCCATATAGTCATTGCCTTCCCCGAAACCAAAGGTCAGGGTGCGGAGGTTTGCAAAGGTCGGCATTGCGGCGCGGAGCAAAGGCTCATCGCCGTTGAGAAGAAGCAGAGACCCGTCCGCCATACCGTCTGCGATCTCGCACTTGGCACGGCAGATGTTCTCGCGGGAGCCGAGCATTTCCATGTGCGACGTGCCGATGTTGGTGATGATTGCGACATTGGGGCGTGCGGCAACCGACATTCTGGAGATTTCTCCGCGCGCGCTCATACCCATTTCCAGGACAGCCGCATCGTTCTTTTCGGAGAGCGACAGGAGCGTCATGGGAAGACCGATGATGCTGTTATGGTTTCCGTCGGTCTTGTAAAGGCTTTTGTATTTTTCCGCAAGCACGGCGGACAGCATTTCCTTCTCCGTCGTCTTGCCGACACTGCCGGTCACGCCGTAAACACGCAGATCCTTCAGCTGTCTGCGGTACATTTCCCCGAGCGTGAGCAGTGCGTTTCCGGTATCCGGAACGACGACCGCATAGGAGTTCTGTGCGTCAAAATTGTCGGGCAGTCTTTCCGCAAGGAAGCAGCTGACACCCGGCATTGCGCCAATGTAACTGTTGCCGTCGGTTCTCTCGCCGCGAAGCGCCACGAACATGGTGTCCGCGTCCGCCTCTCTCGAATCGGTCGCAGCAAAACGGAAAGCGCGCTCTCCCGAGCCGACCAGACGGCCGCCCGTGTAGGACGCTACGGTTCTCATATTCATTTTTCTGCTTCCGATGTCGATCTTCATAAGCGGCTCCGTTTCCCAGATCAGTGTCTGTTTCTGTATGCGTTCTGTACCTCGGCTCTCTCATCGAAGGGATGCCTGCCGGTACGGTCGATTTCGTATGTTTCGTGTCCCTTGCCTGCGAGGATGATCATGTCGCCCGGTCTTGCGTTTTCCACTGCGTACCGGATCGCCTCGCGTCTTGAGGTGATGGCTATGTGTTCTTTTTCTCTGTCAACCCCGCCGAGTATCTGCCGGATGATCTCCACCGGATCCTCGCTCCGGCTATTATCCGAAGTGACAATCACGAAGTCGGCAAGTTTTGACGCAATCGCGCCCATTTCCCGTCTCTTTCCGGGGTCTCTGTCACCGCCGCAGCCGAACAGGACGGTCAGACGGCCGGTATTTTCTCCGCGCATTTCCCTCGCGGTCCGAAGCAGTTTTTCCAGTGCATCCGGAGTGTGCGCGTAGTCAATAATCACTTTCACGTCCGCGCTGTCGGGAAGCACACTTTCCATTCTTCCCGGAACACTGCGGAAGGATGCAAGCGAACTGCAGATGGTGTCCAGCGGAATTCCGAGCTCCTCGCCGCAAGCGACCGCTTCCAGGGAATTCATCACCATGAAGGAGCCGGGGACGGGACAAAGCACATCCATTGTTTCCGTCGCGGTCTTCAGTGTGTAGCTGACACCGCGGAAGTCGGAAACGTCTGCGTGCTCCGCGCGGAAGTCGCCGAATGCGCCGCAGGTGATTACTTTTCCCGGGCAGACCGAAAGAATTTCTTTCGCGTAAGGATCGTCGCAGTTGACGATTGCCGTCCGGCAGTTACGGAACAGCTTCTCCTTGGCTTCAAGATAGCCTTCCATGGTTTTATGGAAGTCGAGATGTTCCTGGGTCAGATTTGTAAAAATCGCGGTATCAAACCGGATCGGGGCGACCTTCCCGAGCGCCAGCGAGTGGGAGGAGGCTTCCATCACCACATACTCGCACCCCTTCTCTTCCATGAGAGAAAGGATCCTGTAAAGCTCCGCCGGGTCCGGTGTGGTCAGGTTGGCAAGCTCGTTATCACATTCCTGCGGAATCAGTTCACCGTCCGCGAAAGCGCCGAGCGTTCCGATGAGTCCCACGCGGTGACCCGCGCCCGTGAGGATTGCGTTGAGCATACAGGCAACGGTCGTTTTACCGTTGGTTCCTGTCACGCCGATCATTTTCATGTGCTCGGACGGCATTCCGTACCATGCGTCAAGCAGGCAGGCGAGCGCCGCGCGGGCATCCGGAACTGCGATACAGCGGTCGGCAACGGCAAGCGGAATTCTCTCGGAGAGAACCGCCGAGGCGCCCTTGTCAAGCGCTTCCTTGATATGGTCTTCGCCGTTCCTGTGAAGTCCGCGGATCGCAACAAACAGGCAATCCGGCGTCACCTTCCGGCTGTCACTGACGATCCCGCTGATCGGCAGGTGTTCCATGCCGGCGGGACAGAATATCCCGGCATCCCGGCACAGGGAGTAAAGTTCTTTCATAACGCTGACCTCCGGAAATAGTTTGTTTTCACATCCTCCGGCGTTTCCGCCAGCGCAAATCGGAATCAATCGATCGGGTCATCGTCTCCGTCCGGAGACGCGAACACAAGTGTCACGCAGGTTCCGGGAACCGCAAAAGTTCCCGCCTCCACGGATTGGGAAAACACCGTTTCACCGGTGTTTCCGGTAATGCGGACGTTGAGTCCCGCATTGATGAGTGCCTGGGTCGCGGCAACTGCCGTCAGCCCTCTGACGTCCGGCACGCGGACGGTTTCGGCAGGCTTTTCGCCACCGGTGTAAAGAATCACTTTGGCGCTTCCCTTATCCACCTTGACGCCCTTTGCGGGGCTCTGGGAGGTGACATGAGAGCCGTCTCCGACGATCTCCACTTCAATGCCGAGGTTCTCGGCGTAGTCCTTTGCGAGCGAGACCGACCAGTTGGTAAAGCCGGGCATCGTCACACGGAGTTTTGCCTGTTCCTCTTCCGTGTATCTCGCTTCAATGCCGAGGTACGGGAGAATCTGTTCCAGTGCGTCACCGAGGAACGGCGCCGCCGCGGTACTGCCGTACTGGTAGCCGGCGCGGGAGGGTTCATCGGCGATGATGATGATCGCGTATTTCGGATCGTCCGCCGGGGCGAAGCCCACGCAGGAGCAGACGTATTTGTTCTGATTCTTGGGCTCCTTTTCCGCTGTTCCCGTCTTGGCGGCAATGCGGTACCCGGCGACGTATGCGTTTTTCGCACCGCCGTTCCCGGAAACGCCCTTTTCCAGAATGTCCGCCATTGTCCGGCAGACGTCCCGGCTGACCACCTGACGCTTGACCTCGGTTTTATAGGTTTTCACCGTGTTGCCGTCGCCGTCCTTCACTTCCTTGAGGAAGTGCGGGGTGACCAAATTTCCGCCGTTTGCAACCGCCGCGACTGCGGTGAGCTGCTGAATGGCGGTGACGGTGAAGTTCTGACCGAAGGAAGCAATCGGAAGATCCAGCGGGGATTTATTGAAATCCGCGAGATCCCAGAAGGTGCTTCCGCCCTCCCCGGGGAGGTCCACGCCGGTCTTTTCGGCGTATCCGAAGGATCCGTAATACTTATAGAAAATTTTCTGATTCAGTCCGAAGCGTTGGCTGAGTGACATGAGCCAGACGTTGCAGGACTGCTGAATGCCCTCCGCAAAGTTGAGAGAGCCGTGTCCAGTCAGCTTGTGGCAATGGATCTTCTTTCCCGCAATGGTCATCGAACCGCCGCAGTATACGGTGTCCGAGAGCTTGACGAGGTTTTCCTCCAGCGCCATGGAAGCGGTGATGATCTTGAAGGTAGAACCGGGCGTGTAGGAATCGGAGACCGCTTCGTTGCGCCACATTTCCATCATGAGCTGTACTTTTTTGTCGTAGTATTCCTGGCTTTCCGGGTCCAGTCCCGAGGATTCCAGCTTGGTGTTCATTTCCTCATTGAGCGTGCCGGGATGGTTGAGATCGAAGTCGGGATAATTCGCAAGTGCAAGAATTTCGCCCGTCCGGACATCCATCACAATGCCGCTTGCGCGGACGCAGCCGGTTTCCGTATAGACGGTTTTTAGCGTCTCCTCAATCACCGACTGGACGTATACATCAAGCGTGGTAATCAGGTCGTTTCCGCGTTGCGCTTCGATATATTCTTCGTAATCAAAGGGCATTTCGTTGCCCTGCGCATCCCGCGCCACGATGTACTTGCCGTCGGTGCCCGAAAGCAGTTCGTTGTACTTGAGCTCCAGTCCAAGGCTTCCGCCGTCCGTTCCGGTAAATCCGAGGACGTGGCAGGCAAGCGAGGAATACGGATAATATCTGGTGCTTGCGGCTTGCAGGAACACGAGGTTGTCGTACCCGAACTCCGCAATGAAGTTTCTCACCTTCCCCGCCGTTTCGTCGTCCACGTTCTGGGCGATGGTACGGTCAAGGTATTTGGTGTATTCGGTCTGCTTGAGGACCTTTTCGTAGCTCACCCCGAGGAGTGAGGACAGATGCTTTGCAATGTTTTTGCTGATGCTGACTCCCGCGGTCGGGTCCATTTCCTTCTCCGCCGAAGCAATTGCCGACGGGGAGATAAACACGCGATAGGAGGTCACATTTCCCGCGAGCACCGCTCCGTTCCGGTCGTAAATTACGCCGCGGTCGGCTTTGACGGAGGTTTCCGTCGTCATCTGACCGAGCACCTTGGATTGATACTTTTCGTAATCCACTGTCTGGAGCAGGAAAATCTTCACAAGGAGCGAGGAGAAAATCAGAAAGACCAGAAGAATCACCGCTGCCGAACGCCGGAGCGTATTGGTGCGGATCATACCGCCATCTTTCATGCTCTCACCCCCCTGCCGTGTTCTGCGGGTTCCGGCGGAGTTTTCCGCTCCCCGCCTATTCTATGAGAGTTAAACTGTTTCTATGTCAGTTATTTGCTCCGAAGAAGCCGCTGAGAAGCGCGGCAAGTCCGATTTTTTTCTCCTCTTTTTCCTCATACGCGACGATCTGCTCTTCTCCGCTCATGGCGATGAACTTCATGTCAACGTAATAGCCGTCCACCATACCGTATTCGCCGATGGCGGTTTTGCGGATCGCGTAAAGGTCGTTTTTGACGGAAAGGTCCGCTTCCAGCGCTTCTTCCGTCTTTTCCATGGCATTCAGCTCCTCGCCGAGCGCAAGCACGCTTCTCTCCTCGCGATTGAGGATCAACGCGCTTCCGACAAGGAGCGTCATGCTGATAATAACTACGAAAAGCGCCGCCAGATAAGTGGAGGGGAAACGGCGGCGCTTTGGGTCGTGAACATACTGAGTCCCGTCCTTCGGGAACCATTTGACAAGGAAGGTCTCCACACGGGAGGGGGCGGTCGCCGTTGATTCCGCCGATCCCGTCTTTTTCTCGGACTTTCCTTTCTTTGAAAAGGAGAACGGAAGCAGTTTCTGCTTTTGCGCTTCGCCCGAAACCAGTCCGTTTCCGTCCCAGCGGGTGAGCTTGTCCTCATTTTCCGTATTGTCGGTTTTCGCGTCGCCGTGCGACACGCGGCTGTACCGGATGAGGTCTTCCGGAGTCATTTGCCGCTCCCCGTCCACTCTTGCGGAGCGGAAGCGGTTCTTTTCGCGGTCATCCATATCGGAATAACGATATGCATGGGGAGCGTTTTTTGCCGTTTCTGCTTCGGATTGCTTCTGGGCATCCGCATCGCGGACGATCAGTTTTGCAAGACCTCTGCCCGTATATTTTCCGCAGAGATCGTCGGATGTATGTACGTTTTTCTCGCGCGTATCCACCGGGGCGACCTCCTTGGCTCTCAGATTCAGATTTTTTCCGCCACCCGGAGTTTTGCGCTGCGGGAACGCGGGTTCTCTTCCAGTTCCGCTTCGCCGGGAAGAATCGGCTTTTTCGTGATGATCTTTACTTTCGGCTTGTTCCCGCACACGCAGACCGGCAAGGTCTTGGGGCAGATACAGCCCTGTGCCGCAGTGGCGAAGGCTTGCTTGACGATCCGGTCTTCCAATGAGTGGAAGGTCAGGATCGCAATGCGCCCGCCGGGATTCAGAAGTCCGATCGCCGCGGTGATTGCGGGAGCGATTACATCAAGCTCCGCATTGACTTCGATGCGGATTGCCTGAAAGGTTCGTTTGGCGGGGTGATGTCCGCCTTCCCTTGCGGAAGCGGGGATCGCCGCCTTGATGATGTCTACCAGTTCTCCGGTCGTTTCAACCGGTTTTTCTTCCCGCGCGCGCACGATGAAGGACGCGATGCGGGGAGCGAAGCGTTCCTCGCCGTAATCGAAAAGGATCCGCCTCAGTTCCGCTTCGGAATATTCATTTACCACGGTATACGCGCTTTTGGGATTTCTTTCATCCATGCGCATATCCAGCGGCGCGTCCGCCTGATAGGAGAATCCTCTTTCCGGCGTATCCAGCTGGTAGGAGGAAACGCCGAGGTCAAGGAGCACGCCGTCAATGTGCCCGATTCCGAGATCCCGGCAGACCGTGCCGAGGTTCCGGAAATTATTGCGGACGACCGTTACCCGGTCGCCGTAAGGCTTCAGGCGCTCCGAAACCGCGCGGATCGCGGCTTCGTCCTGGTCGATGGAGATGAGGCGTCCGCCCTCAAGGCGCGAAGCTATCAGGGAGGAGTGTCCTCCGCCGCCGGCAGTTCCGTCAACGTAAATGCCGTCCGGCTTGATTGCAAGACCTTCCATGCACTCATCCGGCATGACCGGACGGTGGGAAAAGACGATTCCGTCTGTCATATCAGAGTCCGTAGAACTCAAGCTCTTTGCTGAGCTCTTCCACATTTTCGCTAAGGACGATTTCGTTATAGAGCTTATCGCTCCAGATTTCGTCGTGATCGCCGCAACCGATGACCACAAGGTCCTTGTCGATTTCGGCATAGGAAGTGAGGTTCTCGGGGAGAACGACTCTTCCCTGCTTGTCCGGGGTTACCTGGATCGCGGTTCTATGCAGGAAACGGAGGACTCTTTCCGCCAACTGTCTGTTTTGCTTCTCAATCGGCGCGATGTATTCCCCCCACCCCGTCAGCGAGTAGACCTTCAGGCACTTCTCCCGGAAGCTGCACGCGATCATGAAGGTTTCGCCTAATTCTTCGCGGTGCTTCGCCGGGATGAAAATCCGGTTTTTCGGATCCAGCGAGTGTCTGTACTCCCCAGTCAGCATTTCGAGTCCTCCCTTCTTTATCAATTTCACAGTGGAATTGAAGCCGAATTTCAACCACTTTTCACCCTTTTGGCTCCACTTTCACCCACTTGTATACCCATTATATACTACTGAAGCAGAAAACGCAAGAGGAAATGCAAAATTTTTTTGACAAATATACGATTTTTTTCGTGACTTTCGTCACAAAAAGAGAGCGAATCCCCTCCTTTCCTCCACGGAACGGTGAAATCTGCTCTCTTTTCGGATATTTACTTGCGATGTGTGGCAAGATGTGCAAAAGTGCCCCCAAACGCCGAAGAAGCGAAAAGATAACGGTGGCAAAGTTGCTTTTTTCGCGTGTTTACGGGAATCGGGGTGAAATGTGGAGCGAGGGAGAAAGCGCGCCGCCGCGACTGCGGGGATCCGGCGGCGGAGGGTCGGCGGAGCCGGAACGGAGCCTGCCGGCGGGGCACCCGCACGAGGCGGCAAGCGGAACGTCCGCCCGCCGCGTAAGGCGGAGTCAGTCTTTTTTGGGAAGGCGGAACAAAAGCGACGCAAGCGCCCGTCCGTTGAACGGGATCAGCGGATACAGATAGCTGTGCCCGCCGTTGACCGTGCGGTTGGTGACGAGCAGGATCAACATTCCGACCACACCGCCGGCGAACCCCCAGATCCCGAAGATCGCCGTCAGGACGAGTAACCCGATGCGAAGAAATTTGAACGCGTAACCAAGTTCGTAGCTTCTTTGTGTGAAGTTGGCGATGGCAACAAAGGACATATACAGGATGACCTCGGGAATCAGCCATCCGATGCTGACCGCAAAATCTCCGAGGATCAGACCGCCGACCACCGAAAGCGAGTTGGAAAGCATATTCGGCGTGTTGAGCGATGCCATGCGGAGTCCGTCAATCAGGAACTCCGCAAGAAGCAGCTGCACCAGAACCGGCAGTTTCCCCGGCTTCTCCGGCAAAGCAAACTCCAGCCAATCGGGTACGGCGGCGGGATATCTGATCATCAGATACCACACCGGCGTCAGGAACAGGGTCAGCCCGAACACCAGATACCGGATCACGCGGATATACGTGCCGGTGAGCGGGGGAAAATAAAAATCGTTGGTCTCCTGCATAAAGTCAAAAATGCCGGTCGGGAGCACCATGACCTCCGGCGTGTTGTCCACGAGGATCAATACACTTCCCTCGTACAATTGTGCCGCGGCGGCATCGGGGCGCTCGGTCGTCCGGATCTTTGGGAACGGATTATACCAGTGCCGTTTGATAAAACATTCCGCAAGTGATTCATGACCGAGCGTCAGCGAATCGGTTTCGGTTTCCTTCAGTTTCTTTTTGAGATATGCCACATATTTTTCGTCCGCGGTTCCGTGCATATAGCAAAGCACCACGTCGGTCTTTGACTTTTTCCCGACCGTCAGGTAACACATGGTCAGCTCCGGGTCACGGATACGGCGCCGGATGAGCGCGGTATTGAAGAGCAGCGTTTCCACAAAACCGTCCCGCGCCCCGCGCATGACCTTGTCTCCCTCCGGTTCCGCCGTCTCGCGCGCCGGGTAAGTCCGTGCATCAATGACGATCCCGCGGGCACCGAAGCGGGAACCGAACAGGATTGCCGCACCGGAAAGCACCATCTGGAAAAGAAAATTCAGGTCCTCCGATACGTCGGTCTCCACATACGGCAGATGGCTCTCCATAAAGAGGTGCGCGTCGTCCCCGGTCCCCTTGAGGGATACCAGATAGAGCATGAGCTTCTGCATCACCGCGTCCTTGATAAAACCGTCAAGGTAATACAGCGTGATCTCATCCTCTCCGATCCGGAGCGTTTTCTTGAGCAGATCAAAATTTTCTTCCACACGGAGAACCGCATCCGCGTTTTTGATATTCTCCCGGTAATCTTCCGTCAGCTTATGCATTGTGTCCTCCGACCGTTGTTTCCCAAAAAGGAAAGCCCTTTCTTCTCACTTCCGGCATTTCATTTCCCGCACATCAATCGGGAAAACAAAAAACGCCGCCCTCCGTCGGCGGCAGGTCGTAAAGCCAAGGAAGTTACCGCATCCGAATACTGCCGGACAGAAATTCCGAAAGTAGTATATCCCCTTCCGGGCGTTTTTACCCGGGCGCGGCAACTTTTCTCTGCTGATTTTCTTCGCATTGTCAGCATCACGTTTGTACCGATACGGAGCTCCCGCACACGCCGGGCGCTTCCGGGGCGTGACCGGTCTCGTCCTCGCCCCATGCGGATTCAGGTCTGTTCATCAGAGCATTGCCACGCAGTTGACACCGAAGGATACCGATCGCATAAGTCCGTTTGCACCGGAAGCAAAAAATGAGGGTGTTGAAAAACTCATTCTGAGTTTTTCAACACCCTTTTATAAAATGTCAGGCGGACCCGATTACAGGAGTCCGGGATCAGCGGTCATTGGATGCATATTTGGCATAGTTCTTAGTAATACGGTTACATACATTATAATATACCACTCGCATTTCGTTATACGTGGCATCAATGGAATTGGAGTTACGCATCAACATCACTCGCATCATCTGAAGCGTTCCGATTCCGAAAACGCATCCGGCGTCCATCCGGATATTTCCGAATACTTCGCTGAGTGCGCCGACTGCTTCCGGATCATTCCGGGAGCTTTCGGACAATGCCTCATCGGCAAGAACCGGGAGAACGCAATGATAGCCGGTGTATGCAAGATATTCCATCACCGCGCCGCATTCGTCCGCCATGTTCTTTGCGGGATACGGAACCATGTAAACCGAGTAATGATCGCCGACTCCGGTGCCGTATTTGGATTGCGATTTGTTGTATTTCGGATAGGGCAGGATCCCGTAATCTTCACTGTCCCTGAGTGCTCCGTCAAGTGCCTGAGACAGACTGTCAAACGTAAACAGAACATGTCCTGTCCCAAGCATTTCGGCGCCGCTCTTTTCATAAACAAACTTTCCGAAAGGGTCAAAACCGTAGGCATCCTCCCCAAGAACGACTACGCCCTTATCATTCCAGATGAACGAATTCATTTTCCGCAATGTGACTCCGAGTTTGCTTCGATCCATATTCAATTTCAGTTCACCGGATTTGTTTGTGGAAGCTGCACTGATATCGCAGGCGCTCCAGAGAGCGTCGGAAGCGTAGAACGGCATACCAAAACCGTAGAAATCTTCCTCGTCGTACTTTTCATTCTGATTGATGTCAACATAGAGTGTCTGCGTCGTGGCAATCAGAAGATCCAGGGTCCATTCCCCGCTCTGTACTGCCTGATAGAAAATCGCAGGGTCAACCCCGCTTGCGCGGAGCAGAGACTGGTTGAAATAGCAAACGTACAATTCCTCATACAGCTTTGTGGAAATGCTGCCGGTCACCCCGAATATCGCGCCGGAAATCTCGGCGTTGTCATTGATCCCCCGCGCCCAGTATGCTTTGGTCAGGTCAAGATTCGGAAGATTCTTCAGATTCAGAAGGTACCCGTTTTCCATTGTAAGCGGCGTGTAATCCCCGCTATGGCTGGCAACGGCAAGCTGATATGCGTTGTCACCGGAAGCCGCAGCGGCACGCAGCTTTTGGTTGACCTCACTACAGTGCGCCAGATGGCTTGCCGGTTCAAATTCAAACCGGATATTGAAATAATCTTCTGCCAGCTTGTTCCGGCAATAAATCGCATAGTCGATCCGGTTCCCCGTCGAGTCTCCGCCCTCGGTGTAAACCTCGTTCCGTTTTTCCGGTGCTTCGGTCGTCGGATACAGGATCGTGAATTTCCCGCTATTCACAAGAGAGTAGTCATTCTGCTGAACACCGGTCTCCAGATACGGAAATTCCGCATTCAGATATTCGCCGACACCGTCCCGGAACAGCATGGATTCGGTTTCGCCGCAGGCGGAACATTCGCGCTTGCATATTTTTACAGTGGGACAGAACATCTCGCCGGTATCGGTCCACTCCCCGAAGGCGTGTCCGGTTGCCGGAACTACTTCCGTTTCTTCCTCGCCGCAAGCAGTGCAAACACGCCGGGCTTCTCCCATTTCCGTGCAGGTTGCCGCCTTGACTGTTGTCCAGTCACTGAAGGTGTGACCTTTGGGGAGAGTAAGCTCCCGGACAGCCAGCAGTTCTCCGCAGACGGAACAATACCTGCCCTCCGTAAAGCCACTGGCAGTACAGGTGGCGGGGATCGCCGGGATGATCACCTCAGTGTGCCCGGTCGCCGGAATGCTTCGTGTTTCTTTTTCTCCGCAGGCAGAACAGACGCGTTGCCCTTCGCCCGCTTCGGTGCAGGTCGCCTCCCGGACGATCGTTTCATCCTGAAAATGATGCCCGGTCGCCGGAATGCTTCGTGTTTCTTTTTCTCCGCAGGCAGAACAGACGCGTTGCTCTTCGCCCGCTTCGGTGCAGGTCGCCTCCCGGACGGTGGTCCAATCGCCCAGGCTGTGCCGATGCGCTTCCGTCGGAGTTTCCTGTTCCTTGGCGTTCGTGCAGGAAAGCAATGCTCCCATACAAAGCAGCGCCAATACCACTGTCGACAAGACCAAAATGAATCGTTTCATAAAAGTCTCCGTTTTTTGATATTTTGATGCCGACTACATTATAGTCCCAAAAGATGCAGTTGTCAACTATTTGCAACATTTTTTCAAAAACATCATTCGTCTTCCCTGCCGGCTTTATTCTGTAACCGGAAGCACCGACATTGTGCCACAGCCAATGCTTTTTCGTTCCGCGCCTGTCTGCCCCCGTACAGCCGGGGGGATTTTTATCCCGTTTCTGTTTGCCCGACACAACCGGGGAAATTTTTATCCCGTTTCTTTCTGCCCCCGTACAGCCGGGGAGTTGCTGTCATCCCGGTAAATCGGACACCCCCGGGCAACGCAAAACAGGACCGGGCGAAATCGCCCGGTCCCTTTTTGTTGGAACGAAGCAGCTCCGTTTTCCGGAATTACTGCTCGATCGTGGGAGCTTTCAGCTCGTACTTAGCTGCAAACTTGTCGTAGATTTCCTTTGCCGCATTGTCGTTTGCGCCGAGCGCGTACATTGCCGCATAGTCCATCTTGATGGTGTACTTGTCGTAAAGGTCGATTGCATCGTCGGCATGCGTTCTCAGGGCAGCATAGCCGTTGATGATCATCCTCTTCAGGTAGCTGTCCTTTTCAGTGCCGTCGCCAGCATCGCCCAGAATATACTTCTGCACACGGGTACCGGTTGCATCGCCGATGAAGACAAGCTCGCCGTTGCACCACAGCTTGATGGTGGTTCCGTCATAAGTCTGAACAAAGAGTGTCCAACCGGTCACATAGAACTTCTTGGAAATGGAGTTCACGCTGTTCATGAAGTTTTCGGGGTTGATCGACGATACAGTGCCCTCACCGAGGTTGTACTGAAGTGCACCGTCGTAGTCACCGTCGGTATAGTCATGATACTGCATGAGACCGATGAAGTCCTTGTTGGAATACTTGACATCAGGAATGTTGTACAGACCGACCAGCGTCGTTCCGGCAAGCTTGCCCTGCCAGTATCTCTCGCCGTTTTCGTTCGTGCCCTTCTGCAGGTCGATATACTTGATGCCGCGCAGACCGCCATCCGCGGAGAAGTCAAACTCGAAGTACTTCTTTGCGAGAACATTTCCCCAGTTGGACGGAGAATCGTCCTTCGCATCAAAGCTGACCGAGACCTCCGGATCAACGAAGGACAGCTCGTGCTTGACAGACGGCTCAGGAAGATCTTCGCCTCTGTTATAATAATCAAAGAAGGTTGCGATTGCCTTTTCGTCTGCTGCGTATGCATAACCGGTCGCGTACATCAGACGAACGCCGTACACTTTATACTGATCGGTTGCGTTTTCATCAAGGGTACCGCCGGCAACCGAACCGTTGAGGATCATATACTTGTGAGACATTGTAGCAAGACCCATCCTTGCCTGACCGGCATAAGCGGGCGCGCAGGAATAAACCTTCTTTCCGGATGCCCAGAGCGACTGCTTCTCGGTAGTGAAGACCTGGACAAACATCACATACTTTTCCGACAGTTCATTGGTAAAGTTGAGCTTATCCGAATCTCTGTCTGCGTCTTTGGACTGGTAAAGCGCGTTGCTGAGCTCCAGACCTCTGCCGCCGGAGACACTGAATCTCGCACCGAAGGTATAGGAACCGTTGTTCACGCCGCGCATTGCGCCAAATGCCAGCAGATCCGTCGTGGTAAACTTACTGCCGCTTGCCGTTCTCGAAGGAATATAGTACACGAAAACCTGCGTCCAGCCGTTGAGCGTTGCGCAGTCAAGGCCTGCTGCGTGCATATCGATGACTCTCATCTCCCTCAACCCGTCTTCGTCAGTAAAGCCGTACTGCTTACCGTCAGCGAAGTTGTAATTGAACCAGGGATGAGAAAGCACCGTGTCGAAGTTGCCGGTCACGGGATCAACAGGATCAACGGGACCGGGATCGGTCGTGGTCGTCTCCGTCTTGGATTCCTCGGTCTTGGATTCCTCGGGCGTGGAAGCCTCGGTCTTGGATTCCTCGGGCGTGGAAGCCTCAGTCTTGGATTCCTCGGGCGTAGAAGCCTCGGTCTTGGATTCCTCGGGCGTGGAAGCCTCGGTCTTGGATTCTTCCGGCGTGGAAGCCTCGGTCTTGGATTCTTCCGGCGTGGAAGCCTCGGTCTTGGATTCCTCGGGCGAGGATGCTTCGGTCTTGGATTCCTCAGGCTTGGACTCTGTCGCAGTCTGGGATTCTTTGGTCGGTGTCTCCTGCGCCTTGGTTCCGGTTTCCCCCGTCTTACCTCCGTTACAGGAAGCGAGAACGGCTGTCAAACCGAGAACCATGAGCATTGCAAGACACAATGCCAGAATCTTCTTCATGATTTTCCCTCCATCATTTATTAAATTTACGGGGCTTTCCCCGTCTGGCACCTTCATCTTACCATACAAATATGAACTTTTCAAGTCCGATTAAGTGAAAATCATCAAAAAAACCAAAAATTTCCGATAATTTATGGTTATTTTTTCTGCTGACGGCACCAGATCTTCATTACCAGTCTATGCGGAAGCAGCTTCGTCAGTAACACCTGAAAGCGGATCTGCCTTCCGCAGACCGAGACATCTTTTCCTTTTTTCATGTCGCGCACGGCTCGTGTCACTACCTCTTCGGCGGTATAATAGCGATTATAATAAGTAATGGTGTTATCCGTCACCGCGCGGTCGAAAAACTCGGTCTTCACCCAACCGGGGCAAACAGCCATCACGCGGATCCCGCGGGGAGCAAGCTCCACGCCGAGCGCACGGGAAAAGCTGAGCACATACGCCTTGGTTGCGCCGTACACGCAGATATAAGGGACCGGCTGGAACGCAGACAGGGAGCCAAGCTCGAAAATACGCGCGCCGGACTTCATATACGGAAGCGTCAGGTAGGTCATCTCCGTCAGTGCCCTGACATTGAGGTCGATCATGCCGGTCTGTACCGGGAGAGGAATATCCGTGACGGCACCGAATCTGCCGTACCCGCTCGCGCAGACGAGGACGCGGACATCCGGCTTTTCTTTTTCCAGAAGCGCCGCATATGTTTCCATGCAAGAAGCGTCCGCAAGATCCAGCGGTACCGGACGGATTTTTGCACGCGTGGTATCTGCCAACGCTTCCAGCCTGTCGCGGCGGCGGGCAATCACCCAGATCTCATCAAAGACCTCGTCCCGGTCCAGCTGTTTTACAAATTCCCTTCCCATTCCGGAAGAGGCTCCCGTAACGATAGCAATATTCATCGTATCTTCCCTTCCTCGGTATCTCCGCGGATTCCCGCTTCCGCACCGAAATCAAAGATATTTCTTTTCCTTGGAAAACCCGCGTCCGCTGACATCGGAAACACGGCTGACGATCAGAAACGCGCTCGGGTCAATCTGCAGAATCATTTTTTCAAGCTTGGCAAGTTCTCTTGCGGAAACCACACTGAATACCATCTCCGTCTCACGCTGGAGATACCCTGTCCGCGCTTCCAGGAAGGTCACCCCGCGGTCAAGACGTTTGCGGATCACGTCGGCAATGTCCTGACATTTCTCACTGATAATCTTCACCTCCACGCGGCTGTTGCCGATGGTCATGACCTTGTCAAGCACGACGGAATAGATCACAACCATCACAATCCCGTAAAGCAGGCATTTGCGTTCGCAGAAGATCGCCTGAAGTAAAAGCACCAGAATATCAATCGCCCACATACCCCACGCCACCGGGACCCGGCAGTATTTCTGAAGCAGGATCGAAGGAATATCGAGACCGCCTGTGGATGCCCCGACACGGATGACCATACCGACGGAGATACCGATGCCAAGTCCGCCGAACAGCGTACAAAGGAAAATATCATCCGTCAGAACAAAGCCGGAAAACAGACGTTCAAACACATTGACAGCGACCGGAATCAGAAAGGTGCTGATTCCCGTCTGAAGAGCAAACCGTTTGCCAAGGAAGATAAAACCGATGATGAACATGACGACGTTGATGCCGAACAGCACCCATGAAACCGGGACCCCGATCCAGCGGTTGAAGAACAGCGCAACGCCCGTCGCGCCTCCCGTGATCAGTCCGCTCGGCTCCAGAAACAGAACCACAGCGAGCGCATACAGAATATTTCCGACCACGACGATCACGTAATCAAACACTGTTTTCCGATTGAGCTTCATTCCATCAGATCCTCCGAAAAACTGCGCCTGCCTATCCTGACAGACGCAAAAATATCTGCTGACAGTATACCACAAAGGGGGCGGCATTGTCAAGTAAATCCGTACCTGCGCATATAATGGCAAAAGAAACGGAGGGATCATATGCTGTCCTATTTGCTGTCTGTCATCACAAAGCTGCTTCACATCACGCTCGGCATCGGAACGCCGCAGAATTTTCCGCCGCCTCTTTCCCGGAGCGAGGAACGGGAATATTTCATCCGAGCGGGAAACGGGGACAAGGATGCCCGCCAGAAGCTGATCCTGCACAATCTGCGGCTGGTCTCCCACATTGTCCGCAAGTACTATTCCTCCGGCAGGAATCCGGAGGACCTCATTTCCATCGGCACCATCGGACTGGTCAAGGCGGTGGATACCTTCCGCATCGAAAACGGCGCGCATTTTGCCACCTATGGCGCAAAATGTATCCAGAACGAAATTCTCATGCACTTCCGTGCCGGGAAGAAACTGTCGCAGGAGGTATCGATCAACGAGACGATCGACGTGGACCGCGACGGCAATCCCCTGACCTATATGGACGTCATCAGTACCGAGGACAATCTGGCGGAGGATCTGGACGCAAAAATGCAGACAGCCAAAATGCTACGGCTGGTGGATTCCCTCCTTACGGAACGGGAGCGGCAGATCATTCTGCTCCGGTACGGTCTGCACGGGCTTCGCGCGGAAACCCAACGAGAGGTTGCGACGCGGCTCGGTATTTCGCGTTCCTATGTCAGCCGGATCGAAAAGGCGGCGCTCGAAAAACTGCGCGATGCCATGGAACCGTCGGGAATCTGCTGACAAGGGTTTACAAGGCAATCAGCAAAGCAAAAAAAGCAAACGATGAAACGAGGGACGCGCAACAACAGAAAAAGCGCACGGGGGCATCCGCACTAAAAGCAACGACAACGCAACACGGTTCCCCGGCACAAAAAAACGACGGCAAAACATACGACGACCGGTGGACCCGGGCACATTTCCGGGTACCAAAGAAAGCGCACAGCGGCAAGCCGCTGTGCGCTTATCCTTATTATGTTTCCGGCAGATCCGGAGAGGGTCCCCCGGATTCCCTTTCCCCGTCGGTCAGCGTCCACAGGCGAACCGCGGCGGCGTAGGCACGGGAATAATATTCCTCCGGGGTAAGCCCGTCGTATTTTCCGCTCGGCTTTTCCATCAGCTCCAGCATGAGGGTCCCCGTATACCCGGATTCCCGAATCAGTTCCGCCATGCGGCGGTAATCTATTTTTCCGTCGCCGGGGATCATATGCAGATCCTCGTTGTGACGGCAGGGATTGTCGTGGATGTGAAGCGCGGCAAGGCGGTCTCCGAACATGGGCATATACTCCCATCCGCCGGACAGGCACTTCTCATGTCCAACATCCCAGCAGAAGCCGACCGCCGGGTCATTCTCATAGCGCTCCATGACATAAGCAAGATTGGCGATCTTGCGCTGATTCTCAAAGGCGACGCGGATGCCTTTGTCCCGTGCCGACTGCACGAGCAGATCAATCCGTGAAAATCCCTTTTCATTGAGGTACGGCGGGTGATCGCCGGAACTTAAGTGCATAACGACCGTGGGCACGCGGCATTCCGATGCCAGCAGGATGCTGTCCTGCAATTCGGCAAAATATTTCTCCGCCTCTTCCCCGTCGCGCCACAGTCCGTTGACGCCCCAGAACGGCGCGTGAATGGTGTCGAGCGTAATCCCGGCACGATCGAGCCATTCCGCCGTCTGACGGATCAGCTTTGCGTCCTCGCGGTGAAAATAATAAACAAAGGTCGCGTCAAAGCCCGCCCATTTGAGATATGCGATATCCTCTTTGCGGTCCATTTCCGGATAGGCACCGAGGTTCATTCCGATCTTACGCAAAATTCTGTCCTTTCCGCCGGCGGTTTCGTATTCTAACGATGATTGCTTACGGTACTGCCGCAC
Source organism: uncultured Eubacteriales bacterium (assembly GCA_934796165.1). Lineage (GTDB taxonomy): Bacteria > Bacillota > Clostridia > Oscillospirales > CAG-272 > CAKVOU01. Next base: position 214,088 of record CAKVOU010000001.1, on the reverse strand, counting down.
ATATAATAATGTAACCGAAACGAAGAACAAGGTTCCGCCCCGGCAACCGGTCAACCCCCCTGCCGCGGTTCTGTTCCGCAACCGTTCCTGCCCCGTCTTTCTTATGTCAGTATTGTACCACATCTGTTGTCATTTTGCAACAATTCCCGGAAAATCGTTACTTTTTCCCGAAAAACGTGAACTTCCGGGGAATTTGTGGTATAATAAACCGATCCTGTATTCACCGGAGGGTACTTTCGCTTTATGAAAAAGCTCTTTCGTTTTCTGAAGGATTACAAAAAAGAATCCTTTCTTGCCCCCTTCTTCAAGCTGCTGGAAGCGGTGTTTGATCTGCTCGTGCCGATTGTCATCCGATTCATCGTCAATGACGGTATCGGCAAAGGCAACAAGGCGCTGATCTGGCAGCTCAGTCTGCTGATGGTCGGATTCGGCGTACTGGGGCTCATCTGCGCCGTTATTGCGCAGTACTTCGCCGCCAAGGCGGCGGTCGGATTTGCGACGGGGCTTCGTTCCGCCCTGTTTTCGCATATCCAGAAGCTGTCCTACTCCGAAACCGACCGCATCGGCACCTCCACGCTCATCACGCGGATGTCAAGCGATATCAACCAGCTTCAGAACGGCGTGAACATGGTGCTCCGCCTGTTCCTCCGTTCCCCCATCATCGTGTTCGGTTCCATGATTGCGGCGTTCCTCATCAACACCCGCGCGGGAACCGTGTTTGCCGTGACCATCCCGGTGCTTGCCGTCGTGGTGTTCGGCATCATGCTCGGCACCATCCCGCTCTACCGCAAGGTACAATCGCTTCTTGACCGTGTGACCGGCGTGACCCGCGAAAACCTCAACGGTGTCCGCGTTGTCCGCGCGTTCAATAAGGAAAAAGAGGAAACCGAGGCATTCCGCCGTGCAAACGAAGCCAATACCGGAATGCAGAATTTCGTTGGCAAGATCTCCGCACTCATGAATCCCCTGACCTACGCCATCCTCAACCTCGGTGTGGTCGTGCTCATGCAGGTCTGCTCCCTTGAAATTGCGAACGGCACGGGGCTGACCGACGGCGACGTGCTCGCGCTTTACAACTACATGGGGCAGATTCTCGTCGAGCTCATCAAGCTGGCGAATACCATCTTTACGGTCACCAAGGCTGCCGCCTGCGGTTCCCGCATCTCCTCGGTGCTGGACCTGCCGGTCGGCATGGAAACCCTGCCTCCGGAGGGTGAGAACGTTGACAAAAGCGGGGCGCGTGTCCGTTTTGCCCATGCGTCCATCGCCTACGGCGGCGCGGCAGAGGAATCGCTTTCGGACATTGAACTCACCGCCCGCCCCGGCGATACCGTCGGTATCATCGGCGGCACCGGTTCCGGCAAGACCACGCTGGTCAACCTGATTCCCCGTTTCTACGACGTGACACGAGGTCACGTTTATGTGGACGGGCAGGATGTCCGTACCTATGACACCGAAACGCTCCGTCAAAAGATCGGCGTGGTCCCGCAGAAGGCGGTGCTCTTCAAGGGAACCATCCGTTCCAACCTGCTCTGGGGCAATGACAAAGCGACCGACGAAGAACTATGGGCGGCGCTGGACACGGCGCAGGCGAAGGAATTTGTCGAAGCCAAGCCCGGCGGGCTGGACGCCCCCGTGGAGCAAAACGGACGCAACTTCTCCGGCGGTCAGCGTCAGCGCCTCACCATTGCGCGCGCACTGGTACGCCGTCCCGAAATCCTGATTCTTGATGACAGCGCGTCGGCACTGGACTTTGCCACCGACGCAAAGCTCCGCAAATCGCTCCGCTCGCTCGATTATTCCCCCACCGTCTTCATCATTTCCCAGCGCACCTCCTCCATCCGCAGTGCGGACCACATTCTGGTGCTGGACGACGGCAGGACCGTCGGAGCGGGCACCCATGATGAATTGCTCCGCGACTGCCCGGTCTATGAAGAAATCCACAACTCCCAGTATAAGAAGGAAGGGGGGGTGCGCGCATGAAACGCAAAGCAACGCAAAAAGGCGTTTTCCGCAAAGTGCTCCGTTATCTGAAGCACGAAACGCCGCTTCTCATTCTTTCCCTCGTTTTCGCCGCCGTCACGGTACTGCTTACGCTCTGGCTGCCGCTCGTCATCGGTGATATCATCGACCTCATTACCGCGCGGGAATTCGACAAGATTTCCCCGCTGCTGATCCGTTCTGTCATCATGATTCTCGGCACCGCGCTCTCCCAGTGGCTCATGAATGTCTGCAACAACCGCATGACCTACGGCGTGGTGCGTCAGCTCCGCTCGGACGCGTTTGACAAGATCCAGGCGCTCCCCATCTCCTATCTGGACGCGCATCCGACCGGCGAGACCGTCAGCCGCGTGATCTCCGACGTCGATCAGTTCACCGACGGTCTGCTCATGGGCTTTACCCAGTTCTTCACCGGCGTTCTGACCATTGTCGGCACCATTGTCTTCATGCTGACCATCAACCCCGCAATCACCGCGGTCGTCGTGGTCGTCACGCCGCTCTCGTTGTTTGTCGCTTCTTTCATTGCCAAGAAGACCTATTCGCTCTTCCGCGCACAGTCCGAGACCCGCGCGGAGCAGACCGCATATTCGGACGAAATGATTGCAGGGCACAAGACCGTGCTTGCGTTCGGGCAGGAGGACGAGAGCCAGGAAACCTTTGACGAGGTCAACAACCGGCTCCAGAAGATTTCGCTCAAGGCACTGTTCTTCTCCTCCCTCACCAACCCGTCCACGCGGTTTGTCAACAGCCTTGTGTACACGGGCGTTGCCTTTGCCGGCGCCATGATGTGCGTCGGCGGCGGTGCGGCGGCAATCACGGTGGGCGAGCTTTCCTGTTTCCTCACCTATGCCAACCAGTATACCAAGCCGTTCAACGAGATCTCCGGCGTCATCACCGAACTGCAGAACGCGCTTGCCTGCGCGGGACGTCTGTTCGAGCTCATCGACACGCCGTCCGAGTCCCCCGACCCGGCGCTTCCCTCGCCCGCTCCCGAGGTCCGGGGAGAAATCACGCTTGAGAATGTCTGCTTCTCCTATGACAAGCAGAAAAAGCTGATTGAAAATTTCAATCTGCATCTGCATCCCGGCGAACGCGCCGCCATCGTCGGTCCGACCGGCTGCGGCAAGACGACGGTCATCAACCTGCTCATGCGGTTCTATGATCCGGATTCCGGCACCATCTGCGTGGACGGTAACAATACGCGTGAACTTCCCCGCTCCTTTGTACGTTCTTCCTTCGGCATGGTGCTCCAGGAGACCTGGCTCCGCGCGGGAACCATCCGGGAGAACATCTGCTTCGGCAAGCCCGACGCGACCGACGAGGAAATGGTTACCGCCGCCAAAGCCGCGCACGCCGACAGCTTCATCCGCCGGCTTCCGGACGGATATGACACGGTGATCGGCGAGGACGGCGGAAGCCTGTCGCAGGGGCAGAAACAGCTTCTCTGCATCGCCCGCGTCATGCTCTGCCTGCCGCCCATGCTTATTCTCGACGAGGCGACCTCCTCCATCGACACGCGTACCGAGCAAAAGATTCAGAAGGCGTTTGCCTCCATGATGGCGGGACGGACCTCCTTCATCGTCGCGCACCGGCTCTCCACCATTGAAGACGCGGACGTCATTCTCGTCATGAAGGACGGCAACGTCATCGAACAGGGTTCCCACAAGGAGCTTCTCGAAAAGGGCGGGTTCTATTCGGTGCTTTATAACAGTCAGTTTGAAAAATAAAGTCTGTGACTGAATGTAATTTCTTTTGTAACATCACCCTCGGTCCTTCCCCGCTTCACAAACAGTTTATATCTCCTGTGTAAAATAAGGTATCGTTCCAACAGAGGAGGATCCTATGCTTTCCCTCAAACACATCAGAAAGGATTACCGGTCCGGCGATACGATCGTACATGCGCTGAAAGGCATTGATCTGCGTTTCCGCAAAAACGAATTCGTCTCTGTCCTCGGCGCGTCCGGTTGCGGAAAAACCACCCTGCTCAACATCATCGGCGGGTTGGATCAGTACACGACGGGCGACCTGGAGATCGCCGGGAAATCCACCAAAAGCTATACTGCACGCGATTGGGACACCTACCGTAACCATTCCATCGGCTTTGTGTTCCAGAGCTACAACCTCATCCCCCACCAGACGGTGCTTTCCAACGTCGAGCTTGCGCTGACGCTGTCCGGCGTATCCAAATCGGAGCGCAGGAAACGTGCCGCCGCCGCGCTGGAGCGCGTGGGACTCGGCGATCAGCTTCACAAGAAGCCCAATCAGATGTCCGGCGGTCAGATGCAGCGTGTTGCCATTGCGCGCGCGCTGGTCAACAACCCGGAGATCCTGCTCGCAGATGAACCGACCGGCGCGCTGGACTCCCAGACCAGTATTCAGGTCATGGAGATTCTCAAGGAAGTTTCCCGCGACCGGCTCGTCATCATGGTCACACACAATCCGGAGCTTGCCGAGAGGTATTCTTCCCGTATCATCCGCCTGCACGACGGCGAAGTGGTCGGAGACAGTATGCCTTTTTCGGAAGAGGAGGAGCGTGCAGAACTGGAAGCAAGCGCAAAAAAAGCGGCGGAAAGCCCTGACACGGTCGTCAGCAAGGGGCGCAAGAAGCGTTCCTCTATGTCCTTCTTTACGGCGTTCTCGCTTTCGCTCAACAACCTGATGACCAAGAAGGGGCGCACCTTCCTCACCGCTTTTGCCGGCAGCATCGGCATCATCGGCATTGCCCTTATTCTGTCGCTCTCGAACGGCATCAACAATTATATCGGCATCATTCAGGAGGACACGCTCTCCTCCTATCCGATCCTCATCAATGCCGAGCAGAGCGATATGTCCTCCATGATCTCTTCCATGATGGGACAGAAGCCGGAGAACTCCGAACCGCACGAAAACGACGCGGTGTATTCCAGTCCCGTGATGTATCAACTCATGAATTCCTTTTTCGTGCCCAAGGTGCAAAAAAACAACCTTGCGCTGTTCAAGGAACATCTGGAGAGTGCCGAGGGCGACATCTCGGACTATGTCAACGCCATTCAGTACGGCTATGATGTCAGCGTCAACGCCTATGTGAAGGACCCGAACGGAAAGTTCGTCAAGTCCGACATCATGGGATTGTTCAACGATATGGCAGGCGAGGATTCCCTGTCCTCCTCGTATTTTTCCATGGTATCCTCCATGTCCTCCTCCATGTCCATGCTCAAGGTGTGGGAGGAGCTGATCCCCGAAAAAAGCGGCAAGGGGATCAACGAAATGGTGAAAAACCAGTATGATCTGGTCGCCGGCTCATGGCCGACCTCCAAGGAAGAAGTCGTTGTCGTTCTGGGCAAGAACAACGAGCTGCCCGACCTTGTGCTCTACACGCTTGGGTTGACCGACGGCGAAGCGCTGTCCGACGCGTTCTACGCCGCCCTGTCCGGCAAGGAAATCGAGATCAAGACCAGCCGCTGGACCTATGAGGACGTGCTCGGAATCACCTTCCGGCTCATCACCGCGGCGGATGTCTATCAGTATGACGAAACCACCGGGCTGTATGTGGACATCAGCGAAAACGAAGCACTGATGAACGCCCTGCTCAACAAAGGACTTCAGCTCCGCGTAAGCGGTATCGTCAAGCCGAACCCCGATGCGACCGCCACTTCCCTTTCCGGGTACATCTGCTACACGAACGAGCTGACCGAATACATCATGAAAAAAACCGAGGAAAGCCCCGTCGTCATCGCGCAGAAGCTGCCCGAAAACAAAAACCGCAACGTCATCACGGGTCTGCCCTTCGAGATCGGCGAGGATAACGAACTGACCGACGAAGAAAAAGCGCAGGCATTTCTTGATTACGTTTCCGGTCTCAGTGACGAGAAGAAGGCACAGCTCTACACCTCCATCGTAACGACCCCGACCGATGCCTATCTTGACGAACAGATCGACAAATTACTTTCGGATTACGAATCCTGCTCCGCGGAGGAGCTGGTGGACATCATCGCCACACAGTTTGCAGGACAGCTCGGGTACAGCGAGGACGTCATCCGCAAAACGCTTTCCGGGTACACCAAGGACGAGCTGATCGCCATGGTGACCAAGACCGTCAAGACCTATCTTGCAAGCTACTATGCAAAGGCCCAGACCGCACTGAAGATCGACCCGATCGTCAATACGCCGACCGCGGAAGAGCTTGCACCTTACAAGCAGCAGATCACTGCACAGCTGACCACACGTCTTTCGAAAAAGTATTTCGCTCTCACGGTTTACACCTCCTCCACTGCCCTCCCCGCCGAAACGATCACCGAATATCTGAACAGTCTGAATGACGAGGAATTGGATCGGCTTGTGGATCGGCTTGCCGGAGAACAGGCAACTCTAATGTACGAAAAGTACGGTGCCGCGCTCCAGAGTGACGAACAGAAGAACGCAAAGCTCGCCGCCGCGCTGGACGAACTTCTTGCAGGCAGTACCGAAGCGGACAGAACCGCATACTATGACGCGTATGTTCTGAAGGAAACCGTATCCTCCCGTACCTATGAAGAGGTGCTTTCCGATCTCGGCGTCTGTGACAAGGATTCGCCCAGCTCCATCACCATTTACCCGATTGACTTTGCCTCCAAGGAAAAGATCGTAGCGGTCAAGGATGCCTACAACAAGCAGCAGACCGACGCGGGACACGAGGAAAATGTCATTACCTACACCGACTATGTGGCAATTCTTATGTCCTCCATCACAACCATTCTCAACGCCGTCTCCGGCGTTCTGATTGCGTTCGTTTCCATTTCGCTTGTCGTCTCTTCGATCATGATCGGCATCATCACTTATATCTCGGTGCTCGAACGCACCAAGGAGATCGGCGTGCTCCGCGCGATCGGCGCCTCCAAGCGCGACATCTCCCGCGTATTCAACGCAGAGACTCTGCTCATCGGCTTCACCGCAGGCGCCATCGGAATTCTCGTAACGCTTGTGCTCTGCCTGCCGATCAACGCACTGATCCATACGTTGTCCGGCATCGGCACGATCAACGCCGCGCTTCCGTGGGTCGGCGGCGTGGTGCTCGTCCTGCTCAGTATGTTCTTTACCTTCATTGCGGGTCTCATTCCCTCAAGACTTGCGGCAAAGAAGGACCCCGTGGTCGCGCTCAGAAGCGAATAAACGGAACAAAAAATAAAGAGCCCTTTCCCGCCGCGCCGGAGCGCGGCGGGAAAGGGCTCTTCGTAATTTTCTTCAGTATAGCGGGAACGGACACCGGACTGGGCACAGTAGCTTCCGGTTATTCCGCCACGGCGGCAGTCGGTTCCGGACCGGTTGCTCCCGCCTCGGGCTTTGCCATACGCGACATTTCCCTCTGCGCCATGACAAGTCCGTAATAGATTCCATGCTTTTCGATCAGCTCGTCATGCGTTCCCATTTCCGCGATTCTGCCGCTGTCCAGCACGATCAGCCGGGTCGCGCCGCGAAGCGTGGAAAGCCGATGCGCGATGGCGATGGTGGTCCGGCTCTCGGAAAGCCGGTGAAGCGCCTCCTGGATCTGCTTTTCGGTCTCCGTATCGAGCGACGCGGTTGCCTCGTCGAGGATCAGGATCTTGGGGTCACGGAGCAGCGCCCTCGTGATCGCCACCCGCTGACGTTCACCGCCGGACAGCGTATAGCCATGCTCGCCGATCTTTGTATCATAGCCGTCCGACAGCTTCATGATGAAGTCGTGTGCCCCCGCAAGCCGCGCGGCGGCAATGATTTCATCGGACGTCGCATCAGGTTTGGCATAAGCGATGTTTTCATACACCGTACCGGAGAACAGGAAGGTCTCCTGCAATACGACACCGATCTGCGAACGGAGCGAATGCTGGGAAATTTCCCTCAGGTCCGTCCCCGAAGCAAGGATCCTGCCGGATTCCGGATCATACATCCGCATGATAAGGTTGATGAGCGTGGATTTCCCCACGCCGGAGCGTCCCACAATACCGATGAATTCACCCGGTTTGATGTGCAGGGTGATATTCCGGAGCACCTCGCCGCCCTCGTCATAACCGAAGGAGACATTTTCAATGTCGATCTGACCGTCCAGCTTCACATCCCTGGGTTGCTCCGCGTCGGTCAGCTCCGGCTGCTCGTCCACAATCTCGAACACCTTACTGACCGAGGTGGACACCCGCATGATCTGACGGGGAAGGTTTGCAAACTGGTTGAGCGGACCGTAAATGAGAGCGACATACGCGGAAAACTGCGACATTTCCCCTACGGTCATACTGCCCGCAAGAATCCGGTTGCCCACATAATAAAGCAGGATAAATTCCCCTGCTCCCAGACAAAAGTTGAGGAGCGGGTTGAAAAATGCCCAGAAGCGCTCGATCCGGTAATCGTTCGCGGCAACGTCCCGGCTTGCCCGGTCGTACCGTTCGGATTCCTTTTTCTCCATGCCGAACGCCTTGACAACGCGGATGCCGGAAAAAATATCGTGCAGAACGGTGGACATCCGGGAGTAGAGAGACCACGCCCGGCGGAACAAGCCCGACATGAAGCGCCAGAACAGGCGGAAGGCAAACATGACAAGCACCGCGGGAAGCAACACTAAAAGCGTCAGACGATAGTCCTTGATAAAGAGGATCGTCACGACGGCAAGAAACAGAAACGCCTGTTCCAGCACGTTCGGCAATTGCCCGGTCAGGAATTCCTGAATTAGTGCCGTATCGCTTTTGACACGCTTGAGCAGTTCCCCCGAAGTCCTTTTGGAGATCCGGGAGATCGACATCCGCTCGATCTGTTCAAATACTCTTTGGCGCAGACTCACGATCACGCCGTTTCCGGCGCGCACCAGGAAGTACCCGCGAAGCATGGTACACAGTTTCTGAAACACCTGCACAAGGGCAAGTGTGAGGAGAACCGTCGCAAATCCGAGGAAAAATGCATGGTCCCGGACGGTCCCGGCGGGCGCCTGCACATATCCGTCAACGAGCTGTTTGTTGAGGTACGGCGCAAGCAGGCTGACGGCGGAAATAAGAAAAAAGAAAACGATTGCAAAAAACACATACCACTTTGATTTTCCGACCATGCCGAGCAGTCGCTTTACCGTTTTGCCTTTCCCCGCGCAAAAAGGACAGGTTACGGTCCCGGGCGGATACGGGCTTTTACACTTGGGACAGACCTCCTCTGTGACACGCGGCGCGTCAGAAGCGGTCAGCGGCTCCCCGAACTCTACAGCCCGGTCCAAAAATTTCATTCCGGCACCGATTTCCCTCGCCAGCCGGCTATCCGCCCGGCAGATCAGATGCGGCGCTCCGTCCGGAGATATGTATTCCGCGAACACGCTTCCGATTTCCGCGACCATATGGCATCTGCCGCCGTGCGTGAAGGCAATGCGGTCGGTCTCGGTTCCGTCCGTATAAACGCGACATTCGCTGTCGGTAAACACGCAGAGCCCGTCTGTCCGTTTGCCGGGAACCTTGCTGTCCAGGTTGAACGCAAGAAGGAGCAATACCTCTTGCTCCGGCACTGCCGGATGGGAAAGGCTCCGGAACTTTTCCCGATATTTTTCGTTCAGCGTCCGCAGGTCGGCGGACGTTTTTATCGTTTGTTTCAAAAGGAACCTCCGATCTCTTCTTCCACAGTCGTATGATCCCGGTTTACAGATACAATTCCAGCTTACGGTGGCTCCTGCGGTCCAGTTTTTCGGTATCCGGGACCTCAAAGCGGTTGCCGCTGACATCCTGGAAAATCAGGTGGGTCGGGGTCACGTGCTGAATGCTGCGATAGGTATCCTGCAGGGTAAACTCCGCTTCTCCGTCAGCGGTTTCGACCCGCCAGTATGAAAAACCGAAGCGCTCCTTCATGGAAAGGATCCTTGTCACCGTTTGCATATAGTAGGTGCGGGTCAGCTCTGCCGAAAGCAGTTTTGCCGTCTCGGGATCAAGGTCGGACAGTGCACGGATCATGCCGATCTCATGGTTTTCCCCGTCCGTCACGGTGATGTATTCGTCCGGCAGCTCAAACGGAAACGCGCGGCGCAGAAGCACCCGCGGATACTTTTTTTCACCGGTATCAAGGGTCAGAAAACCGTTCTCACACGAAAAGGTCACGTCCTTTGTCCCAAGGTATTTTTCCGCCGCCACATCCCGGAAGGACCGGATCCCGCTTTCCGGTGTGACGCTCTGAGCCTTTGTATCATTCATGTCAAACCCTCCTTATTCCGCGATTCCCGCACTGCGGAGCGCTTCCTCCTGAAGCGTATACAGCTTGCGGTACACGCCGTCCGTCTTTGCAAGAAGTGTCGCGTGGGTACCTCTTTCCACCACCTTGCCGGACTCAATGACGATCAGTTGGTCAGCGTCCCGGAGCGTGGAGAGGCGGTGCGCGATGATGATGGTCGTTTTTCCTTCGGTCAGACGGGCAAGCGCGTCCTGAATCAGTCGCTCGGTCTCGGTGTCCATTGCCGCGGTCGCCTCGTCGAGGATCAGAATCTTCGGATTCCGCAGAATCGCACGTGCAATGGAAATGCGTTGCTTTTCCCCACCGGAAAGATCTTTTTTACCAAGACCGATGCGGGTCTCGTAGCCGTCCGGCATCCGCATGATGAAATCATGTGCACCGGCGACCCGTGCCGCCGCAATGACCTCTTCCTTTGTCGCATCCGGGCGTGCATAGCGGATATTATCCAGCACGCTCCCGACGAATATGTAGGTTTCCTGCGACACGATGGCGATACTGCCGTAAAGCCGGTCAAAGGCAAGGTCACGGACATTTACCCCGTCGATCCGGATCTCGCCCGCATCGGTTTCATACAGACGCATAAGCAGGTTGGCAATGGTGCTCTTCCCCGCGCCGCTGTGCCCGACAATGCCGAGCGTCCCGCCGGCGGGGACCGAAAAGGAAACGTCCTCCACGACACGGCGGTTTTTGTCATAGGAAAAATCCACGTGGGAAAAATCCACCGCTCCGCGGATTTCCGGATGCACGGCGTCAGGCTTCTCGGTAATCTCCGGACGCGCATCCATGATCTCAAACAATCTCGCGGCGGCGTTTGTGTAGTACGCCCGGTACCGGAAGAATTCCACGAAAAAGCTGAGCGGTGTAAAGGCGATGTTCACGTAAGACAAAAAGGTCAGAAGCTGTCCGTAGGAAAGCTCCCCGCGTATGACCAGGTACCCCCCGTAGCCGAGTGTAACGATATTACCGGTCAGCAGAGCGGTCGCTGCCAACGGCGACAAAACACTGTGAAACATTCCGAGCTTGCGTTCGCTCTCGCCGAGGCGTCTGTTGTTGCGCCCGAAGCGCGCCAGCTCCTGGTCTTCTCTCGCAAACGCTTTGACAACCCGCGCGCCGGTCAGTGCGTCGGACAGGTGTGAGGTCATTTCCTCCGACCGGTTATACTGCGCCGCGCGGAGACGACGGCTGTGCCGGTGCTGAAGAACGACCAGAAGCACATAAACCGGGATCATGACAAAGGCAAGCGCCGCCATCACCGGCTGCATGACGAACAGCAATGTCGCGACCAGTATCAGCTGTACCAGGCACATCAGAAAATACGGCAGGGTGTTGCAATAAAAATCATAGATCGCGTCGGCGTCATCGTTGACCTGGTTCATGAGCCCCCCGGTATGACGTCCCATGAAAAAGCGCAGGGACAGCCGTTCAATCACTCCGAATATGGTCTTTCTGAGGTCGTAGACCATTTTGACGGTGATGCGGGAGGTTACGAAGTTATTGAGCATAATGGACAGATACATGAGCGCGCGGGTGGCGATGACAAGAAAGAGCACCAGCCCGAGCTGCCCGAAAAATCCGCCGGTCGGGGACAGCACCTTGTCATAGAAGAAGCCGGAGGAAAAGTACGGTCCCAGAACGCTGAAGCCGACGGACAGACAAAGCGTCAGAAATGCGACAAAAAGCTGAAGCCGGTATTTTTTCAGGAAAAAGCCCATGCGGAAAATGGAATGACTTTTCTGCATACACCTGGGGCAGATCTTCTGCCCGGCATCCGGGTAACGCATTCCGCATTTCGGGCAGCAATTTGCACCGGGCAGATCATCCGGTGACACGGGAATATCCGTTTCTCCCGCAAGCACGCGGTTGGAGTACCGCTCAAACAAATGCGCGGAGGAACGGCAAAAATTAGTCATGGAGGTGAGCAGGATCGGGGTGCCGTCTGCCGCAAGCGCCAGGAGGCGTGAGGTGGAGGTGCGCTCCTCCACCACAAAGCGGCTCAGTCCCTTTGTCGGATATTCGGCATACTCCGCTTGTTCCGGCAGGGCGGCTGCGGTTACTTCTGCCTCGTTTGGCTTCCCGGATACATTCTCAGCTTTCCGTGATTTGCGTCCAAAGGTCCGCCGGCTCTTTTCGGCGGAATCGACAAAAGCCAGGACGGCAATCCGATCCCTTGTAAGGAACAGGTAGTTTTCCGCACGGTTTTCATTTTTATCCCGGTCGGCGTGCATGGCAAAAAGAACTGCCCCGCGGGTTACGCCCCGACGTTCCAGTTCTCCCCACACCTTCTCCGGAATCACGTCAAATTCTGTTGGCAAAGCTGTCCTCCGTCTGTTTTCCGGGTTCGTATTCCGGCGTAATGCGGGACACGGACCGGCACCCGTTCCCGTCATACCGGGAACCTCACAAAATACCATAAATATATGTACTATCCTACCATATCCCCAACCGAATGTCAATGTCAATATTGTGAAAAAACGCCCACGGACGGGCGTTCGGAAAAGATCCGTGCTGCCGGCACAGGATCCCCTCCGTTCTCCGTTCCGCGGGCGGATCGTTTTCCGGAAATCAGAATTGGTTGCGGTTGTTCTGCTGATTCCGGTTCTGGTTCTGATTGTTCTGCTGATTCTGATTATTCTGGTTGTTCTGGTTCTGGTTGTTTTGGTTCTGGTTGTTCTGCTGATTCTGGTTGTTCTGATTCTGATTCCGGTTATTCTGCTGGTTCTGATTCTGATTGTTCTGCATTTTTCTGAATTCCTTTCTGATTTGGATTTCAGCATAAGTATGCACCGGGAAGGACGGCGGTATTCAGTTTTCCGTCAGAAAAGATGAAACAGCGTGCGTCAGTCCAGCCAGTATTTGTTTTTCACCTGTGCGCGGATCGTCACAAGCGTCGAACAGAATTCCCCGATCCACGCGATGGACACGAAGGACGAAAGAAGCGGCAAAAGCTCACCGAATGAAAAGCGTTTGACCATGGCAAACGGAATAAATATTCTCTCGCATACCGCAAGCGCCGCCATCGCCGCCGCAAGCAACACCGACACGTACAGCGCGACACGGAGAGGCTTTTGCTCGGCGAGGAGTCTCTTTTCGGAATCATGGAGCGACGGATTGACCGGGAAGCAGGTATAATTCCGGACAAAACCGAGAAGCCGTATGACAAGAAGCACAAAGAGACAGAGAAACAGCACTTCGGATACGCCGTAAACAATCGACGTCAGATAATGCCCGGACACCGCGTCGGGCGCCATCAGCCGGATATCCACATAAATGTCGCGGTAGTGGCTGGAGCGGACAAAGAGCGTGTAGAGGATCCACTCTGCAGCGGACACGACTGTATACACGGCGCTGCCGGCAAGCAGCAGCTTCGGCTTCGCAAGGTATTTCCGCATAAGCAGAACCGCGAGGAAGATACAGATCCCGGCAACGAAATCCGGCAGGACATTATACCGGTTCAGGTAAAAATCCATGCTGAATACCGCCGCACCCCCAAGCAGGAGAAATGCGCCGAAAACCGTCCGGAGAACAAACACGGACTCCTTCGGCAGGACCTCGGAGCGGTACTTTTCCGTCAGAATATCAATGAATTCCCTGTCGTCCCTGACCGCCCGGAAATATCCGATATACCGGCAGAGCCAGACGATTCCGACCGGGAGCATCACAAGGATCGCACCGATGCGGAACAAGGGGAGAAACCGCGACCAGTCGACCGCACCGAGATCTCTGTCGTACGCTGACAGCACAGCAAACTCCGGCAGGATCATCATTGCAGTTTTGGCGATCAGAAATCCGTATGTAAGCACGCGAAGGCGGTCAGTTGCGGAACGGGAGCGGCGGGGCTTTGCCGATTCCCGGTCGTTTCCGCGGAAGACTGCCGTTCCGTCGTAGCGGGTGCCGAGGTACAGGAGTCCGTCAAATAGAAATTTGAATGCCGGAATCGCAAGGATTACCGACACCGTACCGAAGCAGAACGGAAACAGAAGGAAGTCCATTTCCCGTGCTATGGCGACGCGGATCCCGAACAGAACAAAAACAGACAGAAACTGCGCGCCTGACACAGCGGCAAGGATGAAAAACAGCTTCCGCGCCGCGGCGAGCGTTTCGTTGAGATCTGCGAACATCATCAGCCCTGCCGCAAGCAGCAGATACCCGATGAAATCGGGGAGCGGATCAATGACGCTGACCTCCGGATTGAACAGAAAAACGGCAGAGAGCAGGATCTGTCCGATTCCGAGATTCTTTTTGACCTTGCCCATGCACATCTCTCCTTTCAGTGTTCCGTGTCCGACGGGTACCGGAACGGGCGACAAAGCATGCCGCCCGTCTTTTTGCTTTTGTTCGGGGGTAATGCGGATCCGTTTGCCGGGATTCTTTTCATGAGGATTCCGTGAATCGTCCGGCGTGTCCGCTCGTCCCACGCTCATTTTTTCTTTCGCATTTTATGGTCGAGGTAAAGTCTCGCGGATTCCTTTGCCGCCTGCTCCTCTTTTTTGTCGAGCTTTTCATAAAAACGGTTGACAAATGCAAAGCGCGATTTGCGGCGCGGGGCATCCTCTTCCCCCTCCGGGCAGATCCGCCGATACGAGGAAGCGTACAGCACGAGCGCAAATACGGTCACAAGCAGATATACGGTCATAAGCGCGGCGTCAAAGCCGGGAACCCCTTTGAAGATTCCGGTCAATTGGAGCACGGCAAACAAAAACCAGATTCCGTAGGCGACCATATTCTGTACCGCGCGGAGGCGGAGTTTCGGCAATTTCACGGAGGCGGCAAGCTTTGCCGTTCCGAAGAACAGCGTCTCGCGGAGCAACATCCGGAAGACCTGAAATACGGCGTTCAGAACCGTTCCCGCCGTTCCATCCGGGTAGATCACTCCGAGCTTTGTCACACCGAAGATTGCCGCACCGATCTGAAACCCCGAAAACAGGATCAGGGGGATAAGCGGAATGAAGGCGAAATGGTACGAGCTCTCGTACATCCGCAGTTTTCCCACCGCCGCAAGGATCAGAAGATACCCGAGAAAGCAGGTGGGAAACCACGTGCCGAGAAACGGCACCTCGGCGATGAGAACGCCGAAAAACAAGAGACCGAATCCCATATCACTTTCCCTGCTGATCCGCTCTCATGCAGCAGTTCTTGTACTTCTTGCCGGAGCCGCAGGGACAGGGATCATTGCGTCCGACCGTTGCCGGCTTGCGGACGGTCGTGATGGTGACCTTCCTCGGCTTCATTTTGCCGTCCTCAAAACCTTCGCCAAGCGGCTTTGCCACCTGCACACGGGTCACGGGTTTTTCTCTCGGAACGACGGTCAGAACGCCACGGACGGTCGTCTCGCGGATGTCCTCGACCATGGAATCGAACATATCCGCACCCTGGATACGGTACTCGGTGACGGGATCTCTCTGCGCATAGGACTGAAGCCCGATACTGCCCTTGAGGTCTTCCATCGCGTCAATGTGTTCCATCCACGCGCGGTCAACGGTGCGGAGCAGGATCGCACGCTCGATTTCCTTGAAGGATTCCTCGCCGAACAGCGCCGCCTTATCGGCAAGCAGTTTTTCGGCACGCTCCGTGAGCAGATCCGTCAGATCTTCGCGGGAGAGCTTTTCCAGTTCGCGCGTTTCGTAGCGGAAATCCTCTTCGGTCGTCAGCACGCCGAGGTAACGGGAACGGAGCGCGTCAAAATTCCAGTTGTCCGGAACCTCATCCGCCGTATTTGCGGCAACCGCCTCCTCAATGGAGGTATGCACCATTTTGAGAATATCCGCCGAGGGGTCGGTGCCGTCCAGCACTTCTTTTCTCTGCCCGTAAATGACGTTTCTCTGCTGATTCATCACGTCGTCATAGGACAGGACGTATTTTCTGCGCTTGAAGTTGTTGTCCTCAAGGCGCTTCTGTGCGCTTTCGATCTGGTTGGAGAGGATGCGCGCGTCGATCGGCACGTCAGCAGGCAACTTGAGCGCCGCGATCATACCGGTGAGGCGGTCGCTTCCGAACAGGCGCATGAGGTCATCCTCAAGGGAGAGGAAGAATCTTGATTCACCGGGGTCGCCCTGACGTCCGGCGCGTCCGCGGAGCTGATTGTCAATGCGTCGGCTCTCGTGGCGTTCGGTGCCGAGGATAAAGAGTCCTCCCGCCGCTCTGACCTTCTCCGCCTCCGGCGCGATCTCTGCGCGGTATCTGTCGTACAGCTCGCGGAAGGTCTTGCGGGCATTCAGGACCGCTTCGTCGTCGGTCTCTGCGGTTCCGGTGGATGCCGCAATCAGCTCCTCCGGAATCTCCATTTTCGCCATTTCGGTCTTTGCGAGAAATTCCGGGTTGCCACCGAGCATGATGTCGGTACCACGTCCTGCCATGTTGGTGGAAATGGTGACGGCACCGAATTTACCCGCCTGCGCGACAATCTCCGCTTCTTTTTCATGATACTTCGCGTTGAGGACGGTATGCGGGATTCCCGCCTTTTTCAGGCGGACGGAAAGCTGCTCGGACTTGTCGATCGCAATGGTGCCGACCAGCACCGGCTGTCCCTTTTCGTGACATTCCCTGACCTGCTCGACAATCGCCGCGTATTTTGCTTCCATGGTCTGATACACCACGTCGGAGTGGTCGATCCGGATCATCGGCTTGTTGGTGGGGACCTCCACCACGTCCAGCCCGTAAATTTCGCGGAATTCCATTTCCTCTGTGAGCGCGGTACCGGTCATACCGGACAGCTTCTTATACATACGGAAATAGTTCTGGAAGGTGATGGTCGCGAGCGTTTTGTTCTCCTTCTGGACCTCCACGCCCTCCTTGGCTTCGATTGCCTGGTGCAGACCGTCGGAATACCGTCTGCCGGGCATGAGACGCCCCGTGAAGGAATCGACGATCATGACGCCCTTTTCATTGACGACGTAATCCTCGTCGCGCTTCATGCAGCCGTGCGCCTTGATCGCCTGGGTGACGTAATGCGCGATCTCGGAGTTTGCGGGATCGGAATAGTTCTCGATACCGAAGAAGGCTTCTGCCTTCTTGGCGCCCGACGCGGTCAGCACCGCGTTCTTCGCCTTTTCGTCGATGATGTAATCTGCGTCGATCTGGTCGTTGTCCTGCTTGGCGTCGATCTCCTTGATAACAAACTTGCGGAGTCCGCGCACGAAATCGTCCGCTCTCCGGTACATATCGCTTGATTCCTCGCCCGCACCGGAAATGATCAGCGGGGTACGCGCCTCGTCGATGAGGATGGAGTCCACCTCGTCCACGATGGCAAACGCGTGACCGCGCTGCACCATGTTCTCGCGGTAGACGACCATATTGTCGCGGAGGTAATCAAAGCCGTACTCGTTGTTGGTTCCGTAGGTGATGTCCGCCGCATAAGCCGCCTGCTTGTCCGCGGGCGACATATCGTGCACGACAAGCCCCGTCGAAAGTCCGAGATAGGCGTAAACTCGTCCCATTTCCTCGCTGTCGCGGCGGGCAAGGTAGTCGTTGACCGTGACGATGTGAACGCCCTCTCCCGTCAGTGCGTTGAGATATGCGGGCATGGTGGCGACCAATGTTTTGCCTTCACCGGTCTTCATTTCGGCAATGCGTCCCTGGTGAAGGATGATACCGCCGAGGATCTGGACATAGAACGGACGTTTGCCGAGCACCCGGCAGTCCGCTTCCCGGACTGCCGCGAACGCGTCGGGAAGGAGGTCATTGAGCGTTTCGCCGTCCGAAAGACGTTTTTTGAACTCTGCCGTCACGCCGCGCAGCTCCTCGTCGCTCATTGCCGCATATTTTTCCGACAGCGCGTCCACCGCGTCCGCCGTCTTTTTCAGTTTTTTAATCTGACGTTCGCTGTAAGTACCGATGATTTTATCGATCAGTGACATGATATCCTCCGTATATTTGAAATTGAAGGTCATTTGCACATAGTTAAGATATATTATACAACATTTGTATGAAGATTTCAAATACTTTTTTGGAAATCCGGTGTAATTTCTTGATTTCACGGAAAATATGCGATATAATGACGGTATTCTCTTCTCTGAAACGAGGAACGGCATGAAACTGCACATTGTACTTCACGAGCCGGAAATTCCGCAGAACACCGGCAATATTGCGCGCACCTGTGCTGTCACGGGGGCAAGTCTCCATCTTATCCGCCCTTTGGGGTTTGACATCGACGACAGAAAAATGAAGCGCTCGGGGCTTGACTACTGGGACAAGCTCGGCGTGCGCTTCTATAACGATCTTGAAGACTTTTACCGTAGCAATCCGGGCGCGGATGTATATTATTTCTCCACCAAAGCGCCGCGCGCATACACAGAGATCCGCTATCCGGACGAGGTATACCTGATGTTCGGAAAGGAAACGAAGGGGCTTCCCGAGGCTGTGCTTCAGGCGCACCCTGACACGGCGGTACGCATTCCCATGCGGGACACGCTCCGCTCGCTCAACCTTTCCAACTCGGTTGCCATCGCGGCATACGAGGTCCTGCGTCAGCACGGATTTGAAGGGCTGCGTCAGGACGGCGAAGCGACGACCTTTTCGTGGGAGAAGTAACCTTCACATCCGGAACAGGGCGATCAGACAGATGACGAGCAGATAGCAGAGCCAGACCGCATGGGCAAGCATGAGGAAGAAGGACAACTTTGCAACGCGCCGGAAGCACAGTGCGACACCGACGGCAAGCACCACCGTAACAAGTGCAAGGAGAACCGCGAAGAACAATTCCGATCGCACGAAAAAGCAGGTATACCAGAGAAGCTCCAGCACGGCGAGCAGGACAAACAGCATACCGCCCTTATACCGGTCGGCTTCTCTCCCCCGGCACGGAGAAAAAAGCCCGAGTCCGAACGCGCCGCCGATGAGCAGGTACCAAAGGGTTATGAGAAGCGTCGTCAGGAAGACGGGCGGAATCAGTCCGAACAGCCGGAGTCTCTGCATGACGACATACGGGCTTCCCGCCGTGAAGCGGACGGCAAAAAACACGGCGAGGAGCAGTCCTGCGCCGACAAACATCCCGGTCGTTCCGCCGGGACCGTAGGTGGCATAGAAACCGGAGCCGAGCGAGGGTCCGGTCTTTCTTTTTGCGCGCATAACATCACCTCATTTCACTATATGAGGTGATTCTTTTTTTATGCGGGAGAAAGGGGAGCCCGGGAAGATGGTGGGAAGCGATTCTCATTTTGTGCAGGAAATAACGGAGTCCCCGCAGGAGCGGGGCGGCGGAAGTCGCCGCCGGGCCGCCGGAGTTGGCACGGCGGTGGCGGAAGTCGCCCCACTTCTGCGGGGACGGGTACCAAGAAAACGGGGGGCATCGGTTGCACCGTATCCTCTCTGTGGGAAACAGCTCAGCCTGTGCATACCGGCGATGGCAACTTCAGCCGGTCGCCCTTCCGGAACGACGCTTTGCGGGGAGACGGCGGGAACCGGGAGAGGTATCCCAGAGCGGATGGGGATACATTTCCCTCTCCCACGGATCCGGCAGAATCCCGCTTGTCCCGTCATCCGTTTCCGCGGGAGCAGTTCCGTCCGGAAAGCCGTGCGGGCGTTTCTCCGGTGCGGAGGACGTTTCCGATTCCGGGAAGAATGGATTCCGCGACCCTCCGTCAAAAGGCGTGGATTCTTCCGGTTCTTCGGGTACCGGAGTCTCCGTTTCTTCTTCGGGTGGAAGAGTTTCCTCTTCTTCGGTCACGCGCGTAGGACATCCGCGGTTATACTGTTTCTCCCCGTACCCGATTCCGGCAAACTCGCCCTCCCCCAGCGCGTTTGCGAAAAACGGAAGCGTCGGGTCGGTGCAGAATGCGATGCCCTCCGGCAGGTCGCGCGTACAGAACGGCGCATCATTGACGTAGATCTGCATGGGAAAGCTCCTAGTAACGTCAAGCAGTCCGACCCGCCGTCCCCCGCCGTCCTCCGTTACGCCCCCTGTCTCCGGGTCAACCGTGACGGCAGTATGCGTCCTGCACAATTCTTGTGGCTCGGTTCCGGAAAGGAACCAACCGGTACGCGTGCGGTGTCCTCGCGGATCGGACAGGCAGAGGTCGGTGACAAGTCCGCCGGAATCCGCGCAATAGGAAAGCTCCAGTACGTCCTCCGGCATGGAAAAAGTTCTCGTCGGCAGTTTCTGCGGGTACTTTCCAAGCAGTCGCGTCATAAATCCGTCCCAGACCGTCACGGCAGGATTCCCCGCAGTGCCGGAGGTGTCCTCCGGGTATTCAAAGCCATACCAGACCCCGCAAAGAAGATCGGGAGTATAACCGATGAACCAGCGGTCAAAATCGCTGCTGCTCGTTCCCGTTTTTCCGGCAATCTCCATCTTTCGGGTCAGAGTCAGCGAGCGTGCGGTCCCCGTCTGTGTCACGCCCGTAAGCAGCCGGGTCATGATCGCCGCCTGCCCCCCGGAAAGCACGCGGTGGGGGCTTTCCCGGTTTGACAGAAGCACCTTTCCCTCGCGGTCGGTCACCAGGTAATACGACCGCGCGGAATGCACAAGTCCCCCGTCGGCAAATACGGTATACGCCGCGGCCAGCTCGCGGAGCGTCAGTCCCTCCGCCATCTGCCCGAGGGCAAGCGCCGCTTCCCCGTCCGAGGAGGAAAATCCGGGCAATCCCAGTTCTCCGGTAAGAAA
This sequence comes from uncultured Eubacteriales bacterium, assembly GCA_934796165.1. Classification (GTDB taxonomy): domain Bacteria; phylum Bacillota; class Clostridia; order Oscillospirales; family CAG-272; genus CAKVOU01. Next base: position 193,312 of record CAKVOU010000001.1, on the reverse strand, counting down.
TGCGGCTGACGTGTCCTTGCCGATCTCGCGCAGGACCCGGACCGCGACCGTATTGACCGAACGCGACACGGCATCGGGGATCCCGGTCAGTCCCCGCCAGGTACCGTCGGCGTTTTTTGGCCATGCGCGGAACCTTGCCCCCGACGGGTAAAACTCCACCGGAACGTCGTCATACACGCTTGCCCAGGTGATTTTTCCGGAGCGGAGCGCGGGCGCGTACACAGACAGCGGCTTGAGCGCCGAGGCAGGCGGACGGCGGGTCGCCGTCGCATGGTTGCGGATGCGGTTTGCCGTCTTCTCTCCTCTGGCTCCGACGACCGCAAGCAGGTCACCGGTGTGGGGGTCCATCACAACACAGGAGGACTGCGGTGCCTTGCCGTTCCCGGCAGGCGGAAAGCAACGCGTGTCCCCGTCCGCTTCCAGATAATACTCCGAGAGAAGCGACTGAATCTCCGGATCCATAGCGGTATAGATGCGAAGCCCGCCGTAATACAGCATCCGCGACGCGGCGGAGGAGGTGTATCCGTAGGTTTCCGTCAGATCGGCAAGCACGTCTTCAATGACGGTATCCGTGTACCACGAATTGACCGCCTCGCGTCCGGTGAGAAGCGTCGGGCGGGTCGCAAGCGGCTCCGCCTTTGCCCCGTCCCGCTCCGCCTCGGAAATGTATCCCTGCCGGCACATTTCATCAAGGATGGTGTCCCTGCGTTTTCTGTTGTTCTCCGGGTGACGGAGCGGGTCATAGCGCGACGGGTTCTTGGTGATAGCCGCAATGCTCGCACATTCGGAAAGCGTCAGCTTACCGACCGGGACCGAATAGTATCTTTCCGCCGCGGCGCCCACGCCCGCACAGCCGCCGGAAAGATTGATAATGTTGAGATAGCGTTCCAGAATCTCGGATTTGTCCGTTTTCTCTTCCAGATCCGTTGCGTAGAACAGCTCCTGCAATTTACGTGCCGGCGTGCGCGCGTCGTTGCCGGTCAGGTTTTTGACCAGCTGCTGGGTGATGGTGGACGCGCCGAATTCCCCTTTCCCGAAAAGATACCCCGCGACCGCTTTGCCGGTACGCAGCCAGTCCACGCCGTCGTGGGTAAAGAAATGCTTGTCCTCGATGGCGACGAACGCGTGAATGAGGTGTGCCGGTACCTCGTCCAGCGTCACGGGTATACTGATCTGACTTCCGTGCAGCTCCGCCACTTCATGAAAGGAATTCAGATTATTCCGGTCGCCGTCCGACGCATACAGAAGCGACGGACGATACTCCTCGCCGAGGGTCAGATACGTCTCCGGGAATTCCCGCTCGAACCGTGTCACGAGGAATACCGTTCCCGCCGCAATCAGGACGGACAGAAGAATTCCCGTGGCACAGAGAAAAATCAATACCCCGTTTATGAATTTCCGCATACCGTACACTCCTTTCTTTTTTTGTATTTTCCGCAAAAAAGGACGAATATATCACCGTTGCCGGGAAAAAATATAAGTATCAAATCTATCAAAAAGAGGTAATCTCATGCAGAGTGAAAACAAAATGGAATGGTGGTTTTCCTTTGTCTCGGTGCTCGTGGTCATCACGGCGGTCATCACGCTTGCCTTCTCCGTGACCGCGTTTCTCATTGCCGGAAACGCGGGAAAGAACGCAGAGCGCGCCGCGGATTCCATCGAACGGGTGGCAAAGGATTTTTCCATCACGGTACGGACGGAACCGCTGCTCGTGGAAAAGAATCCCGGGAACGAAAACGGGTCCGGTACGCCTTCGACCCCCACCGGAAAAACCGAAAACGGTGCTTCAGCGGGGAATGCGGAAACCGACAAAACTCCGGAGCCCGCCACCACGGAGAAATCCTCCGTCACGCTTTATGTTGTGCGGGAATACAATGGGAAAATCGGGGTATTTTCTTCCGACGGCGGATTACTCCGCACCGTGTCCGTCATGGTGTCCGCGCTCCCCGTGAAAGACCGCAACGCGCTGGCGGCGGGGATCAATGTCACCTCCTTTGCCGAACTGAACGCGCTTCTCGAAGACTTCTCCTGAGTGCTGTAAAATTTACTCCCGCCTCTTGACAAACGCGGAAAAATACTGTATACTGATGCCAGTGAAATTCCCGTGAGGGAGTAGCAAGCACACGTCGTGTGGAACAAGTCAACATCCTGTCTGTCATTCTGGGCATTCTGGCTTGTTTGAAATTGCGAGACTCATGTATAGCTGAACGGTTATACACGGAGCCTCTGGATATCCGGGTACAGCCGATCGGCTGTACCCGGATTTTTGCAGTTCACAAAACGGAGGAAACTATGCGCTATTATTGTGAAGACAAGGACAGAGTCCTCTCTGAGCTCGGCTCGGGCAAAGACGGACTCACCGCAGAAGAAGCCGGAAAAAGGCTTTCGGAAAACGGCAAAAACCGCCTCGCGGCGAAAAAGAAAAAACCGCTCATTCTGCGGTTTCTCGGTCAGCTCTGTGACCCGATGACCCTCATTCTGATCGTTGCCGCGGTGATCAGCGGCGTGCTTGCCGTGGTGAACAGCGAGGGCTTTGCCGACGTCATCATCATTGTTTCCGTCGTGCTGGTCAACGCAGTGCTCGGCGTTCTGCAGGAAAGCAAGGCGGAAAAAGCGATCGAAGCGCTTCAGGAACCGTCCGCCGCGACCTCGAAGGTCTACCGGGACGGAAGGCTCATTACCGTTCACTCGGAGGATCTTGTGGTCGGCGATGTAATCGTTCTGGAAGCAGGCGATGCGGTACCCGCCGACGCAAGAATTCTGGAAAGTGCAAGCCTCAAGGCAGAGGAAGCGGCATTGACCGGAGAATCGGTGCCCGTCAACAAATTTATTGATTTGATCTCTCTCGGCGAAGGCGGACGGGATGTCCCCCTCGGCGACCGCAAAAATATGCTGTACATGGGAAGCACCGTGGTTTACGGCAGAGGCACCGCCGTGGTGACGGCGACCGGCATGGACACCGAAATGGGTAAGATCGCCGACGCGCTGGAAAAAGCCGAGGACGGAGAGACCCCGCTCCAGCGCAAGCTGAATCAGCTCTCAAAGATCCTCACCTGGCTGGTGCTCGGCATCTGCGCCGTGGTGTTCGGAGTACAGCTCATCCGTGCCGGCTCCTTCACCTTTGAATTGGTGCTGAACTCCTTCATGGTCGCCGTATCGCTGGCAGTTGCCGCAATCCCGGAGGGACTTGCGACCGTCGTCACCATCGTCCTCTCCATTGGCGTGACCAATATGTCGAAGCGCAATGCGATCATCCGCAAGCTGACCGCCGTGGAAACGCTCGGCTGTGCCGAGATCATCTGCTCGGACAAAACGGGAACCCTGACCCAGAACAAAATGACCGTTGTTGACAGCTTCGGTGAGAACGAAAAAAAGATTGCAACCGCAATGGCTCTCTGCTCCGACGCAGAACTCTCGGAGGACGGGAGCGTCACGGGCGAGCCGACCGAGGCGGCACTCGTCGCGTGGGCGGCAAAGCTGGGACTTCCCAAGCCGGAGCTCAAAGAAGCCCTTCCCCGCGTCGGCGAAGCGCCGTTTGACTCCATGCGGAAAATGATGTCCACCGTGCACAGAACCGGGGACGGATACATTCAGTATACCAAAGGCGCCGTGGATGTGGTGATCGACCGCTGCACACATTATCTGAAGGACGGCGCTTTTGTCCCGATGACAGAGGAATACCGGGAAACCATTCTCCGGGCAAACAAGGAAATGGCGGATCGCGCGCTCCGCGTGCTTGCCGCGGCGGAACGCGTATGGGATGCCGCTCCCGCCGATTCCGAACCCGAAACACTGGAAAAGGACCTCTGTTTCCTCGGGCTCTGCGGCATGATCGACCCTGTACGTCCCGAAGTCAGGGCGGCAATTGAAGAATGTAAGGAAGCGGGCATCCGCCCCATCATGATTACGGGCGACCACATCGACACGGCGGTTGCCATTGCAAAGGAACTCGGTATCCTGTCCGACGGGTACCGTGCCGTCACGGGCGCGGAGCTGGGAGAGATGTCGGACGAGGAATTTGAAAAGGTATTCCGGGAAATCAGCGTGTACGCCCGCGTTCAGCCGGAACACAAGACCCGGATCGTCAACGCTTGGAGAAACGCCGGATATGTCACCGCCATGACGGGCGACGGCGTAAACGACGCGCCGTCCATCAAATCCGCCGACATCGGCATCGGTATGGGAATCACGGGCACCGACGTCACCAAAAACGTAGCGGACATGGTACTCGCGGACGACAACTTTGCCACCATCGTCGGCGCGGTTGAGGAAGGCAGGCGCATCTACGACAATATCCGCAAAGCGATCCAATTCCTGCTTGCCTCCAACTTAAGCGAGGTGCTCTGCATCTTCGTGGCAACCTTACTCGGCTTTACGATCCTGAAGCCGGTACACCTGCTCTGGATCAATCTGGTGACCGACTGCTTCCCCGCCCTTGCCCTCGGACTGGAACGGGCGGAGCCAGACATCATGCGCCGCAAGCCGCGCGACGCGAAAGCGGGTATTTTTGCGGGCGGCATGGGCTTTGACGTAGCATATCAGGGAATCCTCGTAACGGTTCTGGTGCTTGCGTCCTACTTCCTCGGGCATTTCATGGAGACCGGCTCCTTTACGCTCCTTGACAGCCCGCACGGAACGACCATGGCGTTTCTCACCATGTGCATGGCGGAAATCTTCCACAGCCTCAATATGCGTTCGCAAAGACGGAGCATCTTTACGCTCGGCTCGCAGAACAAGGTACTGCTTATCGCGGCTTTCGTATCGCTTCTGACCACAACGCTTGTATGCGAGGTTCCCGTGCTTGCGGCGGCATTTGAATTCAGCAGTGTGGAATTCACCGAGTACGCCGTGGCAATCGGACTTGGCGCGCTGATTATCCCCGCGGTGGAGCTGGTCAAGCTGATCCAGAGACGGTTGGAAAAGAAGAAGGAACGCTCCGCGGCGTAAGCGGCGGAGGCAGGGCACTTTCCCGGTTATCCAAAACGCAGGGCGCACCGCCGTATGGCGGTTCGCCCTGCGTTTTATCGAAACTCACTGATAGACTGCGTTCGCGTCCCCGAGCAGCAGTCTGAACTCGCGCAGAACAAAGTCGGAATACAAAACCCCTCCCGCGCGGTGATAGGTCTTGTCCGAGCTGTTGTAGAAGAGGACCTCGGTCGGTCCCTCGAACAATTCCACCAGGTTTCTCGCCTTGCGGTAGGCTTCGCACTCAAAATCCGGAACGCGCAGGCACAGGCGGTGAGGTCTGGGCGCAGCACCGGGAGCGGGATTACCGGACGCGAGTCGTGTCCCGGCAGAAGCGGGATTTCCCGTCTGCACGGTTCCGTTTGCCGGAACGGGGGCGGGACGAACGTTTGCAGGGGCACGATAATCACCCGAAACGGAATTTCCACCCGAACCGGACAGCACACGGTTGGCGGTCTCTGCGGCTCCCGTGCTTCCTGTACTGCGGTAACCGGCGGACACCGGTAGCGCTTCCTGTGCATCGGGATTCTCCGCAAGCACGCAAAGCGCATTGACCAGCACCTTGGGCGCTTCCTCTTCCCTGACGGAAAGCGTTCCCTCACAGCAGAGGGGAACGTCCTCGCGGATCATGGGAGCATACTCCGCATAGGTCTTGGAAAATGCGATACATTCGATCTCGCCGAAGCTGTCCTCCAGCGTGAAGAACGCCATGCGTCCTCCGCCGTTTTTGGGCGTTTTGAGGGACACCGAGGAGATCATTCCCGCGATACGGACGCGGGTTTTGTCCGCGGGCGGCTCCTCACCCTCTGCGGGAACATAGTCGGAAATCGGAGAGGCACCGAGCTTCTCCGCCGACGGGCGGTAGCCGTCAAACGGATGCCCGGAGAAGTACAGCCCGGACGCCTGCTTTTCCAGCGCCAGCTTCTCGCGGAGCGTGTATTCCGGAATGTCCGGATAGCGGAACGCGGGAGCGGACGCGACAGGCGCGAACGCCGCCGAAAACAGATCAAGCTGCCCGTCGAGGTTGGCGCGGTTCTTGTTGCCCGCCTGGTCAAGGATCCGTTCGTAGGCGGCGACAAGGCGGCTACGGTACACACCGAGCCCGTCGAAGGCGCCCGCCTTGACAAGCGCTTCCACCATGCGTTTGTTGAGATCGCTTCCGGACATCCGGTCCACAAAATCCTCAAACGAAGCAAACGGGCGGGACTTGCGTTCCCTGATGATATTTTCGATGAACTGGTTCCCGACGTTCTTGAGAGCAAGCAATCCGAAGCGGATATTGTCTCCGTCCACATGGAAATCCGCATAGCTTTCGTTGATATCGGGCGGCAGAATGCGGATCTGGCGGCGGGCACATTCCGCGGTGTATTCCGCCATCTTGGGAATGTTGCCGAGCACGCTGGTAAGCAGTGCGGAAAGATATTCCTTCGGATAATGCGCCTTGAGGTAGGCGGTACGGTAGGAGATCACGGCATAGGCGGCAGCGTGGGACTTGTTGAAGGCATAGTTGGCAAAGCTCGAAAGGTCGTCGAAAAGTTTACTCGCGGTCACCTCGGAAATGCCCCGTTCCCGGCATCCTTCAAGAAATGCGGGACGCTCTGCGGCAAGCACGTCCGCCTTTTTTTTCGCCATGGCGCGGCGCACGATGTCCGCGTGACCGAAGGTGTAGCCCGCAAGATCGCGGAAGATCTGCATGACCTGCTCCTGATACACGGTACAGCCGTAAGTCGAACGAAGGATCGGCTCCAGTTCGGGCGGGTCATAGTGCACCGAAGACGGATTGTGTCTGCCCTCGATGTAGCGCGGGATGGAATCCATGGGTCCCGGACGGAACAGCGCAATCGCGGCAATGATGTCGTCCAGATTCTCCGGGCGGAGATTCTGGAGCATATTCCGCATCCCGGAGGATTCCAGCTGAAACACGCCGCCCGTATTTCCCTTCCCGATCAGCTCATAAGTCTTTCTGTCGTCAAACGGCAGCCGGGACAGGCAAAACTGCGGCTCCTGTTCCCGGATCTGCACCTCCGCGTCGTGCAGAATGGTCAGGTATCTGAGCGCAAGGAAATCGAATTTGAGAAGTCCCAGATGCGCGATGGTGTCCATGTCATACTGAGTGATGACCACGCCGCCGGAAGCGGAAAGCGGCACATAATCCGAAAGCGGGCGGTCGGTGATGACGATCCCCGCCGCATGAATCGAAACATTGCGCGGCATTCCCTCGATCGCGCACGCGGTATCGACCAGTTTACGGACCTCCGCCGACGCGTCGTAAAGCTCCTTCAGGGGTTTTCTTGAAAGCGCGTCCCGGATGGTGATATTCAGTTCCTGCGGCACGGCGCGGGCAACGGCGTCCACATCGGAATACGACATGCCGATGGCACGTCCCACGTCGCGGATCGCCGCACGCGCGGCAAGTGTACCGAAGGTGATGATCTGGGAAACATGGTCTCTTCCGTACTTCTCCGTCACATATGCGATAACCTCGTCGCGGCGGTTGTAGCAGAAATCAATATCAATATCCGGCATACTGACGCGCTCGGGGTTGAGGAAACGTTCAAACAGCAGATCAAAACGGATGGAATCCACGTCGGTGATGCCGAGCAGGTAGGCGACAAGGCTTCCCGCGCCCGACCCTCGTCCAGGTCCCACGGGAATGTCGCGGCTCTTGGCGAAGTTGACATAATCCTGTACGATGAGGAAGTAATCCGCATACCCCATGCTCTCAATGACGCGGAGCTCGTACTCCATGCGGGCACGGTACTCTTCCGCGGTATGCCCCGCGGCGGGGATTTCCCCTTTTTCTTCTTTGGCGCAAAATCCTTCTTCCGCCAGCCGTGACAGGTACTGCGGAGCGGTTACGCCCGCAGGGCACGGAAACTTCGGCAGATAGGTCTTTGAAAAATCAAAATCAAGGTTGCATCTGCCGGCAATCTTCTCCGTATTCCCGATCGCTCCCTCGTACCGACCGAACAAGGCGGTCATTTCCTCGGTGTCCTTGTAATAGAATTCGTCGGTTTCAAAGCCGATGGGTCTGCCGTCCGACATGGTGTTGCCCGTCTGGATACAGAGCAGTACCGCCTGCGTCTCCGCGTCACGGCGGCGAAGGTAATGACAGTCGTTCGTTGCGACCATGGGTAGCCCGCAGTCTCCGGCAAGCCGGACCAGCTCCGGGAGAATCTGCTTCTGCTCGTCAAGCCCGTGATTCTGAAGCTCAATATAGAAATGATCCTTCCCGAAAATCTCCGAAAGCTCTTTTGCCGCGCGGCAGGCGGAATCATAATCACCTCTGACAAGGCTCCGCGGCACCTCCCCCGCAAGGCAGGCGGACAACGCGATCAGCCCCTCGTGGTGAGAGCGGAGCAGTTCCTTGTCCACGCGCGGTTTGGAATAAAAGCCGTCGGTGAACCCTTTGGACACCAGATAGATGAGATTCCGGTACCCCGTTTGATTCTCGCAAAGCAGAACAAGGTGGTACGGGCTTCCCGCCGACGGGTTCTTGTCAAACCGGGAACCGGGCGCAACATAGACCTCGCACCCGATGATGGGCTTGATGCCCTCTTTTTTGCAGGCGTTGTAAAAGGCGACCGCGCCGTACATCACGCCGTGGTCGGTCAGGGCGACCGCGTCATGACCGCACTCTTTCGCGCGCTTCGGGATCTCGTCGATCCGGCACGCGCCGTCAAGCAGGCTGTATTCGCTGTGCAGATGCAGATGGACAAATCCGGGCATGAGCGTGCCCTCCTTTCGTTTTGTTCCGGGTTCAACCGGCTGTATCCCCGCGCACCGGGCGGATTGCTTCCGGCTTTGCGGGTGCCGTCGGAGCGGATTTTGCTGTCAGGTCGGTCCCCCGTTCTGTTTCCCCGCGGACTTTTCCGACAGGTTGTCCGCCTCCTCGCAAAGGCGGACGAGGCGGTGATTCAGCCCTGACTTGGAGATCGGCGGATCATGGAACGCCGCAAGTTCTCCCAGCGTCGCGTCGGGGTGATGAATCCGCAGAAGCGCAGTCACCTGCAATTCCTCCGGAAGCCGGTCGAGGATTGCCGCGTCGATGAGCTTTTCCACCGCGGCGGTCTGGCGGACCGATGCCGCAACGGTTTTCCCGATATTCCGCGTCACGCAGTTGGTGGCGCGGTTTTCATTGTTGCTGATTTCCTTTTCAATGCGGACGTTGAGCAGATCGAACAGCTTTTTGTTCGCGCCGATCAGGCGGAACACGTCCTCAACGCCGCCGCCGCTCCGGAAATACAGCCCGCAGCCGCTCTTCCGGTTGATCGGTCTCGGGGTCAGTCCCGTCTCGGTCAGATACGGATAAAACTTCGCGGCGTGGGCAGCGTCGCGGAAGAGAAACTCCAGATAATTCTCCTTTTCGGGATTGCTGACCGTCCCGGTACACAGAAACACCGCGCGGAAAAACTGCCCGCGGCAGAATTCACAGCCGAAGCGGAGCTGCTGTGCAAGCGGAACCGTTGAATCGGCAAATTCCATGGCGGTACGAGCCGCCGACGAGGAAGAAAAGGAAAGGGTGCAGAGTTCCGCACCGAAGCGGGAGCGCACCGTAACCTCCGGGGCTTGTCCGTACTGCTTGCGGAGCACCTCTGCACAGTATTCCGCCGGATTTTTGCCGGTCAGGCGAAGCGTTACCCGCTTCCCTTCCGCCTCCGCGGAGAACAAAAGCCCCGCAGAGAACGCCGCACGGCAACAGGAATGACGAAAGCTGCCCTCGCGGATCAGTTCCTCTTTGGTTTCGGTTGCAAAAGACATGAGGGGACTCCTTTCTTCCGGAAGCCGGATGGATACAGGGATGAAAAGCAGGATTTCCCGGAAAAACTCCGGGTTTGCGTTTATTTTACGAGAACACCGGCGTTGCAAAGCACCGGTTGACTTTGCGGCAAAGAACCCTCCCGGATCAGTCCCCGGCGGGAAGCCAGCGCACCTCTGGCTCCAGCAGAACGCCGAAGCGGCGCTCAACCGTTTCCCTGATCTTTTCGATCAGTGCAAGAACGTCTTTTGCGGTCGCGCCGCCGACGTTGACAATGAAGCCCGCGTGCTTTGGAGAGACCATCGCGCCGCCGACACGGGTCCCCTTGAGCCCCGCGTCCTCAATGAGCTTGCCGGCAAAATACCCCTCCGGACGCTTGAACACGCTCCCGGCGCTCGGGTACTCCAGCGGCTGGCTCGCCCGGCGCTTTTCCTTCAGTTCTTCCATGTGCGCGAAAATGGCTTCGGGGTCGCCCTCGGCAAGTGCAAGCTCGCCGCCGAGCACGATACAGCCGTTCGTCATGTAGGCGCTTTTCCGGTTGCCGAATTCATGCGCTTCTGCCGACAGCGTGAAAACGGAACCGTCGGCGGGGTCAAAGCAGGTGCTGTTTGTCAGCACACCGGAAATGCTTCCGCCGTATGCGCCGGCGTTCATATAAATCGCCCCGCCAAAGGAACCGGGGATCCCGTGCGCGAATTCAAAACCGGTGAGCGAATGCTTCGCGGCGGCAAGAGCGACTTGCGTGAGCGACGCACCGCATCCGGCGCGTACTGTCGTCCCGTCCACGCTGATTTCGCAAAGTCCGGAGGTGAACACGACCAAGCCGCGGTACCCCTCGTCGGAAAACAGGACGTTGCTTCCCCGCCCGATGACGGTATACCGCACCCCGTTTGTTTTTGCGGCGGCAATCGCGGCAATCAGTTCCCGCTCATTTTTGGGGAAAACGGCACAATCCGCCCTTCCGCCGATGCGGAAGGTGGAATGGAGCGCGAGGGGTTCCTCCCTCGTATACTCCGCGCCGGTCTGACGCAGTTGTTCTTCAAATTCCGTCACGGCAATATCTCCTTTCGGGTTGATCGGTCCGGGCAGCCCGGGATATCGGGAATTATTTTTTGTGTCCGGGACCATTCCGATTGCCTCGGCAACTTACCCGTCAGGTGCGGGCGAGCAGGTCCGGAAGTTCTGTGAGGTCCCGTATGATATACGTGGGCTTTACCGATACATTTTTAGGCATCTGTTTCGTTTTCGGCAGGAACCAGCAGGTGTCGATCCCTGCGTTGATGCCGCCCTGAATGTCCGAGGTCAGGGAGTCTCCGATGACGAGCGCGTCATCCGGGGAGAACCCGGGAATCCGCTCTTCAACTGCACGGAAGAACGCGGGGGACGGCTTCTCCGCGCCGATTTCGTCGGAGATGAAGCAGTCGCGGAAATATTTGCGGATGGGCGACGGGTCAAAGCGTCCGTGCTGAACCGCCTTGTTGCCGTTGGTGATGACATAGAGCCCGCAGTCGCGGGAAAGCACTTTTACCGTCTCCTCTGCCCCCGGCATGAGAAACGACTTGGTGGCAAGGCGGTCGCAATAGGTCACCGCCATACGTTCCGCATCGGCGTGAAAGCCGCCCTCTGAAAGGAAATCCGAAAAACGGTCCACCTTGAGCCGCTCTCGGGTGGTTTCCCCGCGTTCGAGCTTCTTCCAATGCGAATCGTTGATGCGGCTGTACTCCGCGATCACGTCATCGGTCGCGGGAAGCCCGAAAAGTTTCAGCGTATCAGAGAGCGCATCATGCTCAGACCGGCTGAAATCAAAGAGCGTATTATCCGCGTCAAATAAAAGGGTCCGGTAGTGCTTCACGGCAGGTTCCCCGCTTTCCGAAATTTGTCCGCACACCGCGCGGGCGGCGGACACGATATTAGTATTATACTATAAGCGGAAGAATTTTGCAACGGATTTTCGGGAGAAATCCGCTTTTCCTCTTGCATTGCGCCGGCAAGTGCGGTATAATGTATTCTGTGTTATTGTTTGTTATGTTGCAATCGCAGAAAAAGGGGGGATTTCCGTGAAGGTAATCGGATTGACGGGTCCGAGCGGCGCCGGAAAGGGCGCGGTCGGCTCCTGCTTTGAAAAACGCGGAATTCCCGTCATCGACTGTGACAAAGAATATCATACGCTTCTCCTGCCGCCGTCCGCCTGCACCGACGAAATCATTTCTGTGTTCGGGGAAAGTTTCCGCTCCCCCGACGGATCGCTTGACCGCGCCGCGCTTTCGCGCGAGGTATTCCGCGACAAGGAAAAGCTGGGAACGCTCAACCGCATTTCCCACAAATACGTTATCGAACGGATTGAAGCTCTGCTTTTTCCCCTCGGAGAACAGGGAGAAAAAGCCGCCGTCATCGATGCGCCGACCCTCTTTGAATCCGGGGCAGACAGGCTGTGCGATGCCGTCGTTGCGGTGACTGCCGACCCGGAGACCCGCGTCGGGCGGATTACGGAGCGCGACGGGATCCCGAGGGAAGCGGCACTTTCCCGTATCGAGGCGCAGCCGGAGGACGCGTTTTACACCTCGCGCGCGGATTTTGTCATCAGGAACGGGAGCGGAACCGGGATGGAGGAGCTGTCCGCTATGGTGGACGGAATTCTCCGGGCACTGGGAGTCACACCATGAAAAACGGCTTCCGGCACATCATCGTCATCGCGGCAATCCTTGTGTTTTCCTTGCTGTTCGGATTGCTTTGCGATTTCGTGCTGACCGGCGCGGAGAAGAAAAAGTATCCGCTTCCCTACAAAGAGGAGATCCGGGAAAATGCGGATGCCTGCAACATCCCCGCATCTCTGCTCGCCGCCGTCATCCGGACGGAAAGCGGCTTTGAGGCAAGTCTTTCCGGGGAAGACGGCGGGATCGGGCTTTTGCAGATCACGCCCGGGACCTATGAAAAAATCTGCAGAATCCTGCCGGACGGCACCACGAAAGACCCCGCGGTGCTCTATGACCCGGCGGTCAATCTCAAAAGCGGCGCGCACTGGCTCCAATACCTGTATATGCGCTACGGCAACTGGAAAATGGCGCTTGCCGCCTTCCGGGTCGGCACCGACCGGGCGGACGAATGGTGCCTTGATGAGACCGTCACCGACAAAAACGGAAATTTCAGAAAAATCCCCGACAAAGCGGTGGCTTCCTATCTCTCGTCCGTCGAAAAGGCGCGCGCAAAATACGAAAGCCTTTGGGGGCTTTGACCGATACTCAGTCAATCGTTTCGCCGCATTGCGGCAAAAAGGAGGATATATACCATGGCAGAAACACTCAAGGACAAACTGTTTTATCAGAAGAAGACCGTCTACGAGCTTTGCTCGGACGAGGTCATTGACGCGGCATACGCATATGCCGAGGACTACAAGAAATTCCTCGACCACGCAAAGACCGAGCGCGACGCGGTCACCGCGTCCGAAAAGCTTGCAAAGAACGCAGGCTTCCGGAAATACGAGCTCGGTGACAAGATCGAAAAGGGCGGCAAATACTACTTCATCAACCGCGGCAAGAACATTTTCCTGTTCCGCATCGGCACGGAGCCGATTGAAAACGGCATCCGCATCGCGGCGGCACACATCGACTCTCCCCGCCTTGACCTCAAGCCCTGCCCGCTTTACGAGGACGGCGGTCTTGCCATGTTCAAGACGCATTACTACGGCGGCATCCGCAAATACCAGTGGCCGACCATCCCGCTCGCGTTCCGCGGCGTGATTGTGAAGGCGGACGGCACCCCGGTCGATTTCAACATCGGCGAGGACGCGGGCGACCCGCAGTTCTATATCGACGATCTTCTCCCCCATCTCGGCAGAGAGCAGAGCCAGAAGCCGCTCGGTACCGCGATCCCCGCAGAGAAGCTCAACGTGGTGGTCGGCAGCCGCCCCATCAAGGATGAAGACGGCGGCGATCTCATCAAGCTGAACATCATGAAGCTGCTCAATGAAAAGTACGGCATCACCGAGGAGGACTTCCTCTCGGCGGAGGTATGTGCCGTTCCCGCGGCAATGTCCCGCGACATCGGCTTTGACCGTTCGCTCGTCGGCGGCTACGGACACGACGACAAGGTCTGCGCGTACCCCTCCCTGACCGCAATCATGGAATCGAAGAACACGACCCACACCCTCATGACCATTCTCGTCGACAAGGAAGAGATCGGCTCCGAGGGCGTCAGCGGTATGCAGAATGACCTGCTCGTCGATCTGATGGACGCGATCGCAACCGAACTCGGCGGCAGACCGGCAATCGTCCGCGCACACTCAAAGTGCCTCTCCTCGGACGTCACCGCGAACTACGACCCCAACTTTGCGGACGCGTTTGAAATCCGCAACTCCTCCATCATCAACTGCGGTATTTCCATGTGCAAGTACACCGGCTCCGGCGGCAAGGGCGGCTCCAACGACGCGAGCGCCGAATTCGTCGGCTGGGTGCGCCGTGCGCTGGCAAGCGAGGGCGTTGTCTGGCAGATGGCGGAGCTCGGCAAAGTGGACTTCGGCGGCGGCGGAACCGTTGCAAAGTATATCGCAAAGCACAACATCGACACGGTGGACATGGGTGTCGGCGTGCTGGCAATGCACGCGCCCTACGAACTCATTTCCAAGGTCGATCTGTATGAGGCGCACCGCGCGTTCACCGCGTTCTACGATTTTGAGTGACCGTGGACGCGCTCATTGAACGCCTGACGGCGGCACAGCGCAAATACGAAGAGGACGGCGAGCGGCTCGGCGACCCCGCACTGCTCGCCCGCCCCGCCGACTATGCAAGGCTCATGAAAGAATACCGCGCGATGACGCCCCTGATGGACTGCTTCCGGCAGTACCGCGCGGCGCTTGACGGAAAGAAGGAAGCAGAGGCGGTTCTCTCCTCCGGGGAGAGCGACGCGGAGCTTCTCCGCCTTGCGGAAGAAGAGCGGAAGAATGCCGCGGAGACCGCGGAAAAGCTGTACCGCGAGCTTCAGCTCCTGCTCATTCCCCGTGACCCGAACGACGACAAGAACGTCATGGTGGAAATCCGCGCGGGAACCGGCGGAGAGGAAGCCGCGCTGTTTGCCGCGGACCTTTACCGGATGTACTGTATGTACGCGGAGCGAACGGGCTTTTCCGTCACGGTGGAATCCTCGAATCCGACCGAGCTCGGCGGATACCGGGAGATCGTATTCATGGTATCCGGCGATGGAGCGTACTCCCGCTTCAAGTTTGAATCGGGTGTTCACCGTGTGCAGAGGGTCCCCGTCACGGGGGCGGCAAACAAGCTCCAGACCTCGGCGGCAACCGTTGCGGTACTCCCGGAGGCGGAGGACATTTCGGTCACGGTCGATCCTGCGGATCTCATTTTTGAATCCTGCAAATCCAGCGGAGCGGGCGGTCAGCACATCAACAAAACCGAATCCGCCGTGAGACTGACCCACAAGCCGACCGGCATTGTGGTGGAATGTCAGGAGGAGCGCAGTCAGCTCCAGAACCGCGCCAAAGCCATGCTGATGCTCAAGACCAAGCTGTATGCGATGGAAGAGGAAAAACGCAATGCGGAGGTTTCCGGTACCCGCAAGGCACAGGTCAGCACCGGCGACCGGAGCGCAAAAATCCGCACCTACAACTTCCCCCAGAACCGCGTGACCGATCACCGCATCGGACTGACGCTGTACTCGCTGGATACCTTTCTCGACGGCGAGATCGGCGGCATGATCGACGCGCTCATCGCGCAGGACTCGGCAAATAAACTCAAAGGGACGGCGGACTCTGCCGTCATGTGACATATGGAAACCGAACTCATCAAAGTAACCGAAAAAGACACGGATACGCTTGCGCGCGCCGCCGCCATCCTCCGCCACGGAGGACTGGTTGTTTTCCCGACCGAGACGGTCTACGGACTCGGCGGAGACGCAACCGACGCGGACGCGGCAAGAAAGATCTATGCCGCAAAGGGACGTCCGTCGGACAACCCGCTCATCATTCATATTGCAGATCCCCGGGACGCGGAAAAGTACGCATACACGAACGACCTGTACTACAGGCTGGCAGATGCCTTTATGCCCG
Organism: uncultured Eubacteriales bacterium; assembly: GCA_934796165.1. Lineage (GTDB taxonomy): Bacteria > Bacillota > Clostridia > Oscillospirales > CAG-272 > CAKVOU01. The sequence continues at coordinate 177,533 of CAKVOU010000001.1, read as the reverse complement.
GTCCCATTACGGTGATCCTGAAACGAAAACCGATCATTCCCCTCTCGGTCACGGGAGGTCTTGAAACCGTCGCCGTGCGCTGTCCCTCGCATCCCGTTGCCCACGCGCTGATTGAGGCGACCGGTGTTCCGATCGCCGCGCCGTCGGCAAATCTGTCGGGCAAACCGTCTCCGACCTGCGCCCGCCACGTGGCGGACGACATGATGGGCAGAGTTGACATGATTCTTGACGGAGGTTCCTCCGAGATCGGGCTTGAATCCACCATTGTCAAGGCGGACGACGGCAATGCTACCCTGCTCCGCCCCGGCGGGATCACCTTTGATATGCTCCGCTCTGTATGCCCCGATGTAACCGTCGCCCGCGCGGTGAAGGAACAGATCGGCAAGGATGAGCATCCGCTCTCCCCCGGCATGAAGTACAAGCATTACGCTCCCGCAACGCCGGTGGTGCTGCTTTCAGGTGAGGAACAGAAAATTCTCGCGTTTCTGCGGGCAGAACAGGCAAAGAAAAAATGCGTGATCCTCTGCTATGACGAAGAAGTACCGCAACTCACGGACACGGGACTGCTTCTCCCCATCGGTTCCTCCGCGCACCCCGAAACCGAGGCACACCGTCTTTTTTACCTGCTCCGCGACGCCGACCGTTTCCACGCCGATGTCATCTACGCGCATCTGCCAAAAGAAGACGGCATCGGGCTCGCGCTTTACAACCGACTGATCCGCGCATCTGCGCATACGATAAAGAAAATTGATTGAAGGAGGTCTCCCTGATGGCGAGAAAAAAACAGACAACCCAGACCGAGGAGATCATTCCCGCACCCGTAAGACCGCAGCCGATTACGGAAACCATTGAAAGCAACTACATGCCCTACGTCATGAGCGTCATCATCTCGCGGGCAATCCCCGAGATCGACGGCTTCAAACCGGCGCACCGCAAGCTGCTTTACACCATGTACAAGATGGGGCTTCTCACCGGCAACCGCACCAAGAGCGCCAACGTCGTCGGGCAGACGATGAAGCTCAACCCGCACGGCGACGCGGCGATCTACGAAACTATGGTCCGACTGACGCGGGGCAACGAGGCGCTTCTGCATCCGTTCGTGGACTCCAAGGGCAGCTTCGGCAAGCAGTATTCCTCCGACATGAAGTACGCAGCGTCGCGTTACACGGAGGTCAAGCTGGATCCGTTCTGCCAGGAGCTGTTCCGCGGCATTGACAAAAACGCCGTGGACATGATCCCCAACTACGATAACACGCTGGAGGAGCCGGTCCTTCTGCCGACGACCTTCCCGAACGTTCTGGTCACCCCCAATACGGGCATTGCCGTCGGCATGGCGTCCAACATCTGCCCGTTCAACCTCGGAGAAATCTGCGACGGCACCATTGCCCTCCTCAAAAAGCCGAATCTCACGACAGAACGGCTGATGGAGCTGATCAAGGCGCCCGACTTCCCCTGCGGCGGTCAGATCATATATGAAGAGGACCAGATGCGCTCCGTCTTTGAAACGGGACAGGGGTCCATCCGCATCCGCTGCCGCTACCGCTACGACAAGGAAGCCAACTGCATCGACATCATTGAAATTCCCTACTCGACCACCATTGAAGTCATTCTCGAAAAGCTGACCGAGCTGGTCAAGACGGGCAAAATCCGGGAAATCACCGACTGCCGCGACGAAATCGACCTCTCCGGCTTCAAGCTGACGCTTGACCTCCGCCGCGGTGTGGACCCCGAAAAGCTCATGGCAAAGCTGTGCAAGCTGACCACCCTGGAGGACAGCTTCAAATGCAATTTCAACGTGCTCGTCGATTCGGTCCCGCGCCAGATGGGCATTCACGAAATCCTCACCGAATGGATCCGCTTCCGCACGGGGTGTGTCCGGAGAGAGCTGACCTTCGATCTCGGCAAGAAAAAGGACAAATTGCATCTTCTGCTGGGACTTGCCAAGATCCTGCTTGACATCGACAAGGCAATCCGCATCATCCGCCAGACCGAAAAGGAAAGCGACGTGGTCCCGAACCTCATGTCGGGCTTCGGCATCGACGAGGTGCAGGCGGACTACATTGCTGAGATCAAGCTGCGCAACCTCAACCGCGAATATATCCTGAACCGTCTTTCCGAATGCGAACAGCTCAAGAAAGATATTGCGGAAATTGAAGAAATCCTCGCGGATGAACTCAAAATCCGCGCGTACATCGCAAACCAGCTGACAGAGATCAAAAAGAAGTACGCAAAGCCCCGCCGCAGCATGATTCTCCACGCAAACGACGTGAAGGAATATGTGGAGGAGGAGCACGTCGAAAGCTACACCGCGCGTCTGGTGCTCTCGCGCGAGGGCTACTTCAAGAAGATCACCCAGCGTTCGCTCATGGGCAACGACGAGCAGAAGTTCCGCGACGGCGACAGCCTGCGCATGGAATTTGACGCGGACAACGCGGATATGCTCATGTTCTTCACCGACCACTGCCAGGCATACCGGGTGCGCGTCAGCGAATTCGACACGACCAAGGCGTCCATGCTCGGCGATTACCTTCCCGCCAAGCTCGGTATGGAGGACGGCGAAAAGCCGCTCTCGGTCTACGTCTGCAACGAGTTGCCGGAGGACGAAAATATGGTCTGTATTTTTGCAAACGGCAAGGGCGTCCGCTTCCCCGTTTCGGTCTATCAGACCAAAGCGCCGCGGCGTAAGCTGACCAGTACCTACTCCGACGCGTCTCCCGTTGTCTATGTCGGCGTGGAAAAGGAAAAACATCCGTTTGACCTGATGATTGTGACCGACAATGACCGCGCCATCGCCGTCCGTACCTCGCTCATCCCCAAAAAGACCACGCGTACCTCCTCCGGCGTGCAGATCATCACGCTCAAGAAGGGACAAGCCGTTGCCGACGCGTATCCCGCGGAGGACGAAACACTTCTGAAAGGCTACCGCAAGCTGAAGATCCCCGCGACCGGCATTCCGCTCGGCGGAAAGGGATAATATACAGACATTCCGGCTTCCATTGTTCCGCTTACGGCAGATCGGCTCTGCCTCCGGATTACCAAACCGGCACATGACTGTCATCTGCCCGACGACTCCGCGACAAAAAACAAACTGCCAGAAACTCATTCCGTGACCCGAACCGGGTCACCTCCATAAAGAAAGGATTCAAACCATGAAAAAATCAAACAAGACCTTCATCCGCATTCTTGCCATCATCCTTGCCGTCCTTTGCGTCGGCGGCGCGATTACCCTGACCATCTCCCTCTTTGCCTCCATGTTTACGAGCCCCGCGCTCATCGCGCTTCCCGCTCTCGTCCCGCTTGCCTGAAAAGCATCCGCAAAACACCGTTCAAGCGGTATCCGTGCATGCTGAAAACGCACCCGGTTTTCCAAGCTGCGGGATCTGCCGATCGGAAAACCGCACACGAAAACGCACCCGTCTTGCCCTTCCGGCTTCGGGGTGCGTTTTTTCGATGGGAAAGTATATGAAACACCGGCGAATGCAGGTAAGTTCACAATCAGAACCAGAGCGTGTCCGGTTTTCCGATGCTTGCCTTTCGTTGTGCGGCTTGCACAAAACAAAAACGCCAATTTTGTCGTTTTTCGGGAAAACGTCTTATATTGTTGATTTGTTCACAATTCCGAATTATAATGTTGATTAGGATTGTTGATCGTTCAGAGCATAAATCAAAGCTCCCGACCGCAGTCTAGTATGTTACGGAGGAAAAACCATGAAAAAATTCTTGCACTGTTTCTTGCAACCCTGATGGTGCTGGGACTGATTGCAACGCTCGCATCCTGCGGCGACAAGAAGCCCACCGAAACCAAGGGACAGGAAACCAAGACCGAGGCTTCCACGCCGGAGGAATCCAGGACTGAGGCTTCCACGCCCGAGGAATCCAAGACCGAGGCTTCCACGCCGGAGGAATCCAAGACTGAGGCTTCCACGCCGGAGGAATCCAAAACCGAGGCTTCCACGCCGGAGGAATCCAAAACCGAGGCTTCCACGCCGGAGGAATCCAAAACCGAGGCTTCCACGCCGGAGGAATCCAAGACAGAGGCTTCTACGCCCGAGGAATCCAAGACCGAGGCTTCTACGCCCGAGGAGTCCAAACCCGAGGAATCCCAGACCGAGACGGACACAACCGCTCCCGATCCTGTCGATCCCGTAACCGGTAATCTGAACACGGTTCTGTCCCACCCGTGGTTCAATTTCAACTACTCAGATGACCGTACTTATGACTTCGAAGACAGTGACGGACTGACGAAATTCGAGATTATTGATCTGGCAAAAAATCATCTGGACTGCACCACCCCCAACGGCTGGACGCAGGTCCTGATGTACTACATCCCGAGCAGAACGCCCAATGGTTCCAAGTTCACCACATTTGATTCTCTGTCTGTCGGTTCGATCCGTGCGGAAAGCGACGGCTCCTACAACTTTGGCTTGAATTTCTGCCTCGGTAACGGCATGGCTACCACCATTTCTCCGACGACCTACCAGCCTGCCAACTCGAAGCGCCTTGTCAAGCTGACACAGAAGGATTATGCCGGACAGTATGTCATGATCGCCCAGGTATACACTCCCGAACGTAACTACTTTTACCTCAACGGCAAAGCAATCTTTTATGCTCAGCCCACCTACATCAAGCAGGCAAAGATCGGGCAGGCTTCCCTGTTCCACAAATATATGGTGCTCAACGGAAAGGTCGTGAGCGATACCTTTGAAGCAAACATTGTGGATCAGTACGCGACCCTTGGCGTCAAACTGATGTACGCAACCGGTTACGCATACGCCGCAGACGAAAAGGCAATTGCAGCTATCTACAATTATTATTTGGAGGGGAACGATCTTCCCACACCCGAGCACACCTACGATCTGGTCTTTGACGACTCGCAGTTCGCACCCGCTCTGGACGAAACGGATGACCGTCCTTCCAACTACCAGAGCGTGCTCTCGTATAAATACTTTGACTTCGACTTCTCCGACGAAGGCGGACTCAAGAGCGTCAAGGTCGTCGATCTGGCTAGCTACTGGAAAGGCTCGCTGGTCAACGGACGCTGCAGTGTCGGTCTTTACTACATCCCCGAGGCAGACTACACAAACACGGACTACCTTGGACTCATGCAGAACAAGGACTATTCCCCGCACGCGTTCGGTGCATCTCTGGTCTATAACCTCGGCACCGGATATGTGGAAAACCTGGGGCAACAAATCGCAAATCCGCTGATCGCCGCATACAAGCCGGTCCATGCACGCGGCTGGACGCTCTTCCTCTCCTCCTACGACGGAAAAACGCTCAATGTATACTGCAACAACGAGCTGGTTCTTCAATCCGACCTCTCTTTCTGTGGCGTCATGCAGTACTACATTCTCGCTTGTAACGACGACGGTACCCCGAATGACAAAGCAAAGAACCGCCTGAAGGAAATGATCATCAACGGCTACGCTCTGGATGTGCCGTATCTCCCTGAAGGTGCTACCGGGTCCTACGTCGCCGAAGATATGTACGAAAAGTACGGCATTTACATGCTCTACGCAAAGTTCTACGCTTGTGCACCGAACCGCAATGCCGCTACGGATATCTACAATGAGGTCATGAAGGATCTCAACGAGTATCTGAGCAAGCAGCAATAATAATCAAAAACCGGGGATGCCGTCAGGTGTCCCCGGTTTTCAAACAAATACCACACTCTGGAACCGGGAAGGCAAACGGAGTGTGGTTTTGCATTTGAAAACAGTTACACGGATATTACACAATCGGATAACGAAATGTGCGGCAACTTGCACAAAACGTAAGCCAACCTTTTGTCATTATTCGAAAAAAAGTTCTGCATTATTGAAACGTTCATAATTTATCAGTATAATATATGTTAAGATTGCTGATCGTTTATTCCCGTAACTTTGTTTGTCCCGGTCGCAATCTGAGTACAATCCGGAGGAAAAACCATGAAAAAAATTCTTGCACTGTTTCTTGCAACCCTGATGGTGTTGGGACTGATTGCAACGCTCGCATCCTGCGGCGACAAGAAACCCACCGAAACCAAGGGGCAGGAAACCAAGACAGAGACTTCTGCGCCGGAGGAATCCAAGACTGAGGCTTCTACTCCTGAGGAATCCAGAACCGAGGCTTCCACGCCGGAGGAATCCAAGACCGAGGCTTCCACCACGCCCGAGGAATCCAAAACCGAGGCTTCCACGCCGGAGGAATCCAAGACCGAGGCTTCTACGCCCGAGGAATCCAAGACCGAGGCTTCTACGCCCGAGGAATCCAAAACCGAGGCTTCTACGCCCGAGGAATCCAAGACTGAGGAGACCAAGCCCGAGGAATCCCAGACCGAGACGGACACAACCCCTCCCGATCCTGTCGATCCCGTAACCGGCAACCTGAACACGGTCCTGTCTCACCCGTGGTTCAATTTCAACTACTCAAATGACCGTACTTACAACTTTGAAGAAAGCGACGGACTGACAAAATTCGAAATCATCGATCTGGCAAAGAACCATCTGGACTGCACCACCCCCAACGGCTGGACGCAGATCCTGATGTACTACATCCCGAGCAGAACGCCCGACGGGTCCAAATTCACCACATTTGATTTCCTGTCCGTCGGCTCGATCCGCTCGGCAAGTGACGGTACCTATAACTTTGGTTTGAATTTCTGCCTCGGTAACGGTATAGCAACCACCGTTTCCCCGACGACCTACAGTCCCGCAAATTCAAAGCGTCTCATGAAATTGACGCAGAAGGACTATGCCGGGCAGTATGTCATGATCACCCAGGTGTTTACCCCCGAGCGCAACACCTTCTATCTCAACGGAAAAGCGGTCTTCTATGCTGAACCCACCTACATCAAACAGGCAAGGATCGGGCAGGCTTCCCTGTTCCACAAATATATGGTGCTCAACGGCAAGGTCGTGGGCGATACCTTTGAAGCGGATATTGTGGATCAGTACGCGACCCTTGGTGTCAAACTGATGTACGCAACCGGTTACGCATATGCCGCAGACGAAAAGGCTGTTGCAGCCATCTACAATTACTATGCCGAGGGGAATGATCTTCCCACGCCCGAGCATATCCATGATCTGATCTTTGACGATTCGCAGTTTGCGCCCACTCTGGACGAAACGGATGACCGTCCTTCCAACTACCAGAACGTGCTCTCTTATGAGTACTTTGATTTCGACTTTTCCGGAGAAGGAGGACTCAAGGGAATCAAGGTCGTCGATCTGTCTCAATACTGGAAAGGCTCGCTGGTCAACGGACGTTGCAGTGTCGGTCTTTACTACATTCCCGAGGCAGACTACACGGACACGGATTACCTCGGGCTCATGCAGAACAAGGACTATTCCCCGCACGCGTTTGGCGCAACGCTGATCTATAACCTCGGCACCGGATACGTGGAGAATCTGGATCATTCGATCGCAAATCCGCTGATTGCTGCCTCCAAGCAGGTTCGTGCACGCGGCTGGACGCTCTTCCTTTCCTCCTATGACGGAGAAACGCTCAATGTGTACTGCAACAACGAGCTGGTCCTGCAGTCTGATCTTACCTCCACCGGTGTAACCCAATACTATATTCTGGGTTGTAATGACGACGGTTCCCCGAATAACGCTGCAAAGAACCGCCTGATGGAAATGGTCATCAACGGTTACGCTCTGGATGTGCCGTTTGTTCCCGCAGGCACTACCGGGTCCTACGTTGCCGAAGACATGTACGAAAAATACGGCATCTACATGCTCTACGCAAAGTTCTATGCTTGCGCACCGAACCGCAATGCCGCTACGGATATCTACAATGAGGTCATGAAGGATCTCAACGAGTATCTGAGCAAACAGCAGTAATCAAAAAAACGGGGGACGCCGTCAGGCGTCCCCTTCTTATCCCTCCGGAACCGTCTGCGGCACGGTTCCGTTTTTAATTTTCCGGGATTACCCGCAAAGTAGCTTCCCATTGATTGACCGGATCTGTCCGCAGGCGGCAGCCGCAAGGTTCACCGGAACTGCCCGCAGACCGACTTCTCCTTGACTCATCGGGACTGCTTGCCGGGCGGTTCGGTTCCTTTTTTATTCTCCCGCAATATCACCACTCCGGCGTCACACCGTCACGCGCGGCACAACGGGAACAGAGATCCATCTTGCAGGCGGCAAACGCGTCGATCCTTTTGCCGGAAACAATCTTCTTGCCGGACAGATACGAGCAGTCGGCGTGCGTATGGTACGTGGTACTGCTTCCTCCGTCGATCCAGTATACAAATTCCCCGCCGGTCTCCGGTTCGGTTTCGGTCAGGGACTGACGGATGCTTTCAAGATCCGCAAGTCTGACCGGCTCTCCGCCGTCAAACTCCGTTTCCGCCTCCAGCCGATTCCGGCACCCGGACAAAAGCAGCAGACACACGGCAACCGGGAGAGCTACCCGCACAGCAAACGGACACCGCTTCATGACACATCCTCCAACAGTTTTTCAAACAGCTCCACCTTGCTCCGGGCGGATTCGTATGCCCCCTTGTAATCCCCGGTTTCCCGATAACAAACCTCCATTTGCGCAGTAAAACGGTAAAGCAGTACCTGTGGGATCGCCTTGTCACTGCCGAGCAGCTGTTTCAGTTCCGTCAATGCCGCGGAATACTCTTCGCCCTCCAGCATCCGGCACAGGCGGATGTGGCTGGCGAAAACACTTTCCCCGGCAGTTTCAAAGTACCGTTCAACCTCGTCCGTTCTGCCCTCTTGAATGGCAAAATACGCCCGAAGGTAGGCGCAGACGGTTCCCCCGCCGACTGCGGCTTGCTCAGGTTTTTCATCGGAAATCTCGGAATACAGCGTATGGGACAGGTCGCTCATATACCGAAAATACAGCCCTGCCACCGCTTTGACATAATCGGTACGGTACACAGTCTTGTCTGCGTACTCGAGAGCCTCATCAAAAAAGCGGCAGGCGGAATGCAGGTGTCCGGCGAGAAATTCCTCTTCCCCGATCCCGGTGTCGCACTCCGCAAGAATGAGAGAAATCTCGTCATCCGTTCCGTCCAACTCCTGACGGCAGATGCTCCGGCAACTTTTGTAATCTCCGGACCGGTATGCCGCGCGGATATTGGAGATACGGCTCATCTTTCGGTAAGAAAATTCATCCACGCCCTCTGCCAGCAGAAATCCGGGTGGAACCTGCAGTCTTGACGCAAGATACAGTACCGTCTGCAGCGACGGCGTTGCCGTTCCGCGTTCGATACAGCTGAGCATATTTCTGGTGATCTGATCCCCCGCAAGCTCAGCCTGCGTAATCATTTTTGAGGTTCGGAGCTGCTTGATCTTTTCGCCGATATTCATATTTGTTTTTCCCCTCTCCGGTCTTCCGGCATTTCCGGCTGCCCGAGCCGGAAAGTCTGTATATTTTTCCTGTACTGCATTGCACGATTTCCCGTTCACCCAGTATTCTATTGGCTGTATTGTTTTGCCGTTGTTGTTTTCAGTATATCACGGAAAATTGCTTTTTGCAAGCAAAAATGTAAATTTTGTTTACTTCGCGCATAAAAGTCCCGTCAAGCATCTGCAAAAAAACTCCCGTCCGCATTGCGGACGGGAGTTTTTATGAATCGTCTATACTCCGGATACGGAATTCCGCTGTCTTGGCAGAATTCAATCGGGGGATCATTCCAGAGAGATTAAGAAGCTGTACACCGGCTGACCGCCGCAGATCGTATTGATCTCCGCGTCGGGAGCAACAGCCTGAAGCAGTCCGGTAACCTCTGCCGCCGTGTCTTCATCCGCACCTTCGCCCCAGAATACCGAGATGAAAGCGGAAGCGGCAACCGTTTCCCTGCACTCGTCGATCAGGGCTTTCACGCAATCGACAAGTCCCGGCATCGACACGCAGATCTTGCCGTTGCGCATACCAAGCACGTCGTCCTTATGGATGGCGACCTCGCCGATCTCGGTATCCCGTACCGCGTAGGTCGTGGTCAGCACCGTAACGCCTCCGATGACCTCGCGCATGGTGTCCGCGTTGGTTTCGGCATCGGCACTCTCGTCAAAGTTCAGCATGGCGGAAATGGCTTCCGGCACGCTCCTTGTGGGAATCACGATTGCTTCCCGGTCATTTGTCAGCTTTGCCGCCTGCTCGGCGACCATCTGTATATTCTTGTTGTTGGGAAAAACGAAAACCGTTTTCGCAGGCGTTGCGAGAATCGCATCGAGAATATCCTCGGTACTTGGGTTCATGGTCTGACCGCCGGTCACGATCTGATCCGCACCGAGATCGGCGAACACATCGCGGATTCCGTCGCCGGCGCAGACGGTCACGAAGCCATACGGCTTCTCCGGTTGCGCCACGGTACGCTTTGCGGCTTCCGGTGCCGCGCTTTGTGTCACTGCCCCGTTCGCGGACTGCTTTGCGGAGAGATCCGCCTCTTTCCCGCTGTTTTCTGCCGCGGCATCCTGAGGATGCTCCGCTTCGACACCGCCGGTCAGTTCGGAATGCTGGAGGCGCATATTTTCGATCTTCACCGTCGCAAGGGAGCCGTACTTCAGAGCATTTTCCAGTACCTTGCCCGGATGATTGGTATGCACATGGAGTTTGATGATCTCGTCGTCATCCACAAAGACGGCGCTGTCGCCGATCTGCGTGATGAAACGGTAGAAAGCGGAAACCTTCCCCTCCCCGCGGTATGCAAGGCTCTTTTCCACGATGCACTCGGTACAATAACCGTATTTAATGTCTTCGGTGTGGAACTCGCCGAAATCCGCCGCACTCTTCACTGCCGTGTCCGACGTAACAGCCGCTACGGGATTTCCGTGAAGCGCCGCGCACATTCCTTCCAGAACTGCGACAAAGCCGCAACCGCCGGCATCCACGACCTTTGCCTGCTTGAGGATCGGAAGCATTTCGGGCGTCTTGGCAAGCGCTTCTTTTGCTTCCACGGTCAATTCGTCAAAAAATCCCGCGAGATTGCCGGTGTACTGCTCCCACAGGGCATCTGCGCGCTCCGCGCAGACACGGATAACGGTCAGGATGGTACCCTCAGTCGGGTTCATGACCGCCTTGTACGCCTCGGATCTGCCTCTTGCAAACGCCATGGCGATTTCTTCGCTGTCCGCACATTCAAGCCCTCTCACCGCCTTGGAAAAACCGCGGAAAAAGAGCGACAGGATCGCGCCGGAGTTTCCTCTCGCACTGCGGAGAACACGGTTTGCGACCTGCTCTGCCGCCTCGGACAGCGTTGCGTTCGCCGGAAGCAGGATCTGACGGGCACCGCCGATGGTCATGCTCATGTTGACTCCCGTATCGCCGTCCGGTACGGGGAACACATTCAGGTTGTTGATCTCCTCCTTGCGGGCTTCCAGAAGGTTTGCCGCAGAGATCGTCATTTCAAGAAAAAGTTTACCGCTTAACTGCATGATGTTTGCACCTTTCCGCCTTCTCTGTTATGCATACACCATCGGCATAGCCGCGGGCGCAGGCAGAGCGCAGAGTATGCCGGAAGCCGCGCACCGCACTCTTTCCGTTTTTTTCTGGAAAGTCGGCGGATCTCCGCTTGCCGCGGAACGCTTCCGGCAGACAATATTTACATTTCAGTATATCATGTTCCTTTGGGTTTGTCAACCGTTTCCGGGTAACAACCATTCCAAATGTGTGACACTTGTCACAACGGGCGGATATCCCCGTCGGACTTCGTCGATTTTGCTTGGCGGGAATGCCCCGGAGGCGGCAGGACTGCGGAGGCAGAGCCTCCTCTCCGTTGCACGGGGATTCCGGCAAAACACGGCGAACCTGCCCGTTATACCGCCGCGCGGCGGATACGCTTCCGCATCTTCCTGAGATCCCGGAGCATCCGGAAGGTGTCCCGGAGGACCCGTACCTTGGATGCGCGGTGATTGATGACCTTGACCGGCATTTCCCGGATCTTCATGCCGAATTTCTGTGACCAGAGGATTGCCTCAAAATCAAACGCAAATCCGTCCACCTCGCAACGGGAAAAAATCTTTTTCGCCGCCGCGCCGCGGAACGCCTTGCACCCGCACTGGGAGTCCGACAGACGAAAGCCGCCTGTGATACAAAGCACCCGGATATAGACCTTGGAGGCGATACGGCGCAGAGGCGTATACTCCGCGTAACCGTCCTTCTCAAGATTGCGGGAACCGATGACGAGATCCGCTTCCGGATGTGCGGCAAAGGTTTCAAAAACACGTCCGATCACGTCCGTGCCGTAAGCAAGGTCCGCGTCGGTGAACATCACGATCTCCCCCTTGGATTCCAGGACCGCCGTGCGGACCGCACACCCTTTCCCGCGGTTGACGGGATACCCGACCACACGGACGTGGGGGAGGTTCAGTTCTTCGACGATTCTGTCACAGCCGTCGGTGCTTCCGTCGTTGGAAAAAAGGATCTCATAGTCATCAAAATGCGACGACATATAAGAGGAAATCGTCGATGCCGTGTTCCGGATGATCGCCGCTTCATTATACATCGGAACGATCAGAGAAAATTTCATGATAAATCCTTTCTGTAGGTCAGCACCTGCACGTCGATCGGTGTCGCAAGCGTATCCAGATGGCAAAGCTTTTGCCGATCGGCGGGGCTTGTCCGCCAGTAGTACGGCGTCATAGAAAAGAGCGCTTCAATGTGTTCCCTGCCGTGTACCGTGATCTCCTCCCGGACAGCCCCGCGGGACACTTCACGCATCCCCGTCGGCAGATCTGCCCGTTCTTCGTTCCGGTAAGCGTGCTCGTAAAGCGCCTCTTTCAGACCCATCAGGTGGTCTCTTCCCGCGCCTGCAAGAATGAGGTATCCGCCGGGTTTCAGCACCCGCAGAAACTCCGCCTCCGCGACAGGCGCAAAAATACTGACGACCGCATCGACCGACGCATCGGCAACAGGGAGATCGAACAGGCTGGAAACGGCGAAAAAGGCGGAGATATCTGCGCCCGACGCGTTTGCCATCGACCTCGCGGTCTTTGCCGCATGGTCGATCGCGGATTTGGAAAGATCCGTGCCGAACACCGTATAACCCTCCCCGGCAATCAGGCAGGAATAATACCCCTCCCCGCAGCCGGCATCCAGCACCGTTCCGCCATCGGGGAGGACCGCTCCGAGTGCCCGGAGTACGCCGTCCGCCACGGGGCGATAATATCCCGCCGAAAGAAATTCCGTTCTTGCCCGCACCATATCGCGTTCGTCTCCGCCGTTCGGGTGAGACGGAGCGAGGTTGAGGTACCCGCTCTTCGAGAAATCAAAGCAATGTTTTTTTGAGCCCTGACATACGAGGCTCTTCCCGTCCGGGGTAACGTCAGTTTCCTCCCGGCACACGGGACAGCGCAGAAACGCCGCAACCGGTACGGGAATTCTGTTTGTCGGATTCATTCGGCACGCTCTCCTTCCGATGACTCCTCCATCAGGGGGAACTCAAACCAGAAGAGCGAGCCTTTCCCCTTGGTGCTTTCCACACCGTAGGACGCGCCGTGCATTTCCAGAATCCCCTTGACAATGGAAAGCCCCAGTCCCGTACCGATCATGGCACGGCGGTGAACCTTGTCCACCTTGTAATATCTGTCCCAGATGAGGGGCAGCTGATCCTTGTCGATTCCCTCTCCCGTGTCCGCAACTCCGACACGGACCCGTCCGTTTTTGACTGACTGGGTCACGGTCACGCGTTTGTCCTCGCCGGTATAATTGATCGCGTTATTGATCAGGTTATACACAACCTGCAGGATCATTGTCCGGTCGGCAAGAATCTCCGCTTCGCCGTCGGCGTGGAATTCGATCCGGTAGCCGTTATGCTCCGTCAGCTTTTCGTACCGCTTGAGCGTGGTTCTGACCAGTTCGGTCAGATTGACGCGGGTCGGTTCCGGCTTCTTGGTGCCGGAGCGGAGCTTGGAGAGATCCAGGAGATCGTTGACCAGCTGGCTGAGCCGCTGGGTCTCGTCAATAATCACCTGCACGTTCTCCGGCGTGTTCTCACCGGGAATGTCCCGCATGACTTCGCCGTAGCCCTCGATCATGGTCAGCGGGGTGCGGAGATCGTGCGAAATATTGGCGATCAGCTCCTTCTGAAGCGCATCGTTCTTTGACAGCTCCTCTGCGGCGTAATTCAGCGTTTCTGCAAGTTCATTGGTCTCCAGATACCCGCCCTTGCCGGAGAAGTCCGCGTGGTAATCCCCTTTTGCCAGTTTGCGCGCGGCGCCGCTCATACGGACAAGCGGTCCGGAGATTTTACTGGAAAGGATCACGGCAAGCAGGATCGCGGCTGCCAGAAGAATCGCGGCGATCCAGAAAAACTGGTACTGGAGTGTCTGTACCGTTGCATTGAAGGGCGCAAGGCTGGCACCGATCAGGATCAGATAGACCCCGCCGTCCTTTGCTTCGGTCACGGTCACACAGGCGGTCAGTGTGCCGTCCGTGCGGTGCTCCGAACGCGTTGCCTCCAGTCCCCCGAAGGTCAGCTCGGTAAAATACTGCCCGCCGTTCCGCACGGCTGATTCGTACAGTCTGATAATCGCATCCGACGCGGGATGAAAGATGTCGTCCCCACCGAAAGTGTCCGAGGATGCCACCACGCTTGCAACACCGCCCTCCATCCGGTAAACCAGAATCCGGGTCGATGTATCCTGAGCGTTCCGGTAGACCAGCTCTTCCAGCGTATCGCCGCCGAGATTGTCCGCTATATCCGAGGAAACTCTTTTCATTTCCCGGTACTTGGTGCCCTCATAAAAGGCATTCAGCATATGGATCTGGAAAAACCAGACCACGAACAGAATGAGCACAAGGAAGAAAAGCAGGTACCCGAGCAATTTCCACCGGATGCTGACGCGGTCACCGAAACGCCGTTTCCCCTTCCTGTTTTCAAGCATCACACGCCCTCAAACCGATATCCGACACCGCGCAACGTCACAATAAAGCGGCTGTAACGTCCAAGGCTCTTGCGAAGCAGCTTGACATGGGTATCCAGCGTCCGTGCGTCACCGTAGAAATCGTACCCCCAGACCTCGCTGAGCAGCTTCTCGCGGGTCAGGGCGATGTTGCGGTTTGCGAGCATATAGAAGAACAGATCGTACTCCTTCGGGGACATTTCCACCCGCTCCCCGTCGATGTACACCAATCTCGCGGTCACATCCGCGCGCAAGCCGCCGCCGTCCAGCTCCACCACCTCGTTCTTCTGAGGGGTGCCTGCTCCCGCGCGGGCGCCGACACGCCGCATAATGCTGTCCACACGGAGCATGAGCTCCTTCGGAGAAAAGGGCTTGGTCACATAATCGTCGATTCCGACCTCAAAGCCGTTGATCCGGTCATACTCTTCCCCGCGCGCCGAAAGCATGATGATCGGCACCTCGGAGGTCTTACGGATCTCGCGGCATGCCGAAAAACCGTCCAGCTCCGGCATCATAATGTCCATGATGATAAGATCGAAGGTTTGCTTGCGGCAAAGCAGAACCGCCTCCATGCCATCCGCCGCCTCGGTCACCTGGTGCCCCTCAAATTCGGCGTACTTCCGGATCATGGAACGGATCCTTGCTTCATCGTCTACTACAAGAATATGATACATCGTTGTCACCTCTTCCTCTGACTTTTCTGTTCTTCGGGTCTTATGATTCTCCTGATTCCGTTTTTTTATTTTTCCACAGCCATTCCTCAGGTTTCCGACACATCGGTCCCAACGGGAATGTATTCATGCAATATAAGCTCGACCTCATAATTCCGCCCCCCGCGCCGGACGACCAGATGCAGGGTATCTCCGACTGCAAAGCCGGATACGATCTTACGGAATTCCTCGGAGGTTGTGATTTCCGTTCCCTCCACCGACACGATCCGATCCTTGAACCGGATGGCTTCGGAATACTTTGAAGACAGAACATACACCCCCACCTCCACCTCGGGGATACGGAAGACATAGCGGCAGAAATTGAGATCCTTCTCGGTCACATTCACGAGAGACAGCCCGTGATCGACCACGCCCCGTACATAGCCGTACCAGCAAAGCTCATTGATTACCTCGACCGCCGAATCCACCGGAATCGCGAAACCGATGCCACTTTCTTTGTTGTGTGCGTTGACGAATCCGACCAGCTTGCCGTCCATATTGAACATACCGCCGCCGAACACCGCGGTATCCGTCGCGGAGGCAACGGGGATCAGGGTCATGGTCCTTCCGTCTCCGAACGGCACCTCGCAGGTAACGTCTACCGCGCTGATCATTCCGCCGGTGCCGAGCTTCCCGTATCCGTAAGGATTCCCGATGATCGTGACTTTTTCTCCGGCAACGAGATCTGCCGAGCAGCCGAATTCCGCCGCCTGTAATTCCCGGTCCCCGGGGTTGACCCTGAGAACCGCAATATCGGACGCGGTATCATAGCCGACAACGGTCGCTTCCAGCCGCGTTCCGTCCGAAAGGATGACGGTCGATTTCGTCGCGCCTTCAATCACGTGCGCATAGGTCGCAATATATCCGATGGACGAAAAAATGATACCGCAAGATTGCTTTACGGTGGGTGCCGGGGTTTCTCCGTCGGAATTCTGTCCGGCAATCTCCACCGTCAGAAGCACCACGCTGTCGGAAACCGCGGAGATGACCTCCGCTTCCGTGGTATACCCGCCGACGGCAGAGCCTTCTCCGGTTCCTTTCGGTTCCTGGCCTTCGATCGTAGGAACCGTCCCGAAACCTGCGGGAAGTCCGCCGCTTCTCTGCGACTGATTCAGCCCGGCAAGTTTCGCTCCGGCATATCCGCCGAGAAAGCAAAGACCGAAAAATGCCACGGCAAGCACACTGCCGATTGCAATTCTCCATTTGCGCGGGTTCTTGGCTCTCAGGCGCCTGCCTACACCGTTTTTTCCGTTCTCAAACGGAGTATAGGAATACCCCGCTCCGCCGTCATTCGTCCGGTAGGAGGTGCAGTATCCGCTTTGTGTTTCGCGGACCTCCGACTCCTTTCCGGGCAGCTGTTCTTCAGTTTTGAGTTCCGTGCTGTCGTTCCCGGTGTCGTTCCTGCCCCATGTGTTCACCATTGCAAATACTCCTTCCCGGAATGACGCTTCATTCCGTTATTTTCCGATTCTATTGTACGCTTTCTTTGTGACCGTTTTTTGACGAACACAAGAAAAGTACAAAGAAATCCCAAAAGAATCCTTGTCCTTTTCTCTGCCGCATGGTATAATGATACTGCCGGGGACTGCCTGTCCCTTTTTGCCGCGCAGTATGTACATCATCGGGTATTCCGGAGCTTTTTGCCGGCTATGCTTCCCGCCGGGAAACGAGAGAACGGCTTTCTTACAGTATATACTATCCGGCGGTAAATTTCAACACCTTTTGTGGGAGGCGGAGTATGCTTGACGTAATCAGTGAACTGCTTGCAAAAGAAGGAATCGGTCTGGTCTGCCCCGTTCCGCTTGCCGATTGCCATATCACACGTCCGTATCTGCTGGAGCGCGCGGGAATTGCGGACGGCACCGTGTTCCTTTTCGCCATTCCGTATCTCTCCCCTGCGGCGGACAAAAGCCGCAATCTCTCCGCCTATGCCGTCCCGCGGGACTATCATGCCTATCTGACAGAGCTGTCGGAGAGACTTTTGCCGATTCTGAGAGAAAAATATCCGGACGAGCGTTTCGCCCTGTTCGGCGATCATTCCCCGATCAGCGAGCTTCATGCCGCCGCAGTCTCCGGACTCGGCGTGCTCGGCAAAAACCGGATGCTGATTACAAGGCTCTACTCCTCCTTTGTGTTTCTTGCCGAGATCATCACCTCTTACCGCTACGATTGCCACGCGGTGGAACCGGGGACCTGCATGGGCTGCGGCAGATGTACGGCAGCTTGCTCCTATCTCGGACGCGGCGAGGGGGAATGCCTGTCCGCGCTCTCTCAGAAAAAAGGGACACTGACAAAAGAGGAGGAGGATGCTCTCCTCTTTGGCGGATCGGTCTGGGGATGCGACCGTTGTCAGGAGGTCTGCCCGTACACGGACGCCGCGCGGCGCGCGGGGACTCTTTACACGACGATCCCCTATTTTCTCACGGACACAATCACCCATTTGACCTCGGAAGAAGTCCGCGCCATGCCGGACGACGCATTTTCCCACCGAGCGTTTGCCTGGCGCGGGAAGGCAACGATCCTGCGCAATCTTATGTTGTTTGAAAGAGCGCAAGCCTGCGGCACGGGAAATGCCGACAAAAACGCGACGGGCGAAGAAAACATCGCGGCGGGCAGGCAGGATGCCGGAATGAACGAAGAAACTGCCGTGGCGGACGGACAGGACGCCGCGATGAACGAAGAAACTGCCGCGGCGGGCAGGCAGGATGCCGGAACGAACGAAGAAACTGCCGTAACGAACAGACAGGACGCCGCGATGAACGAAGAAACTGCCGGAACGGACGAAGAAAATGCCGCAGCGGGCGGAACCTCTTCCGACGGCGGCGGAAAGGAGCATATGCCATGCTGAAGCTGATCTGCGGTCCGTCCGGGAGCGGTAAATCCTACGTGCTCCGGGAACGCATCCGCCGCGACATGGAAGCGGGACAGCGTGCGTTTCTCATCGTTCCCGAACAGCAGGTGTATTTCTACGAGCAGGAACTGCTCCCCGTTCTCCCCGGTTCCGCGGGAAGAATTCTGAAGATCGTCGGCTTCCGGCGGCTTGCGGAGCTTGTATTCCGCGAGACGGGCGGGCTGACGGAAACGGATCCGGATGAAGGGCTCCGTACCCTTTTCATGTGGCAGAACCTAAGAGAGCTTTCCCCGCTTCTCTCCGAATACCGTCCGGGCGACCGTCCCGACCAGAGCCTGACCGCTCTGATGCTGTCTGTCTCCGACGAAATGCACGCGGGAGGAGTATCTCCTGCGGCGCTTGAGGGGGCAGCGGGAAAACTGCCGGAGGACGACCCGCTCCGGACAAAGCTCATGGACCTTTCGCTCATCACCGCCGCTTATGACGGACTGGTGACCGAACGATTCGGCGGCAACAGTGCCGACCGCCTCTTCCGTCTCGGGCGGGTACTCCGTACCTGTCCCTTTTTCCGCGGAAGCCGGGTCTATCTCGATTCTTTCACCGACTTCACCGAGGGTGAATATGCGGTGCTCGGCGAAATGCTGCGGCAGGCGGAACACGTTACGGTAACGCTTGACTGCATGGGGCTTTCCGACCACTCCCCCGAAACGCTTGCCGTTGCCACGACCGCCGCGCGGCTGTCTGCGCTCGGGGACGAACTTGCGGGCGGCTGTGAAACCGAACTGCTGAAGGGTAACCACCGCACAGAGTCGGAAGAACTTCATCTTATCGGCAAGCATCTCTTTGACATGGGACTCCGCAGAGAAAATCTCCCGCTTCCGGCAGAGGACAAGCGGGGCGCAATTGAATTGTACGCCCCTGCGGGGCCTTACGCGGAGGCGGAACTTGCCGCGAAGCGTATCCTTGCACTTCACGAAGAGAGGATGCACTTCGGCGAGATCGCAGTAATCGTCCGGGACACAGAGGATTACCGGGGGCTCATCGACAGCGTGTTTGACCGCTACGGGATCCCCTGCTTTCTGTCCGAGAAGCGCGAGCTTTCCTCCGAGCCGCCCGCAAGATTTATCCTGTCTTCCCTCCGTGCGGCAGGCAGAGGCTTTCGGCGCGAGGACGTGATGACGCTTGCCAAAACCGGTCTGACGGGACTCGGAGAACGCGATCTTGACCTGTTTGAAGAATACTGCGGAGTCTGGAACATCACCGGAAAAACCTTTACGGAACCGGTCTGGAACCGCAATCCCGACGGATATACCACGCGCCTTACCAAGCGCGGGAAAGAAATTCTCGAGAGCGCAAACCGCGTCCGTGCGACGTTGATCCCCCCTCTGGAAAAGCTGGGGACGGGACTGCGCGCCGCCGGAACACTCGCGGACAAATGCGCGGTGCTTTACGACTATCTTCTGGAAGCGGGACTGACCGACCGTCTGCTTTCGCTGGCGGAGACCGAGCTGTCACTCGGTGAGATCCGCGAGGCGGGCGACACGGTGCGCCTGTTTGATGCAGTGGTCGGCGCGCTCACGCGCCTTGCGGACGTTCTCCCCGACGCCGAAATGAACACCGAGGACTTCACTTCTGCCATCTCGCTCCTGCTATCCGCCTCCGACATCGGCGCAGTTCCGGAAATTCAGGACTGCGTCATCATCGGCGCGGCGGACACGCTCCGCGTGGAAAACCTCCGGGCGGCACTGGTGCTCGGGCTGACCGAGGGGGCTTTCCCCGCACCCGTGAAATCCGCGGGACTGCTCGGCGACGCGGAAAAAGCAAAGCTCGACGAGCTCGGAGTACGCTTCGGTACCCGCAGGGATAAAATGTCCGCAAACGAGCTGTATTACATCCGCAGAGCCTTCACCAAGCCGAAGGAAAAGCTCATCCTGTCGGCGCCCACCGCCGCGGCGGACGGAAAAGCACTCACGCCCTCCATCGCGTTTGCGCGGGTCAGGTATCTTTTTCCCTACCTCGGCGTCACGGAATACAAGCTGGCTCCCGCCGTCAGCCACCCGCAATCTGCCGGATACACGGTTTCCCCGGAGCTTGCGGACGGCATTCTCGGAAACACGCTCCGCTTCTCGCCGACCAACCTGCAACGCTTCAACTCCTGCCCGCACAGCTACTGGTCGACCTATATCATGCGTCTCCGGCTCGCACAGCCGGCGGTGTTCGGCAGTCTTGACGCGGGCAACTTCCTGCACTTTGTTCTCGAGCACTACCTGCGCGGTTGTATCGGAGAGGACGGGATCTTCCGTCTTCCGGACGACGCAGAAAGAGAGCGGCGTGTGGCACAGGCTGCCCGCGACTGCATCCGGGAGAGTTACCCGGAGCTGGACGCATCACCGGACGAGCTTCACACCCACCTTTTCCGCAGATACCTTGCCGCCGCGCGGCTCATGGCGGCAAGCGTCACGGAGGAGCTCCGTCATTCGAAATTCGTTCCCGCGTTTTTTGAAAAGAAGATCGGAGACGGCGACGCGGACATTCCGCCACTTGACCTGACCATTGCGTCCGGCAGAAACGCAGGTAAGAAACTGCGCCTCGGCGGCACGGTGGACCGCGTGGACGTGTTCCGCCGCGGGGGGCAGATCTATCTGCGCGTGGTGGATTACAAGTCCGGGAACCACACGTTTTCCATGAAGGACGTAAAGGAGGGGCGCGACCTGCAGCTGCTTCTCTACCTCTTCACGCTTTGCCGCGGCAAGGACTCCGCGTGGTTCGGGGACCTGCCAGAGGGGGCGGAACTGCTCCCCGCAGGCGCGTTTTACCTGTACATGAACCGCGAGGGACAGGTCCCCCGCCCCGAACGCAGCGGACTTGTCGTCATGGACCCCGAACTGCTCCATGCCATGAACGATGAGATGAACAGCGCGTTCCTTTGCGGGGTCAAAGAGAAAAAGGACGGCACCTATGCCGGAAACGCCATGGAAAGCGCCGATTTCGACCGGCTCGGCGACGAGATCGGGGACTCCCTGCTCTCCTCGGCGGATCGCCTGTTTTCCGGAGACGCGAGCAAGACCCCGTCCGCAAAATCCTGCAAATTCTGTTTGCTTGCCGACGCCTGCCCCGTTGCAGTCAAGGGCGGTTTTTAAGAGAAAGGAGACAATCACTATGCCGAGAAACTGGACCCCGGAACAGACCGCCGCCATGTCGGTCACGGGCAAAACGCTTCTTGTCTCCGCGGCGGCTGGCTCCGGTAAAACCGCGACGCTGACCGAACGCATCATCCGCCGCGTCACCGAGGGCGCGGACATTACCAGAATGCTCATCGTCACTTTCACCCGCTCCGCCGCGGCGGAGCTGCGCGCAAGAATTTCCGACGCGCTGTCCGCGGCAATTGCGGAGCATCCGGAGAACGGGCATCTGGCAAAGCAACTGGTCGCGCTCGGCAGCGCCGACATCCAGACCATCGACTCTTTTTGCATGGGACCCGTCCGCGAGCATTTTGAACGGCTCGGTCTCCCCGCCTCCTTCCGCATTGCGGACGAGGCGGAAATGCTCCCCCTCAAGCGGCAGATTCTTGAAGATACCGTAACGGAATTCTATGGACGTTACGGTAATGGCGAGGAAAGTAACCGCTTCTCCGCGTTTGCGGATGACCTCATGACGGCGGGAGCAACCGGATTTCCCTATGATCTTCTGATTGATTTTTACGACACCGTCCGCAATCAGCCGGAGGGGATCCGCCAGCTTTCCGGGTACGCGGATACCTATACGCACGACGCGGAAATGGACTTTTTTTCGACGGAAGCCGGAAAACTGTTCTCGGAATGCGTGAGAGAAGAGGTCGGCTGTTACCTCGGAAAACTCTCCCGCGCGAAGGAATTGCTCGGGGACAACGACGCCTATGTCGCCGGATTCTTCCCGCTTCTTTCGGCAGAGGAGGAATATCTCCATGCAATCCTCCGGGGGCTGGACGAGGGGTACGCATCGGCATATCTTGCCGCGAACACCGCGCCGCCCGCCGGCAGGCTGTCCGTAAAAAAGGACGCGAAGACCGAGGTCGGCATCCGCGTACACGAGGAACACAAGATCTACCGCAAAGCCATCACGGGGCTTGGAAAAAAGTATTTTTACACCGCGCCGGAGGACATTCCGGAGCAGTTCCGCGCCACCGCCGGCTTCTGCACCATGCTCTACGAGCTTCTCTCGGAGTATGATGTTCGCCTCGGCGCCGAGAAGCGCGCCCGCGGCGTTGCCGATTTCACCGATATCACGCGGAACATGCTGGCGCTTCTGACTGCCGACGGCACCCATCCGTCCGACCTCGCCGCCTCGCTCGCGGGCAACTACGACGAGGTGTACATCGACGAATACCAGGACGTCAACGAAATGCAGGACCTGATTTTCTCCTTCATCGGAGGGGACCATCGGTTCATGGTCGGCGACATCAAGCAATGCATTTATGCCTTCCGCGGCTCCGATCCCTCGCTGTTCGCGGAGTACCGCCGCCGCTTCCCTGCTTACGGCACCGCCGGAGCGGAAGAGGCGGCAGCCAACAGCATCTTCATGTCCGACAACTTCCGCTGTGACAAAAACATCATCGAATTCTCCAACACGGTCTGCCGCCCGCTCTTCTCGGTCTGCCGGGAAAGCGTCGGGTACCGTCCGGAGGATGATCTGAAGAAAAGCAAGCCGGATCCGTCGGAGGAATATGCCTCCCCCAGAGTCACCGTTGCCTACTTCTGCGGCGCGGGGACAAGCGACGGAGAGGACGGCAATGACGGAGAGAATTCCGGAGTCAGTGCTTTCCCCGACACGCCGGATACGGTTGCGGGCGCAGAAACCGGAACATCCGGAATGAATGACGGCACGGACGGTTCTCCTGCCTCCCCCGACGCGGGAATCCTCACCGAAACTGCATGGATTGCGGACACGGTAGCCGCGCTCCTCCGGGACGGGCAAAAAGCGGACGGATCCCCCATCCGCGCCTCCGACGTTGCAATCCTCAGCCGTCGGAACACACCGCTCTACGAGATCGACCGCGAGCTTTCCCGGCGCGGCATCGCCACCACGTTTTCCGGCGGAAGCGGGCTTTCCTCGTCACCGGAAATGAAGTTTCTCCTGAACCTGCTTGCCGTGATCGACAACCCGCAGTCGGACGTGCCGCTCTATGAGACCCTGCTCCATCCCGTGTTCGGGTTTACCACGGACGACCTGCTCGGGTTTCACCTCTTGGCAAGCGACGGGGCTTCCCTGTTCGACTCCATGTGCGAAGCGGCGGATCATTCCACAGGCGGCGCGGCGGAACACGCGGGAGCGTTTGTTTCGTGGCTTGCCTCTTACCGTCGGCTGTCGCTGGGACTTCCCGCCGACCGGTTTCTCCGCGAACTGTACCGCGACCCGCTGCTCTTTGGAATGGCGGACAGCGATGCCTTCCTTTGCGCATACGACACGGCGCGGCATTACCAGAGCAGCATTTCCACGGGGCTTTACCAGTTCCTCGGTTTCTTCCGCACCGCCGTCGCGGACGGCAAGCTGTCCTTCCGCGCGGGGAACGCCGAGGCGGATGCCGTTACCATGATGACGATACACTCCTCCAAGGGACTCGAATTCCCGGTCTGCTTTCTTGCGCGGTGCGGCTCCGGCTTCACCATGCCGGACATCAAGGAGGAGATGCTCTTTCACAGACGCATCGGCGTAACCTGCCGCCTGTCCGACCATGAGACACTTGCCAAGCGTTCCACCCTGCTCCGCGACTGCGCGATCTTCGGTTACAGAAGAGACACCGTGGAAGAGGAGATGCGTATTCTGTATGTGGCGCTCACGCGCGCAAGGGAACGGCTCTACGTTTCCGCGACCGTCCGGACGCGGGACGTTGACACATTCCTTGAAAGAGCCGGACTGGCGGATCCGGAGGATGCCTACACCGTCCGCCACGCACAGTCCTTTGCGGAATGGATCTCCATGGCGCTCGCGCACTGTGACCCCGCCCTCCGCACGCAAACGGTGGAGGAGCTGATTTTTGACGCAGGTACGGCTCCAAACGCGGCTCCCGGTGAGATTCCCGGCGAGGTGTCCGGCGGGGCTTTCGGCGGGATGCCGGTCGCTGATGCGGCATCTGCCGGGGAGAGTGCGGTTCCCGGTGAAACTTCCGCCGGGTCTGACACGGTTTTTGCCCGGGATGAGGTTTCCGCTGTCATCCATGATACGGTTGCACGGGGCGACGCAGATTCCACGAAAGACTCGGCTTTCGCTGCCAACGATGAATCTGCCGCCGGAGCCAAGAACATGAATACACCGGAAAACACAGAAGGTCGCCGGTCCGGAGATTCGGATGAAACAACGGATTCCCAACCCGGTATTTCCGGCGAAACAACAGATTCTTTGTCCGCTATCCCCGGTAAAATGGCAAATCCCCTGCCCGACAGCTCCCGCGAGGCGACGCTCGATCAAAAAATCCGTCTGCTGCCCGCCAAGGTCGCCGCAAGCAAAGTAACCTCGGGGCTTGCCGACAGATTGCTGGAAGACGAGGACGGCGGAAACGGAAGAGACATCCGCGCAAGGCTGGAGCTGCTCCGCACCTCCTCGAAGTCCTTTGCCTCCCTGCTCGGCGAGGGCAAGGCGGTGCTCGCCACCGACCGCGGTACCGCGGCGCATGAGTTCCTGCAATTCTGCGACTACAGCCGCCTCGTGGCGGACGGCATCGAATCCGAATTCGACCGGCTTGTCCGGGAAAAGTTCATCACCCCGCGGACGGCGGAAATTGCCGACCGGGAGGCGCTCGCAAAGTTTCTCACAAGCGATCTGTTCCGCCTCATCCGATCGGCGAAGCTTGCCGAGCGCGAGGTACAGTTCAGTCTGTTTCTGCCCTATGCGGAGTTTACGGAAGACGAGCAGCTGAAAGCCGCGCTTGGCGGCCGCCTGCTCCACGTGCAGGGCTCCATTGACCTGCTCCTCACCATGCCCGACGGGTCGCTTGTCCTCGCGGATTACAAAACCGACCGTGTCCCCGATGCGATACGGAATGACCCAGAACGGCTCCGCACGTTCTTCACCGAACGTCACGCACATCAGCTTTCGGTGTACCGCCGCGCCGTCCGGCATCTGTATGGTGTCATGCCGGAGAAGGTCATGATCTACTCCATTCCGCTCGGAAAATCCGTGGAAATATTGTTCTGAGGGCACCGGAATTTTTGTTTTTTCTGTCCGGTTCCACGGAACGATTCTCCGGTGTTTTACTCCGAACGTCTTTTCATCCGACCGCTCCACGTACCAAAGCGGTCGGCTCCATTCTGACCGACAATGCGGCAAGGTCGCCGCAGAAAGTGATTTCCATATCAATGAATGCCCAAGTAATTTTCCCAAAAAAATCCTCGCACGGTCCTGCAAGATTCCTCTCTCTGGTCCTCGGCTTTATCCGCAAGAACGTCGTTTTCTGCATTGCCCTCGTGCTTGCAATCGTCTCCATGTTCCTGGTACCGCCCGACGGAGAGTATCTTTCCTATTTCGATTTCCGCACGCTCACCTGCCTGTTCTGCACGCTTGCGGTCGTCTGTGCGCTCAAGAACATCCGCTTTTTCACCATCCTTGCGCGAAAGATTGTCAAAATGACCGGCTCGACGCGTTCCGCGGTGCTTTCTCTCGTGTACATCACCTTCCTCGGCTCCATGCTGATCGCCAACGATATGGCGCTTCTCACCTTCCTGCCGCTCGGTTACTTTGTTCTGACCTCGACGGGCAAAGAAAAGTACATGGCGTTCACCTTCATCATGCAGAACATTGCCGCCAACCTCGGCGGAATGCTCACGCCGTTCGGCAACCCGCAGAACCTTTACCTCTATTCCCGCTTCTCCATTCCGACCGGAGAATTTCTCTCCATCATGATCTTTCCGTTTCTTCTGTCGGTTGCCCTGATCACCGCGATCTGTCTCCTCTTCGTCAAAAAAGAACCGATTGCCGTCACGGAGGAATTTCCCTACACCCTGCCGCGGACACGGACGGTCGTATACCTGCTTCTGTTTGCCTTCTCCATCGTTATCGTGTTCCGCCTGATCCCGTATTGGATCGGTCTTATCGTCATCCCGCTTTCCCTGCTTTTCCTCGACCGACGGGCGCTGTTGCAGGTAGACTATTGCCTGCTCGGTACCTTCGTCTGCTTCTTTCTGTTTGCGGGGAACATTTCGCGGCTCGGCGCGGTACACGACTTTTTCACCGAGATGCTGAACAAAAGCGTTCTGTTTGTTTCGGTTGGTTCCTGCCAGTTCATCAGCAACGTGCCGACTGCCATCCTGCTCTCCCGCTTCACACACGATTACCGCGCTCTGCTTTACGGCGTCAATATCGGCGGAACGGGGACCCTCATCGCCTCCCTTGCAAGCCTGATTACCTTCCGGGAATACACCGGTCACAACCCGGGAAAGACCGGGTATTACGTTGGTCTCTTCTCGCTTTTCAACTTTGCCTTTCTCCTCATTCTCACAGCGTTCTGTTACTTCCTCTTAAAGTTTTGACCCCCGGGAACGCAGACCGCCCGGGACGCGGGACTGACCCCTTCGCGGGGCGGTTCCCCGGTCCCGTTCCGCAACTGTGTCAGGGAACGGATATATGCTTCCGGCGTATGCGCGTCGATGGGGCGGTATCCGTTCCCTTTTCCGATCTCCGTGATTCTGCCGACGTGGCGGAACCCGAACAGCGCGGGCGGGACGTGGGTTACAAGGTCGGGGACATTGCGTATCACCGTGAAGGTACAGAAGCGCTTTGTGACCGTATCCGGCAGTTTCCCGAACACCACGCGCGGGCACCCGAAGCCGTATCCGCGGACGCGCAGCGCCCCGAAGTGATAGACCAGATCCTCCGTTGCAAACAGCGAAAGCGCCGCGCCGTGGGAGTACCCGACCGCGACGATCTCCCGGGTTGCCGGGTGGCGTAGCAATTCCGAGGCGACCGCGTCCGCCACCTCATCGCGGATTCCCCGCCAGACGCGCAGAAATCCGCGGTGGCAGTACCACCTCTCCCCCCGCGCTTGATTTTTGTAAGGCGTTGCGGGGAAATCCAGATTGTTTTTCCAGTCGATTCTCCCGTCCGACCATTCAAACAGCAGATACAGCGTTCTCCCCTCGGTCTCCACACAATAGTCCCCGTCGCCCGTCGTATGGATATACTTCGCCGCAAGGCAACGGCGGAACAGATCAAGCAAGGAATCCCGCATTTCCGTCCCTCCCCCGTTTTTCTTTTCAGAATATGAAGCATCGGAATCCCCTGTCACGCGGATAACATTCCGGGAGTCGGCAATCATATACTGTGACAGATGTACCGGGGTGTCAGCCGGTATGCCGGACCGGCAACGTATGCCGGACGTGAAGGGAGGAAATTCATATGTGTTCGATCTGCGGTGCGGCGGATTTTCATTTCTGGGGGTGCCCCGATACCGGCGGCATGAACGCCGCCATGAAACGGCGCGGCCCCGATCAGTCGGGCGAATACCGGGCGCGCAAGGTGTCGCTCGGGCACAACCGTCTCGCCGTTATTGACGTGGAAAACGGCAGGCAACCGCTGACCGTCAACCGGCGCGGGGTAACCTACACCATCGTATATAACGGGGAAATTTACAACGCAGAAGAGCTGACCGCCGAGCTTGTCCGCGCGGGCGCCGAGTTCCGCACCAGATGTGACACGGAGGTCGTGCTCTGGGCGTATATCCTCTGGGGCAAGGACAGCCCCAAGCGGCTGAACGGCATTTTCGCCTACTGTATCCTTTCGGAGGGCGTGGAGGGAGAGCGCCTGTTTCTCGCGCGGGACCGCTTCGGCATCAAGCCGCTGTACTTCACAGAGGTCGGCGGGAAATTTTATTTTTCATCGGAACTCAAGGGGCTGCTTGCCCATGCGGACGTGCGCCCCGTCGTTGACCGGCGGGGACTCTGGGAACTGTTTTTCCTGACCCCCGTCACGCTCCGCGGAAGCGGCATTTTCAAGGGGATCCGTCAACTGCTTCCCGGTTATGCCGCCGAGTACGGGGAAAGAGGACTTTGCACCTACCCTTACTGGCAGCTCCGTGCCGAGGAATGCAGGGACTCCAAAGAACAGGCGATTGAGACTACCCGCGTTCTTGTCACCGACGCAGTCCGGCGGCAGCTGGTCAGCGACGTTCCCCTCTGCACCTTTCTGTCCGGCGGGCTGGATTCCTCCGTGGTGACTGCAATCGCGGCGAAGGCTTACCGGGAAAAGGGCGAGGTGCTTGCGACCTATTCCTTTGAATACGAGGGGAATCACGAAGACTTTCACGCAAGTCTGTTTCAGCCGCAATCGGACGATGAGTTTGCCGCGTGGCTTGCCGAGCGCCTCGGCACCGATCACACGATCCTCACGGCATCGACGGAGGACGTGGCGGACAGTCTCGCCCCTGCCGTTCTCGCGCGGGACTTCCCGGGGCAGGCGGACATTGATTCCTCCCTGCTCTGGTATTGCAGTCAGGTCAAAAAGCGGCACACGGTCGCGCTGTCAGGGGAATGCTCGGATGAAATTTTCGGCGGGTATCCGTGGTTCTACCGCCCCGAAATGCTTTCGCGGGACTTCTATCCGTGGATTCACGAACCGATGGCGCGGATCGGACTGCTCCGTCCGGAGGTCGCCCGCGCGGACGAAGGCTATGCGTATCTCTCGGAAAAATACCGGAGCGATCTTGCCGCCTGCCCCGTTGTGGACGGGGAGTCTCACGAGGACCGCACGGCGCGGATCGCAACGTGGCTCTCGACCCGCTACTTCATGACCTCCCTCTTGGAACGCAAAGACCGCATGAGCATGTGGTCGGGGCTGGAGGTGCGCGTACCGTTCGGAGATCACCGCATTCTGGAATACGTGTTCAATCTGCCGTGGGCTTACAAAATGGAAAACGGGCACGAAAAATCGCTGCTCCGCGAAGCCATGCGGGGGGACTTGCCCGAGCGCATTCTGTGGCGCAAGAAGAGTCCGTACCCCAAAACGCACAATCCCGCCTACGAGGAGCGGGTGTTGTCCATGGTGCGGGAACGCATCGCCCGCAAGCAGGGCTTCCTTCACGAATATCTTGATAAGAAAAAACTCCGCGATCTGCTGGACGGCGGCGACGTGACCTGGTTCGGTCAGCTCATGGCGCGCCCGCAATTGCTTGCGTGGCTGTATCAGCTGGACGTGTGGGCGGAGCGGTATCGGGTGGAATGGGAATTCTGACGCAAGGCAAACGTGCCGTTTGACGGGCAGAAAGCGGGATTCCGTGAAAAAACGGTCAAAAGCAACCGGTTCCGCTTCTTTTTTGGGCAAACGGTTGACGGAGGGACCCCCTGTATGATACAATGAGTTGAAACATTTTTCGCGGCGCTTTGTGCCGCGGCAACCACAAGGAGAATACCATGGACGACACAAAGCTCTATCACGTCGTATCCGATCTGTTCGTTTCCCCCAAAAACGGCTATATTCCCGGCATTGCCTACGAACTTTTCCTGCCGAAGAAGCTCGACTGGAAGAAAGAAAAGCTCCCCCTGATCGTCTTTCTGCACGGTGCGGGCGAGCGCGGCGGCATGAAGGATCTGACCACTGTTCACTGCATCGGACTCAGCAGTATTGTTGCCTGTGATGCAAAGGACATTCCCGCGATCATTCTCTGCCCCCGCTGTCCCGAGGACATGGTGTGGAACAATATCATTTTCACCCTGAAGGAGCTGATCGACAAGGTCGCTGCCGAATACAACGTCGACATGCATCGTATCACAGCGACCGGGCTTTCGATGGGTGGATTCGGAACATGGGAACTGGGGATTACCTATCCCGAATTTTTTGCGGGGCTGGCGCCGATCTGCGGCGGCGGATTCCCCTGGAGAGCGGGCAATCTTGCCAAGACGCCGGTCTGGGCGTTCCACGGCGACAAGGACGACACCGTGCCGGTTGAAATGTCTTATCAGATGGTCAATTCCGCCCGGAATTTCGGCGGGAACGTCCGTTTTACCATCTTCAACAATGTCGGGCACTGCTCCTGGGACGACGCGTACTGGTACACGACGGTCATTGACTGGCTTCTCGAGCAGAAGCGCGACGATCTGACCTTCCCTCGCCCGATTTCGTAAGAAGAACGCGGGGGAGATCCGTCACAAAAACTCCGAACGGAGAATGTGGTGTAAATCAAAGAACAGAAAACAGGAACCGCCTGCGGCGGTTCCTGTTTTCGTAAGAATTCAGCATAAACAGAAATTTTCGGTTCAGCGGTACAAGCCGGCGGGTACGGGCGGCGGAAGTCGCCCGGGCGCGGCGGCGCGGAAAGGACGGTGTCGGCGTAAAAAGTTTATAGGATACCGATTCAGTCAGGCAAGCCGGCGGACAGACGATACACAAAAGAAAACCCGGAACCTTTTGGGTTCCGGGTTTTGAAATTCCGCAAAAGAA
This sequence comes from uncultured Eubacteriales bacterium, assembly GCA_934796165.1. Lineage (GTDB taxonomy): Bacteria > Bacillota > Clostridia > Oscillospirales > CAG-272 > CAKVOU01. The sequence continues at coordinate 146,733 of CAKVOU010000001.1, read as the reverse complement.
ATTATCTCTTGGAGAACTGAGGAGCACGACGTGCTGCTTTGAGACCGTATTTCTTTCTTTCCTTCATACGAGGGTCACGGGTCAGGAAGCCTGCTGCCTTGAGTGCGGGCTTGTTTGCTTCGTCAGCCGCGACAAGCGCACGGGAAAGACCGTGACGGATCGCGCCTGCCTGACCGGAAATACCGCCGCCGATGACATTGGCGATGATGTCGAACTTGCCTTCGGTGCCGGTAACGGCGAAAGGCTGGTTGACGATCAGCTTGAGCGTCTCAAGACCGAAATAATTATCAATATCGCGACCGTTGATCGTGATGGCGCCGGTTCCCGGCACGATGCGAACGCGGGCAATGGACTTCTTTCTTCTTCCGGTTCCGTAGAAGTAGGGTTTTGCACTGGTATACATAATTCTCTGCCTTCCTTTCCTTGATTAGAACTCGTAAGCTTCGGGCTTCTGTGCCGCGTGCTTATGAGTCTCGCCCGCGTAAACCTTGAGGCGGGTTGCAGCCTCGGCGCCGAGAGAATTCTTGGGGAGCATTCCCTTGACGGCGGTCTCCATGGCAAATTCGGGCTTGGTTGCCATCAGCGTCTTGTACTGAACGGACTTCAGACCGCCGATGTAACCGGAATGATGATGGTAGTACTTCTTCTCCAGCTTCTTGCCGGTGAGAACAGCCTTCTCTGCGTTGATGATGATAACGAAGTTCCCGCAGTCAACGTTCGGGGTAAACTCCGGTGCATTCTTTCCGCGAAGCAGGTCGGCAGCGGCAACTGCGGTCTTGCCCATGGGCTTTCCGGCAGCGTCCAGCACGTACCACTTGCGGGTAACGGCTTCTTTCTTCTGCATAAATGTGGACATTGCTATTTCCTCCGAAATATGATAAGGTTTTTTTCATGCCTGTGTATTATAGCACGCCCTTCGGGGCTTGTCAATACCTTTTTCAAAAAAAATCCGGTTATTTTAATTTACCATGGCGCAATCTTTCAAATGCTCCGTTTTTCTCGCTTTTTCATATTATTTTCTGAAGTGCGGCGCAAATTTTTTTACGGCAGCCGCCTGCACGTCCGTCATGCGTAAGAATCCTTCCCTCGCCGCGCAGATCCGTTCCGCAGGCGACAAGTGCCTGCATACCCTGTCATGTGCGAGGGTTCTTCCTGCCCCGGAAAGCGGAAAACACAGTGGCATAAAGTTCCGTTCCCTTACATATATTTTCTGCAAAGGAACAAATGAAAAAAGCCGCTTGTGCGGCGGAACGGAGTACATAATTATGCAAATGCAACCTCAGTCTGAACTGCGTCCGGACGGACGTTATCTGCCGGAGGGTTCCCGGATCGGCACCGCGGAAAACCGGGCATATCTGTCTTCCGTCAAAAATCTGGAAACAGCCATCAGAGATCACGCGATTCTGGAAGCGGTCGCCGTACTCTGCGACACGGACCTGAACCTGCACGTCGATCTCTGCGGAATCCCCGGCATCATACCAAGAGAAGAAGCGGTATACTGCCGTCCGGGAGAACCCTTCAAGGATATTGCCGTCATCACGCGCGTCGGAAAGCCTGTGTGCTTTTTTGTCACAGGGATCGAGGTCCGCGACGGGGTTCCGACCGCCCTGCTCTCCCGCCGCGCGGTACAGAAGGAATGTGCGGAGGTCCGGTTGCCCGCACTGAAGCCGGGCGATCTTGTCCGCACCAAGGTCACGCACCTTGAAAACTTCGGCGCATTCGTGGACGTGGGGTGCGGAATCGCTTCTCTGCTCTCCGTGGACTGCATTTCGGTCTCGCGCATTTCCCACCCGCGCGACCGGCTGACGCCGGGAATGTTCCTCTGGAATGTCGTCAAAACGGTCGATCCGGAAACGGGACGGCTGTTTCTCTCCATGCGCGAACTGCTCGGCACCTGGGAGGAAAACGCGGCGCAGTTTGAAGCGGGTCAGACCGTCACGGGAATCATCCGGAGCGTGGAGGAATACGGCATTTTCGTGGAGCTGACCCCGAACCTTGCGGGACTCGCGGAACTGCGGGACGACCTGACACTGCCCGCGGAACAGCTGATCGGCGCCGGCGCCGCGGTATACATCAAGAGCATCGTTCCCGACCGTATGAAGATCAAGCTGGTGCTGATTGATGTCTGTCGGGAACCGAAGCGTCCGCTCCCGCCGAAGTATTATATTGACGTGGAACACACGGAATCCATCCGGAGCTGGCGGTACTCCCCCGATGGCGCACGTCGGGTGATCGAAAGCGTATTCGGAGAAGAATAACGGAAATGCCCCCGGTCGTGCATACGCACGACCGGGGGCATTTCACAGTCGTTTGGCGTTACCGTCAGTCCGCCCGGCGGAGCTTGGCATAGGTTGCCATCAGCTTTTTGGTTCCCACAGAGTCAAACATGATCTCATACAGCGTATCCGCGCCCATTTTGCGGACGCTCAGCACCTCGCCGCGTCCGAAGGTGGGATGCACCACGCGGTCGCCCTCCGCGAAAACGGGCTTTGCGCCGAGGTGCGTTCCGTTTTCCATGAGCGGCTTGTTCACCGTCGCCTGCTCCGCTTCAACGAACTGCCGTTTTCTCCGGGACGCCCCGTATCCGCCGGAGCTCGCGTCATCTCCGAAATGATAGGTTTTCTGCCCGTAGGGGCTTCCGTACATCCCGCCGCCGTACATCCCGCCGCCCTCGTCAAGGTCCTTGCGGTCCACCAACTCGTCCGGAATCTCTCCCACAAAGCGAGAAACGGGGTTTGCCATCGTCCGCGCGTACATGAGGCGGGTCTTGGCGTGCAGGATATACAATTCGCGCTTGGCTCTCGTGATTGCCACATAGGCAAGCCGCCTTTCCTCCTCCATTTCGCCGGGAGCACCCATGATCGTCTGCATTCCGGGGAAGATACCATCCTCCATACCGGGCAAGAACACCACCGGGAATTCCAGTCCCTTTGCGGAGTGAATGGTCATCATGACCACCGCATCCGCCGTTTCGTCGTAGCGATCGACGTCGGCGACCAGTGCGGTCTCCTCGAGGAAGCCTGTCAGGGTCGGCTGCTCGTTCTGATTACGGTATTCCACGATATTCGACTTGAATTCGTCGAGGTTTTCCAGCCGGTCCTTTTCTTCCTCGCCGCCGTCAATGAGCATCTGGCGGTACCCCGAACGGTCGAGCACCTCGTCAAACAGGGTGTCAAGCGGAACCTCTCCGGCACGGACGGTCAGCGCATTGATGAGCGCCGCGAACTCCAGCAGTGTCGTGGCGGTACGCGCGAGGGCGGGATATTCGTCCGCCGTTTCCAGCACGTGGAACAGAGTACACTCCTTCTCCTTTGCAATCTGCCCAATCGCCTCCAGCGTCCGGTCGCCGATCTTGCGCTTCGGCTCGTTGATGATGCGGAGCAGCCGCTCGCGGTCGCCATGATTGTTGATGAGCTGAAGGTACGCCACAACGTCGCGGATTTCCTTGCGGTCGGTAAACCGGGTGCCGCCGAGCACGCGGTACGGCACGCCGCTTCTTGTGAAGGCACGCTCCATGCTGTTGGACTGGGCATTGGTACGATACAGGATCGCGTAATCCCGGTAAATATGTTTCCCAGAGGCAACGCCGCTCTGCACGGTCTCGGCGACAAAACGCGCCTCCGCGTTCTGATCCTGCACCTCTCTTACCGTGATCTTGGAACCGGCACCCTGATCCGTCCACAGTTTTTTGCCGCGTCTGCCCGCATTGTGGGAAATGACGGCGTTCGCCGCGTCAAGGATGGTACCCGTCGAACGGTAATTCTGCTCCAGCTTGATGACTGCGGCATCGGCATAGGTCCGGTCGAAATTCAGAATGTTTTCAATCGTCGCGCCGCGGAAACGGTAGATACTCTGGTCATCGTCGCCGACTACCATGAGGTTGCGGCTCCCGCCGGCGAGGAACCAGGTCAGGCGGAACTGCGCCTCGTTGGTGTCCTGATACTCGTCCACCGACACATAACGGAACTTGGACTGATACTGCTCCCGCACCTCGGGAAAATCGCGGAGCAGGAACACCGTCTGCATGATGATGTCATCAAAATCCAACGCGTTGGATGCCCTCAGCCGTTCGGCGTACCCGCGGTAGATCCGCGCGATCTGCTTTTCCCGGAAATCCCGCGCGTGCTCCGCCATGTCGTCCGGCGTCTCCAGTTTATCCTTGGCTCTGCCGATCGCGTTCATCACGCTCTTGACGGGGAACGCCTTTTCTTCAATTCTCTCCGCCTTCATGACCGAGAGGATCGCGCGCTTGGTGTCGTCGGTATCGTACACCGAAAAATCCCGCCCGTAGCCGACCTTGTCGCCGTGCTGACGCAGGATGCGCATACAGATCGAGTGGAAGGTACCCGCCCAGATATCGCCGACGCCGGGCAGGTCGCCGAGCGCCGCCGCAAGCCGTGTTTTGATCTCATTTGCCGCTTTGTTGGTAAAGGTGATGGCGAGCATCCGCCACGGCGGGCAGGCACCAACCGCAAAGCGGTCAAGGATCGGAAAAATCTCCGCGGGCGGGAGCGTCAGCGCCTGTTCCAGTTCCGCCACGCTCTCCTCGGTCACGCCGTAAGGAACCTCGTCCGAATGGTACGCGTTTCCGAAGCGGAGGATAAAAGCAACGCGGCGCACCAACACCGTCGTTTTTCCGCTTCCCGCCCCCGCAAGCACCAGAAGCGGTCCCTCTGTCCGGAACACCGCTTCCCTCTGGCGTTCGTTGAGGTCGGAATACGCCCGCTCAAACAACGCCCGTTTGACATTCAGATATCTTTCTGCGACAGACATTTGCTATCCCCGTTTCTATCCTTCAAAATATACTTTATTTTAGCACATTCCGCCGGGAATAGCAAGAAGGCAAAGGGATCTTTTCCCGCAAAATTTGAGCGGGACGGGAGCAAGGCGCTCCGGCAGTTGCCGCCCGAGGGAAGACCGCCGGGCAGTGCGCGTCTTCTCTCCGGATCAAGAGCAGGAGCATTTACGTGTACCGGAAAACGCGGACCTGACCGGGACGCGGAGAAAGGGTCGGCCTTCCGGGAAACAAAGATACCGGCACAAACGCTGCGCGTTTGTGCCGGTATCTTATGATCGTTCTTGCCTTGCAAAATACCCTTCGGGGTGAGAGCAGACCGGGCAGATCGCGGGCGGCTCTTTGCCGGTCACGACATACCCGCAGTTGAGGCAGATCCATTTTGTTTCCGTATCCGACCGGAAACTGTCGCCGCGCCGCACCTCATCAAGGTACTTCATATAGCGTTCCTCGTGCATTTTCTCAATGGAGGCAACGCGGGAAAACAGATCGGCAATGGTGTCAAAGCCCTCTTTCCTCGCGGTCTCCTCAAATTCCTTGTACATGGTCGCCCACTCGAAATGCTCGCCGCCCGCCGCGGCATCCAGGTTGCGCTCGGTCGCGCTCCAGCCGCCGAGATAGCGGAACCAGATCTCCGCGTGCTCCTTTTCGTTCTCCGCCGTCTCCTGAAAAATACGGGCAATTTCCACATACCCGTCGCTTTTCGCTTTGGCTTCAAACCACTTGTACCGGAGATACGCCTGCGATTCCCCGCTCAGCGCCGTGTGCAGATTCTTTTCGGTTTCGGTGCCGCGAAGCGTTTCCACATCAACGCCCTGCTTTGTATAGGTTGCCATAGGGATCCCTTCCTTTCCTGAACTCTTTGCGGAATTCCGTTTGTCGCCGCAAAAGATCTTCGCGGAAAGGATTGACACGCCAAGCACACTTTATTCAGACTTTTTTCCGGCGAGAAACTCATCGCGCAAGATCGCGCAAATGCCGATGTCGCGGTACTGCCCCTTGATGAGCATTGCTCCGCGGCTCACGCCCTCCGGCTTCATACCCAATTTCTCCATCACGTGCTCCGACGCGTCGTTTCCCGTGATGTACCGTGCTTCGATACGGTGCAGTCCCAGCTCCGTAAATCCGAAGGTCATCACCGCGCGGCAAGCCTCCGGCGCAATCCCCTGCCCGCGGTACGCGGGGTTGATGACGTACCCGATCTCCCCCCGGTTGTTCGGGAAATCAAACGAGGTAAAACCGCAGGTCCCGATCATGCGGTGATCCTGCTTCCACTCCAACGCCCAGTCGTAAAACGAACCGACGCGGTAGCGCTGCCCGATATACCGCAGGTATTCGCGGGTATAGTTCACGTCCCGGTGCGGGTACCACGTCAGGTAGCGGGTGGTCTCCTCATTTTTCGCGTAGGCAAACATATCCTCCGCGTCCGTGACCGCCATCCGGCGCAGAATCAGCCGGTCGGTTTCCAGGGTCGGAAGATGGGAAAACACGCGGTATACGGTTTCTTTTTTCAAAAGTCTCGCCTCACTTCCGGCTGTTTTGTTTCATTATACGCCCTGCCGTGCGGATTTGCAAGCAAAACGCGAATTTTCCCGGCGGAAAACTTCAGAGAAGACTTCCATTTTGCAGAAAAATGTGTTACAATATTCTGGAAAGTATCTGATTTTTTTGGAAAATCGGGAGAAACGGGGGCGAGTGTGTGCAGGAAATCATGAAAGAGATGCTTCTGCCGGTCCTGCTCGGCGACGGGATCGGGTTGATCCGGAGCATTGCCGCAATCGGGCAGTCAGATGGAGTCGTTCCGCTCGCGCTGACGCTGCATTCCCATCCGTTTCTTCCCGCGATTTTCCCCGTTCGGGTCCGCCGCCTTGCAAAAGAAGAGCTTCCCTTCCTTTGTGACCTGCTTGCCTCCATCGCCGAAGCGGAGGAGGACAGGATTCTTTGTCTTGTACCCTGTACGCCGGATTTCCGGCGCTTCGTCGAGGAAAACCGCCGCTTTTTGGAGGAGTATTATATCTGCGCTAAAACAAACGATCCCATGGGAATACCGTTCTGCCGGGTCCCGACCGGAAGGAGGCAGGAATGATGCCGCATGAATCAAAGCACGAGCTGCTCGGCATTCTCGGGGGGCTTGGTCCGATGGCTTCGGTTTATTTTTACGAGCTTCTGACCGCGCACACCGCCGCAAAAAAAGACAGCGATCACATTGACCTGATCTTATCGAGCCGGGCATCCACTCCCGACCGTACCGCGTTTATTCTGGGGGAATCGGAAGAGGATCCCGCCCCCGTCATGTGCGAAGAGGCGAGACGGCTGGAACGTGCCGGGGCAACGCTCATCGCGATTCCCTGCAACACCGCGCATTTTTTCTATCGTCAGATCAGAGAAGCGGTCTCGGTTCCCGTCATCAATATCATTGAAGAAACCGTGAAAATGCTCGCGCAGAGCGGCACCCGCAAAATCGGCGTGCTGGCAACCGAGGGCACCGTCCGTTCCGGCGCGTACAAGAGCGTCGCGGAGCGGTATGGGATCGGCTACGCGGTCCCGTGCGACGCAGATCAGAAAACATTGAATCATCTGATCTACGGGCAGATCAAGCGCGGCGACGCTCCGGACACGGAAGCGTTTTCCCGCGTTTGCGGGCATCTCCGGAAAGACGGCTGCGACCGGCTGGTGCTCGGCTGTACCGAGCTGTCGCTGATCGGCAAAGCCGCTCGTCCCGATCCGTCGGTCTTTGCGGATTCCTTGGAAATCCTTGCCCACAAAACCATTCTTGCCTGCCACAAAACTCCCGTCGGATTCCCGGACTGGTTTTTGCGCGTCCCTTCTCCGGCGGAATGAACTGAAAAAAGGAGGACCTCATGCTGCTTTCCGACCTGCTTTTGGGAACCGATATTGCCATGCCGGAGGAGAATCCGGACGTCCGGGGACTTTGCCACGACTCCCGGCTTGCCCGGGACGGCGTTCTGTTTTTTTGTCTTGTCGGCACGGTATCCGACGGTCACAATTTCGCCCCTGCGGCGTACACACACGGCTGTCGCCTGTTTCTGGTACAGCGTCCCATCACCCTGCCCCCCGACGCGCTGATCCTGTTTTCCGACGATGTACGCCGGGATATGGCGCTGATCTCCGGCAATTATTACGGACATCCCGAACGGGATATGCATCTGATCGGCATCACCGGCACCAAGGGAAAAACCTCGGTTGCCATCCTGACCCGTCGCCTGCTGGACGACAACGGCATCCCTGCGGGATACATCGGCACCAACGGGGTACAGTACGCGGGGCGCAAAGAAGAGACCCACAACACCACCCCCGAAGCGCCTGAGCTTTACCGGTATCTCTCGGAAATGCACAATGCCGGCATACGCGCCGTGGCGATCGAGGTATCCTCTCAGGCAATCCTGATGCAAAGGATCCGCGGTCTGACCTTCCGCACCTGCATCTTCACAAACCTGTCTCCCGACCACATCGGTCCACGTGAGCATCCCGATTTCAATCATTACAGAGACTGCAAGAAACGTCTGTTTTCCGATTACGGCGCCACGACCGTCATCGTCAACGGCGACGACCCGTTTGCCGCTTACATGACGGAAGATTTTCACGGCAGACTCCTCACGGTTTCCGCAGATCCCGGCGCTGACTATTCCGGCGAGGACTTCTCGCTTCTGCGCGAGGGTTCCTGGATGGGCATCCGGTTTTCCGTACGCGAAAAGGACGGTCACACAACCGATTTTAAAATTCCGTTCCCCGGCAGATTCAGTATGTACAACGCGATGTGCGCGGTCGCCGCGGCGGGCTTGTTCGGCGTTTCTCCCGCGGCGTGTGCAAAGGTACTTGCGAATGTCTCCATTCCCGGTCGCTTTGAGCTGATCGAAACGCCGGACGGTGCTTCTGTCATCATTGACTACGCGCACAACGGGGTAAGCCTGTCCTCCCTGCTTGACGCGCTCCGCGCGTACCATCCGAACCGTCTCATCTGCCTGTTCGGCTCGGTCGGCGGCAGGACCCGCATCCGTCGGCGCGAATTGGCAGAAGCGGCAGGTCCCCGCGCAGATCTGTGCATTCTGACGTCGGACAACCCCGACAATGAGTTGCCGAGCCATATCATTGCGGAAATCGCCGTCGCATTCCCGGAGGGCAGCTGTCCGTATGTCAGTATTCCCGACCGCGAAGAAGCGATACGGGAAGCGATCCGGCGGCTCCGCCCGGGCGACATCCTCGCGCTCGTCGGCAAAGGACATGAGACCTACCAGCTTGTCGCAGGACAGTATCTGCCGTTTTCCGAGCACAACATCGTCATGGATGCGCTCAGGAAAAAAGCAATGGTCCCGGCAGAAAATATTTGAAAACCACTTGATTTTCCCGCGGAATGTGTTATACTGTAAAAAGAAATGCATTGATGAAGTCGGCGTTCCGACCGTCTGCGTCACAGAGAGACCGTCCTCAGGCTGAAAGCGGTCACGTAGATTCGGATACTGCCCTTCGCTTCGGAGCATGACCCGTGAAGGTGTTCGGTAGCGGGTCACGGATGGCACCGTTACCTGCCGCGAAAGTGTTGGCTTTTGCCGAAATACGGGTGGTACCGCGGAATGAATTTTTCATCCCGTCCTGTAAAAACAGGACGGGATGTTTTTTGTTTTGCCCCCCGCTGACACATGAAAATTTTTACTTTCACAAGAAAGGAAACTGTATACCGTTATGAAAGAAATTCTTGCAAAACTGAAATCGGACGCGCTCTCCCAGATCGCGGACGACAAGGCGGATCTCGAGCAGATCCGCGTCAGGTATCTCGGCAAGAAGGGTGAGCTTACCGCGGTACTCCGCGGCATGGGTTCCCTCTCTGCCGAAGAGCGCCCCGTCATCGGGCAGCTTGCAAACGAGGTGCGGGCAAACATCGAAGAGGCAATCGCAAAACGTGCCGAAAAGATGAAGGAACGCGCCCTTGAGGTAAAGCTTCGCTCGGAAAAGCTGGACGTCACCATGCCGGGCAAGGCTCCCGCAATGGGGCACATCCACCCGCTCACGCTGGTACAGCGCGATCTCGAAGACATCTTCATCGGCATGGGCTTCTCCATTGCCGAAGGTCCCGAGGTCGAATACGACTACTACAACTTCCAGGCGCTCAACATTCCGCCCGATCATCCGGCGCGCGACACGCAGGACACCTTCTACATCACCGACAAGATCCTGCTCCGCTCCCAGACCTCGCCCGTTCAGGCGCGGGTTATGGAAAAGCAGAAGCCGCCGATCCGCATCATTTCCCCCGGACGCGTGTACCGCTCGGACACCATGGACGCAACCCATTCCCCGCTCTTCCATCAGTTTGAGGGACTTGTCGTGGACAAGGGAATTGCCATGAGCGACCTCAAGGGCATCCTTGAGACCTTCGCAAAGACCGAGTTCGGCGAGGATACCCGTATCCGCTTCCGCCCGCACCACTTCCCCTTCACGGAGCCGTCCGCCGAGGTGGATGTCTCCTGCTTTGTCTGCGGCGGCAAGGGCTGCCGGCTGTGCAAGAACGAGGGCTGGATCGAAATCCTCGGCGCGGGCATGGTACACCCCAACGTGCTCCGCAACTGCGGCATTGACCCCGATGTTTACTCCGGCTTTGCGTTCGGCATGGGCATTGAACGTATTGCCATGCTCAAGTATCACATCGACGACATCCGGATGTTCTACGACAACGATATCCGGTTCCTTGAGCAGTTCTGAAGGAGGTAAGAAGACATGAATCTTTCCATGAATTGGCTGTCCGACTTCGTAAAAACGGACGGCATCGAAATCAAGGAATACTGCGACCGCATGACCGATTCCGGCTCCAAGGTCGAGAGCTATACTCTGCTTGGCGACGACGTGAGAAACGTTGTGGTCGCGCGGATCAAATCGCTGGAAAAGCACCCGGATTCCGACCATCTGCAGATCTGTCAGATGGACGTGGGAACCGGCACCGACGTGCAGATCGTCACGGGCGCCGGAAATGTATTTGAGGGCGCAATCGTTCCCGCCGCGCTCCCCGTGGCAACCCTGCCCGGCGGCGTGACCATCAAACCGGGCAAGCTCCGCGGCGTTCCGTCGGACGGTATGCTCTGCTCCTTCGGCGAGCTGGGACTCACGGCGCACGATATGCCCGGCAAGGAGGAAAACGGAATCCTCATTCTCGATGAGAGCTTTGCCCCCATGATCGGCAAGGACATCCGCGAGGCACTGCTCCTTTCCGACAAGGTGGTGGAATTTGAGATCACCTCCAACCGTCCCGACTGCCTCTCCGTCATCGGTCTTGCCCGCGAGAGCGCCGTGACCTTTGACCGCCCGCTTCATATTTCCGAACCGACCGTCAAACCGCTCGGCGACGGCGACGACATTTCCAAGTATCTTTCCGTCTCGGTGGAAGCGCCCGATCTCTGCTACCGCTATATGGCGAAGGTCGTCAAGAACGTCCGCATCGCCCCCTCCCCGCTCTGGCTCCGGATGCGTCTGCGCGCCGCCGGTGTCCGCCCGATCAACAACATCGTGGACATCACCAACTATGTCATGCTGGAATACGGTCAGCCGATGCACGCGTTCGACTACAAGCAGCTCGAAGGCTCCGCGATCCGCGTCCGCCGCGCCGCTGACGGCGAAGCGTTCCGTTCGCTCGACGAAACGGATCACGTGCTGGACTCCTCCATGCTCGTCATCGCCGACGAAAAGAAGGCGTGTGCGCTGGCGGGTGTGATGGGCGGTGCAAACAGCGAGATCACGGACGAAACCACGACGGTCGTCTTTGAATCCGCCTGCTTCAAGGGTACTTCCGTGCGCGTGACGGGCAAAAAGAACGGAATGCGCACCGAATCCTCCGCGCGCTTTGAAAAGGAACTGGATCCCGAAAACTGCTACGGCGGACTCATGCGCGCCTGCGAACTGGTTCAGCTGCTCGGCGCGGGCGATGTGGTGGACGGACTTGTGGACGAATACCCGACCAAGAAGCCGCAGGTGATCCTGCCCTTTGAACCTGACCGCTACAACCGCTTCCTCGGAACCTCTCTTGAAGAATCCGAGATGAAATCCATTCTTGAAAAGCTGGAATGCCGCGTTGCGGACGGCAAGATCTGTGTTCCCTCCTTCCGCGGCGACCTCAACTGTATGCAGGACATTGCAGAGGAAATCGGACGGATCCACGGCTACAACAGCCTCCCCTCCACCTGCATCCGCGCGGAGACCGTGACGGGCAGACGGACGCCCAAGCAGGCGTTTGAAGTGGCACTGGAGCGCGCAATGTACGGCATGGGTGTGGACCAGATCCAGACCTTCTCCTTCGTCAGCCCGAAATACTACGACAAAATCCGGCTGGCACCCGACAGTCCGCTCCGCCGTTCGGTCGTCATCTCCAACCCGCTCGGCGAGGACACCAGCGTCATGCGGACGACGACCGTCCCCTCCATGCTGGAAATCCTCATGCACAACTACAACTATTCCAACAAGAACGTCCGCCTCTTTGAGATCGGAAACGTCTATCTGCCCGACACCGATCCCGATAAGCTCCCCGAGGAGCGCAAGACCCTGACCGTCGGCGCATACGGAGACACCGATTTCTACCGGATGAAGGGCATCTGCGACAATGTTCTTTCGCTTGCGGGCATCCGCGACGCGTCCTATGAAGCAGTGACCGATGACCCGATCTACCATCCCGGCAGATGCGCAAAGATTCTGTCGACAGACGGCACGCAACTCGGAACCGTCGGGCAGGTACACCCCCTCACCGCACAGAATTACGGCATAGACGAACCCGTATACCTCGCCGTCATCGACTTTGAAGCGCTTTGGGCAAACGCCGATCTGACCCGCGATTTCAAGCCGCTTCCCAAGTTCCCCGCAACCACCCGCGATTACTCCTTCGTCTGCGATGAGGACGTGGAGGTCGGTCACGTGGAAGCCGTCATGCGTAAGGCGGCGGGCAAACTGGTGGAGAGCATCGAAGTATTTGACATCTACCGCGGACCGCAGCTCGGCGACGGCAAGAAGTCGGTCTCCCTGCGCGTCACGCTCCGCGCCGCCGACCGTACTCTCACCGTGGAGGAAGCGGACAAGGTTTCCGCCAAGATCGTCAAGGATCTGCAATTCAAGATGGGGATCGGTCTGCGCGGCTGACGCAGGTTGAATCTTTTCTCCAAAAATCCGGGACTGCCGCAAGGCAGTCCCTTTTTTGTGCGATTTTCGACGGAACCCGGTCGGCGCGCCGGATTCTTTTCCAAAACCAAAGAGGTACCGTATTCCTCTTCTCACGTTTTTTCCGACGGGCATCTGTCACTGCGACCAGCGCGCGGGGAATTTTCCCGAAACTGGATGCCTTGCGGTGCCACTTTTTCTCGCGTTTTTCCGGGAAGGTCTTTTCTTTTATCTTTGGTTGTGATATAATAATATGATTGAAACGCCGACGGTACCTGACGGACACCGTTGAAAAATACCGGCTTTCCCGAGTGACGAGGTAACCTATGAATTCCAAAGAAAAAGCCAAAAAGCGAAGTCTTCTCAAGAAATTCCTTCCGTATTACCGGCGGCACATCGGCACGGTCCTGCTCGATCTCTTCTGCGCCGCCCTGACGACGCTGTGCGATCTCGCACTCCCCATGATCGTCCGCACCATTTCCAATGCCGCAATCTATGATATCGCATCCCTGACTCTGTCGCTCATCGGCAAGTGCGCCGCGCTGTATCTCATCCTCCGGCTGGTGGACACCGCCGCGTATTTCTATATGTCCTCGGTCGGGCACATCATGGGCACCAAGATCGAAACGGATATGCGGAGAGACTTCTTCACCCATCTGCAGAAGCTGTCCTTCTCTTTTTACGACAACACCAAGATCGGCACGCTCATGTCGCGTATTACGAGCGATCTCTTTGACGTGACCGAGTTCGCGCACCACTGCCCCGAGGAATTTTTCATCGCAGGCATCAAGATCATCGCCTCATTCTTCATTCTGTTCTTTATCAACAAGCCGCTCACACTCATCATCTTCGCCATACTCCCCGTGATGGTCGTAGTGCTTGCCCTCTTCAACCGCAAAATGCGCGAGACCCAGAGAGAATCCCGCCGCTGTGTCGCGGAACTCAACGCGCAGGTGGAGGACAGCCTGCTCGGAAATCACGAGGTCAAGGCGTTTGCCAACGAGGAAACGGAGATCGAAAAGTTTGAAAAAGGCAACCAGCGGTTTCTTGCAATCAAGAAGCTGATGTACCGCTATTTCGGCGGATTTCAGACCGCGACCCGTTGCTCCGAGGGAATCCTGTACCTCGTGGTCGTCATCATCGGTGCGCTGTTTATCAAGAACGGTCAGATCGATGCGGCGGATATGGTGACCTTCTTACTCTATGTGACCACGCTGCTCTCCACCGTCCGCCGGATTGTGGAGTTTGCGGAACAGTTCCAGCGGGGCATGACGGGCATCGAACGTTTCACCGAGATCATGGAGACCGAGCCGGAAATCGTTGACCGCAAGGATGCCGTGGAGATCACCTCCGCGCGCGGCGACATCGTGATGGACGACATTTCGTTCCACTACACCGACGTGGACAAGAACGTCCTGACCCACCTGAATCTGCATATCCGCGAAGGGGAAAACGTGGCTCTCGTGGGACCGTCGGGCGGCGGCAAGACGACGCTCTGCTCGCTCATTCCCCGGTTCTATGAAATCACGGAGGGGCGCATTCTCCTTGACGGACGCGACATCCGCGACATCACCATGTCCTCGCTCCGCCGCCAGATCGGTATCGTGCAGCAGGACGTGTACCTTTTCTCCGGCAACGTCCGCGAGAATATCGCCTACGGGAAGCCCGGTGCGACGGACGAAGAGATCGAGCGCGCCGCGCGGCTTGCGGGAGCGCATGAATTCATCATGGGTCTGCCGAACGGCTACGATACATACGTCGGCGAACGCGGCGTCAAATTGTCCGGCGGGCAGAAGCAACGGATTTCCATTGCCCGCGTGTTCTTAAAGGATCCGCCGATCCTCATCCTCGACGAGGCGACCAGTGCGCTGGACAACGAAAGCGAACGGCTGATTCAGAAATCGCTTGAAAAACTGGCAAAGGGTCGCACGACGCTGACCATTGCGCACCGCCTGACCACCATCCGCGGGGCGGACACCATTGTGGTATTGACCGAGGACGGCATTGCCGAAACGGGTACCCATGAGGAACTGATGAACAAGGGCGGCATTTACAGCGAGTTGTACCGCCTGTACAGTACGGTCTGACCGGAGATAGTCCGAAATCAAGCCGACCGGGTAATCAAAGCCGCAGACACAAAGGAGAAAAAATACCATGGAAAAAGCAAAAATCGCACGCATCAACGAACTGGGACGCGCATCCCGCGAAAGAAAGCTGACCGAAGAGGAGCTTGCGGAACAGAAAGCGCTTCGGGAGGAGTATCTGAAGGAGATCCGCATTTCTTTCGGCTCGGAGCTGGATCACACCGTCATTGTGGAACCCGACGGGACACGGATTCCGCTGTCCGATCTCAAAAAGAAATAACTTTACAAACCGGCACATTTGTGCTATAATTTCCGTGAAGAGATCCGCCCGGAACAAGACCCGCGGAGCTCCCACGACAGGAGCGGTTGCTGTTTTATGAAGAACATCCAGACTCATTCCCCGGAAGAAACCGAAGCGTGCGGCGCGCGGCTTGCGGAATATATGATTTCCCACCCGGATTTGCCGCCGTTCATCGCGCTGTTCGGCGACCTCGGTGTCGGGAAAACGGCGTTCACCCGCGGATACGCCTCGGTGTACGCCCCGGGCGTCCCGGTCCGCTCCCCCACCTTCGCGCTTGTCAATGAGTACAAAAACGGGAAAATGTCTCTTTTCCACTTTGATATGTATCGCATTGAGAACGAGGACGACCTTGACTCCATCGGGTTTTATGATTACCTCGACCGCCCCGGCGTGTGCCTCGTCGAATGGAGCGAAAAGATCCCCTTTGCCCTGCCCGACCGCCATCTGCGCGTCACCATTGAAAAGATACCGGACGGCTCGCCCGACGACCGCAATATCCGGATTGAGGAGGTTCTTTTATCATGCTGACGCTTGCCGTTGAAAGCACCGCAGTCACCGCGTCGGTCTGCATTGCAGAGGAAGAGGCGCCGCTCGCGCTGTTCACCGTTTCCAACAAGAATACCCACAGCGAGAACCTGCTGCCGATGATTGAGTCGTCGCTTCTGCGGCTCTCCCTTTCCATGAACGACATCGGGCTGTTTGCCCTGTCCGCAGGTCCCGGTTCCTTTACCGGGGTACGCATCGGCGCGGCAACCGTCAAAGGGCTCGCGTTCGGAAAGGACAAGCCCTGCGTTGCCGTTTCGACACTGGAGGCACTTGCATACAATCTCATCGGCTTTGAGAATATGATCCTCTGCCCCGTCATGAACGCACGGCGCGGACAGGTTTACAACGCGCTGTTTGAAGCACATGACGGAACACTCACCCGCCTTACCCCCGATCGGGCACTCTCGGTCACGGAGCTGGAAGCGGAACTGCGCACCGTTTACGCGGGGCGGGAGGTCATGCTGTCCGGCGACGGATACGACCTGACCAAACAAGCATTTCTTGACCTGACTTCCCCGATTGTCTGCCCCGGGACACCGGTTGCGCTTCGCGCGCAAAGCGCGTATTCGGTCGCTGTGATCGGGCAAAAAATGTACAAAGAAGGCAGGACTGTCTCTGATTCCGACCTGAAACCGTTCTATCTGCGCCTGTCACAGGCGGAGAGAGAACGACTGAAGCGTGAGAACCCCGGCGGGATCAAAATGTAACCCGGAAAAAGTTTATCAGATACCGTTGTCCGCAGGGGGACCGCGGAAAGCGACCGGTCATCGGCATCGCCAACCGGCAAAGGGATCCGATCCGTGCGGCACATCTACATATTTACGGAGGATATTTCCATGGAAGCAAAGATCAAAAAGATCGTGATCGGCTCGGATCACGCAGGTTATGAACTCAAGAAAAAGGTCATTGAACATCTGAACGAACGCGGCATCGAAGTGACCGACGTCGGCACCGATTCGACCGCCTCCTGCCATTACCCCGTGTTCGCGCACCGCGTCTGCGAAAAGATTCAGAGCGGCGAATTCGAGCTTGGTATTCTGGTCTGCGGCACCGGCATCGGAATGTCCATGGCGGCAAACAAGCATAAGGGCATCCGCGCCGCTGCCTGCTCGGATACGTTTTCCGCTCGCCTGACGCGGGAACACAACAACGCAAACGTGCTCTGCTTCGGCGAGAGAGTCGTTGGCATGGGGCTTGCGTTTGACCTGGTAGATAACTTCATCGACGCCGAATATCAGGGCGGCAAGCACGCACTGCGCGTCGGCATGATCGACGAGATCGAAGCCGGGACCTTTCACGAATAAGCAGAATCCGGTAGGACTCCGGCAACCCGGACGGAAGCACTGGTTTTCCGGCGTTTCTCTGTCGGTCAGTGATTACGGCGCGTCGTCGGCAACCAATGCCCCCGCGCCGGACAAGCACAACTTTCCGGAAAGCACATCATTTTTTTGAAGGAGGCGCCGCATGGCAAAGCTGAATCACAGAATCGCCGACCTCATCCGGGCTGTCGGCGGGGTGCCGCAGCATCTGACCGCCGCGGTCATTGTGGCGGGCGGATCCTCCGTGCGGATGGGCGGGAACGTATCCAAGCAAATGCTCCCGATCTGCGGAATTCCCGTCGTCGCGCGGACACTGATGGCGTTCCAGGCGTCGGACTGCATCTCGGAGATCGTGGTCGCCGCGAAGGCGGAGGAAATTCCCTTATATGACGAACTCCGGAGCAGATACGGCATCGGAAAGCTCCGCGCGGTCGTCCCTGGTGGGGAGACCCGGCAGGAATCGGTGCTCCTCGGTGTGGAAGCAATTTCGGAGAAGGCACGGTACGTTGCCATTTCCGACGCGGCGCGCTGTCTCATTCTGCCGGAGCAGATCGACAGCGTCTGTTATGCCGCATACGCAAGTGATGCGGCAATTGCCGCCTGCCCTGCGGTGGACACCGTCAAGGAAGTCAAAAAGAAGGGCTTCCTCGAAACGCCTGACCGGAAGAACCTCTGGCTCGCGTCCACCCCGCAGGTATTTCTTGCAAATCTCTACCGCGCCGCGGCGTACACCGCAAGGGATGAAAAATTCGTCGGCACCGACGACGCGTCCCTGGTGGAGCATATCCGCCACACGGTCACGCCGGTGGACGTGGGACATCTGAATTTCAAAATCACCGAGCCGGACGACCTGATTTTAGCGGAAGCGGTCATCCGGGCGCGGGAGACAGGCAAGGGAAAGGACGGGAAATAAACCCGCCCGATGAAGTTTTCAATGTAAGTTGGTTCCCGGAGGACACCGACGCATACCGGAAAAGTATTCCGACAGGTGCGACGGAAAAAGCGGAGAACGAAAATCAAACCCGTCCGTCCCAAGCCAACAAATTACAGGGTTTGACTCCGGGCGTGACGGCTGGATGCAACTGTGAGCGCGTAGGCTTTGAATCTGACACATCGTTTTACAGAAACGGAAAGGATGGCGAAACGGCAATGCGAATCGGACACGGTTATGATGTACACCGCCTGACGGAAGGCAGAAAGCTGATCCTCGGCGGGGTGGAAATCCCGTTTACCAAGGGACTGCTCGGGCATTCCGACGCGGACGTTCTGACCCATGCGGTCATGGATGCACTGCTCGGTGCGCTCGCGCTCGGGGACATCGGGAAGCTCTTCCCGGACACCGACCCGGTTTATGCAGGTGCCGACAGCCTGAAGCTCGCGTCCCGTGTCGGAGGGCTTGTCCGCTCGCACGGTTACCGCATCGGCAACATTGATGCGACGATTCTTTGCGAGGCTCCGAAACTCGCCGGACACATTCCTGCCATGCGGCAGAATCTTGCGCGGGTGCTCGGGATCCCGGTCACGGACGTCAGCGTCAAGGCGACGACCGAAGAAGGGCTGGGATTTACCGGTACGGGCGAAGGAATTGCCGCGCACGCGGTCTGCCTGCTCTTCCCGGCAGACGACTGACGAAAGGCGCGTCGGCAGGCAGTTCACGCGCAACGAACACGTGCGGACATTCCCTGCGAGCCGACGCAAAAGTACCCTCCCACATGGTCCCGTTCCGTCAGTTCCTGTTCTTTTTTCAACCTTGCCAGGCGGGAGGAATACGAATCTTCAAAAGGGGTACACCTCATATTATGTCGGAATCAAGGATTTTGTGAGGATTCTGCACTGCTCGTCCCGCCCCGGACAGGCATGCTCAGATTTGATGAAAATCAAAGCAAAAACCGGAAAGCCCACGATTTCAAGCGCTCAAGAACAAGAACCAAGAGCATAAGAAGCATAAGAAAGGAAGCTTTCATTCCGAAAGCCAGGGTCACGGTCATGATCTACATTTCTCCTTCTATTCTTTCCGCGGATTTTTCCAAGCTTGCACAGGATGTCGCAAGGGTCGAAGCCGCAGGTGCCGCATATCTGCACCTCGACGTCATGGACGGCGCGTTCGTTCCGAACATCAGTTTCGGCGCACCGGTCATCTCCTCCCTGCGTCCCCATTCCAAGCAGATCTTTGATGTACACCTGATGATTCAGCGCCCCGAGCGTTACATCAGGGACTTCATCCGCGCCGGAGCGGACATCATCACCTTCCATTATGAGGCGTCGGAAAATCCCGCCGCGCTTGCGCGGTCGATCCGCCGGGAACAGGTGAGAGTTGGGGTTGCGATCTCGCCGGACACACCGGCGGACGTGCTGATTCCGCTTCTTGACAAGGTAAATATGGTGCTCATTATGACGGTTTATCCGGGGTTCGGCGGTCAGAAAATGATTCCCGAAATGCTTGACAAGGTAAGAATGATCCGTACCTACGCCGATGATCACGGGATCCCGCTTGACATTGAGGTGGACGGCGGCATCAACGCGGACAACATCTCGCTTGCGACCGAAGCAGGTGCCAACGTCATCGTTGCCGGTTCCGCCATTTTCGGTGCACGCAAGGTGCGCGCGACCGTGGAATCCATGCTGCACTCGGCAGAGGAGCATCCCTTCCGCAGACTTTCGTAATCTCCGCTTTCCCGGCTTTCATCAAAAAACGCTCCCGCATCCGGTACGGATGCGGGAGCGTTTTTTGATGGAATCAATAGGCTCTGCGCTCTGCCTGCGGTTTTCCGTGAGAAGAAACGGTCAGAGTGAAACCGAATTCGCAGTTCTTTCCGTACTCACTCCTGACCCAGATGTCTTCGCCGTGCGCCTTGATGATGGTCTTGACAATGTAAAGACCAAGTCCCAGCCCGCTCTTGTCAAGACTGCGGCTCTTGTCCGCCTTGTAGAACCGCTCGAAAATCAGAGGCTGGTCCTCATACGGGATTCCCTGCCCTTCGTTGAACACGGTAATCAGCACCTTGTGTCCCTTTTGCCCGGCAATCCGGATCCGCAGCTTCGCCCCCTCTGAGGAATACTTGACGGCGTTGTCACACAGGTTATAAAACACCTGATATATCGCATCACGATCTGCTGTCACATAAATGTTTTCCTCGTCACAGTCAAAGGTGACATCCAGATGCTTTTTTTCGATACGCTGCTCCGAGGAGATGAGAATCTGTCTGCCCATCTCGCAGATATCGAAGGTTGACATGACAAATTTGCGGTCGCCCGCTTCCATCTTGGAAATATCCAGAAGAGAGGAAACCAGTCTTGACAGGCGCTTGATCTCGGTTGAAACGATCTCGAGGTAATGCTTCTCCTTTTCCGGCGGGATGAACCCTTGCAAGATCCCGTCCACAAACCCGCCGATGGTCGTCATCGGCGTGCGGAGATCGTGGGAAACATTGGCAAGGAAGGAGTTCCGCATGGTCTCGAGTCTTCCGAGATCCTCCGCCATACGGTTGAATGCAACGCCCAGCTCCGCGACCTCGTCCTTTCCGTACACCGCAACGCGGGCGGAGAAATTGCCCTTTGCGTATTCCTTGACTGCCTCATTCATCCGTTTGAGCGGAGAGGTAACATGAATACTGATGACAGATACCGCGATCAGGGCAATGGCCAGAACAATGACGGTCGCGATCAGGATAGCACTGGTCATGATCCTCGTCAGATGCTCCCAACTGGCGCTTTGTGAGTACACAATTACCGCTCCGCACACCTGACGGACATCGGAACCGTTCATCGAGAAGATCGGATACCCGACCACCAGCTCCGGAGAGCCGAGTGTTCCGGAAAACATTTCCTGCACGCTGTGCGGCTTCGGTTCGTCCGGAATCTCCGTCGCGCTTTCGCCTGCCCGCTCCTCTGTCGTAATGGTGGCTCCGCTGCGAAGCAGGCTCATGACCTTGTCCGGAAGCGTATCCCCCAGTTTGCAGTTGGCTCCCTCGCCCTGCACCGCGAGCACCTTGCCGTCAGCGTCCACGATCACGATGGAAAGCTCGTTGGTATCATTCGTGATGTTGTCCATGAGTTCGTACCCGTTGATCGCCACCTGCTCGTCAAGTGTCAGCTCGGGGTTCGACCGGGTCAGATTATTCAGATACATATACACATTGCTTGCCTTGTTTTCTATGATCGTCTGTTTGATCTGCTTGCCCTGTGCCCGTACCAGCGATATCATTACGATCCAAAGAATCAGAAAAGACATCCCGATGACGATCAGAAACGTTACAATGTATTTGGTTCTCAGGCTTTTAAACACAGTATCCCTCCGCTTGCAAAGAAAGGGTTGGCACGCAGTGTGCGCCAACCCTAATTCATCCGCCGGACAGTCCGGCAATCAGTTCAGAAGTTCAAACTTGTAGCCGACGCCCCAGACCGTTTTGAGTACCCACTTGTCCGAAACGCCCTCCAGCTTCTCGCGCAGACGCTTGACATGAACATCCACGGTACGGGAGTCGCCGAGGTAATCAAAGCCCCAGACCTTGTCAAGCAGCTGGTCTCTCGTAAAGACCCGGTTGTAGTTGGAAGCGAGGAAATACAGAAGCTCCAGTTCCTTGGGCGGAATGTCCACCGACTTGCCCTTCAGCTTGAGCTCGTACTTCTGCAGGCTGATCTCGATGTTGTCGAACTTGATGACCTCATCGTCGTTCTTGTTGTCGTGCTGCTGATAACGGCGAAGCACCGCCTTGACTCTCGCGGACAGCTCCTTCATGTCAAAGGGCTTGACTACAAAGTCATCGGCACCGAGCTCCAGCCCAAGTACCTTGTCAAACACCTCGCCCTTCGCCGTAATCATGATGATCGGTTTGGACGATATTTCACGGATCTCCCGGCAGACCTGCCAGCCGTCCTTCTTTGGAAGCATGATATCAAGCAGAACAAGATCCGGCTCATACATCTTAAAGAAATTGATGCCTTCTGCTCCGTCGTTTGCGACTTTGACCTCATATCCCTCATTTTCAAAATACATCTTTAAAAGATCGCTGATATTGGGATCATCGTCCACAACCAGAATTTTTGAATCCAGCATCTCGTTTCCTCCATGTCGTGAGTATTTGTCGATATATGCTTATTATATCTTTTTTCCGTATTTTTGTAAAGAGATTTCTTAAATTTTTTTGAAAATCAGTTCTTTTTTTGCGAAATACTTGCGAAATTCCGTCACTTGTACTATAATGAAAATGTTATTTCTATGCAATTTGTATTCAGAATCTGCCGCCGGTGACCTTCGCGGCGAAGAAAGGACCATAAAAACCATGAAGCTCGGAATCGTCGGACTCCCCAACGTCGGAAAAAGCACGCTGTTCAATGCGCTGACCAACGCGGGAGCCCCCTCTGCAAACTATCCCTTCTGCACCATCGACCCCAACGTCGGCGTCGTCTCGGTGCCGGACAAGCGTCTGGATTTTCTCTCGGATATGTATCATCCCGCGAAATACACGCCCGCGATCATTGAATTCGTCGATATTGCGGGACTTGTCCGCGGCGCATCCAAAGGCGAGGGACTCGGAAACCAGTTCCTCTCCAACATCCGCGAGGTGGACGCAATCGTTCACGTCGTGCGTTGCTTTGAAGACGAAAACATCATCCACGTGGATGGAAAGGTTGATCCCAAAAGAGATCTCGATACCATCAATCTGGAGCTGATCTATTCGGACATTGACATTCTCTCCCGCCGCATCGACCGTACCAAGAAGGATCTGCGCGGCGACAAGACGCTTCAGGCGGCGCTGGATGTCTTTGAAAAGATCATGGCGGCACTGGAGGACGGCAAAAGCGCACGCACGGTGGAGCTCAGCGAGGACGAGCGCGCATACCTTGCGGAAACGCCCCTCCTTACCATGAAGCCGGTCATTTACGTTGCAAACGTATCCGAGGACGAGGCGGCATCGGAACCGCTCGGGAATCCCATGTACATGACCGTCAAGAAGTTTGCGAAAGAGGAACACACCGAGGCGATCGCCATCTGCGCGCAGATCGAAGCAGAGATCGCGGAGCTTCCCGCCGATGAAAAGGCTGCATTCCTTTCTGACCTCGGAATTGAGGAGAGCGGTCTCGACCGTCTCATCAAGGCAAGCTATTCCCTGCTCGGTCTCATCAGTTACCTGACCGCAGGTCCCACAGAAGTCCGCGCGTGGACGATCACAAGGGGCACCAAGGCGCCGCAGGCGGCAGGCAAGATTCACAGCGACTTTGAACGCGGATTCATCCGCGCGGAAATCGTCGCGTTTGACGACCTCGTGAAGTGCGGCTCCATGAACGCCGCCAAGGAAGCGGGGCTCTACCGCAGTGAGGGGAAAGATTACGTCATGCAGGACGGCGACATTGTGCTGTTCCGCTTCAATGTATAACTTATGAGAATGCGTAAGAAAAAGCACGGAGCGGAACGGATCGCCGCCTGTGCCGAACTGCTCATTGAAACGCCGTCGGAAAGAATCGCCGATCCGACGGCGTTTTTTCCTGATTCCGGAAAACCGCTGTGCCTGGAAATCGGATGCGGGAAAGGCGACTTTGCCGTCGGGATGGCGAAGAAGTATCCGGACATCAACTTCATCGCAATGGAGAAATTTGCGGATGCCGCCTGCCTCGCACTTGAAAAAGCAAAGGCGACTGCCGGGGAGCGCCCCGCGGACAATCTCCGCTTTCTCATCGGCGACGCGAAGAATCTTGCCGACTGGTTCCCGGACGGTGTCTTCGACTGCATTTATCTGAATTTCAGCGACCCGTGGCCCAAAAAGGGACACGCCAAGCGCCGCCTGACCTACCGGGGCTTTCTCGCGCTTTACCGCCGATTGCTGAAGGCAGACGGCAGACTGGAATTCAAGACCGACAACCGGGGGCTCTTTGATTTCTCGCTCTCGGAGCTTGCCGCAGTGGGTACCGAGACGCTGTTTCTTTCCTACGATCTGCACCACAGCGCGCTTGCTGCGGGGAATATTGAGACCGAATACGAGCGTAGCTTCTCCGCCAAGGGCTTTGACATCTGTGCGGTCCACGTCCGCTTTCTGCCGGAGCACCGCGAAATGCCGATGGCGGAACTGCTCCGGAAAAACCGCTCCTATCGCTCGTTTGACCCCTCGGTCCTTGTGACGCGGGAACAGCTACTTCTGTTCCTTGACAGTGCGAGATTTACCGCATCGTCGGTCAATCTGCAACCACTGCGTTACCGCCCGGTGACCGGTGCAGAAGAGCGTACAAACCTGCTTTCCCTTCTCCGCTTTGCGGGAAAGTTCAAGGAAATTCACCTGCCCCCCGCAGGGCATGAGCCTGCCGCTTATGTGGTCATCTGCTCCGATGAAACTCTTGCCCCCGGCGCGCACGCGTACCAAAAAGATGTCGGAATTGCCGCCGAAGCGATCTTGCTTTGTGCGACGGAATACGGACTCGGCGGGTGCATGGTCGGCGCGTTTGACATGGAGGGCGTGAGGAAGCTGTTCGGCTTGGGGGACGGAATCACCCCGGAGCTGATCCTCGCCATCGGCAAGCCCGATGAGACAGTGGAGCTGGTCGAAGGTCTGCCCGAGGGCGCGACCGATTACAGTTACTACCGGGAAAACGGAATTCACTATGTTCCCAAGCGTCGCCCGGACGACGTTCTTCTGCCATGAACGCGGCGGCAAACACTGAGCCGTGCGGCGTTCTCACGGTCAACAAGCCCGCGGACTGCACCTCCCACGATGTGGTCGGCATGATGCGGAAGCTCTACGGCACCAGACGGGTCGGTCACACGGGTACGCTTGACCCGATGGCAGAAGGGGTTCTGGTCATTCTCGTGGGACGCGCCGCGAAGGCGGCGGAGTATCTCTCCCACGACGCGAAGCGCTACCGCGCGACACTCCGGCTCGGGCTGACGACGGACACGGAGGACACAACGGGAAAAGTGCTGACCGAAACCGATACACTCCCTTCCCCCGAAGCGGTAACGGAGATCTGCCGGTCGTTCGTCGGGAAAATCCGTCAGGTTCCTCCGATGTACTCGGCGCTCAAGGTAGACGGGCGCAAGCTGGTGGATCTTGCCCGCGAGGGAAAGGTGGTCGAACGGCAGGCGCGGGAAATCGAAATTTTCGCACTTACCGTCACACCGACGGACGTGCCGTCCGATTATGTCCTGGACGTTCACTGTTCCGGCGGCACGTACATCCGCACGCTCTGCGCGGACATCGGTCGGGCGCTCGGCTGCGGCGGCGTGATGGCTTCGCTCCTTCGCACCGAGGCGTGCGGCTTCCCGCTTGATGCCTGCGTCACCCCGGCGGAACTTGGCGGGATGACGATGGAGGAACGGCTTGCGCGTCTTTCCCCCGTGGAATCCTTGTTTTATGATCTGCCCGTGGTAAGACTCCCCGCGTTTTACGAAAAACTCTCAAGGAGCGGTTGCGAGATCTACCAGAAAAAAATCGGAACGACCCTTCCTTCGGGACAGCGTGTCCGCATGGCAGATGCCGGGGGACACTTCTATGCGCTCGGCGAGGTGCGCGACTATCCGGACGGCTCCGCAATCAAGGCGATCAAAATGTTTGAAATCTGAAAAACAAAAAGGCTCCCCGCGGGGAGCCTTTTTTCATTGCTTTTTGATTACTTGAGTTTGGTCATGTCGTTGACCTCGTACAGTCCGAGGGCGACCGCTTCCTTTTCAAATGCCTTCATCTCGTCCTTATCGAGATTGTGGCGGGGAGCGACGACAATGCCCATGTCAAAGCCGAGCAGAGTCATGTATGCCTTCCAGTATGCCGCAGAACCGCCGTGACGGATGCCGATGGAAATCAGCTTGTCCAACTTGAACTGCTTCTCTCTTGCAGAGGCGATATTGCCGGACACGAAATCATTGTAAATGCCGACCGCAAGCTCCGGGGCGAAGTTATAGGTCGTGCCGATTGCGCCGTCCGCACCGAGAGCAAGACCGCAGACCATGGTTTCATCGGGACCGTTGAAGACGTTGAGATCGCCGCCGTTGATCTGAAGCACCTGCTCGAACGCGTAGTAGTTCGGAATGGTGATCTTCGCGCCGATCACATGGTCGATCTGCATTGCCTTTTCCATAAACTGAACGGGGTTCGAAAGTGCGGGAGTGACATATGCAAGGACCGGCTTGGAGGTATTCGCCGCGATCATGCGGTAGTACTCCAGCGTTTCCTCGTCGTTATAGTACGGCATCATGGCGGGCGCCATGGAAGAAACCGCGTCCACACCGATGGAATCGGCGTATCTGGTCAGCTCCAGAACATCCTCCATCCGACCGGAACCGACGTGCGCAAAGACCTTGCCGCGGTCGCCGACCGTATTTTTGACCACTTCCAGCATCTCGATACGGGTACGCTGCGGAAGCACCTGGCACTCGCCGGTATGACCGCCGACGTAGAAGCCCTTGACGCCGCAGGCAAGCTGCCAGTTGATGATCTTTTCCACCGTGGGGACGATGACCTTCATGTTTTCGTCGTAAACACTGAAGGACGCCGGATAGACACCGCTGAACAATTTGTTCTTCATGATAGATCTCCTTTGATGTTGGATAAAACTTATAGTATCCAGTAAGTCATTTTAGCACAATCCGGCAGGAATGTACAGAGAAAACGTGAAATTTATTGAAACTTTCCGTGGCGGGCACACACCCTGACCTTGACGTGATCCTTGGCGCGGGCAAACAGCTCCCGGAGCCGGTAGTACGGCATTCTGCGGTAGTGCTGGCGATCAGCGGGAACACCGCGCGCGTCGATTCCCATGGAAAGCGCAAGATCAATCGCCCGCGGAAGGTGATAGGACTGGGAAACGAGCAGGGCGCGTCGGCACCCCATGCGGGCAAGATACGAAACGCTTGCATAGGTGGAAACGCCGTCCGAATCCGTGACGATCGCTTCCTCCGGCACACCGCAGGCAAGCGCGTACCGCCGCATGACGGCGGGCTCGTCATGCCCCGCCCCGACGGCACCGCTCAGGCAAAGCGTTGCTCCCGCGCCCGCAAGATACAGCTCCGCGCCGGTCCGGATGCGGTCGGCAAGCATATCGCTCGGCGTACCATCTGGCAGATACCCCGCGCCGAACACTAAAATTACATCCGCGGAAAATCCGTCCCGTATGACTTCGTCTGCGGAGACAATCCGGTCCCTGATCTTTTTTCTCATTCGCAGTCCTCCTTTTCCGATTGATACGCAAAAGAGGAGAGTCTCCTCTCCCCTTTATCCTCTGAAACGCGCAAACAAAAAATCCTTGGTACGGGCAAGCATCTCCCGTACCTCGCGGACAAACTGTCCGCGGTAGGAACGCAGATCCGCGGAAACACCCACCGCGTCAAGCCCCAGCACCTTTGCGATGTCCAGCGCACGGTAAAGATGATAGGACTGGGTCACAATGACGACGCGCGCCCCTTCCCCGAAACGGGCTTTGACGTTGGCAAGGCTTTCGTAGGTGGAGTACCCCTCCCCGTCGGTATCGATCCCGCCGTCCGCGAAAACCGCGAGGGTTCCGGCATACGTCGCCATCGCCCGCGGTTCGTCGTATGTATCGGACGAACGGTCGCCGCTCATCAGAAGCAGACCGGAAATCCCCTTTTCATACACCCCGACCGCAGTACGGACGCGATCGGACAGCATATCGCTGGGCATCCCGTCAGGGCGAAGCCCCGCGCCGAGCACAAGGATCACATCGGCGCGGTACTCCTCCTCTGCAAGCTGTTCCGAAGTACGGATGCGGGATTTCCCACGGAAATAAACAAAGAGATTGGTGACAAGCAAAAGGAGGCAAAGTGCCGCAAGGACACCGGCAAACACCATCAGGGTGACGCGAAGACCGCGGCGGGAGTGTGTCACGCATTGCGTGTGCGTTACCGCATTGACTGTATCCTTTTGCATACCTGCCTCCTTTGATCGTTCGGTTTACAGTGAAGAAAATCCATCGCGGCACCGGATTCCGGCTTGTGCGGAAAAATCCTCCGCGGCGTCGGTTCACTCGGTGTAGGTCTTTTCTTTAATCTTTTCGGCGGCTTCGGTCAGATAGTCGTTCTCCGCATCCTCCACCCGTCCTGCGTCAACAAGAGAAGCAAGCGCCGGGTCGATCGGCATCTTCGCAAGCAGATCAATCCGGAACTTTTTCGCGGTCTCCTCCACATGGCTCTCGCCGAACAAATGAATCTCATGCCCGCAGTCGGGACAGCGCACATAGCTCATGTTCTCCACAATGCCGAGCACCGGGATCTTCATCATGTCCGCCATGTTGACCGCCTTTGCCACGATCATGGAGACAAGCTCCTGCGGGCTGGTCACGATCACAACGCCGTCCACGGGGAGCGACTGGAACACGGTCAGCGGCACGTCGCCGGTTCCGGGAGGGCAATCGACAAACAGGTAATCGAGGCTGTCCCAGACGGTATCCGACCAAAACTGCTTGACCACGCCCGCAATCACGGGTCCGCGCCACACGACGGGCGCTTCTACATCCTCCAGCATCAGGTTGACCGACATGACGGGAATTCCCGTCTTGGTTTCCGGCGGAATCATGGCGTGATCGGAGCCGGTGACCTGTGCGGTGAGTCCGAACGCCTTGGGGATGGACGGTCCCGTGACATCTGCGTCAAGAATGCCGACGCGGAAGCCGGCTCTCTGCATGGCGACCGCGAGAAGCGACGTAACCATGGATTTGCCGACACCGCCTTTTCCGCTGACAACGGCGATCACATGACCGACCGAGGAGAGCGGATTGGGCGCTTCCAGGAGACTTTCGGGCTGACGATCGGCACAGTTTGAAGAACAGGTCGAACAGTCATGCGTGCAATTTTCTTCTGCCATTTTTATATACCTCTTTTGAATGCTTCCGGGGCGGCTTCCCTTTTGCCGTGCGGCATAGGCGGAACGTCCCGGATGCGTTTTGTTGGGTTTCTTTGATTTTACCGGGTTCTTTCATCCCTCTTTCGAAAGATTACCAAAACCGATGATCCCGTCCGGCTGTCCGGCTCGGCACTCAGCTGATTCTGCCCACATCATAGGGCGTGGTCTGGTAAACAAAGTAGTTGAGCCAGTTGGAAAACAGCAGGTTGGCACAGGAGCGCCAGTTGACAACGGGAGGACACTTCGGGTCGTCACCCGGGAAATAATGCTTCGGCACGCGGGGAGAAAGCCCCGCTGCCTCATCGCGGAAATACTCCTTTGCGAGCGTGTCCCCGTCATATTCGAGGTGCCCCGTGAGGAAGATCTGTTTGCCGCCGTCGGTACTGACGGCGTACACGCCCGCCTCGGGCGACGAGGCAAGAATCTTGAGCGCCGGGACCGCTTCGATGTCCTCGCGCCGACAGGTGGTAAAGCGGGAATGGGGCACGTAAAACGCGTCATCAAACCCGCGGAACAGAATCGAGCCTTTGTGCTCCACGCTGTGGGAAAACACGCCGGACAGCTTTTCCGGGAGCGGATACTTTGGGATTCCGTAATGATAATACAACCCCGCCTGTGCGCCCCAGCAGATATGAAGGGTACTTGTCACGTGGCTCTTGCTCCATTCCATGATCCGGCAAAGCTCCTCCCAATAGTTGACGGATTCAAACGGCATCTGTTCGACCGGGGCACCGGTAATAATCATGCCGTCATATTTCTCGTCCGCCACCTCGTCAAAGGTCTTGTAAAACGCCAGCATATGCGCTTCATCGGTGTGCGTTGCCTTGTGCGAGGCGGTCTGGAGCAGCTCCAGCTCCACCTGAAGCGGCGTATTGCCGACAAGCCGCGCGATCTGGGTCTCCGTCACGATCTTGGTCGGCATCAGATTCAGCATCAGAATATGCAAAGGACGGATGTCCTGCGTCATGGCGCGGGTCTCGGTCATGACGAAGATATTCTCTTCGGTCAGCGTCTTTGTGGCAGGAAGCAGGTTGGGAATTTTGATCGGCATTCTTCCACCTTACCCTTCCGTCCGCGCCGCTTCGAGCGCCTGACCGATATCCGAGAGGATATCCGAAATATTCTCAAGTCCGACCGAAAGCCGTACCTGTTCCGGAAGCACTCCCGCGGCGACGAGCTGTTCGTCGGTCAACTGGCGGTGCGTCGAGCTTGCGGGATGCAGCACCGAGGTCCGCGCGTCGGCAACATGGACGACGATCGCGGCAAGGCGGAGAGAATCCATGAACTTCATTGCCGCCCCGCGACCGCCCTTCACGCCGAATGTAATCACGCCGGACGCGCCGTGCGGAAAGTACTTCTGTGCCAGCGGATACTGCGGATCGGACGGAAGCCCGGGATAGCGGACATAGGTCACCATATCGTGCCCCTCCAGATACCGCGCAACGGCAAGCGCGTTTGCACAGTGCCGGTCCATGCGGACGGGGAGAGATTCCAGGCTCGTGTTGAGCTGGAAGGCAGTCACGGGGGTCATGAGACAGCCGAGGTCGCGGACGAGCTGCACCCGCGCCTTGGTGATATAAGCCGCTCTGCCGAACTGCTCCGTGTAGGTGACGCCGTGATAGGATTCATCGGGCGTGGTCAATTCGGGGTAACGGTTTCCTTTTGTCCAGTCGAAATTCCCGCTGTCCACGACCGCGCCGCCGACGATCTCCGCGTGACCGTCCATATACTTGGTGGTGGAATGGGTCACGATGTCCACACCCCACGCAAACGGGCGACAGAGATACGGCGTTGCGAAGGTATTGTCCACGATAACGGGAAGCCCGTGGCGGTGCGCAAGCGTCGTGTAGCGCTCCATGTCAAACACGGTGAGCGCGGGATTGGCAATGGTCTCGCCGAAGAAAAGACGGGTGTTTTCGTCGATCAATGCCTCAACCCGGTCGTCGGTCATTTCCGGAGTTACAAAGCGCACTTCAATGCCGAGCCGTTTCAAGGTCACGGCAAACAGGTTAACCGTTCCGCCGTAAATAGAGGACATGGCAAGGATGTTCTGCCCCGCACTCGTGATGTTGAGCACGGCAATGAAGTTTGCCGCCTGTCCCGACGACGTCAGGATCGCACCGACGCCGCCCTCCAGCACCGCGATCTTCTCCTCCACCGCCGCGACGGTCGGGTTGGAGATACGGGAATACATATGTCCCTCGGCGCGCAGGTCGAACAGGTCGCCGACCGAAGCGGCGCTGTCGTAGCGGTAAGTAGTACTCTCGCAGATCGGCAGAACACGCGGTTCGCCGTTCTTCGGGTGATACCCCGCCTGAATGCAATTGGTCTCAAACTCATAATGATCGGTCATAGCATTTCTCCTTCCGGAAACATCAAGATATATAAATAGTATTGTACCACAAAAGAAGCGCGCAGGCAATAGTCTTGCGCGTTTCTTTGCTGTTTTTTCATATTTCCGGGGATTTTCGGGCGTCGGCCGCTTATTTCATGGTCACGACCGTCACACCGCCGTCGCCCTCACCGTATCTGCCGAGACGGTAAGAAGAAATCCGGCGGTCGCCCTTCAGGTACAACCAAAGCGCGTTTTTCAGCGCACCGGTTCCCTTTCCGTGGATCAGGCGAACCTCCGAAAGCCCCGACATGACTGCATCGTCAAGGTATTTGTCCACTCTCTGCCACGCTTCGTCGCCGGTCAGTCCGCGCAGATCAATCTCGTTGGAGAAAGAACGGTCCATTTCCACATGATACCCGGCGCCCTTGACGGGCTTGGGTTTCTCCTTTGGCTTCTGCGGCTTCTTTTCCACCAGCTTGAGGTTTTTCAGTTTGGTGCGCGTCTTGAAGGAGCCGACCTGCACCTGCACCCAGTCGTTTTTATCGGCAGGGGCAAGCACCGTTGCCTGTTTGCGGACGTCGGTCATATACACCTCGTCGCCCTTTACCAGCGGGCGCGGAAGCACGTATTCCTCGTCGTTTTCCGCTTCCTCCACGGGGTTGAAGCTGTCCTCATTTGCGCGGATGTGGTCGCGGACGTTTTTTCTGGCTTGGGCAATGGTCTCGGCAAGCCGCTCGGATTCCTTTGCCTTCCGTACCTTGTCCATTTCGGCTAAAATATAGTCGCTCGAAATCCGTGCGCTTTCCACCATGGAAGCCGCCTTCTGCCTGGCTTTTTCCAACTCCGTTTCGGAATCGCGGAGCCGTTTTGCAAGCGTCTTCTCCGCGTCGGCGCGGTAGCGTTCAAATTCCGCGTGAGACTTTTCTGCCGCCTGCTTGTCGCGGTCCATTTCCAGCCGCATGGCTTCCAGTTGTTCGATGACGCGCTCAAAGCGCTTGCTGTCGCCGCTGACGTATCCGCGCGCGCTCTCCACGATCGCGGCGGGAAGCCCCAGCCGCTCGGAAATGGCAAACGCGTTGGACTTACCCGGCGTGCCGATGATCAGGCGATAGGTCGGGCGTAGCGTTTCCACGTCGAATTCGCACGATGCGTTGCAGACACCCTCGGTGTCAAGCGCGTATTCCTTGAGTTCGGCGTAGTGGGTCGTCGCGGCGCACATGGCGCCCTTCTCTCTGACCGCTTCGATGATGGAAACGGCAAGCGCCGCGCCCTCCACGGGGTCGGTACCGCCGCCAAGCTCGTCAAAAAGAACCAGCGAACGGGCATTCACGCGGTCAAGCAGCGAGACGATGTTGGTCATGTGCGACGAGAAGGTGGACAGTGACTGCTCAATGCTCTGCTCGTCCCCGATGTCGGCAAGCACGTCGTCAAAGATACAAAGGTTTGACGGCTCTTCGGCGGGGATATGCAGTCCCGCCTGTGTCATGAGGGCGAAAAGTCCCAGCGTTTTGAGCGTAACGGTTTTACCGCCGGTATTCGGGCCCGTGATGACAAGCGTATCGTAATCGCCGCCGATGGCGACATCCACCGGAACGACCTTGTTCCGGTCAATGAGGGGGTGGCGCGCCTTGTGCAGACAAACGGAACGGTCATCGGAGAGAACCGGTTCCGTCGCCTTCATCCGCGAGGACAATTCCGCCTTTGCAAAGATGAGAGCAAGCTCGGTGATGTTGTGATAATCCAGAAGAAGTTCGCCGGAATGCACCGAGACCTCGGCGGAGATCTCATGCAGGATCCGCTCAATCTCATGCGCTTCCTTGGCGCCGAGCTCCCTGAGGCGGTTGTTCGCCTCGACCACGGCAAGCGGCTCGATAAAGAGTGTCGCACCCGTGGAAGAGGTGTCGTGTACCAGTCCCTTGACCTCGTTGCGGTGCTCCGCTTTGACCGGGATAACGTAACGTCCGTCTCTCGTTGTTACGATATTTTCCTGAAGATACTTGGAGTATGCCCCGGAGGTCACGTACTTCTGGAGCGAGTCCTTGATGTGGCTGTTCTCCGCGCGGATCTTTCTGCGGATGTCTGCAAGCGTCGTACTTGCTTCGTCGGCGATCATATCCTCCGCCAGAATGGAGCGCGTGATGCGATCCTCCAGGTAACGGTTGGGGATCAGGCGGTCAAAAATCTCATCAAGCGACGACGCAAATGTGCGGTTGACCTTTCCGTAATCGAGAAGCCCTCTTGCGGTGCGGAAGACTGCCGCCACGGCAAGCAGTTCCTTCGGGGTCAGCGCCGCGCCCTTGTCCGCGCGTTCGCAGGCGGCGGAAACATCCGTCACCATACCGAAAGAAGGCGTACCCTTTGCGTCGGCAAGCCGTCGCGCGTCCGAGGTACGCCTGAGTCTCTTCTCCACCGTCTCCGGGTCGTCGGAGGGAGTGAGGAGAAGTGCCTGCTCCTTTGCGCCTTCGGTCATGGCACAATCGGCAAGCATTTCGAGAATTTTATCGAATTCCAGTGTGTGCAGTGTTTTTCCTGTAATATTCATAGGAACCTTTCATTTTCAAGATGGTTGTTGACTGATATTCTTTCGCGCCGCCGGAACCGATCCCGGATCAGACTGACGTGATGGATTTGTAGAAATCCAGCGTCGGAAACCTGCGGTCAAGGTGGTGAAGCAGGTATGTTTCCGCGAGTTTGGAAAACTCCTTCACATCCTGCTCATCGGGGAGTGAAAAGGAATACAGCCGTTTCTGCGGCGCTGTGGAGACATACGCAAGCGCTGCAAGCGTGGACGCACTCATGCGGCAGAAGACATTCTGCACCCGTCGGTCATCCTCTGTGGGAAGCGGGACGTTCTGCCCCAGCCGCGCGACGCAGGCGGGGCATAGCACCCGTCCGTTGTCCACGTCGAGGAAATACACGTCCGATTCCCCGCCGCATTCGGCGCAATCCGGCGTTACCTCGGGGGCGTATCCCGCAAGCGTCGCCGCGCGAATTTCAAACGCCGCCTTGACAAGGCGCGGGTCACGCGGGTTAACCTCCGCTTCGCCGTAAAGAAGATACAGCGCGTTGAGCAACATCCGCATGACCTCGTCCGCCGGCTCGTTTTCGTCGGTCACCTCCGAGGCGATCTCGGAGAGGTAATACATAAGCGCGCTGTCTTCCACGGGAGTGCGGAACGGGAAAAACACCCGCTCCGCAACGCCGCCGCGGAAGCTGTAAAAACCGTTTCTTTTGGTCAGTTCAAAATTTCCGTAGGTAAAAAGCTGGGTGACGGCGCTCTGCCCGCCGCGGATGGATCTGCCGCCCTTGACGGTCACGCGGATTCTGCCGAGCGTCGGGGTCAGCATGGAAATGAGACGGTCGTTTTCTCCGCTGTCGCGGACAGACACGATCAGCCCGTCTGTCGAAATGTATTCCATGCGTTCACCTCCCGTTCAAGGAACCGCGTTCCGGCACGCGAAGTTTTTCCCGTCTTCGTCATCCTCAAAAACCGCCGGAACCGATCCTTCTCTCTTCCCCGTTACTTCTTGAAGAATTTGCTTTTCTTTGCGTTACTGCCGCCGCACGCTTCGTCAAACGCACGCATTGCCGCCTTCTGCTTTTCGTTCAGACCCTTGGGGATCTTCACGCTCGCGGTGAAGATCAGGTCACCGCGGCGGGACGAATTGACATAAGGCACGCCCTTGCCTCGCAGGGTGAAGACTGCACCGGGCTGTGTTCCCTCGGGAACTGTGTATTTGGTCGTTCCCTCGAGCGTGGGAACGTCGATCTCTGCGCCGAGCGTTGCTTCCGCGACCGTGAGGGGTACCTCGCAATAGAGGTTGTAGCCGTCGCGGCGGAAGGTGGAGCTCGGGCGCACGCTGACCGTGATGATCAGGTCACCGGCAGGACCGCCGTTGCGTCCGTCACAGCCCTGACCGCGGAGTGCGATGCGCTCGCCGTCGTCGATGCCTGCGGGAATGGAAACCGTCAGCTTCTTTTCCTCCTGGACGGTGCCGCTGCCGCCGCACTTTTTGCAACGGCTCTTGATGATACGTCCCGTGCCGCCGCAGGTATTACAGGTCACGGTGGACTGGAACTGCATTCCGCCCATCCGCTGGGTGATCCGCTTCTGACCGGAGCCGCCGCAGTCGGGGCAGGTCTGCGCCTGGGTTCCCTTTTCCGCGCCGCTGCCGCCGCAATCGGGGCACTTTGCGACCCTGTGGTAACGGATGTCCTTTTTGACGCCGAAGACCGCTTCCTCAAAGGTGATGGTCATGCGGATGGACAGATCGTCACCCTGCATCGGGGCGTTCCGCGCCGAGGAGCGGGAACCGCCCCCGCCAAACGCGCCGCCGAAGATGTCGCTGAAAATGTCGCCGAATCCGCCGAAATCGCCGAATCCGGAGAAGCCCTGTCCGCCGTATCCCGCACCGGCTGAGGGATCGAACGCCGCATGACCGAACTGGTCGTACTTTGCCTTCTTGTCGGGATCCGACAAAACGGCATACGCCTCGTTGATCTCCTTGAATTTTTCCTCCGCCGTTTTGTCGCCGGGGTTCATATCGGGATGATATTTCTTAGCGAGGGTGCGGTATGCTTTCTTGATCGCGTCCTGATCGGCGCTTTTGTCGATACCGAGTACCTCGTAATAATCTCTTTTTTCTGCCATGAATTTGTTCCTCTCGTTTCTGTTATCGGAAATGGGAAGCGACGCGGCTTTTTTCGCGCCGTTTCCGATTCCCGATAAAACGCCCTTTGCGGGAAAGGGCACAGAGTCCCTTCCCCGCTTTCGTGATTGACCGCGTATTGCCGGTCACAGTGCCGCATTACTGCTTGCTGTGATCCTCGAAATCCGCGTTGTAATAGGTGCCGTCGCCGCCGTTCTGACCGCCCTCACCGTTACCGGCTCCACCGTTCGGGTTTGCATTCGCGTCGCCCGCGTTCTGCTGGTAGAGCTTTTCGGAAATCTTGTAGAACGCCTGCTCCAGAGCTTCGGTGTCCGCCTTGATTGCCGCGGTGTCGCTGCCCTTGACGGTTTCTTTCAGCTTGTCGATTGCCGCCTTGACGGGAGCCTTTTCGTCCTCGGAAACCTTATCGCCGATCTCGCCGAGCGTCTTCTCGGACTGGAAGATCAGGGATTCCGCACGGTTCTTGACATCAACGGCTTCCTTTGCCGCCTTGTCCTCTGCCGCGAACTTCTCTGCTTCCTTGACTGCCTTATCAATGTCTTCCTTGGACATATTGGTGGAAGAGGTGATGGTGATGTGCTGTTCCTTGCCGGTGCCCTTATCCTGCGCGGTCACGTTGACGATACCGTTTGCGTCGATATCGAAGGTGACTTCGATCTGCGGAACTCCGCGGGGAGCGGGAGCGATGCCGTCGAGGATGAATCTGCCGAGCGTCGTGTTGCCGGCTGCCATTTCCCGTTCGCCCTGCAGGACATGAATCTCAACAGAGGTCTGTCCGTCAGCTGCGGTGGAGTAAACCTGGCTCTTCTTGACCGGGATGGTCGTGTTACGGTCGATGATCTTATTGAACACGCCGCCGAGCGTCTCGATGCCGAGGGACAGAGGCGTGACGTCAAGCAGAAGCAGATCCTTGACTTCGCCGCCGAGGACGCCTGCCTGAATTGCCGCACCGACTGCGACACATTCGTCGGGGTTGATGCCCTTGAAGGGCTCCTTGCCGCTGAACTTCTTGACCGCTTCCTGAACGGCGGGGATTCTCGTGGAACCGCCGACGAGCAGGATCTTGTCGATCTGGTTGACGTTCAGTCCTGCGTCTGCCAGTGCCTTCTTGGTCGGCACCATTGCACGCTCGACGAGGTCTGCGGTGAGCGAATCAAATTCCGCCCGGGTGAGCGTTGCTTCGAAATGCAGAGGTCCTTCTGCGGTTGCAGTGATGAAGGGCAGGTTGATGCTGGTGGTGGTCATACCGGACAGCTCGATCTTTGCCTTTTCTGCGGCATCCTTGAGTCTCTGAAGCACCATCTTGTCCTTGCGGAGGTCGATGCCGTGCTCCTGCTGGAACTTGTTTGCCATCCAGTCGATCAGGCGCTGGTCGAAGTCATCGCCGCCGAGGTGGGTATCACCGTTGGTGGCAAGCACCTCAAACACGCCGTCGGAAATCTCCAGGATGGAGACATCGAACGTACCGCCGCCGAGGTCGAACACCATGATCTTCTGGTTGTTTTCCTTATCCATGCCGTAAGCAAGTGCGGCTGCGGTCGGCTCGTTGATAATACGGAGCACTTCAAGACCCGCAATCTTGCCTGC
Source organism: uncultured Eubacteriales bacterium (assembly GCA_934796165.1). Taxonomy (GTDB): domain Bacteria; phylum Bacillota; class Clostridia; order Oscillospirales; family CAG-272; genus CAKVOU01. The sequence goes on along the minus strand of CAKVOU010000001.1, from coordinate 109,108 downwards.
GTCCTTGGTTGCCTGACGCTGTGCGTCGGAGAAGTATGCAGGAACGGTGATGACAGCCTGCGTGACAGGCGTGCCGAGGTAAGCTTCCGCGTCGGATTTCAGCTTCTGCAGGATCATTGCGGAAATTTCCTGAGGTGTGTAGGACTTGCCGTCGATGGTCACCTTTTCCGCAGTACCCATCTTTCTCTTGATGGAAGCAATGGTTCTGTCAGGGTTGGTGATCGCCTGACGCTTTGCAACCTGACCGACCATTCTCTCACCGGTCTTGGAGAATGCGACGACGGACGGAGTGGTTCTTGCCCCTTCGGGGTTCGGAATCACGATCGGCTCAGAGCCTTCATATACAGCAACGCACGAGTTGGTCGTGCCAAGGTCAATACCAATAATCTTTCCCATAGTAATTTATCTCCTTTGAATCAATTTACAGAATTTATTTTAGTTTGCGACCTTGACCATCGCATAGCGGATGATCTTGTCGCCCTTGCGGTACCCCTTCTGGAGCACCTCGACGATCTCGCCCTCACCGAGCTGATCGTCCTCGATATGCATGACGGCGTTGTGCAGGTTCGGGTCGAAGGTCTTTGTCTCGATCTCGGTGATTCCGAGCTTGGTGAACGTATCCTTCGCCGCCTTCAGCGTCATGGAAACGCCTTTCTTGACCGCTTCCGGGTCGTCGTACTGCTCTGCTCTTTCCAGATTGTCAAGAACGGGCAGGATCGCGTTGACCGCATCGGCGTAAGCATCGGCGTAGGTGTTTTCCTTTTCCTTCTGCGTGCGTTTGCGGAAGTTGTCGTATTCCGCAATCATACGCATATATTTGTCTTTTTCTTCTTTCAGTCCGGCTTCGGCACTTTCCAGTTTCTTTCTTGCTTCCGCAAGCTCGGTTTCCAGATGCCGGATCTTCTTTTTCTCTGCTTTGGGTTCCGTTTCCTCCGTCTCCTCAGCTTTCTTATCGTTTTCCGGGACCTCCCGGGATGCGGTCTTTTCCTGTACCGCATTCTCCGTACCGGTTCCGGGTTCCTCTTTTTTCATCTCTGCACTATCCATTCTGTTCCCCACCTCCACTTAAGAGTTTCTTGTCATCGCCGCTGATCATGGTTTCGATGTTCCCGCTCAATTCATCAAGCGTCGCCAGCACCTTTGCGTAGTCCATACGTAAGGGTCCGATCACGCCGATTGCGCCGACCGTGTGTCCGTCCTTCATGATCTGCCGGTATACGATCGCGGAATTGTCCATGACCTTCACCGAGCTTTCGCCCGACGGGATGTTGGTGTCCTTTTCTTCTTCCTTACTGACCAGATTGACGATCTCGTCCTGATCCTCGATCGCGCCGAGCACCTTTTTCAGCTGTTCGGTGTTACTGTATTCGGGATAATTGAGCAGGCGGTCGATGCCGCTGACCTTGAGGTCGCCGTCATCCAGCTCCTTCAGAATCTCATAAACGGTCTTGATGACCGGATTGACCATCGACGCGTTGTCGCCCATCTCGTTTTCCAGTTTCATGATGACCGGAAGCGTGATCTCCTCGGCGGACAGTCCCGACAGCTCCTGATTCAGAAGCGTTGCCAAGTGCGCGGTTGCTACCGTGTCGGTGTTCTCCGGGAAACGGACGTTCTTGGTCTTGATGGAACCCTCGGCAGGCACTGCCACCAGCACCGAAGTCGTGGGATCCATAAAGATCAGCTCGAATTTTTCGATCTGTACCATCCGGCGTTTCGGCTTGACCGCGATTCCCGCGTAATCCGTGAGCGACGACGCAAGCTTGGACGCAAGCGCCAGGATCTGGTCAAGCTCGCTGACCTTGGAACGGAGCAGACGGTTGATTTCCGTGATCTCCGACGCGGTCATGGCATAACGCTCGATGAGGGAATCAATGTAGAGCCGGTAGCCTCTTTCGCTCGGCACACGTCCGGCAGAGGTATGCGGCTGTTCCAGATACCCCATTGCCTCCAGCTCCGCCATTTCATTGCGGATGGTTGCGGAGGAGCAGGTGAGCTGACGGTTATTCTCGATCAGATATTTGGAACCGACCGGTTCGCCTTCGGCGATATGTGCTTCGACGATGGACTTGAGGATCAGCTTTTTACGTTCGCTCAGTTCGCTGAATTCTTTCGGATCCTTCGACGCGTTACTCATTCCGCATTCCTCCTTTTCTGATTTTTTTGCTTTAAAATTAGCACTCAAAAGCATCAAGTGCTAATCTTTGATATAAATATACCCCGTTTCACCCCCTTTGTCAATAGTTTTTGCAAATTTAGTTATGAATTTTTTGTTAACTCTGCACTTCGAGTGCAAATTTCGGAGACCGGCGGGGGGTGCCCGGAATGGAGCGGAAGCAATTGGCTTTCGGCGGATGCTTCTTATTATGAGATAGAATCGGAGATGTAATACGTATTGACGGTACGGAGGCGCAAAACAGGATTGGCAGACGCGGGAATGTTGTGCTGGATTCCGGGGAACCGCCCGAGAGCGGCGGAAGTACCCCGCCCCGGCGCCGGAGTTGCCGGGGTGGGGAGCGGAAGTCGCCCGAGGCGGCGGGAAAGCGTGCAGGTACGGCGAAAATTTTTCAAGACGGAGAAATCATGCCCGAGGGCGGCGGAAGTACCCCGCCCCGGCGCCGGAGTTGCCGGGACGGGGAGCGGAAGTCGCCCGAGAGCGGCGGAACAGCCGTGCAAGCACGGCGGAAATTTTTCAAGACGGAGAAATCAAGCCCGAGGGCGGCGGAAGTACCCCGCCCCGGCGCCGGAGTTGCCGGGACGGGGAGCGGAAGTCGCCCGAGGGCGGCGGGAAAGCGTGCAGGCACGACGGAAGTTTTTAAGACGGAGAAATCAAGCCGGAGGGCGGCGGAAGTTCCCCGCCCCGGCGCCGGAGTTGCCGGGACGGGGAGCGAAAGTCGCCCGAGAGCGGCGGAACAGCCGTGCAAGCACGGCGGAAGTCGCCCGGAGCGGCGGGCAGTCTGAATTTCTCACCCAAAAAACAAAAGCCGCCCGGAGGGCGGCTTCAATTCAGCCAAAACGTATGTCAGGCGATCAGATACTGAATGTTGGTCACGCTGCCGTCGCGCAGAAGAAACAGCAGCTTGGTGTTGCCCTTGACATAGGAAACCGACGTTGCGGTTTCGTTTGCGGGCGTGCCGTAGGCAGACTTCACCTTGTCTGCGCTGTCGCCGATGCGGATGCCCTCGGGCGTGGCGTAGGTATCATCCGAAAGCGAAATCTGCGAGAAATATTCCGCGCCGTCGCTTTCGTAGGTCAGAAGTACAAAATGGTCATAGGTATAGCGAATGTCCTCCCCGCCGTACGCACAGGAACCGGTCGCCTCGCGGGACTTGGGAGTGCCCAGTGCCGCAAGCGCATCGGTCGCACTCTCTCGCATGGCGATGGTCACGGTTCCGATTTTCAGGGTGTAACCTGCCGCGGGCGCAGTTGTTGTCGTCTCCGTGCCGGTTTCCCCGCCCTTCCCAGCACAGGCAAAGAAGGTCAGGCAGGCAACTGCCAGAAGAATGATTGCAATTGTTTTTTTCATATGGTATCTCCTTGTCTCTCCGTTCTCTTTTTTCAGTTTCCGGTTTGCGCTTCGCGCTTTGTTCTCCGCGCCTGCGCGGACGTACCCGGGTATCTGTCGGTTGGCGTTCGGAATTCCATCACCCTCCGGCAAGGGATCTTTGCGAAAAACGATTCATCCTTTCCTCAGCTCCCGGAATCTTCCCCGTTCCGCTCCTTCAGGTAAGAATCGTATTTCTTCTGCCAGACTTTGTTTGTCTTTTCGTCATGCGCTCCGAAGTCGAAGTGTTCCGAAAGATATTTTCCGAAATACCGCGTCAGCTTCTCCGCGCCATAGACGTTGAGGTGTACCCCTGCGTCGTAGGTATCCGTTGACCAGTCGATGCCCATTGCATCCGCTTCGGGAATCAGGTTGAGGTAGGTCAGCCCTTTCGCGGCTGCGTATTGTGAAACCTGTTCATCCCACTCATCGTACCACCAGTACCGCCAGTTGTTGGTCGGCGCTTTGATGAGAATCAGCGTCGCCCCGTGTTCCTCGCAGAGCGCTTTCATTTTGTCAAGATATGCAAAACCGATCGCGGGAAGTGTGTAATCCTCCAAGGGGAGTCCCTCGGACGCAGAGGTCTGCGGCTTGATTTCAGTCTGCATGAGGTAGCCGGAATGAGAGACGGTTTCCTTGCGGAATATCCCGGTCACGTCCGCCCATGAAAGGTCCTTCCAGCGGGAGTGATACCGCAGAAGCGGAAACAGATAGGACGCAAAGGATTCTCCCTCCGTCATCGACGCGCGGATTGCATTCCACTTGGAGGCGGACAGCCTCATGCCGTCCAGCGTCATGCGGTTATACTCTTCCTTCTGCGGCTCGCCGTACTTGAGAGCAAGCACGTTGAAGACAACGACCTTCGGCGACTCGTAGCGGAAGGTCTCTTCCATAATATAATAGGACTGCCAGACAAGCTGTTGCGCGGAACCGCGGACGTAGGCGGTCATACCGTACTCCTTCCAGAGCACCTCGGGGATGAAACCCTCGTAGACCTCGCAGTCCCCGACAAAGAGCACATCATGGTCGGTCGTCTCCCGGTAGTATTCCCCGATGAGTGCGCCCTCCGCAAGATACTCCTTGGAATACTTGGGCAGAAACAGAAGGTTCAGTCCGAAGAGGATCGCAAAAAGGAGCAGGACGGCAACCGCGACGGTCAGAACGCGTCGCACGGTCTTTTTTCTCTCCGGAGCGGTTCCGGCGGTCTGATTTTCTTCCATGGCAATCCTCCTTTCTTCTTTTGTTGGTGTATCGGATGTCCGGCAGATTCCGGATTACGACGATATGCCGGGCACGGTTGATCTTCTCCGCCCCGTCGTCATGGGCGTCAGAACTGCCCGTAAATAAAGTCGGAAGCGTCGTACCCCTGCCCGTAATTGCCGAACACGATAGCCACGATCACAAGCGCACACACGCAAAGACAAAGGAGCGCAGGTTTTGTCGGCAGGCGGTCGGGGGCGGAAAGGTGTTTTTCCCTTCCAGCACGGGATACAAAGAAAATAAGCAGCACGGACAGTCCGATCAGGATAAAATCGGAAACGGTGAGACCGAGCGCGAGGATTCCCCCGCCGAAGAGCACTCCGTAGGTATCTGGACGGGTAAACATAGTTGCCCACAAGGAAAAGGTCTTGGGAACGTCGCGGTAGCAGTCGAGACTGCGGATAAGTCCCATCAGAAGAAAGGTTCTGACGGCGCGGAAGCCGTGGAAAAATGCGGATTGATCAAGCTGCGGGAATTTTTCGCGGAAGCGGCGCCAGAGCGGTTCCAGCTCCTGCGAAACCAGGATAATAAGGCAGTTGAGAAGCCCCCAAACGATGAAATTCCAGTCCGCTCCGTGCCAGAGACCGGTCAGGAACCACGTCACGATGGTGGCAATGTAGACCGGGAGTCGCTTGCCGACCGCCTGTCCCAGGTGCGCGCGCGACCATTTGGACAGCTTCTGCATGGGCTTTGAGACCGAAAGCGGGTAGAAAATGTAATCGGTGAACCAGGTCCCCATGGTGATATGCCAGCGGCGCCAGTATTCCTTGGTGGATTCCGAGGAAAACGGGCGGTCGAAGTTTTCCGTCAGGCGGATGCCGAACATCTGCGCTGTGCCGATGGTAATGTCGATACCGCCGGTGAAGTCGCCGTAAATCTCAATGGAATAAAGAAGAATCAGGAGAAGGACGTATGCGCCCTCGTAGGCTGCGGTATCCGATAGCAAGGTACGGATGGCGATGAGCACCGTATCGGCGACCACAAGCTTTTTGAAGTATCCCCACGCGACGCGCAGAAGCCCGCCGGAGATCATGCCCCAGTCGGCACGGTGCGGGGTATACAGCTGCTTTGCAAGCTCGGAATACCGGCTGATGGGTCCCTGCACCAGCTGCGGAAAGAAACTGACGAACAGGGCAAGGCGGAACGGATTCTTCTCCGCCCCGGCTTTTCCGCGGTAAACGTCGATGAGATACCCCATCGTCTGAAAGACATAAAAGGAAAGTCCGAGCGGGAGCAGGAGCGACGGCACCGGGATGGAAGTATTTCTATCAAAAAGATGAATGACGGCATTCAGGTTGCGGACGGTAAAGCCGGTATACTTGAACACGGCGAGAAGCCCGAAGCCGAGTACCAGCCCGGCGGCAAGGATCAGGCGGCGCTGCCCCTTTCCCTTTGCGCGGTAAGCCTTGCGCTCCTCCTTGGAGATTTCGTCTCTGACCGAGGCAATGTACGCGTCCTCCCGCGCCTGCGACCGGGCAAGCAGTCGTCCCGTGACATAGGCAACGGCAGTGGTGAACACGAGAAACGCGAGGCACGGAAGCCCCGCGAAGGCGTAAAACACGTAACTGCCGATCAGAAGAAGGACCCACTGGGCACGCTTCGGGAGCAGGTAGTATAAAAGCAGCAGTACGCCGAGAAACGCGAGAAACGAAAGCGAGATGAAAGACACGGCGCAATACTCCTTTCATGAGTTTGGAAAAATAAAGAGAGGTTCCGCCTGTCGGCGGGCACCCGCAGAGCGGGGATCCGACGGCGGAACGCCAAAAGAATTACTCCTCGTCGATGCGCTGAATCAGGGCGTACAGCGCCTTCGCGGAATTGAAGTTCTCGGGGAGGATTTCCTCCGCGGGGATCTCCACGTCAAACTTGTCGTTAATCTCGGTAATCAGCGTGACAATGTCCAGAGAATCCAGCACGCCGTCATCAATGAGTGCGTTCTCGGCGGTAAAATCCACATCGGGGTGAAGTTCATTCAGAATCTGAAGCAAAGTTTCCATGTGTTTCTCTTTTCTCCCGCAGGTGCGGGTAACTTGATGGACAGGTTCCGCCACGAGGGCGGCATCGGGTCCTGAATTCCGGCGGCGAATGCTGTGCCTTCTCCGGGCAACAAGTAAGCCTCCATTCCGGCGACAAATGCTGCACGGCTTCCATTGGGGCGGCGTTCAGTCCTCCGCTCTGGCGGCAAGCGTTTTGCGGTCGAGCTTGCCGTTCGGGGTGCGCGGCATTTCGTCGAGTTTTCGGAGAACGGCGGGAATCATATACCGAGGGATCCGGGTACGCAGTTCCGCGAGCAGTTCCCGCGGTTCCGTCTCCCCGGTGTAGTACAGCCGGATCTTTTTGTTCTCATGGTCATAAACCGAGCAGGCAAGGCGCACACCCCCACATTCCGCCGCGGCGGCTTCAATCTCGCCAAGCTCAATGCGGTGGCCCTGATGCTTGATCTGCTGATCCTTGCGGGAGAGGAACACCAGTTCTCCGTGCTCATTATATCTGCCGAGATCGCCCGTGCGGTAGATACGCTCGGGATAGGCGTGATTCAGCGGATTCTGGCAGAACGCCTCCGCCGTTTTTTCGGGATTTGCAAAATATCCGAGCGTCACGCAGGTACCGCGCATACAGATCTCCCCGACCTCGCCGTCGGGAACCGCCTTGCCGTCCTCCCCGAGAAGCAGAATCCCCGTATTGTCGAACGGCTTTCCGACGGGAATCGGTTCCTCCGGGTCAAGCTCACGGTCGCATTTATAATAGCAGGACATTCCCGTCGCCTCGGTGGGACCGTAGAGGTTATAAAACCGCGCCGCCGGAAGCGTCTTACGCCACAGGTCGTACTGCGGACGCGGAAACACTTCACTGCCGAAGCAGACGATCGTCAGCGTCTCGGGGCGGACCGTGCGGAAGGTGCCGAGGGAGGAAACCGTGGTCAGTGCGGTCACGACCCAGCAGATGGTATTGATGCGGTGTTCGTTCAGAAAACCGATCAGCTTGACCGGAAGCAGAAACAACTTCTTCGGAATCAGGTAAGTGGTCGCACCGGAACGGATGGTCGGCAGAATCTCCTTGAGCGGCGCGTCGAAATAAAGCGGAGTCTGGTTACCGAACACGGTCGTCTCGTCAAACGGAAGTGCGTCGGACAGCGCCTCAGCGTAATCCATGACCGAGCGATGGCAGGCGATCACACCCTTGGGCACCCCGGTAGAGCCGGAGGTAAACACGATATAGATCGGATCGGTGTCGATCTGGCGGGAACGCACCGACAAAAGCAGTTCCGCACGTTTCTCTCCCACAAGCAGGTCGTCGTACAGATACACCTGCCCGTCCGGCAGAAGTGCGTGCGCGGTTCCCTCGTTTTTTTTGTCGCAGATGACCACACGGGACGCGGTCGTTTCCATGATTTTGCGCATCCGGGCATCCGGCATGGAGGAATCCAGCGCCACATAAAAACACCCCGCGTCAATGATCCCGAAAAACGCGCAAAGTTCGTTCGGGTGGCGCTCCATCAGCACCGTCACCGCTTCCCCGTAATACCCCGCCGCAGCGAGGACGGAAGCGACGCGTTCGGTATTCTCCAGTGTTTCCCCGAATGTAAGCGAATCCGTACCGTCGGAAAACGCGACCTTATCCGGAAGCCGTGCGACGGTCGATTCGAGATATTGCAGAACATTTTTTCGCATGGAATTCTCCTTTGCCGCCCCGGAAAACCGTTCACGGGAACGTCTGCCGTATGGCATTCAAAGCCGGGACACCGGCGCATATTCAGTCGTAGGGTTCCAGATTCGGGGTCGGCGTAATGATCTCGGTATCCGTCGCCGGATAATTTGCCCGGTTGTAGGCGTAAAAATAATTGTTCACGCCGTCGGAATTGTACCGCAAGCGGTTATAAGCGTCTAGCTGTTTGTCCGTCAGAAGGCAACCGCTGTGCGGATACAGGGAGTTCAGCCGGCAGGCGTCGAAATGATACCAGCGCGGGGATTCTCCCTCGCCGGCAATATTGACCATCAACCAGTAGTGCCGCTCGTTGACTTTCTGCGCCACATCGGGAGACCGTTCCACATCAAGATGTTCAATCCCGAGCCGCACGAAAAAGGCTTTTGCCACGGCGAAATAGGAAAAGCAGTCGCCGCTTCCCTTGACAATGGCGTTATAGGCTTCCTTTTTCCAGTCGGTCTTGTCCGACGTGCCGCTGTATGAAATATGGTTCTGTGCGTATTCATAGATGCTCCGGCACTGCTCGACGGTTGTTTTTCCCGCCAGCTTGCGCTCCACGATCAGCTTGTCCACCGTTTCCCAGAGCTCGTCCTCCGAGAACAGATGCTGATACACATGGACATACGCAGTGCAGGACACCGAATTCCCGGCGGCATCCGTTGCGGTATAGACGACGGGATAGCTTCCCTCTTTCGCCGGGTCCACCTTGGAGGAATCGACCGTCAGGGTGACCTCGCCGAAGCAGTCGTCCGTTACCGTGATGCCCTTGCGGTAAGCGATCGCGTCGCCGATCTGCACCGAAATATCCGTAATGCCGTCAATCGTCGGCGGAACCGTATCCGTCACAAGCGTCAGCTTTGCCAAAAACTCCCGGGTGCTGCCGGACGGCGACACCACCGAAAGCCGGATCTCATGCTCGCCCATGCGGGACAGTTCCGCGTAATCCGTCAGGATCGCGGCGGTATACCCCTCCGGCAGGGACGAAAAGAAATCGGAACCTGACGGAAGCCTTGCACCGATTCCGACCCGAAGGTCGCGCGTGTGCACTGCGTCAAACGCCCCGTCCTGTTCTCCTGACGGTTCAGGCGCACAGGAGACGAACAACAAGGAAGTTAGGCAAAGCAAAAACAGGAGCGCGGTCAGCACAGAAACCCACAAACGTCTGCCGGTTTTCATGTTATCTCACCGTCCCCTGTTTTCATTTTCGCCGCGCGGTTGCGCGCTGACAACATCATCTATGAGTATACCATTTTCCGTGTGTGTTGTCAACGGATTCCCGCCCGAAAAGAGCGCGTGCCGCAGATTTTTCCGGCGGAAAATTTCCCGCGTCCGTCCGTGTTTGTCGCCGCGTCCTGCGGGCGGGATTTTCCGTCGGCTGGCGGTACACGCTGTGATGTTTTCCGGGCGGCGGTTTCCGCATCCTCCAACGTGGGATTCAGGATTTCCCGACCCCCCCACGTTTCGCGGCACACGCCACGGTTCTCGTGCGGCAGTTTCACGTCCGGCAGCGCGCCTACCGTCAGTTCTTCGGCTTGAAATACTGATACAGATAGCACGGAATTGTGCCGTTATACAGCTTTTTGACACGGTCGGCACGTTCTCCGTACAGCCGCTCGAAGGTCTCGCACGAGGTCAGCACATAGACCTGCCACGGAGAAAGCGTGCGGAACGTTTTTCCGAGGTCGCGGTAGAGCGCCTCCACCTCGCGCATCTCCATCATGCGCTCGCCGTAGGGCGGATTGCAGATGACCGTTCCGCGGCGGTCCTCCTTTCTGATGCTCCGCGCGTCCGCCTCAAAAATATTCAGGTACTCCTCCACCCCGGCACGGACGGCGTTGTCATAGCAGAGGTCCAGTACGTCCTCGTCAATGTCCGAAGCATATGCCTCGAATTTACAGTCGCGGAGGATGTTGTCGTCCGCCTCCTCGCGCGCCCTGTCCCACAACTCTTTCGGGAACATGGGAAACGCCTCGGCGGCAAAAGAACGGTTCCTGCCCGGGGCACGGTGAGAAACGATCATGGCGGACTCGATGGCAATGGTGCCCGACCCGCAAAACGGGTCCCACAGAAGCACGTCCTCCCTGACGCGGGCATTCAGTGCAAGCGAGGCGGCAAGCGTTTCCCGGAGCGGCGCCACACCCGCGTCGGGGCGGTACCCGCGCTTGTGGAGCGCCATGCCGGAGGTGTCGATCATAAGGGTCGCCTCATCCTTGAAGAGAAAGAACTCGATCTGGTATTTCACGCCGGTCTCCGGGAACCAGCCGATCCCGTACCGGGATTTCAGCCGCTCGACGACCGCCTTTTTGAGGATACTCTGACAGTCGGGGAGCGAGGTCAGCTTGCTTTTGATGGAGTGCCCCTTGACGGGAAACGCATCGTCTTTTCCGATGTAATTTTCCCACGGCAACGCCTTTGCGCCCTCAAAAAGAGCGTCGAAGGTATCTGCGGGATAGGAACCGATGCGGAGATAGACCCGCTCGGCAAGCCGCAGGTTGATGTTGGCGCGGGAAACGGCGCTCTCGTCCCCCGAGAAAGTCACACGCCCGTCCATGGTGGAGAGGCGACGGTATCCGAGCGCGTCGATTTCTTCGCCGAGCTGTTTTTCCAGCCCGAACAGGCAGGTTGCTACAAATTCCACAGAAATTCCTCTTTCACATTCTTGATTTACTGCATACGAAATACAGAATCTGATAGTCCTCTGCCGCCGCACGGAGAAGCGCCGCGGCATTTTTTTGCTTTTCGTCGTCCAGGTTGACAAGTGGGTCATCCAGAACGAGGAACGGCTTTTCCCCTTCAAACAGCGCGTCGGCAAGCGCCAGCCGGGTACAGACCAGAATCGCGTCCCGCATTCCGCGGCTCAGATACTCCGCGCTGTAACTCCTGCCGTTTTGGCGGTAGGTCACTTCAAAATCCGCGTTCATCTCATATGCGCCGGAATCCGTCCCGGTCAGGGCGGCAAAGTATTTGCGGAAACTGTCCTGCATGGTGCCGAGATAACGCGCGGACAGATTGTCCCGCGCCGCGGACAGGTATTTTACGGTTTCCTTTATGACATCAAGATTTTCGCGGTAACGCTTCCCTGCTTCTCTCAGGTCATCCGCCCGCGATTCGGCGGCGGCAAGTTCTTCCTCCGCGTCCGCCCGCTCCTCAATCAGCCGCCCGAGCCGGGCAATCTCCGCGTTCACAAGATCCGTTTCCCGGGTGATGCGGTCGCGTTCGGCGTTCAGCCCCTCCTCATCCGGCAGATCACTTCCGGGCTGTTCCGGGAGCGGATCGGGGAGCCCGTGTTCCTCGCGGTAACGCTTGGCGTGGTCCTCCGCGTTCTTTGCATCCGCCACGAGCGAAGCGTAACGGTCAAGTAGCGCCTCCAGGCGCACCAGGAGCGCCGACGGCTTGTCGCTGTCGGGATCGAACCAACGGGCAAGGTAGGCTTTGACGCGGTCGGAAAGCGTGTCGGATTCATTCTCAAGCGTCTCCCGCTTTTCCGCAAGCGCCGCTTTCCGGTCGGAAAGCGTGCGGTATTCCCGTACGTCGGCGGCGAGCCGGGAAAGCGCCGCCGAGGGATCGCTTCCCTCTCCCGTCAGCTTCAGGACGTCTCCCCGCAGTTCCGCCGCGCGGCGGCTGTTTTCTGCGATTTTCCGCTCGTAGTCCGCCGTCCCGTCGTCTGTTTCGGGTTCAACGGGTTCCGGCTTTTTCCGGGCGGTAAACAGCGCCCCTGCCGCGCCACAGAGCAGACCCGCTGCCATCACGACGGTGGCGGGAACCGTCAGGGAAAGCGCGAACAGTGGGATCGCCGCAATAAGCAGAACAAGCGCGGGAATCAGATAAACCGCCTTCGGCACGGGTTTCTTTCCCGCCTTTTGCGCTTCTTTGCGGATTTTTGCAATGCTCCGCAGCGTTTCCGCCTGCACTCTGAGGTTCTGATTCTCTGATTCCAGGGTTGCCGCCTCCGTAAGCGACGCGCGGGCGCTCTCTATGGTTCCCTCCGTCGGACACCCGTGAGCGAATCGCACGGACAACCCGTCAAACCGCTTTGTATCCTCGGGGGACAGCCGCGCCGCGTCGATCTCTGCGGACAGGCGGATAAGCCGCTCGCAGTCCGTCCTTTTTGCGGCAATTTCCTCTTTGGTCGGGAAAGGGGTGCCGAGACGCGCCGCGGTCTCTTCGGTTTCTTTCCGGAGCCGGTCGCGCTCCGTTTCCAGTTCGCGCATCCGGGCGGTAATCTCACGTTTTGCCTTTTCGTCGGCAAGCGCGTGAAGCGTCTTTTCGTACTGCTCCCGCGCGGCGCGCAGTTGCTCCGCTTTCCCCGTTTCCTCCCGGAGTGACGCGCGGAAACGACGGAGACTGTCGCATTCCCCGCGCAAGCGGATGATCTCGCTTTCGGTCGCCTGCAGGTCGCGGTCGGTGTCCCCGATCAACCCGCGTCCGCCGCGGACCTGATACTCGCTCCGCTTTTTATCCAGAATCGCAAGGGCAGGCTCCAGCGTGGAAAAGTCGCCGGATTCCTCAATGAGGTGGGTCAGTTTGACCCGGAGGTCATTGTCCTCCGGCTTGTCCGCAAGAATCCTCTGGCTGATGTAGGTGCTTCTTTCATACGCGTCGGCGCCGATGCCGAACAGTTCGTAGCCGAGGTTTGCAGAATACTCCGTCCCCGGCAGATTGGTGTCAAGGTTGGTGAGGGCAAAGGTATCCTCGGATTCCTTCGCGCCGAAGAACCGCTCCGCGCGGTAGCGTTTCCCATGTACCTCAAAGGTTAAGGAGCCGCCGTAGATACCGCCGTCCCACGGCTGATATCTCTTGCGCTCGTTGTCGTTCAGCTTGCGCTTGGTCGATTGCGGCAAACCGTACAGCATTGCCTTGATGAACACGGCAAGCGTGCTCTTTCCTTCGCCGTTGGGGGCGCAGACACAGTTCAGCCCGTCCGTGAAGGTCCGGGTCTCGTTCCGGAGCACGCCGAACCCGGCAATCTCGCAGGATAACAATCTCATACGTCAGGCTCCTCTCCCCGCAGGGCGCGCAGACCCGTCAGAATCACGCGGTTTTTCATTTCCTCCGGCATCCGGGAGGCAAGCACCGACCGGATAAACTCGCCCTTGAGCGAAATATCCCCGACGTAATCCTCCGGGCGGATTTCAAGCGTGGTCATGTCCTTAACCTTGGCAAAGAAGAACCGGCTCCGGAGCGTTTCGGTCAGGTGTTCCTCCACCGGGCGCGCGTCGGGGCTGCGGGAACCGGTCAGCACGACCTTGACAAGATCGTCCCCGGGGATTCCGGAGACCGCGTCAAGGACTTTTTCTTCCACCTCGGGGTATGTCTCAAGCCCGCTTACGTCCACCTCCGGTGCGTGAAGCGTGCGCGAGGAGGTCGGGAGGAAGGTTTCCGTCAGTTTCCCGTCGTCCCCCACGTCAAAGAGGTACACGCCCTTCTCCCCGCATTCGTCAAAGCCCCTTCCGTCCGGGCAGCCGGGATAGGCATACCTGCCGCGGCGGTCGAGCTTGTCCACCCGCGCCGTATGCAGGTGTCCGAGCGCAAGCAGGTCGATATTCCTGTTTTTGAGCAGCTTCAGGCAGACGGTGTCAGGCGCGGGAACGGACGACGACGGGCTGATCTGCCCGTGCATCATCACGACGTTGACGTCCTCCGGAGCAAGCGTCAGCCGTTCGTAGATGTCCGGCGCGGCGTTATCCTCGGTACCGGTGAAAACGACGTTGCCGAAGCGGTACTGCCGCCAGCCCTCTGCCCCGCCGAAGGTGCGGACGTTTCCGGGGAGCGCTTCCCCGCCGAATCCGCCGTCGTGGTTGCCGCGCAGGTAGAGAACCGTCAATCCGGGATGTTCCGCAATCGCGGCGGCGACATAATCGCGCGTTTTTTCGCTCACACGGTCGGCGTCAAACAGGTCGCCCGCAAGAAGAATTACCCCGGCGCCCTTTTCTTCGCCGAACTTCAGAATGCGGCGGAAGGTATCGAGCAGTTCCCGTCTTCTCATCCTCGCTTTGGCGGGCGGAAGATTGGATTCCAGTTTCGCGTCAAGATGCAGGTCGGCAGCAAGCAGAAATTTCACGGCGGTCATTCTCCTTTCCGGCAGTGGTTTCTCAGTCGCTACCAGTATACCATAAATTCTTCCGGATTTCCACGGATAAAGGCAAAAAAGCCGCCCCGTTTTTTTGAAAACGGGGCGGCGGAAAAACAAATTTTCGTTTTTCAGAGCAGGATGCAGATGAGTCCTCCGCTTCCCTCGTTGATGATGCGTTCGAGCGTCTCGGACAATTTGGTGCGGGATTCCTCCGGCATATGTTCGAGTTTGGAATGCAGTCCGTCGTTGACCAGTTCATACAGGCTCTTGCCGAACATATTGGACTGCCAGAGCGCCGACGGATCCTTGGAAAAGCCGTCCATCAGGTACTTCACCATATCCTCGGACTGCTGTTCCGTGCCGACAATGGGGTTGATCTCGGTTTCGATGTTGGCGCGGATCATGTGGATCGACTGCGCCGACGCGCGGAGTTTGATTCCGTATCCGCCCGCCTGTCTCGTCAGCTCCGGCTCGGCGAGATGCAGGTCCCCGATCTCCGGCATGACGATGCCGTAGCCCTTTTCGTCCGCATCGGCAAGCGCCGAAGCGACCTTGTCGTATTTTTCCTTCATTCCGGAAAGCTCGCGGAGAAGCGTGATGAGCTGTTCCTCCCCGTCGATCCGGAATCCGGTCAGCTCGCTGATAACTTCGTAGTACAGCCCGTCGCGCGCCGTGACGGATACCTGCGCCTTACCGGTGCCGAGGTTCACCTCGTCCACCGTTGCACGCCCTACGTATTCGTTGTCCGAAAGCGGGGCAAACGCCGCCTTGACGTCTCCGGTTTTCTGCACCGAATCGGCGCAGGCACGGATGCTTGCGACAAGGGACTGCCGGATCGGATGCGCCGTGTCCAGCGCACTCATCCATTCCGGCAGACGGACAGAAACCTCGGTCACCGGGAATTCGTGAAGCACCAGTTCAAGGATGTGGCGGATGTCCTCCGCGTCAAGATCCAGGCAACTGACGAGGGCGATTGGTGCCCCGTACTTTTTCTCAAGCTCATACGCAAGCGAGACCGCCGCGTCGCCCGACGGATTGGCGGAATTGAGGATCAGCGCAAAGGGTTTGCCCATTTCCTTCAGTTCCTTCACAATGCGCTCCTCGGCTTCCACATAGTTCTCCCGCGGAATGTCGCCGATGGAACCGTCGGTCGTCACCAGCATCCCGATGGTGGAATGCTCCGTGATGACCTTGTGTGTGCCGAGCTCCGCCGCCTCCGAAAACGGCATGGGTTCCTTTCTCCACGGCGTGCGGACCATGCGCGGCTGTCCGTTCTCCACTGCGCCCATCGCGTCGGGGACCAGATACCCGACGCAATCGACAAGACGTACCTTCACCGCGGACGCGTCGTCCAGGCTGACCGTGACCGCTTCATCCGGCACGAATTTCGGCTCGGTCGTCATGACGGTCTTCCCCGCCGCCGACTGGGGCATTTCATCCCGCGCACGGTCGCGGCCGTAGCCGTCGGCAATGTTCGGGAGCACCAGGGACTCCATGAACCGCTTGATAAATGTTGATTTTCCCGTTCTGACGGGTCCGACCACACCGACGTAGATTTCCCCGCCCGTGCGCTCGGCAATATCCTGATAAATCGAATGTGCAGGCATATGTGTACCTCCCGTTTTTCATCGGTAGAATATATGGGAGGTCTTCCCCGAATAGAACCGTTCCGCCGAAGAAAAACCTGTCCTTGGGGGACAGGCATCCGTCCGTCAGTTTTTCTGACAAATTGTGTGGTTTTGTGCCGCATACCCTGCTTCCCGGTTGACAAACCGGCGGTTCGCGGGTACAATAAAAAGGAACAGCCCGCCGGCAGCGCGATCAGGGAGTTCTGTAAGCCGGACGGAGCTTGCCGCTCTGTATCCGAAGCATCCGCAGGACGGTGTCCCCGGAAAGCTGCCACAGAAAAACGTTCCCTTTCCCGGGAACGGGTGAAATCCGGATATCCGGAAAAGCTACCCAAACACGGCAGAGCGCACACTGATTTCACAGAACAAACGGAGGAGCAACCATGAAGATTGTCATTGCCATGGATTCTTTCAAAGGAAGCCTGACCGCGGAGCAAGCCGCGGAATGCGTGGACGCAGGCATCCGGCGCGTGCTTCCCGACTGCGGGACGGTGAAAATTCCGATGGCGGATGGCGGCGAAGGTACCGGGACGGTACTGACCAAGGCGCTCGGCGGCAATCAGGTCCGGGTTACCGTCAGAAACCCGCTCGGCAAGGAAATCCGCGCGGAATACGGCATTGCCGGGGACACCGCCGTGATGGAGATGGCGGAAGCAAACGGGCTTTGCCTGCTCTCCCCCGACGAGCGGAATCCATTGCTCGCAAATACCTACGGCGTGGGACAGATGATCCTTGATGCCATCGGGCACGGATGCCGGCAGATTCTCATCGGGATTGGCGGAAGCGCAACCAACGACGGCGGCGCGGGCATGGCGGCGGCACTCGGCGTCCGCTTCATAGGCAGAGACGGAAACGCATTCATCCCGACGGGCGCAACGCTTTCCCGCATTGACCGTATCGACACGGGTTCCATTGACCCGCGTATCAGAGACACGGAATTCCTCGTCGCGTGCGACGTGACCAATCCGATTGTGGGATCAGAGGGGGCATCGCGTGTATTTGCCCCGCAGAAGGGAGCTTCGCCGGAGGACGTGGAACTGCTCGAAGAAAACATGGTACATTACGCGGAAGTAATCCGGGAATGTCTCGGAACCGATGTTTCCGCGCTCCCCGGCGGCGGTGCGGCGGGAGGACTCGGCGCGGGACTGACCGTCTTCTGCGGCGCGAAGCTCCGGCACGGCTTCGATATGGTGGCGGATGCGGTCGGACTTGACAAAAAAATCCGGAACGCCGATCTGGTCTTCACCGGCGAGGGACGCACCGACGAACAGACGGCATACGGCAAATTGCCCGCCGGCGTTGCGGCGATCTGCCGGACGCACAAAGTTCCCTGCTTTCTTCTGAGTGGTGCCGTCACTGGGGACATAACAGAACTGTACCATATCGGGGTCACTGCGGCATTCGGCGCCGTCACCTCGGTGGTGCCACTCGACGAAGCCATGAAGCACGCGAAACGGAATCTGACCGCCGCCGCGGAAAACGCCATGCGCGCTTATCTTGCGGGGCACGCGAAAGTTCTTTTATCGGACAAGCAAGACAGATAAAACACGCGTTTGATCCTGCTTCAAAAAAGAAGCACCCGCCTGTCCGGCGGGTGTTTCTTTTTTTTAAGGTATCCGCTCCGCGGTCAGTGCCACAACAGCGGTGGATATTGGATCAATACGCGGTCAGAATCATGACCGCCCCGGAAATTCAATGAACATAACGAAGAATATAGTCCACCAAATGCGACACGGTCATATCCCCGAGCTTAACCCGCTGACCGTCCACAAGGACCGTCTTCTCCAGATCCGCCGGATTCGTCACGGCGATCATGCCGTCGGTCTGAAGCTCCCTGAGGGTCGCGCGGTTGACATTTGCGGAGATCCGCCCCGAAAGCCGGTCAATATCCTTGAGGTAGGTGATCTGCTCCACACCGTCTTCCATCAGAATATATCTCCATGCGCCCTTGACGTCTCCGTCCGCGCCATAAATCTCATCCCGGAACAGCTCGTTGACCGTCAGCGTCTCAATGTCATCCGCCACGGTGTCAAGGCGGGACGAACGGATCGCATCCAGCACCACATTGTGCCCGAACGTCTCTTCCCCGAGCACCTGTTCCATCGTCAACGCATTGACATCCTCATCGATGTTTTCCAGCCGGCTTCCGGCAAGCGTCCGGAGAATCAGCGGACTGCTTTCATCCAGCTTCACTACTTCTGAAAGCGTCAGTGCTTCCAGCCTTGTGTTCAGGGCGGAAAGCTTGGTATCCTTCAGGGTCAGGACGACATGCGCACTGTCTTCCCGGATCTCCACCACGTCGGTCACCGTCAGTTCCCTGACCTCTGCCGTCAGATTCCGGATCTCGGTATCCTTCAGCCGTTGCAGAAGTCGTTCGCTGTCCTCCGTGATTTTCACCGCTTCGCCGAGCGTCAGAGTATCCAGACGGTCACCGATCTCACTGACCGGCGTATCCTTCAGCGAGAGAAGAGCCTGACTGCTCTCCTCCCCGATCTCGACCACTTCGCAAAGAAGAAGCGTGTCCACCTTTTCGGAAAGCTCACTGACCTTGGTATCTCTGAGGCTGCGGAGTATCAGCTCGCTGTCCTCCGTGATCTCCATTGCGTCGCAAAGACGCATTCCGTCAAGCAGTGCTTTTCTTTCATCCGGGTCAAGCAGGGTTCCGAGCGTATGCACCGACTTGCCTTCCTTCATGACGATTTCCCCGTTGAGAACGGTATAGTCCTCGCCCTCCACGCCGTACACCAGATACTTTTCCAGATCGGAGGAGGAGGCGTTCACCGAAAGCAAACGGTCAAGATGTGCAGAGCGGACAAGATTCTCCGATACATAGGTCCCGAGGTCTTCCCAGCGTACCCTGCAAAGCTCCTCCCTATCCGGAACGATGCCGAACTCCGCCAGTGCTTCCTCCAATCTGTCAAGGAGAGAATCGACGCACGGCGTAATGCCCCGGAGGTCGGCGAGCGTGTGAATATTGCCGGAGCCGAGCTCCCGGAGCATTCCCGCTACGGTCTTCTCCGCAAATTCTTCATTCAGAATCTCCCGGTAATCCGGGTAGACCACTTCCAGCACCGAATTGACGGGAACGTGGTCGTATCCGTAAAATACCGCCCCGACGATCGCACTGACTGCCGTTCCTGCGCCAAGCAGAAACACCAGTACATAGGTCAGTACCCGAAGCGCCGGGTGCATTCCCCGTCTTGCGGGCGGCGTTGTGGTTCCCGGAGCGGATCCTTCCGAAAAAGCTGTTCCCCGGTTCTTTTGGTCCTGTGAATCCATTGTTTCCTCCGATCCTGATAGCTAAAGCGTAATACGCCGTATGGCGGGATACGCGTCAAAGCCTTCCGTTGCATTTGTCGTTTTACAGAATCAGCATAGCATATTTTCCCTCCCGTGTCAATCGCTCCGTGATCTTTTTCGACCGGATCCGTCAAACCTGCCGCTCCGGGGCAAAAATGCGGCGTACTCAAAGAGTCCGTTCCGCGTCCTCCGCGCAGCAACCGTACAGCTTGAGTGCGGCGGGATGCTTCAGGCGCGTCGCGGCAGGATACTCCGGACTTTCGCTTCTTCCCGCACAGACCACGGCGATATGGACGTACAGCGTTCCCACTTCCGTCCCGGGCACTTCAATCGTAACCTTTTGCGACCACTCGCCAGCAAGACTGCCGAAAGAGACCGTTCTCACATTTCCTCCGCGGTCGCGGACCGTCACCTTTGCCGTGGAAAACACCCCGCCGAGGATCAGCACATACCGTGCGTGCCTTCCGACGGTTCTGATCTCCAGATCAAAGAACGGATTCGTGTATACCGCATCGTTGCCGCTGTACTGCCCATCGGCAGTACAATGAATCTTCTGCACCGAACCGACCATCGGACTGAGTGAAACGACGCTTTGCTCCTTTGCCCTGCCGCTTCCGCAGACACGGGTACGGGGGTAAGAGAACAGTTGTGTATCTCCCGTCGCCGAAACGGTTCCGCCGTCGCCGAAGGAAACCCAGCCGAGCGTGCCGTCATGCGAAAGATCGACCGACTGTACCTCTCCGTTTTTCGTCAGGGTAAATCCGATCGGCTGGCGGTCATACGCACAACTCTCCACGGGAGCCGCAACCGCTTCAAAGGACAGCCCGATTTCGTATTCCGTATCCACACGCCCGCTTACCGGGAACTCCCAGACATCGCCGTCTGCCGCGGCACCGCAAAACGCAAAGGGAACCACCGAGGAATCTGTGGCACTCCTTCTGATGTTGCCGGCGGGGATCCGCTCTCCGTTGACGGTCACAAGACGGAGATTCCCCCATCCGGGATTCTTGTGCACACGGATATTCCATTCACGGACATCAGACGCCCGCTTTCCCTCAAAAGTACCGTTTGCCGCGTCGATACGCACGGTTACCGTCCGCTTTTCTCTGTCGCAATGCATGGAAAGCTCCGTGGTACGGAATTGTCCGTCCCGGTAAGCGACGGTTTTGGTATCATCCTCATACAGCCGGGTAACCGCCGAATCCTTTGCGGACGGGTAAACGTCAAGCGAAAGCCGACTCCAATCGGAGTCCCCGGTATTGATCCCGTTCTGCGCCAGTATAACAAGGGAGCCTTCCCTCACATACAGCGGGGACGTGTCAAGCGGGTGACTTACCGTAACGCTGCACGGTCCCGTGTATCGCTTACCGGAAAAGACGTCGATCCACGTGCCGTCCGGGAAAAATACCTCCCGCCTGCATTGCCCGCCGTCATTCTCCGGTTCCGACTGTGCCGGCGGAGCGACAAGAATCCCGTCTCCCAGCAGGTATTCGTCGTTGCGCGACGCCTCCGGGTACTGCGGATACCGGATGTCCAGCCGGCGCATCAGCGGCAGTCCGCGGTCATAGTTTTCCCGCACGAGCAGGTAAAACAGCGGCAACAGGCGATAGCGTATCCCCTGATACGCCCTGAACACGGCTTCTGCCCGGTCCCCGAACAGCCACGGCATCCGCCCGGAACCGTCCCGTGCCCAACAGTGTACGCGGCAAAACGGGGTCAGCATTCCGTACTGAATCCAACGGATGTATTGCGCCTCCGTCGGTGTCCCCAGATGTCCGCCGAGATCGGAGGAAACATACGGGATCCCGACCTCCGCCCCACCGAATACTGCCGTGCAGATTTCTTGGGCAAGATCCGCGCTTTCCCCGCAGATATCGCCTGTCCATTGCACCGGATACCGGTGTGCGGAGAGATCCGACGCGTACTTCCATTCCCCGTGCATCACGCCATCCACGTTTCCCATGATGACTGCGCGGCGCGCATACTCCTGCTCTCCGGCGAGCCTTCTGTAATAATCCTCCGTAATCCGGTGAAACGCGTACATTCCGAACGCGTAAACGGAGATCCCGGGATCCGCGGACAACAGCGAGGTTTCCCAGTTCCGGTCATACCACCAGACATCCAGACCGATTGAGAGCAGTCCCTTGAGCTTCTCATTGCGGTAACGGACCTCCGCGCCGTCCAAGCCGTTCTTCGTACCGGCGACCGGCTCCGGGTGATCGTTGAAGCAGACCCCGACGCCCGCCTCATGACATTCCCGGAGGAAGCGCTTCATGTCCGGGAACAGTTCCGTGTTGACGTCGTAGCCGATCCCGCGGGTTCCCTTGTTTTCCCTCCAGTCGGTGTCGATTACGAGCATATCAATGGCGTAACCCCGATCGCGGTAGTCCCGGATCTGACGGAGGGCGGTCTCTTCGCTGTATGCATAGTAACGGGAATCCCAGAAACCGAGCGTGCGAAGCTCCACCATCTCTGACCTACCCGTCAGCCGCACAAAATCCTCCAAGAACCGCCCGTAACTGCCGCCCGGCAAAAAGACAAAAATGTCGGTCGCGCGGCTCCCGAAATCCCAATTCTGCAGATTTGTCAGTCCCTCGTCACTGTACCCCGCGCAGGACGGAATGATCCGCGGCGAGTCGGTGAAGTACCAACTGCCAAGCTCATCGGAGGGGCTTGGAAGATAAATGTTCATGCCGGTTGTTCCCGCCCACGAATACAGGAGCTTCCCGTTTTTATCTGTGACGGTCACCTGCTCCGCTTTCCCGCCGTCCGGAATCATCACCGTATAACCGGGAGCAACGATCTTTGTTCCACCGTCCGTCCGGAGCACCCGTGCATCCGTTCCCTGCCAGTCCAACCGGTTGGTCACAATGTAACTTTCCCGGTTTTCAAAGTCCCCGGAATCTTTCCGGTTTTCAATGCGGACGAGCGTATCAGAAAGGAGCTGAATCCGCACGTCGCCGATCTCATAACTGCACCGGAACGGCGCCCCGGAGACCGGCTTGCGGCAATTCACCGCTTTCCGGCAAGGCTCCTTTATTGATCTGTCGTTTTTCTTTTGCCTGCCTGCATCCATTGCCATATGATTCTCAGCCTTTCCTCATTTCCCGGGGCACAGCCGCCTGCGCCGTGCTTTGTTCCGGACGCGGTTGTAGCGTTTCAAAAACGTATCTTCTCTTCAAAGTATACCATACCGGGCGGGTAAAGTAAATAGCGGAGCCGGTTTTCCGGACGGATTTGCGGGGGATATGCAACGCTTTCTTCCGGGCATTTTCAATGGGAACCTTGACGCCATTGGCTAGGGAAACATTCTGGTATTAAAGAGTTTTTGACTCAGTCACTTTAATAATTCGATACATTTTGCCAAGCAGTATGCCGTCTTCCTGTGAATAGCCAAAGCCTCTCCTAACGTTTTTATGGGGTGAGAGTGGAAATAACCGTTGCGCACATCATCTTTCCAATATAAGAAACTACGAATTCTTTTATCATACTCCTTTTGCACATCAAAAAACGCTTTGAAGTCCTCCTCTTTCGCGTTTTTGTCCTTTACCTTATCCATATTTTGTTGAATGATATAGGATGCAGTCGCCAATTCAATAGAAATACTATTTGTTATTCCAGCCTTATTTTGCCGCGATAAATTCTCCCAAGTCATTCCTTCTCCAATAATTATAAAAGGTGTTTTTGATTCGCTTTTTAGGTTTGAGTCGTATGCTTGTTTGAAATTGTATTTTGACAAGATTTTTTCACCCGTCATATTGGAAATAATAACAGATTTTAAGTAACGCTCAATCACCTTGACTTGTGTTACAATCAGTTTCGTAAAATCGCCGGCTAATGTTTGATCAATTTTTTCGTAAGGTTCAATAAATTTTTGTGCACCGGCAATGAGTTTAACTAAATCTTCGCCGCCCTTCATACCCGAAAACTTAGTGTATAATTTATTTACACTAGCCTCATCCAATTTTTCGATCTTATCTCCGACTTGTATTGTTGCAAAAAAACTTTTACAGTACCTTTCTATTTCCTCCTTTTCAATACTATTCATTTCTTCTAACAATTTTTCAGTTCTTTTTTTGTCGATGTCGTCCAATCTTTCGTCAATCATAGTAATAGTCATTTTATAAAGACTCGAACTATATGTATTAGGATCCGAACTAGTATTATAAGATTCCTTCCTGTATAGTTCCGGATAATCCCTTATCAAAAGAGACAAAAAATATTTTGTCTTATTTGAAATTCTAACCCAGGAGAATATACCATAAAAAGCCCACAGATCTTGGTAGAATTTATACATTTCATGGTAATTATCGTTTTCAATCGTTTTGAGATCAGCACTCAATAAATTATTAATGTTATGTTCAATTTCCTTAACATCTAAATCTGGTGTTGGTATCACAAAGAAACCTTCCGAATTCTCTTTATCGATTTTCAACTCGTTCTGAAACTCGATAGACTCTTTAACAAATTGCTCCCACCGGATTGAGCTGGCACTTTCTAAACTTTCGGCTTCAAACAATTTTAAAAATAGTATTAAGTCCCGCTCATCGATTTTCTGAAGAAATCTTTTAAATTCAATTATGTCTAGTTCATCTTTTTTTCTAAAATCTTCATCTATTATATCTTTTTTTCTAAAAGGCCCCCAAAAAGCATTGATAAATGTCACATTATTAATTTGATATTTTTTACCGTACAATTCAAAATAATTGATAGCTAAATGGAATGATTCTTTATTCCTTTGATTTAGCAAAAAACAAATAAGAGATATTAAAAGATCCTTCCGATAATGTTTATAGCACAGCAAACTTGGGTACTCTTCTGAGTCTAACTTTGTTTTATCAATATCAAAATCGCTAAACTGATCTTTATAGACCTCCATGTTATCTCCGCCCCCATGAGGGAAAAGTGCATCAACCAACTCTAAATACAAATCGCAAAAATATTTTACATCCACATCCAGTTGAATTTTTCCTTCTTGTATGCCGGTTAAAACATGTTCATACATCGTTTTTACGTTACCCGGTTTAACCAATTCCCCCTCAAAATAACAAGTCTTTAAGGCAAAGCAAGTTTCATAACAAATGTCGTTAAGTCCATAATTTTTCTTGACTGCCAGAATAACCGGGTCATTTTTCTCCTCTTCGCTATAATAGTGTTTTTTTTCAAAACATTTATTGTTGCACAGAAAATCTCTCAACAATATAGACTTTGCTTGGAAGGAATTCGTTTTACTTAATTGATTTTTCAAGTTGTTAATTGATTCTTCAAATCCCATATTTTTCTCCTACTTCAATTTTATTATTTTTTATATAAAAAAGAGGGCACGCCCTCTGACGCTTTCACGTCAGAAATTGTGCCAATTACAGGATCTCCCACAGCGGCAACATGTGAGCGAAAGCGCATACCGCTTCTGCGAAAGGTCACTGTGCAACTGTCCGGTGAAGCTACCTCCTCCGCACAAGAGGCATAAGCCCGCTCGTGAACGGAAGATGGTTTTTTTCGACCAATTACCAACTGGTGTTGGTTTGGTATTTATCACCTTCAGTTGCTTACCACAGTTAGCACAGAAGACAAACAGACGTCCATCTCCTCCCGTAGCACGAACATTCGATGATCCGCAATTCGTACAGCCAGCTTTGGTCTTCTTTTGGAAGAACTGGTTGCCCCGATTGACAAAGTCATCGTGATACTCTTTCGTTCCAGGACGCTTTGTGGTAGCTCTTTGACCGTTTCTCTTGTTCCAACTCTTCATGGTAGGAACCTCCTACAAGGGACCTTAACTTCCTATAAGGTAAGTGGTAACCCCAAAAAACGTAGGAGAAACGATCAAATGTATTATATCACTGTTGGAATTGGTTGTCAACCTTTTCAATCAAAATATTATTAAATAGTTAAATTCCTAGTTACATATTCTATAGATTCCACATGGGATTGTTATTTAAAAAGTTACGCACATTTTTACTCAGATTGCTCGTAAAAACATAACTTGCGGTTCGGGGAATCGTTCTCGCCTGCGGGCTCGGTCAGGGTCGGCTCTGACCGCCCACCGGGCTGTCATTCACTTCCGACCCGTTCGACTCCCTCCATCTATCCAAAAAGCACAAACAGCCCGGCATAAAGCCGGGTAAATCCGTTCAGGGAGTCGTTCTCGCCTGCGGGCCCCCGCAGGGTCGGCTTTGACCGCCCACCGGGCTGTCATTCACTTCCGACCCGTTCGACTCCCTCCATCTATCCAAGAAGCACAAACAGCCCGGCATAAAGCCGGGCTGTTTGTGCTTGGTGGAGACGAGGGGAGTCGAACCCCTGTCCGAAAATCCCTTGACACAACTTTCTTCGTGGGCAGTCATTCTTTTAGATTTCCCTCGGAGGAGCGCCGGATGACAGGCTCACCTCTTCGGTAGCGCTTTTCTGCATGACCGGTTCAAGTGCGAACCGCCGGTGCACGTGCATCGCTCATTGACGGTCAATCCGAAGCCGCGATACTCATCGGCTGACCGGGTAGGACCGCAGTCCTACGGCACTGCCCTCTCAGGCAGCCATTGCAACAGTATTGTTGTCGTTTATTGTTTAAAAGTTGGGCCTTTTACAGGATTGCCCGGCCTGCCACGCTTATCATGCCTCAGAATCCCCGTCGAAACCTTTACGTCCCCTTATCTGAATTGTGTCAGTCCTCGTAACGGCTGTCCTTCATATGACGGTCGATCGAACGGTTTGCATCGCGCTCCGCGGCGGCATCCCGCTTGTCATACAGCTTTTTGCCGCGGCAAAGTCCGATCTCCATTTTGACGCGCGAACCGGAAAAGTACAGCTTGAGCGGAACCAGCGTCAGCCCCTTCTGGGATACCTGACCGTTCAGCTTCATGATTTCCCGCCGGTGCATGAGCAGCTTCCGGTCGCGCAGAGGGTTCTTATTGAAGATGTTTCCCTGCTCGAACGGGCTGATATGCACGCCGACCGCGAAAATTTCGCCGTTCCGGATCTCGCAGTAGGAGTCCTTGAGATTGACCGCCCCCTTGCGAAGACTCTTGACCTCGGTTCCGAAAAGTGCGATCCCGGCTTCAAAGCGTTCGTCCACAAAATAATCGTGCCATGCCTTGCGGTTTTCCGCGATGATCTTGCCGTCCTGTTTCTTTTCCGCCATGGGTCGTCCTCCTTTCCCGAACTTCGGAATACCATTATACTACACTTCCCCGCCGAAATCAAGAGTTTTTTGTCGGAAAGCATCCCCCGTTGACATTCGCCGGGATTTACGATGGAATCAGAACCCGCATCAAAACGAACGCAGAATTCAGGTCACCGCGCCGTGTATCGCCGTGGAAACAGAATTTGAACGGTAAATCCGGGAGCGCACCGAGCCGATTCTCTCAGAGATTCAACAGAAATATGCCGTCTGCGCCTACCCGCAGAATGAAGCGGAGCTGCAGCTCTGCATGGAAAAATACGGCTTCCGGAACGTTTCAACGGAATACCTGACCGTCAATCTGACCCCGGACAATCCAAACGTCTCTCCCGAAACGGCACACGCCATCATCAACGCAAACCGGCAGTGTCATCTCGATCACATTGACAGCCTGCCCGCCGTTACCGAAGGGCTGGTCACTGCCGCGGAAACGGAAGAACTCAAGCGTCTGGCGAACGCCAGATATGACAAAAGGATCCGGCTTTACGACTGCGGGATCCGGCAATGGGACACCACGGTGGCTGTAACCATGACCGTGCGCGGGGTCAAGGGTTGAAAAGCAGACGGTTGTCGCCGTAACCATGCCTGTTAAACAAAAATGCAGAAAAAAGCCGTCGCAGCACTTCTGCACCGGCACCCCCTCGCAAAACCACCGTCATGCCGGCGACTTCCGTCATGCAAAAAAGAGCCGCCCATACGGGCGGCTCTTTGATTTTTTGATTACTGCTCGTCAGAAGCGGGAGCTTCCTCGGCAGTTTCCTCAGCGGGAACGTCCTCTGCGGGAGCGGCTTCCTCTGCTGCCTGCGCCTCGTCGAGAAGCGCACGGATGGAAAGGCTGACCTTCTTCTTCTCGTTGTCGATGTCGATGATCTTAGCATCAACGATCTGACCGATCTCCAGAACGTCGGACGGCTTGCCGATCCGGGTCTGCGCGATCTGAGAAATGTGAATCAGTCCGTCCACGCCATCAACGATCTCAGCAAATGCGCCGAAAGGCATCATATTGACGATCTTGACAGCGGCAACGTCGCCCACCTGATAGGTATGGGTGAAGACGTACCAGGGTTCGGATTCTTCGGTCTTGTAGCCGAGAGAAATTCTCTTCTTCTCGGGGTCAAAGCTCTTGACGAACACGGTGACCTCTTCGCCGATCTTCAGCACGTCCGCGGGAGACTTGATGTGTTTCCAGGACAGTTCGGTCCTGTGAATCATGCCGTCCACACCGCCGAGATCAACAAATGCACCGTAATCGGTCATGCTTCTGACCTTACCGGTATACTTCTTACCGACTTCGATGTTTGCCCAGAACGCTGCCTCCTGCGCCTTCTTCTCCTCGCGGAGAACAGAACGGATAGAGCCCTTGATGTTCTTGCCCTTGACCTCAATGATCCGGAGCTTGACGGTCGTGCCGACAAGCGTGTTCAGGTCGCCGTCCTTCGGGACACCGGTCAGAGCCGCGGGAATAAACACGCGGTTGGAGTTGACAGTGGCGACAACGCCGCCCTTGACCACCTCAGTGACCTTGCCTTCAACGACTTCCTTGTTCTCTTCTGCTTCCACCAGCGTCTTGATGTTCTTGTCTGCATCAACGCGCTTCTTGGAAAGCTCTGCGACGCCCTCGACGTCACTGACACGGATGACGAATGCCTCGACCTCATCGCCGACCTTAAACATGGAAGTCAGCTTAGCGGACGGGTCATCGGTGATCTGCTCAGCCTTGATCACGCCGGTAACCTTGGTGCCGAGGTCAAGCTGCAACTCTTGATCGGTAACGCGTGTTACGAGTCCGGTAACTGTATCTCCTGTATTTAAAGTTTTGATTGATTTTTCCAGCATTGCTTCGAAGTTTTCTGCTTCGCTCATGGTTTTGACTACCTCCTCAATTATGCTGCCGGGGGTTGAGGCTCCGGCAACGATCCCGGTGACTCCGGGGAGCAACGGATGGATTCCGGCAAGTTCTTCCGCAGAAACGACCCACACGGTATGTGCGCAATGCTCGCGGCAGACGGCATACAGTTTGGCTGTGTTGGAGCTTTCCCTGCCGCCGATCACGATCATTGAGTCACACGCCGTCGCAAGGCGTTTCGCCTCGGACTGCCGCTCATCCGTAACCTTACATATTGTATCAAAAATAACTGCGCTTGTACAGACTTTTTTGAGAATTTCCTGACAATTTTGCCATTCCGACAAATGAAAGGTCGTTTGCGCCGCTGCAATTGGTGATTTTTTGTGCAAATTTACAATCAAGCCGTCAGAAAGCGCCCGGCGGAAGGTCTCCGCATCCGGAAACACATACGCTTCTCCCGAAAAATGACTGAGAATCCCGACGACCTCCGGATGCTCCGCCGCGCCGAACAGAAGGAGCAGATGTTCTCCGTCGTCGTATTTTTCGGCAATGTTCTGAATCTTTTTCACATACGGACAGGTACAGTCCTCGTAGTGAAACGCGGGGTATTCCGCGGCAAGGCGGGCAAGGAGCGCTTCGGTCTCTTTGGGAATCCCGTGTGCGCGGATGAAGAGCGTTACCGGCGACGCGTCGGTCGCACTGCGGGCAAGCGCGGGAATCTCATCAGGTACGACGCTCCGCACGCCCTTTTGTTCCAGCTCCGCGTTATAAAGTTCATTGTGAATGAGGTGACCGAGGGTATACAGACGTTCCCCCGGCACCCGGTCGGAGAGCTTCGCGCCGAGACATTCGGTTGCACGCCTGACACCGAAGCAGAACCCGGCGTGCTGCGCAACGATCAGTTTCTTCGCCATGGATCAATTCCCGGCGCTGTCGCCGAGCGCGCAGACTCTCTCGAAAATCTCTTCGGTCATGCGGGCGTACTCGCCGGATGCTTCCTTATTATAATGCAGCTCCTCCGGGGTGATCGGCTTTCCGATGATAATATCCACGCGGCGAAGAAATTTCGGGCGGTTATCCTTGGTTTTGATGAACACGGGAAGTACCGGCACACCCGCGTGCTGGGCGATCATGCCCGCACCGGGACGGATCGGGGTCGTGCGGGGATCCACACCGGGATAGCGGTGCCCCTGCGGGAACATACCGACCGAGTCGCCGTTCTTCAAAAGCTCAATGGTATGCCGGACCGCTCCGACATCCGCGCCGCCGCGGTTGACCGGGTACGCACCGAGCTTGCGGATCAGCCCGCCGAGGACGGGTACCCCGAACAGCTCCTTTTTCGCCATGTAATGCGGCTGCTGATATTTCAGTGCGACGCAGATCCAGATGGGGTCGCACCATTGCAGGTGATTGCAGACGAGCAGATACGGACCCTCGGTCGCGTCCGGTTCGTTTTCCCTGCCGACAACATGGATCCGGTGGATCAGGCGCACAAACCAACCGAGCAGTCCCCGCACAAAGCGGTAGGTCCCGGTGCCGTTTTTGCGCTTTGTCTTTTTGGTCTTTCCTTCGTGCTTTTCCGTTTGCTTCTCCATTACCGACCGACCTCCGCCTTCTTTTTTTCGGCAAAACCGATGATCCGATCCACGCATTCGTCCGGCGTGAGGTCGGAATTGTCAAACAAAATCGCGTCGGGCGCGGGAACGCAGGGGGCAGTCTGTCTGCCGCTGTCCTGTCTGTCGCGCTCGGTCATTTCGCGGAAAACGTCCTCATACCGGACGTTCATCCCCTTGGCAATCAGTTCGTCATATCTCCGGCGGGCGCGCACCTCGTCGGAGGCGAACATGAACACTTTGACGTCCGCGTCGGGCAGAATTACCGTGCCGATGTCACGACCGTCCATGATAACGCTGTTTTTTTTCGCAATGTCTCTCTGGGTGTCCAGAAGAAACGCGCGCACTGCGGGGATCGCCGAAACGGCGGACGCATACATGGACATTTCCGGCTCGCGGATGCGGTCGCCGAGGTCCTCCCCGTTGAGCATGACGGTCTGTCTGCCGCCTTCAAATTTCACTTCGATGTGAATGGCGGGAAGCAGCTTTTCCACCGCCGCCGCGTCATGCGGATCCGCTCCGACCGAGCGGACATAGTAACCGACCGTGCGGTAAAGCGCCCCGGTATCCACGTATATGATGCCGAGCTTTTTTGCGGTCATTCTTGCAATGGTACTCTTCCCCGCGCCAGCGGGACCGTCAATGGCGATACGAATCATAATCTATCGGTTTCCTGACCTTCCGTCTGTCTTTTTTGTTTCCGTTTTTCTCTTCCGCAAAGCGTTCCCGTTGCCGTTTTCGTCAGAGCTTCTCTGCCGCGGATTCTCCCGCAAGCACGCCGGTCGAAAAGGCGATCTGGAGATTGAAGCCGCCCGTGTAGGCGTCCAGATCCAGCACCTCGCCCGCGAAGTAGAGACCTGCGACCAGCTTGGATTCCATGGTACGGGGGCTGACCTCTTTCACGCTGATACCGCCCTTGGTAACGATGGCTTCCTCAATCGGGCGGAAGCCGCGAAGCGGCACGCGCAGTCCCTTGATAACCGAGACCAGCTTTTTCCGTTCCTCCCTTGTCACCGAGTTGACCTTTTTTCGCTCGTCGATCCCCGACAGGCGGATCACGGGCAGGATCAGCTTCTGAGGAAGCAGGTCCCCCAGCGCGTTGATGAAATCACGGTTTTCATATCTGGAGAAATCCGAGAGCACCCGCGCATCCAGCGTCTTTTCGTCAAGCGCCGGCTTGAGGTCGATCTGCGCCTCGTATTTCCCCGGCATCATGTCGGATAGGTGCGCCGATGCGGACAGGATCATGGGTCCCGTCAAGCCGAAATGCGTGAACATCATCTCGCCAAAATCTTCATAAACGACTTTGCCGTCCCCCCGCTCTGTGATACGGAGCGAAACGTTGCGGAGCGACAGCCCCTGAAGCGACGCGCAGAAATGTCCGTCCTCCACAATGGGAACGAGCGAAGGACGAAGCGGCGTGACGGTGTGCCCGAGCGCCTCTGCCATGCGATAGCCGTCACCATCGGAGCCGGTTAAGGGATAGGACTTCCCGCCCGTGGCGAGAATCACGGCTCCGGCGGCATAAAATTTCCCGCCAGCCGTCACGCCGGTGACGCGACCGTTCTCCGTGCGGATGTCATGCACCCGCTCGCGTACGGTACAGACGCCCGCCTCGCGGCAGGTCTTCACCAGTGCGGAAACAATGTCCGCGGCACGGTCGGAAACGGGAAACACCCGTTTGCCGCGCTCCACCTTGAGGGGAACGCCCGCGTCCTCAAAAAACGCTTTGGTATCCGCCGTGCCGAACCGGTTGAGGGCGGCATAAAGAAAGCGCGGATTGGTCGGAACGTTGGAAAGGAATTCTTCGGTGTCGCAGTCGTTGGTGACATTACACCTGCCCTTGCCGGTGATCCGGAGTTTTCTTCCCTCTCTGTCGCCGCGCTCAAACAGCGTCACCGAAGCGCCCGCGCGCGCGGCGGTCACAGCCGCCATCATGCCCGCGGCGCCCGCGCCGATAACGATGACATCGGAATCCCCGGCACCGGGTGCGGACGGCTGTGAAACACCTGCGGTTGATTGTGAAGCGCCTGCACCGGGCTGCATAAAATCTGCTTTCGGCTGCGAAAAACCGACTGCCTTTGCAGTCGCCTTTTTTCCGGACTGCAATGCATGACGGGAATTCCGTGTTTCCGGCTTTTTGAAGGCTCCGCCCGTTTCCCCGGTGGCGGAGCCTGCATGATACACTTCTTTTGACATACGGTCAGTTCTGGGACTTTGCGTACACGTCGTACTCATCCCAGATGGCCTCCAGTTTGCGGAGGCGTTCGGTCACCTTGTCACGTCTCTTGCGTGCGACGGCTACAATGATGGCGTTGATGATGCTGAGCGGCGCAACCAGAGAGTCCACAAATGCCGCCATATCACTCTGCGCATACAGTACCTGATCTCCCTTTGCGGCGATCGGGGATTCCGGGCTGTCGGTGATCGAAACGATATCCGCGCCCGCATCCTTCGCGTATCCGACTGCGTTGATGATTTTCTTGGAATACCGGGGGAAGCTGACGGCAATCATGACGTCGCCCTCTCCGATCTGCACAATCTGCTCAAACATTTCAGAGCCGGAGGTCGGCTGTACCTGGCGCACATTGTCGAAAATCATGCGCAGGCTGTAATTGAGAAAACCCGCGAGGCAGGAGGAGGAACGCACGCCGATGATATAGATGTTCTTTGCGGAAATGATGCGGTCCACCGCTTCCTCAAACGCCCTGCGGTCAATACCCTCCAGCGTCCGGCGGATCTTATCCACATCGGACATGAGCACCTTTTCCAGCACGTCGCCCTCTCCGATCAGTTGGTCCGTGACCGCAACACGCTGTACCGAGGTCAGCTTCATGCGGACGACCTCCTGCAACGCCTTCTGGAATTCCGGGTAACCCTCGTAACCGAGTTCGATGGCAAACCGGACAACGGTGGATTCCGATACCCCCGTTTCCCGTCCCAGCCTGGAGGCGGTCATATAAGCCGCACGATCGTAGTGATCGAGCAGAAAATGGGTAATCTGCCGCTGACCCTTGGAGAAGGTCGGCAGCTTTTCCTCCATGGTTTTCAGAAGGTCGTGACTCATGCCTGGTCCTTTCCGCCGTATCCGCATTCCGGACAAACGGCTCCGGTTTTCTTCATAACTTTACTTATTATACACTTTCCCGTTCGGTTTGTCAATCGTTTTCCGCTTTTTCCGTGTACGCGGGCAATCGGAAAAAGGCGACCGCAACGCTGCCGTTCTCCGGGAACGCGCCTGTTCCGCCGCTTCGGCTTTGTGTGTCAAAAGCGGCGGCAGACCGTGCGTTTTGTGAAACACATACAAAATATGAACGGGATTTTCTGCGGTTTTCGTCCGGTTCATTTTATGAATTTCTATTTACAAAAGTCGTTTCGTGTGGTATACTGTCAAAAGTCAAGGAACCAATATAACGGCAGATGCGTAATATGGTCACCGCGAGAACAAGTTGAATGGGGCTACCCATATGGAGCGCAGTCTGCCGGATACAGTTTTCTGTATTCGGTATTTTTTTGATTATCTGCGGGGCTTCCTGCATTTAATAAATAAAGACTAAGGAGTTCAAATCATGAAACTCGTCTACAACGTGAATGATCGGCCGAAATTCGGTCAGGTGCTGGTCTTCGCATTCCAGCAGCTGCTTGCGATCCTTGCGGCAACCATCGCCGTTCCTACGATTGTCGGCAACGGAATGTCCCAGTCGGCTGCTCTGTTCGGCGCAGGCGTCGGCACGATCGTCTACCTGCTCTTCACGAAGTTCAAGAGCCCCGTCTTCCTCGGTTCTTCCTTCGCATTCCTGCCCTCCATGTTTGCGGCATTCGGAGGCGGCATTTCCATGTCCCTCGGGTACCTCGGTCTGCTCATCGGCGCCGGGTTTGCAGGGCTGGTTTACATCATCATCGCGCTGGTCGTCAAGTTTGCGGGCGTGAAATGGATTTCCAAGCTGATGCCTACCGTAGTCATCGGTCCTACCGTCGCTCTCATCGGTCTGTCGCTTGCTGTCAACGCAGTGAACGACGCTGTCGGTGTAACGCTTGACGCAAACTCTGTCCGCGTCATGACTCCTAAGGCAGGACTTTGCCTCCTCTGCGCACTCATCACGCTCGGCACGGTCATTGCCTGCTCGGTTTACGGCAAGAAGATGGCAAAAATGATTCCCTTCATCATCGGCATCGTGGCAGGCTACGCAGTCGCCGCAATCTTCACCGGAATCGGCATCGCAACCCAGAACGAGACTCTTCAGATCATTGATTTTTCCAAATTCCAGAATATGCAGTGGTACCCCGACTTCGCATTCGTCGAAGCATTCAAGGGCAATTATCAGTTCGGTGAATACGGCTCGATCGGCTCTTACATCGCAATGATCGCCGTCGCGTATGTTCCCGTGGCATTCGTTGTTTTTGCGGAGCATCTCGCAGATCACAAGAACATTTCCGCCATCATCGAAAAGGACCTTCTGGAAGACCCCGGTCTGCACAGAACCCTGCTCGGCGACGGTGTCGGTTCCATTGCAGGCGCTCTGTTCGGCGGCTGCCCCAACACGACCTACGGTGAGTCCGTCGGCTGTGTTGCAATTTCCGGTAACGCGTCTGTCGTCACCATTCTTGCGACCGCGATTATGGCAATCGTTGCTTCCTTCTTCGCTCCCTTTGTCACCTTCCTCTCCACCATCCCCGGATGCGTTATGGGCGGTGTGTGCATTTCGCTGTACGGCTTCATCGCCGTCTCCGGTCTCAAGATGATCCAGAAGGTTGACCTGGAGGATAACGGCAACCTGTTCACCGTCTCCGTGATCCTGATCGCCGGCATCGGCGGAATGGCACTGATGATCGGTCAGATCAAGCTGACTGCGATTGCCTGCGCACTTGTGCTCGGCATTCTGGTCAACCTGCTGGTTTCCCGCAGAAACAAAAACAAAGAAAACCAGGATCAGTAATCCGCAGTCCGATAGAAAAGCCGTCCGCTTCCCCAAACGGGAAAGCGGACGGCTTTTTTGTATCCGGATCAGAATCTGACGCGCGGTCCGACATCCGAGGTGTCGATCGGCACAAAGCCGAGCCTGACCGCGAAGGAATCGGGAGAAAGCGTGAAATCAAAGTGCTCGGGGTCGCGGAATCCGGGATCGGCAATGAGCGTGTCTTCATCCACCCCATAAGTCACCCTCATCTGTTCGAGGGTGAAGGTACGGTCATCCTCCGGATGCTCCGGGTCGCCGATGCGGAACAGAAGCGGCTGTTTTTCCTGCCGGTCGAAGATCATCTCGCGGACCGTGGACAGGTTGGAATGAGCAAAGCCGAACTCGTCGTTACGTCCGTATTTGGGAGAGCCGCCGAGATAATGCAGGTTGCCGTCCATGAGTACACCCATATGGGTCTCGGGCTTGGACAGACGCACGGAGCCGTCACGCGAAAAGGCGAAGATATTGTTCCTTACAACGTTCTGCCCGCCGAAATGCTGATGGAAGCAGTTTTCCGATACGTTGTAGCAGACATTGTTTTCAATCGTCATGTAACTGGAACCTTCATCGGTATACAGCGCCCACCCGCCGTAGAAACGGCTGGTCACGTCGTGAATGACATTTCCCGAAACGATTGTCCCGGGCTGTTTACCGAGCGTATAGATGCCGCCCATATCGGAGAGCAGTCCGTCACCGATGCGGTATATGAGGTTCTTTTCAATGCGGTTGTCATGGGAGACCGTCTCCTGGTACCCCCAGTCCCAGCCGCAGGAAATCCCCGAATAGTACAGGTCGTGGATCTCGTTGTGCGAGATCTCATTGTCATAGGAAAACATGGAGAGAATCCCGCAGGCGGCAAAATGACGTCTGCCGAGATTTGACAGTTCGTTGTCCGTGATATGGTTCCCCCAGGTGTAGGCGCGCGGATCGGGGGCGTGCACTCTTCCCTCCCCGTTTACCCGGATACCGCCGCCTCCGCCCTCGCGGAAGCTGTTGCCTCTGACGATTGCTCCGACCGTTCCCGCCTCCAATACCAGTCCGTGGGTGCCGAAGCAGAAGAAGCGGCAGTTCTCCACCGCGCAGTTTTTCGCATAGGAGAAATTGACCGCGCCGTGCATGGAACTGCAAGCCTGCGGGTCGGCTGCGTACGGTTCTTCGTCACTTGCCGTCTCGCAGTTTGGAGCAAAGCCGCGGCTGACATAATCGCCCTTGGAATAAGCAAAATCCAGATTTCGGAACCGTATCCCGGAGAGCACATCGGCACAGGTATGCGCGTTTTTGTCGTATCTGCCCGACACATCGAGGATGCGGTCAACCACCGGCGCGTGCACCGACAGCGTGTCCGCCGTTTCCCCGTCGCGCGGAATGTAATAAAGCATTCCGGTCGGACGGTCGAGGTACCATTGACCGGGTTTCTCGAAGCTCTCCGCGACGTTTTCAATGTAATACTTGAGTCCAGAATGGGGCTTGAAATCCGAGATGGAGAACCGCGTTTTGGCGGCAAGTGTAACCTTGCGCGTTGCGGGGTCGTACTTTGCAATGCGGACGTGCTCGTCAATCCACCAGTGACAGAAGGAAATGATACAGTCGTCAAAGTTGCGGAAATCGCGGATGTCCCCCTCACGGGCAACAAACCAATGGGAGCCTTCGTTGAACATCTCAATGTTATTCTCCACCGATTCGGGGAGCAGAAGCCCCTCCTCCGGGAAACGCGGGAGCTCGGCGCGGGTCCCGTTGACATAAAGATCGGAGAACTGCCACTTGCCCGCCTTCACTTCGGGAAGAAAAACAGAAAGGCAGTCTGTGCCGTTGAAGGTGTCCTTTTCCCATCCGGTGATCCGTCTGCCGCCGCTTACGACCGTGCGGCGGTTTCCGTAGGATTCGAAGGTCACATTGCCGCATTTCCCCTTCGGAACGTTTTCACCGGGAGTGAGC
Source organism: uncultured Eubacteriales bacterium (assembly GCA_934796165.1). GTDB lineage: Bacteria > Bacillota > Clostridia > Oscillospirales > CAG-272 > CAKVOU01. The sequence continues at coordinate 72,066 of CAKVOU010000001.1, read as the reverse complement.
AGGATCGGGTGATCCGTCTCGTATTCGTCGTCAAGAAAACGGATGGTGACCGGCTGCCATGCGCCGAAGCGCCGCATTTCCATGATCCGCTGCCAGGCGCAATCAACCGTGGCAAGGGGTCCGTCCGTTGCGCCGAGAGAAACGGGATTTTCGCCCGTGTTCCAGTCGTTTCCGGTTTTCCCCGAAACGTAAAAGGTAGTATAGGTCGCCATATTCTTCATGGTATTTCCTCCGCTCGGCGAAACGGTCGCCGTCCGAAATTGTCAGGGCTGTTGCTGATTGACGGACTTGAACACGTCCGCCACTTCATTGATGGTGATATATGCCGCCGGGTCGATCTCGTGGACCAGATCCTGCATCTTGCCGACCTGGAACCGGTTGACGACCAGATAAATCACGGTCTTGGGGGAGTTCGAGTAGAATCCCTTTGCTTCCAGAATCGTCATACCCTGCCCGAAGGTCTCCGACAGAGCTCCGCCGACCTCCTTCGGTTTGGTCGTGATGATGAACGCCGCCTTGGAACGGTCGATACCTTCGACCACGAAGTCGATCATCTTGAGCCCCGCGTAATAAGCGAGGATGGAGTAAAGCGGCAAGACCCAGCTTTGGGACGCAACACCGCACACAATGTAGAGAATGATGTTATATGTCATGACAAAGGTTCCGACTGTCACACCGATCTTTTTTGCAAAGATGACAGCAAGCACTTCAATGCCGTCGATCGCGCCGCCGTAGCGGATAGTAAGACCGCTGCCGATACCGGAGATGACGCCGCCGAAAATCGCGCAGAGCACGAGATCGGTTCCCGCAATCGGGGACTGGATGGTAACATCAATGGGAAGCACATCGTTGATCAGCCATGCGCCGAGCGAGTACATGATGACTGCATAGATCGCGTAAATGGTGAACACGGGTCCCTGACGCTTCAGTCCGTACAGAAACAGCGGAACGTTCAGCACCACGAGAAAGATGGAAAGAGAGACCGGCGTAAGACTCGCGAGCAACATGGAAGTACCGGAAATGCCGCTGTCAAGCAGTCCGACCGGCGTTAAGAAAATGGTGATACCGGCGGCATTGATAAAACCGGACAGGGTGAGGAGGAGGAAGTTTTTCCACTTCAGTTTTCCGAGGATCTTCTTGAGCATCGGCAAGTCCTTTCCGAACCGTTCATCCTGCGACGGCTCATACAGAATTCATTCAAAAAGACAACAAAGCCGGCGGATGGGACATCCGCCGGCTATCCGTACAAGCACCCGCAGACGGCACCGCTCCCGGCGGACACCGCCGCTTCCGGCGTGCGGACGATTTGCTTTTTCGGCACGGGAATCCCGCGTCCTGTTTTTCCGAACAGAGGAAGCCTGCACTTCCCGACATTCGGGCAACACTGGTGCCGGTGGTGGGACTTGAACCCACACACCCTTGCGGATAACAGATTTTGAGTCTGTCTCGTCTGCCGATTCCGACACACCGGCACATTGATTCAACGAATCGTTAGTATTATATCACAGTCCGTCCGGGATTGCAAGAGTTTTTTTACAAATCAGCGCGATATTTCCGGGAAACACTGTGCCGCAAAGGAGCCTTCACGCTTTTGCCCGGCACGTCACGCAATCCCGTATCGGCGCATAGTCTCTTATGGAACGATGCTTGAACGGAGGCAATTTTCATGGATATGGATCGTCAGAAGCAATGGCAAACGCCGGGGCAGGATACAGATTTTCCTCCGGGAGGCGACCGTCCCGATCAGTTCCCGGCACCGGAATTCCGGATGCCGGACGGCGGATCTTCCCCGGAGGATTTACCCGGTATTTACGGCGGCGGCACCGATCTGCCGGACGGAATCGGGGGGATGAATCCGGGCAGAGGTTCCGCACCGGACGCCGGGGAACTTCCCATTCCCGGTCCCGCAGAGGCACAGGACGGCAACGCCCCGGGAACCGATCCGGCACCGGACAGCGGGCAGGATACCTCCCCTGTACCCGGTGCCCTTCCCGCACCGGAGGGGACTCTTTCCAAGCAAGAAAAATCCCCCGGGCTTCCGGAGGATGGGATCGGGTACCTGATCGTTCGCGTAACAACCGCACTCGGTGCGATCCCGCTGGAGGGGATCTCTGTCACGGTACGGAATTACAGCAAGGACGATCCCGGTCGCGGTTCGGTCGTTTCCACGCTGGTCACCGACCGGAGCGGAAACACTGCAAAGCTCCCCCTCCCCGCTCCGCCGAGGGAGTATTCCGTGCGTCCCGGTGTCCGTACACCATACGCGGCATACAGCGTGGACATCAACACGGACGGCTATTATGAGCAGTATTACACCAATGTTCCCGTTTTCGACGGAATCACCTCGCTCCAGCAGGCAGATCTGATCCCGCTCGCCGAAAACGGCAAACGTAATTCGACTACCCCGGACACCCGGATCATCTCCGAAGAGCAGCTCCCGGATCTGTAAAGGAGGTCCTGACGATGGCTACAATACCGTACATTCCGGAAAACATCACCGTACACCTCGGCGCACCGGACGCAAACGCCCGGAACATCACCCTGCCCTTTGCGGATTACATCGCCAACGTGGCGTCCAGCGAAATCTACCCCACCTGGCCGGAAAGCGCACTCCGGGCAAACATCTACGCACAGATCTCCTTTGCACTCAACCGCATTTATACAGAATACTATCGCTCGCGCGGGTACGATTTTGACATCACCAACTCCACCGCAATCGACCAGTCCTTTGTGTACGGCAGGGATATTTTCGAAAATATCCGTCAGCTCACCGAGGAGCTGTTTCCCAACTATATCCGCAGGCAAGGAAGCGTGGAACCGCTGTTCGCCGCCTACTGCGACGGCGTGCGGGTGACCTGCCCGGGGCTTTCCCAGTGGGGGACGGTCGATCTCGCGCGGCAAGGGCTGACCCCCTACGAAATTCTTACCTATTATTACGGGAACGACATTGACATCGTGACGAATGCCCCGGTACAGGGCATCACCGTATCGGTCCCCACAGAACCGCTCCGGCTCGGAAACGTCGGCAACAACGTCCGCACCATACAGGTGCGCCTCAACCGTATTTCCGACAACTACCCCGCCATTCCCAAGATCGCGGTCACGGACGGAATCTTTTCCGAGGACACCGAAGACGCGGTCCGCGCGTTCCAGGAAATCTTCGGACTGGACGTGGACGGCGTGGTCGGCAAGGCGACGTGGTATTCCATTCAGCGCATTTACGCGGCGGTCAAGCGGCTGAACAGCATCACCTCGGAGGGGATCTCCCGGGAGGATATCGCACAGTCGTTTGAGGAAACGCTGAGGCGCGGCAGTACCGGCATCGGCGTCGGCAACCTGCAATACTACCTCTCCTATCTCTCGAATTATTACGGCTCCATTCCCGCCGTCGCAATCGACAATATTTTCGGCCCTGCCACCGAGGCGGCGGTCATTGACGCGCAGAACACCTTCGGGCTGACCCCCGATGGAATCGTAGGGAGAAACACCTGGAACGCCCTGTACAACGCCTACCTCGGCATCGTTTCCACCATCCCGCTCAAGTACACGGAGGGGCTGACCGTCCCGTTTCCCGGCGGAAACACGCTGTATGTGCTCGGCTCGGAGGGTGACGCGGTACGCCTTTTGCAGGAGTACCTGAATTTCATCTCGCAGTTCTACCCGGAGATTCCCTCGGTCAACCCGACCGGATATTTCGGGACCCAGACACAGGCGGCGGTCACGGCGTTTCAACGGCAGTTCGGGCTTCCCGCCAACGGAGCCGTCGGCGCGGTGACCTGGAACACGATTACCGGTGTCTATGAGGATCTGTACCGCGGCAACCGCCTCGGCGAGGGGCAATACCCCGGATTTGAGATCGGAGGTTAACGGCTACGATGGAAATGAATGAGATACAGGAGCCAAGGCTCAATGAAACCGAAGCGATCCGCAACCTGCAACGGTATCTGCGGCAGCTTTCCTACCACGACCCCGCAATCCGGGAGGTGCCGGTGGACGGCATCTTCGGAAACGACACAAAAGAAGCGCTGACAGCGTTTCAGAAAGGAGTGGGGCTTCCCGCCACAGGCGTTGCAGATCGGGAGACCTTTGACCTTCTGTTTCAGGCCTATCTCCGCTCGGTGGAGACCTATTCCCCGCCGATGGGATTTGACATTTTTCCGCGTGAACCGGACAATTATTCGGTTGGTTCCGGCGACCGCCAGTTTCTCGTGCGGGTCATTCAGTACCTGCTTGAAGAAATCAAGGTCATCCACGATGACATCGGTCCGGTCCCGGAAACCGGCGTATTTGACACCGCCACCGAACGTGCCGTCCGCCAGTTTCAGCTCCGTAACGAGCTGGAGGTCACGGGACGGGTCAACCGCTACACCTGGGATAAACTGAACACGGAACACGGCAAATACAATTCGCCGACCGCGCAATGACATGAAAACTCCCCCCGGTCACGGGGGAGTTTTTTGCTTACAAACACCGTTCGGAGCAGCGGCTCTTGCCGGGCGTAAAAAATCCGGGTGAGAAGTGCGGAAATTCATGTTTCCCCCTTGACAATCCTTTCCGGGTGTGATATACTTTAGCAAAGTAAAGCGATAAAGTGCTCAGACAAGGAGTCCTGATACATGTGCATTCAGAAAAACCTGCCGGACGGCACCCGTGACCTCATCTACGAGGACGCGCTTGCCCGCCGCGAGCTGGAGGATACCCTCCTCTCCCTCTATCTTCGTCTCGGTTATAAGCCGATCGCAACGCCGGACTATGAATTCTATGATGTTTTCGACCACGGTCAGCGGTACATCAAGGAAGAAAGCATCTTCAAATTCACCGGGAGCGACGGACGTCTCATCGCCCTGCGCCCCGACAATACCTGTCCTGCGGCGCGGGTCGCGCTCTCCAGGCTCAAGGATGAGCCGCTCCCGCTCTTGCTTTGTTACAGTCAGAATGTTTACCGCAACAATACGGCGTTTCACGCGAAGCGTTCCCAGGTTCTGCAGAGCGGCGTGGAGATCATCGGCGGTGATCGGCGGCGGGCGGACATCCGTTGCCTCTTCACCGCCTTAGAAGCCCTCCGCCGCTGCGGAAACGGGAAACCCTGCAAGCTGGAGATCGGGCACGCGGGATTCTTTGCGTCGCTTCTCTCCGAATACCGGCTCCGGGAGGAGGACGCGGAAAACCTGCGTTCCTTTGCGGCAGCGCGCAATTCCGGCGGATACGCCTTTACGCTCCGTATGACCGACCCGCGGGCAGTGGAACTGGCAGGAGAGCTTCCCCGGCTGTGCGGCGACCGCACGGTTCTGGATCGGGCAAGGACGCTTGCCGGGGAAAACACCCGCGCCAATGAAATTCTTGACGAGCTGGATTCGCTTTGCCGGATCTTCGGTGAGGCGGGCTACGGAGACGACCTTCTGATTGACCTCGGAATCGTACAGAAGATCGAATACTACACGGGTCTTGTGTTCCGCGGATATGTGGACGGCGTCGGCGAAGCGGTGCTTTCGGGCGGCAGATACGACAGTCTGCTTGCCAATTACGGCGACGACATTCCCGCGTGCGGGTTTGCGTTCAACCTCTCCGCACTTGCGGAGATCAGAGAAACCCGGCTGCCGGAGGTTCCCCGGTTTGATTTTTCCGACGGTGCTGCCGGCATTCTCCGCGCAAGAGCGTATCTTGAACAAACGGCGGGAGGTGATACTCTGTGATACGGCTGGCACTGACAAAAGGGCGGATCGAAGAAAAGGCGGTCGCCATTCTTGCGTCCTGCGGATACGACGTATCCGAACTGAAGGACAAGGGCAGAAAGCTGCTCTTCCACACGGGAAATCTGGAAATCGTTCTCGCCAAGGCGGCTGACGTCATCACCTACGTGGATCACGGCACCTGCGACGCGGGGATCGTCGGGCGGGACACCATCATGGAAATGGGCGGTGACTTTTACGAGCTGCTCGACCTCGGCTTCGGCAAATGCCGCTTCGCACTTGCGGGAGTCCGGGGAAAGAACTTTTACGAGGGCTACGGACACCGCGCCGTCGCCACCAAGTACCCGAACGTCACTAAGAAATACATGGCGTCAAAAAACGTCGAATGCGAGATTGTCAAGATTGAAGGCTCCGTGGAACTGGCGCCCATCTTAGGGCTTGCCGACGCAATCGTGGACATCGTGGAAACCGGAACGACGCTGAAGGAAAACGGGCTGGACATTTACGAAGAGATTGCACCCATCTCCGCGCGCTGTATCGTCAACGCCGCTTCCCTGAAGCTCAAGAACCGCGAGATCGGAGAATTTCTCGACCGCATCTCCTCCGCAATCGGGATGCCGCCGGCATAAAGCCCGATTTTCCCGGGAAACAAGAAAGCAAAGAAAGGACGCTTTCGCACTGCGAAAGCCGGATCATCAGATGAAACTGTTTGACGCAAGAAAAGAAGAGACCGGGGAGCTGTTCCGTATGCTCCGCTCACGTACGCAGCGTGTCTCCGACGATATCACAGACAAAGTACGGGGCGTGATCGATGCAGTGAGAGAAAACGGTGACGCGGCGCTTTACCGGTACAGTATGCAGTTTGACGGCGTATCACTCGGTAAACTTGAGCTGACCGGAGAAGAACGTGCCGCAGCGGTTGCCAGAGTCTCCCCCGCTCTTTATGAGACCATGAAACGGGCGGCGGAAAACATCCGCACCTACCATAAATGCCAACTGACAGACGGCTACGAATTCACCGCAGACGGAAAGACTCTCGGGCGCGTTGTCCGTCCGCTTGAACGGGTCGGCGTGTACGTCCCCGGAGGAAGTGCCGCCTACCCCTCCACGGTTCTCATGAACTGTATCCCCGCAAAAGTCGCGGGGGTCTCCGAACTGATCCTCGTCACCCCGCCGAAGGAGGGCGGTATCCACCCCGCGATCGCCGCGGCGGCGGAAATCGCCGGAGTTGACCGCATCTTCACGGTCGGCGGAGCGCAGGCGGTCGCCGCGCTCGCATACGGCACCGAAAGCATCCCGCAGGTGGACAAGATCGTGGGTCCCGGCAATAAGTTCGTCGCCGAGGCAAAACGGCAGGTATTCGGAACGGTTGCCATCGACATGGTGGCGGGTCCCTCCGAGGTACTCATCATCGCGGACGCCTCCGCAAAACCGGAATACGTGGCGGCGGATCTGCTCTCCCAGCTTGAGCACGACCCGTCGGCAAGCGCGGTCCTGCTTACAACCGAGCGAAGCCTTGCCGAAGCGGTAAACACCGAGCTTAACCGACAGCTTGACCGTCTTCCCCGCAAGGACATCGCCGGTGCATCGCTTGCCGATTACTCCGCCACCCTGCTCGTCCGCAGTCTGACCGAGGCGGTCGGAGTCGCCAACCGCGTCGCTCCCGAGCATCTGGAAATCATGACGGAGGATCCGTACATCCTGCTTCCGCAGATTGAAAACGCCGGATCGGTATTTCTCGGCGCATACGCACCGGAGCCGATGGGCGACTACTTCGCAGGAGCCAATCACGTGCTTCCCACCAACGGAACCGCGCGGTTCTCCTCTCCGCTCTCGGTCGATGATTTTGTCAAAAAGATGAGCTACCTCTGTTACACCGAAGAAGCATTCCGGCGCGACGCGGAGGACGTCATCCGCTTTGCGGAGGCGGAAGGGCTCGGCGCACACGCAAACTCGGTGCGTATCCGCAGAAACGAGTACTGATATGAATTATGTCTCCAAAAAAATGAAGGGTAAAACGCCCTATCTCCCCGTGGAGGGCAACTTCTCCGTCCGCCTGGACGCGAACGAAAGTCCGTTTGACCTGCCGCGGACCGTCAAAGCCCGCTTTGCGGAAGAAATGCTCCGCACCCCGCTTGATCGCTATCCCGATCCGACCGCAAAGGCGGTGCGGGAAGCGTTCGCCCGCCGCTACGGAGTGGACCCCGACCGGGTGGTCGTCGGCAACGGCTCGGACGAGCTGATCTCGCTGATCATGACCTCGCTTCTCGACAAGGGCGACACGCTTGCCGTCTCCGTCCCGGAGTTTTCCATGTATGCGTTTTACGCGGAGCTGTCCGAAAACAGGGTTCTCTGCTACCGGAAGCCGGAAAATTACTCACTTGACGGGCTTCTTGCGTTCGTCCGGGATAACGGTTGCCGCGCGGTGGTCTTCTCCAATCCCTGCAATCCGACAGGCGAAGGCTTTGACCGGGAAGCAGTTCTTTCCTTCGTGAAAAACTGCCCCGCGCTCTGCGTGGTGGATGAGGCGTACATGGATTTCTGGGATCAATCCATTCTGGATGTCGCCGCGAACTGTGAGAATCTGATCGTTCTCCGCACGCTCTCCAAGGCATACGGCGCGGCGGGCATCCGCTGCGGATTTGCAGTCGGGCACAAAAGCCTCATTGACGCGTTGAATGTCGCAAGAAGCCCGTATAATGTCAACACCCTGACGCAGGTGATGGCGCGGCTGGTGCTGGAGCTTCCCGAAACGGATTCCCCTGCCCCGTTCCTCGCTCGTCAGGCGCAGAAGCTCGCCGCAGAACTGCGCATTCTTCTGCCCGGCGCCACGGTTTCCCGGACCCGCACGAATTTTGTGTATCTTCGCACCGGAGATGCGGAAAAGCTGGCAGAGGGGCTTGCCCGGCGGGGAATCGCCGTGCGCTTCTTTGCGCCCGATCATCTGCGTATCACCGCCTCGACCGACGAAGAACTGAAACGGCTGTACACTGCAATCAAGGAGGTGCTTTCATGAGACAGGCACACATTGTCAGAAGAACAAACGAAACCGACATCGACCTGACCCTGGCCCTGCTTTCCCCCGACCGCGCCGGAACATTTGAAGGGTCGTCCGGGATCGGATTTCTCGACCACATGCTCGCGGCGGTTGCCCTGCACGGACACATGAACCTTTCGCTCCGGATGACGGGCGACCTGTACGTGGACGGGCACCACTCGGTGGAGGATCTCGGAATCGTGTTCGGAACTGCATTTGCCGAAGCCGCGGGCGACCGCGCGCACCTTTGCCGGTACGGCACGGCGTATATCCCGATGGACGAGTCGCTTTCCCGCTGTGTGCTGGACATTTCGGGCAGGCCCTATCTCGTATACGACGCGAAATTCGACTATCCCGCAATCGGGACGCTCGAAACCCCGCTCATCCGCGAATTCTTCTACGCGTTTTCTATGAAATCCGGCATCACGCTCCACATCTGCAACCTCTACGGCGGCAACGACCACCACAAGGCGGAGTCCATGTTCAAAGCGTTTGCCCGCGCACTCGGGCAGGCGGCGTGTCTCCGCGACGGCGACGCACTCTCCACGAAAGGAACGCTCGACGCATGATCGGAATCATCGATTACGGCATGGGAAATCTGCACAGTGTGAAAAACGCGCTGGATCACATCGGCGCGGAATCTTTCGTTTCCGCCGACCCGCAGGCACTCGCCAAGGCGGACAAATGGATTCTTCCCGGCGTCGGCGCGTTCCCCGACGCCATGCGGGCGCTCTCGGCACGCGGACTGGATTCCCTGTTGTACGACAGTTGCCGGGCAGGAAAGCCGCTCCTCGGCATCTGCCTCGGGATGCAACTTCTCTTTGAAGAGAGTATGGAATTCGGGAAAACCAGAGGACTTGGACTGATTGAGGGGCGGGTTATCCCCATCGACGCGCACGGACTCAAAATCCCGCATATCGGCTGGAATTCTCTCGACTTCCGCCATCCGGGCGACCCGCTCCTCCGGGGACTTTCCGACGGAACCTATGTCTATTTCGTCCATTCCTTCCGCGCCGACACGGTGGAAGAAAACATTGTTGCGGACACGTTTTACGGAGAGCGCATTCCCGCACTCGTGAGGTGTCCCGGACTTCCCGTCTGGGGCGCGCAGTTCCACCCGGAAAAGAGTCATGCGGCGGGGTTGTCCATTCTCCGCGGATTTGCGGAATACAAGGAGGAACCATGATTATTTTGCCTGCAATCGACCTGCTCGGCGGCAGATGTGTCCGTCTTTCCAAGGGGGAGTACGACACTGCCCGCGAGGTTGCCGCCGATCCCATGGAAACCGCCGAACGGTTCTATCTGGCGGGCGCAGAGTATCTGCACACCGTTGACCTTGACGGAGCAAAGCACGGCGAAGGACAAAAAGAAAATCGCCGGGTCATCCGCGAAATCGCAAAAAAAGGCTGGTTCCCCGTGGAAATCGGCGGCGGAATCCGTACCATTGACGACATCAGTCGGGCACTCGACGACGGCGCCACCCGAGTCATTCTCGGTTCCGCCGCGACCGACCTTGTATTTCTGGAGAAGGCGGTTGCCGGGTTCGGAGAAAGCATTGCCGTCGGAATCGATGCAAAGGATGGGCTGGTTGCCACCTCGGGGTGGACAAAGACCGGGACGCTCGGGTATCTGGATTTTGCGAAAACCGTCGCGGGGCTTGGGGTCGGCACCATCATTTTCACCGACATCGGGCGGGACGGAATGCTGACGGGCCCCAACACGGAAATGCTGAAGGCGCTGAGGTCCGCGCTTCCCGGCACTGCCCTGATTGCTTCGGGCGGCGTGAAGAGCGTGGAGGACATACGCACCCTAAAGGCACTCGGCATGAGCGGCGCGATCTGCGGCAAGTCGCTTTACGCGGGCACATTGGATCTCGGCGAAGCAATCCGCGCGGCGAGGGACTGAAACATAACTGCCGCCAATCGCAGGACAAAAAAGCGGGAGATGCCCCGGGCAAACAAAACACACCGCCCTGCCACTCGTTACAGATTGAATTTAAGGCGGCGGGCAATTCAGGCGAAAAATGCATTCCGCACAATTCATCATTCCGGAAAGGAAAAACCATGCTTGCAAAACGAATCATCCCCTGCCTTGACGTAAAAGACGGCAGAGTGGTCAAAGGTGTCAACTTCGTCGGGCTCTGCGACGCGGGCGACATCGTGGAAAATGCAAAATACTACAACGCCGCGGGAGCGGACGAGGTCTGTTTTCTGGATATCACCGCGACCAGCGACGGACGCAAGACCTTTGCCCGCGAGGTCGAACGGGCGGCAAAGGAACTCTTCGTCCCGCTCACTGCGGGCGGCGGGGTCTCCTCGGTCGAGGACGTCAGGACATTGCTTCTTGCGGGTGCCGACAAGGTGTCCGTCAACTCCGCGGCGATCCGTTCCCCGCGGCTGATTGGCGCGGCGGCGGAAAAATTCGGTTCCCAGTGCATCGTGGTCGCCATTGACGCAAAACGCGCGGGATGTGGTCCGGACGGCTTACCCAAGTGGTCGGTCTTTACGCACGGCGGCAGAGTGGACACGGGAATCGATGCGGTCGCGTGGGCAAAGGCAGCACAGGCAGCAGGTACAGGAGAAATTCTGCTCACCTCCATGGACGCGGACGGTACGAAAAACGGCTTTGACAACGATCTTGTCCGCGCGGTCACGTCGGTCGTGACCGTTCCCGTCATTGCGTCGGGCGGCGCGGGAAAAATGGAACATTTCCGGGACACGTTTCTTGCCGGTGCCGATGCGGCGCTGGCGGCAAGCCTGTTCCACTTCCGGGAAATGGAGATCCCCGACTTAAAACAGTATCTGAAGAAAAACGGAATCGAGGTAAGAATTTGATGACCTGTCCGGAAACGGAATACGGCTTTCTTTTTGAAAAGCAGGAGCTGGTCCCTGCCATCGTGCAGGACGAAAAAACCGGCGAGGTGCTCATGCTCGCCTACATGAACAAGGAATCTTTCAAAAAAACGCTGGAGACCGGGAAGTGCACCTTCTGGTCGCGCTCCCGGAACAGTCTCTGGTGCAAAGGCGAAACCTCGGGGCATTATCAGCTGGTCCGCCGCATCCGCTACGACTGCGACTGCGATACCCTGCTCTTTTCCGTGGAACCGCTGGGTCCCGCCTGCCACACGGGAAACCGCTCCTGCTTTTACCGCGAATTCCCTTATACCGGGACGACGGAAGAAAACGCGGAACCCCACAGATAACGCCCGGCAACCACTCGGAAGCTATTCCCGGGGAACGACCGTGCACGCGTCCGGGGCATTCCCGGAAACATCCGACAATCGCCGGGAAAAACGCGGAATCAGACGAAAACAGCATTTCCCCGGCAATTCTGCCACACAAAACACTTCGGAAAGGAAGAATTCCAACCTATGAAAAACGACGTCTGGGCACAAATGTTCGAGGTCATCCAAACCCGCCGCGAGAACCCGGAGGAGGGTTCCTATACCTGCTACCTCTTCGAAAAGGGGCGCGACAAAATCTTAAAAAAGATCGGCGAGGAGGCGGCGGAAACCATCATCGCCGCCAAGAATCCGTCAGGGGAGGACCTGATCGGGGAGATCAACGATCTTTTTTATCACGTCCTGGTGCTTGCCGCGGAATACGGGCTGACTTATGAGGAGATCGCCGCGGAATGCGAAAAGCGCGCCGAAAAGATCGGCAATCTCAAAAAGATGAAAACGGTTGACCGGAACACGTAATACGATTGGGAAACATCCGCGTCGCACCGCCGGTCAGCGCAGCACGATCGGGGCGGGTACACCGCCGGCACGACGCTCTGCCTGGCGCAACAAGGTATCGGGCGCCGCACAACCGGGCGTGACGCACAGCGAACGCATCGGGTCGCTCGGCACTCCCCGCCGGTCGGGAACGGACAGCGAACCACGGGCTACAATACACCGGAAAAATTGCACTTGCACAACGGTCGTACGTATGATATAATGAAATCAGATCCGGGGAGCCGTTTTACGGAAACCGGAAAACACACTCCGGAGGTTTTTATGAGATTTCTCGGTAATTTACTCTGGGTGATTCTCGGAGGGCTCGGCAGTGCCATCAGCTGGTGCATGGCGGGGATACTCTGGTGCATCACCATCGTCGGAATTCCCGTGGGCGTTCAGTGTTTCAAGCTGGCGGGGCTGAGTCTGCTACCCTTCGGCAAAGAGGTACGGTACGGCGGCGGGGCGGGCAAAACCATCCTCAACGTGCTCTGGATTATCTTTTCCGGCTGGGTGCTGGCGCTGGAGCACGCCCTGCTCGGCGTTCTGTTCTGCATCACTATCATCGGCATCCCGTTCGGCAAGCAGTATTTCAAGCTCGCCAAGCTCGCGCTGATGCCGTTCGGCGCAACGGTCGTCAAGAAATAAGGACGTCAGGTTGGACGTAGCCGGAAGTGCGGCTTTCCCGGCGCAAGGATTCCCTGTACTTTTATGGATACGGTTTTTGAGGACGCCTCCGACGGAATGTCGGAGGCGCTTTTCTGTCAAAATGTGCGAAAGCAATCAGCTTGGCGCGCGAGTGCTAAAATTACATCGTTTCACAGCTGCTTCATGCGTGATTCGCTCGCTGGATTTTAGCACTTTATATCGTTAAGTGCTAAAATTAATAGATTATCAATACAATTAGCTTTAATCGTTCACAAATGCAGACTATAATAGGAGGTGTCAAAAGGAAAGGGACTGAGAGTGTACGGGCGGTGCCCGGGATCCTCTTCCCGCTTCCGTCTGACCGATCTTTTCCCGGGTCACGGATCCGGCGGGAAAGAAATTCCGAACATGTTGGAGGTACTTGATTATGTTTGGACTTATGCCTTATGCAAACCGCAATCATTCCGTTTCTTCTTATAATCCGTTCGCCGAAATGGACGACCTTGAAAAAGCGTTCTTCGGCAATCATTCGGTCGCCGAATTCAAGGCTGACATCCGCGACAACGGTGACAGCTACACGCTGGAAGCCGATCTGCCGGGATTTTCAAAAGATGACATCAAGGTCGATGCCGAAAACGGGTATCTGACCATTACCGCCGAGCGTCACTCGGAGACCGAGGAGAAGGAGGGCGGCAAGAACCATTATGTCCGCCGCGAACGTTCCTTCGGTTCGTTCTCGCGTAGCTTTGATATTTCCGAGATCGACGAGGATGCGATCAAAGCAAAGTTTGAAAACGGTGTTTTGACCCTTGATCTTCCCAAACGGAAGGTGCAGGCGCCGACCGCAAAGCGGATCAGCATTGACTGATTGACCGGCTCTTCCCCACTCCGTAACGGATGCGGCAAACAGTCGCGCGGCGGAGTGACGGGTGATTCCCGGTTCCCCGACAGATGCGGGGGACAGGGGTGATTTGTAACCGCCCGGGTACTATGATCCCGACAGATGCGGGATCGTGTTCCGACAGATGCGGAACAATGGTGTCCGGGTGGTGCGGTGTCTGCTTTGACAGCCGCAAAGCTTTGAATTTTTGATTCTTGCGCTCCCCTGTTCCGACAGACGCGGAACAGGGGAGTTTTCGTTTCCGGATTCACGTTCAGACAGACGCAGGGCGCTTCCGGAAACAGCGGAATACAAAAACAGCCTCTCTTTGACGGACGGTATCCGACAGAAGAAAGGCTTTTTTGTGTAACGGGGAGGTTTTCCCGCCCCCGCGGGGCGGCGGAAGTCCCCGCCCGCGCCGGAGGCGCTGGGTGGGGGCGGAAGTCGCCCCGCGGGGGCAAGGGAACCGCATGACACAGAAAGCCGCCCACCGGCGCCGCGGAATGTGGCGCCGGTGGGCGGAAGTAACTCTGCTCCGGGATCGGAAACCCAAAGTCAGCAATCCGTCCCGCAGGACGAACAGGTATCGCAGGAGGCTTCCCCGCCAGCGGGGGTAGCGGTACCCTTTTTCTTTTCATGCAGCGCCCGCAGTTCCGGGTCGAGCGATTCCGCGACCTTCATCATGATCGCGCACTCCATCCGCTTGCGGAAGAGCTCACAACCGTACTCATAGATTCCCTTGATGGACCCTGTTGCGTGGTACGCGTTTGCGGCGCAACCGCCGGAGCAATAGAGCCTTGCCCAGCAGTCCTTGCAGTCGGGGCGGGCATACGCGTTGCACAGCTTGAATTCGTCGCGGAGCGCCGTATTGGTCACGCCATCCCAGAGGTTACCCATTTTGTACGCGTCATCACCGACAAACTGGTGGCAGGGGTACAGATCGCCCCACGCGGTCACCGCCATGTATTCGGTGCCGGAGCCGCATCCGGAAATGCGCTTGTAAATGCAGGGACCCCCTGTCAGGTCGATCATGTAATGATAGAAGGTGATCGGCTTGCCCGCCTTTTCCCGACGGAGCATTTCCTTTGCAAGGATCTCGTACTGGTCAAAGAGGATCGGCAGGTCTTCCTTGGTGAGGGCATACGGGTCGTCCGGAGAACAAACGACAGGCTCCATGGAAAGCTCGGTAAACCCGAGATCTGCCATATGGAAAATATCGTTGGTAAAATCCGTATTGTTGTGCGTAAAGGTTCCGCGCATATAGTAACCGCGGTCTCCTCTCCGCTCGATGAAATGCTGAAACTTCGGAACGATGGTGTCGTAGCTTCCCTTGCCCGAAACCGTGCGGCGCAGGCGGTCATGTACCTCCTTGCGTCCGTCCAGCGACAAGACCACGTTGTGGCACTCACGGTTCGCCCAGTCAATGACCTCATCGTCGAGAAGCACACCGTTGGTCGTGAGGGTAAAGCGGAAATTCTTGTTGTGCTCCTTTTCGATCGACCGCGCATAAGCAACGATCTCGCGGCAGACATCGAAATTCATGAGCGGTTCCCCGCCGAAGAAATCGACCTCCAGATTACGCCGTTTTCCCGAATGTTCTACAAGAAAATCAATGGCGCGTTTGCCGACTTCAAACGACATGAGCGCACGCTCGCCGTGATAACGCCCCTGACTTGCGAAGCAGTAATCACAATTGAGGTTACAGGTGTGGGACACAAGCAGGCAAAGCGCCTTGACCTCGTTGGAACGGTTCTTGAAGTCGAACGCCATATCCGCGTATCTGTCCTCTGCAAACAGCTTGCCCGCAGTCTTCAGTTCCTCGATATCCGAGAGCACCTCGCGTGCGTCCTCTTCGGTGATCCGGTATTTTGCGGTAAGCTCCCGGACAATCTCGTCCGGCGTATGGGTCTCATACATTCCGATCGCGTCATACGCGACCTCATCGACCGCATGGACAGAACCGCTGTACACGTCGAGCACGATATTGTATCCGTTCAGTTGATAACGGTGAATCATAAGTAACCAAGCCTTTCCCCGTCAAGCGGGTGATTGATTTTCAAGGCAAAAGGAAAGCCGCCCTTCTGCGGAAGGAACGGCATTCATCCTTGCGTTCTCATGCCCGTGCGGCACCCGATGCCTCTGCTTACAAGCGGTAAGCGACACCTGCGGGGACGGCGCGGGGCAGCGATGACGACTTCCGGAAACCGGTCACCCGGCATCAGATCCGATCAGTCGTTATTGCACTTCTCGCACTCCTGGTTGGCAACGCCGCAGGAAGTCTTGCAGGCGGACTGGCAGGAGGTCTGGCATTCGCCGCAACCACCGTTCTTTACGGAAGCGGCAAGATCACGCGTTTCAATGGTCTGAATTCTTTTCATGATCGTAAGTTCCTTTACTGAAGATTTTTACAAAGTTCATTATAATATATTCCGCGCGGATTGTCAAGAGTTTTCGTCAACGAGCACCAAAATCTTTTCGGGAAGCTTGCCGGAATTGCTCTTCACCGAGATTCCGCCGTCAACAAATGCACGGATCGCGGAAAGCAACCGCCCGTCGATCACTTCCCCCGGAACGCCGAGCGGGATGCCCGGAGGATAGGCAAACACGTATTCGCCGAGCGTTTTGCCGGGCGATGTGGCAAGCGGCACCAACCGCTTTTCCCGGTCATGCGCTTCGGCAGAGGTCATCCGCTTTTTCAAAAGAAAGTGCGGGAATGAAGAAATCCCCTGATCCGTTGAATCACATCTGGTTGTTGTGCGACTTTCCGCAGCGGAACCGTCGCACCGTCCGGTCAGATCGCGGTCGATCTCCCCGAGCGCACGCGACAGCCGGGCAAATCCCTCGTCGGTATCCGCGATGGAAGTCATGCAGATCAGATACCCGGGATACGCCATCTCGGTTTCAATCCGGTAGTCCCGCCGCAGGCGTCCGGCAAGCGCGGGACCGGGCAACATCCGCGGACCGGTCAGAATCACCAGCTTTCCGGGGTCATACGCATAGCATCCGTCCCCCCGGTACAACCGGAGCGTCTGCCACGCTGCCGCGTCTGCCCGGAATCCGGAAAGCCGCCGGGAATAGGCGGAAAACAGCCGCTCGCCGTCCGTTTCCAAAAGCTCTGCGCAGTTTTCCATGGACGCAAGCAACAGGTACGACGGACTGGAGGTCTCAAACACCGCGAGCTCACGCATGATGTCGGCGGCGAACTGCTCTTTTGAAAGAAGCAGTGCCGTCTGTGTCAGCGACGGAAGCGTTTTGTGCAGGCTCAGCACAACCGCGTCGGCGCCCAGGACATACGGGCTTTCCGGGAAATCCGGAGAAAAGCCGAGGTGGGCACCGTGCGCGGCATCCACGAGGAGCGTCGCGCCGTGCGCGTGAACCGCCGAAGCAATTGCCCGGATATCGCTGACCACGCCTTCATAGGTCGGGGAGGTCAGGATGACGAGCCGGGTATCCGGAAACGCATCAAGCGCCGCGCTTATCTTCCCCGGCAGAATGTCCCGGAAAATCCCGTCCGACAGTTCGGGAAGCAGGTATTCCGCGCGCAGCCCGCAAAGCTCGACCGCGTGATACACGGACCGGTGGCAGTTTCGCGCGACAAGCACCCGGTCGCCGTACTTTGTCAGGGCGCGGACGGCGGCAAGAATCCCGCAGGTCGAGCCGTTGACCAGGGGAAACGCGCGGTCGGCGTGAAACAGTCGCGCAAATCGCCCGGCAAGCGTGCCGAGTACCCCGGTCATCTCGTGAAGGTTGTCAAAACCCTCCACTTCGGTGATATCCTCCCCGACAGGAAGCCCGCCCCCGAATTCCGGGTTACGTTTATGCCCCGGCATATGCATGGGGTAAAGCTCCTTCTGTGTGTCCCCGGTCAGGAGTCCGTAAAGCGTCCTCATTTCTTGGGGCGCTTGATATAGGGCATCTCGGTGTCGGTCTTGCCGTCACCCGTGGTGTCCACATAAATGGTGTCCACTTTTCCGTCGCCCGTCGTATCCACAAAGGTCCGCGTGCCCTTGGTAGCGGATTCCGCCTTGCCGATCTTGCCGAGATACCGGAGCAAACCGTACACAAAGTACACCACCGTCAGAACGAGCACCACCGCACCGATGACGCGGAACAGCCAGTCCACGACCTTGCAGGGACCGACCGCAACCAGAAGAACGCCGACGAGAATGCGCGGAAGTTCTTCCCGGAACTGTGCACCGGTATCGGTCGCCTTGGAGATGCGGATCACGGGAATGACGATGAGGCAAAGCCCCACGATGATCATCATGACGAAATTGCGGGAGATCAGAAGTGCAAGCGACAGCAGCACGGCAGCGCCGTAGAGAATGATCCCTGCGGCAGAGCCCTCTTCCCCGTTGTGCATCAGCGCGTCAAGGAACGGGGGGATGGATACCACAAGACCGACGATCCCGCAGAGAATGGCGAGAATGCCGAACATCTTGTCCGCGTGGAAAAACAGGAGAATGCCGACGGCAAGCCCGACCGCGCTGGTCACAAGAAGCGAGGCAAGATTCATTTTTTTCATGTTGCTTTGATTCATGGCTGAAGGATCCTTTCAAGAAATGATCTGTCATACCGCCCGGGCGGTGTGGATTCGGGAAAGATGAATTCAGTATAGCGAAAAATCGTGAAGTCAATGTAAATTCCGGAAATACGGAAGAATTCCGGCGGGAACCTCGTCGGATACGTCTTCCCCGCGCGCAAGCCGTTCCCGCACCTCGGTCGAGCTGACCGAGGCAAGCGACGGGTCCGCGTGCAGAAACAGCGTATCAATGCGCGGATTGTGTTCTCGTAAATAATCCGCCATATCGCTTTCATAGGCGAAATCGGTTTCGTTGCGGATACCGCGGACGATGACATCCGCGCCGCTTCTGTCAAAAAAGTCCACCATCATGCCGGCATCCGCCACCACCGTGACATTCGGAAGGTCTCGGCACGCCGCCTCCGCCATCTGCCGGCGCAGGTCCTGCGGGAAGAGACTTCCCTTCTTCAGGTTGTTCATCACCGCGACGATTACGTGGTCAAACAGATCCGCCGTGCGGGTGATGATATCCATGTGCCCCTTGGTAATGGGGTCAAAAGTACCGGTGACCAATGCAGTTTTCATGGGGTCTCTCCTCCTCCCGGGAAGGTCAGGAACGCAACGGCCGCTTTGCCGTAACGCACCCGCTTGGTAACGGTAAAGTGCGAGGCAAGCGCCGCGTCATCACCGAACACATCCCGCTCCTCCCCCGTTTCCGCGACCACGATCGCGCCGGGGGCGAGCTTTCTCCCGGATACAAGGAGCGCAAGCGTTCCTTTGGTCAGCCCTGCCGCATACGGGGGATCAATAAACACAAGGTCATACTGCCCGGCATCGGAACGGAGAAACGCCGCTACATCCGAAGAGACCACGCGGCAGGCATCGGCGAAATGTGTTTTTTCAATGTTCTTTGCAATGATTGCCGCCGCTTCTTTTGACGCGTCCACAAAGGTCGCATGGGCGGCGCCGCGGCTGATCGCTTCCAATCCCAGCTGTCCGGAACCGGCAAACAGATCAAGCACCCGTTTGCCCTCCACCATGCCGTACAGTATGGAAAAGATCGCTTCCTTGGCACGCTCGGTCGTCGGGCGGGTTTCGTTGCCCTCCAGCGTGAAAAGATGCGTTCCCCTTGCTTTTCCCGTGATAATTCTCATCATTGGCAGTCTGTCTCCTTTATGGGTTTGCGCGGTTCCTCCGGGAATGCGTTCCGCGGATGCCCCGGTTTGGCGGATACCTGCGGAACACCTGAAACTTTTTACAAGAATCAGGTCATGCCTCCGGCGGCTGCGCCCCCTCGTTTCTGTGCAGATAAGCGTACACCTTCCCCGCGTCTGTTTCGGAAATTCCTTTGGTCGCGGCGATCTGCTCTTTCGTTGCCGCCCGGAGTTTCCCGAGTCCGCCGAACATGGAAAGCAGTGCTTTCGCCTTTGCCGGTCCGATGCCGGGGATTTTTTCAAGCGACGAGGTACGGAGCGTTTTCCTCTTTCCCGCGCTCATACGGGAAACGGTAAAGCGGTGTACCTCCTCCTGCAGCTGATAAATCATGAGGAACACCTGTTTTTCCTTGGCGATGCTGATTTCCCCGTCCTCCGAACAGAGTGCGCGGGTCTTGTGGAAATCGTCCTTAACCATACCGAACACGGGAATGTCTAATCCTCTTTCCCGCATCAGCTCCCGAATCACGCCGACGTGTCCACGTCCGCCGTCCAGAAGGATCAGGTCAGGGCGCTCCGAAAACGATCCCGAGGGGTCCGAAAGATGATCCAGCCGGCGGGAGAGCGCCTCGCGCATACTGGCGTAGTCGTCGGTCCCCTCCACCGTTTTCATTTTGAACACGCGGTAATCCGACCGCTTGCATTTTCCGTCCGCTAAAACGACCATGCCGGCGGTCAGCTGTTCCTTGCCGAAGTTGGAAATATCGTAGGATTCGATCCGTGAAGGATAGGTTTCCAGTCCGAGAAGTCCGGCAAGGCGGACGAGCGCGCCCTCCTCCTTTTCGGTGTCGATGCGGTAACGCTTACAGCGTTCCTCCGCGTTGTCGCGCACCATGTCGCAAAGCGTTTTCCATTCTCCGCGGCGCGGGGTGTGTACCGTGATTTTGCGCCCGGCACGCCCGGTCAGGTACTCTTCCAGCGTCTCCCGGTCCTCGCCGAGATCAAAGGACAAAAGAATCCTGCGCGGGATGAACTCGCGCATCTGATACAGTTCCAGAAGAAACGCCGCCATTTCGCTCTCATCCGGGATGCGGTCCGCGCCGAACAAAAAGTCCGACTTGTCCATGACGGCGCCCCGGCGGATAAAGAACACCGATACGCAGGCGCACACCTCATCGGCATACAGCGCGACCACATCGGATTCTTCGTCTGGAGAGGCAACAACCTTCTGCCGCTCGGTCAGACGGTCCAGCGCCCTCACGGTATCGCGGAAGCGGGCGGCGGACTCAAAGCGTTCCTCCGCCGCCGCGCGGAACATCTCGGTCTCCAGCTCCTTTTTGACCTCTGCCGTGTCGCCCTTCAGCACGTTTTCCGCAAAGCGGATGCGCCCCGCATATTCCTCCGGCGTGACCGTTCCGGTACAGACTCCGCAGCATTTGCCCATCTGATAATATAAGCAGGGGCGTTCCTTGCCGATATCGCGCGGAAAACGGCGGGTACAGGTGGGGAGCGCAAAGATACGTTCCAGTGCGCCGATGACGGAAAAGACGGTCGAGGTACCGGAATAGGGTCCGTAGTAGCGTCCCTTGTCGTTTTCCCGTTTACGGGTCATGACGAGGCGGGGGTAGACCTCCGGTGTCACCTTGATATAAGGATAGGATTTCGCATCCTTGAGGCGAATGTTGTACTTGGGGGTGTACTCCTTGATGAGCGTATTTTCAAGCGACAGGGCTTCAATCTCGGTATCACAGAGATAATAATCAAAATCCGCGACCGACGCCGCCATGCGCGCGACCTTGATCTGCTTTTCGCTGTTCTGAAAATACTGGGACACACGGTTCTTGAGCTTGCGCGACTTGCCGACATAAATGACCTTGCCCGTCACGTCGCGCATGACGTAAACACCGGGACGAAGCGGGAGCGTATTTGCTTTTTCCAGAAGCTCCGCACGCGTCAGGCGCGTGCGCGGTTGATTCTCTTCCATCGTATGCCCCTTTCCCGGAATGATGATAGCGGCTCTCGTCCCCGTGTCCTTCGGATGAGCAAACCTTCCGGTCAACAAAACGGCGCAGCCCGCTCGGTCTCCGAGTCCGGAACTGCGCCGTTTTCATTCTTGCTCCGAAAGACCGCAAGCCGTCTCCGCTTTATTCGGAAAAGCCGGTGTCAATCAGCTCGCAAAGTCCTTCCAGTGCGGAATTCTCATCCTGCCCGTCTGCGATCAGGGTAACCTTCATTCCCTTTGCAATACCGAGGGAAAGCACACCGAGAAGACTCTTTGCATTGACTTTGCGGTCATCCCGCTCCACCCAGATGGAGGACTTATAACAGTTTGCCTTCTGAATGAAAAACGTGGCAGGTCTTGCATGAAGCCCGCTTGCATTGTTGACAACTATCTCTCGTGAGATCATGTTCAGCACCTCTCAGACGGATTATACTTTTACATTCTAACATTAGTATAGCAAATCCGCCCTTCAAAATCAATAGTCAAACCGTTGGCTTTTTTCATAAAAATGCCCGAAAAGGTCGTTCATATATCGGATAAAGTGCCTATGTCAGCCAACGATCCGGCGCATAAACCGCCAGAATTCAGTGCTTTTCGATTTCCGTCACCACAAGCGTGAAATCCGCAAGCTCGGTACGGACCCGCACGGTCTCACCGGGGGTCACATGGATCTTCCCGTCAAGCAGGAAGCTGCCGCTCGCGTCAAAATACCCGGAGGCAAGGACGGTACCGGTCGCGTCCACCAACGCCTCCCCGGGATAGCTTGCGGAAATATAGTTGCCGCCCTCGTCCCGGATCAGAATATTTGCCGCTCTCACGGCAAGCGCGGAGCCGTTCTCGCTTCCGTCGTTTGCCTGAAGGATCCCGAATTTTTTCCCGGAATCACCGAAATACACCTGATCCCCGGCACGCAGATAATTGGGAAGCATATAGGAAACGCTGTCCACCCGAAAACGGATCTCATAATCCGCCTTCTCGCTGCTGACCGTCGGACTTTTTGCGGAATAGACCCGGAAGGCAATCCCCGCAATTGCGGCAAGAATGAGAAGAATGATCACAATATCAATGACGCTGCCGATGCCGAACCGGAATTTCTTTTTGTTGCCCGGCGTCTGATTCTGTTCTGCCATCTTTCATTCCTCCTTACGACAGATTCTCGTTGAGCGCGATGCAGGTTCCGGTCCCGGTGAAACCGGGGAACATCAGAGAATACTCCGCACCGACCGCGATCCGGCTGCCGCCGACCGTATAACCGGTGCCCGCACTGTACTCCGCGTCCACGCGGATCGTCACCGTCAGATCGACATATCCGGGATACGGCAGAAGCGTCGCCGTACCGCCGGCACCCTCTTCCCCGCCGGGGACATACGCAACATAGGTGGACGGATTGCTCTCCACATCGGCACTGACCGTACCGAAGGACTGCTTCTCCTTGGCGTTCAGCACGGCATTTCCGCTTGAGATTGCGGTCACAAAATCTTCGCTGACCTGCCGGAATACCACCGTATATTCAATGGTCCTGGTCTCGGTCTTGCTCTTGAACAGGCTGCCGCCGAACACGCCGGAAACCACCAGAAACGCAATTCCGGCAAGCACCAGAACGATGATGAGAATGTCGATCACATTGACGGGCGCGGACCGCCGGGGCGCTTGTCCCGGCGCCTTTCCGAGACGGCGTACTCTGAGCTTTTCTCCCGCCGCACCGGGCACAAACGCCTCTTCGGGGGACGGTTCCGCAGCCGGGGGCTCCGGTTGCAGATTCTTTTCGTCTTCTGACATTTTGATTCTCCTCTCAGTCTTCAGTCTTTGTAGCTTCAATGTTCGGGTAACGCATACAAGCAAGCCGGAATGGCTTCATAAGGCTTCAGAACCGGACGGTCACTTCCGCCTCCGTAGCGCTGTTTTCCAAAGGAAGATAGGTGCGTTCGGTCTCCTCTTTGCCGACACGGACATACGCCGCAGTCAGCCCGATGACCGCCCAGAACAAAAAGCAGATGCTGTAATTATACCAGATATAATCCGCGCCTCCCATCAGGAGTGCACCAAGGGTCGCACAGAGCCCGGCGATTACCATCACGCGCATCCGTCGGTCCGGCATTTTTTTGAGTGCACCGAGGCACAGTTGCACAAACAGGAACATGGAAATAAGGAACACAATCAACCCGACCACGCCAAGCTCCGAGAGGATCTCGAGATACAGGCTGTGGCTGTGCATGACGGTTTCGATTCCGGACAGGGCATACAACGGATATACCTCTCCGAATGCGCTTTCCCCGACGCCGATACCGCCGATGAGATGGTCACGGATCATGTTGCCGACCCCCTGCCACGTGTACACGCGATACAGCGTGGAGGAATCCCCGAGACTCCCGATGCTCGCAAAGCGGCCGGCAATGTTGTCAATGAGAGAGGAGCCGGTCAGATAGGGGGAAAGATACGTTGCTCCCACACAGACGGGCAAAGCGGCGATCAGAATGGTGCTGAGGGTCTTGTTGCTGATGAGAAGCAGCATGACACCCAACGAAAAGAGTACACCGAGCCACGCACCGCGCGACCAGGTCAGAATCAGGCACGCCACTGCCCCCGACGCGCAAAGCGTCAGGAAGAACCCGCTGAACAGGCGTTTCTGGGTAATGATAAAACCGAACAGAAGCGGCAGGATGAGTACGAGAAATACCGCAAGCATATTGGGGTTATTGAATACGGAGGTCACTCTTCCCGCAATCTCCGCAAACAGCTTCTGGTCGAGCCAGCGGCTCTCCGCATACCCAAGCAGGTACTGTGCAATTCCGACTGCGGAAACCAGCGTCGCGGAGGTGCCGAGCGCGATGGCGCACCGGCGGAGCCAGACACGCGTCCGTGCCAGATTCAGAATGAGGAAGAATCCGCCCGCGATCAGAAACGAATACATCAGTGCCGACCGGAGAGATGTCTTACCGCCAAGCGTAAAGAATCCGCCGAAGAGCACGAGAAGCACAAAGAATCCCACCATTCCCTCAAGAAGCCCGAAGCGGAAAGTGCGTCTTCCGCAGATCAGCTTTGAGAGATACCCGATCGCCGTCACTCCGAGAATACAGGACAGATACAGCGTCGGATGCAGCGTAAAGGACAAAAACGGACAGACAAGGAGCGTGACGACTGCCCCCATTTCCGGCTGATACAGAACCATCGCGGCGAGCACAACGAGAAGCACCACGCCGGGGATCACCAGAGGATGCACAAAATACGTCAGGCATCCGGCAATCACCGCAACGGACACCGCAACCACATAACGGGTTCCGCTGACCTTCGGAGGCTTTTTGAGATCGTCCTCGTCGATCCCGCAAATCCCCACCAGAAGCCAGTGGAAGATGCGACTCTTACCAAGCGCCTCGGCAAGTGATCTGCCGGAAAAGAACATCGGAAGAGAGATCAGAAGAAAGACGATTCCCGTCAGGATGAGGCCGAAGTCCAGCCCGGTCGTACTTTCACGGAACACGAGCCGGAGCACAAGTGAATACACTCCGTATACGGCAAACAAGACACCGTAAACGCTGAGGGAACATTCCAGAAGAACGTCCCGCAGCCGACGGAGAAGCCGGAGGATCCGGCTGGATTCAAAAGCACCGGCAATCTTGCGGCGCAGCAGCTTGCCAACCTTGCCGAGCCCGGACAGGCTTCTCCGGAATCGTCCTCCGAAGCCATCGAGCGCCGCCGCTTCCGCCTGATCGTAGGAGGTGAACAGTTTTCCGAAAATTCCGGTGGCAAACATGGTATACAGCCACGCCGTAAAACGGTTGACCGCGCCGATGACCCTGCTGCTTCCCGGCATGCCGCTACCCTTGTTCTTCATGAGCTCTCCCCCTTTCCGTCTTTGACGGGGGCTTCCCCGCCGGATCCTTTCACGGCGGTTTCCCCGTCTTTGGACGCAACTTCAGCCGACAGGTTCTCTGCCGACCCTTCGTCTCCGGGCGTTTCCGCCACAGGCACTTTTTCTGCCGGTTCTTTGTCGCCGGGCACTTCCATGTCTCCGGGCACTTTTTTGATTGATTTCTTTCCGGCATGCCTCTTGCCGCCGGACTTTGCCTGACCGGGATTCTCCCCTCCCGGAGCCGGTTCCCCCGCGCCCAGAAGATCCGGTCGGTTTTTCCGGGTCAGTTCCATTGCCATCTCTTCCCGCCAGCGGTCCACCTTTGCGTGGTCGCCGGAAATCAGTACGTCCGGCACCTTCACGCCGTGGAATTCATAAGGCCTTGTATATTGCGGATACTCCAGCATACCGGACGCAATGCTTTCCTTTTCGTAGCATTCCGGAGAATCCAGAACGCCGTCCACCATGCGGGCAACGCAATCGACGAGGATGCACGCGGGGATTTCCCCTCCCGTCAGCACGTAATCGCCGATGGAAATTTCCTCGTCCACGATCTCGTCCACAATCCGGCGGTCCACGCCCTCGTAGTGCCCGCACAGAAGAATCAGTCCGTCATAGTCGCGCGCCAGCTCCGCTGCGCGTTTCTGGGTCAGCACCTTGCCGGTGGGCGAGAGGTAAATCACGTGATTTGTCCCGGTAAATCCGTCCTCCGCCTGCGCGCTGAGAACCCCCTCATAACAGGCATAAATCGGCGGCGCCGCCATGAGCATTCCCTTGCCGCCGCCGTAGGGGGTATCATCCACACGGCGGTGCTTGTCCTCCGAGTAATCACGGATGTTGAAGGAACGCACCGACAGGTACCCCGCGCGCTGTGCGCGTCCGATGATACTGCTCCCGAGCACCGTGTCCACAAGTTCCGGGAACAGGGTCATGATATCAAACCGTTTCGTCATCGTCGAACATGCCTCCGATCGGCGTGACAAAGACGCCCTTCTCCGTGTCCACCCGTCGGATGAATTCCGGCACGGCGGGGATCATTGCGTCTTCTTTTCCGGGACGCTTCACCACATAAATATCCGACGCGCCGGGATGGATGACCTCCCGGAGGGATCCCAATACTTCTCCGCTCTCCGCGTCAATGACGGGAAGTCCCGTCAGATCGGCGATGAAAAATCCGCCGTCAGGCAGGGGGATGTCTTCCCTTGCCGCATAAGCCACGGTCCCGCGCAAGCGGTTCGCCGCCTCCTCGTTTTCGGTTCCGGCAAGGTGCATCAGCACAAATTGACGGAACACCGAAGCACTTGTCACCCGCACCTCACGATAGTCGTTGCCCTCGCGGAAAAAGATTCTGCTGAGTCCCGCGAGTACCTTCGGCGTATCGCACCAGGACTCCAGCTTGACGTCGCCGCGGAAGCCGTGCGTGTTGATGATCTTCCCGCATTCCAGATACGCACTCTTTGCCATGACTCCGCCCCTTTTTCACACATATATTCAATATATTTTACCACAATTCTCCCCCGATTGCAACGGTTTTCCCCGGATTTTGTGTTCCGGAGCAAATTTTTCCCGTGCGCGCAAAGATTTTTCCGAAGATTGCTTGCTTTTCCGTGACAAATCATGTATAATAAATACAAATGTAAACACGGAGGCTCAATTTATGAATTGGAATGCACTTATTACCCTTGCAGAGGGTACAACGAATAACACCCAGCAGGGCGGCTGGCAGAGCTGGCTGATGACCGGCGTCATGCTTGTCGGCGTTCTGGTCGTCGGATACTTCTTCATCATCCGTCCCCAGAAGAAACAGGAGAAGGAAGCGACCGCGCTTCGCAACAGCCTGCAGGTCGGCGATGAAATCACCACCATCGGCGGCATCATCGGCAAGATCGTCAGCGTCAAGGACGAGACCGTCACCATCGAGACCAGCCACGACCGCACCAAAATGCGTCTGCTCAAGAGTGCGATCCGCTCGGTCGATGTCAAAGCCGAGGACGCGCAGGACTGATCATTTGTTCTAAAATAATCTCCGCCGCATACAGTTTACTGTTCCTTCAGTATTCTGTTCGGCGGAGGTTTTGTTTATGAAAAAGAATCAGGCATATCCGCGCGCCGGTGCGCCCCGGTCGCTCGCCGTTTCCCGCGCGCACGAAGACGGAGGAGATGCGGAGAAAACCGGTGTGCTTCCCGTTCTCTCCGGTGCGCTCCGCGCCCTTCCCGTTTCCATACTCTCCGGGTTTCTGCTTCTCCTCATCTGCGCAGGGGTTGCATACGCACAGGCGGATCCCGACGCGTTTCTCACGCCACTCGGGGTCGGTGCGGCAGGACTTTCCGCCGTCATCGGAGGGATTGCCGCCGTGCGTTTCAACCGCGGCGGGGCGCTCTTGTCGGGGCTTTGTGGCGGAATTCTCTATACAGGCATTCTGATGATCCTGTCGCTTTGCTTTTTCCGCGACGCGGGAAGCGGATACTCCCCTGCCGTCAGCCTGTTTTTACACGCGGGAATCATTCTTCTGGAAGTACTCGGCGGATTTCTGGGGCTGCCGCGCAAAAAATCGCCGGCGCCGGGACGGCACAGGGTACCGAGGTGAAAAGCCGCGGCAAAAAGCCCGGCGGTCTCCTGACCGTCGGGCACAACCGACTGTGTAGCCGGAGCGACTGCGCAGGCTCTCCCCCACTGCCCATATCGTTAGCGATACACATTCGTCGAATTGTCATGATAAAACCGGGAACCGGCGTTCACTCCGTCGCGTTCCCTGCCTTTTTTCCTCCGCGCACAAGCAACGGATAGACCCGGTTGACCAGAATCACCGCGAGGAGAATCTTGGCAGCGTCCACCGGCAGATAGGGCACGACACACATACCGAGCACCGTGCCAAGCGCGATCGCGCCGTTGACCGAGGCATAGCGGATGACAAACCACGCCGTTCCGAAAAAATAGCACACGAGAAGTCCGAGCACCATACCGGCGGCAAGTGACCACAGCCGCCGCCCGAAGCGCTCGGCAAATATTCCGACGATCAGCGCGATGAACACAAAGCCGACCACATATCCCGCGCTCGGTTTGGCGACGAGCGCATAGAGATTGGAGAACCCGGAAAACACCGGAGCGCCGCACGCGCCGAGCGCGATCCAGACAAGCACTGATACGCACCCTTCCCGCCAGCCGAGCAGACCCGCAATCGCAAACACCGCAAAGGTCTGGAGCGTGAACGAAATATCGCTTGCGGGATACGGAATAGCAAACCACGAGCACACGGTAATCAGTGCCGCACCGAGTGCGATACGGACAAGCCTTGCGGTTTTTCCGAATTTCATCATATCATCCTCTCATCAAAGCATCAAATATTTTTGGCAGCCTGCGCCCGTCCGGATCCCGCAACCGCTTTCCCCGGTGTTTCACCCGGGGAACAAGTTTCCCAGCCGATCACGGTCCCCTTCTCGCACAGTTTGCCTTCTTCGATTTTATCGGATTCGCGCCTGATTGTCAACCGTTTTTTGTGTTTTGGGTTTACAATTGCCCGCAATTTGGTTAGGTATACAAATTGTGATCGTTTTTTGTTGGGAATTTGTTTTTTTTGTCTATTGAATTTCACACGGATTTCATTTACAATGAATAAGTAATTGATTTTATTTGCCGAGGTGCAGACATGAAGCTTCTGGAAGATCGGATCCTGAAAGACGGGAAGGTCGGTGCAGGCGAGGTTTTGAAGGTCGACAGTTTTCTGAACCACCAGATCGACGTGGACTTTCTGGGCAAACTCGGAGAAGAATTTTACCATTTATATAGGGATTGCGGTGTAAACAAGGTGTTAACCATTGAGGCGTCCGGTATCGGGATCGCCACACTTACAGCGCAATTTTTTCATTGTCCGCTCGTTTTCGCAAAGAAAACCAAAACGAACAACATTTACGGTGACGTGTACACCTCCAAGGTGGATTCCTATACACACGGCACTACTTACGACATTGTAGTTTCCAAACAGTTCCTGCTCCCCACAGACCGCATTCTCATCATTGACGACTTCCTTGCCAAGGGAAGCGCTCTGAACGCCCTTATTTCCTTAGTGAAGGATGCCGGTGCGACGGTCGTCGGTGCAGGCATTGTTATCGAAAAAGCATATCAGCCGGGCGGGAAGCTCATCCGGGACATGGGTGTCCGGGTCGAATCTCTCGCGCGCATCGCTTCCATGAGCGTGGAAGACGGCATCCGCTTCTGTTAAAGGTCATACGCACCGCCCGCAGGCGGTGCGCTCCCCCGCCCCGGAAACGGAGCTTTTCCTTTTTTCGTCCGGATCTGCCGTCAGGAACTCCCGGTTTCCGCAAAACATCCGGATCGTACCCCGCGGGACAGCATCCCGCCTGATTCACGGTTCAAAGGGACAACCCCTTTTGAATAGATTTCCCAACAAAATTTACGGAGGAAAAAACAATGTTCAAGAAGCTTCTCTCTTTCGCACTCGTCATTGTCACGGTGCTCTCCTGCGCTGTGATCTTTGCGTCCTGCGGCGACAAGGACGGTGGAAAAACCGGACCCAAGGACACCCTCAAAGTCGGCGCAATCCTGGTCGGTGACGAAACCGAAGGTTACACGCTCGCTCACATGAACGGCATTGACGCAGCAATCAAGGCGATCAAGGAAAAGACCGGTAAGACCGTCGAGATCGTGTACAAGAAGAAGATCGGAGAAAACGAAGCATGTGCAGAATCCGCAGAAGCACTGATCGCGGATGATTGCACCCTCATCATCTCCAACTCCTACGGTCATCAGGACTTCATCAAGCCCGTCGCCGACAAGTACCCGAAGGTCACGTTTGTGGCAATGACCGGTGACTTCGCCGCAATCTGCGGTGCTTCCAATATGCACAACGCATTCACGAACGTTTACGAATCCCGTTACGTTTCCGGCGTTGTCGCAGGCATGAAGCTGAAGGAAATGATCGAAAAGAACGAGATTCTTGACAGCAACAAGAAAGACGGCAAGATCAAGATCGGTTACGTCGGTGCATTCCCCTACGCAGAGGTCGTTTCCGGCTACACCGCATTCTTCCTCGGCATTCAGTCCATCGTTCCCGAAGTGACCATGGAAGTTGTCTACACTGACTCCTGGTTCAGCGAAGCACTGGAAGGTCAGGCTGCCGAATACCTGATGAGCCAGGGCTGTGTCATCATCGGTCAGCACGCAGACTCCACCGGTGCGCCCAGCGCTGTTCAGAAGGCTCGCGAATCCGGAAAGTACACCAACGTTTACAGTGTCGGCTACAACGTCGATATGCTCACCGCTGCGAAGGACGTCGCTCTGACCTCCGCTGCAAACAACTGGGAAGTCTATTACGAATTCCTGTTCACTCAGATGCTCGAAGGCAAGGAAATCCCCACCGACTGGGCTGCAGGCTACGCACAGAATGCAGTTGCCATCACCGCACTCGGCACCGCTTGCGCTGAGGGTACTCAGGCAAAGGTTGACGAAGTGGTCAAGGCAATCAAGGACGGCTCCCTCAAGGTCTTTGACGTGAGCAAGTTCACCGTCGGCGGTAAGCAAATCACCGAAGCGAAGATTGACCTGTCCTACTTTGACTTCACCGGCGACGCGCCGAAGCTCGTATACCAGGGCGAGACCAAGAGCGCTCTTGTGACCGAGAACGGTGTGACCTACTTCAGCGAGTCCACGCTCCGCGCGGCTCCTTACTTCACGCTCCGTATTGACGGCATCGTCGAGAACACGGACAAGAAGTTCGGCGACAACTGATTCTGATTTTCCGTTCCGGTTTTTCCGGAATGACACACCCGAAGGGAAACGGATCTCCGTTTCCCTTCCCGTGTTCAGAAAAGCATTTTTCAAAAGCCTCCCTTCCCTGAACTTTTCCCTTTTTTATCTGTCGGACAAGCCGCACGAGGCATCCTCCGGCAAAACCCAGCTCTTGGAAAGGATGAATGCTTTGAACGCTCCGATCGCAGTCCGCATGGACAATATCACCAAAACATTCGGCTCCATCACGGCAAACCGTCACGCAAGCCTGGAGGTCAGGCAGGGAGAGATCCTTGCGCTTCTCGGCGAAAACGGCAGCGGCAAAACCACCATGATGAATATGCTTGCCGGCATATATTACCCGGACGAGGGAGAGATCTTTGTCAACGGGAAGCCGGTGACAATCCGTTCCCCGCAGGATGCTTATGCCGTCGGCATCGGCATGATCCATCAGCACTTCAAGCTGATCGACGTGTTCACCGCCGCCGAAAACGTCGCGCTCGGCATCAAGAACGAGCGCTATAACTTAAAGCAGGTGCGCAAAAGAATTCTGGAGATCTGCCGCCACTACGGCTTCAAGATGGATCCTGACCAGAAGGTCTACGACATGACCGTCTCCGAAAAGCAGACGGTGGAGATCATCAAGGTGCTCTACCGCGGCGCGGACATTCTCATTCTGGACGAGCCGACCGCCGTACTGACCCCGCAGGAGACCGAGAACCTCTTCAAGGTGCTCCGCGCGATGAAAGAAGACAAAAAATCGGTCATCATCATCACCCACAAGCTTCAGGAAGTGCTTGAGATCTCCGACCGCGTGACCATTCTCCGCCACGGAGAATACATCGGCACGGTGGAGACCAAAGAAGCAGACACCCAGTCGCTCACCGAAATGATGGTCGGCAAAAAGGTGGAACTCAACATCGACCGCCCCGAACCCGTCAATCCGCGGGTGTGTCTGGAGGTGTCCAACCTTTCCTGCCTGAATAATGAAGGTCGAAAGGTACTCGACAATATCAATTTTGAAGCTTACAGCGGCGAAATCCTCGGTATCGCGGGCATCTCCGGTTGCGGGCAAAAGGAACTGCTTGAATCCATCGCAGGACTTCAGGCGACCACCCCCGGCTCCAGCGTGCTCTACCACGCAGATGAGGAAGCCGACACGGAACAGCTCATCGGCATGAACCCGCGCAAGATCCGCGAGCTTGGTGTCACGCTGTCCTTCATTCCCGAAGACCGTCTCGGCATGGGACTCATCGGCTCCATGGGCATGACGGGCAATATGCTGCTCCGCAACTACGGTGTCGGGCACTCCATTTTCGTGGAGACCAAATCCGCAAAGAAGTTGGCGGAACAGATCCTGAACGAGCTGGAAGTCGTCACGCCGAGCATCAATACCCCGGTGCGCAAGCTGTCCGGCGGTAACGTGCAGAAGGTACTGGTCGGACGAGAGATTGCCGCCGCTCCGAAGGTGCTTCTGACCGCCTACGCGGTAAGAGGACTTGACATCAACACCTCTTACACCATTTACAACCTGCTCAACGAGCAGAAGAAGCGCGGCGTTGCCGTGGTTTACGTCGGCGAAGACCTTGACGTTCTGCTTGCACTCTGCGACCGCATTCTTGTTCTTGCCGGCGGCAAGATCAGCGGAATTGTGGACGCAAGAAGCGTAACCAAGGAACAGATTGGTCTCATGATGACAGGACAGGGACTGTCCGGACAGGGACTGTCCGATGTGCCGGAAAACGGCTTGACAGAGGCACCCGATAAAAACTCCGCAGAAAAGGAGGAGAAGACCGATGACTGAAGCGACAAACACGAACAGTGCGGCTAAAACGAAAGCCAAGCGCGAACCGCTTCTGCGTGTTGCCAAGCGCAACAACATCAAGTCGTGGCAAGCAGCCTGCATCCGTGTCGGCGGCGTACTGGTTGCACTCATCATCAACGCGATCTTCATTCTGGCAACCACCGGCGTTGATCCCATTACCGCATACGCGACCATGTTCCGTGGCGCGTTCGGTAACTCCATTTACATCTGGTCGACCATCAACTCGACCGTCAAATTGCTTTGCATCGCCGTTGCGCTGGCTCCCGCATTCAAAATGCGATTCTGGAATATCGGCGCTGAGGGTCAGGTTCTCATCGGTGCGCTCATGACAGCCATCGTCATGGTCAACTTCGCGGACCTCCCCGCATATCTGCTCTTCCCTCTCATGTTTCTTTCCGCCGCGGTCGGCGGAGCGGTCTGGGCGGTCATTCCCGCCATTTTCAAGGCAAAATGGGGAACCAATGAAACGCTGTTCACTCTGATGATGAACTATGTTGCCATTCAGCTCGTCAGCTTCTTCTACAACCTCTGGAAGGGCTCCTCGTCCTCGCTCGGACAGCTCAACAAGATCGGTCACGAGGGTTGGTTCCCTGCCATTATGGGTCAGAGAACCTTCATCAATGTCATTATCGTTGTGATTCTGACGGTCGTCATGTACTTCTATCTCTCCAAGACCAAGCAGGGCTATGAGATCTCGGTCGTCGGCGAATCCCAGAACACCGCACGGTACGCGGGAATCAACGTCAAGGCGGTTCTCATCCGCACCATGGCGATCTCGGGGCTTGTCTGCGGCGTCTGCGGCTGCATGACGGTCGCCGGACAGAGCCAGACCATCAGCACCAACATTGCAAGCGGATACGGCTTTACGGCGATCATCGTCGCATGGCTCTCCAAGTTCAACACCTTCTATATGGCAGGAATCTCCTTATTCATCGTTGCGCTCGAAAAAGGAACCGCACTGATCTCCAACCGATTCAGCAGCTTCAGTGCAAGCGCGTGCGATGTTGTCGTCGGCATTATGCTTTTCTGCGTCATCGGTTGTGAGTTTTTCATCAACTATCGGGTCCTGCTCCGTGGAAAGGAGGCAGTGAAATGAATCTGTTTCTGACTTGGTTTTCCAGTGCCATTCTGTACGGAACGGTCATTCTGTACGGCGCCATGGGTGAAATTATCACCGAAAAGGCGGGACACCTGAACCTCGGCACGCCCGGTATCATGGTGTTCGGCGGTGCATTCGGATTTCTCAGCGGCTTCCTTTACGAAAACGCCTGCACTGCGGCAGGTACCGAGCCGAATGCGTTTCTCATGCTGACGCTGACGCTTCTCGTCTCCTTCCTTGCCGGTGTGATTGCCGGAGGCATTTACAGCTTCCTCACCATCACGCTCCGCGCAAACCAGAATGTCACGGGTCTTACCCTGACCACCTTTGCGGTCGGTATGGCAAAGTTCATGGCTGCATACTTTATCCCGGAGGGACAGGTTTCCATCCGTGCTACGGCGGCAAGCCGTCTGTATGCCGCACACATTCCCGGACTTTCTGACATTCCCGTCGTCGGCAAGCTGTTCTTCTCCTACGGCTTCATGGTCTACCTTGCCGTCATTTTTGCGATCGGCATGATGCTGATCTTAAACAAGACACGCGTCGGTCTCAACCTCCGCGCGATCGGCGAAAGCCCCGCTACGGCTGATGCCGCCGGTATTCCCGTCACGAAATACAAGTATCTCGCGATTGCGGTCGGCTCCGGTATCTCCGGGCTTGGCGGTGCGTTCTACCTGCTTGACATCAACAACGGCGGTTGGTCCACGCAGACCGGCAGCGAGCTGCAGGGCTTCGGATGGCTGGCAGTTGCACTGGTCATTTTCGCCGTCTGGAAGAGCGTACAGGCAATCTGGGGTGCATATCTGTTCGGACTTTGCTACTGGGCATATCAGTACCTGCCCGCGCTTCTGAACATCCGGGTCTCGACGGACCTTGCCAGAATGCTTCCCTACGTCGTTACGATCATTGTGCTGATCCTCATCAGCCTGCGTAAGAAGAGAGAAAACCAGGCGCCTGCCGCGCTCGGTCTCTCCTACTTCCGCGAGGATCGCTGACCCATCGCTCCCTTTTCTCTGATAAAATGTCCCCCAACGGATCGGGACGGGCAACAGCCTGCCCTGTGTGATCCGGCGGGGGCATTTTTGTTGGAGTTCGGTCTTGCTATTCGTAAGGTTTTATTGTATAATAAATACAGATTTGCTTCGCTGCACGCCACGGCGCCCCGCACACAATCCGGAGTGCGGTTGTGCGTCCGGCGGACAGCGGAAAAAGCGCCCGGATCAGCGTCGGATGAGCATATTCAGCCGGCAACGATCCCAAGATTCAAAAGACCCCGGAGGTGTAGAAAATGAATTATACCGTGGTAAACGGAGAGGAAATGGCGGCATACTTTCAGGTCAACCGTCCCGAATGCACGGACATCATTCCGTTCAACGGACAGATGGACATCGGTTCTCCCAAGGAGGATCTTCTGTCAGGAATGTTCATTGTTGAGCGTCTGTCCGCCTGGCACACGACCATCACCAACTATCAGGACAAAATCCTGAAATATCTGGATGCGTTCCGGGAACCGGAGGGTAACACCTATCATCTGTATTTTGAGGACAGCGCACGCAGCTATGCGAACATCCTGACGATTCTCGCATACCTTGACCGCGCGGGCTATCGCAAGCCGGTTGAGGTGACCTTCACTTCCCCCGACTACCGTGACCGGGAAACCAGAAAGGTAAAGCTCGCGGGAATGTTCAACCGCTATAAAGAATACTGCCGGAGCGGCAACAACACGGAAATGGTGAGAGAACTGCTTTACAGCGATGCGATCCTTGCCAGAACGCCGTCGGAGACTGCGGAACAGCCGCAACAGCCGGAAATGGCGACAGCGGACGCCGTAAGCCCCGCGGAGAACGGATAAGTTTCAAGGGAGCGGATTTCCACAGACTTCGCGCCTGCTTCGGCGACCGATCTGCCCCGCGGCAGGTTGTGCCTTTCCCCGGCGGCGCGTCCGCTCCGGCGATTGTGCGTCTTCCACAGACTTCGCGCCCGCTCCGACGACCGATCTGCCCCGCGGCAGGTTGTGCCTTTCCCCGGGCGGTACGTTGCTCAGGCGACTGTGCGCCTTCCACAGACTTCGCGCCTGCTTCGACGACCGATCTGCCCCGCGACGGGTTGTGCTTTTCCCCGGCGGCGCGTCCGCTCCGGCGACTATGCGCCATCCCGCATGAACCATCCTGCAAACAAAACCGCAAAGAGAAAAGCCATCCGGAACCGGATGGCTTTTCTCTTTGCGGTAAACGGAAATACGGAATTCTCTTCAGCTGAGAGCGAACACTCAATACGGAATGGCTTCCTTGTGCGCCACCACGAAATCGCTCGTTGCAGTCGCCTCGGAGAGACACTTGTCGAATGACTCGCCCGCCATATAATGATGCAGGAAGCTGGCGCCGAAGCTGTCGCCCGCGCCGACGGTGGAGACTACCTTGACGTCGGCAGGCTTGGGAGACGGGATGGTCTTCCCTGCTTTTGCGTCATACAGCACTGAACCCTTTGCGCCGAGCGTGAAGATAATAACCTTCAGATTCGGATACTTGCCTGCGAGCTTTGCAGGAAGCGAGTCCATGCCATCGCCGTCCGCGGGAAGAATTCCGAGATCGTAGATGTAATGCGCCTCCTCGTCGCTGATCTTGATGATCGTCGCCCTGGAGAGACAAAGCTCCAGGGACTCCCGGTCAAAGCAGTTCTTGCGGATATTAATGTCACAGAAAATCTCCGGGAACGTGCACCTCGCCAGAATATTCCGGAGCGCGGCACGCGATACGGGGTCACGCTGGATGAGCGTCCCGAAATAAAACACGTCGGCGTGCAGCGCGTTAATCTTCTCAATCACTTCCCCGTCAGCCACGATGCGGTCATACGCGGTCCCGGTCAGGACGTTATAGTTCGGGACTTTGTTTTCGTCCAGTGTCACCAGACAGGCGCCGGTTTCGTTGTCGTTTCTCTGGAGCAGATCGGTGCGGATACCGAATTTCTTCGCCGCTTCGATTGCGCGGTCGCCGAGAGAATCCTTTCCGACCGCGGAGAGGATATACGCCTCGTCGCCGAAATGTGCCGCATGACCGCAGAAGTTGAACGGCGCACCGCCGATCACGTCTCCGCTCTCATAACGGTCCCAAATGACCTCGCCAAATGCAATCAGCTTCATTGGATCAGCCCTCCCAAACGGATTTCAAGGGTGCAAACTCGACAGAAAGGTCGCTCACATCGCCGGAAATGACCATGGTATCAATATTGAGATCGGCAATGTTTTCCAGCGCCATCGGGTAAAGTCCGCCGTCCGTGAAGACTTCTGCCGTGCAGCGGTCCAGCACGATGCGGATCTCGCAATCGCCGTCGGCGCTGTGGGAGATCGGCTCATGACGGTCATGCAGCCAGATCTCGTTCTTCTCCATATCTACGGTGAAGTATGCGCCGAACAGGCTGACGAAGAACTTTTTATCCTTCTGATACCTGAATCTGAGTGTGAGATCGCACGCGTCGTCTCCAAGATCGCGGAACGCCACCTGCTCCTTGCCGGAGACGGTCACGTTCTTGCGGATAACCTCCTTGCGGAGTCCTGCGAGCTCCTCCACGGGGTAAGCCGTGAGCAGGTACTTGCCGTCAATGTTTTTCAGCTTAAGGTCAAGCGGCAGGCTCATCTGACCACAGATCGGATCGGTCCCCATGTCCAGGCACTCCCAGAGCACAAGAATCCGTCTGCCGTCGGGCATATCGGAAAAGGTCTGTCCGGCATATCCCCAGTCGCTGTTGCGGAGGGTTTCCACGCCCTGGATCGGGACAAATTTGCCGTCGCGGAATTCACCGACGAGGTATCTGGTAGACGCGCCGTAGATGCACCACAGATTGCGACCGTCGTCCGCCTTGATGGGGAACATATCCGGGCACTCGGAATCGTTTTCAATCGACAGATCCTGGAACCGGTCCCAATGGATGAGATCGGCGGAGGAGAAGAGTGCGTAACGGTTTTCGTTTAAGTAAAGAGACATGAGGAACTTGCCGATCGGCTCGCACCAGACGACCTTGGGGTCGCGGTTGCAGGCTTCGATGTGGTCGATGATCGGGTTGTTCTTGTACTTATGCAGGGTCATACCGCCATCCAGCGAGTACGCGAGACACTGGGTATACTTTTTGCCTTCGGAAATGATATTGTTCTCGGATGCCGCGGTGTAGAAGAAGATGACGGGGGGCGTTTTGCCGTCGCCGAGTCCCGTGACATTGTCTTTGTCAATGATCGCACTGCCGGAATACATGGTGCCCATCTCGTCGGGGAACAGCGCATGATCAAGCTCCTTCCAGTGGAACAGGTCGGTGGAGACTGCGTGTCCCCAGTGCATATTGCCCCAACGCCACAGACAGGGGTTATGCTGGAAAAACATATGATAGGTGTCTCCCACCTTTACCAGTCCGTTCGGATCGTTGAGCCAACCGAACTTCGCGGTGAAATGCACCTCGGGGCGGTACTTTTCGCGGTAGAGATTGGTCTCGTCCGGCTCATCGACAAGTACGGGGACATAATTCATCTCCGGATCCACCGTGATCTCCAGATCCTTGCCACGGAACCGCTTGATGTCATAATACGCAAGCGCACGGGGAGACTTGGTGTCAAGGCAAACGTCCATATCAAAGATCAGCTTGCCGTTCTCGGTAAATTTGAGCTTTTTACTTGCCATCCGGTAAGTGACGGGAAGCACGATGTAGTTCTTGTTGATCAGCATAAAGTATATCCTTTCTTGATGGTATCCTGTAAATGGAAAGACATTCGGTGTGACTCACAAAAAGCGCTCCGAAAATCGCATTGTCCCCTTCATGCCGGGGCCCGGTCATCCGGGAGGAGCATTACCGGCTATCCGATTGCTCCTGCTCATCCAGACCGTTGGAGGCATATCGTGCATAAAGCATGGAGATCTGCCGGCACTGAAGCGCCGCGGCACTCTTGGTCGAATCATAAACGGGAGTGACACTGTTCAGGCGGTTCGTAATCAGTCCGCTCATCAGAATCGACGGCAGACCGACGACCGAGAGCTGAATTCCCGAATCCATCTTGATATTCTGGAAAATGATATTCAGCGTTTTGACCGCAAGCGGGTTCTTGCTGTCGGAATTGAGCACCTCGTTATAATAAATCGGCATTACCACATTGTGATTGGTCACCGCAAGGTATTCAAGAACCTCCCCGCAAATGTCCGCTTCCGGTTTTGCAGTCAGGGGGATCGTGAAAACTGTATAGGAGTCGTGCGCACAGGACGCGTATTTGCTCCTTTGGCTGAATTTCGGGTACGGAAGCACGCCGTAGCGGTCGGTTCCGAACAGCGTTTCCTGCCGTACCTCGTACAGACGGTCCGTTGCAAACAGGACGCGGTCCTTTGCGATCAGATCGGACCCGAGCTCGAAATACAGTCCCTTCGGTTCATAGGCTGACTCTGCATCCTCCACAATCCGAAGCACGCCCTGCTGATCCCAGACATAACTGTTCAGTTTGGAAACAACCTGATACAGCTTCTGAATATCCAGATCCAACAAGAGCGTACCCGCCTCGTTCTTTTTCGTCATGCGGATGTCGCACGCCGACCAGAAGCCGGTGACTGCCGAGGTGAGCTGCATCGCCATGCCATAGAGGTCTTCTCTGTCTGCTGTTCCGTTCTGATTGGTATCACTGTAAATATCCTTGGTCAGGTTCACCAGATAATCAAGCGTCCATTCTCCGTCAGAAACCGTCTGATAGAGATCCTGCGCTTTGATGTCCCACTTTTCCGTCAGCGCCTTGTTGAAGAAAATGACAAACAGTTCCTGATACAGGTAAAGCGAAATGCTGCCCGTAACACCGAACACCGCGCCGGATAACTCGGCTTTGTCATTGATGCTCTGCGCCCAATACTTTTTGGAAAGGTCGATTCCCTTTACGTTTTTCAGATTCAGGAAGCAACCATCAAGAACAGCATCCCGTGTACCGTAATTGGAATTGGAAACGATCTGATAGGTATCCTTTCCTGCGCGGACCTCCGCCCGGATGCGCTTCACCAGCTCATAGCCGTGTGACGCGCCGTCCAACGCAACGAATCTGAAACGCACTCCAAGGTGCTCCTCGACCTGTTTGTTCTTCTGGTACACCGCGTAATCAATCCGATCGCCGTTTGTGCTGCCATCCGAAATATAAATCTCGTGAGACATACGCTGATCCGGTCCGCGGTAAAGCTGTACGATCTCGCGATCGTAGTTTGATTTCTTTACATCGGATTCCAGGAACTGAAACACAGACTCTGTGTTCTCAGAGGCTTTGTCTGTTTCACTTTCCGTCTCACTTTCCGCAGGGTGAGTCTGTGAACACCCGGTCAGACAAACACTGCCCAAGGACAATATGCAAAGAACTGCCAGCAAAAAGCTGATGGTTCTCAATAACAGATACTTCATAAACTCCTCCTCCCCGGAATCATTTACGGATACCCGGCAATCATCTCCGGAGCGCTTTGCACTCCGTTCTGCCGATACCCGACGGGAAATCAATCATTGATCAGATCTGCCTCTGTCAACAGCCGGATTCCGGCTGTCCGAAGAAGTTGTTCGGTCCGCTCGTTGTCCCGGACACGAAGGACCACACAGGCACTCCGTCCGGCTCCCGTCACGAACGCGTAAAGATAGTCCAGATTTATGTCCTGCTCGCTGAGCGGATCCAGTACCCGGAAAAGTCCTCCGGGCACATCGGGAACCTCTGCCGCAAGTACCTTGGTCATCGAACAGAGAAACCCGTTCTTTCCGAGAACCTCTGCCGCCCGGTCGGTATCACTCACAATGAGACGCAGAATCCCGTAATCCGCGGTATCCGCAACGGACATGGCACGCAGATCAATCCCTGCCCCTGCGAGCACGCCGGTCACGCCCGCAAGCGCACCACGCTTGTTTTCGATAAACACGGAAACCTGTCGGATCGCCATATCACTCTCTCCTTACAATTCATTTTCGACAGAACAAAGAGGGTCACAACCGGATTTCGGAAGCGCCGACCGATAAAGGGGCTGTCAGTCGTGCAGTTTCCGCCGGTCGATCACCCGCACCGCCTTACCGGTGGAGCGGTCAACAGAGCCCGGCGCAACCAGCGTCACCTTGACGCCGATCCCGAGCAGCGACCGGAGCGCCTCCTCCAGCTTCCGCTCGGCGGAGGAGATTGCCGCAACAGTATCTCCGAAGGTGTTTTCGTTCATTTCCACGCGGACCTCGAAGGTATCCGTATGGTTGACGCGATCCACGATAATCTGATAGTTCGGGGAATAACCGAGACGGAGCAGTACCGTCTCAATCTGCGACGGGAACACATTGACCCCGCGGATAATGAGCATATCGTCGGTTCTGCCCATCGGCTTGGACATACGGACAAAGGTTCTGCCGCAGGCACATTTCTCGTGCGTGATGACGCCGATGTCCTTGGTGCGGAACCGGAGAAGCGGAAACGCTTCCTTGGTGATGGCGGAA
Source organism: uncultured Eubacteriales bacterium (assembly GCA_934796165.1). GTDB lineage: Bacteria > Bacillota > Clostridia > Oscillospirales > CAG-272 > CAKVOU01. The sequence goes on along the minus strand of CAKVOU010000001.1, from coordinate 30,437 downwards.
AAGACGATCTCGCCCTTCTCCCCGTCCGGCACCGGCTGGTGGGTCTCGGGATCCAGAATTTCAATGATGAAATGATCCTCGTTGACGTGCATCCCCTTCTGAGAGGAGCACTCATACGCAACGCCGGGGCCCATAATTTCGGTCAGACCGTAAATATCGTATGCACGGATGTGCAGCCTGTCTTCTATCTGACGGCGCATTTCCTCCGTCCACGGCTCCGCGCCAAAGATGCCGGCGCGCAGATGCAACCGGGAGGGAGCAATGCCCTTTTTCTCCATGGTTTCCGCAAGGTACAACGCATAGGAGGGGGTACAGGCAAGGATGTCCGCGCCGAAGTCCTCCAGAATGGTAATCTGGCGGTCGGTATTGCCGGAGGACACCGGTATACAGGTGGCACCGAGACGTTTCGTACCCTCCCAGATCCCGAATCCGCCGGTAAACAGTCCAAGTCCGTAGGAATCATGAATCTTACTATGCTCGTCCGCCCCGGCGGCAACCAGCTGACGCGCGACAATATCGCCCCAGACATCCAGATCGTGTTCGGTATATCCCACGACGATCTGCTTGCCGGTGGTGCCAGACGACGCGTGCAGGCGGCGCACCTCTTCCATGGGAACGGCAAACATACCGTAGGGATAGGTGTCGCGCAGGTCCTGCTTGGAGGTAAACGGAAGTTTTCCGAGGTCGGAAAGGTCGCGGATATCGTCCGGAGTCACGCCCGCCTTCTGCATCCGCTCGCGGTAAAGAGGGACATTTGACCAGACACGCCGGACCGTTTCACACAGTCGCTCGCTCTGAATTTTGGTAATGCGATCGCGCGTGGCGGTCTCGATTTCCTTCTGCCAATATCTCTCTGTCATCGGTCATAGCCTTTCTGATGCAATTATCATTATTATAGCAAATTCCCGTCCGGTATGTAAGTCAAATTTGTAAACATTCACAAAAAGAGAACAGATTCTTTCAAACCCGTTCTCTTTTTTATTATATGGATTCGGCTGACGCCGTATTTACCTGTTTGGCTCTATGTAAAATTTAAGAAACCTTTCGGCAAAAACGTTTGACCCGATTATTTTGCGTAATCGGTAGCGCGACTTTCCCGGATCACATTGATCTTGATCTGACCGGGATACTTGACCTCGTCCTGGATCTTGGCTGCCATATTCCGGGCGATCAGCTTCATGCCGTCGTCGTTGACAACCTCCGGCTTGACCATCACGCGGATCTCTCTGCCCGCCTGAATGGCATATGCCTTTTCCACGCCCTCGAAGCTGACGGCAATCTCCTCCAGCTTTTCAAGACGCTTGATGTAGTTTTCCATATCCTCGCGGCGTGCGCCGGGTCTTGCTGCGGAAATTGCGTCCGCCGCCTGGACCAGAACGGCAATGACCGTCTGCGGCTCCACATCGTTGTGGTGCGCCTCGATGGCATGGATGACTTCTTTCGATTCCTTGTACTTCTTGGCGGTATTCACGCCGATCTCGACATGGGAACCTTCCACATCGTGGGGGAAAGCTTTGCCGATGTCGTGCAAAAGACCTGCGCGGCGGGCAATATTGCCGTCCTCGCCAAGCTCGTCTGCCATGATTCCGGCAAGGAATGCGACCTCAACCGAGTGCTTGAGGACATTCTGACCGTAACTGGTTCTGTAACGCAGTCTGCCGAGCAGCTTGACAAGGTCCGGATGCAGACCGTGCACACCGACCTCAAAGGTAGCTCTCTCGCCCGCCTGCTTGATGAGTGCGTCCACTTCCCGCCTGGATTTCTCCACCATCTCTTCGATTCTTGCGGGATGAATGCGTCCGTCGGCAATCAGCTTTTCAAGCGCGAATCTTGCGACCTCACGTCTCACGGGATCAAAGCCCGACAGGGTGATGACTTCGGGCGTGTCGTCGATGATGAGTTCGACGCCCGTCAGGGTCTCCAGCTTCTGGATATTCCGTCCCTCGCGTCCGATGATGCGTCCCTTCATATCCTCACTGGGCAGGGCGACCGTCGAAACGGTGGATTCCGCGACATGATCCGCGGCACATCTCTGAATGGCAAGCGACAGGATGTTCTTTGCCTTTTCGTTGGCTTCTTCCTTGAACTGCGTTTCCAGCTCGTCGAGCTTCTGCGCGAGTTCATGCTTTGCCTCGGATTCGGTCAGGGAGATCAGCTCCTGCTTTGCTTCCTCTGCGGTATAGCCCGAGATCGTTTCGAGTTTTTCCATCTCAGCGGCAAGCGCTTCGTCGATCTTGGCGCGGACCGCGTCATTGTCTTTCAGTTTTTTGTCAAGCAGCTCGTTCTTCTGTTCAAGCGCCTCGGCTTTACGGTCGAGGTTCTCTTCCTTCTGATTGATTCTGCGTTCCTGACGTGTCACTTCATTGCGGCGTTCCTTGAGTTCTCTTTCGGTTTCGTTGCGAAGCTGAAGGATCTCTTCCTTCGCGCTGAGAAGCTGTTCTTTCTTCTTGGCATCTGCTTCCTGCTTCGCCTCATTGACGATGCGGACAGCCTCCGCTTCGGCGGAACCGATCTTTCCCTCTGCGAGCTTCTTGCGCAGGACCATACCGACGAGACCACCGATCGCGAGGCAGGCAAGACCCACCACGATCAGGATGATAATCTGCGTCGTATCCATAATACACCTCCTTCTTTCTTTTTTCTCAATTTTCAAAGATTATATACCGAAATCCTACTTGGGGCATTTTACGATATATAATTACATTGTAAACGGCTTTCCCGCATTTGTCAAGGGGATTGCGGGAAGATTGCGTGAGAAAAATCAAAAAGGAGGGAGGAGTTTTCGGACAAAACGGGGGCAGGTGTAAAAAATCCCCCGCCCTGACGGGCGGGGGATTATATTTTGCTTCGAAATCAGTTCTCAAAAACAACTTCGCCGTTGTCTTCCCAAGTATTACTGTTTCCGCTGCCGACTACTTTTTCACGATTAAACTCAAACTTACAATTGACGGAAATTACTGTATTGCCAACAGCGCCCGGAATACCACCATTAAACGCGATAATTCTCTGGTAGTTAGTATTAGTTTCAATAGCTTTAACCGTGCAGTTCGTTAGCGTTACGGTATTCCCCGAAGAATACTCATTGGTTTTATTAGTCGTGTCCGCTTCAAGACAGATAGTCGCGAAATCGTTGGAAGAACCCTCTTTCTTATCATTCATGCCAACCAAAGTCGAATCGTTAAATCTTATATTATGACCGGATCCCCAAGTATTCAGTGCAGACCAACCACTAAACTCACAGTTGATAGCCACAAACTTTCCGCTGGTATAACTGGTCATATTGATTGCATAATAAACGTTATTAATGAATTTGACGTTATTAAGCATAATGTCATATTCGGTAAATCCAACATTCACCTGAATACCCCGTTCACACTTATTCGCAGAATCAAAGGTCAGATTTTTAATGACAAGAGATACCTTGTTGTTTTCAATCCATAACATTCTGTTTGCACCATTTGCCGTAATGATATGGTTCTGACCATCAATTGTAACATCTGCAGTTACAGAAATCGTGTTCCTCAGATCAAAATCCGCCGTAACCACAATGTACTTCTTACCATTGATAAGTGCTTCTTTCAGTTCATCTTCAGAAGAAACCTCAAACTTTTCAGTTTTGCTTGCCTCAACAGAAGCAGGAACCTTAACATTTGCATTGGCATCGGAAGCAATGACATTGTCTACCTTCGCATTTTCCTTCACTTCAACAGTTGCTGCCGTGCTATCCACAACAATGGTGGCAACAGTGCTGTTTTCCTTAATATCCACTTTCGTAGTGGCAGCAGCACTTTGGGGAACAAGCACTTCTTTGATTACAGCGGACGGCTCCACAACAACATGGCCGGCTTTGACTTCCAGAGAAACTGCAACTTTTCCGTTTTCATGGTAAGAAGCATCCGCAATCTTTTCGATAACAGCTTTGTCAACCGCGCCATAATGGTGAACGATATCAAGCGGTGCGTCAACAGTCAGCGTTCCTCCGTTGGTACGGATGGCAACCGTCTGCTTACCCGCCGTATTGACATACTTGATCTCCGTGATGCCCGTATTCTCGCCGACGTCAAGACCCTTGTTAGTTTCCAGTGCGCCGGACACCGTGCAGGCAAGATAAGTGCTGTACTTGCTTGCCTTGAGTGCATCGGAGGTCGCCTCTGTCTTATCGGTCACGATTCTCCAGAGCTGGCTGTTTACCACCGTCTGCTTATCCTTCAGTTCGGGTGCATACTTCACAACGTCGCCTTCCATATACACAAAGCAGCCGTTCACACTGTCCCAAAGAATCTCGTTGTCCGTCTTGGAGGCGTTGATTTTATCGACACTATAGCCGAACTTCTCTGCCGCCTTGAGGGCGTCGTACATATTGTCATGCACGCCGTCGGGCTTATCTGCCTTGAGGGCGGTGTTCATGTTTCTTACCAGCGTAAGCGTATTGGAGGTGTTTGCCTTGTGCACCAGCGTGACAAAGGTCGGAATCAGAACCGCTGCGAGAATTGCCACGATCGCAATGACGATGACAAGCTCGATAATGGTAAAAGCTTTTTTATTGTGTCTCATAATAACTCCTTGTTCGTATAATAGTTGATTTTGAGGGTTGCAAGCTTCCGGTTGCACCCGGGATCAACAGTTATACCGACAAAAAGTATGACAGTAGTTATGGATTTTCGGAACCCGGTAACGGGTACCGATTTTTCTGACTGTAAACGTACCTACCCGGCGGTAAATGCTCCGGGCGCGGCGGAATGCCCGGACCGCGCGGATCGCCGTAACCGCCACCGAAACGGCGGACAGGCACAAAAACAGGGACAGGCAGATCGCGATGAAGAACGGGAGCTTCAGATAGGAGATCGCAACGCCGATTGCCGTACTGATTGCGTTTTTCGCCGCCTCGGAGGTGCCGAACACCACCTGCTCCTCCTCCACAGCCTGCCGGAACAGGTCATTCCCTGTAAAAACGGGCAGGTAGAGCAGAAGCACGATGAACGCGACTGTGTAAAAGGCGGTTGCGACCGGCATTTTGTTGCGGTACAGGGTCCAGATCGTGCAGACGCCGGCAAGAAGATACACGATGCAAAGCGCGAGGAATTCAGCTCTCATGCCGCCACCCCGCTTTCAGAAAACCGGAACGCGTCGGCACGACCGAAGCGCGGCAGGATGACCGGGCGTACACCGGCACGGACTCCGGGAACACACAAGACTGTACTTCCGCAGAATCGGCGCGCGCAGGCGCGGACTTTGGCAACGACAAAAGCCGCTTCACCGGAAAATCCGATGACGCGGCAAAGATATGCTGTTGGACAGAATACGGCAGGGACGTGCTTCGAAAGGGCGCAGTACCCCTCTCCCGGGAGGTTGTCGGCACAAAATACGCCTGCTTTGGACAGCGTGAGATGGGCAGAATGACCGGGGATGCAGAAAACACCTGCACCGTGGTCGCGGGAAACGACCGCTTTACAGGAGAGCGCAGATAGGTCGTCTGTCTGTCTGTCTGTCTGTCTGTCTGTCTGTCTGTCTGTCTGTCTGTCTGTCAAGGCATTGTACACGACCTGCTCCTCCTTGTCAAGCGCTTTTTCGGAAATTTTCGACGAATCTTCACTCATTTATGCAAAATCCGCGTCAACTCCCGACAATTGTCTTAATTATAGCACAAGGATGGATAATTGTCAATAGTTTGCAAAATACAGAAACACACCGTTCCGGTCAGGCATCCCAAAGAACCGTATTTCCCGTTGCGAGCGTTTTCTTCATGTCGATCAGCCGCTGATTTTCCGATCCGCGGAACCGCAGTCGGATGTTCTTTTTCTCAAGCACGAATTCCCCATCCACCAGTACATCCAGCATGGAGAGCATTTCGTCCGTCACCTCGCATCTTGCGCGGCTCGGCGACAGCAGGTCGGTCTCCAGCGTGTAGCCGGTGTAGCTCCAGATGCTCTTCTCCGGAAATCTCTCTTTTACCCGACGGAGAAACGGAACCAACACCCGCTGATTCTGCGGCTCAAACGGTTCCCCGCCGAGCAACGTCAGCCCGCAGATATACTCTTTGTCAAGCGCCTCGAACAATTCTTGCTCGGTCTCCTCTGTAAACGGCTGACCGTAATCGAAATTCCAGGTCTCCGGCTGAAAGCACTCGCGGCAGTGGTGGGTACAGCCCGACACAAACAGCGAGACACGCACGCCGGGTCCATCCGCAATATCAAATTTTTTGATGGCTCCGTAATTCATGATATTCCTCCGTTTTCTCCGGAATCAAGTCGGGCTGTCGCGCAAAAAACGCGTACAGCCCGACCTTTTTTGTTTGCCGACGATTCCTCGGGAAATGTCGTATCCAAGCAGGAACACCGGGCACTTTCCCGCCCTCCCGGCATCAGAGATGCAGGACTCTTTCCTTGATCTCCTGCGTTCTGCCCTGATTCCAGAACTGAGTCCCGATGTACCCGCAGGTACGGCGGGCAACATTCATCTTGGTCTGGTCACGGTTGTGGCAGTTGGGGCATTCCCAAACCAGCTTGCCGTCGTCCTCGATGACCCGGATCTCTCCGTCATAACCGCACACCTGGCAGTAATCGCTCTTGGTGTTCAGCTCTGCGTACATGATGTTGTTGTAGATGAACTTCATCACTTCCAGCACGGCGGGAATGTTGTCCTGCATATTCGGAACCTCGACATAGCTGATGGCGCCTCCGGGAGAGAGCGCCTGGAATTCGGATTCCAGCTTGAGCTTGTCAAACGCGTCGATCGGCTCGGTCACATGAATATGGTAGGAGTTGGTGATATAATTCTTGTCCGTCACGCCGGGGATCTTGCCGAAGCGGCGCTGCAGACACTTGGAAAACTTATAGGTGGTCGATTCAAGGGGCGTTCCGTAGAGCGAATAGTGGATATCCTCCGCCGCCTTCCACTTGGCGCAGGCTTCGTTGAGCTTCTCCATGACACGAAGTCCGAATTCCTTGCCCGCAGGCTCGGTCAGCTTCTTGCCGGTTACCTCGTACACGCATTCCCACAGTCCCGCGTAACCGAGGGACAGGGTGGAATAACCGCCGTGGAGCAGCTTGTTGATGGTCTCGCCCTTCTTGAGCCGTGCGAGCGCGCCGTACTGCCAGAGAATCGGCGCCGCGTCGGACAGAGTACCCGTCAGACGTTCGTGGCGGCACTGAAGCGCCTTGTGGCAAAGCTCCAGACGCTCGTCAAGCACCCGCCAGAACTTCTCCTCATCCTTCCCGTCCTTGCAGGCGGTGCAGGCTACATCCACCAGATTGAGCGTGACTACGCCCTGGTTGAATCTGCCGTAATACTTTGCTTTGCCGGTTTCGGGATCGACATACGGAGTTAAGAAGCTGCGGCAGCCCATGCAGGTGTAGCAATGCCCTTCTCCGTTGGAGTCCACCTTGAGCTTCAGCATGACCTTTTCGGAAATATAGTCCGGCACCATGCGCTTTGCGGTGCATTTTGCGGCAAGTTCGGTCAGGTACCAGTACGGAGAATCCTCCCGGATGTTGTCCTCCTCCAGCACATAAATGAGCTTCGGGAACGCGGGGGTGACATACACGCCCGATTCGTTCTTGACGCCCTGGATCCTCTGGCGAAGCACCTCTTCGATAATAAGCGCGAGGTCGTGCTTGAGCACCGGGTCTTTTGCTTCATTCAGATACATGAACACCGTGATGAAGGGCGCCTGACCGTTGGTGGTCATGAGCGTGACGACCTGATACTGAATGGTCTGCACGCCTCTCTGAATCTCGGCAAGCAGGCGTTTTTCGACGATGTCGGAAAGCTTCTTTTCGTCGGGAGCGACGCCGAGCTCCTCCATTTCCGCCTTTACGTCGCGGCGGATTTTCTCACGGGAAATCTGCACAAACGGAGCAAGATGTGTCAAAGAAATGCTCTGTCCGCCGTACTGGCAGGACGCGACCTGCGCAATGATCTGGGTCGCAATGTTGCAGGCGGTTGAAAAGCTGTGCGGCTTTTCGATCATGGTGCCGCTGATGACCGTACCGTTCTGGAGCATATCCTCCAGGTTAACCAGATCACAGTTGTGCATATGCTGTGCGAAATAGTCCGCGTCGTGGAAGTGGATGATCCCTTCCTCGTGCGCTTCCACGATGTCGTGGGGGAGCAGGATACGCTTGGTCAGGTCCTTGGAAACCTCGCCCGCCATATAGTCGCGCTGCACACTGTTGACGGTCGGATTCTTGTTGGAATTCTCCTGCTTGACCTCCTCGTTGTTGCACTCGATCAGGGACAGGATCTGACTGTCCGTCGTGTTGGCAATACGTGCAAGGCTACGGTTATAGCGGTATCGGATATAACGCTTCGCGGTCTCCGGCGCATCCTGTTTGATGATGTTGGTCTCCACCAACTCCTGGATCTCCTCGACCGAAAGTGCTCTGCCGATGTCGCGGCAATAGTCCTCAATCACGAGAGAGATGTATTCTATCTGACGTTCCGAAAGCTCCGGCTTCCCTTCGGTAGCCTCATTTGCCTTACGGATCGCGTGTATGATCTTCTCCCGGTCAAATGTTGCTTCCGAGCCGTTCCGCTTGATGATTTTCATGTTTAATCGCCCTCCGATCAATATCTTGCGTTTATTATTGTACCACAAACACAATATCTTGTGTTGTGATAAAGTCACATTATTTCGAATTTTGGTCTTTTTTGTGAAATTTCTCTAAAAACGAATGTTCTTCTCCGTGCAACTTGTACCCGACCAACGTATCGACCTGAACGTTATGGATACTCTCGAAAAGGTTGTGTTCGATATTCGGATTGCCCCGGCGGAGCTCCCGGATCAGCTCCTTGGTCTCCTGTCTTTTGGAAAGTCCCTCGGTCGCGGCACTGTTTTCGGTGAAGCGGCAGGCACAGCGGATGAACTCCAGACCGTGCGCATCCCGCCACGAGATGATGTCCTCCTCGCGGATGCAGTAAAGCGGTCGGACGAGCTCCATTCCGGGGAAATTGGTGCTCGGGATACGGGGGAGCATCCCCTGAATCTGCGCGCCGTACATCATGCCCATGAGTGTAGTCTCGATCACATCGGACTGATGATGTCCGAGCGCAATCTTGTTGCATCCGAGCGCCTGCGCGTTGGCATACAGGTGCCCCCTCCGCATTCTCGCGCAAAGGTAGCACGGCGAGCCGCCGGACGAGTTGGCAATGTCGAAAATCTGCGATTCAAAGACGCGGATCGGGATGTGCAGCAGCTCTGCATTGTCCTCGATCTTCTTCCGGTTCTCCTTGCGGTAGCCGGGATCCATCACGAGGAATTCCAAAGAAAACGGCACCTCGCTGATGCGTTCCAGCATCTGCATGAGCTTGGCTAAGAGTATGGAATCCTTGCCCCCCGAAATGCAGACGGCAATGCGGTCGCCGGGGGAGATCAGTTCATAGCGCTTGACGGCGGCGATAAAGGGATTCCACAGGGTCTTGCGGTAATCCGTGATAATGCTCCGCTCAATCTCGCGGTAAGGCTCCAGCGGTTTTCTTGCCATCAGATCCCGCCTCCCTTTGACTGCACGCCACAAAGGTCACGCACGACCTCCCCTGCGATCAGAAGTCCCGCAACAGGCGGCACGAACGCGGTGGACCCGGGCACACTCCGGCGGACCGCAACGTCCTCCTCTTGCATACAATTCCGCATGGTCTCCTCGTCCGGCACGGACGGAACCTCGTCCGACCAGACGACTCTGAGGCGGCGGATGCCGCGCGCCTTCAGCTCTTTGCGCATGACTCTTGCAAGCGGGCAGACCGCCGTTTCGGAAATATCCGAAATCCGGAGGCGCGCGGGATCCAGCTTGTTGCCGGTGCCCATGGAGGAAATCACGGGAGTACCCGCGGCGTGTGCCGCCGCGACGATTCCGATCTTCCCCGCCACCGTGTCGATCGCGTCTACAACATAGTCATAGGCGGAAAAATCAAACTGCCCCGCGGTTTCGGGCAGGAAAAAACAGTCGTGTCTGTGAATGACGACATCGGGAGAAATCGCCTTCGCGCGCGCTTCGGCGGCATCGGTCTTGCGCATTCCGACCGTTTCGTGCGTTGCGATGATCTGACGGTTCAGGTTGGTCAGACTGACGCGGTCGTTGTCGATGAGATCGAGCGTTCCGACCCCGCTTCTGACCAATGCCTCCACGACATATCCGCCGACCCCGCCGAGTCCGAAAACCGCAACGCGGCTGCGGTGCAGCCGTTCCATTGCCGCTTCGCCGAAAATCAGCGTTGTTCTTGCAAACTGATCCATACTTTTATGTACCCCCGTCAGGTCGTTTTTCGGCGGCGCCTGCCGAGATACACCGGTACAGCTCCTCCGCGTCGGACACGACGGTCGTGGCACCGTGTTCTCTCAAAAACGCCTCGCCGCGGAAGCCCCACGCCACGCCGATGCAGTCCATCTCCGCGTTTTTCGCAGTCTCCACGTCCACGTCCGAATCGCCGACGTACACGGCTTTTGCGGGTGAGAGTCCGAAATCGGCGAGCACTGCGTTGACGGTATCCGGCGCGGGCTTGCGGCGGATGCCTTCGCGCTCCCCTGCAACGGAATCAAAGAGATCCGGGAAATAATCGCGGCAAAGCTCCTTTACGGCAAAATCCGCCTTATTGGAGACCACGGCGGTACGGTATCCGTCCGCGCGGAGGCGGCACAGAAGCGCCGGGATCCCGTCATAGGGACGGGTCGCATCCGCGCAATGCGCGCCGTAGTACTCCTTGAACCGGGCAAACAGCCGGTCAATCGTCGCTTCATCCGTCCCCGCGGGAACCGCGCGTTCGATGAGCTTGCGGATACCGTTGCCGACAAACTGCCGCACCTCGTCTGTGGTACGCGCGGGAAATCCGTTTTCCGAGAGAACCGCGTTGGTTGCCGAGGCAAGGTCGTCCAGCGTATTGAGAATGGTTCCGTCCAGATCAAAAATCACTGCCTGATACTTCATATCAAAACTCCGTCATCGGTCAATTGCCGATCATTCAAATCAAGTAAATCCGGCGGACATTTCCTTCGCGAAGCGGCAGGCGAAAACCGCCGTACCGCCAAGATCAGGGTTACCCCTCCGGAATCAGAATTGCTCCTTCGCGAAGCGGCAGGCATAAACCGCAGCCACCGCGCCGTCGGACGCCGCCGTCACCAACTGCCGCACGTCTTTTTTCCGGCAGTCGCCAGCGGCAAAGATACCGGGAGTGGAGGTCGCGCAACACCCGTCGGTCAGGATATACCCGTTTTCATCCGTTTTGCAAAGAGACCGGAACGGCTCGGTCGCGGGCACCTGACCGATGGCGACAAACACGCCGTCGGCGGGAATTTCCCACGTCTTGCGGGGTAAAGATCCCTGCGCCGGCACGGAAACTGCTTCACTTGCCTGCATCGGAATCGGTTCCCCTGTCTGCGGAAATGCTGATTCCTGCGCCGGCGAAGAAGCCGCTCCGACCGCCTGCCCGAAAGCTGAATCCCCGGTCTGTACGGAAGCCGCTCCGACCGCCTGCGAAAGCGCCGGTCCCTGTACAGGCGCGGGAGCGTTTTCCCTCCCCCGTCCGGATGCGCCCTCCGTTCCCCGCTCCGCCGCGAGCACGCCGCGGACTGCTTTCTCACCGCGTATTCCGAGAACGCGCATACCGGTCAGCACGCGGACATTGTTGCACGCCGCAAGCCGGTCGGTCAGCCGCTTTTCCGCCGTAAGTTCGGGGAGGTCCTGCAAAAGCGTCACCTGCCGGCAGTAGCCGGAAAGCAGAAGCGCCTCGCTGACCGCGGAATTTCCGCCGCCGATGACACAAACCTCACGCCCCCGGTAAAGAGGTCCGTCACAGGTCGCGCAATAGGAGACGCCGCGCCCCGCAAGCTCCGCTTCGCCCGGAACGCCGAGCGTGCGGTGCCGGGAACCGACGGCGATCACCGCCGCCTTGCCGGAATAGGTCTCTTTCCCATGAACCCGGAACGGGTTGCCCGCAAGCACTTCCGTCACGGTGTCCGTCACCGGGCGGATACCGAGCTGTGCCGCCTGCCTGCACAGAATTTCCGCAAGCTGACCGCCGGAAAGAGTTTCCGCGCCGGGATAGTTCTCGATTTTGTCAGTCAGCAGCATTTCACCGCCCGCAAGCGCACCTTCAAGGAGCAGGACCCGCGCTCCCGCGCGTCCTGCGTAGATTGCCGCACTGAGTCCGGCAATTCCCGCGCCCACAATGATTACATCATACATATCCGTTCCTCCGAAAACAAAATCCGAAGATAGTTTTCGGAGAATCGGGCGTTCTTATACGAGGGACAGCGGTTGCTCTGCCCCGGTCTCCAAACCGACAAATACGGCGTGCCGTTTCCCGTTTTGCCGGGCAGAACAGCATCGCCGAACATATTCAATATATCACAATATCCTGTGCCTGTCAATACATATCCATCCACATCTTGTGTTTTCGGAGAACCTGACAAAAAATGAACGGAAATTTCGTCGGTTTGATGTCTGCTTTTTCGGAAGCGGGTGAATCGGCGCATGAACGGGGATAAACGCAAACACAAAAGCCGCGGCAGAAATGCCGCGGCGCGGAAGTCAGGAGGAGGTGATTCCCCACAAGAGAAGAAAAACCCCCGCAACCAGGATGCCGAAGAGTCCCGCATACAGCATCTCCGGGAACCACTTTCGTCCCTTTTTGTCCTTTTCGGTCTTGTAGTCGTACAGAGAATCAAAATGCCTGTACTTTTCGGGCTTCGAAGCCCAGATCGTGTGCAGTCCGAAGTTATAAAACAGGTAGCGGAGCGAATCGTAAGCGCCCTTGGAGGCTGCCCAGCTCAAACCGGCAACCCCGGCAAGCACCACGCCGGGAATGAGAAACGCGTCGGACAGGATACGGAAGGTTTCCGCCGGCACGGTGGAAGCGAACGCCCCTTTGGCAATTGCTCCCCCGAGTGCCGCCAGAAGCAGGACCGCCCCGTAGACGGCAAGCCGTATGACATTCTTCTTTCCGATCGGCTTCACGCGTTTCTCACCTCTTTTCACATCAATCCGAGATTTCCTTCAGATATTTCTGATACTCCGCCTCGTTGCACTGTACGAAATGCCCCGGAATCACCTCACGGAACGAGGGCGGATCCATCGTGTAATCGTGCTCGGCAAGCGGATTGTACTGAAGTCTCTTGCGGTTCTTTTCATACTCCGGATCCGGGAGCGGGATCGCGGACAGAAGCGACTTGGTATACGGATGGAGCGGATGACGGAACAATTCATCGGAATCGGCAAGCTCCACCATTTTTCCGAAATACATGACGCCGATGCGGTCGGAGAAATACTTGACGACGGACAGATCGTGCGCGATGAACAGGATGGTCAGCCCGAACTTATCGCGGAGATCACCGAGCAGGTTGATGACCTGCGCCTGAATCGACACGTCGAGTGCGGAGACCGGCTCGTCGGCTATGATCAGGTCGGGGCGCATGATGATGGCTCTCGCCACACCGATACGCTGACGCTGACCGCCGGAGAATTCATGCGGGTATCTGCCCGCGTGCTCTCTGACAAGCCCGACCAGCTCGAGCATTTCATAGACCTTTTCGTCAATCACCTTGCGGTCGCGTTCTCCCTGGATGATGAGCCCTTCGGAAATGATTTCCCGGACGGTCATACGGGGGTCGAGCGATGCGATGGGATCCTGGAAGATCATCTGGATCTGCGTCACGAGCCTGGTTTTTTTCGCTTTACGGAGCGCATCGCGGTATTCCCTGACGAGCGCGGGCTTCTCCGCTTCGGTCGCACGGGACAGAAGCGCCTCATATTTTGCCCTCACCGCCGCACAGTTGTTTTCCTGATATTCCTTGTCACAGTGCTTCTGGTCATATTTCGCCGCACGGATCTCCGCACGGTTTTCGGCTACGACCCGGTTCAGCTCTTCACGGTACTGCGCTTTGCCCGCGGGATCGCTCTTGCATTTTTCGGCATATTCCAGCCTTGCGTTTGCAATCGCCTCGTTGTAGGAACGGATCCCCGCACCGATGCGGACGCCCTTGAAGTAAATGTTGCCGGAGGTAATGTTGTACAGCTTGATAACAGAGCGTCCCGTGGTCGTTTTGCCGCAGCCGGATTCGCCGACAAGCCCGAACACCTCGCCTTTGTGGATCTGAAAGGAAACATCGTCCACAGCGCGGGTCTCGCTTCCCTCCTTGCCGAAGTACTGACACAGATGCTCCACACGGAGAAGGACCTCGTTTTCTGCCACATTCTTGTCATTCGGCATGGACGTTTCCTCCTCTCTCTCTCATTCTGCGGATGCGTTCAGTCATGATCTTCGGCGGGTCGATCTTCGGCGCATCGGGATGCAGCAGCCAGGTTGCCGCAAAGTGCGTATCACTGATACGGAACATGGGGGGCTGACGCTCAAAATCAATTTTGAGGGCATACTTATTTCTTGCGGCAAACGCGTCGCCGACGGGAGGATAGATCATGTTCGGGGGCGTTCCGGGAATTGCCTCCAGCTTTTCATCGGTATCAAGGTCAGGCATGGAGGAAAGCAGTGCCCAGGTGTAGGGATGCGCCGCACGGTAGAAGATATCCTCCGAGGTGCCGTATTCCACGATCTTACCCGCATACATGACGGCAACGCGGTCCGCCATATTTGCGACCACGCCGAGGTCGTGCGTGATAAAGATAACCGACAGGTTTCTTTCCTTCTTGAAGCGGTTGATCAGCTCCAGAATCTGCGCCTGAATGGTCACGTCAAGCGCGGTGGTCGGCTCGTCGCAGATCAGGATGTCAGGATTGGCGGCAAGCGCGATCGCAATGACGATACGCTGTCTCATACCGCCGGAAAACTCAAACGGGTACTGGCGGTAACGCTTTCTCGGCTCGGGAATACCGACCTCTTCCATCAGTTTGAGTGCTTTGTTCTTCGCCATGCTCTTGGTCACGCGGTCTACCACGCCGGATGCTTTGGCTTTGAGGAAGTCGATCATCGCGACCGTTTCATCGTCGAAATTACGGGAGTTGAAGCCGGCAAGCTCGTCTTCGTAATGCCCGGCAAGCCGGTCGATCTGATGCAGAATTCCCTTTCGGATCAGCTCCAGGTCGGCAGTGGAGGCAGGAACGACCTTCCAGTCTGGCTCCTTCCCCTTTGCCGCTTTCCGTTCCCACTTCGCGGACTGACGTGCAAACCGTTTCTCTTCCTTGGCGTTTTCTCCGATCGCATCGAAATAATGCATGATCTCTGACCGGAGCGCGCCCGGGAACGTATACGCAAGGTTGTCCTTTTCAAGCTCCAGATGATCGACGCTGCCAAGCACCGCACGGCTCAGCCGTCCCGCCGCGGCAAAGCACGCCTTCCTGTCGAGCGGCTGTGCCTCAAATACCGCCTTCTCCTGCCGGAGCATGGAGATCACCTGCTTCTTCTTTTCGGCGGATTCCTTTGCGGAATACAGAATTCCCTCTTTTGCGTCCGCGATAAAGTCCAGCATGAAGTTGTCGTCCAGATATTTCCGCAGGTATTTGTTGAGCTCGGGGACGGGCAGATCGGGGAGCGGTTCGGTCACGAAGCATTCGTGATACCCCATTGCGAAGAAGTTGGGCTTTTCAAATGCAAGTGCCTCGTCGAGGATCTCCTTGACCCCCGTCAGCACCTCGCCGAGGCGCGTGTCCGACGCGTCCTTGTCATATGCCCTGACAGCGGTCTTCGCCTCTTTGATGAGTTCCGTCAGCTCCGCTGCCCGGTTTTTGACAACATACGTCTCAATCGACTTGCCGGCAAGGCTCATATCACGTGCCAGACGGTAATGCAGATCGCGTGCCGCGTTTTTCCCGATTTCGAAAATCAGGTTGGAAAGATCAAAGGATGCGTCGTTTGCCGCTTCGTATGCTGCCAGATACCGCCGCTCCAGATCCAGATGCTTGTATTCAAACTTGTCGAAATTGCGGCATTTTCCGGTCAGCTTTTCGGCATGCGTGGCGTCATCCCGCGCAAGCGCTTCGATCATCTTTTTGTTCAGAAGCGCAAGCGTGGAGTTGAACGCGTTCCGACTCTCCTTCTGCCTTGCCTTCCCTTTGAGGAGCATCGCCTCGGTGAGCTGCTTGCCCACGCGGACAATGGGGTTGAGGCTGGACATCGGGTCCTGGAAGATCATGGCGATCTTGTCGCCGCGGATCTTGTGGAACTCGTCCTCTTTGATCTTGAGCAGATCCTTGCCGTCATAAATAATCTCGCCGCCCTCGATGATCGAGTTACCCGCAAGAATCCCGAGGATCGCCTTGGAGGTTACGGATTTGCCGGAGCCGGACTCGCCGACAATGGCGAGCGTTTCGCCCTTGTGAAGGTCAAAGTCGATCCCTCTGACCGCCTGCACTTTCCCGTCGGCGGTGCGGAAGGAGACGGTCAGTCCCGATACGGATAATTTCTTCTGGGGTTCCATCAGTCTTCCACTCCTCTCGTAGACGGATTGAATGCGTCGCGCAGACCGTTACCGAACAGGTTAAAGCAGATCAGAAGCAGCGACACAAAGAGCGCGGGGAAAAACATCGCGTGCGGCGAGGTAGTCATGGAAGACTGACCCTGTGACATGAGCGTACCGATACTCGTTCCCACGAAATCGGACAGATTGATGATGCCGAGGTAGGTCAGCGAGGTTTCCGACGAAATAACACCGGGGATGACCAGCACGCAGCTCGTCACGATGGTGCCGAGCGAGTTGGGGAAAATATGCTTGAACATGAGGCGACGGTCGGACGCGCCGAGCGTTCGTGCCGCAAGGACATATTCCTGCCCCTTGAAGCGGTAGAACTGCTGCCTCGTCAATGCCGACATTCCGATCCACCCCGTCAGAACGAAGGCGAACAAGAAGGATGGAACGATACCGACCTTGGCGGCAAGGTGCAACTGGAACAGCGTTGTCACCACAATAAAGGGGACATTGGAAAGCACGTCGGTGATACGGTCCATGACCATATCGATGACGCCGCCGTAGTAACCCTGCACCGCGCCGTAGATCGCGCCGATGGTGAGGTTGATTGCGGAGACGATTACCGCAAAGATGAGGGAAAACCGCGCGCCGATTCCGATCGCACAGAAGAGATCCTGCCCCATCACATTGGTCCCGAACAGATACATCGGCTCGGTATCGTTGAGGAACTGGTAGTAAGCATAATATTCAATCCGGCACTGCACCGAACCGGATTTTGCGCGGCTGTACGCATAGCTTCCGTCGTCGCCGGCGATACGCAGGCTGTTGTATTCCGCACCCGCGCGCGAGGTATCCTTGCTGTATGCGGGAACAAGGTTACCGTCGGAGTCGAGTGCGGGCGTACCGCGCTGATCCTTGACCTTGTACCAGATGTTCGCGTTGTCGGTAATATTCTTGATGTCCTTGGAATCCACGTAAGGGTAGATGACCTGAATACCGGTCTTGTTCTGCCACTCCTGAATACTCTGGAACTCTTCGTAAGACAGATTCTGATACCGGACTCCGACTGCGTAATACCGGTTAACTTTCACGGAATAATAGGATACCTTCCTCGGTTTACCGCGGTAAATCTCTTCCTCCACCTTGGTGTCAAGGATCTTGATGACCGGATCCTTGCCCGTTTCCAACCCAATTGCACGGAGCGCCAGGACCTGATTTTCACTCTGACTCGAGTAGGTAACGCCACCATCAAGAAATCCAAGATTCAGATCGGCAATTCCTTTGACAAACGGAGGGTAGGTCTGATAAACCGTATTCTTATCCGAGATGGAATACGGAGAGATGATCGGGGCGACAATGGCAAACAGGATAAGAATCCCTATGATGATCGCGGCGACCACCGAGGATTTGTTCTTTTTGAACCGCAGAAATGCGTCTGCAAAATATCCGCGCGACTTGGTTTCCAGCTTCTGATCGTGGATCACTCTGTCCTGATTGGCAAGCTCAAACATTTCCGCGGGGATGTGTTCGTATGACTGATCCATATTCGTTGCTCCTTTCTCCGTTATTTCTTTGATCCCATACGGATACGGGGATCGATAAAGCCGTAACTGACGTCAACCACAATTGCCGCGAGCAAACCGATGACCGTATAGAACACGGTCAGAAGCATGAACATGGAATAATCGGGGGCGTTGATGGAGTTAAGGTAAAGCTGACCGACGCCGGGAACCGAAAAAATCTGTTCAATAATCAGCGAGCCGGACAGGATGCCGATGAATTCACCGAAAATGGACGGAAGCACAACGACCATGCAGTTGCGCAGCGCGTGCCGGACGGTCGCCTGGCGCTTGGTCAGTCCCTTGGTACGGGCGAGCAGCATGAATTCACTTGTCAGGACCTCGGTCAGTTCCGCGCGGGTGGTGCGGGTAAAGCCGGCAATCACACCGAAGGAAAGCGACAGGATGGCGGGGAGCATACTGCGGAACATTTCCCACGAAAAATAATTGTTACCGCCTGCCATCAGAAACGGAAACCACCCGAGCTTGAAGCACAGGAAATACTGGATCAGAAACGCATATACAAACGACGGGACCGAAATGGTCAGCATGGTGACCGTGGAAATGGTATGGTCAATCCATGTGTTCTTTTTGAGCGCGGCAAAGATGCCGAGCAGAATCCCGATCGGAATACTCAAAATGATGGAAAAGATGTTGACCGCCATGGTTGCGGGCAGCTTGGACATAAAAATGTCAACGACATTCTGTCCGAAGTACAATTTGTCGCTGATGCCCCAGTCAAAACGCGTGAAAACTCCCTTGAGAAACAGACCGAACTGTACCAGATACGGCTTGTTATACCCCATCGCTTCCCGATACTTTTCGATGACCTCGGTATGCGGGTCACCCTGCGGAAGCGTGGGAAGAGGCAGCATTCTGACCAGCACAAAGCAAATCAGGACAATAATGAACAGGGTCAGTAGCATCAGAAGTATTCTTTGGAGCGAATATTTCAGCATTGCAATCCTCCGATTTCAGCCACGCGTCCCGTCCTTCGGGAAATCGCTTTCCGCATAGCGCGGGAAGCGGAAAGAGACCGCACGGCAACATTTTGCCAGGAAAAAGGGATAAGCCGAGCGCACATCTGCCCCCGGCACGGATCATGGGAAAACAGCTCCGGGAAAAGTCCCCTGTTTTCCCGTTTACCCCCGCCCGCCATACGGCGGGCGGGGGTATGAAAATGCAATTACGATTCAAAAGACGGGAGATCAGTAGTTCAGCACGCCGCCCTGATCTGCTACATACTTTGCCCAAGCGGCGTCGTCAAAGTTATATTTCAGATACGTGATACCGCCACGACCCAGGATGGGATTGTACTCCTCGACCACGTAGTAAACCTGCTTGGAAAGCAGAGCCATGGAACCGTCCTGAAGCATCGGCAGATAGTTGTAGGTCTGCAGGACAGCAGTCTCAATCTTTGCAAGAATCTTCAATCTGACCTTGACATCCGCCATTCCGTCGCCGAAGTTGTATCCCTTGCCGGCAATCTGAATGGTCTCACCGTTGAGTGCCTTGGACCACTGCTGCAGCGACATGGTCAGTTCGGTATCCGCACCGTCAACGGGGACCGTAATGGTAAGGGACACCTTGCTTGCATCGAACCATTCTGCATCGTACTGCTTTGCGGGGTTGGTGTAGAGGTCCGTCAGATCGAACGGATTCAGAAGCGAACCCATCCAGCCCGCAAGCGCCGTATCGGAAAGACCGTTTCTCAGATTGTCAACCCATGCGTCGCCGTAAGGTGCACTGAGCTTGAAGCGGATTTTACCCTCAAACGGCGTACCGACCAGCACAGCCGAGAGTTTTTCATTGAGGTAATCGATCGTCTTGGTCAGGAAGTCGTTGACCTCTTTTGCCGCATATTCGATCTCAATGGTCTGATCAGACTTGCCGTCCTTGTCGTTATCGGTGATATAACCCTTTTCCAGTGCTTCGTTGAATGCCTTGGTGAAAAGCTCCTTTGCCTTCACGGGATCGTAACCGGTGATGGAATCCACAGCTTCGTCGAGGCTGTTGAACTTGCTGACATCCACGCTGTAGAAATCGCAAAGCGCCTGCTTTGCTTCGTCGGTGTCACGATAAAGCGCACCGGTATCGGGATCATAAACATATGCCGACCCGATGAGCCCGAAGCCGCCGGAACGGGCGGGAGAAATTGCGGCACACAGTGCGTCCTTGTCATAAGTGACTGCCATTGCGCGGCGGAAAGATTCCAGCGTCATGGTCTCGAGGTCAAACTTGGTCTTGTCAAAGCCCGCGTTTGCTTCTCTCTGCTGAATCGCGGAAAAATGACCGTTGAAAATAAAGAAGTAAATGGTGTCCAACGGAGTCGCGTAGCAATACTCGCTGCCACGATACTTTTCGTAGTCATCCGCCTGCAGACCGTATCCCATCAGCTGTCCGTTGAGGAACATCAGCTTACGGGTCGATGCTTCCTTGACATACTGTGTGTCGATCGCAGTGGTCTGATACATATTGTAGTATTTTCCGTCTTCCGGGTCGCGGTAAATGTGCTCCCCATCGGTGTAACCATACCACTTGTCGTTGCGTTCAAAACGCATGGACTTATCGGTCTGATAGGAAACCATCTTATAAGGACCGTAGGACATCGTCGTTGCCTGGCTGGTGCAGTAGGTACTCGTCCACGCATCAGTGTCGCCGACCTTGGAGAGGCACTTCTCATAGAGGCTCTCATAAACGATCCAGTTGCTCGTCAGGCTGTACAGGAGGTTGAAGCCTGCAAGCGACTTGTCAAAAACCAGCGTGATCTGGTACTCGCCGCTCTTGAAGAGACCGACGGAATCAAAGGACACGCCCACAGGGAAGTGTTCGCTCGTTCCAAGGACAGACGGAGCATCACTTTCATACGCAGCGCCGGGAGCCAGGTAATTTTCGTAAACTTCTTTAGCCGTCACATAGTCGCCAACCTCGCCTTCCGGAACACCAGGGTCACGGATCGGCGTCTCGTCGGTCACGGAGACCCAATAAGCATTTTTCGAACCGTCGGGATTAGGAATCTGATAGAAATTGTAGAGGTCAACATACAGATCGGCAGGATTGCCGCCGTTTGCCACAAACTGAGAAGTCGTTACACCGATTGCAGTGATAATGGATCTGCCCTGGTTTGCATATGCCTTTGCGCCTGCAATGGAAAGCGTCGAGCTGTAATAGTCCGCCGCGCGATAGTTGATCAGTTCGGGATCAAGCAATCTCTTCATGGAATACACGTAGGTGTCTGCGTTGATCTTGGTGCCGTCTTCCCAGACTGCATTCGGGTTCAGATCGATGGTATACGCGTAACCCTTGGTCGCGCCCTCCGGGATCTTGAACTCGGGACGATCCTTCTTGATCTGCTCGGTCACGTCAACCGGCTCGCTTGCTGCCATTTCGGGAAGGATGACATAGCCTTTGAAGTTCTCTTTCCCTTCGACCGGATGAACATCATCGTTGAAATAGAAGCCGTACAGACCCATCGTGATAAAGTCCAGCGGATAAGAGTTGGTGTCATCCTGGTATGTGTGTACATTCCAGTTGGTCGGCATGGAGCCGACCGCATCATGATAGGTATAATCCCCTTCAAACGGGGTCACCTCGGGTCGGGTCGGTCCTTCGCCCGTGCCGGACTCGCTGCCGGCAGTGGTGGATTCTTTGCTGCCGGTGGTACCGGTTTCTCCCGGTTTTGTACCACAGGCTGCAAAGGAAAGGACCATGATCAGGGCAAGCAGACCTGCCATGATCGAGACAAAAGTCTTTTTCATTTGTATGATTCCTCCCTAATTATTTCTATTGCAAGCGCCACTTGACGCAAACAAACAAAGATGTCGTCGCTTCCGCAGCGTTGCGGAAACGAATCGGAATTGTTATTAGTAGTATAGTATGATTCCGACCGGTTGTCAACCCCCAAATTTGATATTTTTGAAAGAAGATTATTCAAAATGGTCGTTAATTTTGCACAAACGGAAGATTTACGGCAGGTTTCCAATCATTTATCCGTTATGCGCAGGCGGATTATTTATTCGTAAAACTGTATATTTATTTGTTATTCACTGATTGTCTGTGCAAATAATGAATATAAATATAATTTTCGGAAGCTTTCGAAAAGCCTGGATCCACCAGGCAGGAAGCATGTTCCAGTTATCACATTGTGAATTTTGCAATCACATTTTTATCGCTATGCAAAAACGCGCAAACAGCCGGAACGTCCGAACGGACGTTCCGGCTGTGCTGAACCGGCAGATATTCCGATGTTATTCTTTCCAGTACCGCTGAACGCCGTTTGCTTCCAGCAGGGAGACAAACCGCGCAAACTGTGCGGGATTTTCCCGTACCTCGGACGGAGCGAGGTGTTCCGAGAGGGCAAACGAAGAAAGCAGACCCGCGACCTCGCCGATGTTCCATTCCACCGGGTGGAGGCGGTAACAGCCGCCGGACAGATGCGTGGTGCCGATGTTCTTACAGGCAGGGAGAAGATTCTTCATACGCACGGGGATCATCGCACCGAGCGGAATGGTGAACCGCTCGCTCGGTTCATAGAAGAAGGTATGCGTGGCGGTCGTGATGTGCAGGTCGATGGGGTAACTGCCGACACCGACGCTGTCGGGGAACGCGGGATTGCCGCCCTTCTTCACCATGTCCTCCGTCACCGTAAACAAAGACCGGATGCGGCGGGATTCGCGGATATACGGGGCTTTGCTGAGCCCGTCCGCGGTGCCGAGGTGCTCCCCCGCCAGGCGGAAATACGGATACCCCTTCCCTCCGTCGGCGCGCGGTGCCTCGGTCTGGAGCCAATATACAAAGGAAAGCGTAAAGAGCCGCGCCAGGCGGTCGTTCTCCGATGCATCCGGGCAATCAAAGAGATTGCCGAGGAAGAAATCGTTCTGCGGCCAGTTGACGAGCGTCACGTCATACGGCTCGCTTCCGTCGGTGAAATACGCGGAATTGATGATCCGGCGGTACTTGAAGAGCGGGAACAGCTCGTTTCCCTTTTCGTCCGTCTCGCCCTCGAACATACCGAAGCGCTTTGCCCGACCCGTGGAGGAATCGGGACCGAACATGGAAAACACGGGATAGTCATCATACGGCATCCGGAGGCGGCGGAACTCGTCGTAGCCGTCGGGCTTGGGAATCACGAAGTCGCCGGTCCTGCGGTTTTCAATCGCCGCGGTGTAGGTGACCGGCTGCATATCGGCAGGGTTGGCAAACTCCGGAGCGTGGGTCTCCCCCGTTTCCGCCCGGCTCTCCGCGCCGGTGCGGTATTCCGCCCCGCAAAGGGCGATCAGCTCGCCGGTATCCGTTCCGTCAAGAAACATCTCCCCCGTGACCGTGAACCGCTCGCCGTCCTTTTCGCAGGTGACGGAACGGATCCTGTCGCCGCTCACTTCGGCAGAAAGATACCGCACGCCGGTGAGCACCGTAAGGGTGCCGTCTGCCTTGTAGGGCGCAAGCATTTTCTCCAGCGTTTCCAGCGCCAGCTTCGGCGGATGGGACAGGTGGCTGACCTCGGAATCCGCCGGGCAGAATGCTTCCTTCATTTTAATCTTCGGGGAAAATCCGGGCAGGTTCCGGTAATGGGAACGGATCTGCCGGCGGTATTCGCGATAGGAAGCGGTACAGCCCTGCTCGCCGATCCAGCGGTGCTCATCGGGCGGAACAGCCTGAGACGTGAGCTGACCGCCGATCCAGTCGGTGGATTCGAGGAGGAGGACCCGCCGCCCGCCGCCGTTTTTGGCGGCAGACCATGCGGCGATCGTTCCGCCGAGACTCGCGCCGACGACAACAATGGGCGCGGCGTAATTCTTCATCTGATCCTTCATAAGACCACCTCTCCGCTGATGTAATGCCGGAATGCGCCGTACACGCCCGCCATGTTGCCGAGCGTCGCGCGGATGACGGGAACACCCAGTCCCCCGGTAAGCTCCGGAAACGCGTCGCCCATCCAGTCGGCGACACCGCCGCCGATGATGCAGACATCATACGGGCAGACCGGACGGATCTTCTCAAGGAGCGCGGCAAGCCGCTCGCGGAATTGCTCCGCAAAGGAGACGCACCGGGGATCGCCCGCAAGGCACCGCAAAAACAGATCGTCCCCGTCGATCCCCGCAGACTTTGCGTCCCGGTGGATCGCTCTGCCGGAAAGATACATTTCCGCACATCCGACCTTGCCGCAGGTGCAGGGGAACCCGCCCGGCATGAGACAGATATGCCCGAAACGGGCGTAATCGTTTTTCTCGTCCGACACGATTCTGCCCTCGACCGCGTATGCCCCGCCGACCCCCGAACCGAGCGTCAGCATAATGACACGTGCCCCGGAAAACTCCCGCGCCGCGCCGTCGTACAGCTCGCCGAGCAGTGCCGCGTGCGCGTCGTTGATGGCGCTGACGGGAAGCCCGTAGCCGCGGGCAAACTCCGCATAAGAAAAACCCGTCATGCCGGGAAGATTCCCCGTTGCGTAGGTAATGGTCGCGGTCCCGGTGTCCGTGTTTCCGGCGGTGGAGACGGCAAGCCCCTCTGTTTCCTCGTTCAGGTACTGACGAACCGCGCGGTCAAGCGCACGGACAATACCCTCCTTTCCGGAGGAAGCGTCCGTCGGCACCGTCAGAACCTGTCCGATCCGCGGGTCCGCCCCCGCGGCAAGTCGTGTTTTGTCAAAGGGAGCAACCTTGATACCGGTCGCCCCCAGATCAATTGCTACAATCATACGCTCCTTATCCCTTTACGCTTCCGACCGTGACGCCCTTGGTGAAGAACTTGAGCACGAGCGGATAGATCATGAGGACCGGCAGAATGCTGAAGATGATCATTGCCGCTTCGATGTTGGACTTCTGAATATTTTCAAGCGTCGGGTTGAGCACGTCGGGGTCGCTCTGGATATAGTTGAGGATGTAGAGCGACAGCGGATACCACTTCTCTTCCGTACCGAGGTACAGAAGCGCGCTCGTGTAGTTGTTCCAGAAGGTGACCGCCGTGAACATGCTGACGCTTGCAACGCACGGCATGGATGCGGGAATCATCACGCGGAACATAATCTGCAGGTTGTTCGCGCCGTCGATCTTCGCCGATTCCTCCAGCTCCTTGGGGATGCCCTCCAAGTAACTCTTGATGAGGATGAGGTTATACACCTGCACGACGGACGGCAGGATCAGCGCCCATGGCGACCGCGTCAGTCCCAGTGCGTTGACGACGATGTAATTCGGCACCATGCCGCCGCTGAAGATCATAACAATAATGAAGAAAATCATAATGCCGCGGCGCATGGGAAAATCCGGCTTGGAGAGCGCATATGCCGCCGCGTACATGGTCAGCACCGACAGGGTCGTTCCCACGACGGTGACCATGAGCGACACGCCGAGCGAACGCCAGAAGCCGACATCGGTCAGGACGGTCTTGAAATTGAACCAAGTAAAGCCCTTCGGCCAGAAGTTGATCTGCTGCCCTGCCGTGGAAAACGCCGTGGCAAGCACGTTGATGAACGGCAGGATGCAGACGAATGCCGTCAGGATCAGCACCACCGTATTGATCACATGGAATACGGGGCTGTCGTGGATTTTCATCTTCGGTTTCTTTTTTACAGTACGCGTTTGTTTGTTCATTTCTTTATTCATACCATCACCATATTCCCGTTCCCATTTTCTTTTTGGAGATCTTGTTGGTCACAAGGATCAGAAGGAGAGAAATCAGTCCGTTGACAAGTCCCACTGCCGTGGAAAGCCCGTAATCGCGGGAGCCGGTGCCAAGGCCCAATCGGTACACGTAGGTACCGATGATCTCGCCCGTTTCTCTCGTGTAGGAGTTGATCATGGCATAAACCTGTTCAAAGCCCGCGTCCATCAGGTACCCGACGCGGATGATGAGCATGACGATGATGGTCGGCATGATAAGCGGAATGGTGATGTTCCGGATCTGACGGAACTTGGAGGCGCCGTCCAGCTTTGCCGCCTCGTAAAGCGCGGGGTCAATTGCGGAGATCGCGGCGATATAGACGATGGAGCTGTATCCGATCTCCTTCCAGCCGGACAGGATGACGACCAGCCATCGGAACCACGAGGGATCTCCCATGAAGTAGATCGGACTGCCGCCGAGCGCCACGCCGATATTATTGATCGGTCCGTACATGCCGAACAGGCTGTTGAAGATACCGACAATGACGACCCAGGAAAAGAAGTGCGGCAGGAACACGATGCCCTGAATGAATTTCGAGAAATGCTTGCTTCTGACCTCCGAGATCATGACCGCAAGGATGACCGGCAGGGGGAACAGGATCACGATCTTCATAATGGAAATGATGAGCGTGTTGATGACATAACGCAGGATCTCCGGGTCGGAAAACAGCGTCCGGAAGTTATCCAGCGTCCAGTTGGCGCGGGTGAACGCCTCGATCGCGTCGTATCTGCCGAAATTCGGGTTATCCTTGAATGCGATGAGGATACCGATCATCGGCAGATACGAGAACACGAGAGCGAACAGCATCGCCGGGATTACAAACGGGACAAGCGCCCGGTGCTTTTTGAATTTTTCCTTGAGTGTTGAAGTTGAGGTCATGCTTCCCCCTCCTCTGTTGGCGCTGATTACTTCCGATAGGTTTTATACCACGCGTTGATCGCGTCGGTCGCTTTGGTTCCGCCCTGCTGGGAATTGAGCTTGGTCAGATACTCGGACATCTTGCCGGTGCCGTCCTTCATCATAATGTAGAACTGGTCCTGCGCGTACTCCTCCATTGCGGAACGGCTCGCGTTATAGGCTTCGATGGGAGGCGTGAAGTCCACGATGTTGTAAACGCCGACTGCGTCCGCATTGTCCATCAGGATCGACCATGCGCGGTACAGCTCGGGCTGCTTGCGGACACGCGCCTTCCAGTATTCGGTGTACTTGGTTTCGTTGGAGCCGGTCAGATAGTAGCTTGCGTCGTCCTTTTCCGAGAAGTTTGCCGCGATCGGCAGGTACCCCTCTGCCGCGCTGTATGTCCAGTGTACGCCCTCCGTGCCAAGCACGATGGAGCGGAAGTTGTGCGCGTCCTCGGTATCCTTGATCTTGGAGTTCATCCAGTCAAGCGCATAGCCCGCGTTTTCCGCTTCATAGAACGGGATCGCGGAAATGTAGGTGTAACCGCTCGCACGGTATACGCGCTCCGGATCGGATGCGTTTTCCTTGAGAGAGCGCAGGTAGCCGAGGTAATTCTCCAGCGTGCCGGACGCTTCCACCGAGGTGATGGTTCCCTTTGCCGTCATGCCGGCAACAATGCTCGGAACACTCCAGAGGGAGCCTGCGAAGCAGCCCGCCTCGCCGCTCGTGAACTTGTTGATCGCGTCGGCGGAGGTATTGGTGCCGACTTCGACATCAATGTAGCCCGCCGCATAGAGCTTGTGCATATATTCCACGTACTCCTGATAGCGGGGCGCGTTCATGTAGTAGAGCACCTGCGTCTCGCCGTTCACCTCGTACTCCTGCCAGTCGGAATAGATGCCGAACGCCGCGGAGATGGTGTATACAAGGGGCGTGTAGCGGTCAAAGGTCAGGGCGGGTCTGCCGATCTTTTCGGTGAGTACCCGGAGCACTTCCTCAAACTCCGCAAGGGTGGTCGGAATCTCCAGGTTGTTCCGGAGCATGAGATCCTGATTGAACACGATCATGTTTTCGATGTTATCGCTGGACGCGCGTTCGGGGATACCGTAAATGCGGCCGTTGACCGTCACCACATCCCACGATTCCTCGGAAATGTTGGCGAGGATGTCGGGCGCGAACACCTTGAGCGCATCGGTGATGTCCACCAGCATATCGTCCTTGACCAGGTCGCTGAACTGATCCTTGGTCAGCTTCATGACCTGATAGCTCCGCTTGTCCATCAGCTCGTTGTTGAGCGTTTTGGAGCCGTCAAGCGCGGGAAGCTGGGTGTATTCCACTTGATAGCCGGTCAGCTCCTCAATGAGCTTCGCCGTCGCGTCGGAATTGACGTCCTGAATGGATCTGCCGGAATACGGCATGAGCACGTTCAGTTTGGGCTTCTTGGAAAGATCAATGTCATAGTTGATCTCGTACTCGTTCGGCTTTTTGCCGCCGCAGGCAACAAACAGGGTCGCCAGCATCAGGATGGCGAGCACAAGAGAAAAGAGCTTCAGCACGTGTTTTTTCATTTCGGTACCTCCGTATATGTGGAATTCGGGTAAAGACCCGGATCACTGTTTATCTTTTCGTTTTCCTCTGATTACCAACACAACGCCGGCAACAATCGCCGCCGCAACGATTCCGGTCACGACAAAATTCAAAATACGGTTATGCATCCGGTCGGTGGGAGCGGCATCCGTCTCGGTGTCGGCGGTCTCCCCGGTGTCAACCGCTGTTTCCGTACCAGCCGTCCCGGTTTCGGATTCCGCGGGGGACGGGGACGTTTCGGTTTCCCGGTCGGTCCCGGTCTCCGTGGGTTGATCGGGCTGTGCCTTTTCCTTTTCGACCAGGAGCACCGCGTTGGAAACCTTACGCATACTTCCGTCGGAGGGCTTGTTGCGGAGCGTCAGGGTGTCGTCGATCCGGACGATCACCGTTGTGGAGCCTCCGCCGTCGAGTTCCAATGCGTACTTCGCACCGAGTGCAGCGGCAAGCTCCGCCTCTTTTTCCACCGTCAGCCCCACACTGTATCCCGCCTGTCTGCCGTCCAGCATACAGAGAAACGCGGTTCCGTCCTCCTTGAAGCCGAGGATCGTGCGGGGTGCGGCAACGTTGCCGAAATTGTCCGTGTGGAACGAGGAGTTCACCTTCCCGTCATTCACGAGAATGTCGTATCCGCCGACCACATAGCGGCATCCGGCAAATTCGCCCGCAGGGATTTCCACCAGATTGACCTCCACGCCGTAAAGCACGTGATCGAAGAAGAACTGCGCCTTCTCTCCGCGCACCACCACGGCGAACTGTCCGCTCTTGAGGGTGAAGGAATCGTCGTTTGTGACGGTCCCCGTCGCCATCCGGCGGGAGGTTCCGAACACGGGATACTGTGTCAGATTCGAAGAATCCGTGCCGATGATGTACTTCCCCGCCCCGCGGACGGTGTAGGTCCCCGGGGTGGTGTAAACGGCGATTCCGTTCTCCCCCGGTTCCCTGTTTTCCTGTTCTATTTCAAAGAAGGTCTTCTCACCATCAAGGACGACCATGAGGCGTTTTTCCACCTCGGTCATCCGACCGATGACGACCTTTCCCTTGTTATCAAATCCAATGCAATGCTTGGTCACAAACGCGCCCTTGCTGATGACCACGCCGTCTGCGACGTAGGACTCGACATTGGCACCCGTGGCGTAAAAGAAATCGCCGTTGGACGCAAGCATGACTTTTCTGCCGGTCTGTTTTTCATAATCCAGCGCAATGTCCATGACCGTGGACAGCGTGGTTTCCGAGCCGCTCCTCACACTGTGGATGACCCATTCGTATTCCGCGTCCGGCTTGGTCGCGTTGTAAGCGCCGTAAAACAGCGCCTGTTTGCCGTTTTCATGAACGGTCTCTTCCCAGTAATCAAATCCGTTTTTTGAGAGTTTGTAGGCCGGGTTCTCCGGAAGTGACGGAGAAAACGCGGCAAAGGTCTCTATGGGAAGCAATACCGCCGCAAGAAGTGCCGCCAGTATACAGAGCCATTTTCTTTTCATTGAATAGCCATCTCCTCTCTCCGTCCCGGTTCCGGAAAACACCGTCCGGGATTCCCTTTCCCGGCACGTGCGTGCCGGGAAAGGGAGAAAACTTTATTCCGCTTTGGTTTCGAAGGTAAAGCCCGTCAGGGTTGCGGTCAGTCCGCAGTAAGCCTTTGCACCGTTCACACCGCGGAGACCAAGCGCGAATGCTCGGCCTGCGTTTGCGCCGCCGTCGTTTGCAAAGATGATCAGGGTCTCGCCGTCTCCCAGTTCATTGAACGCCACGGTCGCATAGTTTGCCGCCGTGAAGGTCAGGGGGGCCGTGGACTTGCCGTCTGCCGTGTAGAAGCCCATGTTCGCGCCGTCGTAAATCTTGACCAGCACGCCGTACTTGTCAAGCACGATCGCCGCGCCGTAGCCGTTGATCGCAACCGTTCCGGTGAAGCTCTTGTCATAGATCAGCATGCCGTACTTGGGAGCATCCTTTGCTTCGATTTCGGTGTTGTACAGCCACTTGCCTTCGTCTGCCGTGAAGGTCTTGTCGTCGATGGTCAGCGTCTTGTCGTTCGCGGGCTTTACATCAAAGGTCTTGCCCGTCAGGGTCGCAGTCAGTCCGCAGTAAGCCTTCGCGCCGCCGACACCGCGGAGACCGAGCGCGAATGCACGGCCTGCGTTTGCGCCGCCGTCGTTTGCAAAGATGATCAGCGTTTCGCCGTCTTGCAGTTCATTGAATGCAACGGTCGCATAGTTTGCCGCCGTGAAGGTCAGGGGTGCTGTGGACTTGCCGTCTGCCGTGTAGAAGCCCATGTTCGCGCCGTCGTAAATTTTCACGAGCACGCCGTACTTATCAAGCACGATCGCCGCGCCGTAGCCGTTGATCGCAACCGTTCCGGTGAAGCTCTTGTCATAGATCAGCATGCCGTA